>CANLTZ010000053.1 GCA_947494145.1 uncultured Jannaschia sp. | reverse complement strand
GCCTGGTCCCTGGCATCGGGGGTGCCGGTCGCGGCCCATAGGATCGGTCCTGGTCAGGATTATGCCGACATGTTCGGTGATCGGGCGCGGGTGTCGGGCGTGTCGGAGGACGGCGCCCTTCTGGCTTGGTCCGATGGCCATGTGGCCTGGCGGTCCGGTGACGGGATGACGGGACCCGATGCTCCGATCGCGGCGCTTGAGACGGTGCTGGCCTTGCCCTCCGATGCGGG
>CANLTZ010000052.1 GCA_947494145.1 uncultured Jannaschia sp. | reverse complement strand
AACTCTATCAGCCAGACGAATGCTGGAACTACTTCAAGGCTGCCGGATATGTCTCAGGTTAAAGGCCGGTTGCTATAGCTTCCCGTGTATCGGACTTGCAATACTTGAAAGCCCACCGCGCGGTATCATTGTCGCACGCCCAAACTGAAAACTAGGTTGATTTTTTCACGCAATTGGCCAGAGCATAGCGGCGAGTTGTAAGGGACACGAAGACCATGCCAGGGGCCGATCTGAGAGCGTTGCGCAAAAGCCGGGGGCTCACCCTGTCGGATGTGG
>CANLTZ010000051.1 GCA_947494145.1 uncultured Jannaschia sp. | reverse complement strand
CCGGCCATGCTACGCGGGATGGGTCGGCTCGGCGCAGGCGCCTGGACCACCTTCTCGCAGCAGCGGCAGGAGGCCTTGGGCGTGCCCCCATCGAGTGGTCGGATTTGATTGTTAGTGCATCGTCGGCCTCTGGTCGACTGGAACGATGCTTTCCGGCGCGGGTGGAGGGTAGCCTAACGCGCTGTGCGGCCTGACCGTGTTATAATGGATACGCCATTGCTCGATCAGGATTTGGGCTTCCCGCAAACTGTAGAACAACTCGCCATTCAGGAGCTCGTCACGGAACCGGGCGTTGAAGCGTTCACAGTATCCGTTTTCCCATGGTGACCCTGGTTCGATGTAAGCGG
>CANLTZ010000050.1 GCA_947494145.1 uncultured Jannaschia sp. | reverse complement strand
CAGGTTGAGGTTCTGACGGGGCAAGGCATGCCGCGTCTGGATGCGATCCGGCAGATCGGTGTGACTGAACAGACCTAACTACCGCTGGAAGAAGAAATTCGGTGGAATGGGCACGGACCAGCTGAAGGAACTGAAGCGCCTCCAGAAAGAGAACGAACGGCTAAGAAAGGCCGTATCAGATCTGACCTTGGACAAGCTGATCTTGGGAGAGGCGGCCAAGGGAAACTTCTGAGCCCCGCTCGTCGTTGAGCTTGCATTGATCGCGTTCGTGCGGAGCTGAATGGTCGTTCTGAACCGCGCCGGGTTTGCCGGAGGCTGATTGATCTTAGTTACGCGGCTATGTCTGATCTATCCAGAGCTGCGTA
>CANLTZ010000049.1 GCA_947494145.1 uncultured Jannaschia sp. | reverse complement strand
TGAAACGGTGCAACGTCAATGCGATGTCGGGACGTTTTTCGAAAGTACTGATTCAGGTTTTTCGAAAACCGCTTTAGCTCTTCGGTCATGCGGGGCCTGCCGTAGCTGCCCAGAGACAAGCGGAACTGTTCGCGGATGTGGGCCAACAATACCATGTCCGTTCGCTGCCTCTGACTGGCCGGACGGGAACGCCAGGCGCGGGAACCTCGCGGGCTGACGTCCATAATCTCGCATAAACGGTTCACTGGAAGGACGCGTCGGTGCTCTTCGACGAAGGCAAATCTCATTTGCTTCTTTCCGCAAAGAACACCGTGGCCTTTTTTAAAGCGGTTTTCGGAAAACCTGAATCAGCATTTCCGAAAAACGTCCCGCCATCGCACTGATGTTGCACCGTTT
>CANLTZ010000048.1 GCA_947494145.1 uncultured Jannaschia sp. | reverse complement strand
GCCGTCGTGGACACATCCATAGGTGGGGCACGTGTCGCCCGCGAACTGGATCGTATCGCTGAACTGCGCGGCTATCCCAGCATGGTGGTAAGTGACAACGGCACCGAGCTGACCAGCAATGCAATGCTGAAATGGCAGGAGGGCCGCAAGGTAGGTTGGCACTACATCGCGCCCGGAAAGCCCATGCAGAACGGCTTGGTGGAAAGCTTCAATGGAAGGATGCGCGAGGAATGCCTCAACGAACACCTGTTCCCGTCTCTGCGCCATGCCTGCCGCATGATTGCGGCATGGCGCGCCGACTACAATCAAAACCGGCCTCACTCCAGCCTCGCTGGCCTGACGCCACACGAATATGCTAACCGGTCAAAGGAAGACCAAAACCTGAACAGTGCTAACCTATAAACGCGGGCTCCAAAGGGAGCAGGTCAG
>CANLTZ010000047.1 GCA_947494145.1 uncultured Jannaschia sp. | reverse complement strand
GCGATGTCCGAGTCGTCGATATCGGCCAGCGATTGGGTTGCGAAGACGACGCTGGCGTTCTTCTTGCGGAGTGTCTTCAGCCATTCGCGCAGCTGCGACCCGAAGGTGGCGTCATCCAAGGCAAGCCAACCCTCGTCGACAATGATGAGGCTGGGTCGCCCGTCGAGCCGCGCTTCTATGCGGTGAAAGAGATAGGCGAGCACGGCAGGGGCAGCAGCAGAGCCGATCAACCCTTCGGTCTCGAAAGCCTGGAAGTCGGCTGCTCCAAGATGCTCATTTTCAGCATCAAGCAAGCGTCCGAAGGGACCGCCCAGGCAGAATGGCGCGAGCGCGCGTTTCAGATCGTTCGATTGCAGCAGGACCGAGAGCCCGGTCAGTGTGCGTTCTTCGACTGGCGCTGAAGCCAATGAGGTGAGCGCCGACCAGAGATGGTCGCGCGCCACCGGATCAATCGT
>CANLTZ010000046.1 GCA_947494145.1 uncultured Jannaschia sp. | reverse complement strand
CATCTCTACGCCAACGTCCGTCAGGCGCCGATCTCGACATTGAACCTGGCGCATATGATCCCGATCTCGGCGGTCTGGGCTGGGCCTCAGCACAACGATCATCTGGACGGCCCGCCACTTTTCTATGCCGAGACCCAAGGCGCGACCCCGTTCCGTTTCTCGACCCATGTCGGCGATGTCGGCCACACGCTCGTGGTCGGTCCGACCGGTGCGGGCAAGTCGGTCTTGCTCGCGCTGATGGCGCTGCAGTTCCGCCGATATAACAGGGGGCAAGTCTTCGCCTTCGATTTCGGCGGCTCGATCCGATGCGCGACCCTAGCCTGCGGTGGGGATTGGGAAGATCTCGGTCTTGCGCTTTCCGATGAGGAAGACGCGGTGCAGTTGCAACCGCTCGCCCGCATCGACGATCCAGCGGAACGCAGCTGGGCGCAGGACTGGCTCGCCGGATTGCTTGCCCGCGAAGGCGT
>CANLTZ010000045.1 GCA_947494145.1 uncultured Jannaschia sp. | reverse complement strand
AAGGGACACGAAGACCATGCCAGGGGCCGATCTGAGAGCGTTGCGCAAAAGCCGGGGGCTCACCCTGTCGGATGTGGCGGAACATCTGGATCGGTCCATCGGCTGGCTGTCGCAGGTGGAGCGGGGATTGTCGCCGCTGCCGCCGGGCGAAGTCAGGCGACTGGCGCAAGTCTTTGATGTGGCGCCCAGTCTGCTGGAAGCCACACCGCCAGCCGCGCCGGAAGAAGCCGGTCGCATCGTGCGCGCCGCCAATCGCCGCGACATCGGCCCGCGTGAACCGGGGCTGGCGGAAACGCTGGTGTCCCCCGATCTGACCGACCCGTTCGAGATGATCCATTCCACCTTTCTGCCGGGCCATGCCTGCGACGGGGACCGGCAGCGGCCCACGCAGGAAATCGGCTACATGCTGTCGGGCCGCCTGAACCTGACGATCTCGGGTCAAGACTATGTCGTTGGCCCTGGCGACAGCTTCCGCATCCGGGA
>CANLTZ010000044.1 GCA_947494145.1 uncultured Jannaschia sp. | reverse complement strand
ATCCGTGTGGTGGATGCAGCTCTTGGGTGGCCTGCGCAGGGCAATGGCCATGTTCAAGGCGCGGGTGGCCAAATCGCGTTTCATCCGGTTGCTTACGGCCCAGCCAATGACACGTCGGGAATGCAGATCAAGAATGACGGCCAGATAGAGCCATCCCTCCTGCGTCCAGACATAGCTGATGTCCATTGCCCGGCAGGGTATTTGCGCAGCAAATGTCCCGAGAGGGGCCGGCCCATTTCCGGTTCGGGCGGTCTGCATTGAAGTCCCGGTTCAGCAGGTTCGGCACGATATTGAAGCTGTGATTGCTATCGGTGGTCGCCTTGAACTTCTTGTTCCTCTTCACTGTGATGCTGTTCTGTCGCATCAAACGACCAATGCGGCGATGTCCGACGTCGAAGCCAAGTTCCTTTATAGCGGTTCTCGAAAAACCTGAGCCATCAGCTTTTCGTGAAACGGTGCAACGTCAATGCGATGTCGGGACGT
>CANLTZ010000043.1 GCA_947494145.1 uncultured Jannaschia sp. | reverse complement strand
CCGGCCATGCTACGCGGGATGGGTCGGCTCGGCGCAGGCGCCTGGACCACCTTCTCGCAGCAGCGGCAGGAGGCCTTCGGCCGGGCGCTCTCGATGACCTTCAGCTTGGCGGCGATCAGGTCGACGAGTTCGCTAACGCCCTCGCCGACGATGCGCAGCTCGCCACCACAGTCCGGGCAGGCCTCGCCCGGGCCGATCTCGCGACGCTCGTGCGGGGTGCCGTCGGCGACGCGCGGGCGGCGGCGCGGCTTGGGAGGGGCGTCAGACGTATCCGGCCCCACCTCTTCCAGGCTGTCGTCCTCTCCATCCTCCGCCGGAAGCTCACCTCCTTCGACGGCTGCGACCTGAAGGTCCTCGAGCGCCAACTCCAGCTGCTCGATCTCCCGTTCGACCTTCTCCGAGCTCGCTCCGAAGCGCTGCCTGAACCGCGCCGGGTTTGCCGGAGGCTGATTGATCTTAGTTACGCGGCTATGTCTGATCTATCCAGAGCTGCGTAG
>CANLTZ010000042.1 GCA_947494145.1 uncultured Jannaschia sp. | reverse complement strand
GTGTCCCGTCCGACGCTCTATTCCACCTTCGGCGACAAGGCGGATTTGTTCGATGCCGTGCTGGATCACTATGGCGCAACCGTCGCGTCCGCCCCGCTTGAGGCCTTTGAAGCGGAAGCCGACATCGTGGCGGCGGCGACCGCCTTTCTGAGGGTCTCCGCCGAAAACAACACCCAGCCAGGGGGCCCATCGGGCTGCCTGCTCGCCTGCTGCGCGGCAACGGCGGCCGAATGTATGCCTGAACTGCGCGCTCGGTTGCGGCGGGATGGAGGCGCGCTTGAAGACCGGCTGGCAGCCCGGTTCGCGAAGGAGGCGGCAGCCGGGACGATTGCGCCGGAGCCTCTGCCAACGGCGCGCGCCACCCGCCTCATCGATTTCATGCAAGCCCAAGCCGTGCGCGCCCGATCCGGCGCAACCCGGGCCGAGCTGCTGCAAGACCTGGCAAACCGCGCGCAGGCCGTCGTCGGGGCACAGCACTGATCGACCCGATGGTCGACG
>CANLTZ010000041.1 GCA_947494145.1 uncultured Jannaschia sp. | reverse complement strand
GGGCCACGCGCGATGAAAATACGAACTATTCTTTCGCCATAGCACTACGATAAGATCGGATATCGCTCTACGAGCTTCGGCCTCCGAAGCCGAAGGTCACAGGTTCGAATCCTGTCGGGTGCGCCATTTCTCTCAATAAATTCAGTGATATAGTGCCGTTGATCGAAATCGATCGGCGGGCATTTAAAATTCTGACGTAAGCACTTTGCGTCCATCTCTTCAAAATATCTCCGAATTTTCAACACGATGAGCGGTTCGTTACGTAAGCAGTCTATTTTGCGGGGTGGTGCGTCGTCGGGAGGCGCGATCGATCGTTGCGCTTGGTTGGGTGCGCCTTCCGACAGTCGTCATGCAGCCAAGAGCAACGAGCATCGAGGGTGTCGATCACCGCATCCTGGTCGGCGGCGGCTTCCTGCGACCAACTCCTGCCAGGCGGTTCAGTTTGAAGTTCGGGGACATCTGTACCGGACGTGTTTTGATCCCGGGGTTCGGATCGTGGGTCAGAAGCCAGAAGCGGCTGCTTTCCGACCGATCCAGAGGGCGGCCAAAAGCTGCAGACCAGTTAGAAGTGTGAGGGTCGTCGCGAACGCAGCGGCACCGATTACTTCTCCAATAAAGGCGACAGGAACGGTGGCGGCAGCAAGCAGGACATGCACCCATGCCGTTCCGGGCGAGAACAGATTGTT
>CANLTZ010000040.1 GCA_947494145.1 uncultured Jannaschia sp. | reverse complement strand
ATCTTGCGCTCGATATCGTAGAGCTTGCCGATGCGATCAAGGGCCTCGCGGCCGATCTGGGACTTGGTCGCGTCCCAGACGTCGTGGAGTGAGCCCGTGAACGCCACCGGTTCGAGAGAACGGGCGAACGCGGCGCAGATGCGCCCAGCAGGCGGCTTCGCGAAACTGCGGCGGCCCACCGTCGGGTGGCTTCTCATAGAGCTCGCGGAAGTCCGAGTAGGCGTCGGCCTGGAGGATGCCGGTGCTGTTGGCGGGGTGCGCCTTCGGATGCTTGCCCTTCCGGTCCGGCGAGAAGCGGTAGGCAACGGCGAGCGGGGCAGGTCCGGCCCGTTCGCCATGGGTCTCGAACCGATGGCGACCACATGGCCCACCGCTGGTCGCAGACATAGGCCCAGATGCGGCCCTGCTTTACGCCCTTGCCGGGCCCGACCCTCCGACGCGCACGGTCGAGCACGCGGATGGGGGTGTCGTCGGCATGGATCAGGTCGGCGGCGAACACCGCCTCCTCGATCCGCTCGATAAAGGGGTGGAGCACCATCATCGCGCGCCCGCACCAGTCGACGAGCGTACTGTCGGGAATGCCGGCCCCCATCCGGGCGAAGATCTCGGACTGGCAGTAGAGCGGGACGTGGTCGTCGAACTTGGAGACGAGGACCTGGGCCAGAAGTCCCGGCCCGGCCATGCTACGCGGGATGGGTCGGCTCGGCGCAGGCGCCTGGACCACCTTCTCGCAGCAGCGGCAGGAGGCCTT
>CANLTZ010000039.1 GCA_947494145.1 uncultured Jannaschia sp. | reverse complement strand
TGAACCGCGCCGGGTTTGCCGGAGGCTGATTGATCTTAGTTACGCGGCTATGTCTGATCTATCCAGAGCTGCGTAGAAGTTTGCCTCGGCCTCTGCCGGCGGGATATTCCCGACGGGTTCCAGCAGGCGGCGGTTGTTGAACCATTCGATCCATTCGAGGGTGGCGTATTCCACAGCGTCGAAGCTGCGCCATGGCCCACGCCGGTGGATGACCTCGGCTTTGAACAGGCCGTTGATCGTCTCGGCCAGGGCATTGTCATAACTGTCGCCCACGCTGCCGACGGACGGCTCGATCCCCGCTTCGGCCAGGCGTTCGGTGTAGCGAATGGACAGATATTGGGAGCCTCGATCCGAATGATGAACCAGGCCTGATCCGGGTTGCCGCTGGTGAACGGCTTGTTCAAGGGCGTCGAGCACAAACCCGGCATGGGCGGTCCGACTGACCCGCCAGCCGACGATGCGGCGCGCGAAAGCGTCGATGACAAAGGCCACGTGAACGAAACCCTGCCACGTCGCCACATAGGTAAAGTCGCTGACCCACAGCATGTTCGGCGCCGGGGCCTTGAACTGACGGTTCACCCTGTCCAGTGGGCATGGCTGAGATTTGTCGGGGATGGTCGTCCTGTGTTTCTTGCCACGGATGATGCCTTCGAGCCCCAAATCCTTCATCAGCCGAGCTACCGTGCAGCGGGCTACATCAAAGCCTTCCCGGCGCATCTGATGCCAGACCTTGCGAACGCCATAGACCTCGTAGTTCTGCTTCCAGACGCGTTCGATCTCGGGCTTCAAGGTCATATCCCGCTTCGCCCGACCCGACAGCAGATCGGGGTTCGCACGCTTGGCCATGTGATCGTAGAACGTGGATGGGGCGATCGGCAGGTGCTTGCAGATCGGCTCGACCCCGATGGCGTCACGATGTTCTTCGATGAAGGC
>CANLTZ010000038.1 GCA_947494145.1 uncultured Jannaschia sp. | reverse complement strand
CGGCGGTGAGGCGTTCAAGCCGCCACTGGTTCGAGGCGAACGCCGACCCAGCAGACCTTCTATCGATGGCGCAAGCTCTATGGCGGGATGCAGCGGTCTCAACTCACGCGGCTGAAGGAACTGGAGAAAGAGAACCAGCGTCTACGTCGGGCAGTGTCGGACCTGACGTTGGACAAACTCATTCTCACTGAAGCAACGAAGGGAAACTTCATTCGACCATTGTCCTCGGATCAATGGCGGTCAATGGTCTCATCCTTCGCGTCGCCGGAAATGCGTTGCCCATGTGCGGCGGGAACGCGGTGGTTGTCCATTGTGGCGCCATCGGTTCGAGCCCAATGGACGACGAACGCCGCGCCTGCCGCACACTTGGTCAGCATCGATCCACGCAGCGAAAGGTCTCTCAAGGTCGGGCCGATGAAGAGCGTCTGACGGACGACATCATCGAGCTGGCCGACAAGTACGGGCGCTATGGGTATCGTCTGGTGACGGGTCTGCTGAACAATGCTGGGTGGTGTGTGACACCGTTGCCCGGCAGGCGATTGCAAAGCAATCTGCCGAGAGGGGACAAACGCGTAGAGCGGCGAGCCATTCAGTCCGCCATTGGTCCGAGGACAATGGCGAGCGGCGACGTGAAGGGCTGAAGGTCGCGCAAAAACAGCGGAAGAAAGGACGGCTCTGGCTGAACGACGGGTCGTGCGTGCGTCTGAGGCCTGAACGGCCAAACCACGTCTGGTCCTATGACGTCGTCCAGGATCGCACGGCTGATGGTCGGGTCTACCGGACGCTCAACATCATCGACGAATATACGAGAGAGGCGCTCATGATCCGCGTCGATCGCAAGCTCAATTCTACAGACGTGCTGGACGCGCTGACAGACCTGTTCATCCTGCGCGGGCCACCAGAGTACATAAGATCCGACAATGGTCCCGCGTTCATTGCTCAGAAGGTGCGGGACTGGATCGCAGCTGTCGGCGCGAAGACCGCTTACATCGAACCAGGGTCACCATGGGAAAACGGATACTGTGAACGCTTCAACGCCCGGTTCCGTGACGAGCTC
>CANLTZ010000037.1 GCA_947494145.1 uncultured Jannaschia sp. | reverse complement strand
TAAAGCTCCCGACCCAAAACCTGAATCGTGGTGGATTCCCCTGAGTGCTGATCTGTGATTCATCCTGTTTGGGAGGATGGATCATGTCAGCACCTTTGCCGGATGCGCTTCGGGCGCGGTTTCAGAGGTTGGTTGAGGAAGGGTTAAGCGGGCGCGCGGCGGCGTTACGTCTGAAGCTCTCGCCTGCCACCGGGGCACGGTGGGGGCTTGCGATCCGGCGCACCGGACAGGCCAGAGCTGCGCCGCAGGGACGCCCGCGCGGCAAAGGCAAGCTTGATCCGCATCGCTCATTTCTGATCGAACTGATCGATCAGGACGGTGACATGACCATGCCCGAACTGGCTGGTGCGCTGGCAGATGCGACCGGCATTCAGGCGCACCCCGATGCGATTGGTCGGTTCCTGCGCAAGCTCGGGTTTACATACAAAAAAAGACGTTGGTCGCGACCGAGCGACGCCGCGCAAGGGTAAGAAAACAGCGCAATGATTGGATCAAGCACCGCCTGCCAGCCGTCGCGGCCCGACCGGAGCGCGTTGTCTTTATTGACGAAACCTCTGTCAAAACCAACCTGACCCGCCAGCGTGGCTGGTCTCAGCGCGGCGAGCGGCTGGTCATGGATGCACCTTTTGGGTCATGGGGGACACAGACCTTCATCGCGGGCCTCAGCGCCGACGCATTGATTGCACCGTGGGTCATCAAGGGTGCGATGGATGGCGAAGCCTTTGCGGCTTACGTTGAACAGGTACTGGTGCCGGAACTGGAACCAGGCACCGTCATAATCCTCGACAATCTCGCAACACATAAAAACGCCATCGCGGCCAAAGCAATGCGCGACGCCGGATGCTGGATCCTGTTCCTGCCACCCTACAGCCCGGACCTGAACCCAATCGAGATGGCATTCTCAAAGCTCAAAGCGCACCTGCGAAGGATCGGCGCACGAACCTTCACGGACATGTTCCACGCTCTCTCAGAAATCTGCGAACTCTATCAGCCAGACGAATGCTGGAACTACTTCAAGGCTGCCGGATATGTCTCAGGTTAAAGGCCGGTTGCTATA
>CANLTZ010000036.1 GCA_947494145.1 uncultured Jannaschia sp. | reverse complement strand
CCACATCCGACAGGGTGAGCCCCCGGCTTTTGCGCAACGCTCTCAGATCGGCCCCTGGCATGGTCTTCGTGTCCCTTGCGACTCGCCCCTATGCTCTGGTCAATTGCGTGAAAAAGGCAAGCGATTTTTCACGCAATTGACTAGGCTGGCCTTGGTCATGAACCACTAGCAGATGATGTTCTGGGCCGAAGACCGACGGATGGTAGCGAGTGATCTGCGGACAACCTAAGCTGCGTTAACAATGTGAGCGTCGTTGCTGGGTGCTTCAGGTCTAACGGCCCCGGCCGACGCGCCTCAGCGGGACAGCCTATCCGTCACGGCGTGCCAGCGGGTCAGACGAAGCATGTGAAGGGTAGCGTCTTCGTCCGGTCGTTGTCTCGGCGCGCAAGGAACGGCGGCAATGGAGACAAACCAGAGGCCCCCCTCCAGAGAGAGGAGCTGGGCCATCGACGAACCGCGGGCCGGCGACCCGACCCAAAGGCGGCGCGGTCAATGGCTGCAAGCTCATTACTTCGCCGCTGCGGTGCGCCAACGTCACCCAATCGCGGGCCCCGGGGGCAGTCCGTCGATGGCCCGGCGGGCTGGCGCCCTTGCTTCCGGGCCAAGGGCTTTCGCGGTGATGTCTGGTTGGAGCCCGGAGTGACCGATGCTGCGCGATGCATGAACGGCTGCTTGGCCATTGTTCTGTACAGCACCAATTTACGAGCTTGGCTAATCGTGTAAGTTTTCGATACGGTGAGTTAGTTTTGAAGATAGGGATTTTATAGGCTTGCTAGACGTGTCGGATATTGTTGAGGTTTGGCCGGAATTGGCCGGTTTTGTAGTCTTAGCCGTGGCCTTTTGGTTTATGTTTAAGAGAAGTCTTACCGCAAACTCAGAAGTGATCTCTGAGATATCTCAATCAAATGTATTACTGAAGAACTCACTTGATGATGTTTTGAACAAATACCGCGCACTGTCGGAAGATCAAGTAAAGGAGTTGGATCGTTGTCGGGGGTTGTTGCAAAAGGCAGTAGACGAAAACGTAGCACTTACGCAAAGGTATGATAGCGTTCGCCTGGAATTAGCAAAGGTTGGACCTGTCCCTGTTTGATGCCGCTCCGATTGCTCACGTAAGCGGCCTTTCTTTCGAATGCCAATGGGCTTTTCCA
>CANLTZ010000035.1 GCA_947494145.1 uncultured Jannaschia sp. | reverse complement strand
CTGTCGGGCCGCCTGAACCTGACGATCTCGGGTCAAGACTATGTCGTTGGCCCTGGCGACAGCTTCCGCATCCGGGATGAACCTTACCGCGTGTCTGGTTCGCATTCGCCGGGACCAGGCTGGCATCGACACCAAAGCTCTCGCCGCCAACCAAGCCCTCATCAATGTAGCGCCTCAGAACGGTTTCGAAGAGATGTCTGAACAAACCGCTCTCGCGGAAACGCCCATGCCGGTTCTTCGAGAAGGTTGAATGGTCCGGCACCGGGTCGGTCAAATCAAGACGGCAGAACCACCGATACGCCAGATTGACATGCACCTCTTCACAGAGGCGGCGCTCGGACCTGATGCCTTGGCAATAGCCCAACAACAACATCCGAATCATCAATTCCAGGTCAATCGAAGGATGGCCATGCGAGCTATATGATGGTGCCAAAAGCGGTCAAACGTCAGACAGATCAAGGAAACGATCAATGCCGCGTAGCGGATAACCCCTGGGCACAAATTCCTCGATTGAAAACTCGTAAAACAGCGAACCCTGCGCCACCTGCCTCGGCCCCATCATCGCCGCACCTCAACTCTAAAACTGAGTGAATCAGCACCAGACCAACCAATCAACGGACTTTTTCAACACTATCTCCGCGCCATGGCCCATCATCACCCCGCGCACCAGATGGCCGTTCTTGCGCGCTCGGCGAGCTTTTCCTCGTCGGGCGGCAAATGCAGCAGGATGGTGAAACGCGTAGTTCGCTCCACCAGCGTGCCGATGGCCGAGCGGCGCAGTCGCCGGATCAGATCGCCCTCCCAGTGACCCGGCACGGCCCGGTCCTCCACCTCGGCGGGTCGCGCGGAGATCATCACCTCTGGCGAGACGGAGGACTTGCCCCGCCCTCGGACGCGCGCCCGAGGAACCCGCAGGACTCGCCCCGTCCGCAGGCGGGCGGACAGCTCACGCCGTAGCGCCCCGCGGCCTTGGACGAAGAGGGACTGGTAGATGGCTTCGTGGCTGATGCGCATCGTCTCATCCTCGGGAAAGTCGATCTTCAGCCTCGCCGAGATCTGCTCCGGGCTCCAGGCCTGCGCCCATCGCCGCATCTGCCGCCGGCAGTGATGGCGCTTCTTCCATGTCGTGCGCGGCACTGCGATCGGTCTGCCGTCGGGATGCGCGATGTGTCCCGCAAGGCGATCCTCGACGTATCGACGCAGGGTATCGTTCGTGGTCAGCTTCGCCGCCTTCGGGCGCCGCGACGCTCGCTCGGCATGCCACTGCGCCGTCGTAGCCCTGTAATCCAGATCCCCACTCCACGCGGCTGCATTGCGCCGCAGTTCGCGCGAGATCGTCGAGGGCGCACGACCGATCCGCTGAGCGCGCTGAGCGACCTCGCGCACGCCGTGACCCTTCGCCCTCAGAAGCGCGATCTCTTCTCGCTCGGCAAAGGACAGATGCCGGTCCGACGGCAGTGGCGCAACGGGCGCCAGATGTGTTGGTGGCATGCCGCCGGCCTCCCGGAACCGCCTCGGTCCCAAAGGCTGGGATATACTCACATCAACCGCCGCGTCCTCGCTCGAGCGGCACACCGCGATCGCCAACCAGAACCGCCGACGATCCTCCCGCTGCGTCACGCCGGGCCGTCCAGGCGACCGAAGCGGTGCTCTCAACTTCCGGCCCGAAACACTCTTCCGTCCCACCACCGCATCCCTCCGTTCTTTTAGCGTTGCGACGACCGGTTGAGACCGCCCAACACACATCCGTAGCGTTCGGTCTGAGGTGCAAGGAGGCCGGCGTCCGCCCATCGATGGGGTCGGTGGGGCTAGAGTTTTTTACCACTTTGATCTAAAGACTTTGACTGCGGATTAAGCATATATCAGACTAATCGCGCATAGACATCGCCGGAGTTGGCCTTATCCGGAACGGCTGCCAAATCGGCCCTTATCTCTGATGGATTCAGCCATCGACTGTGGCGCAGCTTGTGCTCCTCATCCAAGCTCAGATTGAATTGGTAGTCCCCAAGAACGCATAGGCGATCGATGCATGCCATCGCGCACGCCCTTTGGATGGTGGTGAACTCAAATGATACGGCGCGCACCGCCACGTTCAGCCCCATAAGCACATCGGCTTCGTGGCCCTCGACGTCGATCTTGATGAAATCCGGTCTGCCGTGGTGCTTGATGAGGGTGTCCAACGTGGTGACTGGCACAATCATACTCTGGTCCCAAACCTCACCCCGCCATCCTTCCGCTCCATCAGCCGCCTCGATAAATTCCTGTGCCACGGTCGCGACAGTGGGGTTTCGTGAGTTGAGGTGCAGGGTTATGTCTCCCTCCGCGTTGCCAGCGGCGGAAGGCAGTAAGGTTACGTCCGGCGTTCGCGGCAACAGCAATCGCAACGCGCGGAACACACGCGGCTGCGGTTCCAACGCGACAACCCGCGCGCCCAAGCGCAAAAAACTCGCCGCGCGGTCCCCGACATGGGCGCCAATGTCAAAGGCCAGATCGCCCCTTTGCACGAACTGACGGTTGAGCGCATCCATCCGCGCCGTGCGCGCGGTGTCACGATAGTAGACGTCGAAGGACCGGCTCAATGCGGACGAGCGTCGGGGAGCTTTGAGTCGGGCCATTGTTCATCTTACCGCGGTGTTATGGTCTCATGGAGAAATCACCCGTTTGACCCGCTGGGTAAACAGCTTGTCTGATCAGTGCGCGGGTCCGACAGCAGCGCAAGACAACCCGTCCGAAAACCTCTGGAAAGAGGACGTCGTTTCTACCATGTTGACCGTGCGAACCACTGGGTATCCCGCATGACATTGACCAACTCTGCCGCAGGCTACGGCACTTTGACGAAATTACTCCACTGGATGATCGTGCTGCTCTTCGCGGCCCAATATGTCGGTGGCAACATCATGACGAGCATCGATTTTAACTCCAGCTATGCAGGTATCAGCACCAATACATACTACAATTGGCACAAGTCCCTTGGCCTCTTGGCGCTGGTCGTGGCGGTTGTGCGGATCATTAATCGCCAACTTGGACAATTGCCGCCCTGGGCGCCGACGCTGACGACCCGTGAGCAGGCGTTCATCCACCGCGTGGAACAGGTATTCTATCTGGCAATGTTCGTGATGCCGGTCACCGGATGGCTCTATGTGATGTGGGGCAACTACGGCGTAAACCTGTTTGGTATCTGGGAGATGCCGCGCCCATTGCCGCGCGACGACACACTGCGCGACGTGGCCAAATGGATGCATATCGTGGCGGGTTGGGTGCTGTTGGCGGCGATGGCGGGGCATATTGGTTTGGTCTTGCGCCATCACCTGATCAAGAAAGATGGGCTGCTAAGGCGCATGATGTGACGTGGGCGACCGGTAAGCTCGGAAGCCTAGGGCAATTTTCGCAAGATCGGCAGTGTTTTCTGGGTCCTATTCAATGGCCCTGTGAACACAGAGCCCAGCCGAGAATTCTTGCGCATCAATACCATGCGAAACAGCATGGCTGCACAGTAATCCCCCATTTTTAGAAGGGCGCATCGGTAGAACCTACGCTGCTTTCAGTTTCTGCATCGAGGTTATCCCGCCGATCCCCATGTTTGGCCTTTCGTTGGTATAGGTCCATAGCCATTGCGTGGCGTGATCTTGGACCTCTTTGATGCTGTTGAGATGGTATCGTCCGAGCCATTCTGTTCGGACGGTTCGATTGTAGCGCTCGACATAAGCGTTCTGCCGCAGCTTTCCGGGCTGGACGTAGATGAGCCCGATCCCAGCGTTCTCACCTCAATTCTGTAGCCGTGCACGGACGTATTCCGGGCCGTTGTCGACCCTGATCGCTAGCGGCTTTCCACGCCAGGCGGTGATCTGGTTCAGCACCCTCACCACGCGTTCTGACGGCAGAGAGAAGTCTACCTCGATAGCCATGAACCGCCCCTGTTTCGCCGGAGGCTCCGAAGTAAGTATGGACCTGTCACGGAATTGTTCCGCTCCTTTGACTTGGTATTTTGCCACAAAGGAGAAGCATCATGGCACCGAAACC
>CANLTZ010000034.1 GCA_947494145.1 uncultured Jannaschia sp. | reverse complement strand
TCGTGGATGGGTTGGGGAATTTGCGGAGTCTGTAGGCCCCTGTTTGGCCGCCTGAGCCGGGGGTTTTGCACCCCCGGACCCCCGCAGGATATTTTCGCCAGGAAGAAGGGGGTGGGGCGCGCTTTGGCGGCTTGGCGGGTCAGTCTCCTGGCGGGCGTGTCTGTGGGCCCGGGATGGGGTGGGCGGGGGTGCCTGCCACGCGGGTTTCGGGGGGGACGTCGCGTGTGACGACGGCGCCGGCGCCGATGATGGCGCGGTCGTGGATGGTGACGCCGGGCATCAGGATGGCGCCGCCGCCCACCCAGACATCTTGGCCCAGGGTGACCGGCATGGCGCGTTCGATGCCTGCGCGCCGCTCGGCGGCGTCACGGTGGTGGTCGGCGCAGTAGATGTGCACGCCGGGCCCCAGCATGGAACCTGCGCCGATGGCCACCGGGGCCGAGTCCAGGATGACGCATCCCGCGTTTAAAGCGGTTTTCGGAAAACCTGAATCAGCATTTCCGAAAAACGTCCCGCCATCGCACTGATGTTGCACCGTTTCTCGTGAGTCTGATGCTTCAGGTTTTTCGAGAACCGCTATAGATAGACGCCCGCGCCCAGCGTGGTGTTGACACCGTAGCTGCAATGGAACGGCGCCTCGATGAAGCAGCCCGGGCCGGTATAGGCCAGAAGGCGGGCCAGGCTGGGGGCCATGGCGCCGCGATCTTCGGGGGCCATGATGCGGTGCGCATGGCAGGCGGCGCGGGCTGTGGCGCGCATCGCTTCGAGGTCGGGATCGAGGCAGGAATACCACTGCCCCGACATCATTTTCTGGCGTTCCGTCAGGATTGTTTTACTGCGCGGGCGGTCATGGTTCTGGCGAGGTTGGCGCGGTATTCGGCTGGGCCATGGAGGTCCGAGATCATGGTTTGGGTTGGGGGCGCCAGGTTCGTGAGGGCCTCGGGGGAGAAGTTGGCGGTGAGGGCCTCTTCGGCCTCAGCCCAGCGGAAGACGCCGTCCGATGAGGCGCCGGTGATGGCGACGCGCACGCCATTGTCGAACTTGGCGACGAAGGCCGCGACCAGGGCGAAGCGGGAGGCGGGCTGGACGAACTTGGCATAGGCCGCCGCCTGCGGGACGGGGAACTTGACCTCGGTGACGATCTCGCCCTCGTCCAGCGCGGTGTCGAACATGCCTTGGAAGTAGTCATCGGCGGCGATGTCGCGGGCGCCGGAGGGGCCGGTGGCCACGATGGTCGCGCCCGAGGCCAGGGCCGCGGCGGGGTAGCAGGCCGACGGGTCGTTATTGGCCAGGCTGCCGCCGATCGTGCCGCGGGCGCGCACGGCCGGGTCGCCGATATGGCCGGCCAGGTAGGCCAGGGCCGGGTAGCTTTGGGCGGTCTCGCGCGCCACCTCGACATGGGGCGTGGCGCCGCCGATGCAAAGGCGGCCTTGGTCGTCGGTGCAGATGCCGCGCATTTCCGCCACGCCAGACAGCGCCACCAGCGTGTCGGCCTGGGCGAGGCGCGCCTTCATGGTGGGGATCAGGGTCTGGCCGCCGGAAAGCGGCTGGGCCTCGTCGGATTGGAGCGCGGCGACGGCGTCCTGGATGGTGGTGGGGCGGTCGAGGGTGAAGTCATACATAGTCGGTCTCCTGTTCGGGGGAGGGCTGCGGGGGGCTCTGCCCCGCGCGCGCCTCGGAGTATTTGGGCCAGGATGAAGGGGATCGGTCCTGGGTTTCTTGGGGGCCTTGGGGTTTCCGTGCCCCCATGTGGGTTTTTGTTCTGGGATGCGAGGGGCCAGCCCCTCGCGCTCCCCGGGATATTTGCGCCAGGAAGAAGGGGACGCCACCTCCATCCTGGCGGGTGCTGGGTCAGCCGTTGAGCGCCCCCCAGACGCGGGCGGGGGTGAGTGGCATGTCGATATGGGCCACGTCGTGGCCGCCCGATTGCAGCGCGTCGATCACCGCGTTGACGATGGCAGGCGGTGAGCCGATGGCGCCCGCCTCGCCGCAGCCTTTGACGCCCAGCGGGTTGTGGGTGCAGGGCGTCCGGCAAGAATGGTCCACCGCGAACATCGGCAGGTCCGAGGCGCGCGGCATGGCGTAATCCATGTAGCTGGCCGACAGAAGCTGGCCGTCTTCGTCGTAGGCGCAGTTTTCCAAAAGCGCCTGGCCGATGCCCTGGGCGATGCCGCCATGGACCTGGCCTTCCACGATCATCGGGTTGACCACATTGCCGAAGTCGTCGGCGGCGGCAAAGGCCAGCACCTCCACCTGGCCAGTTTCGGGGTCGACTTCGACCTCGCAGGCATAGGCGCCCGAGGGATAGGTGAAGTTGTTGGGGTCGTAGAAGGCGGTTTCCTCCAGCCCCGGCTCGATATCTTCGAGCGGGTAATTGTGGGGCACGTAAGCGGCCAGCGTCACGTCGCCCCAGGCCACCGATTTGTCGGTGCCCGCCACGGTGAAGGCGCCGTCTTTGAGTTCGATATCGCCTTCGGAGGCCTCCATCAGGTGGGCCGCGATCTTCTTCGCCTTGGCGATGATCTTCTCGGTGGCGCGCACCATGGCCGAGCCGCCCACGGCAAGGCTGCGCGAGCCGTAGGTGCCCATGCCCATGGGCGTGTTGGCGGTGTCGCCATGGACGATTTCCACCTGGTCGTCGCCGATGCCGATCATGTCGGCCACCACCTGCGCGAAGCTGGTCTCATGGCCTTGGCCGTGGCTGTGGGAGCCGGTCATGACCACCAGGCCCCCGGTGGCGTTGACCCGCACGGTGGCAGATTCGTAAAGCCCGGCGCGGGCGCCAAGCTGACCTACCAGATGGGACGGCGCGATGCCGCAGGCCTCGATATAGCAGTTCACGCCAAGGCCCCGCAGCTTGCCGCGGGCGGCGCTGTCGGCGCGGCGGCCCGCAAAGCCGTCGCGGTCGATCATCGCCTCCAGCTTGTCCATCGTGGCGTGGTAATCGCCGGTATCGTATTCCACCGCCACCGGCGTGGCATAGGGGAATTCGGTGATGAAGTTCTGGCGCCGCAGCGCCACCGGGTCCACGCCCAGCTCGCGCGCGGCCTTGTCCACCAGCCGCTCCAACTGGAACGTCGCCTCGGGGCGGCCCGCGCCGCGATAGGCATCGACGGGCACCGTGTTGGTGAAGACGGCCTTCACATTCACATAGATCAGCGGGGTCTTGTAATTCCCGGCCATCAGCGTGCCGTGCAGCCAAGTGGGCACCGAGGGCGCGAAGGTGCTGAGATAGGCGCCCATATTGGCATAGGTATCGGTGCGCAGCGCGGTGAAGTTGTTGTCTGCGTCCAGCGCCAGTTCGATCTTGGTGACGTGGTCGCGGCCATGGGCATCCGACATGAACGCCTCGGAGCGCGTCGAGGTCCACTTGACCGGGCGGCCCAATTGCTTGGCCGCGAAGGTGCAGAACGCTTCTTCGGCGTAGTGGAAGATCTTGGTGCCGAACCCGCCGCCCACATCGGGGGCCACCACGCGCAGCTTGTGTTCCGGGATGCCGAGGACGAAGGCGCCCATCAGAAGCCGGATCACATGGGGGTTCTGGCTGGTCGTGTAAAGCGTGGACGAGTCGTCATGGGCGGCGTAATCGCCCACCGCCACCCGCGGCTCCATCGGGTTGGCCACCAGACGGTTGTTCACCAATTCCAGCGTGGTGACATGGGCGGCTTCGGCAAAGGCCGTGTCCACCGCCTCCTTGTTTTCTTCCACGAAGCCCCAATCGTAGCAGAGATTCGAGGTCAGATCGTCGTGGACCTTGGGCGCGCCGTCCTTGACTGCATCCTTCATGTCGACCACCGCCGGAAGCTCGGTCAGGTCGAGCTCGATGGCCTCGGCCGCGTCGCGCGCCTGGGCCGGCGTCTCGGCCACCACGGCGGCCACGATCTCGCCCACATGGCGGATCTTGCCCTCGGCCAGAATGGGGTGCTTGGGCTCCTGCATGGGTTGGCCGTGCTTGTCGGTCACCTGCCAGCCGCAGGGCAGACCGCCCACGCCGTCAAAATCGGCCGCCGTGAAGATGCGCAGCACGCCCGGCATGGCCGCCGCCGCGCCGCTGTCGATGCCGTTCAGCGTGGCATGGGCCACATCGGCGCGCAGAAACGCCACATGGGCCTGGCCCGCCACGTTGATATCGTCGGTGTAGCGCCCCTTGCCGGTCAAAAACCGCACATCTTCGCGGCGCTTCGGGCTGGCCCCTATTCCACTATCCTTCGGCATGTCCTTCATCTCCCTATCTGGCACCCCGGAGGCGCCATTCATGTCCGTTTACAATTGGGGACGCGGCTCCTCCCGATCCGCGTCCCCGGGGGGCGTGCAAAGGGTCGTTCGCCCACACCCCGATCACGTCATCCGTCGTCCAGACCATCGCCTACCGCTGAAACCCGCGCATAGGGCGAACGCGCCAAGGCCCGCCGCCCATCACGGTCGCGCATGCGCGACCGGACCGCGTCGATGTCGGTGGCCGGAAAACGCGGCACAGCACATCCCCGCCCTGCAGACGCCCCGTTCCGAGCCCGGCCCGGGGCGCCTTCACCAGCCCAGGACCACCCCAAGACACCGCGGGTCACAGCATCATCGCAGGCCCCGATCTCGCAGGCGCGCCGGCGCATCCGCCTTACTCCGCCGCCACAGGCGCCACCTCTTGACCGCTCGCCGCCATCACCGCCTTGACGATGTTGTGGTAGCCCGTGCAGCGGCAGATATTGCCTTCCAGATAATGCCGAACCTCGGCCTCGCTGGGCTTCGGGTTCTCCTTCAAAAGCGCCGCCGCCGACATCACCATCCCCGGCGTGCAGAACCCGCATTGCAACCCGTGATAATCCTGAAACGCCTGCTGAACAGCCCCCAAGGACCCATCCGCATTGGCCATCCCCTCGATCGTCGTGACCTCGGCGCCGTCCAATTCCTGCGCAAACACCGTGCACGCCTTCACCGGCGCCCCATCCACATGCACAACACACGCCCCACACTGAGACGTGTCACACCCAACATGCGTCCCCGTCAGCTTCAAATGCTCCCGCAACAACTCAACCAACAACGTCCGACCCTCAACATCCGCCGAACGCAAAACACCATTCACCGTTAACGTGAC
>CANLTZ010000033.1 GCA_947494145.1 uncultured Jannaschia sp. | reverse complement strand
CTATGCCGTCCGTGTCGGGGAAAAACTCCACCCCCGCCCGGCCGGTCGCCAGCTTCCTAACGAGCGCTCCCGGCCGAACGCGCGTGGATTTTTTCCCTCCATATAGATCATAAGAAAGACGAAATTTAGAAACTTTCGAAATCAATGGGTTAGTGGTGGGGGGTGCGTCACCAGTTATGACGCAGGGGTGCGTCATAGCTGGTGACGCAGGGGTGCGCCTTTCGTGACCAATAATCGGTCACGTATGACGATATTTTAGCTTGAGGTAAGTGCCACAATGCGGTCTTCTGTGACCAGTAATCGGTCAGGAATGACGCAGGGGTGCGCCAAGTGCAGCAGCTTCCAGAGACACGCTCACGAGGGGGCAACTGGGTCCAAACTGAAAGGGCAGCCCACGAGGCATGGGGAGCTCTCATAGCCAAGGCGCCAAAGGCCGCGCAGTTAATGCATGTTCTCGTTGCACGCGTCGGACCGCACAACGCAGTCGTCGTGAGTCAGAACACTCTCATGGCCTTAACCAAAACGTCCCGCCGAACGGTTCAGCGCGCTCTTGCGGTCCTTGTTGAGGATAGATGGATTGAAGTGCGCCAGGTCGGGCAGAACGGCACCGTCAACGCCTACATCATCAACGACCGCGTGGCTTGGACCGGGAAGCGTGACGGCATCCGCTACAGTCTGTTCAGCGCCTCAGTCGTGGTCTCGGACGAGGAACAGCCTGATCGGGAACAGATTGGCCGTCAGGAGCCTCTACGCCGCGTCCCGGCCATCGGGCGGGGCGAACAGCAACTCCCCACGGGCCCCGGCCTACCTCCTCCTTCGGAACCGCCATTTCCCGGAATGGAGCACGATCTCCCCGCGACCTCCGACACGCGTCCCGATGGGGTTGACGGTGATGAATAGCGTTGCGCAACGTTGCGCAACGCTACAGATGCGACGGGGCGCAACACTATGAAGTACTCCCTGTCCGATGCCGCCAAAGCGACGGGAAAGAACAAGACGACGATCCAGCGCGCGATCAAGAACGGGAAGATTTCTGCGTCCAAGGGGGAATCAGGCGCCTATGAAATCGACCCAGCCGAACTGCACCGTGTGTTCCCACCCGCAACAGCGCATCGCGTTGCGCCACAGGCGAAAAGCAACGACGCGCAACACCCTCCCGTTGCATTAGAAACCAATGCTTTGGAACGCATAGCTGAACTAGAAAGGGAGCTCGCCGTCGCTCAGTCTCGAACCGTCAGCCTTGAGGAGCAGCGGCAGCAAATGACGGAGACCATCGAAGATCTCCGGGGACGACTGGATCGTTCGGAGGAACGCACGACAGCTCTCCTAGCAGCCCCCTCGAAGCCACGAAGGTGGTGGCCTTGGACCCCCTCATAGTGCTTCATCAGTCTTTAGACCCGGCTCCGGAGGTGCCCCGAACCCCTCGACCCGACCCAGCTGAAACGACACAGACGTTTCACCCTGCCGTGCCGCTAGGGTGCAGCCTCTCTTAACGGAAGACACCCTGACATCGCATTGAAGGGGAACGGAAATTGAACAGATGAGGCTTCAGATCGCTTCGTGTCCAGGATTTGAATACACGCTGCGCACGCCGTCATCGGTGGGTGCCATTGGACGAAAAACCACACCTGAACGTGCCCAATGTGAAGAATGGTGGATATATTCTCGCCGGTAGGGATGGCTGTCTTCCAGTTGCAGCCGCGCCCCACCGATGAGGCGATCAGCGAGGCCGACCAGAGGCGCCGGAATATCATGGTCCGGGCCAGGCGGAATTGTCCCCGGCAATGCGACCCCAGCACGGACGGCGCGATCGTGCATCACATGAAGGGCCACATGCGAAAGTCTGTGGTCCATCCAAGGACGATGCATGAAACGCCGGACTGTGTAGCTGGGTACGCCACTCCGCCCGCCGGGCTGGAAATGAACTGTCCGCACGATTGCGTCTCGGTCAGACGGCGCCAGCCATCCCTGCGCCACCATCGCCGCGCGTAGTGGTCCATCTTCGGGAGTTGAAGCCGGGCCATTGGCATAACTCCAACCTGGCGGAGGTTGGCGTAGAGTTTCCTCCGGCACGATCATCGGGCGTTCATCCCAATGATCTGGATAACCACCACCAATATCCGAGTGTGCACCCGGGGCGCGAATGGTCTCGGCGGCAGAGGGTGCTTCCGTCAGTGGGAAATTCGCGCGGACTTCATCGAGCGCGGTGATATGCACGATCTTTGTGGCCGAGTCGTTCCGAAGACCGATCCGCAAACTTCCATGATTGTCGTCGTCCGCAACGACGCCCCAGGAGACCACCGTGTCGAACAAACCGATGAACCGGACTTCCAAGACCGCACGATCTTCGTCTTGAAGTTCGTAGAAAGGGCCGCCGTAACCCTCTCCTGCGTGGCCACGATGGACGCAATTAACAAAATGCCGCGCTGCGGCCGCGCCGCGACTGAACCCGAAGACGTCGAGTTTAATGGCGTGCAGGTCTCTGGACGCCGTGGAGTCCCTAGCCTCGCGGACATGTCGGAGAAACCGGCGAAACCCGTCTTGGACGCGGCGCGCCACACCCGTGGGGCCCCATCCTGCCGCGAAACCGAACAGTGAATCCTCGGCACGCGCCGTCGTTCCAATCCCGTCGATGATTTCGGATCGCCTAAGCTTCGCCGTGCCGCACGTGTTCGGCACCTCGCGCGGAGTGTCGGCATGCAACTGAAATAGCTTCGCAACATTGCTGAAATCGTTACCGTAGCTTGCCTCGGGGTGATCAGGTTCGCCAGCCGCGCGCAAAGCGTTGCCAATCTCGACATTGGCCAGATTATTTCCTGTGCCATCGAAGAACATCCCGATCTCTAATTCTGCGGCCGGACAGGCAGCGACGGCATCTAACGATGCCGATCCACTTCCCTCTTCGAACGGCGGAGGAGGTGGTGCACCATCCATCATCGCGTCTCCCGACATGTGGCGTCCAATTCGTCCAATTCGGATGCGAACGCCAATCCCTCGGTCATCAGCGGCTCCCCTAAAGCCCAGTCCAATCGCTCTTCTATAGAATTATCGGTAATCGTGACCGGCGCACCGCAGAGTGTTGCCAAGCGTGTCCCGGCAGGAGGATCCGGATCGGGCGGGAAGCTGTTCTCGTAGGTCATGGCATCGAGGTAGCCTTCGCCGCCAACCCGCAGGATAAGCGTCCCAAATGGCTCATCACTGGTGGGATCGAGCTCCAAATCATTTGGGTTGATGGAGACCTGCGCAGCGTAGGCTTGTTCGGTAACTATTTCGTACCATAGGAGGTCAAAAGTCACCGGTTCTTCCACGGGACCGTTGGGTCGTAGCGGTATAGAACCATAGCGGTTTTCCCATCCACTGCTACGCGCAGTTGGACCGTTACCGTAGGGCGCGAACGGCTGGGAAACGTCGCGCACGAAGACGAGCACCGGCCAATACTCCTCAGCCACAATCGCGTAGCGGATTGCCTCCGGTTGCGACGCCCGACACGCGCCCAGAAGCAATGCACTCATCAAGGCAAGAAAGGTGAAACGCGTCATGGGTCTATTGCTCGGGACATATCCAACAGCTTAAGGTCTTCGCCGCGGCTGCGATCAAGGATCAAGTCCCGTAGACGGGATGGAAGGGCCGCTTCGAACCCTTTGCCGTGATGTAACTGCCACCATGCCAGTCGGAATAGGGACGCCTCTTGTCTGAAGCCCATAGACCCAAAGTGTCGCTCGGTCTCGCGGACAATATTTAAGAGTTCGTCTGCGGGAACATCGGGGCGGTGTAACAAGATCCGTGATGCGATGCGCCGGAGCACAACTGCCTTGTGAGCGTCCACAAGACATCGTCGCTCTTCTGCGGTCATTTCAAATGGCGTCGAAGTGACATCTCCCGACCCGGGCTGTGCCGTATACACAGAACATCGACCATCCGCTTGAATAACGGCGTACTGCAAAACTGATCCGGACGCCCCAAGCCTAAACATTTTTACAGTAAGGTGCGCCCGCTCGCCCGCAAGTCTTAGATACGCCTCACTGGTTTCAGGCTCCCAGAAGCGAAAATAGAACCATTTTCCGGTCTCGTCCCTGACCTTGGTGAACTTGCGCAGATGGCGGCGGACCTCATTGAGCGAGCTTATCGAGCGCAGGAAAATCCCCGCCTCTGCGTCCCACATCTCCCATGGGGCGTCGCCCCGGGTGAACAGGCCCTGTGTGAACCGGTTCCCGTCCTCCAGGCGGACGATCCAGGGGGCGACGTCGCGCAGATCTTCGGCGGCGGTGCCTTGGAACAGACAGGCATGGTCAAGGCCGGAGCTCTCCAGCATCTCGGGCAGGCCCTGGACTTTGGCGGCATCGAGGACGGCGTAGGTGTGGAGCGGCAGGACCGAACAGCCGGCGATGATTTCGGGCTGACCGAACAGCGCCTCGCGCAGGGCGGGGGGAACCGTAAGGGGCGCGGCCACACCAAACTGGGCATCCAGTGGCTCCACGCCCTCAATGGTCTCGACCGTCAGTGCGGGGACAGCCCCGCTTTCCTCTGGCCCTTCAGGTCCAGGGAGGTTCGTCCAGTAATCGTCTTCGCTGCCGGTCATCCGCACCTCACCTCCGAAGTGGACGGTATGCCGAGAATTGCGGTGCGGAAAGGGCGGCACGGTGAGGAAATGGGCCGTGCCAAAGCCTGGGATTTGACCAAGGCGAGACGCGGCCTGACATCCGCGTCTCAGTTGCAGGATATGTGTAATGTTTACATTTGTTGCATTTGGCCATTTTGGACATGCGGTTCGGGGGTGAGTTTTGATGAGTTCCGCATCCGCCACCGGCCTCGTCCAGCAGACCGTCATCCAGTGCCTCGGCCCCGCCGTCCTCTTGTGCCCAGAGCCCCCGCAGCCTGATCCTCTAGAACGCCGCCCTGACGTCCCGTGCGGTATGGATCACACGCACGACGCGGATCTCATCCTTGGTCTCCACGAAGAAGATCGCATAGCGCCCGTGGCGGACGGAACGCAGGCCGGGGTGCAACGCGTCGCGGCGCAGGGACGCGCCGGGCATGTCGAGGATTTTGAGCATTCGCGCCTCGATCTCAGCCACAAAGGTCAACGCGCGGGGCGGATTGTCGGCAGCGATGAAATCGCCGATCTCGATCAGGTCCGCCCGCGCGGCGGGCAGGACGACCAGGCGGGGCACAAGGCTCAGCCCTTGGCGGCGTAGCGGGCGCGCAGCTCCGCGAACACGTCCTCGGCAGGGATGCCCGGCCCGCTGTTGAGCCCGGCGCGGATCGCGGAGCGCAACTCTTCCAGCTCTCGCCGCTCCGCGTCCCGCGCCCGCGCCCAGTCCCGCAGCGCTTCACGCACAACCTCCGAGGTGGAGGCGTATTCCCCACCCGCCACGGTTTGGCGTAGCGTCTCGGCCATCTCGGCGGGCATCGTGATCGTCATACGCTCGGCGGTAGCAGACATGGACGGCGGCCTCTTGGGATTGGGGATGTCATACATTATCATACTTATGATGCTATTTGACAGAAATCCACTGCTATCACCATGCGGGATGACTATAGTTCTGATGAAAAACGGGGCCGATAGCGCGCCACAGAAGCCCATCAGAGGGCCGAAGCGGTCTCCTGGCGGCTATAAGGGAGTTAAAAACGCAAGAAGGCGCTCTACGGGCCTCTGTGGCGCGCTAGTGGTCGATCTGCGCGCCCAGGCTGCCGTGGAAGGTAAACTGAAGAACGACCTATCTGCCTTCCAAACGAGCGCCCTTTCCGCGTGCTCGTCGACCTGGTCGGGCCGTCGATGTGAAGACGCGACAATACGCGAGTCTGGCTGGAAATAGCGGGGTATGTTTACCTTCCTGGCTCTCGTACCATCCATTTGCACCATTAGTTCCTGATAACACGAACCGGGTGAAATCGCGCTTCCACCCTCCCTATCCGACCACATCTGCCACAGGCACTCTCCGCAGCCGATCTGTGGATAACCTTCCCCTCCCTGTCTGACCCACCCCATCAGGAGCCGCTGCATATATTGGAACGGTCGAGCTTCGATCCGAGCAAAATACCAAGATTAAAACTAAGAAGAACGTCCGGCTATGCCGTCCGTGTCGGGGAAAAACTCCACCCCCGCCCGGCCGGTCGCCAGCTTCCTAACGAGCGCTCCCGGCCGA
>CANLTZ010000032.1 GCA_947494145.1 uncultured Jannaschia sp. | reverse complement strand
TACTTGTTCGTCGTCTTGCTCATGATGCTCCATCCTACTCAGGAGTTGGAGCCTCCGGCAAACCCGGCGCGGTTCATATCGACGACGCCAACATTGCCTTGCCACCGGAAAAGCTGTTCGGTCGCCATTGCGGAGTTTTCGGTGCAACCGGCGGTGGGAAGAGCTGGACGTTGGCGAAACTGGTCTCCGAAGTCGCCCGGCTGGGTGGCAAGGCCATCGTCTTCGATCCGACGGGAGAGTTCTCGGGCAAGCTGCCCGGTGCGGTTGAGTACGTCTTCACGCGGGCCGAAGTTGACCAGACGCTGGTCAGGTTTCCTTCTGAAAGGATGACCGAGTTGTCGCTCTTTGCGCTCCTGCGCCCCACCGGTCAAAGCCAAGGACCGACAATGCGCGAGGCCATTAGGAGCTTAAGGTTGGCACGCGCGTTGGCGACCGACCAGCAAATACAAGCACAGAACGTCGCTCAAGGCAGGCAATACTTCGACCAATCATTCGGGACTGTATGGGTCGAACAGGCCGGCACGATCCGCAAGACCGGCCAGAAGATCGCTGAATTCAACAGAGCTACAGAGCGCTATGCCACAGCAATCGCGAGCGAAAACTGCAACTTTGATATCCATCGGTTGACCAATCAGATCGCGAATGAGTGCATCTGGCCGGATGATCGCAACGACCGGTCAAAGTTCGGCGGGCCGAACGACTCTACCTTGGGATACTGCAACACGCTGATCGTGCGCATGCGTGGAATGCTGGCGTCCGCAGAGCTGCGATGCCTATTCGGGAACGAGGGCGAAGATATTTGCACCCTCCTCGATGCCTTCCTCAACGACTCGCAGCAACGGGTCTGCCTGATCTCGTTCAAGAACGTCAGTTTCAACCACAACGCCCGCGAACTGCTTCTGAATACAATCGGCGAGTATCTCCTCGGCCTTGCCCGTGCCGACCGCTTCCGGACGCAGCCTGTCATCTGCTTCCTCGATGAGGCACATCAGTTCATGGGTCGTTCTGTCGGGGATGAGTTCAACAGCGTCTCGCTCGACGCCTTTGGTTTGATCGCCAAGGAAGGCCGGAAGTACGGCCTGACGACAGTTCTTGCCACACAGCGCCCCCGCGACGTGCCGCAAGACGTGCTGAGCCAGCTTGGGACGTTGTTCGTCCATCGGCTGACAAACGAGCGCGACCGTGAGACCATCGAGCGGGCCTGCGGCGACCTGGACAGGTCCGCCGCCGCGTTCATCCCATCGCTGAGTCAGGGTGAAGCCATCGTTCTCGGCCCCGACCTGCCTGCGCCGCTCCCAATCCAGATCACCCCGCCGGATCGATCCGCGCAGCCGACTTCGCGAGGCCCCGACTATCAGAAAGCGTGGTCCTGATTTCCCGTTAGCGCGTGCAGGTTTTCGAGTTTAGAGCACCGCTACATCAACTCAGCATTGTGCTCTACGTCTTCCCAGTGCTTGTTCACCGGCAAGGTTTTGGCACGCTGCTGAATGTCCCGAATCGTGACCGGTACGTAGCCCCAAACGTCCACCCCGACATTGACGGCATTGCGGCTGCCCATCCATTGACCATGTACATGTCCGAAGAGCTGGAGAGCACCCTTGCGTGCTCTATGCCAGGTGATCATTGGGTAGTGGCACAGGACAGACGGTGCGCCGCCCCCATCGGCCACCTCGGTCAGATGTGTCACGCTCGTCCAAGAAAGCGCTTGCGTCGCTTCACCGTCATGGTTTCCAACGACGAGGTGCTGTTCTGCCCCTGGAAGCCGCGCAAACAGGTTTTCAAGCCACTTGCGGTCCTTCGCTTTCGGTCCAAAGGCGAAATCCCCAACGATCCAAAGCGCATCCTGCGGCCCGACCTTGAAGGCCAGGTTTTCAAGCAATACGGTATCCATGTGGCTAGCAGACCGGAATGGGCGGCCAGAATGCATGATGATGTTTTCGTGGCCGAAATGCGTGTCGGCCGTGTACCAGTTGATCATGGTCTTTTCTCGAATGAATGGCCGAGGGATGCCGGGCGCAGGCGGTTATCATCGGCGGTCGGACTAAGCCAGCGCAACCTGCCTCGCGCCGTGCATGTCCCGAACCTCGGTGTCCGATGTGATGCCCGCTGCCACCAGTGCTTGCTCGACCTCGGCACAAACACGTTTTGCCCTTTCATGTGCCCATGCCGTAAGCTTGGTTGAGGCCCACCACGCCACAGGCATTAAGACAATGGGATAGAGCTTCAAGGCCGCCGCGGACATGCTGTCGCTCATGTTCGGAAACAGCATGACGAGGAAGGTATAGTAGACCAGTAGGCCCGGCAGCGCTCCGAAGAACGCGATCAGAAAAGCGGCCGACACGCGACCACCGCGCTCGGGCACGTCCGGATCAGCTGAGCCATGCAATTGCAGGAACTGCCCCGTCAGATCAGCAAGTGCAATCGGTTCACGCCCCCTTGGGGCAAGCACAACCGCCACATCGTCACCGTGGCGCGCACGGTCAAGAACTTCACCAACAAAGGCATGCTCTTGGCCATTCGGTTCCCTCAGTGTC
The DNA here is from genome assembly GCA_947494145.1 of uncultured Jannaschia sp. Lineage (GTDB taxonomy): Bacteria > Pseudomonadota > Alphaproteobacteria > Rhodobacterales > Rhodobacteraceae > Jannaschia. The sequence continues at coordinate 5,623 of CANLTZ010000032.1, read as the reverse complement.
ATCTCGCGCCATTGACGCGTCCGCTCAACACGATGGGTCCGCCGGTTCACATCGCGCTCGACGCGGTCGACGATGTCCACGACATTGCCCCGGATAACTTGGTATCCGAACGGCATTTTGGGCTTGATCTTCGGGGAACCAGACACGGTTGCCTCCATAGTATCCTATAATGGGATAATACCAGAACAGGATTACGCGGCAAGGGCTTAGCCCGAATGGAGATGCCGCATGACCAGAAGTCTGCGAACGCCGGGGCACCAGGCGTTAATGCAGGTGCTGGTCGAAACGAGAAAGTCGAAAGGCGTTACACAACAAAAGCTTGCTGATCGCCTAAAGCGGCCGCAGTCTTATGTCGCCAAAATAGAAACTGGTGAACGACGACTGGATGTCGTCGAGTTCGTTGAGTGGTTTCGAGCGCTGGAAGCCGATCCGAATGCAGCCGTTTCGGCGATCTCAGCAGTGCTTCCCGACTAAGCCGTGAGAGCCGCTGCACGGGCGTCAACTCCCTCCCAGGTACATGCCAGTAGGTCAGCCGGAAAATCCACCGGGAGGACAAGTTCTGTCTCCGCTTTTGCTGCGGTAACGCGGTCTAGAAGACCATCTATGGCGTTCTCGGCCAACTCACCCCCCAAACCTACGGCTTTGGCCGTCTCAAAGAAATGGCGCTTGACCACCTCGTTGATCCGATAGTGGTTCTGATCACCAACGCACATTGCGAGACGCATCCGATTGTGGCGGATTTGCCCGTCCGCCACCGCCTTCTGTGCCGTGAGAACGTCATAGAGCGGGGTCATGCGAAACCCGCCGCCAGGGTGTAGGGCAATGCTGAAGTTCTTCGCATGGCCATCCGTTGCCCCAAGAAGCCAGAAGACGACCTGTGATTTGAAGAAAGCCAGACGGTCGTCGTTTGGGTCGTCGCTCGCAGACAAGAGCTTCATGCCCTCAGCGATGCCTGGCCCACCGTCCATCTGGTACTTCTGGCTCGGCGGGTAGCCAAGCGCCTGGCAGAAATCCTCCTGAGGCAGGCGGATCAGCCTCTCGTCGCGCGTCCAGCGCCGGTCGAACCGCGTCACCACCAGCGAGCGCACATCCTCGAAATCGGCGATCTCCACCTCGGCCACATCGAATCCCATGGCCTTGCAGAACGTCATGCAAAGGAATTCGTTCTCGACGCTATCGGACAGGTTGATCCCGTTTGGCAGCACCCCGAGTTGTGTCTTCAGGATATGGGTCGTGGGCGTCATGCCGACCGGCCTGATCCAATCGCCGTCTTTTCTGAGCAGTGCAGTCTTCTCCTGCGCACCAGCGAGCGAAATTCGGAAGTCGTCATCCTCGATCCCAAGCGGAGCCGTTGCCAGGTTGCGAAGCACGTCTGCCACCTCTGCGTCGGAAACGGGCTCCCCTTCTAGACCCTTCGGTTCTGGAAGGTCGTTGCCGACGATGAACTGCAAGGCTCCCACACAGTCACGACCGATCTTCTCAAGGAGGTTGTAGGCATCCGTGCCGCCCGCCCCGGTTTTGGCTGCGACCCGCTCCCGGATCGCCGGATTGTCCGGCAACAGGTTCTCCAGGTAGGCAATGACCGGCGCGCCCTGATGGGCCTGCTCTTGCAATGGCAGTGACAGGGAGACAGGAAGTGTGTGCTCCCAGTCCAGCCAGTCGGGCGCATAGCGGAATGATATCGCGCCGCTACGCGCCATGTCGATCTCGCCCACGAGGCGGCCGTTCAGCAGAACCGTCAGCCTGCGTGCCATCAGAAGATATCCTCGATATCCGGCTGATCCGTGCGGCGCTCGCCGATCCGAAACTCCAGGCCGAGCGCCATCATGATCGCCAGGATCGTCTTGAGCTGCGTGCCCTCGTCGCCGTTCTCGACCGAAGAAATCGTGGCGATGCGCAAGCCGGATAGAGAGCTGACCTCTTTCTGGGTCAGCCCCTTTGATTTGCGGGCGCGCCGCAAGGCGGTGCCAATCTGTTCAGGTGTGCGGGCCAAGGTTTCCATGATGCGCTCCGTTTACGCCAGAGCGTATATCTTTCAAAATTACGCTTCAACGTAAAAATTGAAAAATTACGCCACAGCGCAACATTTCCGCATCACTGGCTCAACCGGTACATCCGCCCATTGTGGCTGGCTATGTCCGCCAAGCCCGGCGCGCGCCAAGCGACAAGCTCCCTGCCGTCAGGGACCACAAACACCACATGACCACGGTACTCCACAAGCTCCAACCCGATCCGGGCGCGCAACTCCACCAGTTCTTCCAACGCAGCACGGGCAGCATCGCGTTCATCAGCGATGTCGGAGAGTTCAGCTCCGACCTCGACAATCTGGCGCTCGATTTCGGCGCGGCGGCTATCCGTATCACTCCGCAGCGCGGCCAACCGTGCATCGCCTTCCACCCGGGCAGCCTCGATCTGCTCCGCGTACATAATGCGCAGCGCCTCTGCTTCGGCACGCGCAGCAGACTTCAAATTGCTCCCTGACCAAAGCGCGGCCGCAACGATCAGAACACCCAGGGCTAAGGCCACGGCAATGCCTCCAACCAGAAAGAGCCGGGTTCGCGTCACCCGGCTCTCCAACTCGTCCATCTGAGTTTCGACCAGTTTCACCTTGGCTTCGAGAGTAGCGGATTTGAACGCCGTCTCATGTACAAGCCCCTGAAGCTCGTCTATGGCCTCGATCAGGTCAGCGGCTTTCTGGGTCTGCGCAGCGCCCTCCGCTTGTCGTTGTTGTTTGAGGTAGGCGATGCGGTCATCGAGATCGTTACTCATGGCTCATACCCCCGTTCCGAACGCTCCGAAGCCGGTTTCAACTCTTCTAAAAGGTCAGAGCGCAGTTGTGTGGCGTCAGCTCTTGGCAGAAACGCGGAGAGCTTGTGCCAGGCCGAAAGAACCACCGAAACTGGTTTCTCCAAGTAAGACATGATCCCGTAATCATCCACGCTCTTCGCCAAGGCTGGATCCGAGATTTCAATCGAGGAACGTTCCGGGTCGAACCGAACGACCCCAGAAAACACGCCTAGGAGCACACGCACCGTTGTTCCGGCAACGTCAAGCACCACCCTTTTGACAACACGCTTTTTCTCAAGCTCAAAGGCGAGCTCTTGCTGTTTCAGGTCGGCCTTTGCGGCTTCCATCTCAGCGGACCGAACTGCGAGTTCTTCACGCACTTTGTGTTGCAGTTGACGGGCCTCGTCCCTCGCCGCATCAACCACCTGCCGGGCACGCCTGGTGGCGCGTCTCTTCGCTTCCTCCGCCTCTCGCTGAGCCTGATCGACCAAGGCCAGTTTTTCGGCGAGTTCTTCTGCTTTATGCCGCATCGACTTTTCCAGGTCGTCTTCCGCGTCAACGATGCGCTCGACTCGCTCCGCCATATCACTGTGGAGTTTGGCATCGCGCCGCGCTTGATCTTTGCGGGCCTTCCATTGAGCACGAGACAAGCGTTCGCGTTTGGGCCCAGTCTTGGTTAGCCCAGCCGGAAGTCCGACATTTTGATAGTAGTGTTCCTGCAATTCCCGGCCCGCTGCCTTGTAGGCCCGGTTCCCGAGCTTCACCGCAGCTTTGGCAGGATGGCCGCTCTCCTTTGCCAGTCTCTCCGCGTCCTCCTTGGCCGCCCAGGCCGGGTTCAATCGGCGCGCCATGCAAGCTTCATCGTTCAGGGGCAGTACAAAGGCATGGATGTGTGGATGGGCCTCATCCTCATGCTCAATAATGGAGACTAGTTGATCCCCGAACTGCGCCTGAAGCCACCGCTTGTTCAGCTCAACCCACTGCAGATAGGCGGTATGGTCTGGTGATCCGATAGCGATCTGTTCCCTCGGAATCGGGTAAGATGCCACAGCCGTCAGAAGAGTATGCCGGTCCTTGCGGACACCGCGCTTCGCCGATTTTCCGTTCTTGAGTTTGATCTCCACAGCGCGCGCCGCGAGCATGTCGTCGTGCTGCTTGAGCACCTCTTCGGGCGTCGCACCAAAGATGATCCGGGGAGGAATGGGACTGTCCAAATGCATTGAGTATTCGGGCGACCGCGCCGCTTCACCGAGTATCTGAGCGACCGATTGGCCAGCGGGATTCGCTTTCAGAGAGAAGGTCTGGATGTGCAAGAATTGAGGGCCTGACATCACTAACAGTCCCCGTTGGCTACAACACAGTAGGGACCGACTATTGTGTTGCAAGCAACACGCCGGTCAGGGCGTTGCACCCCTGAACCCAGCCATGCGGCTACGCCGCCGATCCGTGACGGATCGGAGCCGCAAACTGCGGCTGCAACCCCAGCCCACGCCAGCCTTACGGTGGGCGCGCGGCCTAGGGTTGCGGAGGGGGCATCATGCGAAGTGCGAGCCAGCAGAAGCGACGTATTAGGCGCCATTTCTGAGCCCTCCCACATTTCCGATCAGTTCCCCGAGCAGGCTGTTGATGACAGCGCTCTGACGCGCTTCTGACCGTGCCATGCCGATAAACGCTGCGGCGGCATCCCGAACCCGATAGCCATCCAGTCGTTCGGAGTTGCGATCCGCGATCATGAGGCAGAGCGCGGTCCGCTCCTCCCCCAACACGCCACAGTGTCGTTGCCAGGCCTTGGACCCAATCCCAAGCTGAACGGCCCGGTCTTTCGCTGCCATATGGATCGTTCGCCAACTGAGCGAGCCGCGATTGTCTAGCGCGTTCCAGTACAGCTCAATGATCTCTCGCAACGACTCGCTCGCAAGCAGCGCCGCGTGGGCAGGCGAAGTACGGACCGGCTGACCACTCTGCCGTCCTTCGGACCTACAGGTTTTGTTGATGTTTTTCTCACTTGTATTGAGTGCGGGTGATATGTCGCACTGGTGGGACTTTTCACCCCTACTGATCTCAGCGGAAAAATCCTCCCAGACAGCTTCCAGCGCCTCGGCCACCTGCCTCAGTCGTTCGAAGCTTTGAATGGTCGAAGGACGACGATTGGGCAGGATCTCCTCAGCGGCCGCCATCGCGCCGTCGAGGCATAGTCTGCGAATGTCCCCAAACAGCTTTTTGATCCGGATGCGAAGCCGTTCCGCTTCTTCCTCTTCAAAGGCGGCCTTTCGAGCGGCAGCTTGAATCTCTGCGGCCTGCGCAATCAGGGGAGCGAGGTTGATCCCGAACTCGTTGCCTATTTTTCCGTATTTTCTACAGCCACTACGGCGACTGTGGTCGGATGCCGATTTAGCCAGCAGCCCTCGCTTGATCAGATCGCCTTCTATGCGCGCGATCTGCCGTCTATCCAGTCCCGCCTGAGCTGCAATCTTCGTGACCGAAGTCCAGAAGCTGCATATCCGGCCAGCGAGAAAATCCTCGTCCATCGTGTTTGAGATCGCGACCTTGAGATAAGCGATTGCACCTTTGCTGAGACCGAGTTGCCGCCGACCTCGCTCGATCAGCCCAAAGAACTGCCAACGTGACATTCCATCCGGCAAGCCGGTGTGTGTGAGATGCTGCGTCATGCGCACACCTCCCATCCCAAGCTTGCGGGATTCAGCGCTTTCAGGTAGTCAGGTTGAGCAATGACTTTTTGTTTGTCGTCGGACAGGGCTGTGAACCGCGCCGGGTTTGCCGGAGGCTCCAACTCCTGAGTAGGATGGAGCATCATGAGCAAGACGACGAACAAGTA
>CANLTZ010000031.1 GCA_947494145.1 uncultured Jannaschia sp. | reverse complement strand
ATGCTAACCGGTCAAAGGAAGACCAAAACCTGAACAGTGCTAACCTATAAACGCGGGCTCCAAAGGGAGCAGGTCAGAGATCATGAATACGGATCAGGGATCGCAGTATACATCCTTCGCATCGACAGACCGCTTGCGCCGATCCGGCGTGCGCATCTCGATGGACGGCAAGGGGCGTTTCCTCCCCTCTCGGGACATCGCCAAGGCGATGCCCTGCCGGGCCACGGACAACATCTTCGTGGAGCGGCTCTGGCGGTCCCTGAAATACGAATGCGTCTCTCTGCACGCCTGGGAAACCGGATCAGAAGCACGCGCCGGGATCGCCAAGTGGACCCGTTCTACAATCACAAACGCCCACACAGCGCCCATCGCGGCAAACCCCCAGCCGTGGTCTATTGGCTAAGAAACGAAGAAACCCAACCTGATCAGCAGGAGCAGAAAGTAGTTTAAATCACGCTGGAAACTGTCCAAGGTTTGGGGAGTAGCTCAGTTAGGCGATGGCACACCCGCTCATAGGCGTAGAAGATGGGGCCACCGGGGAGGCCATCCTCAGATGATCGCCCCGCGTACCTTGGCCGAGACCCATTCCGAGATCACCACCGCCGCCAGGATCACCAGAAGGATCAGCGAGACCTGCGGCCAAGCGAGCGTGTTGAGGGAGGCCTGAAGCTGGAGCCCGATGCCGCCCGCGCCGACGAGGCCCAGCACCGTCGATTCGCGGATGTTGATGTCCCAGCGGAAGACGGCGATGCCAGCGAAGGCGGGCATGACCTGCGGCACGATCCCGTAGGCCATCACCTGCCATCGCGAGGCGCCGGTCGCCTGAATCGCCTCGACCTGGGTGGCGTCGATCTCCTCGATGGCTTCGTAAAGCAACTTGGCACAGAATCCGATCGAGCGGATTGCGATGGCGACAATGCCCGCGAAGACGCCCGGCCCGATAATTGCAATCAGCAAGAGCGCCCAGATCAACGAGTTGATCGAGCGCGTCGACACGATGATCAGGAGTGCGACAGGCCGGATGAAAACGGCGGAGGGCGTGGTATTGCGCGCCGCCAGGAACGCCACCGGCACCGCCATGATCAGGGCCGCGATGGTGCCCAAAGTGGCGATGTTGATCGTATCCCAGATCGGCAGCCAGAGATTGTCCATATAGGACCAGCGGGGCGGCGTCGCGCGGCCGAGGATGTCGCCAGCGATACGCGGCGCGTCCCAGACGAAGAACCAAGTCGTCGCCTCGGAGATGCGCGCCCAGCACCACAGGAAGATCAGGGCACCGGCGAGGAAGGTCGCCCAGTGCCGGATCGCGTCGGAGCGCGAACGCAGGCGCCAGACGGGGCCCTCGGGCCTGTCGATCACCGGCATCCTACTGCACCCGCGCCCGGATCACGCCAGAGACGTATTCGAGCACCATGACGATCCCTATGATCAGAAGGAGGATCGCCGCGGCGGTATCGTATTCATAGCGGTCGAAGGCGGTGTTGAGCGTGGCGCCGATACCGCCCGCGCCGACGAGGCCAAGGATTGCGCTCTCCCGGAAGTTGATGTCGACGCGGTAGATCGACAGGCCGATCAGCCGCGGGATGACCTGGGGGCGCACGCCGTAGTCAATCCATTGCGACCAGCGCGCGCCGGTCGCGCGCACGGCCTCAGCCTGCGAGCGATCCATCGATTCGATGTCCTCTGCGAGAAGCTTGGAGAGGAATCCGATGGTCGCGAAGCTGAGCGTGAGAAAGCCCGCGAGCGGCCCGAAGCCGAAGATGGCAACGAGCAAGATCGCCACGATGATCTCCTGGAGCGCGCGCGAGACGGCGATGATGCCGCGGCAGATCAGGTAAATCGGCAGCGGCGCGATGTTACGCGCCGCCCCGAGTGCGATGGGGATCGAGACGGCGATGCCGACCACCGAGGCGGCGACGGTCATCACGATGCTCTCGACCATGCCGTCCCAGATTGCGTCTGCGCGGCTAACGAAGTCCGGGCGGGCGAAGGCCATCACGAAGGCGGCGCCTCGGTCCAGCCCCTCATAGACGCGGGCCCAGTTCACCTCCACCGAGGCGATGGCGGCGATCAGATAGAGCGTGAACCCGGCGAGGAGCATCCAGCGCAGCCAAGCGCGCCGCACCAGCGGCGGGCGGCGCCAGCGCTTGCCAAGGAGGTCGTCGAGCTCCCGGTGCGTCTCGCCCTCGGCATAGGCGCTCATTCGGCGGCCTCCACAGGGGTGCCGCCGCTCTCGTCGTCGTCCTCGACCGCTTCGATGGTCGCCTCCCAGTCCTCCTCGCCGTAAATCTCCGTCAGCTTGTCCGGGGTCAGCCCGTCCGGCGCGCCGTCGTAGACAATCTCGCCGAAGCGAAGACCAATGACGCGGGCGACGAACATCTGCGCCAACGCCACGTCGTGGATATTGATGATTGCCGCAAGGCCGCGTTCTGCGCAAAGTTCGCAAATCAGGCGCATGATCTGGCGCGAGGTCTTTGGATCGAGCGAGGCGGTGGGCTCGTCCACCAGAAGAAGCGCGGGATCTTGGATCAGGGCGCGCGCGATGCCGACCCGTTGGCGTTGGCCGCCCGAGAGCTGATCGGCGCGCTTATCGGCCATATGCAGCAGGCCCACCCGGTCGAGCAGGCGAAACGCCTCGTCCACGTCCTTCTGAGGGAAGCGGCGGGTGAGCGAGCGCCAGAAGCCGACATAGCCGAGGCGGCCCGAAAGGACGTTCTCCATCACCGTCAGCCGCTCCACGAGCGCGTATTCCTGGAAGATCATTCCCATCCGCCGCCGTTCGCGGCGCAGCGCGGCGGCGCGGAGGCTCGTCAGCTCCACGCCGTCGAGCGTCGCGGTGCCGGAGGTCGGCTCCACAAGACGGTTGATGCAGCGGATGAGGGTCGATTTGCCCGCGCCGGAGGGACCGATCAGGGCGATGACCTGGCCGGGTGGCACATCGACCGTCACCGCCTTAAGCGCCTTGTCACCGGTCTTGTAGGTCTTGGTCAGCGCGTCCAGCCGCAGCATCATCGGCCTGTCCCCCAGAGATGGTCGCGCGCGGCCCCCGTGAGGGAGGCCGCGCGCCTGTATCGGCAGAGCCGGTTACGAGCAGGCGTAGGAAACGCCGTTGGCCTCGTCGATGGTGCGGATGACGGACCAGAAGTCCTGATACGTCATCTCCAGGAACTGCGCCTCGCCATTCTTGCTGAATTCCTCCTCAAGGGAAGTGCCCTCCCAGTCGAATGAGAAGAACGCATCGCGGATCGACTGCTGCAGCTCGGGCGTCAGATTATGCGCGGTGCCGTAACCGGTCGTTGGAAAGGTCTGCGAAGTGTAGATAGTCACCAGCTGGTCCTCGGAAATGACCTCGCGCTCCAGCATGCGCTGCTTGACCGAGTTGGCGATCGCTGCGGCCGGGTAATCCTTGTTGGCGACGCCAAGGATCGAGTTGTCGTGCTTGCCCGAGAAGGCCGGCTCGAAATCCTCGCCCGCGGTCATGCCGAATTCAGAGGCCAGGATCGCGGACGGGGCCTTGAAGCCCGAATTGGAGGTCTCGGAGGTGAAGGCGAGCGTGCCGCCGGCGATGTCCTCGACGCTCTCGATGCCGCTTTCAGGATGGGTGATGATCTCCATTTCGTAACCGAAGGAGCCATCTTCGCCAGCCATGATCGTGAACGGACGGAAGCCGGCGCAGTTGACGGCGAGCGGGTTCGATCCGGTATTGAAGCCAGCGATGTGCAGGCGCCCGGACCGCATCGCTTCGATCTGGGCGGCGTTGTTCTGGACGGGGAAGAAGACGACGTCCTTGCCGGTCTGCTCTTCAAGATAGGCAAGGAAATCTGACCAGGCGGTCTCGTAGACGGCTGGATCCTCGACGGGGGTATAGGCGAAGATCAGGGTGTCGGGATCGACGAGGGCGGAGGCATCGGTAGGGATGTCCGCGATCAGATCGCCGTCGGCATCGCAATAGCGCTCGTCAAGATCGCCCCGGGGACAATCCTGTGCGGCGGCCGGCAGGGCGCCGAGGGTAAGTGCGGCAATCGCCGCTGTGCCGATGAGGTATGCCTTCGTCATGAGTGTCTCCCTGATATGAGCGGTCCAGCCGCCGTTAGATTCTAGCGGCGAACCGATGCGGAACGCATGTGATCATTTCGTGACGCATTTGGCCATAGCTACGAAACGGCGCTTGTTCGCGATGGCACGCAACGTGAAAGGCCCCAAGCGTGCCGTGAGGGGGCGCTCGGCTCGAAACAAATGGATTATCAGGCGCTGGCGCTTGGGCGGATCGGCGGAGCGCTGGAGAGATATCGTGAACAGCGCCGAAGAACATCTCACGGTGTCGGCCGAACCGGGTCAACTCCAAATCCAAACGTCTATGCCGCGTGGCGGTCGGGTTTACGCTGCATGCGTAGGTACTGCTCGCCGCGCGCCGATCTCGGGCGAGCAGACGCGGCTAGCAGCGCCATTTGGCTGATTGCGCCCCAGTATCTCAAGCCCCACCGATACCCCAGAATCTATAGCGATACCAGTAATCTGCGGCGTCAGAGGTAATCGTAAAGCGCGATGTATCGGGCGCCTCCATGTCTCGCTGGGTTTTTGTAAGCCGCTTTCTTTGAACCGACTCCAGGCATGCCGCGACCAACACTTGACCCCGCAATGGTGTGGGGGACGAACACAAACAGCGCAGACCTTGGCCATGAACGAGAACCAGACACTCACTGGCAACCCCGACAGCGTCATCATCGTTGAATCGCCCGCGCCGCAAACACCGGGCGGACCCGAAGGCCTTCCCCAGCCCCTTCTGGAACCGGTCGATCTCGCTGGCACCCGGGATGCAGACACGCTTATCGGCGGTGCAGGCGACGACACCCTCCGCGGTGGCCGTGGCCGGGACGAGCTTATCGGCAATGCCGGCAACGACCAGATCTTCGGCGGCAAGGGCGACGATTCCCTCTCGGGCGGCGAAGGCGATGACGAGCTCAATGGCGGTGACGAGAACGACACCATCGAAGGTGGCGCAGGGGCTGACACCATCAACGGCGGCAGCGGCGTGGACACGGCGTCCTATGCCAACTCCGCTGAAGCGGTGCAGATCGACCTGAGCCGGGGCAGCGACTCGCAATCGGGCGGCGAGGCCGAAGGCGACGTGCTCATCAGCATCGAGAACGTCACCGGCTCCGATTTCGACGACGCGATCACTGGCACCAACGGCCGGAACGTCATCGACGGCGGCGCGGGCGATGACACGCTCGACGGTAAGGGCGGCAGCGACACTATCAACGGCGGCGCAGGCGATGACGTGATCATTGCCGGCAATGCGGGCGGACGCGTCTTCGACGGTGGCGCAGGCGACGACACGTTGCGCATCACCAGCAACGATGACCTTCGGGACGACGATCTGAGCTCTGTCGAGACCCTGGAGATCGAGGCCATAGCGAGCCGCGATGCCCGCGTGATCCTGCAGGCGGGCCAAGAGGAAGGTCTCGACGCGATCAGCTTCGACTCCGACAATGATCAATCGGTTGAAGTCCAAGTCGTGGCGGACGATCGCTTCGTCGTCAATCTGTCCGACCTTGAGCTGACGGGTTTCGGTGAAGGCGATAACTTCCGGATCGTTGGCGACGGCGACAACGAGGAAATCCGAGCGACGGATATCCGCGACGAGATCCTCAGCGGCGGTGGCAACGACCTCATCTTCGCCAGGGCGGGCGATGACGATGTGCGGGCCGGCAATGGCAATGACGTGATCTTCGGCGAAGACGGCGACGATGTTCTCCGCGGGCAGGACGGCAACGACCTGATCGGCGGCGGCGCGGGTGCCGACCGGATCGAGGGCGGCAACGGCGTAGACCGGGTGGACTATTTCGCATCCGCGGAAGGCGTCGACATCGTCCTCGACAACGGCGCGCGCGGCGGCGATGGCGGCGACGCGGCCGGCGACCGGTTGATCTCGATCGAGAACGTCACCGGCAGCGCCTTCGACGATCTGGTCCGGGGGTCGTCCGCGGCCAATACCATCGATGCTGGTGACGGCGACGACGTGGTCGAAGGCCTTCGCGGAGCCGATACGCTCGATGGCGGCGCGGGTGACGACGACCTATCCGGCGGTTCGGGTCGCGACCTGCTGATCGGCGGGGCAGGCGACGACACCCTGAGTGGTGGCGGCGACGCCGATACCTTCCAGTTTGCCGGCAGCTTCGGCAACGACGTGATCCGCGACTTCCAGCAGGACGACGTGGTCGCAATCGGCGGGATCGAAGGCATCGAGAGCATCTTCGACCTCGATGTCGAACGGATTGACGTTCCGTTCGGGAATGGTGCCTCGCGCACCGACACAATCATCGAATTCGGAGACAGCCGCATCACGCTTGAGGGCTTCGATGCTGCGTTAAGCGAAACCAATTTCGACTTCTTTTAGGACCGAACGGGCCGGGTGGTCTCCGTCCCGGCCCGCCACCCATGCTCAGACAGTCGATCCGCACAAGCCGCCGCAGAGTTACTCTAGGTTTCATATTGCAGTGATTGAGCTGCTGCCGGTTTCGTAGACGGCAACTTAAGCTTTCATTGCTCTCTCCTCGTATTGCATAGGATTTAGATATCAGATGGTTGAGTGACGGCGTGTCGGATTGTCGAAGCGCTCGATGTAATCGAAGACATCAGTGCGGGCCTGATTGCGAGTGTGGCAGATTTTGTGCGTCACCCGTTCGATTTTGAGCGATGAGAAGAAGCTTTCCATGGCCGCCCTTCTGTGGGTCAAGCGGTTGGTTGGGGTGGCCGATGGATTTCCTTCTGCTTTGCTCGGATGATCCCGAAGACCTTGCGGGCGATGTAACGCTTGAGCATACGGATGGTAACGAGCTTGGAATGTCCCATGGCCATGCTTTTGGCCACGTCGTCCTTCGTTGGTTGGTCGAGGCGCATCCGGCAGACGGCCACGATGTGAGGTGCGCTGTTGGCCGCTCTGTCGCCGCCACGGTTCACGCGGTGCCGGATCCTCTTTCCTGAGGAGGCCGGAACGGGGCTGACACCGCAAAGAGCGGCGAAGCTGACCCGGACAACGGCACCAAGCATTTCGTCTCTGCGAGCCCGTGCATTTTGTGGCCGTGTCAGCCACGCATGGAACCCACTCCGTGACACACCGAGCGCGTCACATGTCCAACTCACCGGTCAAACCTTTGGTGCTTCGCCCCTGTCGGCAGAGTTGCCATTAAAATCGACTGTAGGGCAATGCACGAACCCGAACATCACGGTTGGCCCCTGGCGAAGTAGGCTGCGGCTGTTTTTAGTTTCCACGACACCGGCAAACATTGCGTGTTTTACCATCGGCATCATCTGGTCTGGTCCACCAAGTACCGGTTCAAAGTCTTGACCGGTGAGGTGCGCCTGCGAGTGCGCGACATCTGCCGTCAGGTGTGAACCGCCCCGGTTTCACCGGAGGCTTTTTCGTTGGTCTGGGGCGACCGTATCGAAGTCGACGTTGGCGAAGTTTTTCTTGGCCTCGGCGGGTGGGATATGTCCGATGGGTTCGAGCAGGCGCCGGTTGTTGAACCAGTCCACCCAATTAAGCCTCTCCCATTCCACCGCACCCACCGTTTTCCACGGGCCAAGTCGGTTGATGACCTCGGCCTTGAACAGCCCGATGATTGTCTCGGCCAGGGCAGTGTCGTAGCTGTCGCCGACGGCGAAGTGGACCGTGGCCCCACTGGGGCCGCGAAAGCCCCGCAACGAGACGAAACCTTGCCAGGTCGGCACATATGTGAAGTCGTCGTCCATCGGGCTCGAACCGATGGCGCCTACATGGACGACCCCACAGCCTTTTCGGCGCCGGCGCCCGGAAGTGCCGGTTCACCCTGTCCCTCGGACATGGGAGTGCTGGGTCCGGGATCGTCGTCTTCCGAGGCTTGCCGCGAACAACGCCTTGTATCCCTATCTTCTTCATTCACTGCCCGACAGGGCATCGCGGAGCGATGTCCCGAAAGGGAGCCTCGCCACCGTGGTGAGCAGGTGAACGCCACCGGTTCAAGAGAACCTGCGAACGGCGACATCGAAGCCTTCCCGATGGTGAGGGCCTGTCCGCCACCGGTTCAAGGGCGGCCCGAACGACGCCAGACCTTGCGCACGCCGTAGACCTGGAAGTTCTCTTCCCAAATCCGTTGGATCTCTGGCACAAGCTCGCTGTCCCACCGGGCGCGATCGCTCGTCCTCGAAGGATCGCGAACCGTCGCGGCGTGCGCGTAGTACGTGGATGGGGCGATCGGCAGAACCCGGCAGATCGGGCCGCCATTGTCGCTCGGACCAATGGCGCAACAATGGCTTACCCCCATGCTGGGTACGATGATCGGCCCTTCTTGTCGTATCTCTGCGGGGCCTCCTGCTGCATTATGGAGGCCGATCCGTCGACTGCGCCGTCGACGGATCGGCGGGGGATGGATCGCACCCCTCTTGGTCGCGACGGACCGTTCCCGAGTGAGGTCGCCCCCGCATCTTGTTCTGACCTGAACCACTGGCCGACAGGCGATTGCGCAGCAATCTGCCGAGAGGCGGATACCTGGGCGCGAGGCCCGCATGACAAGACAAGGTAGAGGAGCATGACCATGCAGGACGTGATCGGCGTGGACGTCTCAAAGGATCATCTGGACGCCTGCCACGCGGGTTCGGGGGAACACCGACGCTTCGCTAACGACAAGGTGGGACTGCTGCGCGGCAGCGAGAAAGCTGGTCATTTTACCCAGGCCCAACGACTTACGTGATGGCAATCGACGGTTGGCGATAAAAGCTGAGAAAAACGCTCCTTCCGAACGGTTTTTAAAGGCCTGTTGGTTATCCGATCTGATGGTCAAAAGAAACTGCTTTTGGAGCGCCTGTTATGTCTATCGTTATGCGGACCTATCTTGGGATGGGTGCAATGATTGCCATTGTCCTCATCGTCGGGGGTTTCGCGTCCTATCAGACGAACACACTTGCGGATACCTTCGTGGAATATCGCGGTACGGCCAAGACCAGCCTGATTGCCAATGAGGTGACCGAGGACTTGTTCGAGGCACGTCTCGCAAGCTCCAAATATCGGATCACCAAGGACCGCAAGTACATCGACGGTGATAAGAATGGCGGTGGTGTGCACGGCAATATCGACGAGATCGTCGAGCTGGCCCCCGAGCTCATCGAGATGATGGAAGGCTACCCCGAGCAGGCGGAACTGACCAACATCACCGATCTGCTGGTCGAATATGAGACCCTGATGGAAGAGGTCTATGAAAAGCAGATCCAGCGGGACGTGCATGTGAAACAAACGGCGGACTTGGGTAAGAAGGCCCGCGAACAGCTGACCGAAATCATGGAGACGGCCTTGCGCGACGGCGACCCTAAGGCTGCAGCTGTTGCCGGCAGCGTCTCCTCGCATCTGCTGCTGGGCCGTCTCTATCTGGAGCGGTTCCTGGTCGACAACAAGGAAAGCGATGGTGCCCGCGCCACCGAGGAGATTGAACTGGCTCAGAACGAAATAACCAGCCTGATGCGCGAATTGCAGAACCCGCGCCGACGTGCGCTGGCGCTGGCGACGATAGACGACCTTGCCGCCTTCGACGCGACCAAGGAGGATGTGATAAATGTGATTTCGGAGCGCAACGCGATCTACGCGCGCATGGACGAGATCGGGCCGGAGACACTGTCGCGCATGGAAACAGCGCTTAATGCCGTCGTTGACCGGCAGAACACGCTGGGACCGGCAGGCGTCGCCGTGGCGCAGCGCTCCATCGTGATCGTCTCCATCTTTGTGGTGGTCGGTGCGATCATTGGCGTTATTCTGGCCTTCTTCACCGCGCGGATCATTGCCTCGAGCCTGACCCGGATTACCGCAGACATGGGTGAACTCGCCGACGGCAATCTCGATATCGAGATCGAAACCAGCAAGGACGAACATGAGATCGGCAAGATGACGAACGCGATGGCAGTTTTCCTTGATAACGCGCGCAAAGCCCGCGATCTGGATCTTGAGGTTAAGGAAAAGGAGAAGAAGGAACGCGACGCTGAAGAGGCGGCCCGGGCGCGGGAAGCCGAGCTTCAAGAGGAACGCCGTGCGGTCGAGGAACGTGAACGGGAGGTCGAGCGCGCTCGGATGCTGACCCTTGAAAACTTCCAGAAGGATATGGAACGCGTTCTGGGTGAGGCCGCTTCCGGCAATTTCTCCAACCGTATGTCGAAAGATATTGATGATGAAGCGCTTGTCGGTCTGGCAGATGTCATCAACCAGTTGTTGGAGCAGACCGAAACGAACATCGACGATATTGTGAGAAGCATCGGCGAGTTGTCGCAAGGCAATCTTGGCATCCGGATCGACGGAAACCGTCAGGGCGCTTTCCTGCGCATGAAAGATGATTTCAATGCTGCGCTCACAACGCTATCTTCCACCATGGCGGGTATATTGGACAGCGGCCAGAATGTGTCGGGCACGTCTGGTCATCTTGAGAAATCGTCCAATGATATGGCTAGACGCGCGGAGGACAATGCCGCTGCAGTGGAAGAAACCTCGGCTGCCGTTGAACAGATCGCGGCTGGCGTTCGCCAGGTGGTTACCAATGCAAAATCTGCCGATGAAGCGACACGCAAAGTGCGCGAAAGTGCTGACAAGACGCGACAGGTTTCCGACGAGACCGAGGCGTCGATCAATGCGATGATCGAGGCTTCCGCACAGATCAACCGCGTGGTCAAAGTCATCGAGGACATTGCGTTCCGGATCAATCTCCTCGCGTTGAATGCCGGCGTCGAAGCTGCACGCGCTGGGGAAGCCGGGCGAGGGTTCTCGGTTGTCGCGTCCGAAGTGCGTGCGCTGGCGCAGCGCTCCCAGGAAGCAGTGCAGGAGATCAGTGAAGTGATTAACCAGAATAACCAAAGTGTCGAAGTCGGCGTGGCGCAAGTGGCTTTGTCTCGTAAGGCCCTCGAAGGGATCATCTCCGACGTGGAAGTTGCGTCGGAGCAGATCTCTGAGATCGCATGGGCGGTCGAGCAACAATCTGTTGGCATCGAAGAGGTCAATAAGGCCGTTAGGTCGATTGACAAGACCGCTCAAACAAACGCCGCTTCGCTCGAAGAGATGACAGCTGCCAGTGTTTCCATGAGCAAAGAGGCAACAACGCTGGCAAAAGCGCTACAACAGTTTCACGGGGTTGCGAAGTCGGCGTCTTCGAACGGCAAGCCAGAAACAACGACCACAGCGGCGTCAACGAATAGTTCAAGAGTTCAACCGCGAAAGGTTGCAGCTGTTGCTGGCGGCCGGCACGTTGCTGACGAAGGCTGGGAAGATTTTTGATTCTGCAGAAGCTGTGGGACCTCGCATGCCACAGCTTCAAAAAGCTCGTAAAAACGTTGAGGGTTTGATAAAGGACGGCACTACTGCAATTGATAAAAACGGCGTCAGTCGAACTGCTCTTGTTCAGGGCAGGTGGTCAGGAATACGCAATTGACATTGGCTTAACATGCGAAATTCGAAGCTGGACAACCCCATCGGAGATGCCCGATGCGCCAGCGAGTATGCTCGGGGTGATAAGTCTGCGCGGCGAAGTGGACCTGTCCCTGTTTGATGCCGCTCCGATTGCTCACGTAAGCGGCCTTTCTTTCGAATGCCAATGGGCTTTTCCAGCCAAGGGCTGAATGCCTGCGTCGCGGATTGTAGAAGCCGTTGATGTATTCGAAGATGGCGATCTCAGCATCGCGGCGTGTTCGCCAAGACCGTTGCCAAAGCAGCTCAGCCTTGATCGTTTTGAAGAAGGTGAGGAGGGAAAGGACGACAGCCCAGTGGACTGTCGGCCCCGACGTAAAACAGCTGCGTTGTCGTAGCAGTTCCCGGCTCCACTCATGGACACCTGGAACCCGCGCTGGCGCAGGATTTTCTGGTAGTCGTGAGAGCAATATTGGCTGCCGCCATCCGTGTGGTGGATGCAGCTCTTGGGTGGCCTGCGCAGGGCAATGGCCATGTTCAAGGCGCGGGTGGCCAAATCGC
>CANLTZ010000030.1 GCA_947494145.1 uncultured Jannaschia sp. | reverse complement strand
ATGCCAGGGACCAGGCCCGCGCCGCGTCCACCCAAGCATCGCCCCCGATCCCCGTCAGAAGCGTCATCACGCCCTTCTCGACCCCCTCCAGCGTCGACACCCTACGACCAGCCTTCCGAAGCCACGCATGGAGCAACTGCGCGCCGGGCGGTGAGACGCGAATGGATCATCTTCTTGCTTTGACGTGTCCTTTGAATAGGGTTCTGACATGGCGACGCCGATCGCCAGTTAGGGAGGACATCATGAGACAGATATTCGCGGCCGCGCTGGCCGCCACGTGCGTCTTCGCGGCCCCGCTCACGGCGCAGGAGCGTTTGGCTCTGGGCGCGACCAACGCACAATCGTCGCATTACGCCTATTTCGCCGCGTTGGCGAAGGTCATCAACGACGCATATCCCGACAAATACCAGGCCAGCGTCGTCGAGACCGGCGCCACCGTTGATAACCTGCGCCGCATGGCGCGGGGTCAGCTAGATATGGGCCTGATTACGACGTCAGCGCTCTACCACGCCAATGAGGGGATCAAGACTTTCGAGGATGGCGCCATCGAGTCGCCCCTGCTTTGGGCCTATTCGCTGGCGCCTCAGAACGTCATCGTGCGCCAGGACAGCGGCGTGACCTCCTTTGACGAACTCAATGGCGTGCGCTTCGGTCCGGGCCAGCGCGGGTCTTCGACGGAGGCGACCAGCCAGGACGTGATGGGCACCTTCGGGATTGAGCCGGACTGGGTCCGCGGCTCCAACGGCGAATTGGCCGCCGCGATCAAGGACGACCGCGCCATCGGCTTCATCAAGTCTGCCGTCGGCACCGAATTCGACGCGCTTACCACCGATATCGCGACTTTCACGCCGGTCCAGGTGCTTGGCCTGTCGGACGACCAGGTGTCCATGATCCAGGAACAACTCCCGGAGCTTAGCATCGTGGACATGCCCGGCGGCGAGATGGAGAATTCCGGCCCCTACAAGACCTGGGGTTTCATGATCGGCGTGTCGGCCAAGCCGGACATGGACGAGGAAACCGCCTACGATATCGTCGCCGCAGTGATGGCGGACCAGGTCGAGCAAGTCACCGCCTTCCCCGTTCTCGACGGTGTGAGCCTGGCCGACCAGACGCTTGCCTATGCCACGTCGCCCCTGCATCCGGGCGCTATCCGCTGGTTTGAGGAAAACGGCTACGAGGTGCCCGACCGGCTGCGGCCTTGAGGCCCTGCGCGCCGGATAACCCATGACCACGCAGGACGCAGACCGCCACCCCTCGACCGCCCCGCCCGGCAAAGAACCGGCGCCGCCGCCTTCCACGCGGCTTCGTTTGGCCGAAGGGTTGGCCCTGCTGATCGGATTGTTCGTCTTCTACACCTCGTTCGCAGGTGCCTTCGAGACGCTCAATCAGCGCGCCGCCTTCGTGACGATGATCGTCGTGATGGCGGTGCTGCTCTATCCGACGGGCGGCGGCACGCGGTGGCGCCCGCTGGGCATTGCCATCGACGTGGCCATGGCGGCCTGGGTCGCGGTGGCGGCCGGCTACGTGATCGCCAATTTCGAGCGGATCATGAACTCGCTGCCCTTCGCGGAGCCGCTGGATGTCTGGCTGGGTTTCGGCACGCTGATCGTGGTGCTGGAGCTGGCGCGGCGCACGGCCAGTCTGGTCTTCCCGATCATCGTGGGCGGGATGGTGGCCTATGCCTATTTCGGGGACGCCATCCCCGGCGCGTTTGGCCATTCTGGCTTCGACCGCTTCTACATCACCGAGGTGATGTTCCTGTCCGACCGGGGTCTTTGGGGGATGCTGGTCTCGATCGCATCGACCACGCTGGCGGCGTTCATCCTGTTCGGTGCGCTGCTGCTGCACACTGGGGCGGGCCAGACTTTCTTCGATCTCTCGGCGCGCGCGGGCGGCGCTTCGCCCGGGGGCGCGGCCAAGATCGCCACCATTGCAAGCGGGCTCTTCGGCTCGATCTCGGGTTCCTCAGTGGCCAATATCGCGACGACCGGCAACTTCACGATCCCGCTGATGAAGCGCCTGCGATACCCGGCCCCCTTTGCAGGCGCCGTGGAGGCGGTGGCCTCGACCGGTGGGCAGCTGGCGCCGCCGATCATGGGCACAGCCGCCTTCGTCATGGCCGAACTGGTCGGGGTGAATTACTGGACCATCGCCGCCGTGGCCTTCCTGCCAGCGGCCCTGTTTTACCTGGGCGTCTTCTCGACGGTTCATATGATCGCAAAGCGCACAGGGCTCGGCTCCGTCGAGGACGCGAACTTGCCCGACTGGCGCGAGGCGGTGAATTGGCGGCGGATGGCCCCGATCCTGGCAGGGATCGGCGGGCTAGCTTGGGGCATCTGGAACGGCAATTCGATCCAGTTGACGGCCTGTTACGGCATGATCGGGATTATCGCGGCCTACGTGGCGGCGACCCTGACCAATGGGGGCAGCTGGCGCGAAATCGCGGCCACCCTGGTGCGCGCCTTCCGTGATGGGGGCAAAGGGGTCGTGATCGTCGGCATCCTGCTCACGGCGGCCCAGGTCTTCGTGGCCATGGTGAACCTCACCGGGGTCGGTGTGGCGGTGACGTCGCAGATCCTCAGTTTTGCGGGCAATAACATCTGGGTGATCGCGGTGATCATGGCCGCGGTTTGCCTGATCGCTGGGATGGGTCTGCCGACCTCGGCGGCCTATGTGTTGGTGGCTGCGGTCTTCGCCCCGGTGCTGATCCAGCAGGGGCTCGACCCGTTGATGGTGCATCTGTTCGTGCTCTACTACGCGGCGCTGTCGGTGATTACGCCGCCAGTCTGCGTGGCGGTCTTCGTCTCGTCGACCATCGCCGAAGCGCCCTGGCTGAAAGTCGCGCGGGATACGTTGCGCCTGGGCGGCGTTGCCTATGCGCTGCCCATGCTGTTCATCGCCTATCCCGGGCTGCTGCTGCAAGGCGGGTCGGAAGCCATCGCCCACGCAATCCTGTCGGGGACGGTATTCGTTCTGTCGGTGGCCGCGCTTTTCGCGGGCCATCCCATTCCCCGGATTGGCGCGTTGGCATCCGTGCTTTGGATCGCGACGGCTGTGCTGGCGCTGCTACCTGGATGGTCAGCATCTCTGGCGGCGGCCGCGCTGCTTGTCGTGGGCTTCGTGGTAGGACGGGCCGCTTCGCGCGGGCGGGTGGCGTAAGACGTCGATACCGGGCAGCGGTTGGGCGAAGCGTTCGAAGTTCCGAACGGCATCGATGATGAGTTGGCTTATCTTTCTCCGTGGCTCCTTGTCGGTGTCACCGTCGCCCAATTTCTTGGACGCCGACCAACTTGAGCGGACGTCATAGGTTCTGTGTCGTTGATTTCTGGATATCCACAGGACACAACCGACTTCGGTTGCATCCTAGTTTTTTTGACGCGCATCTGCTGAGTTATCCGCAGACCGACTGCCCGGGAACGAAGGGCGCAGCGACATCAGTCATTGTCTGCCGCATACTTGGCCGTCTGTTGGCGGCAGGGCTGGTGGCAGCGCAGAACGGACGGGCCGGTGGTCCGCGCGCCGGAGGAGATCACGCTCTGACTCGGCAGGCGGCCAATGTCGTGAAGGACGCCGAGGCGATGCTGATCCAGCGTTTGTCGAAGATCACCTTCGCCGACGCATGTGCCCCGATGGAGTAAACCGTCAGACCACGCGGAGAAGCCAGACGAGACTAAGGGCTACGATCAGCGCGCCGCCCACCACATGGGCCCCTGCCGAAAGCGTGCGCAACTCCGCACCGCCTGCGCCAACCAGGGCCATGCGTCGCGCCAGCACGCCGGACCCTGCAACCGCGAGGTTGAAAGCCGCGGTGCCAAGGCCCATGGCGACCACCGCCAAAGCCCCCGTCCAGAAAACATCGAGCCGCAACGCGATGGCGAGCAGGAACAGCGCCCCGGTGCAGGGCCGGATCGCGATGCTTGCCACCAAGGCCGCCCCGTCACGCCAGCCGGTCAGGGACGCGGCTTCTTCGACGGTTGGGCCATGGGCATGGCCGCAGCCGCAAGTGGCATCATCGTGGTGATGATCGTGACTGACAGGCCGTGCGCGCAGCATCCACAGGCCGCGCAAAACCAGATACCCGCCGACCACCGCGATGGCGGCATAGCTTGCAGGGGCGAGCCAGGCATCGGCCACTTGCCCCACCTGCATCGCCCCCATCCGCAATACCAGCGCCAACACGCCAACCAGTGCGATGGCGGTCGCGGCCTGCGCCAGGCTGGACACCAGTGTCAGGACCGTCATCCGCCGCATCGTTGCGCCAGATGCCAGCGCGGCGCCTCCTAACAGCACCTTGCCGTGGCCCGGTCCCGCCGCATGGACCACCCCATAAAGCGCGGTCGCGCCGCACAGCGAAAGGATTGCGGCGGGCTCGCCAGCCTGCACCGCGCGCAGGGCCGCGGCCATGGCATTCTGAAACTCCCGCTGCGCTGTCACCGCCCAATGCATCACCGATGCCCAAGGCACGATTTGCCAGGCCACCAGCAACATGCCGGTCAGCAGAGCGAGGGGCAGGATGACCCTCAATCGCATGACAGATGGACCTCATCGGCAAACAGCGCGCCGACATCTTCTTGTTCGGGGATTTCCTCGCGTCGGAGTTCGAAAAGGCTGATCTGCGCCATCTCCAGCGCTTCATCCAGTTCGAACGGGTCGATCCGGGCAGTGCAGGGAGTCTGTTCCGCCTCGGCCGGATCGACCATCGTATAGGCATAATAATACCGCGGATCGTAAAGCCGCAGCCGCGCACCGTCGGGGGTGTCCAGCGGCTCGGCGAGCGGCAGGTCGAAAGTGACCGAGACGCGGTCGTCCTTTAGCCAAGCCTTCCCATCCCGCGGGCGCCCCATGGCGACGGCGGCCCCATCCAGGTCAAGATGGACGTCGCCGTTATATTCGGGCGGCCATTCCGTTTCGCCCGCGACGATGGCCGCACGGTCGGCATCGTCCAAAAGCCCGTCACGATCGGCGTCGAGCCCGAGTTGATCGAACATCACCAGCGAGGTGAAGGTATCGTAGGTCCAGGTGATCTGCAGCGACGTGAGCCGTCCATCGTCGTCGAAGCGAAACCCAGCGGTGGCATCGACGAAAATATGGGGATGCGCGCCAGCGGGCCCGGACAGGCCCGCGACGGTTGCGGCGAGGATTGGAACGGCAAGGCGCATGGCCCTTTTCCTTCCCCGATCAGAGACAGCCTGCAAGCGTGTCGGCAAGATTCCGCAGGAGTTGCGGATAAAGCGCCGGACCAGGCTCCAGATCGGAGCCGAGCGGGTCCAGCACACCAGTCCCGGCTTCGGTCCCGTCAAGCACGGTCGTCACCATGGCCGGGTTGAATTGGGGCTCTGCGAGGACGCAGTCGATGCCCTCGCCCGTCACACGTGCCTGAATTTCAGCGATGCGTGCGGGGCTGGCATCGGTTGCGTCGCTCAGCGAGATGGCCCCCGAAGCGGGGATATCGAAAGCCGTTTCGAAGTATTGATACGCATCATGGAAGACGATGAAATTGCTGTCGCGAACGGGGGCGAGCTTGGCTTCGATTTCGGCCTTCAGCGCGTCGATCTCGGCGCGCCCGGCGGCGGCATTGGCAAAATAGGCGCCCGCATTCTCCGGGTCGGCCGCCGACAGCTTGCCTGCGATGACGTTCAGCCAGACAGCCGCATTGTCGGGCGATAGCCAGGCATGGGGGTCATGGGCGCCGTGATCGTGGCCAGCATGATCGTCGTGGGCGGCTTCTTCGGCATGGTCGTGATCGCTATGCCCGTCCTCGGCATGGTTGGCTTCGTCGGCATGGTCATGGTCATCGTGGTCATGATCGTCGTGACCGGCCTCCTCCGCGTCATGGTCGTCATCGCCATGGGCGTGGTCATGGGCCTCAAACAACGCGTCTTCCCGGAAGTCCAGAAGCGTCACGCCCTCGGTCTCCAACAACGTCGTGATCTCTGCGTCTTCGGCCAAGGTGCCCAAGGCATCCTCAAGCCACGGCGTGAGGTCCGCGCCGATCCAGAACACCAGGTCCGCGTTCTGAAGCGCGCCCGCTTCGGAGGGGCGCAGGCTGTATTCATGCGGGCTGGCCCCGGGTGGGATGATAAGTGCCGGCTCCCCCACACCGTCCATCACGCGGGCCACCAGGGAATGAACGGGGCCAATGTCGGCGGCCACGGTCGGCACGTCGGCCAGTGCGGTGGTCGACATCAATGCGGTGACCAGGGGGACGAGGGGCAAGGCTCTCGACATCTTTCACTCCGAGTGATTGTATAACATCACGTGAAGCGGTACACGCGACGTGATATGATGACAAGCGCCCCAGACAAGACCACATTACACGCCGGCTTCGGTGATCACGATCATTCCGCCTGCATCGCTGCGGCGATGGCGTCGGCCGAAGCCAGCTGCGCCGATGACGGGCTGCGCTTCACCCCGGTTCGGCGGGCAGCGTTGGAAATCCTTCTGGGCGGGCACAAGGCGATGGGCGCCTATGCCGTGTTGGAACGTCTGCGCGAACTCGGCTTCGGCTCTCAGCCAGCGGTCGCCTACCGCGCGCTGGATTTCCTTGTCTCCCACGGCTTCGCCCATAAGGTCGAACGGTTGAACGCCTTCATTGCCTGCGCCGCGCCCGGCCACGACCACACGCCCGCGTTCATGATCTGCCGGGTCTGCGACACCGTGGCGGAGGCGCCGTCGGCCCCCGCGCGTGGCGCCCTCGCCCGCGAGGCGGAGGCCAGCGGCTTCGTCATCGAGCGGACCGTGATCGAGGCCGAGGGCGTCTGCCCCAGCTGCACGAAGGCAGCCCCGGAATGACGCTTGTCGAGGTCGAAGGTCTGAGCGTCCACTTCGGCGGCAAGACCGCACTGCACGGGGTCGATCTGGCGGTGGCCCCTGGTGAAATCGTGACGATCGTCGGTCCCAACGGGTCTGGCAAGACGAGCCTGCTGCGCGCCGTGATCGGTGCGATCCAGCCTGCTGCCGGGTCGGTGCGGCTGAAGGCCGGGTTGCGGCTGGGCTACGTCCCACAGCGGCTGCATGTGGACCCGACCCTGCCGATCACCGTGGGCCGCTTCCTGGCCCTGCCTCGCCCGGCGCCGCGGGGCGCACGGCGCGCGGCACTTGAACAGGCGGGCGTGCCGGACCTGCTGGACCAACAGATGTCCAGCCTGTCGGGTGGCCAGTTCCAGCGGGTACTGCTGGCGCGCGCTTTGATCGGAGGTCCCGAGATCCTGCTGCTGGACGAGGCGACGCAGGGGCTGGACCAACCCGGTTCCGCCGCCTTCTACCAACAGATCGAGACGGTCCGCCGCGACACGGGCTGCGCCGTGCTGATGATCAGCCACGAATTGCACGTGGTCATGGCCGCCTCGGACCGGGTCGTCTGCCTCAACGGCCATGTCTGCTGCCAAGGGTCGCCCGCCGTGGTCGCGTCGGCCCCGGAATATCGGGCCCTGTTCGGGACGGGGACGGGCGGTGCGCTGGCGCTCTACCGCCACGACCATGATCATGACCACGATCATGCGACGACAGAGGCGGCCGAATAGTGCTTGACGACTTCATGACCCGCGCGACCCTTGCTGGTGTCGGCGTCGCGCTGGCCGCCGCGCCGCTGGGCTCTTTCGTGGTTTGGCGCCGGATGGCCTATTTCGGCGACGCGACGGCCCATGCGGCCATTCTGGGCGTGGCCCTGTCCCTCGCCTTTTCGACCTCGATCTTTGCGGGCGCGCTTGTCGTCGCCCTGGCCATGGCGCTGGCGGTCAACACTCTGACGGGCCGCGGCTACGCCATGGACACGCTTCTGGGCGTGATGGCCCATTCGGCCCTGGCCTTTGGATTGGTGGCGGTGTCCTTCCTGTCGGGTATCCGAATCGACCTGATGGCCTATCTTTTCGGGGACATCCTGGCCGTGTCCCGCATGGACCTTGCGGTGATCTGGGGCGGGGCGACCGTTGTTGCCGGTTTGATCACCTGGCGTTGGTCGGCCCTTCTGACGGCGACACTAAACGCAGACTTGGCGTATGCCAGCGGTATCGATCCGCGGCGCGAGCAACTCATCCTGACGCTGGCGCTGGCCATTACGGTTGCGGTCGCGATCAAGGTCGTCGGCGTGCTGCTCATCGCCGCGATGCTCATCATCCCTGCGGCGGCGGCGCGCCCACTGGCGCGCACGCCCGAAGCCATGGCCATGATCGCAGGCGTCATCGGCGCGGCATCCGCCATCGGTGGGCTGCGCGCGGCCTATGCGTTCGACACGCCCGCCGGTCCCACCATCGTGTGCTGCGCCGCGATCACCTTCGTCGCCACATCCGCCTTCAGACGAGTTGCGACCCGTTAATACGGCAATTTTCTTTCTTGAAGGGGCAAGATAACGATTTCGCGGGCGCTGCGATGGCGGGTTTTGAGCGCTTCGCCCAAGCCAAACAACATCGTTGATTGCACCCTCCTGGGAAAACCCCGCGAAACGGGTCCGTGTCACTACTGAGCTATACACGCGAGACGGTGGGATGATCGCCCGCCTATAGCTTGTCGGCCAGGTACCGCAGGTAGCCCTTAGCAAGATCGACATCGCCTCGGCTGAGCCACTTGATGCAGTCGAAGAGTTCCCAAATCAGCCCCTCATCGCCGTTCTGATACACCGGGAAGTCTTCGTGCTTGGGCGGGGGCGCAGGCGTTGTGCGCCCGGACACGACATCGTCCTTGTCGATCAGTACCTGAAACGGCCGCGACAGCCGAAACGGCGCGGCCAAGTCGATACAGTGGATCTCCGCGCTCGTGAAATCGCTGAAGAGATATTTTCGGAAAGTCGCGGGTCCGTCGTCTTTGCTATCCAGGCGATGGAAGATGTCCTTGCCAGCTTCGAACCGGGCGAATGCTGCCTCACAGGTTCGGTGGAATTCGTTTCGTGTGAAAACGACGATATCCGCATCCGACACACGATCCCCTGTGCCGGCGGCGAGCGAACCCAACAAGACGATGGCGCGCACGTCTGCTTCATCCGCAAACGCATCATAGGCCGAAACGACCAGGTGCCGCTGCAACGGCAGGCGCGAAAGGTTCGAGGGGTCGAGCGTCATGGCGTGCTTTCCCTGACCGGAAGCTGTCATCCTAGCGCGTCCCAAGGTGCGCGAACATACCCGGCGCTGTTTCCCGAAGCGCGGCACCTCGGCACGTTTGGGGCCATGTCAGATGGATTTCATCGGGTCGCGCGGTCCCGAACCGCGGACCTAAAAAGGACGCCGAGCATCACTTGCCGATGGCCGCAAACAACAGGCAGCATAAAATATATTCAATTTGATGAATATCAAATCTAGCCCGTCCATGCCTGTCAATTGTCCGTCCGTCGAGCGGCATTTCCGCCCTCGATCTAGACGGCGCTGCGCTTTCGAAGAGGTGTCGCAAACACGGGAGACTTTTGAACTATGTCCACAGCATTTCTGTCCGATCTGCATACCTTCAGCCTCGACGACCTGACGCTCACGCTTACGGGCCTGAGCTTTTCTGACGATCCAACTTTGGTTGACACGGACGGCAGCGTGATGCCGCAGATAACCGACAAGGACGGCAACGTCTTGTCAGGTGTCGACAGCGAGTTCGGCTATTACGTGACCGATTTTCTGGGTGCCGAGCAAAAGAGCATCGATGGCGATTTCGCCGAAGGCCATGCGGGCAACATCCTAAACCCCGACGATGGCAGCATCGCTGGCATCAGCATCAAGAACGCCGTGACCGATATCTTCCGCTCCGGGCTGCCGCTGGGCACTTGGTCGCTTGGCCTTGGTGGAACGACGGTGAAAGCCTCGACGGAACATTACGTGACCATGGCCGACCTGCTGTCGGACCAGCGATTTCCCGGCGACCCGGATGCGGTTCTGGCATTGGACGACGATCTGCGTCTGATGGACTTGGCCCCAACCGGTTCGGACGGCGCATTGGAGGCGGGCGTCTTGCACGAGCTGCGGGTGGAGGAACTGACGCAGGCGATGCAAAGGGCGATCGTCGACGTGGAAGCACGGGCTGCGCCGCAGACCTATTCCGACCTGGATTTCGACCGTGATGGTGTCAACGACACCTTCGACACGCTTTCCGTCACAGTCCAGTACGATGCCGATGGCGATGGCGTTCCAGAAGAAATCCAGGTGGCCGGCGTCGACTTAGATGGCGACGGCGCGGCGGACATTGCGGACTCCCTTCTCAACGGTTACGGCGGCGTCGCCGATCTGACAGACTTGATTGAGCCGAATGAATCGACAGTCCTGTCTGACATCGCCTTCAGCGACGATTATTCTGTTACGGTGAAGGATGACGGCAAGCTGCTCTACCGCTGGGGCACGGCGGTCAAGCGCCCCAACGACATCCGCATGGAAGTCGACCTGGAGCTACCGGAGGAATGGACGCAGGACACCAATGGCAACGGCATCGCCGACAGCCTGGAAGACGGGCATTCCGGCTTTCTGATCCGCAGCGCCGAGTTGATCATAAATCACGACATCACCAACAACCCCAACGACCAAATCCGCCCCGAAGACTACGAAAACGAGGGCGCGACGGGGCGGAAACCGTCCTACTACATCATCACCGACCCCGATGATTCGACCAACACGCTCTGGGTCTCGCCCGTCGACACTTATAACGGCGAGGGCGAGGCACTGCCGAGCTACCTCAAGCTGACGGAAAGCGGCGAGGTCGACATGGCAGCAGGTGGTATCGCGGTTTTCCACCCCGATGGCAGCCTGGCGGGATACAGAAATACCGACGAAAGTGGTCAGCCCATCGGCACCGTACTGCGCGACGGCAAGCTTGCCGAAGCAAACGCAGCGGCGGCCCTGACCTTAACGTCTGCTGATCTTGCGGCTGGGTTCACGGCCGCCTGGTACACGACCACCGACCGCGAGCCTTTCGAGTGGTCTTATGACAGGGCCGCCGACGACCCCTATAAGCACGTGCTCGTCAGCTTCCGGTCGGCCGAGGATGCGGCCGCTGCTGGTTGCACCGAGGAGGAGTTGGTCTCCGGCCCGCGGTGGCGCCTGACACCCAACAAATTCGGCCAAGACCTGCCCGGCCTGGAAGTGCCGCTGGACCCCAACAGTCAACCGCCCTTTTCGAAGGACAACATCAAGTACGAGACGGGTGAATTCACAACGACGGTCATCAACCTGCTGGATTGGGCGGAAGATGCCGACGGCGACGGCGTGGCGGACCCTTCGCCACTGGCCCACAGTTCCGGGTGGATGCTGATCGATCCCGATCGGGTGGACGAGAACGGCGATGGGCTGATCGACGAAGGCTGGTCTGCGGTCAACGGAAGCCTGAATGCGGGCGACGAGATGCCGACCGGGCTTATTTTGTCGGGTGTCACACCGAACGGGACAGTCCTGGAACAGAACTTCTTGGATACCGCCATTTATGTGAAGGGCGACCGTCAGGACAGTGCCAAGCTTTTCGATATTCAGCTTGAGATCGACTACATCGAAAACTTCATCGGAACCGTTCAGCAGATCACCGATCTCAACCACGAAGTCCGAACGGTCAGCTATGAAAGCGGGGCAGTCTTCCAGTCAGCCGTTGCTTTTGCACTCGCACCGACGATGGCCGGATCTCAGACGGCGTCGGTCGCCTTGACAGAAGTCACATCGACGGGCGTGACGATGTTTCTCGATGAGCCGGACTATCTGGATCAATGGCACCGGCTTGAAGACGTGGGCCTGGTCGTCTTCGAAGCGGGCAGTTGGACATTGGAGGACGGCGGGCATCTACAGGTCGGCACGGTCAAGGTACCGGGCGGCCCAACCGATACAGAGTACTCGGTGACATTCTACGAGGCGTTCGATGAGGTCCCGACGGTTCTCTTGCAGCTGCAAACCAATAACGGACCGGATTGGGCGATTGTGCGGGCCGATAATGTGACCAACACAGGGTTTGACTTCATCCTGGAAGAGGAAGAAGCGGGCGACCGCATCCACGACGATATGGAAATCCTGGGATGGGCTGCACTTGAGACCGTTGGCCCATCAGGACTGGTTGATTGGGGGGAGATCGACGGCCAAGCAGTCACTTTGGAGGATGCTATCGACGAAGATGACTTCGAATTCACATTCGACTCGGCCTTGGGTCTGGATCCGATCGTCTCAGGCGCGATCACAAGTGTGAACGGAAGCAACACAGCGACGCTTCGCCTTGTCGACATCGTAGATGATGGCCATGCCGCCACCGCAACTCTGTTTGTGCAGGAAGAACGGAGCCTCGATGACGAGATGAACCACGTGTTTGAGGACCTTTCGATCATGGCATTTGAACAGGCCGGTATTCTGGAGGGCATGGCTTCCGTCGACAGCTTCAGCTACGTTTGATGCTTGAGACAGACGCCACATGATGTCGATGCGGGGCTGGCCAGCGTGATGGTCGGCCCCGTCGTCGTTCCGCCGGGGGCACAAGGTGTGGCGGACCGGTAGGTCGTGGCTTCTTCCCCGCCGACGGGAATGCCTGCCATGGCGATCTGCAAGAATACCATGCCGATGATGTCCAAGATGGTGGCGCGCGCACCGGCATGGTGACGATGCGTTTCGGTTCCGAGCGAACCGATAATGCCAACTGTATATTCTCTGAGAGTTGCCTCTGCAGTCTCAATTGCGGTGCCGCGCATTCTTGTTGGCCAAAGCAACAGCGACAACGTTCGGATGACGTCT
This sequence comes from uncultured Jannaschia sp., assembly GCA_947494145.1. Taxonomy (GTDB): domain Bacteria; phylum Pseudomonadota; class Alphaproteobacteria; order Rhodobacterales; family Rhodobacteraceae; genus Jannaschia. The sequence continues at coordinate 150 of CANLTZ010000030.1, read as the reverse complement.
TTCTCGCATCCGATTTATCCACTGACTACGGGTGTCGGTTTTGTCGACCGAGCGACCGAGAACTACACGCGCTCTGAACCGCGCCGGGTTTGCCGGAGGCTCCAACTCCTGAGTAGGATGGAGCATCATGAGCAAGACGACGAACAAGTA
>CANLTZ010000029.1 GCA_947494145.1 uncultured Jannaschia sp. | reverse complement strand
ACGCGGCATGCCTTGCCCCGTCAGAACCTCAACCTGCCGTAACTTCGTGACAATCTCTTCGGGCTTCGGGCGCTTGTTGGCCATGGTATTCCTCCGTTTTCCTAAACATAGCGGAAGACCACTTCAGTGGGGGAAGACCAGGTTCCGGCAGCCAGCCGGTGCCGGAGAGCAGGTCCTCGGCGGCGGTCACCATCTCGGCCTTCTTCAGCCTGGCGATCCGGTCAGCGGCGTCGTCGCCCTTCGCTTCGCGCACAGCCTCGAGGATGCGCGCCTTGGTCACGCGGCCGAAGTAGCTGTCGCCCGTCGCCGTCCAGCCTGCATTGGCCATGTCGAGCCCGACGGTCCCGGCCAGCACATCCGCATGCGCGATGGCACGCGGTCGGCGCTGGGAGGGATCGTGGACGGCATTGACGCTCATCGCCATGCAATGGGCGAAGAGCGCCTCGCGGCTGCAGCTTTCGAACTCAGTCAGCACCTCCCAGAGGTCCTCGGATGCCTTCGGCAGGTTGCGCGCCCAGGTCTCGTGACGCTGGTCAATGGCCTGCGCGAAGGCCGTGTCGCCGAGACCCGGCACCTGCGATCCGAAGGCAGCGTTGCGCGGTTCGATCTCGACACAGCTGTCGACGGCATAGCGGTAGAAGAGCCGCAGAACCATCGCGTGCAGGGCCGCGAGGAAGGCGACCTGCGGGTCGAGGGCCAGCGTATTGCGCAGCGCTAGGGTGCGATGGGCCGTGAGTTCCATGACAAGGCGGTCGGAGAACGGCTTGAGGCCGTCGTCCTCTTCCTCCTCGTCCGTGGTAGACACGACGGTGTCATCGACGTTCTCGACCGCCGCCGCTTGCGGTGCGTCCTCGCCGGTGTCCTCCACCTCTTCCACAGGCTCATCCTCGGGCCGCACATAGCCCCGCTCGACCCGCCGGCGCCCAGAGCTGTCGATGCTGACGAAGGCGCCTGCCAGCGCTAGGTCGTCGGCCTCGAACCGGATCGGACGCGCCTCGAGTGCCTCCATGATCTCGCCCAACCGGGCATCGACCTCGTCGGGCAATTCGTCGACCTTTGCATGCTCGGCCTCGAACGCTTCGTATTCGGCCTTCAGCGCCTGGTAGCGGGCAACCTTCTCGTCGCTCATCGGCACCGCCTCGCCATGGACCCGGCGCATCCCGAAAGTGTGGCCATAGGGGAATTCGGTATCGACCTCGAGCCATTTCCAGCCCTCGGCACGGACCGCCTCGGCCTCCTCGGCGAGCTTCTCGCGCACCATGACGTCGAGCAGGGCGGCATCCTGTAGCCAGCCGCCGTCGTCCTGCTGGAACAGGTCGCGCAGGATCTCGCCCCCGGCCTCGACGTAGTCGCCCGTCCCGACGAACTGCGCACGTTTGTCCGAGGCGCGCACCGCGCCCTCGGTCAACATGCGCCGAATTTCGTAGGGCTGCCAGGAATAATGCCGCTGCAGCGCCGCCCAGACTTGCTCCTGCCGCGCGCGATCGGGGTTGACCGTGAAGGCCATGAGCTGGTCGAGCGTCATCTCCTCCTCGGCATAGGCGTCGAGCAGTGACGGCGCGACCGCGGCGAGCTTTAGCCGCTGCTTGACCACGCTGGCCGAGACGAAGAAGGCCGCTGCGATCTCCTGCTCTGTGCGGCCCTTCTCGCGCATCGCCTGGAAGGCGCGGAACTGGTCGAGCGGATGCAGAGGCGCGCGCTGGACGGTCTCGGCCAGGCTGTCTTCTTCGGCGAGGCCATCCATGCGCACGATGCAGGGCACAAGTGCTGTCTTGTTCATGCGCCTCGAGCTGACGAGCAGCTCCAGCGCCCGGAATCGCCGCCCCCCGGCGGGGATCGTGTACATGCCGGTCTCGGCGCCGCTGTCGTCCAGCACCGGCCGCACGGTGATGGAGCTGAGCAGCGTCCGCCGCGCGATGTCCTCGGCCAGTTCCTCGACCGACACGCCCGCCTTGACGTGGCGCACGTTCGATTGGCTGAGCATCAGCTTGTTGAAGGGAATGTCGCGCGAGGCGCTGAGGGTGATCTTCTGTTGCTTGGTCATCGGGATATCTCCACGACGGGCCAGCCGGGAGCCTCTCTCCCGACCTCCAAACCCGTCACGGAAAACCCCGGCCACCCTCTCACTCTAAGGGGCGATGGACCACTAAAGGGCTACCGGCATACGTTCGACTCGGCGAACAAGATGTGGCCCCAACTTGCTATGAGTAGCGCGCTTTTTCTTGTATGACTGCACTATGAATAGTCGTTCGCTGCGAAACCAAAGAATCACGGGAAAGATCGGCCGAACAATAGCAATCAACAAGGTGGTTTTACGCTATAGATGCTGAGCAAGGACAAACTGAAAACGAAAAATACTCATGCTTTCCGAAGGTATAACCAAAGCAAACTTAAGAAGATTAACAATATCTATATTGAGACTCATATCGTCATCGAGGGCCTTAAATCTCTTGAGGATAACCCAAAGAGAATGACTACAAGAAAAGGCCGCAAGGTGGCCTTCTGCATTAACATGCCATCAACTAAAGAAGGTCGTCGCAGAGAGATAACTAGAAGTACTGAGGATTTGCGTGCGATAGCCAAGGCACGGATATCAGAAAAGGAGTTCGTACAATCAATTATTGTCGCCGTCAGCCTAACTGAAGACTATATTGCTGAAGCCGTAAGACTGATCTTGGAAGCATACCCCAAGAAACTCACTCTTTCACAAAAAGGCGGAGCTCCTTCAGGTCATTCTAAGTCAATCAGCTTGAGTGACTTACTCGATTACTCTTCTATGGAGGACTTGATTGAAGACCAAGTCGAAAAACGGATTCAAGATCTTCTGTATGCAAGTCCCAAACAGTATACGGAGTATATAGCAGCAGTAGCAGGTGTAGAGATCGGAGAGCGTCTGATCCAAGAATATGCTGAAGTGAAGGCCACCAGAGACCTCTATGTCCACGGTGATGGAAAGGTCAACGAGCTATACCTGAAGAAGGCTGAGCAGCTTGCACGAGGGAAATTAGGGGAAAAACTGGTTGTAGATTCGGAATACTTTGATCATTCAATCCGAGTAATGAAAGAGATATTTACTTCTGTTTTCAAGGGGCTGAGGGAAAAGTATTCCTCAGACTCGAATGTAGAGCGCGTCCTAGATCATCGAGGGTGCCATTTGATTTAGAAATCCCTGCTTGAATTCGCTGTTAGGGTGGCGGGCAAGTCTCGGTGCCCGCACCCAATATTTCTCTTACACCGTATTTTCCAACAACACCTTCGCCTTGCCCTCCGTAGTCAGCCGGGCATCCTGCTGCGGCTTTGACCGGGCGACGGCCGTGATCCCCTGCACGAAGTCGAACACGCTCTCAGGCGGGCGGCCTTCCTCGGCCAAGACGGTCTCGACGATCCGCCCCGTTTCCGCCTTCGAGAACCCGCGTTTGCGCAGGAAGTCGTGCCGGTCCTCGTCCGACCGCGCGACAATCTTTTCACGTGCCACACGGATGCCGTCGATGAAGGGCGCGGGCGAGGACTCTGCGAAGCGGCTCAGCGCTGGGGCGGCCTCGTGGGCGAAGCGGGAGGCGGCGTATTTCGAGTGCCGGATCGTGATCTCCTGGAAGTCCTCGACGCCCCAGAGGTTGCGGTTCTGGCAGACCGCGCGCAGGTAGAAGCTGGCGATGCCGAGCGTCTTGGCGCCCACCTCGGAATTCCAGCAATAAAAACCCCGGAAATATAGGTCGGGCGAGCCGTCGGGCAACAGCCCTGCCTCGATCGGGTTGAGGTCGTCGACGAGGAACAGGAACACGTCGCGGTCCGAGGCGTAGAGCGTCGTTGTCTCCTTCGTCACGTCCACGCGCGGGTTGTAGATACCGGTCGACCAGTCGAGAACACCCGGCACCTTCCAGCGTGTGTCGCCCGTGCCATTACCCGCGATGCGCCGCACGGCAGAGACCAGTTCATGGTCGTAGATGCGTCCGTAGTCGGGGCCGGCCACGGCGCGCAATTCCGTGCGGCCATCCGCGACCTCCATGGTCTTGATCTGCTCGACCCGGTGGTTGGTGAGGCCGTACTGCAGGTTGATCCCCGCCAGCGGCGCGGGCAGCTGCCGCATATAGGCGGCAGGCGCGCCGACGAGGCTCGAAAGCTGGCCGAAGGACCAATGCTTCGGCGCAATCGGCTCATCCGTGCCGGGCAGAACGAGCCCCAATTTCTCGGGGTTATCCCGATGCGCCTCGACCCGGATCGCGGCACTCTCCACCGTGCGCGTCCAGCTCCGCTCCGCCCGGCTTTTGACTGATGCGAAGAGATCGTCGAGCGACAGATACCGCTCGTCGTCGGCCCGCGAGAACCACTCAGACGACACGCGGTCCACGTTCTCGCCCCGCGACACATCCACCTTGTAGCCGCCGCTAGCATTGAAAGCAGCCCATCACCCCACCTTGGGCCGATCAACTTCGGGGATTTCCCAAGGGTCATCCAGATGCACCAAAGCGTAACGGTCGCCGTCATGGTCACTTTTGGGCAAGAATGTTAGGAAGGCAACTTTGAATACGAGACCTCCATCGCTCATGTGTTACTGGCGGAAGCTGCCGAATTGCGTAACGTAGCCAAGGCCTTCAAGTTCGTTGCACAATTTGGCAATGCTCTTCGAATAATCGAGTCTCTGAGAGGCCGTGCTCAGATCCCAAATGCCGTCTAGATCAGTAATGCATTCACAAATGGCAGCGGTCAGCAGCAGGGCATCGTCTGCTTCGACCGCCGAAGCGTCGGACATGAACGCCTGCCACTCAAAATTGCGCGAATAGAAGTCGTTCGTTGTCTTTATCGGAGAGGTTGGCACGAGGGTCGTCTTTCGGAGCGAACGTTCGAGTTCTTCTTGCGCGCACTTTTCTTGTTCCGGTGTCGGCTTAGAAAAAACCTTCAAGTCAAAACCCACGGCACGCGCGATGATGCGAAGCGTCTGCTCGCTTGGTGAATGGCGTCCACTTTCGGTCTTTTCGATCGTGCGGGTGGTCAAGTTAGCCGCGTCGGCGAGATTTTCTTGCGTCCAACCAAGCAGTCGCCGGATTTCTTTGCAGCGCGCTGCGATATACTGGGCATCACTTTCCATGGTTTCCATCAGATCACTCCATGTTGCTGATGGACAGACCATTTCATAGAGCAACGAGTTTTTCCCCGAACGCTTCCCGAACGCGTTCCAAATTATGACGCTGATCCCTCTCCGTGCCCTTGCCGATCAGTCCCAGCCGCTTCAGCGCGACACGCGCCAGATCGCCGGGTTCCGGAGATATGTCGAGCCCGCGAACAGCCGCCGCATGGGTGATGATCATCTTGATCACGCCGATGTCGATCCCGAGAGTGACCGGACCGTTCGGCGCTCAAATCGGTCCACTGGACCGATTTACAAGACGCGCCTCACCTTGCTCCGCACGCATCTTGCAGTAGTCGATCAGCTTTTACCGGTCGAGGTGGCCGATCTTCTCCTTCCCGAGATCACGCTTGAGCGTCGTGAGCGTTGCTGCCTTGCTCCGACGTGGCGGTTTCTCTACCTCGCACATATCGGCTATACGAAGGTCGATGAGGTCTACAGATGTCTGGAGGCGGGAGACGGACGATTTGTTCGGCGCCAGCCCCTGATCGACCCGGGTCTCCACCTGGTGGGCTTGAGCGTGCGGCGTCGTCGCGACGGAGGAACGTCTCGCTCGCGTGAGCTACCCTTTCGTCTGATCTGGACCCGGTAGGCACCGGAGGGGAGCTTGGTTATGGAGGCCATTTTCGTGTGCGCTGTGTGTGCAATGAGTCGTCGTAGAGGGGCAAATTCGGGGATATTGGGGCGTATTCCAGCGTAGCAGCGTCCGCCGCCAACAGTTTGAAGATATAAAAAATGCAAATAAATCAACATTCTAGATTGTCTACTGCGCCCATGATGGACTGGACCGACCGTCATTGTCGGGTCTTCCACCGCATCCTCTCAAAACACGTCCTTCTTTATACTGAAATGGTGACAGCCGCGGCGCTTGTGCGTGGTGGGGCCACGCATTTGCTCGACTTCAATGCGGTTGAACATCCGGTTGCGCTACAACTGGGTGGCAACGATCCGACAGAGCTGGCGGAGGCCGCGGCGATGGGCGTGGCACGGGGATATGATGAAATAAATCTGAATGTGGGTTGTCCTTCTGATCGGGTGCAATCGGGCTGCTTTGGCGCCATCCTGATGGAACAGCCTGACCTCGTGGCTCGGTGCCTAAGGGCCATGGCAGACGTGGCCGGGGATATACCGGTGACGATGAAATGCCGTATCGGCGTGGATGATCAGGACCCCTCGGTGGTCCTGCCGGACCTTCTCGGCCGGATGGCCGATGCGGGGGTGGGGCAGGTGACCATCCATGCCCGCAAGGCCTGGCTTCAGGGGCTGAGCCCGAAGGAAAACCGCGATATCCCACCGCTCGACTATCCGCTGGTCCACGCCATGAAGGCCCGCTTTCCCGAATTACGACTGTCGATCAATGGCGGGATTTCGTCGTTGGAAGATGCCGAGGCACATCTTGAGGTGATGGATGGCGTCATGATCGGGCGCGCGGCCTATCACGATCCGGCTGCCATATTGCTTGACGCGGATCGTCGGATTTTCGGCGGCAGAAATCCTTGTGCGGACCGACAAAGTGCAGCCCTGCGAATGTTGCCGTACCTGGAGCGGCACGTGGCCGAGGGCGGCAAGCCGGGGCAAGTCACGCGTCATATGTTGGGGCTTTTTGCGGGCCAGCCGGGTGCGCGGGCCTGGCGCCGGACCTTGTCAGAAGGGGCGGCGCGGCCTGGCGCAGAGGCGGACATTCTACTTGCCGCGTTGGAACATGTGACCCAGGCGGCGGCTTGAGGGGCGCAAAGCAATTGCGCCGTTAGCGTTTCAGCCGTGCTGCGCGTCCCCCACGGCGCTGCTTGTGCAAGGACGCCCGCTCGGGCAGCGCTTCCATCACGTTGCGCCTGGCTTCGGGCGTCATTCGGGACCAAGCGCCGATCTCATCGATGGAACGCAGGCAGCCGGTGCAAAGCCGGGTGGCCGGATGCACCACGCAGATGCGGATACAGGGGCTTTCGATTTCGTCGCGGCTCCAGACTGGGTCGCTCATGTCGTATCCCTCAGATGGCGCAGACGATCCAACGCGCCTTGCAAGATGTAGCCCGCTGCCACGTGGTCGATAACCTCGGCCCGTTTGCGGCGTGAGGCATCGGCCTCCAACAATGCGCGTTCGGCGGCAACTGTGCTGAGCCGTTCGTCCCAATAGGCGATGGGCGTTTCGATCCGGCGCGCCAGGTTGCGGGCGAAGGCCCGGGTGGATTGGATGCGCGGGCCTTCTGAGCCATCCATGTTGAGCGGCAGGCCCAGCACGATGCCAACGACCCCGCGCTCTGCCAGGATGGCTTCGAGCGCGACCGCATCAGCAGTGAATTTGGTGCGCTTGATCGTCGATTGCGGCGTGGCCACGGCGCGCAGCCCGTCCGATATGGCCACGCCGATGGTGCGTGTGCCCAAATCCAACCCGGCCAGTGCGCCCATGGGGGGCAGGGCGTCCGCGAAGTCTTCGATTTCGTCATGGATCACGGAGAGATGCCCGCCCGTTCCGCCGCCTGGAAAAGCGTATCCAGTGCGCCGGGGTTGTCTGCAAAGACCAGCTTCGCCTCCGCATACACCGCGGCAGCCCTATCTTGTTGGCCCAGCACGCCATGGGCTGTGATCAGCCGCGCCCAATCCTCAGGCGGGCCCCCGTCGGAGGCGAGGCGCGATGCCAAGCCTTCAACCATCCCGCCAATCATATCCATCCGTTCTTCCAGGGTCATGCCCGCCGCCGCGTCTACATCCGCCGCGGACGGACCGCGCGGACGGGGCAATTGATCAAGCGGCGTGGGGTCGCCTGCGAGTGATGAGATCCGTTCGATATCGGCATAGATCGGTTCAAGCCATGGCGCGTCTGGATCACTTTCCGCGACAAGGCGCCGCCAGATGGGCCAAGCCAGATCGGGTCGCCCGCCTTGAGCGAACATGGAGCCCTGATAGTATCTTGCCGTACCGTTGGCAGGGTCGCGGCGCAGTGTCTCGTTCAGGACCTCTTCGGCTTCGGGTGACACATACCCCCCCGCTGCGATAATCATCAGCTCTGCCAAAAGCGCGAAATCGTCCCCTGTTGCATCATCACCCAAGATCGCCACGACGCGGTTCTGCGCCTGCCAAGCGGCTTCGAAATTTCGCAGGCCACTTTCGGTCTGGACCGCCAATCGCCACCCCTGCAGGTCGTCGGGGCGCTCGGCCAAAATATCGCGCAACTGTCCGACCATCTCGGTGACCTGCGGGTCCGACGTGTCGATGTTGTCCGGCACCTCGGCCTGGGCGACGGCTTGTCCAGGGCGTTCCGCTCGCGCGGCTTCAATCTGCGCTTTCCGCAACGCCAAGGGCAGATCGGGATATCCGGGCGCGCCGATCCACAAATAGGTGCCAAGGGTCACGGCGATGACCGGCACGACAATCGAGGCCCCGCCAAGCCAGCGCCGTCCTGTACCGGCGGGTTCGGCTTGTTCCCGCGCGGCGCGATCCGCGGCGAGCAATCGGCGAGCAACCTCGGTGCGGGCGGCCTCGGCCTCAGCTTCGGGCAGCGTGCCCCTCGCGGCATCGCGTTCAAGCTCGCGCAACTGGTCGCGGTAGACAGCCACGTCGGGCGCGTCCTTGCGTTGTTTGGACGACCGCAAGGCTGCTAGCACCGGCAGCAGGCAGGTAATCAGTAGAACGCAGGCGGTGACCCAGAAGACCATGGGAATCTCTCGTGGTTTCGGCCACAGACCTAACCACGACAACGCCCCGAGATAAGCCCCCTTTGCTCGGCCCTGTTGCGGCAGATGGACAGATGTCGCAATCAGTGCCCGGGATGCCGCTGTATCGCTGCAAATCGGTGGCTGGCCAGGCCAGACCGGGAACAGAGAAGAGAGACATTCATGCGACGCTTTTCCGCCCTAGCCATCGCACGCGAAGCCCTGCGGCACCACGAAGGATGGGGCCGCACCTGGGCTAAGCGCGCACCCGACAAACGCTATGACGTCGTGATCGTCGGGGCAGGGGGCCATGGGTTGGCGACGGCCTACTATCTGGGGCGTAACTTCGGCATCACCAATGTGGCCATTTTGGAGAAAGGTTGGCTCGGCGGGGGCAATACCGGGCGAAACACCACCATCATAAGGTCGAACTATCTTCAGGACGCGTCTGCCGCGCTCTATGAAAAGGCACGCAGCCTCTATGAGACTCTCAGCCAGGAGCTCAACTACAACATCATGTTCAGCCCCCGCGGCGTGCTGATGTTGGCGCAGACCCATCACGAAGTGCGTGGCTACAAGCGCACCGCCCATGCAAACAGCTTACAGGGTGTCCGCACCCGTTGGATCGAACCCGCCGAGGTGAAAGAACTCTGCCCGATCATGAATATCGACGGGCCACGCTATCCAGTTTTGGGCGGGCTTTGGCAGGCGCGCGGCGGCACGGCGCGCCACGATGCAGTTGCCTGGGGATATGCGCGGGCCTGCACCGATATGGGCATGGACATCATTCAGAAATGCGAGGTGACCGGCATCCGCAGCGAAGGGGGTCGTGTCCAGGGCGTCGATACCACCTTGGGCCCCATTGATTGCCACAAGCTGGGCGTGGTGGTGGCAGGCCATTCTGGTGTGTTGGCCGAGATGGCGGGCTTTCGGCTGCCGCTCGAGTCCGTGGCGCTTCAAGCGCTGGTGAGCGAGCCCGTCAAACCCTGCATGGACATCGTCGTGATGGCCAACACCGTGCACGGCTATATGAGCCAGTCCGACAAGGGCGAAATGGTCATCGGTGGCGGTGCGGACGGCTTCAACAACTACACCCAACGCGGTAGTTTCCAGCACATCGAGGAAACGCTTCGCGCCCTGATTGAAACATTTCCGATCATTTCGCGGCTGAAGATGCTGCGCCAATGGGGCGGCATCGTGGACATGACTGGCGACCGTTCCCCCATCCTGTCGAAGACGCCGGTGGAGGGACTCTTTGTCAATTGCGGCTGGGGCACCGGTGGCTTCAAGGCCATACCGGGTTCGGGATGGGGCATGGCGGAGCTGATTGCCAAGGGGCACAGCCCGCTGACCGCTGCCTTCGGCATGGAGCGCTTCCGCGAAGGGCGTTTCATAGATGAAAGCGTGGCAGCAGGGGTCGCACATTGATGAGCAGACCCTCACGCCACTGCACGAAAATGCGAACTGGGTGGATTTCAGGTTCGAATGCGCACACATTCCGTCGTGACACAGCATTTCGGAGGGCACTGCCATGCGCTCGAATAAAACCGACTTCTTCCCTTGGATCATGGGCGCCTTGGTGGGCACCGGCGCGGCCTTCGCCGTTGGCGCGGTCTTCGCTGCTGGTGGCCTGGGCGTCAACGCCCCCGATGTCCGCATCGATGCTTTGCCAGCGATGGCCCTCCTCCTCATGGGGCGCTGATCGGCGCCTCACACATCTTGGGGGATGCCCGGACCGCAAGAATCATGTACGGTGGTCGACGGAGTTATTTTTATTTCCGGGCCACATTCAATGGCTATATTTTCGTTCCGCCGTTTTCCACGCGGCATCAATTTTCTTCTCGGCGGCTCGGTTGTGGGCCTCGGCGTTCTTTTGTTCATTCTGGCTGGCGGGTCGCTTGACCTGGGGCTTGGCGCACCGGATGTGCGCATCGACCAAGCAGTCGGACAAGCAAACGTCGTTACGCGCTAAGCGCCCGACAAGACTGTCACTTGCAGCGCCCCTGGGCGCTTTCTTGCGGCGAGGCCTCGCATGCTCCTCCTGACGTGTCCCAATTGCGGGCTTTCGGTCGAGGAGACCGAACTCGCGCCTGGCGGCGAAGCCCATGTCAAGCGCGAAGGACCGGAGTCATCGGACCCGGCCTTCGAAGAATACCTCTTCCTGCGAGACAATGCGAAGGGCGTGCATTTCGAGCGTTGGCGCCATGCCTATGGGTGCGGCAAGTGGTTTCTTGCGGCGCGGGACACGGCGACTTTGGAAGTGTTTGGGACCTATTCTGCTCAGACCCTGGAGCCGCCCGCGCATATCCTGGATCGCATCCGCGAAAGGAAAGACGGATGAGCACGCGATTGGCTAAGGGCGGCCGTCTCATCAACCGCGACCGGCCCTTGGGTATTCGCTTCGACGGTCGCTGGATGCGCGCCTATCAAGGCGACACGCTGGCGTCGGCTTTGCTGGCCAATGGTCAGCTCGTCATGGGGCGCAGTTTCAAATATCATCGCCCCCGTTCCGTCATGGCATGCGGCCCGGAAGAGCCCAATGCCCTGATGGGAATCGGGCAGGGCGGCCGCTTTGAGCCAAATCGCCGGGCGACCCAGCAGATCGTTTATGAAGGGCTAGAGGCGCGCAGCCAGAATGCTTGGCCATCGCTCGATTTCGATATCGGCCGGGTCAACGATTGGGGCGCGCGCTTTCTGCCCGCGGGCTTCTATTACAAGACCTTTCTTGCACCGCGGCCCTTCTGGAAACACGTGTTTGAGCCCTTCATTCGCCGCGCCGCGGGCCTGGGCGCCGCCCCGGCTGAACCTGATGAGGACCGGTACGAATACACCTATGCCCATTGCGACACGCTTGTGGTTGGTGGCGGTATCGCTGGGCTTTTGGCCGCGCGCGCCGCGTCTGAACGCGGCGAGCGCGTTGTGCTGGTTGAACAAGCGGCCCATTGGGGCGGGCGGGCGCCTGTCGATGGTGTCGTGATTGACGATCTCCCGGCTGATGTTTGGGTGAAAAATGCCATGGAAGTGCTTGAGAAAGCGGAGAACGTTACCATGCTGCCGCATTGCGAAGGCTCGGGCGTGTACGATCATGGCTATGTGCTTTGCAACGAGAGCCTGACTGATCACATCGCCGAAAAAGCGGGGCCCCGGCAGCGGGTCTGGCGGGTTCGTGCCAAGCACGTTGTTACGGCCACTGGCGCGATCGAGCGCCCTTTGGCCTTCCCTGGCAACGACCGGCCCGGCGTGGTTTTGGCCTCGGCCTTGCGCGACTACGTTGTCAATTATGGCGTGTCTTTAGGCGACCGCACTGTCATCGTCACCAACAACGACGACGCCTATCGCACAGCTTTGGCATTGCTTGAGGCGGGTCTTCAGGTGCCTGCCATCATTGATGCGCGGGGCGCGGCAGACAGTACCCTTGTCAATGAAGTCAGAGGCCTGGGCGTCAATGTTCATCTAGAACGCGGCATCGCGAAAGTGATCGGCGGTGATACGATCACGGGCGTCGCGGTTTGCCTTCAAGCCGGTGAAGGCGCCGTGCTTCAAGAAATCGGTTGCGATTGCATCGCCATGTCAGGCGGTTGGTCCCCCGTGGTGCATCTTTGGTCCCATTGCGGTGGCAAGCTTAATTGGGATGAGGCGCGCGCGATGTTCTACCCGGACCCGACCCGTCCGCCAACAGATGGCAACGGCGAAGGTTTTGTCACACCTATCGGTGCGGCCTCTGGCGCCTTGACCACCGCCGAGGTGCTGGCAAACGTGGCCGAAACCATGGATATTGCCGCGCCTGCGACCGAGGCGGAGACACCGGCACCCCTGGCCCCCATTTGGATGATGCCCCAGGGCGCCGGGCCGGAGTTACGTGCCAAGATGTGGCTCGACTACCAGAATGACGTCAAAGTTTCGGATCTGCGCCTGGCCGCACAGGAAGGCTTTGAAAGCGTGGAACATGCCAAGCGCTACACCACGCTTGGGATGGCTACCGACCAAGGGAAGCTTAGCAATATCAACGGCCTTGCTGTACTTGCGGATCGCTTGGATGAAAGCATCCCCAAGGTGGGCACCACCACGTTCCGCCCGCCCTACACGCCCGTGACGATCGGTGCGCTTGCCGGGGAGGCGAAGGGTGATCTGTTCCAACCGATCCGCCGCACGCCGCTACATGATTGGCACGATGCCAACGGTGCATATTGGGAACCCGTGGGCCAGTGGCGGCGGCCCTATTGCTACCCGAAGCCGGGTGAAAGCCATGCCGACGCGGTTGCGCGTGAAGTGAAAAACACACGTCAAAGCCTTGGTATCCTTGATGCCTCGACTTTGGGAAAGCTCCTGGTTCGGGGCCCGGATGCGGCCCGCTTCCTGGACATGGTTTATACGAATATGATGAGCAGCCTGAAGCCCGGCCGCTGCCGCTACGGGCTGATGTGCGATGAAAACGGCTTTCTAATGGATGACGGCGTCGTTGCGCGGATCGACGATCAGACCTTCCTTTGCCACACCACCAGCGGCGGCGCCGAACACATCCACATTTGGATGGAGGATTGGCTGCAATGCGAATGGTGGGATTGGAAGGTTCACGTGGTGAACTTGACCGAGCAGTTCGCCCAGATCGCGCTTGTCGGCCCCAGCGCGCGCAACGTGTTGGAAGCGCTCGGCGGCATGGATGTCTCGGCAGGGGCACTTCCGTTCATGGGATGGGTCGAGGGGCGATTGGGTGACTTTAACGTCAAGGTCTACCGCATTAGTTTTTCAGGAGAACTATCCTACGAGATCGCCGTTCCGGCCAACCAGGCGCAGGCATTGTGGATGGCGCTTCTCGAAGCAGGCGTTGCCGATGATATCACGCCATACGGGACGGAGGCGCTTCACGTCATGCGGGCCGAGAAAGGCTTCGTCATGATCGGCGACGAAACCGACGGCACAGTGATTCCGCAGGACCTTGGGCTCGACTGGGCCGTTTCCAAGAAGAAGGATGATTTTCTGGGCAAACGCGGACAGCAGCGGGCCGAATTCCAGAAGCCTGATCGTTGGAAGCTTGTGGGGTTGGAAACGCTCGACGGATCGGTCTTGGAAGACGGCGCCTATGCCATCGCTGACGGCACGAACGACAATGGGCAGACGAATACCCAGGGCCGCGTGACCTCAACATACTATTCGCCAACGCTGGAGCGCGGGATTGCCATGGGTCTGGTGGCCAATGGACCGCAGCGCATGGGTGAGGTCATCAAGTTCACGCGGATCGGGAAGGACCCGGTGGCGGCGCGCATCGTGTCGCCTGTCTTCTATGACCCCGACGGGGAGAAGCAGAATGTCTGACATTTCCGTCACGGCGCTTCCACCCCTGGGGATGATCACGCTTCGGGGGGACCTGGTTCTGCTCGCAAAGGCGGTTGCCAAGGTCACGGGCTGCGCAAAGCCTGACCAGCGCCTGTCCACGACTTCAAATGGCTGCCGTTTGATCTGGATGTCTCCGGACGAATACATGCTGGTTTGCGATCACATTGATGTCGCTGATATTACGGCGAAAATTAGCGTCGCCCTTCAGAAGGAATTTGCCACCATAGCCGATGTGAGCGATGCGCGTGCCGCCTTCGACCTCGCTGGCACGGAGGCCCAAGTCGCCCTCTCACGTCTCGTCCCCGTGGACTTTGCCGCCATGGCGCCCACCGAAGTTCGCCGTACCCGTATGGCACAGGTCCCAGCGGCGCTTTGGCGCGAAGGGCAGGGCTGGCGCGTAATCTGCTTCCGATCCGTCAGCAGATATGCCGAGGATTTGCTTCGCAACGCCGCCAGGACTTGACCCCGGCGCTTGGCGGGCAACATGTCACGGCACACGACAACAGGAGAGACCCATGGCCTTCGAGCTTCCCGACCTTCCCTATGCCCATGACGCCTTGGCCGATAAAGGCATGTCGAAGGAGACGCTGGAATACCACCATGACCTGCACCACAAGGCCTATGTGGACAACGGCAACAAGCTGATTGCCGGGACCGAATGGGACGGCAAGTCTTTGGAAGAGATCATCACCGGCACCTACAATGATGGCGCCGTGGCCCAGAACGGCATCTTCAACAACATCAGCCAACTTTGGAACCACAACCAATTCTGGGAAATGATGGGCCCGGGCGACAGCAAGATGCCGGGCGGACTGGAAAGCGCGATCACCGAAAGCTTTGGCTCCGTTGACAAGTTCAAGGAGGAGTTCTCGGCCGCTGGCGCAGGCCAGTTTGGGTCGGGCTGGGCCTGGCTGGTGCGTGACCGCGATGGCGGGCTGAAAGTGACGAAGACCGAAAATGGCGTGAACCCGCTATGCTTTGGCCAGACCGCCCTTCTGGGATGCGACGTGTGGGAACATTCCTACTATATCGACTTCCGCAATAAGCGCCCGGCGTACCTCACAAACTTCCTCGATAACCTTGTGAACTGGGAAAACGTCGCTTCGCGGCTGTGATCCCGCGGGCGTCAATCGCCCAATGCGGCGTCCAATAAACCAAGCGCGGCCCCGGCATCCGGGGCCGTTCTCATGAGGGCGTGCAGCGACGGCGCTGCGAATCCCCGGGCTACGATCCCGTCCAACATAGCCAGCAGGGCATCCCAGTAGCCGTCCACATTCACGAGCATGATGGGCTTGGCATGCAGACCCAACTGCGCCCAAGTCAGCACCTCGAAAAATTCATCCATCGTGCCTGCGCCACCGGGCAAGACGACAACAGCGTCGGCATTCATCAGCATTACTTTCTTTCGCTCATGCATGGTTTCCGTGACGATGAACCGGGTCAGGTCGGTCTTGCCAACCTCCAAGTCGATCAAATGTTGGGGGATGACCCCGAACGTGTCGGCGCCACCCATCTGGGCGGCCCGCGCCACGCGTCCCATTAGCCCGACATCGCCTGCGCCATAGACCAAACGCCACCCCCGCGCGGCGATTCCGAGACCGATCGCCTCGGCGGTATCCGCGAAGGCCGCGGTGTCGCCATCGCGCGACCCGCAATAAACACAGATGGATTTCGGCATTGTGCACACATTCTTGTGGTTTTGACCCTGCCTAGCGCTTTGGATAGTGTCTGGCATAGCCCGTATTCGGGGTGACCTTGCGAAAGGGTAAAGACGGTGAAGCAGGTAAAGGCGGCGCTTGGCGCCGTCGCCGCAGTGGCCTTCGTCGGTGGAACGATCGGCGGCTTCGTGCTTTGGCGCGAAAACCAAGAACCTGTGCCGAAGGCCGCGCCAATAGTCGCCGAGGGTGTCGCCTTAGATGACGTGGTCGATAATGAGGCCCCCGACACACCCACCATGCCCAATGCGGGCCCGGTGGTGCCCGCGCTTGACGTGGTTCGCATCGACGCCAATGGTTCGACCCTTGTGGCAGGCCACGGCGCTGCAAATGCGGATGTCATTCTTCGGCTCGACGGGGAAGAGATAGCCATCGCGCGCACCGATGCCGACGGCAACTTCGTTTCACTGTTCGATCTGGCGTCTGCGGATATTCCACGCATCTTGAGCCTTGAGACCAAAGATGCTGCTGGAACGGTGACGCGCGCAGAAGACAGCATCATTGTTGCACCTGCATTTCCTGCCGCGCCCAGTGCACCGTCGGTGCCGGAAATCGCATCTGGCGTTGCTGAACCCAGCGAACTTGCTGCCCCCGACATCGCTGATGCAAGCGCACCCAATATCTTGGCAGAGGCCGTGGAGCCCGCAAAAGACGCCGCAATCGCGACCACGGGACCATCGGACATTGCGCTGGACTCGGCCGCGGCCGAAACCACCGGGTCCGTCGCGCCGACACAGCCGACCGTCGCCGCGGCGCCGACAACGGACGCGCCACAAGTCGCATCGGATTCATCGTCTGCGCCGCCGCGCCTGTTCCGTGCGGGGCCATCGGGTGTGCAGGTCTTGGCAGGTGACTCGTCTGCGCCCCAGGCCCGCGAAGACTTAGGGATCGATGCCATCACGTACGATGTGGAGGGCGATGTTCAACTTGCGGGTCGTGGACAAAGTGATACGGAGCTGCGCATCTACGTTGATGACCGCCCGGTTCAGACAACCCGTGTGGATGCTGCAGGGAATTGGGCGTCACCCCTGCCGAATGTGGATCAGGGGGTCTATACCCTACGCATCGACGCGGTCGGCACCGATGGAACGGTGGTCCGCCGGATCGAGACGCCTTTTCAAAGAACGGCCCCCGAAGTGGCGCGCGCCGCCCGTGAACGCGGGGTCGCGGCCATCACGGTCCAGCCTGGCTTTACCCTTTGGGCAATTTCCGAAGGTTATTTCGGGGATGGCGTCCGCTACGTGCAGATTTTCGAAGCCAATCGCGATCTGATCCGGGACCCCGACTTGATCTATCCCGGCCAGGTGATCGACCTGCCTGAAACCCAGCCGTGACCTGTCTGGTCTTCCCGTCCGGGCGGCTTTAACCTGCGGCGGGTAACCTCGACCGGGACTTCCATGCGCCGCACCACCATCACCACGTCCGAGATGCCCTCGGGCGGTTGGTCCATAATCCGCCGCGTAGCGCCGTACCTTTGGCCCGACGGACAAGGCTGGGTTAAGCGGCGCGTGGTTGGCGCGCTTCTGATGTTGGTTTTTGCCAAGCTGATCGCAGTGACGACGCCGTTCTTTTACAAGGCTGCTGTCGATGCGCTGGCCCCTGAGACGGTGACGCCCGCCTGGGCCCTTGGGGCAGGGGCCATCGGTCTGACTGTCATTTACGGCCTCGCACGGGCCATGAATATCGGCTTCCAGCAGTTGCGCGACGTGATCTTTGCGCGGGTCGGACAACGCGCGCTGCGGCGGTTGGCGGCAGAAACGTTCTCTCACATGCACCGTTTGTCCATGCGCTATCACATCACACGCAAAACCGGCGGGCTTAGCCGGATCATTGAGCGTGGGGTGAAGGGCGTCGATTTCCTTCTGCGATTTCTTTTATTCTCGATCGGACCGCTGGTGTTGGAGCTGTTGCTCATCTGCGCGATCCTCTTTGTGGTTTTCGACGTCTGGTATCTGGTGATCGTGCTCGGGACGATCTCACTATACGTTCTGTTCACCTTTCGAGTGACGGAATGGCGCGTGAAAATCCGGCGCGAGATGAATGACCAAGACACCGACGCCAATCAAAAGGCCATCGACAGCCTGCTGAATTTCGAGACGGTTAAGTATTTCGGCGCCGAAGATCGAGAGGCCCAGCGCTATGATGGCGCGATGCGGCTCTATGAGGCCGCGGCCCTGAAGACGTCCTATTCCCTGGCTTTTCTGAACTTTGGCCAAGCGGTGTTGATCACTTCGGGCCTTGTGGGCGTTATGGTGTTGGCAGCCATGGGGGTGCAACGCGGCGACCTTACCGTGGGCGATTTCGTGATGGTGAATGCCTATATGGTCCAGATTACGATGCCGCTGAATTTTCTGGGCACCGTTTATCGCGAAATCCGCCAAGCTCTTGTGGATATGGGTGAAATGTTCGGATTGCTGGAACAACCGACAGAAGTGGCCGATGCGCCCGATGCGACGTCTCTGAACGTTGCGGCGGGTCGGATCGAGTTTCGCGACATTCACTTTGGCTATGATGCGGCTCGCCCCGTTCTTCGGGGCGTGACCTTGACCGTCGGAGCTGGCGAAACAGTTGCTGTTGTCGGCCCGTCTGGGTCAGGAAAATCAACCATCGGCCGACTGCTTTTTCGGTTCTACGATGTCGATGATGGCGCGGTCTTGATCGACGACCAAGACGTCCGGGCCGTAACCCAAATGAGCCTGCATGCGCAGATCGGTGTCGTGCCTCAAGACACCGTGCTCTTCAACGATACGATCCGATACAACATCGCCTATGGACGACCAGAGGCGACATTTGATCAGATCCGGGACGCCGCAAGGGCCGCGAAGATCGATGCCTTTATCATGGGCTTGCCCGACGGATACGAGACGACGGTGGGCGAACGGGGTCTTAAGTTGTCCGGGGGCGAAAAACAGCGTGTGGGCATTGCCCGGACGTTACTAAAAGATCCGCCGATCCTGCTGCTGGACGAGGCGACATCGGCTCTGGATACTGAAACCGAACGCGATATCCAGTCTGAGTTACGCGCCATGTCTGAAGGCAGGTCGGTCATTACGATCGCGCATCGCCTCTCAACCGTGGTTGATGCTGATCGGATTGTCGTTCTCGAAGGCGGTGTCATCGTGGAAGAAGGCACCCACGAAGCACTAATCGCCGCTTCGGGACGCTACGCCCAGATGTGGCAACGCCAGCTGGCCGAAGAAGACGCGGCTGCGTAGGTCAGGTCGCCGCGGCAGTCGCGCCGCCGGTTGCTTGACTATTAGGTCAACCGTTGGGCCCACTGAACTGATGCAGTGGATGCCTCCGCCCCGGCGCCGGAGGGCGTGTTGTATGCCATGACGGTTCTATAGAACCATGCGGAGGGCGTATCGATGAAGACGAAGATCAGTGTCCTGGCGATCGACTTGGGGGAGGGAAGCTTCCAGGTCTGCGCTGGCGGGGCGGAAGCGGCTGGCCTCGCTTCTCGCCGAGCAGCCGAGCTGCGTGGCGGCGATGGAGGCCTGTACGACGTCGCACCACCGGGGGCGTCTGGCGCTGATGCACTGGCACATGCCGGCGGCTTACGTTAAGCCGTTCGTGAAGAGGCAGAAGAACGACCGCGCCGGTGCGGAGGCCATCGCCGAAATGGCCATGCGACCGACGATGCGGTTCCTAGCGTTGAAGCGCGCGGAGACCTAAGCACGTGCGTCGTCCATCGGGCTCAGAGCTTGGATGGACGGATCCTTGGCAAGGACTTTGTTTGGTCTTCTGGCATTTTGTCGGTCGCGGCCATGTATACGGCGTCTGATCTGCGGCGTGACCTGCCGCGCGCCCTGATGAAGTCCGCAGGGGCGGACGGGTCCCGATCGTTGCGCCGGAGGCGCACCTTCGGTGCGATGGCGATGGGATTGTCCTGAACTGTGTGTATCCGGCCCGGCCCATGCGGTTTCAGAGACTCAAGCGTCGAAACGCTCGCCAAACATTATGGCGAACTGATTGCGGGCGGCAAACCATTCCCGAACATTTCGGCCGTCCTTCTCGAAGTTGCCGATGGCGAGGTAGATCAGCTTGATCGCAGCCTCATCCGTCGGGAAGGAGCCGCGCGTCTTGATCGATTTCCGGATCACGGGGTTCAGGCTCTCTATGGCGTTCGTCTTGTAAATGATTGTTCGGATCGCCGGATCGAAGCCGAAGAACGGGATCACCTCCTGCCACGCCCGCCGCCGGCGGTGAGGCGTTCAAGCCGCCACTGGTTCGAGGCGAACGCCGACCCAGCAGACCTTCTATCGATGGCGCAAGCT
>CANLTZ010000028.1 GCA_947494145.1 uncultured Jannaschia sp. | reverse complement strand
GGATAGCCGCGCAGTTCAGCGATACGATCCAGTTCGCGGGCGACACGTGCCCCACCTATGGATGTGTCCACGACGGCAGCCAGACAATCCCGGCTGAAGTCGTCGATGATGTTCAGCACCCGGAACCTGCGGCCATCCTCCAGCGCGTCAGACATGAAGTCGAGCGACCATCTCTGGTTCGGCCCCTGCGGGATCGCCATGGGCGTCCTAGGGCCTACAGCCCGCTTGCGTCCGTCCCGTTTACGAACGGTTAACCCTTCTTCGCGGTAGAGCCGGTACAGCTTCTTCCAGTTCACTTCCCAGCCTTCGCGTTTCAGCAGGATATGCAGCCGCCTATAGCCGAACCGACGCCGCTCGGACGCCAGTTCCTTCATCCTGGCCCGCAGTTCCGTGTCGGCAGGGCGCGTTGACGTTCGCCGATACACACGCGGGTCGATCCCAGCGAGCGCACACGCGCGGCGCTGGTTGTAGCCTTTGGTCTTCATGGCCCAGTTCACAGCATTCCTCCTTGAACCAAGCCTCAGAAGTTTTTTCCGAGCATCTCATTCAGCGTGGCTACATCCATCATCTGCTCGGCCAGCATCTTCTTGGACCTGTCACGGAATTGTTCCGCTCCTTTGACTTGGTATTTTGCCACAGAGGAGAAACATCATTGCACCGAAACCAACTGCAGAATACCGCGCTGAAGCAGTGCGCGTAGCTTTGACGAGCGGCTTGCCGCATAAGCAGGTTGCTGCAGATTTTGGGATCGGCTTCTCAACACTGAGCCGCTGGATCCAGCAGGATCGGCGCAATCCAAATAAAGCTCTCGAGCATCTATTCTTGTTAGCCCCGGAGCTTTCGGCGAAAGCTCTCTACCTGCTGTACACTTGGCTTTGGTCTGAACGATAATCCTATGATAGCCATCCGGATAGGTTTTATTCGACCAACGCCATGTTGCGAATTTGCAGTTTCGGCAGCTTTGCTCTGGATACTTTGACATCGCTTGAATCATCTTCCTTGCTTGAGGCCAGAGCATACCGCGTGCACCAGTTCTGGGAAGTTAAAGGTTCGGTTGAGGCGAAACCCGCTATCCAAAGCTCAGGTTGGATTAGTCGCACTCGCAGCGAATGGCAGGTGAGCGGGTTGCAAACGCAGCACGGTAACAGCATGCCGTATGTCTCTTATGGGCCGCAAGCTAAGACGACCCAAATATGATAGATTTCAATGGCTTCGGCGGTGGCCAGCGCATCTTCGAGTGCAATGCCAAGGTACCGGACCGTGCTGTCCATCTTGGTCTGACCGAGAAGATGCTGAACGGCTCGAAGGTTGCCAGTCTTCTTGTGGATCTGAATAACCTTGGTTCGGCGCATCGAAGGAGTGCCATAGGCGCTCGCCTCGAGCACGATAGAGGTAGCCCAGTCGCGGACAATCCTCGCATACTGTCGGGTCGAGATATGCAGGCGGTCATGGAACCGACCCGGCCATAGGTACCCCGAACTGACTATGAGTTCATTTTCCATCCATTTCTCAACCGACATACGTGTGCCTTCAGAGATCACAAAACGCACCGGTTTCTGCGTTTTGCTTTGTAGAAACGATGCTGCACTGCTCACCATTTTCAGCTTTCATATCAAATCGTCGAAGTCGCAACACCAATGACGTAGCGGTTCGTTTTTTTATTTTGAGCCTTTGATTTCATGCCATGTTCTCATGATTGCGGTGCGCTTGGCAGCCTAGTGGCTAACTTTTTGCTCGGACTGTAGACCCAATCGAATATCTTCCAGCAATTCAAGTGCGCGTGCTTTCAAATCAGTTTCATCTGCCCAACCGTCTTTGAAACTTAGAACCTCTCGACGAAATGCAACCATGTTCCTTTCTAGGTCTCCGCCCTCGACCAGCACTAAGGTGCCCCAATAAATCTCCAAAAAAGCTCCGAAGGATTCATCAATATTTCTTTCTAAATCTAGATCTGTGACTACCCTTCCAACTGCGTTTGACGTCTTGGACAGAGCATCCAAGCGGATAAGATAAACTTCACGTCGAAAGTCGAGTTCAGCGGCCTCATTCTGCAGCCTGCTACTCAGCAGGAACTTACTTCGCTGGTTTTCGATAAACTGCCAAGCGCCAACCGCCAAGGTAAGAAGACTCAGAAATACGGTAACAAAAGCAAATCTGACATCCCAACGTCGCTTCGTATTCTCGTCCATATCACTCTTGCCGAACGTAGATGTTGCTGCTGGTTACATCCGACTTAATATCGATCTCATTCTGAAGGCGTAGCTCAAAAATACCCTCTACGTTCCGGATGCGCGCTTCGAAAGTTTCTTCGCCAACCGAGAGAGCAAATTTTGGACCGTCATTTCGCCCCAGTGCCCACGTTGAAGACTCTGAAGCAACAATCCCTTCGCCAGAACAAAATTCCCTAAGGACATTCCCGTTGGCGAAGAAGGTCAATGACTCACCAGTGGTACACCGTTTATCTGACATAAATGTCTCCCATCGATGGAGAATCCATTCCGCCTCGGTCCCCGCGTGGATCGGACTTGTGAAGGCGTCAGCGTCGCGAATGAGATTGGATTTAGCTTCCTCGGCGTGTACAGGATGTACAAGCGATATCAATGAAGCCATAATGGTCCCGGAAGTCTTCTTCCTCGACCCGATCTTTTTTCTGAGATTTGAAGTTCTTGCCATAGGATTACCACTTTGAGTATTCACAATAAATTCTGGCTAGCCAGCGCAGCAGTCACCCTCACTCTAACGTCCAGCCCTAGTCAGGCGTAAGAAGCGCCCTTTGGCTAATCTCCCGAGATCGAAGAAATGCGCGAATTTGGTCGACTTGATCTCGGAGAAGGAGAAAAACGTGACAGTCTTTTTCTATCCGTCGGTAGCGAGCATCATCTCGACGCGCCAACGGACGCGGGAACTCAGATATCATCGTTCGCTCGTATCCCCGGTGTTAATCGATCTGCGACGCTTGTATCTGATTTGCTGCTTAGCAACGGTGCCAAATTTGGTATAACACTTACTTCGAGAAATGACGCTGTTGTCACCCAGGACGACATAGGCGCAGCTTTAAATGAAATCTACGCGGTATCTCGTGAATACGCTGACCCGTTTCTCGTCGTATACATTGCATCTCATGGGCTCGCGAGCGGTTTCTCGGAAACACACTTTGTGATCCCCGGTGACTTGGTCGTTGATGAATCATCACTTTCAACCGTCGATCCAGTTTCCGATTTTTATTGGCATTCCTTGCCAGTGGCAGAGATCGGATACTCTTACATTGGCAGCGATTTACGGTATTTGATGCTCGTAGACAGTTGCCGAACATCTGAGGACATTCCAGACCAATATTTTGAATTGATGGCGGGAGGCGAGCAATCTGAAACAATGCGTGAAGTCGGTGAAATCGCGCAACAACTAGGTGGTAGCATTGGTGCGCCAAACTTTGTCTTTTTCTCGTCCGCTCCCGGTCAAGACGTCGCAACGGTAGCGGATCCGTTTGACACTCATGGGGTATTCTCGGTCGCTCCGCTGGCGCGACGTATGCTGTTGGCAGCTCATCGAGTACGCGCTGATAATCGATCAACGCTGCTGTACGACTTGTTCCTTGATATCAGCGTCGATCCTTCACTCGATGACGTGACTTCACCAGCCCATTCAAATATACCCTTCTTTGCGGATTCCCCGGACGATCTAATTTATTTTTACACGGCCGCGATGATCCTTGAGCATGTTGGTCAAAGTCCAGAAATAAACCGTCATCAACAGCGAACAGGAACAGGAACAGTTCCTCGGCTCTGCTGTGATGGTGCTGGAAACGCGCCCCATGAACAACCTGAGGGCAGGAGAGAAGTCTGGCTAAATCCGGAGATGTCAGTGATTTGGGGCTCTGAGAGCGAGTGACTGTCGGACGATGAACTTGATAGTGCGTCATTCTTTCTCTTAGGGCCCTCAAATGTTTAAAGCGACCACTACATTAATATCATGGATGGCTGCACTGTCCCGCCGTCTGTGAATTCGAGTTGCCTTTGAATTCGTGCTCAAGCGAATGTCTGGTTTGAAAGGGCACATTACAGCATGGCGGAGGCTGGGTGAATGGCCGGTTTGGGCCGACCATGCGCAAGTCGTACAGCGCCGGATCGAGGGACGATGTCATTGAACAAACCTCGGTCGCAGCATGTCGTCGATGTCGAGAGTGAGCACGCTCCGCCACAGCGATGTCTTGAAGACATGGCAGACTTTTGGGTCGGAATTGTCTTCGCGGGCGTCGGTCAGCAATCCTGCCCACATGAGCGGCCGGAGTACGCAGGATGAGAATGCGGCCTTCTCTCGCCAACCCGCAGCATGCCAGTCCTGAGGTTCTCCGTAGAAGGCTTCGAACAAGGCAACCTCGGTCGTGCCCTGATCCGCTTCTACATTGATCACGTTCATCCAAATGTCCCATTTTCCGAAAGGACGGTCGTCGAAGCGAGCATAGGACGCGTGATCGACCTGGAGCACAAAGTACGGGATCAACTCGGCAAACAGCCGGCCCGGGGCTTGGGCCAGCTCTGCGCCGCGCTTGGTGAGCCGAAATTCCCCCTTGAAATGACGCCCCAGGCGCAGGGAGATCAGCAGGAAATGCAAAACCTCAAGCGGTGGGAACTCATATTCGTTGATCATCTTGTTGTAGCGAAATATCTCTTCCGCGCTTTGGCCCGGCCAATCGAAATTCTCGACGGCCCAATGGACGAAGACACGCTTGAAGGCCTTGGTCTGGGTTAGCCCGATTGATCCCTGCTCCTGCGCATAGTGGAGAGTCAGGAGAGCGCCCCGAAGCAGCGGAGAATGCGCGAGGTCGGGATGGTCATCGGCGAGAGTACGAAATTCGATCATGACGGGATGGTGCCACGGGCCGTGTAGCAGTTCCACAGTATCTGAGGCGCTGACCGCTGGCCGTTCCTGGATTGGTCGCTTGCGCTGTAAGGCGTTCGACGGGTCGCCGTCCCGATAACCAAGTGACACCGCACTCAACCTGGCGAGTGATCAAACTTAGTGATCATAATGACCAAAAACATGACCGGAATGGTCAAACATCACGAGTCGTCACAACATTTGAGAAATGGTGAGCCGTGCAGGATTCGAACCTGCGACCAATTGATTAAAAGTCAACTGCTCTACCAACTGAGCTAACGGCCCACTCAGGCGGGTCACGTATCGTCATGGTTTGCGGGCGTCAAGCCGGGGGGCTTTCAAAATCACGTCTCCGCGCGTATCTGGCCCGCCATGGTCACGCCTGCACATAACGGCCTGCCGTTCATGAAGATGCACGGTCTGGGCAACGACTTCGTCGTCGTAGACGAACGGGGGGTGTCCGCCCGTGTTGATGCGGATCTGGCGCGCGCCATTGGGGACCGGCATCGCGGGGTGGGTTTCGACCAGCTTGCCGTGATCCGTGATCATAGAGAGGCAGATTTGGAACTTCTGTTCTGGAATGCCGACGGCAGCATGGCCGGGGCCTGCGGGAATGCCACGCGCTGCGTCGCGCAATGGGAAATGGCGCGGCTGGGCCGCGATGCACTCACCTTGCGGACAGAGCGGGGCGTATTGCAGGCCGTTGCCGAGGGCGCGGATGTGTCGGTGAATATGGGCGCGCCCATTTTGGACTGGCGCGCCATCCCGTTGGCGCAGGATGCTTGCACGCTCCACTTGCCAATCGAGGGCGACCCGGTCGCCACCGGCATGGGCAATCCCCATTGCAGCTTCTTCGTCTCCGATGCCGAGGCGGTGGACCTGCCCGCTTTCGGTGCCGAACACGAACACCATCCGCTTTTCCCCGAACGTACCAATGTGCAGGTGGCCCATGTCATCGCGCGCGACCATCTGCGCATGCGGGTATGGGAACGGGGCGTAGGTGTGACGCTGGCCAGCGGGTCGTCCTCCTGTGCCGTGGCCGTGGCCGCTGCGCGTCGAGGCATAACGGGGCGCAAGGTGCGCATCGACTTGGATGGCGGGACGCTGCATGTGGATTGGCGGGAGGATGGGGTCTGGATGACGGGCCCCACGAACCATGTCTTCGATGGGGTCTGGCGATGAGCGCGCCGATTCTGTCCAACCATGGTTGCCGCCTGAACGCCTATGAGGCGGAGGCCATGCGCGAATTGGCCAGCCAGGCCGGGCTCGACAACACCGTGATCGTCAATACCTGCGCTGTAACCGCCGAAGCCGTGCGCAAAGGCCGGCAGGACATCCGCAAGTTGCGCCGCGCCCACCCGGACGCGCGCCTTGTGGTCACGGGTTGTGCCGCGCAGACCGACCCCGAAGGCTTCGCGGCCATGCCTGAGGTGGACAGCGTGATCGGCAATGTCGAGAAGATGCAGCTTGGCACGTGGCAGGGTCTGGCCACTGGCGGGACGGAGCCCGTCCAGGTGGACGATATCATGTCCGTCACGGAGACGGCGGGCCATCTGATCGACGGCTTCGGGACACGGTCGCGCGCCTATGTGCAGGTCCAAAACGGCTGCGACCATCGTTGCACCTTCTGCATCATTCCCTATGGGCGCGGCAACAGTCGGTCCGTTCCGGCCGGTGTCGTGGTTGAGCAGATTGCGCGGCTGGTGGATCGGGGTTTCAACGAAGTGGTGCTTACGGGCGTGGATCTGACCTCCTGGGGGGCAGACCTGCCCGGGCAGCCTCGCCTGGGCGAGCTGGTGCAGCGCATTTTGAAGCTGACGCGCGTGCCGCGGCTCCGCATAAGTTCCATCGACTCGATTGAGGTGGATGAGGCGCTGATGCGCGCCATTGCCGAGGAAGATCGGCTTATGCCCCATCTGCATCTGAGCTTGCAGCATGGCGCGGATCTGATCCTGAAGCGGATGAAGCGGCGCCATCTGCGCGGCGATGCCATCCGGTTCTGTCAGGAAGCGCGACGCTTACGGCCAGATATGACCTTTGGAGCGGATATCATTGCGGGCTTCCCGACAGAGACCGAGGTGCATTTCGAAAACTCTCTGCGCTTGGTCGAAGACTGCGATCTGACCTGGCTCCACGTCTTTCCCTATTCTCCCCGCGAAGGCACGCCCGCGGCGCGTATGCCGCCCGTGGATGGCGCCCTCATCCGGGCGCGGGCTGCCCGTCTTCGGGAAGTGGGCGCCAGGGCCGTGGACCAGCACTTGGCAGCGCAGATCGGGCGGGTGCATCGGGTTTTGCTGGAGACCCCCCACATGGGGCGGACGGAGCAGTTTGCGGAGGTTGTCTTCGAAATCGCCCAGCCCGAGGGGCAGGTTGTCGAAGCGAAGATCGTTGGGGTGGTCGAAGGGAAACTGCGCGCAGCTTGATCAGCGCAGCCGAAGCCCTGTTCCGATAGACCTTCCGTTAAAGGCCGTCAGCAGGCCTGCGCAGGCGATGAGCCCGATGCCCAGCCAGCCCCAGGGGCCGGGCAGATGTGCGAAGATTGCAAAGTCGAGAATGACAGCAAAGACCAACCCCGCATAATCGAACGGCGCCAGGGTCGAGACCGGCGCACGGGCCACGGCCTCGGTCGCGGCGATATGCGTCGCGGCGCCCAGCAGTCCGGCGCCGCCAAGCCATGCCCAAAGCGTTGGCGTCATGGGCACCCAGCCGGTCAACAGCGTGGCCACACCGCCAAGAACGCTGGAAATCACGGCGAAGGACAGGGCTATGGAGATTGTGGTCTCTGTCGTCGTCATGGCGCGGATCTGGACGCGGAGGAGGGCCATGATGGCGGCGAAGGCGATGCCCGCCAGCACGCCCGAAAGCTGTGCCCAGCCCCAATCGGGGCGGGCGAAGGACGTGGCCAACATGGCGAGCATACCCGCGAAGCCCAGAGTGACCGCGATGAGGGTGCGCACAGTCAGCCGTTCCCCAAGCAGGATAACGGCCGCGGGGATGGTAAGCACCGGGGCCAAGTAGGCAAGCGCCTGGGCGTGGGTCACAGGCAATTGGCCCAGGGCATAGAAGTTCAACGCCATGGCGCAGCCGCCCACGACGCCGCGCACCAGATGTTTGCGCGGTGCCCTGGGCATAAGGTCCGGCAAGGGCGATGTCAGGACACCCCAGAGAAGAAGCGCGGGGATCGCGAGCACCGAACGGAGAAAGACAATTTGCGCCGTATCCGCATGCTTAGCCGCGCCATGGATGCAGAAGCTGAGACCAGTGGCGAAGGCTGCCGCCAGAACGCGGAGGGCGATGGCGGAGCCGACGGAGTCCCGCGAATGCTGGGCCTGGAGCTGCGCCATGGGCGGACCTTGCGCCGCAAGCGTGCTGGCGGCAAGGTCCGTGGAAGCCTGGACCTCGGAGCGGCGCGCATGCATCCCAACCCCGCCTTTCGCCAAACGAAAGAGGCTGCCGCGCTGGATGCCGCGCGGAAACGGAGCTTTGGGACCTTGGCAGTGAACGGCGAGGACGGCCCGCTTTTGGCGCATGTCCCTTTTTTGTTGTCAGAGGACGGACAGAGCGCGGATCTGCATCTGGTGCGATCCAATCCAATCTTGCGGCATCTGCCTTGCGATGCGGTGGTTTCGATAATGGGGCCAGATGGCTACGTGTCGCCCGATTGGTACGAAGTGCCCGATCAGGTACCCACTTGGAACTACGTCGCCATCCATCTGCGGGGCCGTTTGGCGACATTGCCGCAAGACCAGATGCGCGACATGCTAGACCGGCAGACAGCCGCCTTTGAGACGCGGCTGGCGCCGAAAACTCCCTGGAAAACAGGCAAGATGACACCGGATGTGTTGGAGAGGATGATGCGCCAGATCGTGCCGTGCCGGATGGTAATCCGCGACATCCAGTCCACCTGGAAACTGAACCAGAACAAACCCGACGATGTGCGATTGCGCGCGGCAGAGCAGATGGAAAGGGCTGGCATAGGCGCTGAGACGCTGTTCTTGTCGAAACTGATGAAACGGCCAGACGGGTGAATACCGACGGACAGACATGCGTCTGCCTGGTGGTGTTCTTTACGTGTCACTTATTGGAGGACCTTCCATGCAGCTCCTGAGCTCTCCGCCCTCACCATTTGCGCGTAAGACCCGCGTTTTTTTGCTGGAAACCGGCCAAGACGACATCGAAGTGCGGGACGTCACCGCGAACCCGATGGGTGGGGATGCGGACCTGAACGCCAGCAACCCATCGGGCAAGATCCCCGCTTTGACCCGCGATGACGGGCCCGCCATTTATGATAGTCGGGTCATTTGCCGATTTCTGGACCAGCGGGCAGGCGCGAACCTTTACCCCGAAGGACGGCTTTGGGAAGTGCTCAGCCTAGAGGCCAATGCAGACGCTATCATGGAAGCCGCGGTAGGCATCGTCTATGAAAAGCGGCTGCGGCCCGAGGCGCTGTGGTGGCCAGATTGGCATGAGGCACAATGGGCCAAGGTCGCCCGGTCACTTGATGCGCTTGAGGCGCGGTCAATGCCACTATTGCAGGGCCCGCTCAATGCGGGACAGATCGCCGTCGGCTGTGCGCTGGGTTATCTGGATCTACGCCATGGCGACCGCAACTGGCGCGCCGGGCGGGACATGCTTGCCGCGTGGGAGGCCGCTTTCGCCCAGCGGCCAGCCATGGTGGCGACACGGCCAGATTGACGGGGATGATGCTGTGATCACGATCAATACGTCGCGACACATGGTTGAGCCGGTCCGCGCCATTCGGCGCGCCGTCTTCATGGAAGAACAAGGCATCCCCGCGGCGCTGGAATTCGACGGCACCGACGGGGGATGTGTCCATTGGGTGCTATCTGAGGCGGGCGAGGCCGTTGCGACGCTGCGCACGAAAACGGCGGACGGGGTCTGCAAGATCGGGCGCGTGGCCACATTGGCCCATGCACGGGGGCGCGGTCACGCTGCACGGCTGATGCGGGCCGCTTTGGAGGCCGCCCGGGCCGAGGGCGCGGCGCGCGCCTATCTTTCGGCGCAGGAATCGGTCATCCCGTGGTATGAAGGCTTTGGCTTTGTGGCTGAGGGTGCGACCTATGATGACGCCGGCATCCCGCACCGCGACATGTGGGCTGCGCTTTGAACGCGGGTTGGATGTCGAGAGAAACCCGATTTTGCGAGAATTGCTGAGACTTTAGTCACGCTCGCAAACGCCACGTTAATCAGGCTTAAACGGTAGTTGCGACAAAAGGTGCCCGATGCCGGCGCCCTGCGATGCATTGTCCGCTGGAACTTCGGGCTAGCTTCGCGCTAAGAGGCCCCGGATACGCGCCGGGTATGCTCGGCAATTTGGGATTCGGGGCGTTCCTGCCCTCGCGATACGGGAGATGCCTTCAGTGTCACATGCAGACGATCAACAGGGCACGCGCCGCGACTTTCTGTACTACGCCACGGCGGGTGCGGGCGTTGTCGTGACCGGGGCCGCCGTTTGGCCCATGATCAATCAGATGAACCCTTCAGCCGATGTTCAGGCGCTGTCGTCGATCGACGTCGATGTGTCGGTGATCGAGCCGGGGACGCAGATCACGGCGCTCTGGTTGGGCAAACCGGTCTTTATCCGTCGCCGCACGGAGGAAGAGATCACCGCCGCCCGTGAGGTCGACGTGTCGACCCTGCCTGATCCGTTGGCAAACAACGAAAATGTAGATGGCGCAGCACCCGCGTCTGACGAAAACCGCGCCACCGGAGAAACTGGGGAATGGCTCATCATGATGGGCGTTTGCACCCATCTAGGCTGTGTCCCCTTGGGCGATGGCGCGGGTGATTTTGGCGGGTGGTTCTGCCCCTGCCACGGATCCCACTACGACAGCGCTGGCCGCATCCGTCGCGGCCCTGCGCCAAGGAACCTGCCGGTGCCGCCGGTTGAGTTTCTTGACGAGACAACCATTCGACTGGGCTGAGGAGGCGAAGAATGGCCGGAATTCCCCACGATGAGTACGTCCCTTCCACCACAGGTGAGAAGTGGGTCGAAAAGCGCCTGCCAATCATTGGGCTGCTTTATAATACGCTGATGATCCCCACGCCCAAGAACCTGAACTGGATGTGGATTTGGGGCATCGTGCTGACCTTCACGTTGGTCTTGCAGATCGTGACAGGCATCATCCTTGTGATGCACTACACGCCCCATGTGGATATGGCTTTTGCGTCGGTCGAGCACATCATGCGGGACGTGAATGGCGGTTGGGCCATGCGCTACATCCACCAGAACGGTGCTTCACTGTTCTTTGTGGCGGTCTATGCGCATATTTTCCGAAACCTTTACTATGGCTCTTACAAGGCCCCGCGTGAGATCACGTGGATCCTGGGCATCGTCATCTACTTGCTGATGATGGGCACTGCCTTCATGGGCTACGTGCTGCCTTGGGGGCAAATGTCCTTCTGGGGTGCCACCGTGATCACCGGCCTGTTTGGCGCCATCCCGTTCATCGGGGAAGGCCTGCAGACCTGGTTGTTGGGTGGACCGGCCGTCGGCAACGCCACGCTGAACCGCTTCTTCAGCCTGCATTACCTGATGCCCTTCCTGATCTTGGGTCTCACGATCCTCAAAATTTGGGCCTTCCATCACACCGGCAACAACAACCCCACCGGGGTGGAAGTGCGCCGCACATCGAAGGAAGAAGCCAGCCGCGATACGCTGCCGTTCTGGCCCTATTTCGTGATCAAGGATCTGTTCGCTCTTGCGGTCATTCTGGTGGTATTCTTCGCCATCGTGGGCTTCATGCCGAACTATCTGGGCCACCCCGACAACTATATCGAGGCGAACCCGCTGGCGACGCCAGCCCACATCGTGCCCGAATGGTACTTCCTGCCCTTCTATGCGATCTTGCGCGCCTTTACGTCGGACGTCTGGATCGTGATGTTCTTCAGCTGGATATCCGGCGGGATCATCGACGCGGCCTTCTTCGGCGTGCTTGCAATGTTTGGCGCCATCGTTGTCATGGCCTTCGCGCCTTGGCTTGACACGTCGTCGGTGCGGTCCGGTCGGTATCGGCCGATGTTCAAGTGGTGGTTCTGGCTTCTGGTCGTGGATTTCTTCTTCCTGATGTGGCTTGGCTCCATGCCAGCGGAGGAACCATGGGCTTCGCTGTCTCTGATCGGATCGGCTTATTGGTTCGCCTATTTCTTGGTGATCCTGCCGCTTCTGGGGGTGATCGAGAAGCCTACGCCGCGGCCTGCGACCATCGAAGAAGAGTTCGCAGAGCATTACGGCGAAGGTGGAACGGGTCAGCGCTTACCGGGCGAAAAAGCCGCCACGCCGGCCGAATAAGGAGAGGCGAGAATGAAACTCTTCACCAAAGCCGCCGCAATCGTGGCGATCTCCACCTCGGCGGTCTTCGCCGCCGGGGGCGCGGGCGAAGTCACGGATTACGACTTCCCCTTCGAAGGACCATTCGGCACCTATGATCAAAACCAGCTGCAGCGCGGGTTGAAGGTCTACACCGAGGTCTGCGCCGCCTGCCACGGCATCCAATATGTCGCTTTCCGCGACTTGGCCGCCGAGCATGGCCTGGGCTACACGCGCGAACAGGCCACCGCCTATGCTGAGCAGTTCGAAGTCTTCGACCCCACGCTGAATGGCGGGGAAGGCGACTTCCGTACTGCGGCCTATCCCGACAAGTTCCCGACCAACAACGCGGTCGGTGCACCGGATTTGTCTCTGATGGCCAAGTCGCGGGCGGGCTTCCACGGGCCTTACAACTTGGGGATTAACCAAATCTTCAAGGGGATGGGTGGACCGGAATACATCGCCTCGCTTCTCACCGGATATACCGGCGAGGAGAAGGAGGAAGCGGGTACGATCCTTTATGAGAACAAGGCCTTCCCAGGCGGTTGGATCAGCATGGCCCCACCTCTTGATGACGATTGGGTCGAGTTTGACGATGGTTCGCCCACCGATCTGGTCAGTGCGTCAAAGGATGTCGCTGCATTCCTGATGTGGACGGCCGAGCCGAAACTCGCGGCGCGCAAGCAGATGGGCCTTGTGGCCATCATCATGCTGACGGTCTTGTCAGTGCTCCTTTACCTTACGAACAAGCGCATTTGGTCGCCAGTCAAAGGAAAGCGGGACGCAACGACACCCGCCGAGTGATCTGCCGCTGACGATCGGCAAGAACAGGGCCGTCCCATGGGGGCGGCCCTTTTTCGTTGGTCAGGCTGCATCGCCAGGGGGCATTGTCAAGACGACGAAACCGGATGGGAGCGGATGCATCATGTCGGACGAAGCACGGTATGGAGGCGGTTGGCTAATCGCAAATGTACTGGCGCGGCTGGGCTGGCTAGCGGTGACCTGCGGCATTGCACTTGCGGCGTACTCGGCGATTTTCGTGGCCGAGGCCAGCGTTGTCGCGCGGATCGCTGCGGCAGTGCCGGGCGCGATCCTGTTCCTGCTTGGCCTCATCGCGGCCAGCGTCGCCCACTTGACGCGGGCCGCCATAGACGCCGCAAGCGCCCTACGTGAAATGGCGGAAGAGACCCGCAACCGGACAGGCGCTGCCATGGTTCCTTTGCGCAATGCGAACCCGTTACCAGTCACGAAGTCCGCGCCGATGGCAGAGCCACCGGTCC
Source organism: uncultured Jannaschia sp. (assembly GCA_947494145.1). Lineage (GTDB taxonomy): Bacteria > Pseudomonadota > Alphaproteobacteria > Rhodobacterales > Rhodobacteraceae > Jannaschia. Next base: position 12,498 of record CANLTZ010000028.1, on the reverse strand, counting down.
AAACCGCACGAATACAGATGCCGCCTCGGCGCCGGGGACCGGAACTGACACGACCACCGCGCCGCGATGGACCGGAAGCAAGCGTGGTCCCAACATCGGTTGCGGAAGCAGAGACGCGAGATGGGCATACCGCGCGCCCCAAGCTTATGGCTGTGACGGATCGGGAGGTGTCGAAAGTCCGACCCATACCCAACCACCCCATCTTTTCTGCTAAGCCGCCCCGATAAGGATTAAGCCATCGCTTTAACGCAGCCGGTCCGCAGATGACATCCGCGCCCGAGTTAAGGCTGGCGTGAAGCCTGGGCGACCGGGCCTCCTCTCATCGCCTGGTAATCGAGCTGGCACAATGCGTCCTGTGTCGTATGCAAAAAAGATACGATCGGGGGGCGTCTGTTCTGAGATCGACCGATGTTCAGGTCAAGCGATACTGGTGACTTGGGGTCTGCTAAATCCCCAATAGAACCGGCGCGGGCGAGATCGAAGACGATCTCATCCGCGCCGGACTTGGGGCTTGGGACAAGTCAGGAGAGACGCTTTGGGACGGGGTTTTTGGGGAAGACACCCTGCGCGCTCGCCTAAATTAACGTTACGGCATCAAGAGCCGCCATTCTGCCAGATTCGCGGTCATTCCATTACAGCTTCTTGCGAGAAACGCTGCGGATCAAACCCTTGACAGGACGAGGCCCGCGGCGACCATAGCAACAGCCATAAGCCGCGTTGGCGTGATCGCATGGGTTGAAAGGCCAAAAGGGCCGACCGCGTCCAGTAGGAGTGCGATAACCACTTGGCCTAAAATCATGCCGGAAATTGCACTGACGATACCAAGGCTGGGCACCGTCCAAAGGATGGCCCAGACATAGAATGCGCCGAGCAACCCACCCAGAAGAAGCCATCCGTTAACGACGCGCGTCCGCTCAAACGAGGCGCCGTCACCAAGGATGAGTGTCAGCAGCAGAAGCGCCGTGAAGCCTACGCCGAAGGAGATTGCCGCAGCGGCGACGGGGCTGCCGATACCGCGGCCCAACGCGGCATTCATAGGCGCTTGAATGGCCGCGAGGCCCCCCGCGACGATAATGAGGATGAGCGGAAGGGTGGCTGTGGTGGGCATGGCGAAACCTCTGAAGCAGAAATGTGCGTCTTTGAAATGTTGGGAGTCTGCGCCCATGGCCACGTTTCGGCAATTGGGGTTTTCCTTACTTTTGGTCGGCGATCCGTGATGGACGGCGCGGAAATGGGGGCCAGCCCCCATCCCGGCAAGCCGGGATTCCCCCGGAGTACTTTGACCAGGGTGAAGGCCAGGTTGGGGAGATGGGGCCGACTTTCGGGCGCGCAGCTCAGAGCCGCGATAAAATCAGGCCCCCAGCGACCAGCACCATGGCCAGCAGGCGGGTGGGTGTAATGGGGGTGACGGGTGCGCCGAACGCGCCGACTGCGTCGAGGACAAGGGCGGCGCCCAGCTGGCCCAGCAGCAGGGCGGCGAAGGCCGTCAGGATGCCGATGGTCGGCACCGCCCAGAGCATGGCCCAGACCACGCCCGCGCCCAGCAACCCGCCGAGCCACAGGACGGGCGAGACGCCGAAGACCCGGCCCAGGGCTGCGGCATCGCTGAAGGCCAGCGTCAGAATCAGCAGGGCCGCGAAGCCCACGCCAAAAGACAAAGCCGCCGCCGCCACGCCGCTGCCGATGGCGCGGCCAAGCGACGCGTTGAGCGGCGCCTGGATGGCAAAGCCCACGCCCACGGTGAAAACCACAGCGACGGGGATCAGGATGGCGGGGGTAAGGGCCATGGGTGTGCTCCGGTTGTGCCCTGAAGGCGTGGTGGATAAGAGGCCCACAGTCAACTTGAGGGGGCATGCCCATGTCGAACGAACAGCTCGAAGCCGCCATTGAAGCCGCCTGGGATGCGCGCGACGACATTACCCCCACCACGAAGGGACAGACGCGCGAGGCCATAGAGGCCACTTTGGAGGCGCTGGATGGCGGCACCCTGCGGGTGGCCGAAAAGCGTGGGTCAGACTGGCATGTAAACCAATGGGCCAAGAAGGCCGTGCTTCTGGGCTTCCGGCTGAAGGATATGGAGCCGCAGGGCGGCTCGGCCCAGGGGGGGACCTGGTGGGACAAGGTCGACAGCAAGTGGAAGGATTGGGGCGAGAACCGTTGGCGCGATGCAGGTTTCCGCGCGGTGCCTAACTGTGTGGTGCGCAAATCAGCTTATATCGCGCCGGGCGTGGTACTGATGCCGTCCTTCGTAAACCTGGGTGCCTATGTGGATAGCGGCACCATGGTGGACACGTGGGCCACCGTCGGGTCTTGTGCGCAGATCGGCAAGAACGTGCACCTGTCGGGTGGTGTGGGCATCGGCGGCGTGTTGGAGCCGATGCAGGCGGGGCCCACGATCATCGAAGATGATTGCTTCATCGGCGCGCGGTCAGAGGTTGTGGAAGGCTGCATCGTGCGCGAAGGCTCTGTCCTGGGGATGGGGGTTTTCATCGGGAAGTCCACCAAGATCGTGGATCGAGAGACCGGCAATGTCACCTATGGCGAGGTGCCGGCAGGCTCGGTCGTGGTGGCCGGATCGATGCCATCGAAGAATGGTGTGCATCTGTATTGCGCGGTCATCGTGAAACGGGTGGATGCGCAGACGCGGTCGAAGACGTCGATCAACGAGTTGTTGCGGGATTGAGGTTTCGCCCGATGACCCTGGATAGGAAACAAGCCCTAAGGGCGATGGTCTGGCTTGCAAACTAAGTGTTCGAAGCTCGTCCACGGCGCGATCACCGCTTTCGGGGCCCTTCAACCTCTGTCTGGCCATGCTTGCATGGCGGGAGTAAGCCTTCGGCTGCGCGCTGTTGGACCAGAGCGTCTTGGGCAAGGCGTGCATCTTCGAGCGCATCCATCAGGGCAAGCGCCTTGGCCTCACGCCCCAGTGCCTTGACCATGGCCTTGCGCCAGGCCCGCCTGGCCGAGCTGGGCGACCAAGGTAAACGCGCCTCGGCCAGCCAGAGCCGCAGGGCCCGGGGCAGTCGGTCATAGTCGTTCATGTTGTCGCGCCGTGCCTTTGAAAGCCCAAGGGCCGTGCGTTGATTGCCTGACTCCATCCCCTGGATGATGGAACATGGGCGTCGTTGGGTCAAAGGGAACGGAATGCTGCGCATGCGTGTTATCTTGGCGCGGTACAACGACAAGGAGACGGGACAATGGGATTGGGATTTTTTGCATCGATTATCGTCGGCGGCCTAGCCGGTTGGATCGCAAGCATGATCATGAAGGCTGATACTGGCTTGTTTCTGAATATCATTCTGGGGATTGTCGGCGCCGCGGTGTTGAACCTCATCCTAGGTTGGATTGGTATCTACGCCGCAGATTCGTGGCTGCCGCAGCTCGTGGTCGGTATTGTCGGCGCGTCTGGGCTGATCGCCGCGGTACGCGCAGTGCGAAGCTGACGGACGTTCTTAGCGCTCGGAATAGACCGCGCCGAACCAGGAACGCTGAATATCGGCATAGGTGCCGTCTTCCTCGATCCGCAGGATGGTGCGGTTGATATCCTCGCGCAGGGTTGAACCGGTGGGCAGGGCGATGCCGTAATACTCGCGCTGAAAGACCCGGTCGATGAGACGGCCTTTGCCCTGGCCTTCATTGGCAACGTAATAGGCCAAGACAGGGCCATCGAAGGCCACCGCTTCGACAGTGCCGGCTTCGAACGCATCCACTAGGGCGTCGAGCGTTGGATAGGTCCGGTGGCTCACGCCCCGCGCGTTCAGGTAGTCTGACGTGGTGGAGCCTTCGGTGGTCCCCACCTGGCGGCCGTCGAGGTCAGTGATCCGCTCAATATCCGACGAAAGGGCCGATAGGGTCAGGTTGGCGGTGATGTTTGCCACGAACAGGGACACGACGAATAGGCTGCAGATCACCATGGCCACGCCAAAGGCGCGACCAACGGGCGAGGCTGGGGTTTTTTCGCCGTAATCGCCCGATATCAGCAGGTTGAGCGCCCACCAAAAGGCGGGAAAGGCGGCGCTTTTGGCATCGGGGCCGAAATAGTCGTGGCGGCGTCGTTCCAGCAGCCACATGACCATGCCCAAGACGAGCAATCCGACGATGGCCAAGGCGACCAGCCCGATCAGGCGGGGCGACAGCGCGGCGCGCAGCATGGCGAAGGTGCCGCCATCGGGGGGCAGCACCACCTGGACGCCTGCGCTAAAGATGGGTTGGCTGAAATCCATCCGCGTTTCCCGCTCAGCCGTGATGGAGATATTGGCGACGGCAGCATCGGCCTCCCCGGCCTCGATCGCGGCAAGCATGTCGGGAAAGCTGTCATAGCGGCGGATGTCGTAGTCAAGCGATAGGTCTTCGGCGATGGCCGCCCAGAGGTCCAGGCTGAACCCCGTATCAGCCCCGTCCACCTGCATGGAAAAGGGCGGGCGGGTGACGGTGGCCACGGTGAGCCTGTCTTGCGCTGGCGCCATGACCGGCAGAAGCAGAAGGATCGACAGGAAAAGCACGCGCATCGCTGCATGGGGCACAGAGTGTCGGTGCTTGACAAGCCCCGCCCCGGGTCGCACCCAGCCGGAATGGCCGAGAAGAAGCAAAAGCGTCCCCATCACGTCTTTACCCTGCTGGTCGAAGTGGGCCGCAAGGCTGGGGACGGCCTTCCCGATGGCGCGTCAGGTGCGGCGCTGATGTGCTATGCCAGTGGTGTGGATGAGGATGAGGCTGTGCGCGAAACGGTGGCGGTGCTGAAGGTGGCTGATATGAACGTGCTGGAAGTGACGGGCTATGGCTCGCTCGAAGAGCGGCTGGAGGACGGACACGACATTTCCGAAGACGAACGGGCGCTGATGGAACGGGCGCGCGACGAAAACTCCGTCGTGGTGGCCCAAACGACGGTGTTCCGGGAATGACCTGCGACCCGGTGGAGTTGACGGCCCGGCTGGTGCGCTGTCCCTCGGTCACGCCGGAAGAGGGCGGCGCCTTGGTGTTGTTGGAGGCCTTGTTGTCCGAGGCAGGGTTTGCCTGCACCCGGGTGGACCGCGGCGGGGTTGCAAACCTCTACGCGCGTTGGGGGGACAAGGGTCATGCCCGGACCTTTGGGTTCAATGGCCACACCGACGTGGTGCCCGTGGGCGACCCTGCGGATTGGACGCATGACCCGTTTGGCGCGGTGATCGAAGACGGCTGGCTATATGGGCGCGGAGCCACCGACATGAAATCGGGCGTGGCGGCCTTTGCGGCGGCGGCGGTCGATTTCGTCCGCGACACACCGCCCGACGGTGCGGTTGTGCTGGCCATCACTGGCGACGAAGAGGGCGACGCGCTGGACGGCACCACGGCGCTGCTGGATTGGATGGCGGCGGAGGGGGAACGGCTGGATGTCTGCCTCGTGGGGGAACCCACATGCCCCGATCATATGGGGCAGATGATGAAGATCGGGCGGCGCGGCTCCATGACGGCATGGTTCACCTTTCGCGGCCGCCAGGGCCATTCCGCCTATCTGGACCGGGCGTTGAACCCTTTGCCCGCCATGGCGCGGCTGATGGCAGACCTGTCGGCGCATGAATTGGACCAGGGCACCGACCATTTCGATGCCTCTACGCTGTCGGTCGTCACGATGGATGTGGGCAACCCGGCCAGCAATGTCATCCCGGCCGAGGGGCGGGCGACAGTGAACATCCGCTTCAATGACACCCATTCCGGCGATGGCCTGACGGCGTGGTTACGGGATCGGGCCGACCAGATGGCCGCGGCCACGGGCGTCGAGATCGACATACGGGTGAAGGTATCGGGCGAGGCGTTCTTGACGCCGCCGGGGCCGCTATCGGCTTTGGTGGCCGAGGCGGTGCAGGTGGAAACCAACCGCGTGCCCGACATGTCGACCACGGGCGGCACATCGGATGCGCGTTTCGTAAAGAACCATTGCCCCGTGGTGGAATTCGGCCTGGTGGGCCACCGAATGCACGCGGTCGATGAACGGGTGCGCGTGGAACAGATCGGTCAACTCAAGTCGATCTACGGGCGCATCCTGCGGGATTATTTCGCAGCACCCGGGCCGCTATCGCAGGGCTGACCCGCTCACGCGGCCTTTGAAGCCTGGTCGGGGCGCAGGAAGACGGGGGCGTCGTCCGGGCTGTCTTGCCAGACATAACCGCCGGTCGCGAAGCCTTTCAGGTCTGCCGGGTCGCTGATGCGGTTGTCGGAAACGAAGCGCGCCATGGCGCCGCGCGCCTGTTTGGCGAAGAAACTGACTTGCTTCGGACCGCTCGGCTTGTCTTCCAGGAAGGTGGGCGTGATCACAGGAAGTTTCAGCGCCTTGCGGTCGACGGCGCCGAAATATTCCTGACTGGCGCAGTTGAGCAGATGGGTGGCGCCCGTGGCTGCGGCATCTTCGTTCAGAACCTTGGCAATACGGTCGCCCCAGAAGGCGTAAAGGTCCTTGCCGCGCCGCGTGGACAGGCGACTGCCCATTTCAAGCCGGTAGGGCTTGAGCGCATCGAGGGGACGAAGCAGCCCATATAACCCCGACAAGATCCGCAGGTGGTTTTGGGCATAGCGCAGCGCATCGTCGGTTAGCGTCGCGGCATCCAGGCCGGTATAGGTGTCACCCGCAAAGGCGAAGACCGCCGGCTTTTCAGGCGCATCGTGCCAGTCGCGGAAGCGGTCGCGGTTGAGCCGGGCAAGCTTGTCGGAGATCGACATGAGCTCCCGCAGGTCCTTTAGGCCCAGGTTCCGGGCCCGGGTGACCAGCTTGGCCGTCTCGTCGGGGAAACGGGGCGTCGTCATGGACGTGGCGACAGGCTCGAAATCGAGCGACTTGGCGGGTGAGATGACAGTCAGCATGTCAGGAAAGTAGTGGGTGGGCGCGCGGGCTCAAGGGGGTATGACGCTGTCTCAAGAACCCGATGCGTTCGCTTGATCAAGCCGCCAGCCAAACCGGAAGCGAGCGCGTTTGCGTCAGTCTGAAAAGCCATGTAGCGAGCGCATTGCCCCGTGACGCCGGAGAGCCCGCCAGCGTTGCCCTGCGAATGCCCGGGATCAAAGCAACGTGTTTTCATCCGAAAGACATCTCGGAAATGCCCGGTCCGGGTGTCGGAGGCGACCGCGCTGCGAGCAAGCAAGCAAGACGCGTGTCTTCCCTCGATACTCTTGCAAAGTCGGCACCGTCAGAACGACTCAGTCGGGATTCATCTGAATGTGCCCCCGGCCCGAGATAGGCCGCAGAGCTAACGTGGAGAGCCCTACCGGCCCTATCGTGGCAAGGGGTTCGACGCTGCCTTATAGGCCGACCAATCCGTGATGTCAGGGTAGTGCTGTTTGCGCCAGGCCCGCACGCGGGGGTTCATCCGCCGTCGCCAGAGCGGCGGAATCGACGCCATAATCGTCATCACCGGATAGCCATGGGGCAATTGCGGCGCCTCATCCGCATCGTAGGTTTGCAACAGCGGGAAGGGACGATCGGGCTTGAAGTGGTGGTCGGAATGGCGCTGCAAGTTGATGAGAAGCCAGTTCGACGCTTTCTTGGCGCTGTTCCAGGAATGGTGCGGGCGCACAGGCTCATACTTGCCGTCGCCCAAGTGGCGGCGCGTGAGGCCGTAATGTTCGATATAGTTGACCAGTTCCAACTGCCAGATGGCGGTGAAGGCCTGCACCAGAAACAGAACGAGGCCCAGCCAGCCGCCGATCAGCAGGGCCAATACCATCATCCCACCTTGCAAAGCCGCGTAGCGCCAGAACGGGTTGGAAAGGTGGAACGCCCCTAGCCCTTTGCGCGCAAGCATAGCCTTTTCGGCGCCCCAGGCGGAGGCGAGGCATTGCCAAAGCACCCGCGGGAAGAAGCGATAGAAGCCTTCATTATAGCGCGCCGTCACCGGGTCGCGCGGGGTAGCCACGTAGCGATGATGAACCAGAAGATGTTCGGACCGGAAGTGGGAATAGAGCACCATGGCCAGTAAGATATCCCCCAGCCAGCGGTCCAGCTTGGGCTTCTGATGGAGGAGTTCGTGGCTGTAATTGATGCCCACCGTGCCCGACAGCACGCCCATGCCGAAGAACAGGGCCCAAAGCTCCAGCCCCGATAAGTGATCGGCGCGGGTTGCGTAGTAGATCAGCCCGAACAGCGTGACGAACTGCACAGGCGCCCAGATCAGCGTGATGGCCCGGTACCAACCCAGGCCCGTCCGCTCCATCAAAGGGTCGGGGTTGCCTTCTTCCAGCCCCGCCATGGCGTCCAGCAGGGAATAGAGAACCCAGGAATAAAACGGCACGACGGCCAGCCACCAGCCGCCCTGGAACGCCGCCCAAACCACCATCGGAACCAGCGTCAGCGATACCCAGAAGGGCAGCGCCCGCAATGGGGAACGGACTTGTTCGTCTGGCAGGGCCGTTATGGACATGTTTTCTTCATCCCAGTCATTCACTTGCCATGATATCGTGCGGAAGCCGTATCGCTCAAGAGAAGCGTTGAAAACGCTACGTCACCAATGCGTGGGCTTTGGCGAAAACTGTCGGCAATGCGCTTGCATCCAGCGGCCCCCAGGCGCCTCGGTCCGGGGTGGCCTGTTCGTCCGTTTGCAGCACCGTCAGAGTTAGGTGGAAGTGCGTAAAGGTGTGCCGCACCTCGCCAACCTCCCGCCAATCGGCGGCAAAGGGCGGGGCTGCGGTCGGCGCGTCGGACCAATCGCTGGTGGGGAAGGCGCGCATCCCGCCCAGCAAGCCTTGGGGCGGGCGCATCTCGGTCAACCAGTACTCCCCGCTTTGAGCCAGATAGACGAAGCCTCGCCGCTCGGGCTTGGCCTTCTTGGGCGCCTTCTGCGGTAGGTCCGCGGCGATGCCCGCGGCCCGCGCGTCGCAATCGTCGCAAAGCGGGCATAGGATGCAGGCGGGCGCTTTTGGGGTGCAGATCGTCGCGCCCAGGTCCATCATGGCCTGGGCGTGGTCCCCTGGCCGGGCCGTGGGCGTCAGCGTGTCCGCCACCGCGCGGATAGCGGGTTTGGCTTGGGGCAGCGGCGTCTGAATCGCAGCCAAGCGGGCGCAGACCCGCTCCACATTGCCATCCACCACCACCGCGCGATTGTCGAACGCGATGGAGGCGATGGCCGCCGCCGTGTAGGATCCAATGCCAGGCAGCGCCAACAGCGCCTCTTCGGTCTCAGGAAAGCGACCACCATGGTCTTTGGTCACCACGCGGGCGCATTTGAGCAGGTTGCGGGCCCGCGCGTAGTAGCCTAGCCCCGCCCAGGCGGCCATGACATCCGCATCTTCCGCGGCGGCCAGGTCCTCGACCCGCGGCCAAGTGGCTCTGAAGCGGTGCCAATAATCGCGCACGGCGGCCACGGTGGTCTGCTGCAACATCACCTCCGACAACCAGACACCGTAAGGGTCGGGCCGCCGCCCCGCGCCCGGCGGCACGCGCCAGGGCAGGTCTCGGGCATGGGCGTCGTACCAAGCCAGCAAGCGCGCGCTGCGCGGATCACGCATCTGTGATAGCCCCCTCTTCCCCGTGCCGGGTGGTGGTGTAGAATGCTTGCGATCTTGAAGGAAGCCCGCCCATGACCCGCTACCGCAAGTCCGCGCGCCGCGTCTCGGCCCTGGTCGAACGGGACATCCGTCGCCTGGGCGAAAAACGCGGTTTTTCAGAAACGCGGCTGCTGACCCATTGGCCGGATATCGCGGGGCCAGAGGTCGCGGGCATCTGTCGGCCTGTCAAAATTGGCTTTTCGCGCAATGGGTTCGGCGCTGTTTTAACGCTTTTGACCACCGGTGCGCAGGCCCCCATGTTGCAGATGCGCCTGCCGGAGCTGCGCGAAAGGGTGAATGCTTGTTACGGCTACGCGGCCATCAGTCGCATCGATATCACACAGACCGCGCCGACAGGCTTCGCCGAAGGTCAGGCCGATTTTGCCCCGCAGCCCAAGGCCAAAACGGCCCCGCGCCCCGAAGCGGTGGCTCGCGCGAAAGAAACGGCCCAAGCTGTGGGCGATGAAGGATTACGCGCGTCGCTTGAACGGCTTGGCGCCAATATCATATCGAAAGCGCGCCCGTGAGAGCAGTGGGCGGGCCCATAGGAGAGACAAATGATTACGAGACGTAACGCCCTCACCCTGACAGCCGTCGGTTTGGCTGCTGCGGGCGGCTACACCTTCCTGCGCCCCGAAGGCGCGCCCGGCCTGGCGGAGTTGCCGGTGGGCGCGGCCAATGCGCAATCGGCCAACATTCCCGACATGACGATGGGCGACCCCAACGCGCCGGTGGAAGTGGTGGAATATGCCAGCTTCACCTGCCCCCATTGCGCGGCCTTCCACAACGACACGTTCAAAGACTTCAAACGCGACTATATCGATACCGGCAAGGTGCATTTCATCTATCGAGAGGTCTATTTCGACCGCTACGGGCTCTGGGCGTCCATGGTGGCCCGCTGCGCAGGGACCGAGCGGTATTTCGGCATTTCAGACCTACTCTACGAATCCCAAAGCGTCTGGGCCCGCCAGGGCGACCCGGCCGCCGTGGCCGAAAGCCTCAAGCGGATCGGGGCGCAGGCCGGGCTCAGCCCCGATACGCTGGATGCCTGCCTGCAAGATGCCGAGATGGCCCAGAACCTTGTCAGCTGGTACGAAACAAATGCCGCGCGCGACAATGTCCGCTCCACCCCCACTTTCCTGATCAACGGCGAATCCCATTCTGGCAATATGAGCCTGTCGCAGATCGGGCGCCTGGTGGACGAAGCGAGCTAGGCCTATGACCGGTCTTCTGTGACCCCGGGCTGGCCCCGGGGTCACGGCGCCCAGTTTCCCCGACGTCCTTCGGCACAGTCCATCGGGTCGGTATCCTACAGTCTAATGACCTTCAACGCCGCGTCACGGCAGAACCCCTGCTGAGTCAGGGTTAAACCTAAGGGGCTTCTTCCTGGCAAAAATATCCGCGGCAGAACGGTTCACACACGCGACCGCCCTAGCTGTTGCCGAACGGTATGAACCCGGTAATCGTCTGGTAGGCCCATCAAGACGATCTGACTGTGGCCAACGCAATTGAAGCATTCCGTTTATGGCGTGGGGGCTCGATCATTGGGCTGCCCTGTATGCGGCGATCATTTCGGGCGTGGCAATGGTGTTTTCTGATGATGTCAGGAGATCGCTTAGGCATGGGATGTATATCAAAATCGTCAAAATGGCTAGGGAGATGGACTTCTTGTCGAGAATGCCAGTCCACCTCGTCCGGCGATCGAAAAGCACGTTTCCCACCAGCTCGACCCCGACGGGCTCAGTGGCCAGATATCGCATAATGCTTAGGTCAGGGCCTCCTGATCCATAGATCGCGCGGTTGCCGGCAAAAAGACGGGTTTTTTTATAGGTGGGCATGTCGCGCTCCGTCGATAATTGGTTTGGCTGTCATTTGCCCCGCCACCCGATGACGTGTGGTCCGGTCTATTAAGCCCGGATCACTGCGCCACCGACCGGTGGGTTAACCATTGGTCGCGGCAGTACGCGGATAGGTTGTAACCGCCTGGTTGGGACCACGACCCTGTGTCAGGCGGTTTTCTGCTGCTGATTGCACGGAGCCCAGTTCCACGGGAGCAGTTCGTCGAGGCGGTTGGCTTTGTGGTCGTGGATGCGATCGAGGAGGTCGGCGAGGTAGGCCTGGGGGTCGAGGCCGTTCATCTTGGCGCTCTCGATGCGGGTCATGGCGCGGGCGAGGGTCTCGCCGCCGGTGTCGGAACTTGCGAAGAGCCAGTTGCGTCTTCCGACGCCGATGGGGCGCATGGCGCGCTCGGCCACGTTGTTATCGATCGCCACGCGGCCGCCCTCGAGGAAGAGGCGGAAGGACGGCCAGCGCTTGAGGGCGTAGCGGAACGCCTTTGCGAGGTTGCCATTGCAGGGGATGCGGGCGAGCTGGGTCTCGGACCAGGTGCGGAAGGCGTCGACCTTGGGCGCGCTGTGCTCGCGGCGCACGGCAAGGCGCGTGGCGGCGGGCTGCCCTGCGATCTTGCGCTCGATATCGTAGAGCTTGCCGATGCGATCAAGGGCCTCGCGGCCGATCTGGGACTTGGTCGCGTCCCACAGGTCGCAGCCGTCGAAGGGGGTGAGCTTCCGGCGGAGGATGGAGGGGGCGACAGCCTCGAAGTGGACCTGTCACGGAATTGTTCCGCTCCTTTGACTTGGTATTTTGCCACAAAGGAGAAGCATCATGGCACCGAAACCAACTGCAGAATACCGCGCTGAAGCAGTGCGCGTAGCTTTGACGAGCGGCTTGCCGCGTAAGCAGGTTGCTGCAGATTTTTGGGATCGGCTTCTCAACACTGAGCCGCTGGATCCAGCAGGATCGGCGCAACCCTGAAAAGCCAACCGTTCAGTCCGATCTCGAACGCGAGGTCGCGGAGCTGCGGAAAGAGAACCGTATGCTCCGGGAGGAGAGGGATGTTCTATAGCGGTTCTCGAAAAACCTGAATCAGTACTTTCGAAAAACGTCCCGACATCGCATTGACGTTGCACCGTTTCACGAAAAGCTGAT
>CANLTZ010000027.1 GCA_947494145.1 uncultured Jannaschia sp. | reverse complement strand
TACGCAGCTCTGGATAGATCAGACATAGCCGCGTAACTAAGATCAATCAGCCTCCGGCAAACCCGGCGCGGTTCACTCCGTGGATCGGCATCGTTCGTAAATATCTGTCACTGCGTTTGCTGATGCCGGACAAACGAGCTTTTCCACCGCTTGATCGTTGCTCTGGAACCAGGCCCAGCCAGGCGGTAAACTGACGACCGTTCTTGAAGCATGAGCGATCGTCAATCGCTGCAACCAATGCCGTTGCTGTAATCGGACCGATACCTTCGATCTGTCCGATACGCTGGCACATCTCATTCGAACGGAAGAGGTTCTTGATCCGGCGATTGTAACCCGCGAGACGTGTGTCCAGTTCGGTCAGTTCTTCGCGCATGTCGCGCAATATCTCAACAAAGAGCTCCCCGAAGTTGCCGGACGGATCGTTCGCAATTTCGCAAAGAGTGTGCCGGATGCGGGTGATGTCTCGCGCCACCACGACACCGTGTTCTCCGAGAAGACCACGGACCTGGTTCACCAGTCGCGTACGGTTTGCGACCACCCGCTGGTGAATCCGGTGGACAGCCTGTATTTCCAACTGCTCGGCCGACTTCGGCGGTACGAACCGCATTGATAGCCAGCCAACCGCTTCACAGATTGCCTCGGCATCATTGCGATCATTCTTGTTTGACTTGACGTAGGGCTTCACGAACTGAGGCGAAATCAATCGCAAGTCGTGTCCAAGATCAGTCAGAACCCGCGCCCCAATGGTGCGACCCGCAGCAGGCTTCCATCCCGACGACGCAGGGTTCCAGCTCTGCAAAGAACTGCACGACGCCATCGCGGCTGAGTGTTTTTCGAAATACAACCTGATCATCATCATCGACGGCGTGAACTTCAAAAACGTATTTGGCCAGATCAAGCCCGATCCTTTTGATTTCCATGGTGCGGACCCTCCTGTTTGCCTTTCCAAGTTACGCTGCCCGAGGGCGGCGGGGCCCATACCATTGCTCCTGTTTGGCAAGGGTGATCTTTGGTTCGTCGGCAGGGTCTTCGATCGGACGTGTGCCAGGCCTCGGGATGTGGCGCTGATGACGCCACGGGTGTGTCATGCTGTTCAAATGCCAGCCGCTTGATGAGCTCCGTGATGTTTGCAATCTGCGCGAGGTAGACTGCGCCCATCTCGCGCACCGGATCGGGCAGGTCCGTGGTCTCGGCCTGCATGGCGTTCCCTAGCGCCTTCAAACTCGCCGGGCCTTTCGGTGCCACGAGCCCAAACTCGGCAAGATGCCCGCGCAGCGCGTTGATCAGCTGCGTGCGCTGCGGAACGAGGCACTAATGGGTTCGGACGGGTCGTCCAGAAGGGCGCCTTCGGTCCGAGCCCGATGGACGACGCACGTGCTTAGGTCTCCGCGCGCTTCAACGCTAGGAACCGCATCGTCGGTCGCATGGCCATTTCGGCGATGGCCTCCGCACTGGCGCGGTCGTTCTTCTGCGGCTTTAAGAACGGCTTAACGTAAGCCGCCGGCATGTGCCCGCACGTCAGCGCCAGACGCCCGCAGTGATGCGACGTCATACAGGCCTCCATCGCCGCCACGCAGCTCGACTGCTCGGCGAGAAGCGAGGCCAGCCGCTTCCGCCCCGCCAGCGCAGACCTGGAAGCTGTCCTTCGCCAAGTCGACCGCCAGGACACTGATCTTCGTCTTCATCGATGCGCCCTCCGCATGGTTCTATAGAACCGTCATGGCATACAACACGCGCTCCGACGCCAGGGCGGGGGCATCCACCGCATCAGTTCAAGTCTCCTTCCAACGAATGGGCTAATCCCAAGTTGCTTCGCCGGTTACCTCATACGGATAGCTATCGAAAAAACGATGGGAACTGCAGGCTCTTGTGACGCAGAGCGGGGTATTTGCAGCCTCTGCCTCATCGGAGGGTTTGACGTTACGGCATCATGAAATTTGTCTTCACGTTACTGCGGTGGAGACCCAATCCGCCTTGGTGTGTGAAATTTTGAATTGAAGATTTCAATTTTTTGCTGGTCGCGAAGAAGGGGCGTCTATGACCAACGAACAGAAAATTAGCCAAATTTTGTCGAATGTGAGCAGTGTCGGGAGCCATTTGGACAGCCGGTCTGCTGTTTTGACCTCAAGAAACCTCGCACCGGTTCGCCCAGAAATCGGATCGCGGGCTTACCATGCCGCGGTGCTGGGGGCGAAACCGGAATTTAAGCGGACGCTGCATGTCGGGCGCCCGAACATGCCAGACCGCGCTGCATTTCTGCGGCGCATTAATGAGGTTCTGGATAGCGGCTGGCTATCGAATTTCGGCCCCATGGAACAGGAATTCGAGCGTCGCGTCGCCGAAACCGCAGGTACCAAATACTGTGTAGCCACTTGCAATGCGACCACCGGTTTGGAAGTGGCCATCGCGGGTCTGGGCATGACGGGCGATGTTATCGTGCCGTCCTTCACCTTTATTGCGACCGTGCACGCGCTTTGGCGTCAGGGGTTGCGACCGGTTTTCTGCGACGTCGACCCCGAGACCCATTGCCTTGACGTCGATTGTGTCGAGGCCGCGATTACGTCGCGGACGACGGGTATTCTGGGGGTGCATCTGTGGGGTAATTCCTGCGATTCCCTTGCGCTGCGCGAGGTGGCGGACAAGCACGGCCTGAAGCTGATGTTCGATGCCGCGCATTCGATCGGCTGCCGGTCTGACGGAGCGGGCCATGATGGCATCGGCGATGCTGCGGTTTTCAGCTTCCACGCCACGAAATGCGTCCATGCCTTTGAAGGCGGCGCGATTGTCACCAATGACAGCGATCTGGAGAAAAAGCTGCGCCTTATGGTCAATTTCGGCTTTGCGGGTGAGGATGCGGTGGCGCATTTGGGCACCAATGGAAAAATGAGCGAGGCGTCGGCCGCAATGGGCCTGACCTCGCTGGAATCGATGGATCGGTTCTTTGAGCATAACAAGCGGAATTACATGGCCTATTCCGCTGGGCTGGGGGAGATCCCGGGCATAAAACTGATGCGCAGGCACACCAACCGGCCACATAATTTTCAGTACATCGTGACCGAGATCGACGCCGATGCATTTGGTTTGACCCGCGATGAATTGGTCGCGGCCCTTCGGCTCGAAAACGTTTGCGCGCGGCGCTATTTCCACCCCGGCTGCCACCGAATGGAGCCATATGTCGGCTTGTCGCCACGTGCTGGACAGACGCTGCCCGTGACGGAGATATTGACGGATCGTGTCATGGTTCTGCCGACGGGCACCGCGATTTCGACGGATGATATTTCTCGCATCTGCCGACGCATTTCTGCGCTTTCCAGAAACGCGGAGGCTGTCCACCGGGCATTGACGGTCTGCAATGATCCGCGATTGCCGTCCTACGCACGTGGGCCCGGCGTCGAAGTGTCGACCGCAGGTACAAGGTTGTGAAACAGCGCGCGGCCGAGATGCGGCTGGGCGACGAATTTGAGCATTGAAGGTCCTGCAGACGTCAATTGGACAGGATATTCGAATTCTAGATTTAGCATTAGCGAACTCCGATTTGGATTTTAGAACGTTAGTACAAAAAAATGAGCGAACAGCTGCATATCCTTAGGCCAGATAATCCGGAATGGGATATCTGGCTTCGCCGCGCACCGCACGATGTCTATCACTTGGCTGCGTATCACGCCCATGCCCAATCGCTTGGGGAAGGGGAAGCGGAGATGCTGGTCTATGGTACGCCGGACAGGTTCACTGCTTGGCCGTACCTGGCCCGCGAGATTAATGCGGCTCATTCCGATCTGACCTCTGCATATGGGTACACTGGGCCGGTTGGACTTGGGCTTGAGGATGCGGGGTTTCGGCTGAACGCTTGGAATGAGTTCAGGAATGTCTGGGATGACAGGCAACTGGTAACGTTGTTCAGCCGCTTTCATCCGTTGTTGGAAAATGCCCATCTTTGCAAAGATTTCGAAGGTGCGGTCCCAACGCCGGGTGGCGAAATCATCCATCTGGGACGGACCGTATCAATCAATCTCGAAAACGACCGGGAAACGCGACAATCGGCTTACCGCCGTGTGGTCAAGCAACAGATCAGGCGCGCCAAACTTCACGGTATGACCTTTGAGCTGGACCGCGATTGGCGTCATCTGGACCGGTTCATCGAGCTCTATACCGCGACGATGATGCGCAACAATGCCGAAGGGCGTTACTTCTTTAGACGCCCCTATTTTCGCGGGTTGAGACAGGCCCTGAAGGGCTTTGTTCACTTAGGTGTTGCGCAGCTGGACGGTGATGTTGCGGCCGCGATGGTCTTCACCGTCTACAATGGCATCGCCCAGGCACATCTTGCTGGCGTGAACGCCAATTACAAGCATCTGTCGCCATTCAAAGTGGTAATCGACGGCGTTGCTGATCTTGCCAAGGACCTGGGTGCGAACCGGTATCACATTGGGGCCGGGCGCGGAGGTAGGGAAGACTCACTGTTTCGGTTCAAAAGCCTGTTCGCGAAGGCAGAGCACCACTTCTCGGTCGGGCGTTGGATCCTCGATGCCGAGGCGTATGCGGCGTTGTCAAAGAGCGCGCCCCAAGACTGCGCCTCGGTGTTCTTTCCGGCCTATCGGACCGAAGCTGCCAAGAGTGCGGTGGCCTGATGACGGTGTCGGTGGCATCGAACCCGAAGGTGCTGGAGGACGATAGATCCATAAGGACGACGGCGAGCAACTTTCGCTCAATCCTTGTCGGACGGATATTTACGGCCCTTTCGATCTGGCTGGCGCTTGTTGCGCTGACCAAGATGTCCGACCCGTCCACCGTGGGTTTGTACGCGCTTGCACAGGCGATTTGCATACCCGTCGCCGAGATTTCCAAGATGAGCCTGCGGGAAATCCGGTCGGCGGATACAGAAGGTTATTTTCAGTTCGGCGATTATATGGGGCTACGCTTGCTGGCCACCCTGGTCGGGTTCGGGGTGATGGTTGCAGGTGGCATGATCCAGAGCGAGAGCGCGGCCATGCTGGCGGTCATCGTGCTGTACGGGTTGGCGCGGTGCAGCGAACTTGTGTCGGACATGATCTACGGGCTGTTCCAGGCCCACGAGCGGATGGAGTATATCGGCCGGTCGCTTTGCATCCTGGGTCCGTTGTCGTTGGCGATGTTGGTCATGGGATACTGGCTGACCGGGTCGCTGGCGGTGGCCGTCCTCGGCCAGTTTCTGGCGCACTTGGCGGTCCTGTTGTTCTACGACTTGCCACGGGGTCGTCATCGGGCTGCGGTGCGGGGCGACGGATTTCGGCCAGTCTGGAACTGGCCAGCGCTTTCCACATTGGCGCGCCGGGCGGTGCCGTTGACCTTTGCCACTGTCCTGATCATCGTCGCGCTTTACGTTCCGCGGGTGGCGGTCGAGCATAACCTTGGGCTGACCGGTCTCGGTCTCTTCGCCGCGATCCTTGCCTTAGCGATGGCACCAGACCGTATCGTCAACGCGCTTGGCATCGCGGCCAGTGTGCGCCTTGCCGTTTTTTACGCAAACGGTGAGACCCGCGCCTATCTTGGGTTGCTGTCGCGCCTGACCGTCGGTGTTGCCATCGGCGGTACATTTGCCCTGGTGATCTGCATCCTGGCCGGCGAAGATATCCTTCGCTTCGTATACACCGAGGTCTATGCAGCAGAATACGCATTGCTGATCTGGCTGGTCGCGGCCTCAGCGCTGCGCAGCATCGCCAATGTTCTGCGCTACGGCGTGGTCGCGACCCGCCGTTTCTGGTGGCTTGGCCTGCAAAACGGCGTCGCGGCAGTCGTGGCGGTCTCCGCGAGCATCCTACTCATCCCCGAATTTGGCCTGACCGGGGCCGGTGCAGCCATGGTCCTGACCTTCGCCGCACAACTGGTCGTCGCTTTCATCGCCTTGGTCTGGGCACTCGGGGCCCCATCATGAAGGACATCCCATGAAACTTTCGGTCGCTCTTGTAACCTACCAACACGTAGAAACCGCGGAGAAAGCGCTTAATAGCGTTTTGATGCAGTCCACCGATTTTCCGTTCGAGATTATCGTTGGGGATGATGCCTCGACTGACGGGACACCTAATTTGCTGGAGTTCTACCGCGCAAGACATCCCGAGCGCATCAAGCTGATATTGCGCGACGAGAATGCGGGCGACTTCGGGCTTACCAATTTCGTCGAAACCTTAGATGCCGCAGAAGGGGAGTACATCGCGCTGCTGGACGGCGACGACTATTGGACGGCGGCTGACAAACTTCAGAAGCAGGTCGAATTTCTCGATGCGCATCCGGATTGCGCGATTTGTGCCCATCGCGTGGAACACGCGCACGAAAACGAAGTGACGGTCCTGTCGGCAGGTCCGTCAGGCGGGAGCGGCACCTATCCTGTTGGCGATTTGATCCGGAGGAACTTCGCGCCGAAAGTGTCGACGGTTTTGCGCAAGAGTGCCTTACGTCATCTTCCAGATTGGTACCGCACAACCACCGTCGCCTCGGCCGATTGGGTCATGAACGTCATTGTCAGTCACAAGGCCCGGATCGGGTTCATCGACGAAGTCATGGCCGTGCATCGCGTGCATGACAAAAGCGTGTCTGCGCATCACGGCGCTGAACGAATGTTCGCCGATAAGCTAAGGATCTTGCCTGTCCTTAGGGAATATGTGCCAGAGGCCGCCAAGGACGTGACGCGGGCCGAACGCGAGCTTCGCCTGAAACGCTTTGTGGCGAGTATGTCGCCGCGGGCGTTCTCGCTGTTGCGGCGCATTGATGGTCTTAACCGGCGGCATCACGAAGATCAAAATGCTAACGGGTGACCAGTTGCGCCTGCTGCGGCAAAGATCGATCGCGGTCGCCGCGATGGTGCGCTGCCAGGCAGGACCCGGCAGCGCATTGGCTTACAAAACCGATGGGATCAGAAGATCAGGAAATCTGAGCTGTCGAGTGACAAACGATCGTCCAACTGAGCGATCTTGATCTGGCTTTCCGAGCCCCG
This sequence comes from uncultured Jannaschia sp., assembly GCA_947494145.1. Taxonomy (GTDB): domain Bacteria; phylum Pseudomonadota; class Alphaproteobacteria; order Rhodobacterales; family Rhodobacteraceae; genus Jannaschia. The sequence goes on along the minus strand of CANLTZ010000027.1, from coordinate 22,899 downwards.
ACCGTCTGGGTCGTAGAAGAGTTCACCGGTTTTCCACTTGTACATGATGAAATCGTTCATGTCGTCCGCCCGCGCGGCCACTTCGAAGTTGGATACGTTGAGCGTTTCACCCTTCAAGTCTCGCAGAGAGGCAAATGCCGAACTGTCCAAGCGGAACTTGTCCGTTCCCGAATCAAAGCCAATGATTGTGTCGAAATCTCCGTCCCGCGGTAGGTCTCTGAAGATAAAGACATCAGCATTCGGAGTTGCCTCGGGCCTTTGCTGCGCAGTTTCTCCGGACCGTGAAGGTGCGTGGGCGACGACAAAATCAGTGTGGTCGAGCTGTAGCTGGCTTTCGAGTTGGGCAATCTTGATCTGGCTTTCCCCGCCACGACCGTCCGCGTCATAGAAAAGCTCGCCCGTTTTCCACTTATAGATGATTTGGTCGTTACCGTCGATCGCGCGCGCGCCAACCTCGAAATTGGCTTCGCGCAGGACACCTTTCTGCAAACCGGTGAACACCGCTGGGTCGAGCTCGATCTTGCCGGAGGATCTTATGCGTATGCCTTCTTCTAGTTCGACTGTTTCGACCGATCTTGAGGCGTCGTAGGACTCCAATGGCTCGCGAACCACATCCTCGCTGATCTCAGGTGTAGTGACCACCTCGGGGGCGGGACGAAACGTTTCAGCGCCGTCCCCCCGGGTCGAGGTCCATTCGTTTCGGGTGTCTTCCCAGTAGTCACGCGCGGCCTGGCCCTGCAAAACGGTCCATCCGGCTGGCGGCATCGGATAGTCAGAGGGCAGGGGCTTGTCAGAGAGGTTCAGGAACACATTGCCCGACGATTCGATCAGCTTGTCCCAGGCCAACTGCAACCGCGACTGACCGACGTGATCGACATCGTCGATTGCAATGACTGTATCCGTGATGCTGAGCTTGGGGCTCTTGCTTTCCATCTTGAAGGGCGACTGGTGAGTCATCTCGCCTTTGAAGAGGTAGGATTCCATCCGCATGAGCACGCCATCCAACTCAAGCACTTCTTGACTTGCATTAGCCATGTTCTTGTGGCCGAGGCTGATACCGGAAAACACACCGTCAAAAAGACTGTCGCGGATAGAACCGCTCACCGGATTGTCGTTTTCGAATGCGTCGTCCCGGACATCGCTGATCCAGACGTTCGAGATTTCGAAGCCTTCGGATTTGCCCGCAACGCGCAACCCGTCCCAAGCGTCGGAGATGCGCAGATCGTAGATATCCGCCTGCTTCGTGTCACGCACCATAACTGCGGCAGAATTGGTATAGAGTTTCAACCATTCTCCGGTCATCGGGATCGTGCCGGTGACGGTTGCGCCAAAAACATCGATACCCGTGTTGGCGTTATCTACGAGGAATGGATAGAGATTTACGTTAGCGCCTGCATTGGAAACCGTCCAGGTGGCATTTGATGCATCAATAGCATCGGCGTTACCACCATTGTACCTGTATTGGGTATAGCCATAGTTTCCATTAAGAGTGATCGTCTTGTCCATAGATTTCCCTTTTTTGGTTTTCCCTCGGTGAGTGACCCGAGAGTGCACGAGCCGGGCCCTGCACTGGGTGAGGGTCCAGCACAGAGCGTCGGTCGTGGCGGCGGCTATATCTCGTTGTGGTTAACATCGTGCAACCCAGCCGGGTTCGCAGGCAGGATCCCGCCAGCAACCTCTCGATTGCGGCCTAATCGGCGAAACCTTGTATCCACAGATGCGGCGTATAGGCGATTTTATGAGACGCCGAATCAGTCAATTACGGCGAGTACGAGGCGCGAAGTGCGGTGGGTTTCTTGTGATGGCGGATATCCGCCGAGCGAGAAATATCCGAGCTACTTGACCTAAAAGATAGGTCAATAAATTAATTATATGTCAATGTCTTGGGTCGAATTTTAAGAGGTTGTGCGGGAAGCGTTAACGAATAGGATTTTTGTGGCGCAAAATGTCTCACCTGAAAAAATGTTTGTGTGACCTTCACGTTATTTAACGTTATCTTGTGCCTTTCGTAGGGTTACTATCGAGTTGACCCTACGGTCGCCACCTCGCCCAAAGTCAACTTTTGACACTTCAGACGAAACACATAGTGCGCTCCGTATTTGCAATCGGCGCGTTACCGTGACCCGGTTATCGGTTAAGAGTGGGGAGTAGTCTTGGAATATCCAACTATCGGGAGCGCCTGGTTCAGACTTAGGTTAAGGTCAAAAATTCACCGGCGCGCTTATGGCGAGATGGGTTCACGAGAGGCTCATCTTCTGCTACCATCAAGGCGTGGGGGCGCGAGCTCTGATTTTCGTTTCGCTAGTGTATTTTTCTGGCGCTGGTGGCTTGAACGGTTTTCTGTCGAGTTGCCACGCTTTGATTTGTATAGATGGGCGGGCAATACATATTTGATCGATAGATGAGGATATTCATGTCATTTATTAGGCCATTATATCGTTTTCCTGCTCCATTACTCGTACTGGTAATGCTATGCATATCGTCTGTTGCATCTATCGCGGCAGATGATCCGAGATTGGCTCCGGGCGACAGGATATCTTATTCGGTATTGGGGGTGCCGGAGCTGGATCGGGTTGCAACCATTGGCTTGAATGGCGAGGTGCAAGTGCCGCTCGCAGGGGTGATTGACGCAGGGGGGCTGACGATCAAGGAACATCGAGACATGGTCGCTGCGCTGATGATCAAGACTCCGTTCCGTACGACGGGTGTGGACGGAGCGGAGGTGTGGCAGCGGATCAGCGCCGATTTGATATTCATTAACGTGGAGGAGTACCGGCCGATCTATTTGATGGGCGATGTACGGCAGAACGGCGAACAGCCTTACCGTCCGGGGATCACGCTGCGCCAGGCAATCGCGCGCGCTGGCGGGCTTGGCCAAGCTGTCGCCCCAGTTACGTCGGAGTTGGACCTGTTATCGCTGACGGTCGACCGCGATATCTTGGCCGGGGATATCGGCTTCGTCGAGGCAACTGTAGCGCGCCTGGAGGCAGATCTGGCATCAATTAGTGGGCAAGATAACCAACACGTCGAACTTGGCGAGAGCCCCGAAAAAGGGTCTGTGCGTTGGTTGTCGGCGCGGAATATTGAAAGACAGTTTTCTCGCAGCAACTCAGAGCTCCAGACACAACAGATGGAAAATCGCCTGGAGGTTTTGAACGAGCTCCTGCGCTCACAGGAGACGAATCTTGAGATTGAGCAGACCGCGTTGGACAGAGCCCGCGCCTCGGCGGAGCGCGGCTTGACCCCTCAGGCAAGGGTGACCGAAGCTAGGCGCGCCTTTCTTCAAGTGTCGATGCAGATGTTAGAAACCACCGGCGAAATATACGATCTGCAACTGGATCTGGCGCGCACATCTGACGAGTTTGAACGGTTACAATATGCACAGCGAGTGGAATTGCTCGGACAGATCGTTGACCAATCTCAAACCTTGGACACCCTTCAGAAACGGCTGAATGCACTTGATCAGCGGATCGCCATGCTCGGAGGACAAAGTCTCATGCCACAGGTTGAACCGACTTACCGGATCGCGATCCAACGCGTTGGAGAGGCGAGTATCGAGACCGATCGCCTTGACGATGTCTACTTGTTGCCCGGTGATGTCGTTGAGGTGACTGCCGTTTTTGAGGCTGAGGTCGCTTTCGAAACCCAATGACTTAGGTCATGCTGCTTGCATAACACGCAAAGTCAAACGCTTCTGCTGGAATGTCGGCCTCGCCGCGGACCGGTCGGTCTTAAACTCTATTTGCAGCGCGGGACCCGAGGTGGATAAATGTGCCCCGGCTTGTCGGTGGTCATACCGATAGGTGTTGATCTGAGCTTGTGGTTTAGCCAACTGATCACATTCGGATTAATCCATCTGGATGAGGCTTCGCTATCTCCAATTCGGATGGGCTAACACGCCATCCGAAATAGCCCATTTTCGTCCTTAGCGTGCGTCTGGTAATATCCACCATAGGTTTTTTGAGTGTAAGTCGTATTTGAAAGCGAGGGAAATCTGAAGCTTAGAGATAAGTACTTCTAATATGAACGGGATACTTGCAAATTCTGCTAGCCGATTATTCTGCCTTATATATTATACAATCGGAGCCTTTGGCTGTAAATCAAGAGCATACGACCGGGCGACGAGCGATATGGTGAAAGTAAGAAGTCGTTGTCGTCATTTGGAAGAATGACTTTAACAGTTAGCAGATTGACAAGGTCAAGTTGAGTTCGTCGAACGCGCACCCGATCGTGTCCGCTGGTTGTAATTGATAGGCGCGCTGATGGACACAGCCTCGACCGTAGCGCATCGCAGAAAAAGAGGACGAGTTCAATTCGATCAAGTCTCGACCCCGGCATGCAATGAGGTTGATCAAGCGAGATGCTGCGAAGCAACGGCAGGGAGAACCGATCCGGTCAGAATTGGCTGGTGGATGTCGTTTTCGTGGCTAGCTCGGTTCCGCTTCTAAATATCAGAGAAGCGGAACCGAGTTTTTGTTCGGTCGGATGGGATTGTCGAGGACATATATGCCCTGCTTCAGTTCATGCCAGAGGTGTGACATCTCGATACTGGTAATAGGAATTGTACGATGAAATATCGATCAGATATCGACGGCCTTCGGTGTCTCGCAGTGGTGCCTGTCGTCTTGTTTCATGCAAATTTTTATGGCGCTCCGGGCGGATTTATTGGTGTCGACGTATTTTTTACGATTTCTGGCTTTCTAATCACGACAATTATTTATCGTGAAATGATCGACGGTCAGTTTTCGCTGATAGAGTTTTACGAGCGTCGGGCACGGCGTATCTTGCCAGCTCTTTTTGCCGTCACAGCCGCAGCCCTTGTTGTTGGTTGGTTCACACTAACACCAGCGGATTATGCGCAGATGGCCGAGTCGATCTTGGCTGCGCTTTTCTTTGTCTCAAATTTTTGGTTCTGGCAGAACTCAGGGGGCTACATCGATGGCGCGACAGACTATTTGCCAATGCTGCACAGCTGGTCGTTGGCCGTTGAAGAACAGTTTTACATATTCTTCCCGCTGCTCTTACTGTTGATCTTCTATCTTGGTCGGCAGTTCGCACGCCCGGCGCTGGTAGTACTGACAGTCGGGTCTTTGCTGGCAGCAATCTGGGCGACGCCGCGGATGCCAGCAGCGTCGTTTTACTTGCTGCCTACGCGCGCGTGGGAGCTGGGGCTTGGGGCCATCTTGGCGGTTGGGCTTATCCCTGCCAGAGCGCCGCGCTTCTTGCGCGAAGCAGCGGGATTTCTCGGCCTTTGCGGCGTACTGCTTCCGGTGATCTTCTACGACTGGAATATGACTTTTCCAGGCCTTGCAGCGCTGCCACCCGTGTTAGGCACTGCGCTGCTGATCTGGGCGGGAACGGCGGGACCGGTGATGGCTTCGCGGCTGCTGTCATTCAAGCCGTTTGTGTTTGTCGGATTGATATCTTACTCGCTCTACCTTTGGCATTGGCCGGTGATGGCCTTTGTACGCAATCGGCTTGCCACCATCGAGCTTGAACCGATCTGGCAGGTATCGACCATCTTGCTGTCATTTGTTCTGGCATGCTTGTCCTGGCGGTTCGTCGAGCGCCCATTCCGGAAACGACGACCGCAGGGTGGGTTGTCCCGCGTGACCGTTTTCACGCTTTCAGGGGTCGGCGCGTCGGCGCTGGCGGTCTTTGCGGGTCTGCTGATGCTGTCTAACGGAGCCGCGACACAACGGTTTGACGACGAACAACTGGCGGGGCTGGCTAAGGTAGAAAATGACCGGACCTACCAGGACTGTACCGGCGCACGCGCCATCGAGGAGCTTTGCCAGTTCAATCAGACACAGGCTGGCCAAGGCGCCTATCTTCTTTGGGGCGACTCGCATGCTGAGGCGCTGTTGCCGGCCCTGATCGAGTTGACGGCCGATAGGGAGAAGGCGCTTGTTTTTGCCAATCGGGGCGCTTGTGCACCGCTTCCCGGCGTGAAGCGGTCTGACCTGTCAGCCGGACAGGACAACAGGTGCGAGATATTCCGAGAGGCAGTGCTCCAACACGTGTTGGCTAACGATGCAATCGAGACGATTGTTCTGGCCGCGCGTTGGCCGCTCTATGTCGAGGGCCGCATGTATCCTGATCGATCCGGTCCACCGTTTAGGTTGACCCGGGTGGGAACAGTTTCGGACGGGGACAATGCCGAAGTTGCCTACGACGCCCTGGAGGACCTGGTGGCGCAATTGTCAAGTGCGGGCAAAAGCGTTCTACTCATTGGGTCCGTTCCGGAAATTCCTTGGGACGTGGCCAAACGTATGAGCAGCAATATCCTGTTTGATGTTCCAATGCCTGAAGCTGTGGACGCGGCATCTGTCATGGCGCGCCAAGGTCTTGCGAACGCCATGCTTGAGCGATTGGAAGAAAGCGGCATGGCAAGGGTTGTCAACTTAGCAGCCAAAGTTTGCGCAAGTGAGTGTCCGACGCATATTGGCACGGATACATATTACGTCGACAATCACCATTATTCTCCGCTTGGTGCGCGGACACTAGCCAAACCCGTCCTGCAGGTAGCTCTGGAATTGGAACAACTATCTGCGGTTGGCAAAGTCTTAGCTGGACCGAAGATTCCATAGGGCCGTCGTCGCTCCGCCATTCTGAAGGCGATTACCCATCGGCCGACAAACACACCTCAGTTGTGATGTGGACCTGGGTTTATAAGGTTCTCGTCATCCATGAGCTTTGCCGTAATCGGCAAAAAGATGGCGGTCTATACGGCGCCCTCCATACTTCAACCGCTTGACCATGGACAGCACAACCCCCGTAACGGGAGCCCCAACCGACTCAAAGCTCCGAATTCCTGCCAGCACGGCATCCCTCGATGTCTTGTGCCACTTCACCACATAGACGATCGAGTCGGCATGCGCACTTAGTACCCTGCTATCGACTGCATGCAAGGTAGGTGGTGCGTCGATTATGATGAGGTCGAAGTTCGACCGCAGTGTCTCCATCAATTGCGAGAAGTTCCTAGATGAAAGGACGTCTACCGCAGAGACATTGCTTCTTTCGTGAAGCAAATCGCCTGCTAACACGTTTAGTCCTGATTGCGGTTCCTCTCCGACTGCTTCGTCTAGCGATATCGTATCAGTTAGCACTGAGAGTATACTTGGGCTGCCTGGTGCTCCGCCCACAATTCTGTGGATCTGTGGCCGACGCAGATCGCAATCAACAAGAACTGTCTTCGCGTTGATCCGAGATGCCGAAAGCGCTGTCAGAGCTGCGAGAATGGACTTACCTTCACCCGGATTGGAAGATGTAAACATTATGACCTGCGGTGTTTTCGCACCTTTGTTCAGCATGATGCTGGTGCGCACACCGTGCACAGCCTCAGCCAATTCCGACTTTGGGTGCATCGCAAAGTCCCGAAACACGGCGGCTGGGTCTCGCTTGGCTTTAAGCATCGGTGTCAGGCCAAACACGTCGGTATCGGTGATATTTTCAATTTCTTCGGTGGACCTAAACGTGTTGCCAAAGCGATCACGCAGGTAGATTAGTAGAATACTCGCTAAGATCCCACCAATGAACGCGACGACGAATGCGTACTTCCTCGGCTGGGAATAAGACGTTAAAGGCGGCTCAGCCAAGGTGAGGATACGTGCATCTGCGCTTTCTAGTTTGACCTGCTCGGACGCGGCATTGAGACGCTCAAGGAACGTCTCGTAAACTCTTCTACTTGCATCTGCCTCCCGTTCTAATTGTCTGATGTTCAGCTCGTCTTGCGCTTCCTGCAGAACCTTACGGTCAAGAAGACGGATTTCAGACTGAATTCGATCTGTCTGTTGCTCGAGGGAGCGCCACCGCGTACGCGCAATTTCGACAACGCGCGCGGCTTCGGCTTTCTGGAGCTTCAGAACATTTTCAAGCGAGTTCTCAATTTCACGGACTGAATAGTGATCTGCTGGTAATGTACTTGCCAGAATAGCGTATTGGTTACGCAGATTAATTTCCCGCGTTACGAAGCCTGCCAGAATAGCAGAGTCTCGGAATTCCGAGACAGTTCCAAAGTCTGCTTCATTCTCCAAAGCGTTTCTGAGCCGATCATAATCCGCCATCGCAGTCCGTGCTGCGCTCTCCGTTTCTGAGAAGGTGTCAATGAGAGCTTCGAGTTGCTGCCGAGTAATTTCCAGGCTCTGACCAGCTTTGTCAGACTGTGCTGACCTTGCGGCGGCAACTGCCTGCTCTGCCCGTTGTACGCGCACGCGTAAATCGTCAACCCGACTTGAAAGCCATTCTGTTGCGGCCCGGGTCGTAGAAAGCCGCACCTCTAGCTGGTCATCAATATATTGCTCGGCAAAGGCATTTGCGACCTGAGCGGATAAGGAACGATCTTGTGATACATAACCGATTTCGATCACCCGGGACGACGGGATTGGGGTCAGTTGGAGCCCCTCAGCAACTCTCGTTGCGATGACGCGGCGTTGGAGATCCGGAATTTCTGAGACACTATCCTTGTTCTCGTCAGGTGGACGAAAGTACCCGGGAAAAGACGTATGAAGCGTGGATCGCAGAGTAGATAGCCAAGACCGCTCAATCTCAGGATTAAAATCTGGCACTGCCGACAAGTTGAGTTCGTCGATGACCCTGTTTAGGAGGGCGGTCGAACGCAGGACTTGAATTTCGTTCTGAATACCGTCTTCGCCTGAAATGACCGATGTCACACGCGCACCGGCTGCGATTTCGCGAAGCTGTGGGTCAAACATGACCTTGGCACTCGCTTTGTATGTTGGCTCGACGTTTAAGGTTACGAGAAACCCGAGTAACGTCGCGCAACTGGTAACAAAGAAAACGGTCCAGCGTCCGGCCCAAATCACCCTGGCAATGGAGCGCATGTCTATGGTGGTTTCGGGTTCTTCGTGCTGAATCGCATCTGAAAAGACAAATCTTGTTGCGATGTCCGAATCAACCTTTTTCATGTCGTGCGCCCATAATTAAAATACTGTTCCATATTTCGCGAGTTAAAATCTCGTTTAGGAACGCTAAATCAGATTTCCGATCGCCGACGATAACTATCCAAATTTGTAGTCTTTGCGCTGTAGTGCGACGCAAATCTGGCACGACGCCCCCATATGTACGATTTCTGACATTAGCGACGACACATTCATTCATAATAATACATCTAGCAGCGCGAATCGTTCCTAGTTGTACCCAAGGCTACTGCGCTTGTAGGGCTTATCCTGTCAGGATATTATATGTCAGCGTTGTAGCCGATGATCATTATTAGCTAATCCTGATGATAGTATTGATGCCCCATACTGGCTAAGCGCAGGAACGGCAATACACACTATTTGCACCATTTGGCTATTATTGGCGCACATCGGTAAATCTAGCTAATTGACCGTTGCGTAGAGGTCCTGAAACCTTGCTAGCATTTTAGGGTTCGGAGGCGAAAGTGAAAGCGATTTTGAAAGAAGGACATTTTTCTTACTCGGCAGCAGATGGCCTGACGACACGGATGCCATTGGTCGGCTGGTCGCCGTTGTTCCTGTTCTCAAAACGAACGGTCGATGTCATCTCTGCGATGGTCGGGCTAAGCATGGCGGTAATTGCAGGCTTTGCCTTGCTTCTATTGAATCCGCTGTTCAACCCAGGCCCATTGCTTTTCAAGCAGGAGCGGATGGGACAATGGGGCCGACCTTTCACCATGTGGAAGTTTCGGTCCATGACGCAATCCAAGGATACGAAAAAACGGCTGCCAACGGACCCCTTGGAGTCCGATCGCATCACACGCCTTGGACAGTTCATCAGACGCACACGCATCGATGAGCTTCCGAATTTCTTCAGTGTCTTAACGGGTGATATGGCCTTGGTCGGTCCGCGTCCCGACGTGTGGGACCACGCGACGTGGTTCACCGAAAACATCCCTTATTACAAATATCGCGCCCGCGTGCGTCCGGGCATCACTGGTCTCGCACAGATCCGCGGGGGCTATGCAGATCAGTTGATCACAATCAACCGTAAGGCGCGGTACGATTATTACTACGTACGCCACGGCACCTTCATGCTTGAAGTGTTCATCATTCTGACGACGGTCTCTGTTATGCTGCTGGGTACCGGCGCCAAGTGATACAGAACGCACACGGATATGATTTGGTCAATCGGACAGCGCCCACCAACACTCGCAGCAATACGCTCCGACCGGTGCTGCGCGGGGCGCAGGCGAAGACTGAGCACGAATTCTTTATCGGTATCAGCGCAAAGCTTCTGGCGATCGGGATTTTTCTGTCAGGGGTTTTGATTAATCCAATGAATCCCGCGGCGGTCAGTAAGATCATTGCCGCAGACTTGTTCTTTCTGGCGGGCATAACGCTCTTGCTACTCGCATCGATAAAAAAATCCGGTATTCTCGAATTGCGATTGCACCGAAATACGCATTGGTTCTTCCAGATACTTGCAGCTTTCCTGATGTGGGTGTTTCTCTCCGGTGTCGTTTCAATATTTGTTTATGATCAGCGGTTTGGACGGTTCGTCCAAACTTTTGCAAATTATTCTTACGGTGCGGTGATCTGCTTTGCGATTGTCGCCGCCTCGGCCTTTCCAGGGCATCTGCGGATGTTCTTGGTGGCTTTCATCCTTGGCGTTGTCCTCGTTTCCAGTTTTTCCGCCTTGGCGATGTTCGCCGAAGCGCCGGCTTGGGTCTACCACGGTGGTGGTCGAATCAAGTCAACATCGCAGTCCGTCAATCAACTGGCAGCTTTTGTGGCGCCTGCCATTCCTCTTGCGCTGATCTTTAGCCTCGGACGATCAGCATCGCGCAAGACCACACTCTTTTTCTTTTTTGCGAGCGCCTTAGCCGTTATCGCCCTCATCGGGACAGGCAGCCGGACAGCCCTTGTTCTTTTGGTTGTCTCTCTGATGCTCGTTCTGCTTGGGACCCTGCTGTTCTTTGCATCTAAGGTTCGTCTGGCCACCACGATGCTCCTGTTCTGCGTTATGGCAACGCTAGCACTTGGGTCAGTGATCGCAGCATTCAAGGAATCAGGTTCAAGTGCATTGCCGGTTTTGGCCCAAGGCTTGGCGCGGCCACTCGACCGGTTTCTGAACCCCGACACTGTGGAAGCAGGTCTCGGCCCGCGCTATGAGCAAATTGTGGCCGTGACGAGTAACTGGGTCAATTATCCGGCGTTCGGCATCGGCCCAGGCAACTTCAAGAATTATTCATCAAGTACTTTCGAAGTCCACAACACCTATCTTGGCACATTGATCGAAATCGGTGTCCCTGGTCTGATATTTCTTTTGTTGTTCCAGGCAACAATTTGCATCGCAGCTCTGAAACGTGCGCTCAGTCGGCTGGCGATGGATCAGCGCATCCAAGCCTTTGCTGTATTTTCGGCATTCCTGATCGTCTGCCTTTATGGAATGGGATCTTTCGGGCTTCGGCAACGACCATTCTGGGTACAGGCGGGCTTCGCAATTGGTGTGCTGAATTACCATTGGTTGATGGCCAAGCGCCCGATGAGGAGGTTCAACTGATGTTCGGTTTGAAGGCCACTGTTTTCTGTGGGCCAATGAAGTCTGGCACGACTTGGGTGCATGCGTATCTCAAGGCTCGGAACGACGTCTGTCTGCCGGCAAGAACCAAGGAAATCTTCTTCTTCGACCGTTATTATCATCGCGGTCTCAAATGGTACGAAGGGCAATTCCACCCGGAACCGCAGCACCGCATTCTAGTCGATGTCGCCCCTAGCATCGTTGCTCATCCTGAGGCGCCCGCTCGGGTTGCTGCGATCCTGCCCGAGGCGCGTGTCGTCATTATGCGGCGCGATCCAGTCGCCCGGGCCTGGTCACACTACTTGCATTTGAAGCGCTACGGATACACCGCGGCGCCCTTGGACAAGGCGATTGAGACCCATCCTGTGATCATTGAAGCCAGCCGGGCTGATTTCTGGTTGGAGAGATGGCGGGCTGAACTTGGCACTGATCGGGTCAGCCTGCTGGAAGCCGACCTTCTTGGCAGGGATATGCAGGCTTTCGTTCAGGAATTGGACACGCTTCTGGGCCTCCCACAGAGCGCTGTAAAAGCGGCTGACATCGGTAGGGTCAACGGCGCCGCGCTACCCCGACACCACCTGCTGTCGGCGGCCGCGCGAAAGACCTCCTATGCATTGCGCGACATCGGGTTGGACGGAGTCGTTCAAGCCGCCAGGGATCTCGGATTGAACAAGATCTATGCGCGCCGTGCCCAGAACCAATCCCTGAAGGCTTCGGACGCCGAGCGGGAATTGATTATGCACAAGCTCATGGAAGGACCCAGACCGGTATGACCCCGACCATAGCCATCATTTGCAACACGTCGCTGCATGTTCAGCGCTGCCGAACCAACCTGATAAAGACGCTGCAGTCCACCGGTGCAAAGATCGTCGTCGTGAGCCCTTACGACGAGGCCGTTGCCGCGCTGGAAAGTGCCGGGGTGCTGCATGCCCATGTTGACATCAGCCAATACGGCACCAGCCCCCTCCGCGAAGTCTTGACGTTCCTAGCCATCCGTAAGGCCCTTCGGCGTCATCGCCCTTCTGTTTGCCTTTGCTTCACGATCAAGCCCAACACAGTCGGTGCGATGGCGGCCCAGTCGCTCGGGATAACGGTGATCAACAATATCGCCGGGCTTGGCCGGGCATTCGAAGACAGTGGCCCCCTTCTTCGCAGACTTGTGGTCAGGCTCTATGCAGCCGCCTTGCGCCGTTCACACCGTGTGTTCTTTCAGAACAGTGACGATCTGAGCTTCTTTCTCGAACACCGAATGGTTCCGGAACCCCTCGTGCGGCGTCTTCCCGGCAGTGGGGTGGACCTCAAACGATTTGCGCCTTCATTTGAATTTCCAACGGACCCGGTGTTCCTGTTTGTAGGACGATTGCTCATCGCAAAAGGCGCCAAGATGTTCATCGACGCGGCGATGGAAATGGCCAGACTTGGCACCAACGCTAAGTTCCTGATCGCCGGTGAAAGGCTCGACGAGTCCGGCTATGTATCGGCCGAGGATCTGGAGGCCTTTTCGACCTGCGAAGGCTGTACTTATTTGGGGCAGGTCCCGGCCAATCAGATCGAACAGCAACTGGCCGCCTGCAGTTTCCTTGTGCTGCCGTCATATTACGGCGAAGGCGTCCCTCGGACCTTGCTTGAGGCCGGAGCGGTTGGACGTCCCATCATAACGACAGACAGCGTCGGCTGCCGCGATGTGATCCGTCACATGGTGAACGGCCTCAAAATCGCGCCGCGCGACGGCGATGCGCTGCTTGCTGCGATGCGCAAAGCGGCCGGGTTCGACAAAGACACGCTGGTTACCATGGGCAAACAGAGTCGAGAAATCGTTGAAAAACAATTCGATGAGGAGATTGTGCTTCGGGCCTACGTCAAAGAATGCGAGCGGCTTTTGGGCCGCGATTCGACAACAGAGGAGCGTGTCGTATCCAAGGAAATCCCACAAGTCGCAGAACTGAAATGACACGGCATGTCCTGCAGAAACAACGCTTTACCGGAATTCCGCTGATGCTTTTCGTGCTTGGGATTGCGTCGTCATTTGTGCTGGGATCCGTTCTTGATAGACTAGGAGGCTTACACTTCTTTGATTCTGATCCGGCAACTCTGGACCTTCAGGCGTCATCGGAAGTCGATCTGTCCGAGGCACAGTTCGGGTACAGCCAGTTTCGCGTCAACGGCAACACATCGAACTCAATCAATGCGCGCTCGGCCTCTTGGGTTGTCAGCAACTACGGCGACCAACTGAATGCTTATCCATTTCTCATCGATGAGAGCGTCCCGGGCGTTAAAGTGTATGGCGGAACGATTCTCGGGACCGTTCCTCAAGACCTGGATTGGCTCGACATCTACAACAATTCAGCGGCTGTCATGGTTCGGGATGCGCCACGTGCTGAGATTTATGACTGGACAATAACAGGGGCATGGGATGGCATCCGTATTGCCGCAGGCTCGGATGACTTCAGGATAGAGAACGTGGCGATCTCAGCCGTCCGCGATGACGCCGTCGAAAACGATTTCGGCGCCAACGGAGCCATCGCAAACAGCCTATTTGACGGAGTTTTTTCCGGGATCAGCATAACACATAACGCCCTGCCAGATGTGCGGCAGAACGTCGTGACCATGGACGGTGTCCTGCTGAGAATGCAGTCATTCCTGTTCAAAGGTAGAACAACCCATCAATCGCCGTTCAAGATTGAGACAAATAGCCCGTCGATGAAAATCTATGACTCCGTCATCGCTATTGAAGACGTTGACCACGTGGGCGTCGAACGCCTCCGAATGGCCTGGAGTAAGACGACAGAGGCCTCGGGCAACTTTCTCTTAAACCTATCAGATCGACCCTTTCCGGCCAAATATCCAGTGCCGGGCGACGGCTGGACAGTGCTTCAAGGACAGGCTGCGCGGGATCACTGGACAACTGTGAAAGAAGATTGGATTCGGGCAAACCCATCGCCTGCCGGAAGCCGGGCGAGATACCAGATCATGTTACTTGGACCGAGTTCGGAAGAGGGAGAATAATACCAGGTATTCGCCGCTTTGCGGGCATTCCTAGGCGCTCCCGTAGGGTTGGACTCATACCAGGACTTCCCGAACTGCTTTTCAGTCAGTGCAAGAGCGGGAGATCATCAATTAGTTATTTCAGATTTCTTATTTGGCAAGGTGACCAAGAATGGAAGATCTACAGAATGATTTCTCTTTCAGAATTCTCTTGGACAAAGCGTGCGTCCAGGCAGGTGGGGCATGAAACTTCTCGTAACAGGGGGTGCGGGTTTCATCGGCTCGGCGGTCGTGCGCGAAGCAATCGCGGCGGGTCATCATGTCCTTAATCTCGATGCACTGACCTACGCGGCCTGCCTCGATAACCTGGCGTCGGTTGCCGATAGCCCACGCTATTGCTTCGTGCATGCCGACATCCGGGACCGTGCAGCGCTCAACCGAGCGTTTTCGGCCTTCGAACCGGACGCCGTGATGCATTTAGCGGCCGAGTCGCACGTGGATCGGTCTATCGACGGACCGGATGACTTTGTCGCAACCAATGTCATGGGTACCTGCACGCTGCTCGAAGTGGCCCGCTCTTTTTGGGATTCCCGGGGCCGGCCCAAACAATTCCGCTTTCATCACATTTCCACAGACGAGGTTTACGGCTCCCTGCCAATGGACCGGTCGGAGCGGTTCACCGAAGACACGGCCTATGATCCTCGCTCGCCTTATTCCGCGTCAAAGGCCGGGTCCGACCATCTGGTCCGCGCGTGGCATCACACCTACGGTCTGCCAGTGGTTCTGACGAACTGTTCCAACAATTACGGTCCCTACCATTTTCCGGAGAAGCTTATTCCGGTGATAATTCTGAACGCGCTAGCCGGTCGCGATTTGCCGATCTACGGGGATGGCACGCAGGTTCGCGACTGGCTTTATGTTGAGGACCACGCCAAGGCGTTGCTTCTAGCAGTGCAGAAAGGCGTGCCGGGTCGCTCCTACAATATCGGTGGTGAGAGTGAGTGCAGCAATTTGAACTTGGTGCGCATGCTCTGCGCCACACTCGACTCAATGCGTCCGAAATCGCGCGGCTCATATGCCGACCAGATCACTTTCGTAACTGACCGTCCGGGACATGATGCCCGCTATGCCATCGATCCGTCTCGGGTTCGAAATGAGTTTGGGTGGCGACCGTCGGTGACCCTTAAAGTGGGCCTACAGCGCACGGTGAAGTGGTACCTTGAAAACGAAACCTGGTGGCGCGCGCTGCTGTGTCGTGCGGGCGTTGGGGAACGACTGGGGGTAGTGGCATGACGCTTTCTGAAAAACGCAAAACACAGCCCGCCGCAAAACGACGTCACATACCAGCCGAGGCGAGCGTGCGCCCACGCAAAGGCATTATCCTCGCAGGCGGATCGGGAACCCGGCTCTATCCGATCACCAAAGGTATATCGAAGCAGCTGCTTCCGATTTATGATAAGCCGATGGTCTACTACCCGCTCTCGGTGCTTATGTTGGCCGGGATTCGGGACATCGCCGTCATCACGACGCCGCACGACCAGGAGCAGTTTCACAGAACCCTAGGCGATGGCAGCCAATGGGGTATTTCGCTGAACTACGTCGTGCAACCCAGTCCCGACGGGCTCGTGCAGGCCTATTTACTGACCGAGTCGTTTCTGGGTGGCGAAGCGTCGACCATGGTCCTGGGTGACAATATCTTTTTCGGGCACCAGTTGCCTGACAAACTCAAGGCCGCTGACCAGAAACGCAAAGGCGGAACGGTGTTCGGATATCGCGTTGCCGACCCGGAACGCTATGGGGTCGTCGATTTCGACGAGTCCGGAATGGCCAGTGCGATCATTGAGAAACCCGCCGTTCCGCCTTCAAATTATGCAGTCACAGGGCTCTATTTCCTCGACGGTACAGCGCCGGACCGCGCGCGATTTGTCCGTCCCTCAGAACGCGGTGAGCTGGAAATCACTGATCTGTTGGAAACTTATCTCGCTGATGGAGCACTTGACGTGCAACGTATGGGCCGGGGATATGCTTGGCTTGACACCGGCACTCACGCTTCGTTGCTGGACGCCTCCGATTTCGTGCGTACCATGCAACTCCGACAGGGCCAGCAGGTGGGGTGCCCGGAAGAAATTGCATTTGATAGCGGATGGATCGACGCTGAACAACTCTGCGCTATGGCGGAGATGTATCAGAAAACGGACTACGGCTCCTATCTTTATCGCTTGTTGAGGTGGTAACCGTGCCCGGAAACCGCCTTCTCTACAGCGCTTTATATCAGGATTTCACAAGGGTGTTTTGACACACACAGGTCTAGAGTAAGTCAAGGACGTTCCGAAGTTTCGACCGGCGAATTAGCCCAACAGGATTACATACCAGGTGATGGGTTACGGATAATTTGGTAGCTAGAGTTGCTTGATAGCTTGGCGACTAGCTCGTAGTCTAATAACTGGAAGCCGATTGATAATTCTTACAAGGAGCGTAGGTGCGAATATTATTCTTCACACCACTTGTCACTTCTTGTCCCAGCCTTTGTTTTTATAATCTCGGTCGGCTTCCACGAATTACTTAATCGCTGAGTTTCCTTAATTTTATCAGCACATCGGCAATCGGAGAGAAGCACTTATGGATCAAGCTGTTTACAAATCCGCATTGGCAAACACATCCGAGGAGTGTATTTCGTCCATTTGCCGGGATGGTTATGCGCGTATACCCCAAGCTTTTGGGCAAGATACAGTTAAGGAAGCGTTGGATCGCATCCGTTACTGGTTTGAAAAAACTATTGGCGAGCAGTCGGACCGTATGCCTAGGCTAAATCGCGCTCAGCCGATGGTCTATAATCTTCAAAGCAAGGACATGTTCTTTAATAGGTTGATCCTCGAAACGCCTATTATTGAGGATACGCTCAAGCATTTTCTAAACGATCAATGGTTCTCAGTCGTACCACCCGAAGACCCAAATTACATTCTGCGTTCCTTTCTTGCGCGTAGTAGCAACTATAGAATGCCGATGCACATAGATTCTTTCGTGCCATACACCGGCTCTTTTCCATTCATCATGCAATGCTCGATCTTGCTTGAAGACCAAACGCTGGAAAATGGGTGCACTCTAATTGTTCCAGGGTCACACCAGGCGGATCAGTATGCCGACCCAGAGTCCTACAAGACTGCGGTGCCGATCGAGGCGAGAGCTGGCGATCTGGTGTTTTGGGACAGCCGTATCTGGCATGGTGCCGGTGAAAACACCAGCGGCGGCACGCGCTGGTCAATTATCGCGACCTTCTGCCGGTGGTGGATTAAGCAGGCATTCGATATTCCCGGCAACGTGCCACAAGAGATTTATGATCAGTTCACCAATCGGCAGCGTGCCGTGATGGGATACTGTTCGGTGCCCTATGATGACGAAACCTATGGCATCGACATGAAGCGCGGTTATGAGCTGCTGCCGGAAAAGGTCAGCGACTACAAATACTCGCACTCGGCCTGATTGCAGCCTGATCACCACCAATAGAATCGTTTCACGACGAGGAATTTGAATTACATGCAACAGTTCGACATTGGCGAAATTCGCTCATTGATCCCGAAGGCAGACAGCCGGACCTTCGATTCGAGAATTTACCGCGAGACAGGGTTTTTTGTGGTGCGTGACGTCGTTCCACAACACATGGTCCGCGAATGGCAGAGCGAATGGCGAGCGTTCTATCGTCGTTCACTGAATGGCAAGCGCAAGGTGAATCCGTTTAATCCTGTCCACGTGCATGAAGCTCCCCCGGAAGTCTTAGAAAAAATACACGCGACACCAAAGATCCTCGATATCCTCGAGCAGCTTTATCCTGATCTCGCAATCTTCATGCAGCGCTTCGTGATCAAGGACAGCAACAGCCGGACGCCTGTGTTTACGCATGGTGATTTCGCCTATGATTATGGGTGGCCTGAAAAGACGACGTGCTTCATTCCGCTGAGTCCGTCTAACCGAAAAAATGGTGGCATCTCGTTCTATCCAGGAACACATCATTTCGGCTATATGGGTGATGCAGGCGAGGTAAACACGAAATTACTGAAACCCAACTGGCCTTTGATTTGCCCAGAGTTGAACCCCGGCGATATTGCGCTTTGCCACACCTGCACTTGGCATTGCTCACCGGCATATGAAAGCGGGCCCGATAGGATTCTCGTTCAAGCGACATATCAGCCGTCCTCGGACCCCAGCAGCACCGCGCTTCTCAGGGGTCAGTGGCGCCTGCGCTATCGGCTATCGGATGTTCCGCGCGATCAGTTCTTTACACGATGCCGATCCAGCAGACTGCGAGAGTTGCAAGAACAGATCGATGAAAAACGTCTCGAAGCCGATGTTGTTGCAGGGTAAGCCCGATACGACAGCCGCTGAGGCGGGTAATACCCCGTTATCCGCTGTCGCGCCAATGCCTCAGGTGCCTGAGGTCGGATACAGAAGTCTGGCCTATGCCGATGCCTTTTCGGATTATGGCCGACTTTGTTCCTTGCCCCGCAGTGGCGGCTGGATGTTGGAGCGACGGATCGCGAACTCGGACAGGTCAGACGCCATGGGACTGTATCCGCTGCTATGTTGCAGCGATTGGTCTGCGGTCGGAGACGATTTGGAAGGATACGGCGCGGACTGGGTCAGTGTCACCGCCGTGACCGATCCGCTTGGGGACTACGACGAGGCCATGCTGCGCCGCAGTTTCGATCGTGTTCAGCCATTCAAGGATCATTTCGTCGCAGAAATGACGGAGCCACCGGAAATCTTTGTTAAGAAATCGCATCGCCAAAATGCACGGCGTGCATTGCGAAAGGTCGATGTTGAAGTCTGCACCGATCCGATGGAATACATCGATGATTGGATGGACCTCTGGGCCGTACTAACCAAGAAACACGCGATCACGGGTATACGCGCGTTTTCCCGGCAGTCCTTTGTTCGACAGTTCTCTGCCCCCGGAATGGTCGCGTTCCGGGCATCGCTGGATGGTGAAACCGTTGGTCTAGACCTTTGGTATGTCGACGGTGATCAGGCGCAGGGCCATCTCGTCGCCTTCAATGAAAAGGGTTACGCCAACAGTGCCTCTTACGCGACGAAATGGACCTTGCTTCACTATTTCTACGACCGGGTCCGCTGGGTTAATTTTGGCGGCGTCGCTGGCATTGAAGGTACGGGCGCCAGCGGGCTAGAGCATTTCAAACGCGGCTGGTCGAACACCACGCGCAAGTCCTATTTCTGTGGGCGCGTTTTTGATGATGCCGTTTATCGGGAGCTCACACGGGACCTACCGGTCACATCCTTCTTTCCCGCGTATCGGGCCGGGGAGAGTTGATTGTGACTGCATCCAAGCCGAGATTTGCCGTTGTCCTTTCGACTTCTGGGGCGCTCATGCAACGGGCGCTGGATACCAAAACGGTGCGCGACGTCACACGATTGGTGATCGCAGAGCACGAAGGCCCGATTCTCGAAAAGGCTCGGTCCTTTGGAATCCCCGAGATGGTGATCACGACCAAGTCGAACGAAGAATTCAGCGGTCGGGTGTTGGATCAGATCTACGCGCAAGATATCGACTATGTCCTGTCCTTCTACACCAAGTTCTTCTCAGCCACGATGCGGGCGGCGATGCAAGACAGGATTATCAATTTTCATCCATCGTTGCTGCCGGCTTTCAAGGGGATGGATGGGTTCGGTGACGGTCTCGCCTATCACACAAAGATCGTTGGCACGACCGTGGAACTCATCAAGGATGTGATGGATGAGGGCAAGATTGTCATGCAAACTGCATGCACAAACGATATCCGCGTTTCTCGAGAGGAAATGCGCGACCGTATTTTCGTGCAGCAGTGCAAGACCCTTATCCAGGTCGTAGACTGGATCACTCAGGGGCGATTGGCGGTTGATGGCGATAAGGTGACCATCCGAAACGCCCAGTTCCGAAATCCCGAGTTTTCGCCTGCGTTGGAAAACCCTGAGGCGCTTGCAATCAAATCCACTTTGTTTCCTGCCGCTCGCGAACCAGTCAGCGCCTAGGGCGCCAACTGGTCCGGTTCATTTCGTTGGCTGGCGCTTCGGGTCAGCCTGAACTCTGCGCCTCGGCATGGTGCTCGTTCAGTTTAAACGCTGCCTCCGTGCGGTTGGTCGCATTAAGCTTGGTTAGGATGCTTCGAACGTGAACCTTCACCGTATTCTCGCAAAGGCCGAGTTCGTAGGCGATGATCTTGTTTGGCTTGCCTTGCCGCAACGCCTCAGCCACTGCGGCCTGACGTGACGTCAGTGACGCGCAGGTATCACCACTTATTGGCACAGGTTTCGGAACCGCCTGCTGAATGGCATCAACGCCATCGGGGCTCATAACAATCCCTCCTGCAGCGGCCAGTTTCATTGCGGCAAAAACTGTGTCCAGCTCAAAGTTCGCAGACACCCAACCCTTTGCTCCACACTTTCGAAGTGCCACGAATTGTGCCACGTCCTCAGGGTCGGACAACACGACGACTGGGATAGGATCGACAGCGTCAACCAGCCTGTGTATTTCGTCGTCCGAACTCTCATTCGGGCCAATACAGAGAAAAACTGCTTCAGGTTTGGAAAACGTATCTAGTTTATCGATGCACTCATCGATTTCTCCAAACGCCACGAAATCTCCATCTGGGTGCAGTAGCTGGAGAGAACGGGTGAGACAATCGCGCCAAAGTCGACGTTGCTCAATAATTATAAAAGTCGGTGATTTCGCCAAGAAATTGACATTAGATTTCGGCTTGTCGCGTTGCTCACTTGCGTCGATAACAGCCGACGGACGTTCACTTGCATGACTTAAAGTAGGCATAGTAATATTACCCCCGAAAAAATGCGGACAGTGCACTTACCGGCACCGCGGCCAACGAACTTTGTTCACTTGGAGTAATTCCAAGCTATCAATATAGGTAGGGAGAACACAGATACGTTAACTCAACTGGAGAATGAATTAAACCCGATTCGCGTCGAGAGCCAAATGATAGGCGCTTTTTCGCCAAAACAGCCATGGCGCGCAAATCCGCTTGAAGCTGACTTTTTTCTTTCCTCGAACGGGGTCACTCGATGGGTCGAGCGACAGATGTGTCTGACGTCAGACCCGATCGGTCCGAACTCTCTCTTATCAAATCACCCTGATCTGTCCCATTGGCGATGACGTCAGACACCATGCTGATCGATCGCGCGCCACACGTACCGCCACTTGCCGCCGCCCCGGACGTAAGTCTCTTCCGCTTCCTGGTAGGGCATCGCTGGGCGATGGTCCGAAAGGGAACATGTCAGTCGAGGCTGACCCAGAGACGGCGTTCGTCCACCCGCTTCGTGAGCTCGGACCCGACCCCCTGAACCGATCCATAGACCGTTGACCGGTCGACAACGATACCACGTCCGGCGCGTAGGTCAGCAGTGCTCCGGCAAGAAATCGGATAGCGTAGATACATCCGCACTTCGCCGCGACGATTGAACCTTTGGGGTCGTTGGCAGATAGCACTTTGGACAGCGCCGCTCGGCTGGCCGCGCCGCTCGAAAATGGCCAAGCGGCTGTCTCCGCTTTCGCCTATGATCGCGCCGAGGCCTTCGACCTCGCGTCAATGGTGCCTTCGATCAGCACCGCTGGCGAAGTCGAACCCTTGCGGGCGATGGTCCTGGGCGGAGAAATCGAGGGCGCCACATCTGTCGGGAACATGAGGTTTAAACAGGGCTTCTAGGTCTTGCTGGACGCTGCCCGCATAATGGGCCTTCCGGAAATACTATCAGGGTCCGGCCTCGCCCGTGCTTGTTTGTTCGGCGGAAAAGCAGCGATGGACTACGCAGATGCCGCCCTGTATCTAGCCCATTTTCGTGCCGATCATTGGTTGACGACACAGTTGCTCGACCCCGAAGAGCCGGGTCCCCTCGGGTGGCGGGCTGAGATCGGGTTGTTCCTTCTATCTCCGCTGTCGCTTCGAGGTCTGCGTGGGCATCTGCGCAAGTTCACGATGGTCCAAAACTCCAAACGCGTGAGGCGTCTTTACTTCGGTTTCCACGATCCGCGGGTGTTTCGCTCGGTCCTCGTGTCTGCGCCGGAAGACACGACGCGGCGCTTCCAGCGTTCCATAGACTTCGTCGCCTTTGCCGGGCGGGATGGAAACGTGCTGCGCTGCGCCTCGTCCTGAGCGCATAGCGCGGATAGCCGGGCCTTAACCTCCGCGTCAATGTTCTGGGGCAGTCGTTCTTGTCGCAAGGTAAACGGACGACGCTTACGGAAGGGCGCCCGTCAATCGCATCTGCGCCCTCCGCCATAAAAGCCGCGACCCGGGCGGCGTGTGCTTCGCCTGCCGCCTCAGATAGGTTCCCACTGACCTGCTCCCTTTGGAGCCCGCGTTTATAGGTTAGCACTGTTCAGGTTTTGGTCTTCCTTTGACCGGTTAGCAT
>CANLTZ010000026.1 GCA_947494145.1 uncultured Jannaschia sp. | reverse complement strand
GCGATCTCAAGGCCAAGATGACCATGGCCAGCGAGCGCGACTGTGCCCGCACTGAAGCCGGCGATGCCCAGATAGAGGGGCATATGCGCGTAGACCCATCTTCGGACGGATTGCATCGTCCAGACCTGTTCGGCGCGTCGTGCGGCCGCGCTACGCGCACGGTGAAAATACCCAACCCAAAACAGGAAGCTGAGCGCTGCGCCGTTGAGCGAGACGATCAGCGCCTCGCGGGTGATGGCTTCGTCGTGAGACAGGCCATGCAATGCTGAGGCGACGGCCTCGCCGAGAAGGATGATGGTGAAGAGGCCGAACCGCTCCGGCATGTGCTCCGGATGGGGAAGAGTGTCGTCGCCTGCGCGGGTCAGCAGAAGCGGGCTTAGGAGTTCTGCCAAAAGCAAGACGACCCATGCTGTTGCGCGAAGCGTGTCTGGGAGGAAGGCCGTCGCGATCCACGCCATCCCTTGGAGGCAGAAGACGAGTGCAGGGAGGCGCGCGCCCCGCAGCTGTCGTTGATGGAAAGCATAGCGCAGATAGGCGGCTGCCAAAAGCAACTTGAAGGCGCCGACGCCGCAGGCAAACCACAGATCGCCGTATTCGGCGCCCGTGGAGCCATAGGCGATCGCAATGATGGCGAGGATCTTTGCAAAGCCGAAGATGTGCTGGTCCGGCCTATCCTCATCGTAGCGACTGGCCCAGAAGGTATGGCCCACCCAGAGGCTCCAGATGACGAGAAACTGGAGAGCGAAAGCCGCAGCACCTGAGATCGTGTAGTCCGAAACGTGGCGGTGGGTGAGCGCGGCGACCGCGAGGACGAAGGCGAGATCGAAGTAGAGCTCGAACCAGGTCGCCTTGCGCGGCTCGCTTCCCGTGTCAGATTGAGTGTCAGGCCGAACAGTCACATACAGTCAGGTCCTATGGGCCTCGACCATCCATAGCACTTTGTCGAGGTCCCGCGACATGCCGGTGAACAGATCGGCGGTCCCCTCATCGCCGATCTCGCTTGCCGATCCGATGGCGCTCCGGACCTCCTCGCCGAAGGTTGCGAGCGCGGAGGACAGCGTGCCGACATGATCCTGCGCGTCTGAGATGTCCTCAGGATAAGGCGGCAGTGTCGAGGCCTGGGCGGCCGTTTGTACGGTTCCTCGCGCCTGCCCGCCCAGCGCGACCAGACGCTCGGCGATGTCGTCCACATGGCCGTCCATATCGGTATGCACGCGGTCGAAGAGCTCGTGCAGCGCGATGAAATTGGCGCCTTTGACGGTCCAATGGGCCTGCTTGACGCTCTGCTTGAGGTCGATCGCAGTGGCCAGGCGCGCCTGCAGAAGGTCGATGGCGGCCTGCCGGCTGTTCGAGGGCAGCGTATTCTTGGTGGTATGAAGGGTCATTGCGGCGTCCTTTCTATCAGGTGTCGGCGCTGAGGGGCGGCAGGCCTTGGGCGGTCATGGCCGCGGCGACGCCCGGATCTTGCGCCAGCCGCTGCATCAGGCCGTGAAGGTTCGGATATTCGGATGTCGGGGTTTTCAGCCCATATCCCCACCGCCCCATGGGGAAGAAATAGGCATCGACGGCGCTCGGGCGCGCGCCGAGGAAGAACGGCCCGTCGCCAAGCTCGCCATCGAGCCAGGTGAGCGCCCTCCCGATCAGGGCTTCTGCCGCCTGCTTGACGTTCGCCTGATCAGGCTCATGTGCCGCGCCATAGCGCTGCGGCACGAACCACGGCCAGAAATGCGGGTGCAGTGTGCCGCCGAGATAGATGATCAACCGTTCGAACCGGAAGCGGTCGTGCTCGCCCGCATCTGGACCGGGACCAAGCCCTGGCACCTGCCGCGCCAGCGCGAGCAGAATGGCCGACGCCTCGGTCATGACGGCGCCGTCCTGGATCAGGGTCGGCACGACGCCGGCAGGGTTAAGGGCCAGATAGTCCGGGCTGTGCAGATCCTCTTGCGACAGGCGACGCGCCTCATAGGGCGCACCCGCCCATTCGAGCGCGATGTGGACGCCGAGCGCGCATGTGCCCGGCATGTAATGGAGGGTCGTGAGCGGCTCTGAATCGTTATCCGGCGGCACGCTGATCACCTCCGCTGGCGTCCTGAGCCTGTGAAATCGGCGGGATCACGTCGGTGAACAGAAGCTGGATCAGTTGCTGTCCCTCCTCGGTTGACCAGTCCTGCGCCAGTTCAGCGATCAGCGTATTGGTGGCGGTGAGCACCACGCCCGCATCCTCCATCCGGCGGCGCGACATGTCCTCGGACAGATCGAAGGGCGAGCCGGAGGCGTCCATGACCGCCTGCACGCCGTAACCGGCTTTCACAGCGTCTATGGCCGGGAAGACGAGGCACACATCGGTCGTCACGCCCGCCATGATCAGGTTTGTCCGGCCTGTCGCCTCGACGGCCTGCCTGAAGGGATCATAAGCCCATGCATTGACGACACCCGGCCGCTTGATGCGGCCCGCGAAGGCTGCCGGGTGCAGCTCTTCCAGCTCCCGGATCAACGGTCCCTGCACATGGTCCTCCTGGCTGGAGGTCATCACCACGGGCATGTCGAAAATCCCGGCCATCTTCGCCAGCGCGATGGCGTTGCGCCTGGCGTCCGCCATGGGGATGTTCTTGATGAGTTGCATGGTGCCCACCTGATGGTCGATGAGCAGCAAGGCGCTGTTTTCGGGCGTGAACGGTTCGGACATGGCGGCGATCCCCATTTCAAAGATGAAATCCAACTGATTTTCGACTATAGTCGACCCGACGGACGCTGTTTTCTATGACTGCCGGTCGGATTCTGAATTTCTTATTTGCATAGGAATTCGGAATCCGGAAATTCTTCCAGAAGAGCGGGCTCAGAACGGATGTTAGAAGATAGTGATCATTTAGAGGGGATGCATTGAGCGCGTTCGGACAACCCGATCCGAGCGAGAGATGACGGAGACATGACGTTGGGCGCAGGAGCGACAAATCTGACCGACTTCTATCGAAGGTCGGGGTATGCGGACCTCCCGCAAGAGGTGCGAGGATGAGCGAAACTCTTACAGTAGCCGACCATTATCGACGCCATCCCGGCTATTCCCGCTTCGAACAGGAGCATCGCGGTGGCGGCGGTTATGGCTTGACCTTCATCCGTTCGAAGCAGACGGCCCACGATTTTACGGACCCCGAAGTCGATGAGCTTGTTGTTACGCTGTCGCTTCGGTCCAACATGCCATTCCGATGGCAAATCGGCGATGGCTGGTCCGACGAGCATCGGTTTGCGACGGGAAGCATGAATGTCTGCCCCGTCGCGACGAGCATCGAGTACGACTGCGGCGGTGATCATGACGTTCTCTTGGTGGCTTGCCCGCGACGCAAGCTTGAGGGTTTGCTTGACGAATATGGCCAGCATACTTTGGAGGTCTTGGCACCTCTTCACAGCCAGACTGTCGTTCACGACGGCGATGTCTCGTCGGCTATCCTGACCATGTGGCGGCAATCCGAACGCAACGGCGATGCGTCGGCGATGATGATCGACGGTCTATGGCAAGTGATCGTTGCGCGGTTCCTATCGCGCGCGTCGGTCGAGGTAGATGTGCAGGGGCAATCCCTTACACCGAAGCAGATCGAACAGCTCGAAGCATTCCTCACGGAACGTCTGCACGATCCCATCAACACAAATGATCTCGCTCAAGCCCTGCAAATGCAGCCGGCTCACCTCTCGGTCAGCATCCGGAGAACGGCGGGCCTGACGCCCCACCAATACGTCCTCTCCCGCCGCATCGCGCGGGCGCAGGAGTTGCTGGCGGCGGGTGCGATGCCGCTGGCCGAGATCGCCTATGCCTGCGGCTTCGCCTCGCAGAGCCATATGACCGACGTCTTCCGCGAGAAACTCGGCGTGACGCCCGGGCGGTATCGAAAGGAGGTGCGGGGGTGAGCGAGACGCAACATTTGCTGCAGGCTTACGATCAAAACGTCGCCTACGAAAGCATAGAACGGCACTACAAGACCGACGGCGAGCTTCCTGTCGAGTTCATCCGAATGCATCAGCCGGAGATCGAGGCAAGTTTCGAAGAGCGGGGAGATATTGCCGTCGTCCTGGCTTGGGACGCGAAGGGGGAGACGGTTGTCGATTTCGGCGAGGGCAAGAAGCACCTCAATCAAAAGGGTGGCTTCTATGTCAATCCGATCGGCGGCGACTACTGGTTTCGCCAGACCCAATCTGCCGAGCTTCTTATTGTCAGCGCCGATTTGGCGTCTTTGGCGAACAGCCTCGCCGTCACCAAGGAAGCGCTTACCCAAGCTACTCGGCCTTTGCACGACCGCCTCGTGGTGGATCCGCTGCTCGCCGACTGGACGAAGCGGTTGTGGCTGAGCGCTGAACGGGAAGGTGCATTCGCGTCCCTTGCAGTCGATCATGGTCTCGTTACGCTCGTCTGCGCGCTATTGGACAGAGCCATTGGCGGTTCCCGCTCGGGTGACGACGTCGTTCCGCTCTCCTCTGCTGAATTGAATAAGTGCTACGACTTCATCGAAGACCGCTTGGAGACACCGCTACGGTTACATGATCTCAGCAATGCAATAGGTTGCGCGCAGGTCCACCTGGCCGCTGCCTTCAAGACAGCGACCGGCCAGACCCCCCACCAATACGTCCTCTCCCGCCGCATCGCGCGGGCGCAGGAGCTGTTGGCCGCGGGCGAGATGCCGCTGGCCGAAATCGCCTATACCTGCGGCTTCGCCTCGCAGAGCCACATGACGGACGTCTTCCGCGAGAAGCTGGGTGTGACGCCGGGGCGGTACCGGAAAGAAGTGCGGAGTTAAGGTGACGCGCCCTATTGTAGGCCGCTGCCTTTCGGCCGAATGAGACCCTGTAGGCTCACCCGGCACCGGTCGTGGCAGTGCTTGAGCTGCTCCAGAAGCCCGATCGTTTTTTCATCATCTCCAATCGGCATCGTGACTTCGAGCGTGTCGATATCCCGCAGGATCTGGTCGTGGTCATCGATGAGTTGACCGATCATGTCCGCCGCCTTTCGCTGGGCCAGCTCCTGCTTGATCGATGAACTGCCCACGAGGTCCGGATAGCTTGGCGGGAGGTCTCGGCCGAGGGAGATGATGCGGAGCGCGAGGTCATCGGCGGCGTCATCGAGATCACGGTGGTCCTGCCGAATGATCGCCCGCAATCCGGTTCCAACATCGCCGTTCACGCGCCACGAGAGATGCCGCGCCTTGTAAAGAAGGACGAAGTTGTCGGCGAGAAGGCGGAGCAATCCGCCGGACGTGATCTCTTCGACTGTCGGGGCCATGCCGTTCCTTTTTTGTCTTGAGACTAACGTCACAGAGAGACGGCAAAGAGGATATGGGTGTCTTCTGGATTTGCCATCGATTCCGGATTTCTCTTCGGTGCCTTCACCAAGAAAGGCCTCGATTTCGAGACGTCAAATGAAATCCTGAATCCCTATTTGCGGTCCAGAATACGCGACCAAAACCGTTGTTTACCTTTCGAACAAGTCTCGCGCACCGAAGCCGGTGCCGGACCTCTGCAGCCCCGCTTTTTCGAAAGGAGACGTCCCCGTGAACATTCTGACCCCGATCAAAGCCTCGTTCGGCCCGGCCGAAGGGTTCCTCAAGCAACCGCATCGCCTGCTGATCGATGGCGATTGGGTCGATGCGAAATCCGGCAAGACCTTCGACACGCTCAACCCGGCGACCGAAGAGGTCTTGACTTCTGTCGCCCTCGGCGATGCGGCTGATATCGACGCCGCAGTCGCCGCTGCGCGCAAGGCCTTCGACGAAGGTCCGTGGCCGCGCATGCTGCCCGCTGAGCGCCAGCGCATCCTCCAGAAGCTCGGTGATCTGATCGAGGCGAATGGCGAAGAACTCGCCTGGATCGAGAGCCTCGACAACGGCAAGCCGGTCTCGGTCGCCAAGGTCGCCGACGTTCCGCTGACGGCCGATCTCTTCCACTACATGGCCGCCCATGCGCGGACCCGCGAGGGCCATGTGGTGCCAACCTCGGACTTCGCGATCCCGGGCGCCGATTTCCACGCCTATACGGTCGAAGAGCCTGTGGGCGTGGTGGGCCTGATCACACCGTGGAACTATCCGCTCCTGATCGCGGCGGGTTGGCAGATGGCGGGCGCGCTCGCGGCTGGCAACACGATCGTGCTGAAGCCTTCCGAGGTGACGCCGCTGTCGATCATCCGGTTCGGCGAGCTTGCACTGGAGGCCGGTGTGCCACCGGGCGTGATCAACATCGTCCAGGGTTTCGGCGCGGGTGCGGGCGCGCGTCTGGTCGAGCATCCGCTGGTCGACAAGATCGGGTTTACGGGCTCGACCCGCACGGGGCGTGGCCTCCTGAAGTCGGTGGCCGACTCCAACCTCAAGAAGGTCACGCTGGAGCTTGGCGGCAAGTCGCCGGACATCATCTTCGCCGATGCCGATCTCGACGCGGCCATTGCCGGGGTCGCGATGGGCGTGTTCTTCAACCAGGGCGAATGCTGCTGCGCGGGCACACGGATCTATGTCGAGGACAAGGTCTACGACCAGGTCGTCGCCGGCATGGTGGCGGAGGCGGAGAAGATCCGGCTCGGATCGGGGCAGGACGATAAGACCGACATGGGACCGCTCGTGTCCCAGAACCAATTCGACACGGTGATGGGCTACGTGGACGCGGGCAAATCTGCCGGCGCGACCGTCGCCGTCGGTGGCGCGCGCGCGGGCGATAAGGGCTTCTTCGTCCAGCCGACGCTCTTCACCGATGTCGACCCGGACATGACGATCGTCCGTGAGGAAATCTTCGGACCCGTCGCGACGGTCGAGCGGTTTTCGAACATCGACGACGTCGTGCGGCGCGCAAACGACACGGAATACGGCCTTGGCGCCGGCATCTGGACGACGGATGTGCGCAAGACCCATCAGGTCGCCAGGTCGATCCGCGCCGGAACGGTCTTCGTCAACTGCTACAACGTCTTCGACGCGGCGATGCCGTTTGGGGGCTACAAGCAGTCCGGCTGGGGTCGCAACCGCGGACGCCAGGCCTTCGAGGCCTTCACCGAGACCAAGGCCGTCTACGTCAAGCTGAACTGATCGATCCTCCCCGACTGAGGCCGGGCGCACCTTCTCTGTCCCTATCCGGCGGGATGGCGCCCCCGTTCAAGCCACCCGCGACCGGCCGGCCCTGGCTCGGTCCGCCCGGCCTCGCCTTTTTCGGATCGATTTCAACCCGATGCACAGGAGCGCTCCCATGCCCGACTTCTTCTTTCTCCCCCCGATGAACATCGCCGGTGATGGCGCGCTCGATGCCGCCGTCGATCAGATGGCCTCCCAAGGCCTTACCAAGGCGCTGATCGTCACCGATGAGGCGCTGCACAAACAGGTCCACGCGACCAAACCCCTGATCGACCGCCTAGAAGCCAAGGGGATCGACTACGTCGTCTATGACAAAGTGACGCCCAACCCCACAGTCGCGGAGTGCGACGAGGGCGCGGCGGTCTATGCCCGCGAGGCCTGCGACTTCCTCATCTCCTTCGGCGGCGGATCGCCCCATGATTGCTGCAAGGGCATCGGCATCGTCGCCACCAATGGTGGGTCGATCCGCGACTATGCCGGAGTCGATCAGATGCGGGAGAAGATGGCGCCGATGTTCGCCGTCAACACGACCTCGGGCACGGCGAGCGAGATCACCCGCTTCGCCATCATCACCGACGAGGAGAACAAGTCCAAGTTCCCGGTCGTGGACTGGCGCTGCACGCCGAGCGTTTCCGTCGATGATCCGAAACTGATGGAAGGCATGCCGAAGGGTCTCACCGCCGCGACGGGGATGGATGCCCTCAGCCACGCGCTCGAAGCCTATGTGTCGACGGCAGCCAGCCATCTGACCGATCCTGGCGCGCTGCGAGCCGTCGAGTTGATCGACAAGGCGCTGATCGGCGCGTTCGAGGACGGCCATGATCGAAGCGCGCGCTCCGATATGACCTATGCGGAGTTTCTGGCGGGGATGGCTTTCAACAATGCGAGCCTCGGCTTTGTCCACGCCATGTCGCATCAAGTCGGCGGCATGTATCACACTCTCGCCCATGGGGTGATCAACTCGGTGCTGATGCCGCATGTGATCACCTGGAATGCAGAGGTCGCAGGCGAACGCTATGCCGAGATCGCGGCGCATTTCGGCGTGGAGACGGCGGGACGCTCTACGGACGATATCGTCGCCGGGCTGATCGCGAAGATCCTGACCTACAACGACGCGCTCGGCATTCCAGCCAATCTGGCGGAGATGGGGGTCAAGGACGAAGACGTGCCGCATCTGGCCGATTACGCGCTCGCCGATCCTTGTGCCGCGACCAATCCAAGGCCCGCGACGGTGGACGAAATGCAGGCGCTCTTTCGGCGTGCGCTCACCGGGAATGGCATCGCCGGACAGAGTGCGGCGGCATGACGGACATTTTCGCACCTCATCATTTGGGAGACCTCGGCCTCGCCAACCGCATCGTCATGGCGCCGATGACGCGCACCCGGGCCGAGGAGGACGGTGTTCCGACCGCTCTGATGGCCGACTATTTCGCGCAACGCGCCTCGGCGGGCCTGATCCTCACCGATTGCACATGGATCAGCGATCAGGGCCGCGGCATCATCCGTTCACCGGGGATCGCCAATGCGGCGCATGTGGCGGGATGGCGCAAGGTCACCGACGCCGTGCACCGCGCTGGTGGTAAGATCTTCTTGCAGATCTGGCATTGCGGGCGCGTGGCGCATGCCTCGTTCCGCGATGGTGCGCGCCCAGTCGCGCCCTCTGCGCTTCCCGCGGCAGGGCAAATCTATACGCCAGAGGGCTATGTCGGCTTCGAGACGCCGCGAGCGCTGGAAACTTCGGAAATCCTCCCGATCGCAGCCGAGTTCGGCCATGCGACGCGCCGGGCGCGCGAAGCGGGCTTTGACGGCGTCGAACTGCACGGGGCTTTCGGCTATCTGATCGACCAGTTCTTGCAGGACGTGAGCAACCATCGCGACGACGCCTTCGGTGGCGCGATCTCGAAGCGCTGCCGTTTTCTTCTGGAGGCCGTGCAGGCCGCGATCGGGGCCTGGGCGCCGGAGCGCGTCGGCGTGAAACTGTCGCCCGCCAACACGTTCTACGGCATGGGTGACAGCGACCCTGAAGCGGTCTTCTCCTATGCCTGCGAGCGCCTCAGCGATCTCGGGATCGCCTACATCCATCTGATGGAGCCGCCCAAGGGGTCAGAAGCGGATGCGCCCATGCGCGACGTCGCCCGGAGCCTACGTCCGTTTGTCGGCACCCGCCTCATCGCGAACGGTGGCCTCGATCTGGACGCGGCCAAGGCGCTTCTGGACGATGGCGTGGCTGATCTCGTCTCTTTCGGCGTGCCCTACATCGCCAACCCCGACCTCGTCTCGCGTCTTGCGCATGGTTGGCCGCTCGCCGAGGCGCACCACGATCAGTGGTATGGCGAAGGCCCAGGCGGCTACACGGATTTCCCAACCTATGGAGAGGCGCCTACCCGGGAGGCGGCGCAATGAAAGCCGTTCGTTTCCATGCCTATGGCGATCCGAGTGTCCTACAGTTTGAGGACGTGCCGGACCCAAGCCCCGGCCCAGATGAGGTGCTGCTCGACGTGCATGCGGCCGGGATCAATCCGCTGGACTGGAAGATTCGGTCCGGCACCCTTGCGCGGATGATGCCCCTTCCGCTGCCGTTCACGCTCGGATGGGATGTGGCGGGAACGGTCCTCGCCACGGGTTCGGATGTCAGCGATTTAGAAATGGGCGACAAAGTCTTCGGCATGATCCCCATCGGAGCGCCCGGCGCCTATGCGGACTATGCGACGGCGCCCGCAAACGCCATGGCAAAGGCCCAGACCGATCTGCCGGCAGAAGTTCTGGCGGCCATTCCCGTCGTCGGTCTTGCGGCCTGGCAACTCATCCATGAGGTCGGCGCGCTTGCGCCGGGTGAGCGGGTGGCCGTGATCGGCGCGGCCGGTCAGGTCGGGCGCCTCAGTATCGCACTTGCAGGTCAGATCGACGGTGTGGAGGTCATGGCGATCGGCCGGCGCGCCGAACTCGAAACTGCAGGGTTCTCCGAACAAACCCGAAAGATCGCGAGCGACGACGGCGATTGGACGGCATCGATCGCCGAAGCCGATCTGGTCATCGACCTCGTCGGTGGCCCCTTGCAGGCAGCTGCGCTGGCCGCTGTGTCGCCTGGGGCACGTCTCGTCTCTAGCGCGCAGCCGCCAGATCCTGCGGGTCGGGACGTGACCGTCTCGATGCTGCAGGTCCAGCCCGACAGATCTGCTCTCGAGCGCCTTGAGGCGGGGATTGCTTCTGGCGATCTTCCGCGCCCGCTCGTCGACACATTTCCGCTGGCGGCAGCTGCCCAGGCCCACGCTGCCGGAGAGGCAGGCGCAAACGCGAAGCTCGTTCTCATGACCTGACCTCTCGAAGAGTATCTGCTGTCCACTCGGCCCTCACCTTCGGGGAGGGCCGGTCACGCCAAAAGACGCCCTGCGGCGCCAGATGGGGCCGCCATCCGGCTGAAACTGTCCGCGCGAAAAGACCTGGCTGAGTTCCATAGCCCGATGCCGTTTCAGCGTCGCTATTTGCCTGACGCGACTTCTCCGGTCTTGGGACCGCGCCGTAATCTAACGCGTGGTCTGTCGGCCTACCCATTGAAGCTTCAAATGAAAGTCCGCGCAGTTTGGGCGCGCCAGTCGACATGAAATATCGTCTGCGCGCGGTCAAACACACTGAGAAATACGGAATCCCATCCTTGGGTCCAGAATACCCAAAGAGCAACAAATGACAGGGTGAGGTGCGGGTCCGAGTGCGCGGCGATCGTCGCACCGGCCTCGTTCCATGAACTGGCACAGGAGAGGAGCTTCCCATGATGATCGGTAAACCAAGAGCAAAGTTGGGTTTTGGTCTCGCGATGGCCATGCTTGGCCTCGCCGCGTCACCCGTCCTGGGCGATACGGCGCATGCCGAACGGGTCGGCGAGCATCTTTCTCAGCTCGAGGTCCACGCCCAAAGCGCCTTCCGTCTCTACGACTTAGAGGTCGACCCACAGAGTCTGACGCTTGGTCAACTCGCGGCCATAGAGCACATCCTCGCCAGCGAGGACTCCGAGAGCGAGAAGCGAGGGCGGATCGAGGCCGTCGCAAACCAGTAGACCATAAACGATCGCCAACTTGCCGTCTGGCGGGTTGGCATCCAGCGAGCCATTCGGGGAGGCGCGCGTCGAGCACCATTCGAGCAGATGAGGTTATGACAATCGAAGTCCAAAGATCGGCAAAGGGAACGCGCCAGCTACTTACGGGACCGGACGCATTGCGCAACTGGACGATCCTGGCGGCGGCGTCCCTGACCGTCATGGCCGGCGCCACCATTGCGCCCGGGCTGCCCGGGCTGCAGGCGCACTTCGCGTACGTCCCCAATGCGGAGGTGCTCTCCTGCGTCCTCCTGACGACGCACGGCCTGACGATTGCGCTTCTGGCGCCCTTGGGCGGTTTGCTGATCGACCGGGTCGGAGGCAGACCCATGCTGGTCGCCGCTGCCATGCTCTATGGCGCGGCGGGCACGGCGGGGCTCTGGCTCGACGACCTCATCGCCCTGCTTGCGAGCCGCGCTTTTCTCGGCATGGCCGTTGCGGTGACGATGACGGTTGAGGTGCTCCCCGGAAATTGGGCGGGATCTGGCGGTTTCTAAGCTAATCTCCGGGTCTCTTGGTCGGGTTGCGTGATCGTCTTGCAGGTGCGGTAGACCACGTCCGGCTGTTGTCCGTCGAGGGCGGCATGGGGTCTCCGGTGGTGCACTACACAACTTTCCAAGACCGATAAGACGAACGTAGCGCTTGGAGCTTTGGTAGACGATGCTGACGGTACGTCTCCCTCCTCCATGGAACCGAAAAAGCCAGATTCAACCACGCGGCGCCGCGCCGAAGTGTGAGATGAACAGGCGTTTGAAATGGTGCACGTTCGAAAATCCGACTCTCTTCGCTGCTGCGGCCAGGTCTGTCCCGTCAGTAAGCATCAGCGTTCTGGCCTTTTCCATCTTCTTGGCCGTTACGAAGGCGTGTGGCGCCAGACCGGTGGCCGTCTTGAAGGTCCGGATGAACTGGAAGGGACTCATTGCGGCCACATCGGCGAGCCTGGACACTGTTAGCCGTTCCATAAGGTGCGCATCGACGAATTCTCCGATGCGATTGAGTCGCTTCCTATCCATTGGGCGGCTATTTGTACGAGCCGGGCGACCGCCGAGGTGCTCGCAAATCATATGACCGAGCAGACCGCGAATGAGTTCGTCTGCCTCTAATTCGGACAGCGGCGTTCCACCGCGCGCATGCGACCTGATCCTTGTCGCCGACGCCCACAGGGCCGCATCGTTCTGATCCCAGATTTCGGCCATGTCGAAGGCCGCGTCAGCCCGGAGATCGTGGGCGACTTCGCGACGGATCGGAGAACTCGGTGTTATCTCCACGCACTCAAACGGTTCTCGCACCTGAATCCAAGCGTATCCTTCACCGCCTACCATCCCGCCGGTACCCGCTGGCAGGTCGCGGTCGACGAGGGCACTGCTCGACTTTTCAATCACGGCTTGATCATGCTGCGTGAAAGTGAAGTCCATGGAGAACGGCGTGGATTTCGACACACGGTCACTTTCCTGGCTCGGCGGCATCGAGAGATAGGAAATCTGGCCGACCTCGAGCGCTTCCGAAACCCAGATCCGTTCCGGCTTGCTCGAAAATTGCGGAGTTGTGGTGCCAGACAAAATCTTCCCTTCAACTGTTGATTCGAGAAGATTAAGAGTCTGACTCAAAATTTCCGGGCCTTTTCTGCTAGCCTTGCGACGCGTCTTGAGAGTCGTCGGATGGAGGCGATGAGGGTCCAGGCTTCGGATGAGGCGATGCTGGTTTCCCAGTCCTTTGCGAGACGTCGGCATCGTCCGATCCAGGCGAGAGTGCGCTCGACGACCCAGCGCCGGGCGATGACGACGAAGCCTTTTGCATGGCCGGGCCTGCGAACGATCTTGATGGCCGGGCCGTCTGTCGCGATCATTTCCACCTCCAGCCTATCACCTGCATAGCCGCCATCGGCATAGAGGAGCGACAATGTCGGGAAGCTGTCTTTCGCATCGCCAATCACGCCTGCCGCCCCATCGCGGTCCTGAATGTCGGCTGTGTGCACACGCGCCGCCAGCAAATTGCCTTCGGTATCAGTGATGATATGGCGCTTTCGGCCCTTCACTTTCTTTCCGGCATCGAAGCCGCGCGGGCCGCCGCTCTCGGTTGTCTTCACCGATTGGCTGTCGATCACGCCTGCCGTGGGCTCTGGCGTGCGACCTGATAGCAACCGGGATGCGCAAGCCAGCGCCTCGTTGATCAGGTCGAGAACGCCGCTGTCACGCAGCTTGTAGAAGTAATATTGAACCGTCGTGAAAGGCGGAAAATCCTTTGGCAGCTGCGCCCACTGGCAACCCGTCGCAGCGATATACTGGACCGCGTTCCAC
The DNA here is from genome assembly GCA_947494145.1 of uncultured Jannaschia sp. GTDB lineage: Bacteria > Pseudomonadota > Alphaproteobacteria > Rhodobacterales > Rhodobacteraceae > Jannaschia. The sequence goes on along the minus strand of CANLTZ010000026.1, from coordinate 20,109 downwards.
ACCGCACGCATCCGCGTGCGCCGCGGGCGGCCGACATTTGAACGCGCGGGCATGAAAGGCGCGACAAGAGCCCATTCTCCGTTCGTACAGTCACTTGCATAGCGTAGCGAACGTCTGTCATGCTGGCGGCGAGTGATTTCAGTCCAAGGCATCGTGTTTCTCCGTAGCTTCGCAACCACAGGGAATCACAAATCGCTGAAATCACTCACCTTAATTTTCGGTTGGGCTCTAACACACCATAGAGTGTAGTTATATATTCAACATGTTCAAACAGTTGCGAGCTCGGAGAGATCAGTCTGACAAAGAAAGTGCTAAATGTACCCGTAGATGGTCCGCCCGCTGAAAGCTTTCCAAGCATGGAGCGCGAAGTCGACAGTGGATCGATGCGCTTTATTTTGTTGCCTCCCGGTGAAACTGAATACTTCTCGGTCGCAAAACGCAGCTTCATTGATGTGAATCTGAATCCTATCGAGCACAGAATGGCTATCGCCTCTGACGTGCTTGAAACGATGCAAGTCCCCGCTGACAGCGTTGGGTTTGTGCCGGCAGGCATCGACTTCCGCGTGATGGTCAAGAATTTCCTGCCGGGATTGATCGTGGAGATCCTGCCTGATGTTTGGACCGACGTCTTCGAGGCTGAATTCGGTATCGATCAAGCCGATATAGAATTCCTCTCTTATGAGCGCGATCCCGTGGCAGCGGAACTCGGTCGGGCTGGCATACGGCTGCTCACAGAAGAACACTGGAGTGGCGAGCGCGCTGACTCCTTGGCGCTTGAATCGATCGGGATGGGGCTGATCTCTAGGATCGCGCGACGTTTCCAGGAGGATAGAAGTGTCTCCACCGAAAAACCGATGGCGAGTGCGCTGGCCCGCCAACGCCAAAAGGCGGTTCTTGAATATATCGAAGATCGTCTGAACAGTTCGATATCGTTGATCGATCTCGCTTCTGTCGCGAACATGTCCGTCTCGCATTTCAGCAGATCTTTCAAGCTGGCGATCGGCTCCAGCCCGCTGCGCTATGTAATGTACCGTCGTGTGACCCGGGCGAAACTCCTGCTTACCGACTCCAATATGTCGGTTGCGCAGGTCGCTCATGCCAGCGGCTTTTCCGGGCAGTCGCATCTCACGCGCGTATTCAAGGAGTTCACTGGCACGACTCCTGCGATGTTCCGAAGGAATGCCTAATCAGTGAGCCTCCATCTGTGATCGAGGCGTGCCGGGGGCGGCAGAAGCAATGATCAGATCAGTCAAAACTATAAGAGATCCATCCAAGAACCGGAACCGTCGCCCGAGTTAGTGTCTTAAGACCGTCGGTGCCGTCTGCATTGCAGAGCTGGCGACTGAGAGCGAGGTGCGATGGAGACTTTTGATTTCACGGGCAAGACCATCGCCATTACTGGAGCGACCGGCGGGATTGCAAACGCACTACTGCATGCGGCGGCAGCTGAGAGCGTTACACTGGTGCTCCACGGTCGAGATCGCCTGGAAGTTGCAACCTTGGCATCCGAACTCGAGCGTGACGGTGCGCAAACGCACATGGTGCTTGGAGACCTTGCGAACGAAGCCGAAGGGATTGCGGACGAGATCGCGACCATCGCCGAGATCGACATCCTCGTGAACAACGCCGGTGTTTACACAGCCGGCGACATCCTCTCGACCGACCTTGAAACGGTACGGCGTGACATCGAAATCAACGCGCTGGCGGCGCTGGCCACGATCCAGGCTGTCCTGCCCGGCATGAACCGGAGGGGCTGGGGACGGATCGTATCGGTTTCTTCTGGCGGTGGCTCCATGGGTGAAGGCCTTGCGCCCGGACACGCAGCCTATGCGATTTCCAAAGCGACCTTGAATGCGATCACGCTCCTTGCTGCCAATGCGGCGACAGGAGGTGTCAAGGCAAACGCGATGTGCCCGGGCTGGGTTCGCACGAGGATGGGTGGCAGTGGCGCGCCCCGAAGCCCGGAGGAAGGCGCTGATACCGCTCTGTGGCTGGCCTCCCTGGGCGCGGATGGCCCGAACGGCGGCTTCTTCCGCGACCGGAAGCCGATCCCATGGTGAAAACGGAAATCAATCAAAAAAGAATGCTCAAGGCGATAACCGGCAAGATTGAGCCCAAGGAAGTGTTGCTGGCCTCACTGAGACACAGCCGCCCGCTGCCAGTCACTGCAGACGGAACCGCGGAAAGATCTCGCGTTCATGCCCATCCGATGACGCTTGCCGCGTTCAGCAAGGCGCAGTCGCAACTCACAAACCAGAAAATGAAACGACTTTTGCCGCGGGAGGTAACCCATGTCTGACGGAATAGATCGACGTAGTATGCTCAAAGGTTCGACGGCTGCCTTGGGCGCTGCGGGTGCGGCGGCGCTCGGATCTGCCAGCGCGCAGGCGCAGGACGTCGCCTCGCCAAGCGGCACCCCGAACGTCAATACATCCATCACGCTCAATTCCACGTCGCGCAGTTTTGCGCATGAAGCGCGTGTGACGTTGTTGGACCTTTTGCGCGAACAAGCCGGGCTTCCCGGGACCAAGAAAGGCTGCAACGAAGGCGCCTGCGGGGCCTGTACCGTCCTGCTTGACGGCGAGCGGATCAACGCGTGCATGACACTGGCCGCCACCTGCGACGGGCGATCGGTCACCACGGTCGAAGGATTGGCCGCAGCGGACGGAACCCTGCACCCGGTCCAGCGCGCCTTCATCGAGCAGGACGCCTTCCAGTGCGGTTACTGTACCTCCGGTCAGGTCGTCTCGGCTGTTGCGTGCATCAACGAGGGTCATGCCGGATCCGAGGAAGAGATCGCCGAGTGGATGAGCGGCAATATCTGCCGCTGCGCCTCCTACCCGCAGATCATCGCCGCCGTTCAGCAGGCGGCGACCGAGATGGAGGGCTGATCGATGAAGAACTTCGCCTACGCCATCGCGCCCGATATCTCATCCGCCAGTGAAGCCGCCGTGCAAGGTGCTCAGCTTGTCGCCGGGGGCACTGAAATCCTCAACTGGATGCGGCTCGGCATCGTTTCGGCAGACCGCGTGATCGACATCACCCGCTTGCCGGAATTGTCGAGCATAGACCGCCAAGGCGACGAGATCCGGATCGGCGCGCTTGCCACGCTGAACCAGATCGAAGGCAGCGATATCGTCCGTCAGGATGCGCCGGTTCTCAGCCAGGCCTGTCTGCTGGCGGCTTCCGCGCAGCTGCGCAACCGCGCGACCATTGGCGGGAACGTTCTGCAGAAAACGCGCTGCCCCTATTTCCGCGCCGAAGCCGCCACCGGTGATCGGATGCCTTGGCCCTGTAACAAACGAGTTCCCGGTTCCGGATGTTCCGCGCGCGAGGGAGATTTCAGCCGCGCAGCTTTGTTTGGGGCAACCGAGGCCTGTGTTGCGACACAGCCTTCCGATCCTGCTGTGGCGCTGGTCGCGCTCGACGCCGAAGTGGATCTTGTCGGCCCGTCGGGTTCGCGCAGCATCCCGATCACGCGCTTCCATGTCACGCAATCGGAAGCCGCCGATCTGGCGCGGACGCGCGAGGGCCGGCGGTTGCTCGGCGGCGATGCGCCTGAAACGCCCGACGCCTTGATCGAAAACCGGCTCATGCCCGGTGAAATCATCGTCGCCTACCGCTTCAGCGTCGACACGGCCTCTCGCAATTCAGCTTATGTGAAGCTGAGAGAGCGGGAGAGCTACGAGTACGCCATGGCATCGGCGGCGGTCTGTCTGGATCAGTCGGCGGGGCAAGTCCGCCAAGCACGTGTGGCGCTTGGATCGATCGCCCAGAAACCCTGGCGATTGTCCGGGGCCGAGGCGGCACTGAGCGGCCAGACGCTCGATGAGGCAAGGCTCACATCCGTCTTGGCGACGGCGTTTTCCGATGCCGAACCCCTCCCCCATCAAGACTACAAGGTGAAGGTTGCCCAAGGGGCTGTTCGCCGTGCACTGACAAAGGCTGGAGGCTCTATCCAATGACCGATATGCACAAGATAGAGACTGCCCTGACCGGCATCATCGTCGCGGACGACGGCGCGCCGCTCGCACTGCCTGAGAACGGTATCGGCAGCCCGCAGCGCCGTATGGACGGTCCGGACAAGGTGACCGGACAGGCGACTTACGCTGGCGAGGATATGCCAAACGGCACGCTTCACGCCGTCCTCGTGACAAGCCCTGTTGCAAAAGGGCGTATCGCCGCCGTTGATACAGGTCAGGCACGTGCCGCGCCCGGCGTCGTGCGCGTGTTGACGCCGGCCGACATGCCGACCCTCGGATCACCCTCGGTGCCGCCGACGGCGCAATCAAAGCTACCGATGTCGAGCCTTGATATCGACTATGAGGGCCAGCCGATCGCGATCGTGCTCGCCGAAACGCTCGAACAGGCCGAGGCGGGTGCAGGCCTTGTTCGTATCGGGATAGAGCGCGCGAAACCCGCCGTGTTCGACACGGCTGAGGTCGAAGTCCCCCCGACGGAAGGCAATGGCTATGTGCTGGGCGAACTCGATCCCGCCCACGGCGATGTCGATGCGGGATTTGCCAATGCAGCCCATCGCATCGAAGCGACGTATACGACGCCCACCCGGCACCACAATATGATGGAACCGTCTGCGACTCTCGCGGAATGGCGCGGCGGTGATCTTCATCTGAATGACGCCACCCAATGGAGCTGGGGGCTTCAGCTTTCGCTCGCCGGCATCTTCGACATGGAGCCGAGCCGCATCCACATCAGATGCCCCTATACGGGCGGTGGGTTCGGGGCGAAGGGCTATGTCTGGCCGCATCAGATCTTGGCGCCCATCGCGGCACGGATTGTGGGCCGACCGGTCAAGCTGAACCTGACGCGGACAGGCTGCTACACAGGGTGTGGATACCAGTCAGGCACCCAATCTCGGCTGCGGCTCGCTTCTGACGCCCAGGGCCACCTGACCGCTGTCGAGCACCATACAGAGAACGTTACATCGGTATCGGATGACTATATCGAGTTCGCCAATATGGGAACGCGGGGTATGTACGCGATGCCCGCGTACCGCATGACCACGCGCGTACGGCGCGCCAATGTTGGCACCCCCACGGCCATGCGTGCGCCGCATGAAGGTCCGGGCATGTTCGCGCTCGAATCCGCTATGGACGAGCTTGCCTACGAGATCGGCATGGACCCGCTGGAGCTGCGGCTCGCCAATTACACCGACAGCGATCCACATTCCGGCAAACCCTTCTCATCGAACAAATTGCGTGAGGCCTATGCTGAAGGCGCGCGGCGCATCGGCTGGTCCGATCGCGTCCATGAGCCGCGTTCTCGCCGGGATGGCGACAAGCTGCTCGGGCTTGGTATGGCGGGGGCGATCATGACGACGTTCCGCAACGCCAGCCAGGCGCGCGTGGCAATGACGCCGGACGGACGGTTCACTGTGGAAGTCGGCAGTCAGGAAATCGGCACCGGCACGCGGACAATCTTCGCGCAGGTGGTCGCCGAACGACTAGGTATTCCAAGCGAGCGCGTCACGGTGGTTCTGGGGTCGACGGACCTTCCGCCCGCCAGTGCAACGCTCGGGTCCGCCTCCACGATCAGCATTGGTTCGGCCGTTGCAACAGCAACCGACAACCTCAAGACGCGCCTCGACGACATGGCGGGCCGCGAAACACGCCCCGATGAATGGCCAGACCTTCTCGCGCGGCTCGGTGTGGACAGGGTTCAGGCCGAAGGTGCGTTCACCTTACCGGGAGATGTTTCGTTCGATGCGCATGGAGGTCAGACGGACTACTCCATGCACACCTGGGGCGCTGTCTTTGTCGAGATGGAAGTCGACGAGATTACCGGGATCGCGCGCATGCGCCGGGCCGTGGCGGCCTATTCAGCGGGCCGCATCCTCAACCCGGTGACTGCCAGAAGCCAGATGATCGGCGGCATTATCTTTGGTTATGGCCGAGCCATGCTCGAAGCGAGTCCCATGGACCCGCGCTATGGCCGCTACCTTTCCAAGAACCTGTCCGGTGTTCAGTTGCCGGTCAATGCAGATATCCCCCGGAACATCGACGTGTGTTTCATCGAGGAACATGATCCGCATGCCTCGGCCATTGGGGTGCGCGGCATCGGCGAGCTTGGCGAGGTCGGCGTCGCCGCCGCGATCACGAATGCGATCTACAACGCCACCGGGAAACGGGTGCGCGACCTGCCCGTCCATTTCGAGCACCTCATTGCCTGAGGAACAAAATAGGAGGCAGACCATGCAGTTTCGCGCCCTTGGATCACAAGGACTAAAGGTATCAGCTGTGGGGCTCGGCTGCATGGGCATGACCGGTATCTACAGCCGGCCCGCCGATCAATCACGGTCTATTCAAACACTTCAACGCGCGGTCGATCTTGGCGTGACGCTGTTTGATACGGCGGAAATGTATGGTCCTTATGAAAACGAACGCCTCGTGGGCGAGACCTTGAAGTCGGTCCGCAATGATATCGTCATCGCGACGAAATTCGGCGTTCGTATCAATGACAATGCGACGTCGAACGATCAGCGCTCCTTTGATGGCCGCCCCGAAACGGTCATCGCTTCCTGCGAGGCGTCCTTGAAGCGGCTTCAGACCGACTGGATCGATCTATACTATCAGCACCGTCCCGACCCTGATGTCCCCGTCGAGGAGACGATTGGTGCGCTCTCCGACCTCGTGAAGGCTGGCAAAATTCGCTACATCGGCCTTTCCGAAGTCGATCCCGAAACAATTCGCCGCGCACACAACGTTCATCCGCTCACGGCTGTCCAAAGCGAATGGTCACTCTGGACGCGTGATGTCGAAGAGAGCGTCCGACCGACCCTGCAAGAGTTGGGGATCGGCTTCGTGTGTTACAGCCCCATGGGGCGCGGGTTTCTCTCGGGAAAAATCAAAACGCTCGACGACCTTCCGCAAGATGACTGGCGGCGCACAAATGCGCGCTTCAGCGAGGCCAATCTCAAAAAGAACCTTGAACTCGTCGACGCTGTTGAGGAGATCGCCAGCGAAAAAGATGCGACGCCAGCCCAGATTGCACTCGCCTGGTTGTTATCGAAGGGCCCGGACGTTGTCCCCATTCCCGGCACAACCCGTCCTGAACGGGTCGAAGAGAATGTCGGCGCTCTGGATGTCTTCTTGTCGACCTCGGATCGCGATCGCTTGGAAGCGGTATTCACCCAAGATGCAGCGGCGGGTGAGCGTTACGGGCAAGTGCGCACGACGGGCTCGTAACGCAGCCAAACCAGGACGCTCGTCGATACCTGCGGGCGTTTAGATCAGAAAGGAAATTTATTATGTCTGAAGTAATCGAGAATGTCCTGCGAGAAGACCTCGTCTTGAAGCAGAATGGCGGGTCAACAGACACCGTCAATGTGGAAACCGTTCGGTTTTCAGCGGGCGACCGCGAGGTTTCCGGCAATCTCTACATCCCGAAGTCAATCCAATCAGGCAAGGCGCCGGCTGCGATTGTTGCCGGGTCACTCACCGCCGTGAAAGAGATGATGGGCGGTATCTACGCGCGGGCATTGGCCGAGCGCGGCGTGATCGCGCTTTCTATTGATTATGCCGATTACGGCGAGAGCGGCGGCGAACCACGTCAATTCGAGGATCCGGACAAGAAACTCGGTGATCTTATCGGTGCGGCTGAGTATTTGCGCGGCCGCAGCGATGTCAGCAATGCCGGCATGCTCGGCGTCTGCACAAGCGGCGGAAACGCCATTTATCTCGGTGCGGAAAAAGGGGCTGTAGGCGCGATAGCCACGGTGGCCGGCTGGTTTGCGGAGCCCTCGATCACGCCGACCCTTTATGGGGGCGAAGATGAGGTCGACAAACGGCGCGAGACCGGTGAAGCGGCGAAGCAAAAGTTCGAAGAGACAGGTTCGGTCGATACCATTCTTGCCTATCACGACACCGACCAGACCGCATCGCATCTAGGGCCGATGGAATACTACATGGACGAAGATCGTGGCGGCGGCGTCGAGGCCTATCGGAACGAATTCGCGGTCATGTCGTGGGGCCCCTGGCTCGATTTCGATCCGGTCAGCCGCGCGCGCGGCGTCAATGTTCCCACACTGATCATTCATTCGGACGATAGCGCGTTTCCGGATCAGGCTCGAAAAGTTCATGAACTCATTCCTGGCGAGAAGACGTTACACTGGGCTGAGGGCGCGCATTTCGACTTCTACGACCATGCCGACAAGGTGAACGAGTCCGCTGACTTGATTGCTGAGCATTTCAAGAAACATCTGTCTTGAACCTCGAGCTTGGCCCGTATCGGAATAAGGACTTCCAACGAGATCCTCGATCCCGCTACACGCTGAGCCTTTCTGGCGACAATCTCATGAAAGACAGCTCCGCTGCCATAACCTGTATGCGACCGGTCCGGGACCGGTCGCATTTCCTCATGGGTTGGTTGAGCGCCATAATCGTTGGCTCAAGCGCCAGCACCGCCGCTGCACAGGAAATCGTTGATCCGGGCATCATCGATGATGCCGCGACCAATTACGCGATTGTCGGGTTCTCCGGTCGCACCGACATAAGTGATGATTTTCATCTCTATGGCTTCGCTGTGGGCCTTGTCGGCGACATTGACGGAGCAGCTGTCTCGTTCGGAATCGGACGAAACATCGCGCCCAATACATTCATCCGTGCTGGTTACTTTGGTGCCTTTTTTGATGAAACTGTGGAACGGCCCAGCCCGCGAGACCAACGCGCTCGGCTGGAACTGCATTGGAGTCATACGTTTGGGGACTTTCGCATTTCGCACCGTTCACGGCTGGAGCATCGGTTTCTCGAATTCGGGCAACAGACGCGTTACCGGCCCGAGCTCGCGTTATCCGTGCGTGCGACCCAATCCATCGAACCCTTCGTTTCCGTTGAACCGTTCTATGTTTTGCAAGACACCGACCTTGCCACTGTCCTCACTCAAGTTGGTTCGCAGGTCGATCTGACCGAAAAAATGGGGCTTCGAGTTTCGTATGCGCGCGGCTTCAATAGTGATGCGCCCGATCTGAATATCGGTTTGGCCACGATGAGCTTCAGTTTCTAGGTCATGTACATGCGATGTTCTGATCTACGAAGATATAGCGTGGAGCGGTCGACGGAATGACAAAGCCCAGCCAAATTCGATATATCTTCCTAATCGATCAAGAGCACAAAGAAATCCACCTTCAATATCCTCATTCTACATGAATTCCGACTAAAAGAGCATTCGGATGACCTGCTCCCTTGGCCTTCTGGGCTAGGGTCAGGTCTATTCCGTGTTTCATGTGCTGCGTTTCGCTTCGTAGACGTCTCCGACGAGCTCGAAGCTGTCGACCGCAAAAAGGCAATCCGACCTATGATCCGCGTTCACGGAGTAAGTTTCTAGGGCGGACCTAGTTCCGGCGGGAACCTGTCACTAGGATTAGGCGTCCGGTGCCTCGACGTCCGACCAACCGGATACGAGCGCGGGCGCTCGGTCGCCTTGAACCTCGATGGCGTCGAGCGAGGCCGTCAACTCAGCCAGTTCAGCCGCTGTAAAGTCGATCTGAGCTGCAGCGATGTTGTCGCGCAGGTGCGGCATCTGCGTTGTCCCGGGGATCGGCACGATGTTGTCACCTTGGGCGAGCAGCCAGGCGAGTGCGATCTGACCAGGTTTTGCGTTCTTGCGCGCGGCCCAGTCGCGGGTCAGTTCCACCAGCGCCATGTTTGCTGCACGGTTTTCTGACGCCATGCGCGACGTATTCGCGCGGAAATCGCCGGGAGCAAAGCTGGTCTCCATGTCGATGGCTCCCGTTAGGAAGCCGTATCCCAAGGGCGCGAACGGAACGAAGCCGATGCCTAGGTCGGCGCATAATGGGAGAATGTCCGCCTCCCGGCCTCGCCAAAGCATCGAATATTCGCTTTGAACCGCCGTCACAGGTAGCAGTTCATGCGCCCGGCGCAGGGTGTTCGGCCCCGTCTCTGATAGCCCCCAATGCAGCACTTTACCCTCATCCATCAGATCCTTGACGGTACCGGCCACGTCCTCGATCGGAACATTGGGGTCGACGCGGTGCTGGTAGAGCAGGTCGATACGATCTGTGCCCAGGCGCTGCAGCGATCCCTCGACCGCGCGTCGGATATGCGCCGGCTGACTGTTGACGCCGAAGTCCCACTCGCCGGTCTCGGGATCAACATTGAATCCGAACTTGGTGGTGATTTGAATGTCGTCTCGAAACGGAACGATGGCTTCTGCGAGGATGCGCTCGCATTCAAACGGGCCGTAGACCTCGGCGCAGTCAAAGAAGGTCACGCCTTCATCGTAAGCGGCGCGGATCAGTGAGATCATATCACCGCGATCCGGCACGATGGTGTGGAAGGTGCGGTGCATGTTTTGAACGCCAAGACCGAGCTCAGAAACCTCGAGATTTCCAAGTATTCTGCGGCCAGGTGCTGGGGCTGCAGCAGCTCGGGTCGTCTGAGCCGTCGCCCCTTTGCTGCCAAGAGCGATCGCGGCGGCAGTGACCGGAAGACCAGCCAGAAACGACCGGCGGCGAAGATCGAGTTCGTGATTGTCATCGGTGGACATGGGAAAATTCCTTTGTCTGTCTAGCGGAACGTGCCAGGCGGTGTCGCGATGACTTAGCTGCCTGGCGTGTTGCGGACGAATGTGTTGCCGCGCTCGGCGGTGGCGAAGAAGCTCATACCGTCCACGCGCCATCCCTCCTCGGTGCGGACGAAGCTGTGCTCATAGGTTCCCCAGACTTCCCAGAGCGCCTCGCCGCCATTCTCTGGAAGAGCGCCGCGGTCCAAGCGGTTCCAGGCATAGCCGTGGCTGACCATCATGGCTTCGTCGTCACCTTCGAAGGTGATGCGGTGATTGCCGCGCAGGTGGAATGAGGTTTTTTCGGCGGTCAGATTGGACGACCAGCCGGAGATCAGACCGTCGGCCGGGATCGTTGCCGGTTCGCCGCCCGTGAGCGAGGTGAAGTCAACCCGGATCTCGTCAGTGAACAGGCTGCGTGCCAGCGGCCAGTCCTTGGCGTCCACGGCGGCATCGATCGCGTCGGCGATGCGGATCATCTCAGCATGATCGACCAGCGTCTCAGCTGTGATGGGCGTGCCCGCCGTGGTTTCGGCATTCACCGGCGCCGTGACTGCAAGGGCAACAGCCGCGGTGGCGATCATAGTCGTCAATTTGAGTGTCATATCTTTTCTCCATCTTCGGACGCGTTGATGGAGCAAATATGGCGCCTTAAGATGATAGTGAAAAAGTCTGTTTAAGTATCCTACTTATACCTTTTTGTTGCATAATCCGACCACGGTATCGACGAGTAACTGCGTCAGGCTTCCCGGAGTGCGCTGCGTCAGGAACAGGAGTTCAACGGGCACCGAAAGGCCTTCGACCTCGCGGAATTGCACACGCCGAGGCGGACGCTGCATGTTTGCGGAGTTCACGAAAGCACAACCCACCCCTGCGGAGACGAGGCTTAGCATCGTCGTCTCATCCACCGCCTCCTGAACGATCTGCGGCTCAAAGCCGATACCAGCGAGCGCTGCGAAGAGCTGGTCATGATAGGCGGGTGCCGATGCGCGGGGGAACGCCACGATCGGCAGGCCGTCAATGTCTTCAAACGAAAGCGGCCCGTCGCGGTCGAACGCCAGATCGACGGACGCCGCGAGCACGACATCGTCGCACCGCAGAGGATGGATAGCCAACATGTCTTCGACGATGTTGTCTTGGCGGTAGGCGAAGGCGGCGTCGAGTTCGCCCGCGAGAAGTGCATCGATCTGGTCGACCGAACTCATGGGCCGGATATCGAGCCGGATGCGATCGTGTTGCCGCTTGAACTGGTTGAGTGTGAGCGGAACGTGATCAGCCCAGGATGCGCTTTCGAGCAAGCCCACCCGGATGGTGCCAGCTTCGCCGCTGGCGATGCGACGGGCGGCCTCCGCCGCTGCCTGCGTCTCTTCCAGGATTGATCGCGCCCGCACGGCAAAGTCACGCCCGGCATCCGTCAGAACGACCCGGCGGCCTTCGCGGGAGAGCAGGTCAAAGCCGAGTTCGAGCTCGAGGTCTCTGATCTGCCGTGACACAGCGGGCTGGGCGATATTCAGGCGTTCCGCCGCATGGCTGATCCCGCCATGCTCGGCCACGGCCACGAAGTAGCGCAGATGACGAAGCTCCATTTATATGCCTCTTGGATATTGAAAGTAGAAGATCATAGCATTGGAAGGCATGAGAATGAAGCTCCATCATTGATGGAACACCAGCCACACACAGGACCGATCTCATGCTCAGCCGCAACGCCTCTCCGTTTCCAGGTGCACTTCTCGGTGCACTCACCGTGCTTTCATGGGCCGGTTTCAACGTGGCGGCAAAGGCCGGAATTGATGCGGGACTTAGTCCGGCGGCGCTCAGCTTTCTGCGCTATTTGACGCCTGCTTTTCTCGCCGTGCCACTTTGGGTCTGGCTGCGCGGCAGGTCGCAAAGTGCCGGCTTGCCGTTCACCCGCCTCCTTGTATTGGCGTTCCTCGGCGGGCCGATCTTCGGTTTCGTGGCGGTGGCGGGATATCAATTCGCGCCGCTGTCGCATGGCTTGCTCTTCGCGCCGGTCGCGGTCTTCGTATCCGGGACGATCTTGGGTGCAGTTCTACTGAAAGAGAAGATCGCCGGACCACGCATCTTCGGCGCCATCGTCATGTTCGCCGGTCTTGCTCTGTTGGTCGGCGTCGAGACAGGTGGTCTGGGGGCGCAATGGCCTATTGGTATCGCGCTCTTCGTGACGGCAGGCACCATGTGGGGTGGCTATACGGTCCTGCTGCGCCACTGGCGGATTCCCACTTTCGAGGGCACTGCTGCAGTCGCCTCGCTTGGCGCTGTCTTTGCGGCGATCGCTGTCGGGCCGTTTGCCTGGGATTCGCTCCGCGTCGCAGAGGCTCAAATGGTGATGATCCAGATCGTCATGCAAGGCCTGGTTGGCGGTGTCATCAGTGTGGTCGCGCTTATCGCGGCACTGCAAAGGATGTCGACCCAGACCGCCGCCATGCTGCCGACGTTCACGCCCGCCGTCGCCCTGGTGATCGCATGGATGGCCCTTGGCATACGGCCTGACCCCTCCGAAGTCCTTGGCGCGACAATCATCTTCGCGGGCTTTGCCCTTGCAACGCGGCGGCACCTGCAGTTCCCCAGAATTGCTCAGGGGAAGACGACATGACGAATTTGGCTAAAGGTGATGTCGTGATCGGCAAGAGACTCTAAATTCGGCTCAAGGCCGCTCAGCAAATCGCATTCGACCACGTGTGCGACCTTGCGCTTCCGGAAGTGGCTATGATTACACCGCAGGCCCGAGCCACACTTACAACGCAATAGAGTGACGGCGGCCATTCAGATCGAAGGTCTTCTTGTGCAGATCGCTTCTCGCGATTTCGAAGTTTCACGAACAGTCATCGAGACGGGAAGTTTTTTGCAGGGCGGGCCAAAACTACGACTAGGACAGTCGGCTGTTTCTCGACACATTCAGAAGATGGGTGAGCTTCTCGGTGTATCGTTGTTCGAACGGACTTCTACGGGTGCGCGACTGACCTATGCAGAATCGGAGTTTGTAGCTTGTTCGAGTTCGATCTTCGAAAATCTGAAATCGGCAATCGGTCGTGCGCAATCCCTCGGCTCTGCAGATGACGGGATACTGCGCATCGGGACAACGAGTTCCTTCTCGAACGGTCCTCATCGGGCGTTGCTCAAAACCTTCGTCCGGAGGAATCCGTCTGTACGGCTCTGCTTCGTGGAAACCGAACGTCGTCAGGTGATGACTATGTTAGCCCTTCGCACTCTCGATGCCGTCATCTCCGTAAGCGATCAAACCGGAACGCATGGAGACAGTTTTCATTTGTCGGACAAGGCAATCTGTTTGACCGTCGCGAGTGACAGCTCTCTCGCGAAAAGGGAGAGTGTTAGCTGGTCTGAGATTGGTAATTTGCAGCTTCTGATCAGCGCCCGGGAAGCTATCCAGACATTCATGAACTTGTTGTCCGAAAAACGACCGCGTTTGGTCGCAGCGTTACTGTCGCACGCCATCAATTGTTTCGGGAAGGTATTTCAGGGCTGGTCGGATTCGGGCGTAGTAAGACCATCGCCTGGGACCATGCGGGAGGCACAAGGTATCCGAATGTCAAATTTGTGCCCTTGGCGGAGAACGAAACCGTTACGTTCTCTCTGACTGGCGCCCAGAGAACGACAATCCCGCCCTCAGGTAGTTTCTGAGTTTGGCGTGGGCCGAGGCGAAGCGGAACCACGATCTTTCCTCAGCTTCGCAAACCCGCGATCAGTTTTCATGAAGCGTTCCAGCATGGGCGCGACGAGTTTCGCGGGTTCGAGCGTCTGTCCGTTCTCCCGGCCGAGTATTTCTGCATAGGCTGCGAGGTCGCGATGGGTCTGCGCTGGCAGGTCGATAGACAGCTTCACCGGCTTGTCATCGCGAATATCCGAGAGCTTCAGTTTGGTCATCGAGCTGCTCTTTCTGGTTCGAGAACGAGGTCTCGTGTGACCATCACGCGCACGGGGAACCCTGGGCGGATCGTCAGCGTCGGCGGGATGTTGAGTTGACGCTGCACGATGGCTTCACCGGCGCGGCCGATCGTGTCTTGAGTGCCATCGCGGATCGCTTCGGCGATCTCGTCGCCATTATCCTCGCCCGCTTCGAGACCGATGTTCAGGATCGTCGCGAGGCCTGCGGCAAGGAGCAGGCGGTCCCAATGGTTGTCGACGCCATCTTCAAGGCCAGCATATCCCGCCTGGTCAGTGCCCGGCTCACGCTCGAGGACGATGGACCGGCCGTCCGGCAGGATCAGACGGGTCCAGGCGAGCAGCAAACGCCGCTGACCCGAGGCAACGCGGCTGTCATACTCGCCGAGCAGGCGTGACCCTTGCGGCACCAGGAGAAACTGCCCGGTGGGACTGTCGTAGACGTTGGCAGTCACCTGCGCCATGATTTGTCCTGGGAGATCGGAGCGCAGACCCGTGAGAAGTGCGGCTTCGATGACGGAGCCCGCCTGCAGCACATAGGGACTTGGTGGCGATTGCAGACGATCCGCGGCGGTGGTTCGGCGATCCACCTCGCGGTCGAGAAATGCTTCTTGCCGTTCCGTGGTATCCGGTCGCGGCGACGTTCCGGCAGTTGCGGGAAACAGCCCCTGCAGCCCCGATGATGGCTGTGGCGCAGACTGTGCCGGTTGTGAACTGGCCGTCGCAACGCTGGTTTGCGCATCGGCAAAGAGGGTCGCCAAACGAGCGGCCTCGGCCTCTTGGAGGCGCAACTGTTCGGCGGGATCCACGGCTGGTCCAGTAGCGGGCACGACCGGCACCGGTTCACCACGTCGTTGGGCTGAGAGGACCGGACGTCCCAACTCACCGGGGAGCGGTGGCCCGAGTTGTGGGATCGATCCGTAGTCACGCGGCAACCGCGATAGACCTTCCGCTTCCTGGACACGTTCGGTTGAGAAGAGTTCCGCGGGTCCATCGCGCCCGCTCGGACTTTGTAGCGCGACGATCAGGATCGCCCCGATGCCGAGGCCGCCCGCCACGGTGAGCACGGTGATGGCCTTGCGCGACAGCCGCATGACCCGCGGCGGGTCCGGACGCAGACGCAATTCCTTGGCGATCTCGCTTTCGGAGTGCGGCGGCTTCCCGGGCTCTTCCTCGTTCCGGACGTCGTTCATCGATCCGTCTCGCGATTGTTCGCCGCCGTTGCGCGCTCGGCAGTTCGGCTACGCCCATCCGTTCGGACGATCCGGACCACGCGCTGGCGATCACCCAGACGCAGTTCGGCAGCCGCGAAGAGACGGTCGACGACCATGTAGTTGCGCCGGATGCGGTAATTCACGAGTTGGCCGTCGCCCTCCGGTCCGATGACGAAGAGTGGGGGCATCTCGCCCTGGCCAATGCCGCGCGGGAACTCGATGAAGACCTGGCGACCGTCGTCGAAGGCACGGCGTGGCCGCCACGGTGCGCGGTCGCCCGTGATGCGGTAGCGGAAGTTGAGATCGTCGAGATCCACGTTCTGCCCAATGGGAAGTGCAGCCTCGGCGCGGTCGTTCTGACGCCGCAGCGCGATCAGTTCGTCTTCGGGATACTGCCACGAGACCGAGGCCATATAGGCCTGCGGCGTCGCGCGCAGTTCGAGGTGATAGGTTCTGCGATCCGTATTGATGACGAGATTGGTCACCAGATCCGGACGTGTCGGCTTCACCAACACGTGGATGCGGCGGCTGCCTCCCGAGCCGCTTTCTGTATCGCCGATGATCCAGCGGGCCGTGTCGCCTGCTGCGATGGGACCGGAGCCGACGAGGCTCTCTCCGGGTTGTAGCGCGATGTCTGTCACCTGTCCCGTCGAGGTATAGACCTGATAGAGTGCGCCAGAGCTGTAGGGATAGAGCTGGACGGCGTTGATGAAGCCGTCACGCACGGGTTCGATCCGGGCAGCCGCGTTGGCGTTGGTGATGCGCTCGGTCGGCTCAGCGGCCTCGGCCGGGCGGTCATCGGCATCGACCCGCATCAGCTGGCCAGGAAGTGGGAGCGGCTCGGGCCGCTCGACGATCCGGACAGGTCCCGGCGGGTCCGCGATCAGCGTCGCTTCGACCGGATCGTCATAGCTGATCTCCGGCGGTTTGAAGGTGGCGCAGCCCGCGAGCATTGAGCCCGAGAGAAGTGTCGCGATGGAAAGTCTGGCTGACATGCAATGTCTCATTGGGCGTTCTCCCGTGACCAGTTGATGGCGTGGACGAAGACGCCGAGGGGGTTCTTGCGGAGGCGGTCGGCATCGCGGGGTGGCTGGACGACGACGGAGAGGATGCCGGTCCAGCGTTCGGTGCCGGCAAGTTGGCCGTTGACGTAGCGGCGCTCGGTCCAGGCGACGCGGAAGCTCGAGTCCGACGCGCGGATGACGCTGGAGATCTCGGCCGCGATCTGGACCTCTCCAACGCGGGCGAAAGGGTCGTTCTCGCGGGCAAAGTCGTTGAGCGCTACGGCGCCGCGATCGGTGGCGAAGTCATAGGCGCGCAGCCAGTTCTCGCGCAGGACGATGGGATCGGCCGGGACCTGACGGACATTCTCGATGAAGCGCGCGAGGTGGAAAGCGATCTGGGGATCGGTCGGGCGATAGTTCGCCGTTGCGGGCGCGACGGCCTGCGCGGCTCCTAATCGGTCGACCTCGACCACGTAAGGCACGATGGTCCCCTGGGTCGATTGCCAGACGAGCGCCAGGCCGAAGGTGGCGGTTGTGGCGAGGCAACCAAGCGCCATGAGCCGCCAATTACGCGCTTGGACGCGCGCGGAGCCCATGCGTTCGTCCCAGACCTGGGCGGCTTTCTGGTAAGGTGTGACGGGTTCGGGGGTTTTGGCGTATCGCACGCTCGGTCGCTTGAATCTCATGATCTCTCCGAAAGGCTGATGGCGCTGCCCGCACCGCCGCCATCGCCGGAGCGGATGGCGTGGGCAGCCATGGCGGCGCCGTGGTGCAGGGATTGCTGGCGCTTCATCCGGCGCGCCCAGGCGGGCGGGCCGACATTGGAATTGGCGGCGGTTCCGGCAGCGGCAGGCGTGTTGCTGAACTTGCCACCCGTGGCCTCGAAGGCGGCGCGCGAGCCGGAGCGATAGCTGTCGCCGATGGCGCGCTTGAGTGGGCTGAAGGCGGCGGACGCGCCCGCCTGACCGACGGCGGCCATGCCGCTCGCCGCTTTTCCGGCGGTTGAGGTGCTGGAGGCGGCACCGATCTGGAAGGCGGTGGTTGCGCCCCCGGCGACGGCGGACGCGCCTCTGGCTGTTGACGCCACAGCGCCGCCCGCGAGCTTGGCACCGGCGAGTCCTCCGGCCACGACACCACCCGCTGCGATGCCAGCGCCGACAGCTGCGCCTGCGCCAAGCTGTGGACCGCCCGAGACGATCCCGTTGGCGATGCCGGGGCCGAAGATACCGAGCGCCAGCAGCGAGAGTGCTCCGAGGACGACGGACATGGCGTCGCCGATCGTCGGTTCTCCCGTGAACCCGGCGGTGAACTCGCCGAAGATGGTCGAGCCGATGCCGACGATGACCGCGAGCACCAGTACCTTGACGCCCGAAGAGATGACGAGACCGAGCACGCGCTCGGCCATGAAGGCCGTCTTGTTGAACAGGCCGAAGGGCACGAGAATGAAGCCGGCGAGCGTCGCCAGCTTGAACTCGATCAGGGTGACGAAGAGCTGGATGGCGAGGATGAAGAAAGACAGGATCACGACGATCCAGGCGAACATCAGGATCATGATCTGGATTAGATTCTCGAAGACGGCGACGAAGCCCATCAGATCGCCGATGGAGTCGAGAATGGGTTGACCAGCTTCGAGACCGACGGCGGCGATCCGGCCGGGCTGCAGGAGCTCGCCTGCGCCGATCGCGCCACCGGTCGCGACAAGCCCGAGGCCGGCGAAGCTCTCGAAGACGATGCGCGCGAGCGTGTTCCAGTTGCTGATGATGTACGCGAAGATCCCGACGAAGAGCGTCTTCTTGACCAGTCGCCCGATGATGTCGTCATCCGCGCCCCAGGCCCAGAAGAGTGCAGCGAGCGTCACGTCGATGACGATCAGCGTGGTCGCGAGGAAGGCGACATCACCGCCAAGCAGGCCGAACCCGCTGTCGATATAGGTCGTGAAGACCTCCAGGAACCGATCGATGACGCCGACATCGCCCATGGGTTACTTCACCCCTTCACTGTCGGGATCGGTCCCGAAAAACCGACGGCGGTTCTCGGTCCAGGCGGCCTGACACTCGGTGTCTGCTTCAAGCGCCTCTGGCGTCAGCGTCCGGCAATGCTGAAGGGTCGTACGCAGCGGATTGTCCGAAGTCAGCACAGGGCGATCGACTGCCTCCTCATCCAGGGAGCGCCGCAGCTCGATCGCTCCCATGGCGATGACGATCGCGCCCATCCCGAAAGCGATCAGACGCAGGACATGTTCAGAACCGGTTCGCATGGCGATCTACCGGAACATCCGCACGGTGGTCGGCTCGTAGTCGGACCCGTAGTCAAGGAAGCGCGAGAGATTTTCGCGGGCCTGCGCCTCGGCTGTCGCGACCCGTGCGGCTTCGAGCGACTGCGCCCGGTTCTGCGCAGCGATGGCGCCTGTCAGATCGGCAATCTGCTGGCTCTGAAGCGCGAGCAACTGATTGCCAGCCTGAGTCGCCTGCAGGGCGCCGGTCGCTGCCTGACTTCGACCGACGAGCGCCTGCATCTCCGTGCGAGCATGTTCGATATTGCCGACGACACCGGCCTGGACCTTGAGGGCGTCTTCGAACCCGGCGACGGATGTCTCCCAGCGGTCCTGCGCGCCCGCGATCATCTCGTCGAAATCGCCCCGCGCGGCGGCCGCCCCGTAATCTTGAGTGAAGGCCTCATCAATCGTAGCGACATCATGGGCAATCCGCTGCGCTTGGTTAAGCAACTGCTGGGTCTGATGCACGGAAGATTGCAGGCGCGAGAGTGAGGAATATGGCAGGCTCGCGAGATTGCGCGCCTGATTGACCAGCATCTGCGCCTCGTTCTGGAGCTGGGCGATCTGGTTGTTGATCTGCTCCAGCGTCCGCGCGGCGGTCAGCAGGTTTTCGGCGTGGTTGGTTGGGTCGTAGACAATCCCGCCAAACCCGCCGCCGAAGAATGCGTGGGCGGGCGGTGCCGTGGCTGGGGTCATTGCGACCGCGCTTGAAAGCAGTAAGGCCGCGGCGGCACGGCCCGCGAGTTTACGTGTCTTGGTCTTGAACATCAGTCTTCTCCTTGTCGTCGTTGGCTTCTGGGGTTGCGGATGGGGTGGCCTCGATCACGGCATCGGCGGGACCGAGCAGTTCGGTCGCCCAGCCGAGATCGCGCCCGGCGAGCCAGGCGGCGGCGAAGCCGTCCCGCCCGTGCTCGTCGAGGATCGCATCGATGGCGGCGTGATCGGATTTGGACGAGGCCGCGGTGAAGGCAAGCGCGACCTCGCCAAGCCCAAGGGCGAAGAGCCTGTTGCCGCGCCGCGACTGGCAATAGTAGTCGCGCTTCGGCGTCGCTCGCGCGATGATCTCAATCTGCCGGTCGTTCAGCCCGAAGCTGCTATATGTGGCGGCGATCTGCGGCTCGAAGGCGCGTTCGTTGGGCAGGAAGATCCGCGTCGG
>CANLTZ010000025.1 GCA_947494145.1 uncultured Jannaschia sp. | reverse complement strand
GCGCCATAGTGATCCAGCACGGCATCGAACAAATCCGCCTTGTCGCCGAAGGTGGAATAGAGCGTCGGACGGGACACGCCGGTCGCCGCGGTCAACGCCCCCAGGGACGCGCCGTCGTAACCCAGACGCCAAAACGTCCGGGTCGCCGCTTCCAACACAGCGATCCGATCCACACTGCGCGGCCGCCCCCTCGCCTGCCTCTCCGCTCCATCCGACATTTATTTTACCGATCTGAATTTAATTATGGACATGGCTCTCATATTTACTTTACTGATCGGTAAGTCAAATAGAAGGACAAGACAATGCAACTTGACGGTAAGGTCGCTTTGATCACCGGAGCCACGACGGGCATCGGTCGAGCGACCGCTGACGCTTTCCTGGATCAAGGCGTGAAGACCCTGATCATTACCGGACAGGATGAGGCCCGGCTGCTGGCCGCGCGCGACGCCCTGTCCACGCGAAACATTCCGGTCATCGCCCTGCGCTGGCGTGCCGATCACCCGGAGGATAGCGAGGCTATCGCCGCTCGGGTGAAGGACGAATTCGGCCGGTTGGACGTGGTCTTTCTGAATGCCGGTGTCACCTGGCCTGCACCCCTCGGCCAGATTGAGGCCGCAGCGGCGCAGGCGCAGTTCATGGTCAACGTGACGGGCCCGCTTCTGTTGGTTCAGGCGCTGTCTCCGGTACTGTCCAACGGCGCGTCCGTCGTCATGAATACTTCCTGCCTTGATGTTCTGGGGCAGCCCGGCATGGCAGTCTATGCCGCCACAAAGGCGGCGCTCCGCTCGGTTGCGCGGACGCTATCGGTCGAATTGGGCGAGCGCGGGATCCGTGTGAACACGGTGGCGCCCGGTCCGACAGAGACCCCCATCTATGGAAAGCTGGGCTTCCCGGATGATGTGCTCACCGAAATGACCAAGGACGTCGTCGGAAAGGTCCCCGCGGGCCGCTTTGGCCAGCCTTCCGAGATCGCCGCCGCCGTCACCTTCCTGGCGTCAGACGGGTCGTCTTACATGCGCGGCGCCGAGATGCCCGTCGATGGCGGGTGGTCGACCCTATGAGCGTCGTGTCCCGCCTCCGTTCCCTTCTGACCCCAAACGCCAATCAAAGGACCGCAACCATGGCACAACCAACCTCAACCATCCTGCGCATCGATTCCTCTGGGCGTCAGGGCAAATCTTATTCTCGCCCACTGGCCGACCGCATGGTCGCGGGCCTGTCGGCGCAATTGCCGGATGCGACCGTCGTCACCCGGGACCTGACCGCCAATGTCCCCCCTGTTGTGGATGAAGCCTGGTTCGACGCAGCCTACACCCCCGAAGACGACCGCGATGCTTCCGCGAAGGCCGCGCTGGCCGCCTCGGATGAGATCGTCGACGAGTTCCTGGCCGCGTCGGCCATCGTCATCACGGCGCCGATCTACAACTTCACGGTTTCGGCGCAGCTCAAGCTTTGGATCGATCAGGTCGCCCGCTTTGGCCGAACCTTCACCTATACGGAAAACGGCCCCAAGCCGCTGGGCCCCGACCGGCCGACTTACCTGATCGTGGCCTCTGGCGGCACCAAGATCGACAGCGAAATCGACTTCGCAACCGGCTATCTGCGGCATGTGCTGGGCTTCATCGGCGTCAACACGATCCACGTCATCGAAGCCGATCAGCTGATGCAGCAGGCTGACACAAAAATCCCCGCCGCCGAGGTCCGGATCGACGAATTGGCCGCCAGCTTCGCCCCTGCAGGCGCGGCGCAAAAACCGGTGGCCGCCGCCGAATGATCCCCTAACCCCACGGGCCCGGGTCATCGGCCCGGGTCCTTCGCCTCGAAAGGACCTCGACGATGACCCGTTTCCAAACCACGCGCCGTCTGCTCGGCGCGGCCATTCTTCTGCTGTCCACGGCCAGCCTGGCCCAGGCCCTGGACGTCCACAGCTACGCCAGCCAGGTGAACGATGTGGACAGCGCCAATTCCCATTGGTTCGAAACCAATGCGGGGGTGGTGCTGATCGACGCCCAGCGGTTGCTGCCCGAGGCAGAGCGTCTGGTCCGCCATATCCGCGCCACGACCGACCAGGATGTTGCCATGATCGTGGTGACCCATGCCCATACCGACCATTACGGCGGGCTGCCGGTCCTGCGCGAGGCGTTCCCAAATGCGCGCATCGTGACGGATCAGACCACGGCCGAGTCCATCCGGCGGGACGCCCGCGGCTTCATCGCCATGCGCAACGAACGCCATGGCGACCGCTTCGCCCCGCAAGAGGCGCTGACAGAAGCCATGCGCGACGCCGAGATCGTGATCGACGGCCAGATGATCGAGATCGGTGATGAGACCCTGGCATTCGCGGTCCTTGACGCCAGCGAGGCGGAGTCGACCGTCATGGTGAAGGTGAAAGATGTCGATGTCGCCTTCATCGGCGATCTGATCAACATCGGCGCCCCGGCCGTCCCTTTCGAAAGCCTGGCGAATTGGCTCGACCAGTTGGACGCGATCGAAGTGACCTTCGATGCCGATGACCGGCTCTACCAAGGTCACGGCCCGGCGCCCGTCGGGGTCTCCGCCGTGGTCGACCAACGCCGGTTCCTTTCGACCATGGACGACCTTGTGCGCGTCGCCATGCGGGACGGCACGCTGACCCCGGCGGAAGAGGACGACATCGTCTTCCAGCTGGAACGCGGCTGGCCGTTCTACCAGGGCGTGGCGGGCAACACCCGGCAGGAGGTGCTGGGCTTTGCCGTCCGCCGTGTGTCCGAGCAACTGGAGGTCGTCGGACAATGACGCCCGCGCATCTCCGGCGGCGGGCTTCCCGGGCGGTCGGCTTGTCCGCCCTTGCGGCCACACTTCTGACGGCGTCCCTTGCTCAGCACAGCCACGCCGCACCGCCCCCTGTGCCCGACACGGCGCGCGGCCTCTCGCCAGATCCGGCAACCGGATACATCCTGGAAGAGATCGAAGACGGTCTCTTCTGGATCGGTAACGGCGCCTACATGGTCATGTTGATGGTCGGGCCCGAGGGCGTGGCGCTGGTGGACGCACCCCCCTCGCTTGACGGATTGATGCAGGCCGCCGTCGCGGAGGCGACCGGTGGGCGGCCTGTGACCCACTTGGTCTATTCGCACCTGCATGGCGATCACATCGGCGCGGCTGGCCGCTTCGCGGACGCCACGATCATCGCCCATGCCGACACCGCGCGACTGCTTGAACGCGGTCGACCCTGCACCGACTGCATCAACATCGCCGAACCGCGACCGGCCCCGGATATTACCTTCGACGATACCTATCGTCTGGACTTGGGCGACGGACAGGTCCTGCAACTCGACTACCAGGGCCCGAACCATTCGGACGGCAACATCTTCATCCATGCCCCAAACCACAGCGCCTTGATGCTGGTCGACGTGGCCTATCCCGGCTGGGTACCGTTCGACCTGCTGGCCGTGTCCACTGACATTCCCGGTTGGGTCGGCGCCTTCGACCGGATCTTGTCCTACGATTTCGACACCTTCGTCGGCGGTCACCTGGCCCGCACCGGCACCCGCGCCGATATCGAGGCCAACCTGGCGTACATCACGGACCTGATCGCCGCCGCCACGCAAGCCCTGGAAGACAACCAGCGGTCCGAAATCATCCCACCTTTGGGTCAGGAATTCGGCTTCGAAAACAGCTGGTGGCTTGTGGACCAGCATACCCGCGCCGTCGTCGATCAGTGCGCCAGCGCCATGATCGCGCAATGGGCCGGACGTTTGGGCGGCGTGGAGACCTATGCCGAAAGTCATTGCGAGCGGATGCAATTTTCGCTGCGGATCGACTGATCCGAGGAAGGCACCTGCCCTGCCTCTCCTAAACGAACAGAACAACAAAGTTCTCACCCAGAGGAGATTTCCATGTTTCCAAAGCGGTTTTCGGAAAATCTGAACCAGTACTCTCGAAAAACGTCCCGACGTCGCGTTGACGGTGCACCGTTTCGCAAAAGGCTGATGGCTCAGATTTTTCGAGAACCGGCACAACACCCATTCTGCCGGCCACGCGCCTCACCGTGCCCGCCATCGTCGCTGAGGATTGGCAACCCATTGAAACCCGCCCGCCAGGGTTGGGGATCATGGCCGAACTTCCCGACGGGAAGGGCAACATCGGCGTTGGCCCAGATGGCCGCGTTTTCCTGACCATGCACCAGGCGTTTGGACCGGATCTGAAACTGGTCGAGTTGCGTCCCGACGGCACGACCCGTCCCTATCCGACAGAAGCCTGGGCCCACGCACCGGGTGATGACGGCATCGGTCTGTATTCGCGGCTGGACCTGCAAGTCGACACTTCCGGCATCCTCTGGGTGATCGACAATACCCAAGGGGTCCCCCGCGGTGAAGGCGGCCCGCGCGTCTTGGCCTGGGATACCCGCGCCGAGGTACTGCAGCGCGTGGTCGAGGTTGCGGCACCCGCCTCGACCGCGTCATCCTTCGTCAACGACGTCGCCGTGGACCGGGCCAACAAAGCGCTCTATCTGGCAGACATGACGGGCAATGGGGACGCGAAGGGGATCGCCCTAAGCCCTTGACGCTTAGAGGATCCCGACCGCTTTCCCTCGACGCGGCCGAACCACCTTTCTAGCCGTCCCATCCAAGCGAGGGGACCCCCCAAGATGGCACAAACCCAAGAAACCCACCGCGCCCTTGTCCTGACGGGCGCCACCGCTGGGGCATCGTCCGCGTCACCGGACCATGGCGCCCCTACCGGTCGCATCAGACGTACCAATGGGCGTCGACATGGCCAGCCCGCTGGTGGCTTGGCGTGAACCGATCTTCATCGACGCGGGCTTTGGCGGACCCCTTGGGCTCTGGCCCCTTCGGCTTCGGCCTCTTCTTGCGGCTAGCTTTCTTCTGCCAAACCTTCGGCCTGGCGGTCGCGTGCTTGGGTCGACCCAAGTCTGGCCATCCGGCCACTTTGCCACAAGGGTTTGTCCATGGTGATCAGGTTGGGCAACGCCATTCCTGCCATGGCCTTCGACGACAATGCGACACCTCAAACGCGGGAGAAGCACCCAAATGACCCGACTGATACCTTGCCTGTTCGGCTTGGCCTTCCTTCTGGCCGCAACGATATCCCGGGGTCAGTCGGCTTCCACCTACCTCATGGCTGGATCGGCCGCAGGATGGCTACTGCGTCGATGTGCTGGGTGCCGGGGGGGTATATCGCACCGATCTCCCGCTCAATGCGCACAATTGCAAACCTGGCGCGGCGCCTGACGGTCTGGTCGAGGCGCGCCCGGACGGGACGCTCCATATGCCAGCCTTCGATCTGTGCCTGACCGCCTACGGCGTGAACCGCGCTTCGTTGCCGGGATCGGCTGTGCTTCTTCGCCCCTGCGGCGCAGAAGAGGCATTCTTTCCAACGGATGACCTGCAACGCTGGAATGTCGGGCAAGGGGGCGAAATCCGGCTTCAAGGATCGGACCTTTGCTTGACGGCCGGTCCTGTCTCGAACCGGACGTTCAATCCAATGCACCGGTGGCGCGCCCTCACCCTGGAGCGCTGTGCCGGAACCGCACCTGAGCGGTCCCGCTGGCAGTTCATCACCCGATAGGTTTCCAGCACGGCCATCACGCGGTCAGGCGTGAACGGCAGATGGCGGCTTCTGCCATGGGTGGGTCGATCTCACCTGTGCCAGTCGGCGCCGATCACACGAAAACCACTGCGTCCGGTTACTGTGCATCGACGTAGAAAAGTCATCTTCTTCATGATGCGCAGCGGTCGCAAAGCTCCTGCGCAACCGATCGAACCAAGCGGCATCAAGCACTTCGACTTTCCAACCGCGTTGGCGCCACTTTCAGATCGGATGGTGTACGGCTCGACCTGTGCTGTTTTGCTTTCCTCTCGACGCCCGGCCCTCTCTGTGAAAACATAAAGAGGCAACGGGGGCATCCGGCATCGGCCGGGTTGAGACGTACCCTTGGAACCTGAACCGGCTCATACCGGCGGAGGGAGTTGCGTGGCAGCGCCCCTCGAAGGGCCCGGCCCGCATCTTCCCAGTGTAGACATGGGGGATGCCATGGAAGACGACCCTTCCCAATACCTGGACTCGATGCGTAGCGCGGCACCTCTTGTGCAGAATATCACGAATTTCGTTGCAATGAACGTAACGGCAAACGTCCTTTTGGCGGCCGGGGCATCGCCAGCGATGGTCCACGCCCGGGGCGAAGCGGCGGAGTTCGCCGGGATCGCCCAGGCCGTAACGATCAATATCGGGACGCTTGATTCCGAATGGGTGGACTGCATGGTTTTGGCGGCCACGGCAGCGCATGACCGGGCCATACCTTGGGTGCTGGATCCGGTCGCCGTTGGCGCCACGGCCCTGCGCCGCAAGGCTGCGGCAAGGTTGCTGGAGCTTGAGCCGACCATAATCCGCGGCAACGCTTCCGAAATCCTTGCCTTGTCCGGTGCCGACACGCGCGGGCGGGGGGCGGATACCACCGACGGCGTCGACGCTGCCGAAGGGGCAGCGCGTGACTTGGCCACCCAGTCAGGTGCCGTCGTGGCGGTTACAGGGGCAGTGGATTTCGTGACCGATGGGATCCGGGCTGCCCGGGTCTTGAATGGTGATCCAATCATGCCCCGCATCACCGCCTTGGGTTGCGCGCTGACCGGCTTGGTTGGTGCCTTTGCCGCAGCGGGCCCGGGGTTCGGAAGCACGGTCGCCGCGCTGGCCTATTACGGCGCCGCCGGAGAAGTCGCGACCCGGATTGCGCCGGGTCCGGGCAGCTTCCAGCCTGCCTTCCTCGATGCGCTCTACGCGATGACAGGGGCCGAGTTGGATATTGCGGCCCGGATCTCCATCGCATGATCCCGTCACTTTGCTTCGTGACCGATGGAGACGCACCGCTTTCCATACCAGACCAGGCCGAGCGGGCCGCGCGAGGTGGTGCCGCCTGGGTCCAGCTGCGACACAAGACGCTGGACGATGCCAGCTTTGCTGACCTGGCCCGCGCGCTGATCGGCCAGCTCGCCCCATTGGGGGTCGAGGTGATCATAAATGACCGGACAGAGATCGCGCGCACAATCGGGGCCTTCGGGCTCCATATCGGTCAGTCTGACGGGGACCCGCGTGCCGCCCGCGCCAGGATCGGCCCGGGCGTCGTCCTGGGCCTGTCCATCGAGGCCGAGCATCAGGTCGCGACCGTCCCGCCGGGTTGCGTTGACTATCTGGGTGTCGGTCCGATCCGGGCGACGACCTCCAAGCCGGACCATGCACCGCCGATTGGTTGGGATGGGCTGGCGCGTGTCGCTGCCGCCACTGACCTGCCCTGCATGGCAATTGGCGGTCTCGATGCCGCGGACACGCCGCGTTTGCAAAAGGCTGGCGCGCGCGGTCTGGCCATTGTCTCCGCCATATCCCGCGCTGCCGATCCGGAGAAGGCGGCCCGCAAAATCCTTTCAGCTTGGAGCGACACATGACCCCGAACATTCTCTCCATTGCCGGGTCGGATCCGTCCGGTGGCGCGGGCATTCAGGCTGACATCAAAGCGATTTCGGCCAATGGCGGCTACGCGATGGCCGCGATCACCGGGTTGACGGCACAGAACACGCACGGCGTGCGCGCCGTCGAAATGGTCCCACCGGCGATGATCACTGCACAGATCAATGCCCTTCGCGAAGATATCCGTATTGATGCGGTCAAAATCGGGATGCTAGGCGATGCTGCCACCATCGCTGCTGTGACTGACGCATTGGCGGGGTTGGAGGCACCGCTTGTTCTTGATCCGGTGATGGTCGCCAAGGGCGGCGATCGCCTATTGGCGCAGGACGCCGTAACAGCCCTGCGGGACCGGCTGCTGCCCCTGGCAACGGTCCTGACACCCAATCTACCCGAAGCAGCGGACTTACTGGGCACCGCCGAAGCGACCAACCTTCCGGCCATGCGCATCCAAGGAGAACGTCTGCGCAGCTTGGGCTCCGCTTCCGTGCTGATGAAGGGCGGCCATCTCAAGGGGGACGCTGCGACGGACCTGCTGATAACGGCAAACGGCCCGGTGGAGCTGCCCGCGACGCGCACCGCCACGACAAACACCCACGGTACTGGATGCACTCTGTCCTCGGCACTCGCCACGCATTTGGGCGCAGGCTATTCGCTTGCCCAGGCCACCCGTCGGGCGAAGGCTTATATCACCGCTGCCATCGCGGCGGCCGACCGGTTGGATGTTGGGCATGGCCACGGGCCGGTGCACCACTTCCACGCCATCGAACGGACCTCCGCATGAGCTTCACCGACGCCCTTTGGTCAGAAACAGCTGATCTGCAAGCGGCTATCGCCACGATGCCGTTCAACGCAGAGCTGGCCGACGGCACGCTTTCACCCAAAATATTTCGCGAATACATCGTGCAAGATGCGCATTACCTTGAAGGCTTTGCCAGAGCGCTGGCCCTGGCTGCCGCCCGTGCGCCCGACGCGCAGTCCATCTCGCGGCTTGCGGCCTCTGCCAACGGTGCCATCACGGTCGAACGTCAGCTGCACGGTGATTACATGGCCCGTTTCGATATCTCTCCCCAGGCCTTTGCTACGACGCCCCCGTCCCGCGCCTGCGATCACTATGTCTCGTTCCTTATCCGCTCGGTGGCGGTGGACCCGTTCCCAGTCGGCGTGACTGCTTTGCTGCCTTGCTTCTGGATCTATCACCGCGTCGGCATTGCGGTCCATGCGGCGGCGGCACCGGACAACCCCTACCGGGCCTGGATTGACACCTATGCGGGCGATGCTTTCGAGACGTCGGTCAACGGCATGTTGGACTTGGTTAACCATTTGGGCGCCAAGACCGACCCAACGACCCGTGCGGCCATGGCTGCCGCATTCGCCCGGTCGTCCTGGCACGAATGGATGTTCTGGGACAGCGCCTACAGGCGGGAAGGTTGGCCAGGACCGATGACCTGACCCTAGCCATGAGGCCATCGAGACGCCGTGTTGAAGCGCTGCCACTAAGCACGTCGACATCGAAGCCGGCGCCCAGGTCGCGGCCCGCCATCTCGCTCAAGTCGATCCGTGTGTCGACCGTGCCGTCAGTTGCATCGAATGCCCGGTTCTTGCGTTCCGCCATCGCCTTCAAATCATCATCATCCACATGACCCAAAATGCGGACGGCGGGTAGATTTTCGGATGTGGTGACACACGTTTCATTCGGAAAACGCCTCTCTGGTTCACGCGGTTTCGACGGGTCTCGCAATGCGGCGAATACCCAGTCAACGCCCGCCGCTGTTCAGAAGGCCTTGTCCGGCGTCCTGGCCAAGTCACACAACAAGTATTTCCTTGCCCTCTGAGTGGCATGCGCCTTGATCCCCAACGCAGCCCCATGCCAATTTCCGCCCTCGGGATCTGTGAGATTGCTGAGAGCCAAGAGGTCGTGGAGGGACATGGTGCAAGTAGGTGTCACGCCGGGAAACGCAGTTGAGTTTACGACGATCCCAGCCGTCACGCCGTTGGACCTGCAATTTGGGGCTTATCCCCTGAAAACGGTGCCCGACGCCTTGTGGACAAGTATCTTTGGCCCCGATGGCGCCGACAAGGATAATGAAACGACGCCCGCTAGTTATGCCATCCTCGATGCGGCCCGGTTGCCTGACGGAGAAGATATCATCGAGCGCTGCGGGTTGCGCCACAAGTGCCTTTTCGCAGGCGCGGCGGCGCAGGACTTCGCCAGTGTCGCACCCTACTTGGTCGAGCTCACGCAGGAGGCCGAATTCACGCGGCGTTTGTTCACCCACAGCCCAGATCTGCACGAAGATATCTCTACCGCGCATCTGTGGCACAAGGACCCGGCAATCTTCTTGCGCTGCGATACTGGCTTCGACGCGCTGTGGCGACACTTGCGCAAGTTCGTCAAAATGCGGGATGCGCAGGGCTCCTGGCTCTTCTTCCGCTTCTGGGAGCCGAGCGTGCTTATGGCGTATCTCAGCGCCAAGGCATCGGACCCTGCCGCCCTCGCGCGATTTGCCACGGTTGAAGGCAAGCCGATTACATTTCATGCGATCTCTGACGGCGACTTTCAAACGGCCCGGATCAACATCGCTGCACTTCCGCACGAGAAACCAACCCCTATCGTCTTGTCGGAGCTCGATAAGCGCGCGTTGTTTCACCAGAGATGGGACGCATTCCAACTTGTTCTTCTGGCGCATCTGCGGCGTGACGAACCGCTGGCAATCGCCGATATCGGTGAAGGCACCTTACGTAGCTGGAGTCGGGAAGGCCGGACCCGGGGGTTCAAAGTCGAGAAAGCCAACTACAACTACGTGCGCGCGCGCATCCACGCAGAAGACAAGCAGGTTTCTTTTGAACAGCTTCCGAATCAAATAGATGATTGGTCTATTTTGACCGAATTGGATCGATCGTACGAGTTGCTCAGACATCTGGGCGTGGCCAAGGACAAGATCAAATGACTACCGAAGAAGCGCCACCCCCATTGTCGGAGACCCGTGAAGCCGGCGAAATCGTCGGAGCCTGTGACGAAACGATCATCCCGATCTTCCCGGCGCGCCATGCTCTGACGGACACGGCGCTCTTTTCCGTCACCAGTTCCGGTCGCGCCGTAGGTAATCCAACCGCAATCGGGGCGTCTTCCGATCATGAATTACGACGCATCCGGCAGGGCTATATCTACATCTATGCCCGCAATGGACATCCAGACGATCAGAGTTCGGATGATAGCGGGACATGGCTCGTGTTTCGCTACGTAAGCCAAACGGGGCATGACGACAGCTCCGGGCATGTGCGCGACGATGTTTCTGCACCCACTGGCCGGTATCAGTTCTACAAACTGGAATGGACGGGAAGCGGCGCGGACGGAAAATGGGAAGTGCTCGATAACCGCCGCTATCCCTATGCTTTCGTGAACCGGCAAGTCTCCGAGATCGAGATCGCCTACAGCGAAGAACGTTGGCCCGGCTATCTATTCTTGATGGCGGAACTGGATTCGGGTGTCCGCAGAAAGCTGATGACTCGTGTCAATTTGATTGCGGAGAGTACGCCGCATTCTGTGCCAATGGCACGAATTGCTGAGCACGTGGCAGAGTTCACACCCAACGCACAACCAAACCCTTCCGCGAACGCCCTGCGCTACACCGCATTTCAGCCAGAGACGACAGGACAGGTCGTGGTTTGCCAGCAAAGTCGTGAACGCGGACGCGTCGTCGCAGTGCAAGACCATCTGGGCGAGCTGCTCGATCTACAGGCGGCTCACCTCGCCAAGTCGCACAGCTTGAAGACCTTCAGCGCAGAATATCAGTATCCCTTGATGATCGGCAAAGGGGTCAAGAACCTCTGGGAACATATCGATCATGACAGCGGCACCCTGCGCGATTACTTCGATTGGAATGGCACGCCCGTGCATGAAGACTATCTCGGCACCTACGATGCCCTGGAAGTGCGGCAAAATGTGCTCAACGATGAGATAAGGGCCCTCGTTCGCGCGTATTGGACCGTAAGCACCCGCACCGGGACAGGCACTGTGCTCACCGAGTTGGAGGTGGTTCTAGGTGGGCTGGACAGCATCGGCGACGAAGCCAGTGTGCGACGTATGGATTATGCGTTCTTCCTGCTGAGCAAGGCATTTCAGACCCTTGGCACCTCTGCCTATGGCTCGGCTTCTATGGCCGCCATGTTGGGTGATGCCGCCACGGATAACTCGCGACAGTGGTTCATCATCTTCAAAGAGCTCTTCACGGTCGCAGCGACCGCTTCGCAGGAGTACCTGACGCGGTATCGCACCCACATGAACATCACATTCGCCGTGACCGCGAAAGAACTCGCGCTGGCCTGGACGCAAAGCCCCGGCGGGATCATCCATAAAGCCCCCATTGAGCGCATTCTTGGCGTCACCGAAATCGCCGTGCCCGTGTCGCCAAACAATATCGATGACACCTTGCGCCGGACATTCGCGCGGGTCGGGCTGACTGGGCAACGACCGAGCAGGGTCAACGTCGACGGCAATGCGCTGACGGCTGCCATGGATGGGGGCACCCCTGTGCCAACCCGGTTGGTCAATGTGCCCTACTATGAAATCACCGGCACCGGGACGATCACAGCCCAAGGCCAGGCCCTGTCCGAGGCGTATCGCGCGGCGGATCTTGGCACGAAGGGCGGTGCGATGCTGCTCAGCTTTTATGCCGCGTTCCAGACCTTGAACAACTGGAACAATGTCCGGCGCAGTTTCACCGCGGTTGGGGCCATTGCGCGCGACCCCCGCGTACAGGTTGCCTCAGTCCTGCTGGAGGCTGCCTCCGGGATCAGAGCGCTCCAGACGGTGCCGGGCTCAGTGCAATTCACCAACGGTGTGAGCACGTCCATCTTCAACCGTATGTTCGCATCCGGGGGGGATAGGTTCTTTAACGCCGGTACTGTCACCGCGCAGGCAACGAACGGGGCGGGCTCGGTGTCGGGCAGCATGCTTCGCTTTGTGACCCTCGGGAACATCGCTGGCGCGGTGGGCGTCGTGCTCGCCAGTTTCAACGCCAGGGAGGGGTTCCGGGCCGATGACATGGCCGCGGGGTTCGGGAACTCGCTTATCGCGGCAGGGGGCTTGGTGGTTCTTGCGACGGGTGCCACCGGTTTTGCGTTGGTGCCGGGCGCAATTGTCGGCGGGCTGATGATCGTTGCGGGGACGGTGGCCACCTTCTTCACTGACAGCGATGTGGACTACTGGGTCCGACATGGGTTCTGGGGGCGGTCGCAGCGCTATTGGGAGGGAGAAGACCGTCTAGAAGTTGGCAGACGGATCGATCTGGCCAAGTCCCTGATGAATGGCTCCGAACCCTACAGGTCTGCCTTCGAACAAGAGTTGAACGATTACCGCGACCTCACGGGTTCGCTGCAGATCGAGAACGCCGCCGAAGGCGACATGCGGATTGAGATCGCCTGCTCAGCGCTGGAAAGCGTCGCGGATTTGGGTCGGCTGGAAGCCACGGTGCGTGTCGTGACCGCTTCTATCGGGATGATGGGCATGGGTGGCGCTCCCATGGCAGGGCGTCCCCTTGATGTGCAGAAGCACTATGTTGCACCGGGCATGGTACACCTCATCCTAAGTGAACGACCGGTGCCGGACCATGATCGCATATCAGACCTCCGGATCGATGCGAGCTACCCGAAACTGAACGGTGCTGCATACGAAGACCGCCTCACCATCAAGGCCTGGCAACTCTGATGGGATGGCGTCGGCGTTTTGAAACCGCGGGGGAGCAGACGACCGCCAACGGTCTGCAGCGGCTTCACCTACCGGGACTGCGCTACTCGCTGCGGATGGTTTCGCCCGACGTGATGGAGGTCGCCCGGATCGATAACGGCATCCTGCGCGCGATCATGTGGGGTATGTTCTGCCTGATGGCTTTCTTTCTGTTTCAATCATGGTCCGAGAACGACGTGCTGTGGGGGCATGTGATGTATCTGGTCGATCCTGAAGCACATCTACGACCGCAATATGAAAGATGGATTGCCCGAGGCGCAGACTTTCCCTCTTTCGAGGTTTGGTTTCAGGAAATGATGGATATCCATGGCCACCGTTGGATCGGCGGCCTGATCTATCTGGCCCTACCCACGTTCTTCTTCTACGCCGCCGCGATCTGGCCGAAATACCGCCCCGTGCGCTTCGACCGTGCGCGCGGCGTGGCCTACACCTGGTCCTGGGGCCGGTTCTTCATC
Organism: uncultured Jannaschia sp.; assembly: GCA_947494145.1. Classification (GTDB taxonomy): domain Bacteria; phylum Pseudomonadota; class Alphaproteobacteria; order Rhodobacterales; family Rhodobacteraceae; genus Jannaschia. The sequence continues at coordinate 21,500 of CANLTZ010000025.1, read as the reverse complement.
ACCTCGCTCGACAACGATGTCCGCGACCTCGACATGACGATACGCGGGACGTCCATCCTGCCCAGCGAGAACGCGCGCGACCCGGAATTGATCCATTACGGCCCGCTGATGATCCGTCTGCGGCACCACCGTTGGACAAAATACCGGGAACGCTGGCCGCTTGGCATCTTCCCCCCAAGCCATGCCGGTCAGAATAGCCAGATCGCCTTCGCGATCCGCGATTTCATGCTGAGCTACAGCCGCCCCGACTGGTGCGACAGACTGGAAGATCAACCACCCTACAGCCTGTTCGATCGCTTTCTCATGGCCGCCTTCAACTTTTCGCTCCTGCCGACATGGTGGCCCAAAAGGACAGAAGCCATGATCGAGCGGCATCTCGCGCAGCAGAGTAGAAATCGCGGGGTGCCATAGCGCGAGGCTTCAGGTGCCCCGGCGCTGCACCAACTGGACCTGTCCCGGTTTGATGCCGCTCCCAGCGTCCGTTCAAGCCACTTTTGGCGCGCGAAGACGGTGGTGGCCTTCTTTCTAAAGCGGTTTTCGGAAGACCTGAATCCGTACTTTCGAAAAACGTCCCGACATCGCATTGACGTTGCATCGTTTCACGAAAAGCTGATGGCTCAGGTTTTTCGAGAACCGCTCTAGGATCTCTCCCTCCTTCTTGAGAATGCGGTCCTCTCGCCAAAGCCGTTCATTCTCGCAGGCAGGGTTCAAGTCCTTGTCTGACACCACCTTCGGTGTCGCGATGCACGGTGAACTATTTGTTCAGCGTCGAAAGGCCAACACCCAAATCGGCAACCACCTGCTTGCGTGTCAGCCCGCTGGTCAGCGCGATCCGCACCGCATCGGTCCAGAATTCGCCCTTACGTTTCAATCCCATAGTTCATCTCCTTCGCTGCAATAGATGCTATCAAAGCAGCGGCATCAAACCGCGACCGATCCGATTTGTGGGTCGAACGGCACAAGTCCCTACGACAGATCGCCACCGCTTGCAGGACGGACCAGCGCGCTATTCAGCCGGGACCGATGCTGCCGTTCTCGACTCCGGTGTGGCAAGGCACAGGCGCAGCAGGGGCGGGACTGTCAGAAGCGTGAGGAAGGCCGACATGGACAGCCCGCCGACCACGACTGCGCCTAGGCCACGGTAGAGTTCAGACCCTTCGCCAGGGAAAAGGACGAGCGGAAGCATTCCGCAGATCGAGGTCAAGGTGGACATGAAGATTGGGCGGATGCGGTTGCGCGTCGCTTCCTCGATCGCGTCGATCGGAGACATGCCGTCTTCCCTGAGATGAAAGAGCGACTGGTGCACGATGAGGATCGCGTTGTTCACGACGATCCCGATCAGGATCACGAAGCCCAGAAGGGTCAGCATGTCCAGCGGCTGCACTTGGAAGGTATTCAGCAAGGCCAGCCCGCCCACGCCCCCCGCAGCCGCCACGGGGACCGAGATCAAGATGACGAGAGGCAGCACGAAGGATTCGAACAGAATTGCCATCACCAGGAATACGATCACGAGCGCGACCAGCAGGTTGACTTGGATCGCCCCCCAGGTCTGGCTGAGCTGGTCGGCTGTGCCCGACACGGTAAGGCGGACCCCATCCGGCAAGCCACTTTCCGTCAGCGGTGCGACGACCTCCTGCTCCAGAAGTTCGACCGCCGCCTCTAGTGCGAGCGCGTCGGAGGGACGGATCTCTAGGGTGATCGTCCTCAGACGGTCGCGGTGGCGGATCTCGGTCGGCCCGGCGGTGACGACGACCTCCGACAGGGCGGAGACGGGGACGATCTCTCCAGATGGTGTGACGACGGGGTAGCGGCCAACATCTTGCGTCCGCTGGCCCGTGCGCAGTTGCGGATCACCCTTGAGCATCAGGTCGAGCCGTTCTGCCCCGACGGTGATCTCGGCGACCCGCAGCCCGTCGTTGAATGCGTCCACCGTCGCGGCGAGCGCAGAGGAATCGAGCCCTGCATCGCTCAGACGGAGACGGTCGGGGATAAGCCGCACCTCCGGCGCGCCCAGTTCCAGGCCGGGGATGGGGCGGAACTGATGCCCTTCGGAGCGCGGCAGCAATCCCGCGACGATGCCAGCGGCCCGTCCCGCGACGCCGAGGATCTCGTTGAGGTCCTGGCCGGAAACGTTCAGTTCGATGGTGCGCCCCCCTCCGACGCCCCGCCCGAAAAGCGAGGGCTGCGTCATGAAGCCAAAGGTGCCGGGCTCGGCGAAGATCGGCCGCGACAGGATTGGGATCAACTCTCCGGCGCGCTGGCCATCCACGGCCGCGGCACCCACGAAAGAGTTGCCGGGCGTTGCCACGAAGAAGAAGCTATCGATGGTCGGCGTGCCGTCCTCGGTCGCGGGCGCCGGCGCTGCGGCCCAAAGCGGCTCGGCCACGCGTTCGATCCGCTGGGCGATGGTCTCGGTCGTGTCCAGGTTGTAGCCCGGCGGCGGGATGATCAGGCCAAAGACGAGGTTGCGATTCCCTTCCGGCAGGTATTCGAGCCGTGGCAGGAAAGCCCAGGTAGCGACCGCCGCGCCTCCGGCGATGACCGCGACCATGGCGATGCCAACGATCCTGAACCGCACGGTCAGTCGGACATAGGCCATGACCATCGCTTTGAATGCCAAACCCAGATGGTCCAGCCCCCAAATCCGCATTGTCGTCTGCGACGCCCCGCCCTTCAGCAAGCGCGACGCCAGGGCCGGGACAACAGTGACCGCCACGACCAGCGAAAGCAGCACCGAGACCGAGATCGCGACAGCGATGTCCCGGAAAAGCTGCCCTGCCTCCAGCTGCATGATGAGGATCGGCACGAAGACCAGCACTGTCGTCAGCGCCGAGACGAGGATCGCACCCCAGACCTGCTTGGCCCCGTGATAGGCCGCTTCCTTGCGGTCCAGCCCCTTTTCACGCAGGCGGTAGATGTTCTCCAGCACAACGATGGCCGCGTCCACGATCATGCCGACGGCGAAGGCGATCCCCGCCAGCGAAATCACGTTTAGCGTCCGCCCCGTCACCGCCATCGCCACGAAGGTCGCCACGATGGAAACCGGGATCGCCAATGACACCACCAGTGTCGCGCGGGGGGAACGCAGGAACAGCATCAGCACACCCGCCGCCAGCAAGCCGCCAATCCAGATGTTCTGGACCACGAGGTCGATGGCGCCCTGGATGTAAGTCGTCTCGTCGTAGACCTGCCGCATCCGAAGGCCCTGTTCGGCGACCGGCCCCGCCGCCAACTCGGCCAGGGTGCGGCGGACCTCCTCCATCGTCTCAATGACGTTGGCGCCAGGCTCGCGCACGATGTTGAAGGCGAGTCCCGGCTCGCCGCGGAAGCGCAGGCGCGCCGTCGGCTCCTGATAGGCGAAGGTCACATCTGCGATGTCCGCCACGCGCAGCCGTCCCGCCGTTCCATTGCCCACGTCGGACCGCAGCACGACCGAGCCGATGGTCTCAACCGTGTTCAGGTTGCCCTCCGCGCGCACAACGTAGCGGCGCTTGCCTTCTTCGACGTCGCCCGCGGACAGAGAGATGTTCTCGCGTCGCAGCGTGGCGACGATCTCGGGCACGGTAAGGCCGAAATTCGCCATGCGGCGCGGGTCGATCACGATCTGCAACTCGCGTCCGACGCCGCCGAAGACGTTTACCGCCGAAACACCCTCTATCCGCTCCAACCGATCTTGGACGACATCCTCAAGGAAATCGCCATAGGTCGGCATTGGCCGCGTGTTGCCTTCCGCGGCACGCAGGATCACCCAGGCGATGGCACTGTCATCGGCACCGGACGTGTCGAGCGACGGCTCGTTGGCTTCCTCCGGGTATCCCGAAACGCGGTCCAGCCGGTTCGAGACCAGAAGCAGCGTCTGAGACATGTCTGTCCCGATGGAGAATTCCAGCGTGACCTCCGCCTCTCCCGTTCGGGACCGCGAGGTCATCAGCTCAAGCCCGTCGAGCCCGCGCAAGGCTTCTTCCTGCGGGTTGACGATCTCGCGTTCGACCTCGGCGGGCGCGGCACCCGGCCAGACGGTCGAAACGACGACGATGGGCTTGCGCACGTCGGGGGCCAGCTGGATCGGGATGCGCGAGACGGCGATCAGGCCGAATAGAACTGCCATGATGACTGCGGCAACGACGGCGACAGGCCGGTCGATGGCAAGGCGGATGGGATCCATCAGTTCCCTGCCCCTGCGGCTTCGGTGCCACGCGGCGGACCTTCGCCGCCCATTGGCGCGACTTCCTGGCCCGGGCGCAGACGCTCATTGCCGCGCACGACGACAACGTCGCCTTCCACGAGGCCCGACGTCACCTCGAAGCGGTCTTCAACCGCGAGGCCGACCTGGACACCGCGCGGTTGTGCCGCGCCGTCCTCTACCACGAAGACACTCCACCCACCCCGCGCCTGCACCAGGGCGTCCTTCGGCACGGTCAGCAGGTCCGTCGCCTCGCCAACCGGAATCATGACCGTGATCGACTGCCCGACCGCCGTCGTCCGCGAGGCCGCCAATTCGGGCGCGGCGAAGCGCACCGGACGTGTTCGCGTCGCCGCCGTCTCAATGGGCAGCAATGCGCGCAATTCGAACTCGAACGTCGCTCCGGTCTCGGCACGCGCGGACACGCGCAAACCCGGGACCATGAGATCGGCATATTGCGCAGGCACGCTCGCCTCGACTTCGAGCGTCGAGGTGTCGAGCAGCCGCAGCACCGGCGCGCCGGTCTGGATGTATTCGCCCGGGTTCACCAAGACATCCAGAACGGTCCCGTCGAAGGGGGCGAGCACCGTCGCACGCTCCAGATTGTAGCCCGCTTCGGCGCCAGCCGCTTCGGCGATGGCAAGCCGGGCCTCGGCCTCCGCGATTTGGCCTTCGGCGGCCAGAAAAGCACCCTCCGCCTCGTCGAAACGCCCGCCGGAAAATGCTGCCGTGCCCTCCAACCCGACGATACGTTCGAACGCCGTCTGCGCCGTTTCAAGCCGCGCTTGGGCGACGCTCAGACCGGCCCGCGCCACCGCGACCTCCGCGTCCGCCCGCCGCTTCAGGATTTCCAGCAACTCCGTGTCCAGCCGCACGATCGGCTGTCCCTCAGAGACGAGCGCTCCCTCAATCACATCGACCGAGGCGACGCTGCCGGAGACACGCGCCGCGACCTCGCCGTCACGGGCCGTCACGACTTCGGCGAAGATGGGAACGGTTTCGGAGAAGGGCCGGATGTCGACGGTTTCGACGCCGACGGCCGCAGGCCCTCGCTGCGCAGCCGCTGGCATGGCGATGAGCAACGACAGCATGGCCGCTCTGACGGAAGTGAGAAACATGGCGCTCTCGATTTATTACCTTCGGAAAGGTAGGTCGAAAGTCGGGAAGGCCACCTTTTAAGAACACCCTCGTTTTGCAGAGACCACGATGAGCGGTCGCAGCCTCTGACATAGCCGTCAAAGAAAGCTCAGAAGGTGCGTGAGAAGCGTTCCCCAGGGGATGCTCCAATGCCCTACTGATCACCGACGCTTTGCTATCGTTCGGGCCACTAGACGCGCTACCTCATCTAGCTCTGCTTGATAGACGGCACGGGCGCCGGAAAGGGACGGACCAATGACGAGCATTGACCGGGCGATGCCATCCGGGCTCATCAACTTCGGGCTGCTGCTCGGTGCTAACGCCATCCTTAGCACCGCCTTGGGCTCTGTTGCGCAAATCTTTCGACTGGCGGACTTCCCCTTACTCCGCCTGATGTCGGTCAACGGGCTGCGTGACAGGTATGCCGAGGGCGTTGAAGCGGTTGAGGATGGCCCCTCTCGGGATCATGCTACGCATGACCCTGCCGGGCAGTGGATGCGGACTTGGAGTTCGGCGGTCTGGCGATCAAAGTCTCGGGCGGCGAGCCTTTGACCGAGCAGCTTGAGGCAGTTCATCTTGGTCTCAACGCGGCTGCGGCGGTGGTAGCCGGACCACTTGCGCCAGAGCGTTCGGCGGCGCATCGCCGACGCTGCTATCGGTGATCTCGACGGCCCGGACCTCCATGGTTGCCTCGTCGATGGCCAGGTGGACCTTACACCAGACACGGCGCTTGGCCCCGCCATGCTTGCGCGCGTGCCATTCGCCCTCGCCCCGGACCTTGATGCCCGTGCTGTGCACGAGCAGGTTCAGGGGGCCGCCCGAGCCTCGATAGGGCAGCCGCACTGCCAGGGTCTTCTGACACCGGCACAGCGTCGAGAAGTCCGGGACCGGCCAATCCAGCCCCGCGAGCTTTAGCAGGCTGGCGACGAAACCGGTCGTCTACCTCAACGGCAGGCCAAAGAGGACCTTGATCCCTCGCGGGACATCGCGGCGCGATGCCCTTCCGGGCCGCGGTCAGGCACGCCTGTATGGCGGCGTCCGAGAAGGTCTGCTGACGCCCGCGCTTGCCCGAAGGCGCCGCGTGCCAGGCCATGTCAGAGTCGAACCAGACCGTCAGCGACCGCCGTTCACGCAACGCAGCGTTGTAGGCAGACCAATTCAGGGTGCGGTAGCGAGTGGGCGAAGGCTTGGACATGCCACCAAGCTATGTCTCTGGACGCTCGGTGTGAATCCCAGGCAAGCTTTGCGCAACAAGGCCGCTCGTTCCTATTCCCAGTCAGGGTTCAAAATTTCAGTCTCTTCCTCGACAATCCGGCTTTCCAACCAGTCGAGATGCGCAGGGACGACCTTCGGAATGTCGCAGAGCCATTCGCGTCTGAAGCGTAACGTCACAGGCGACCAGGGCCGCGCCGCAAACGAGGCGCGGCACGTTCCGTTATCTTCGCAGATAACGCCGAAATCATAGCCAGTACCGTCAGTGTCCGGCCAACCAAACACGCGGGCCCGGTCGAAGGGCGGCGTCATTTCGGGGGGCGGGGCGCGCGTCAGATCGAACGGTTCGGGGACGAGGTGCCAGCGCCGATAGGCGATTGACTCGAACATATCGAAGCCGCAATGCGCGCCGACATAGTAAAAATCATCTTCGTCCGTCCATGAAAATTGCGCCACTTCGTAGCCCGGGAAAGGCCGGTCAAGCTGCTTCGACGTCTCCATAACCAGGCGGATGGTTTCCCCCATATGTCCCGCAAAGCTTAACCATGACGTGTAGAAGGGCGGGTACGAACCCCCCGAACCCCATTCATCCCGGGCGGTCGCCTGGGGCAAGATTTCAACGGTGCCATCCGCGCGGAACAAAGCCTTGTGCTGGAAGAGCGTAATTCCCGTACTGCCCACGTCCGGCGAGCTGGGCGACGATGCGATTGTGTGGCCGATCGGAAAGCTGAAGACGACGTAACGTCCGCTTACCGTCTTTCCGCGCCTGTTGTCGTATCGGAAGGTCAATTCCCGGTCCGGGTCCCATTCTCCGTAATCGCCGTAGCGCAGAACCGGCACTTTGAACCGATCTGGGTCTGTTGCCCGCGCCCCCTGACCGGTCGCGGCGTCCTGTGCCATTGACTGGGCAAACCACAAGCATGCACCGCAAAGCGCGCCCACAATGAGCCATTTTAGTTTATACACGCGTCTCTCACCTCCGCTTCGACGAAAGATGTTTATCGCCTCAAAAAAAGGTCAACAGGTCTCACTGATTTTTTTGATTCCAAGGAATTTTCCGGCTTCCTTCGACCGTCTCCGCACCTGAGCCATCTTCTGATGGAGACCCAGGCCATCGGGCCTTCAGTTCCCGCTAAAAAGACCCGGCTGATACTCCTCTCGCGGGGCAGGGCTGCAAAATCCCGCCCATACCCGCTAGCGCCGTGCCGCCCAAGCTCAACGTCCTCGCAGTGCTGCGGCGTCGGAGCGTTGCCGTCGCAACCTTCGCGGGGGCGATTTCCCAGGGGGTGATGCTTCTGCTGATGGTCCCGACGCCAATCGTCATGGTTGGCTGCGGGTTCGATGCCGCGACGGGGGCCGGCGTCGTGGGCTGGCACGTGGTCGCCATGTTCGCACCCAGTTTCGTGACCGGCTTCCTGATCAAGCGCTTCGGCGCGACCGCAATTGTCCATGCGGGACTGTCCCTACTGGCAGTCGCGTCCCTGGTCGCGGCGACCGGGCTGACCTTGCCGCAGATGTTTCCCAGTTCGCTTCGTCAATTCGGGCCCGAACCTCTGGACCCAGCGATACACCGTCGATCGGTCGACCATGACGCCTCGCTCTTCCAAGGAGATCCACAACATCCTGATGAGAAAGCGGATAACGCAAGTACCAGCGTGCCGCGCAAAGGACGGTATCACGTGGAAAACGATGGTGCTTGAACGGTGATCGACGCGGCATGACGAACTTCAAAAGACCAAGACCGGCCAAATGCAAAAACTAATGCAACAGGCCCAAAGTTATCGGGCGCATTCTTCGAGGCAGCGGAGCGTGAGGCCGGGCGACGATGGGACCGAGAGGTCGCCGTTGAACTGATGGGTCTGTATCCCCGTCATTTTGCTGCTTTGGGCGCGGACCTGACCTCGGTCGAGACGTTCACGCGAACCGTGCGTGACTACGCCGTGGCCTATGGCATTGCTGGGAAGCGTGAGACCTACAAGCTGGCTGTCCTATGCCTTGCCCAAGGCGCGCATGTCTTTCACGATCCCCGTTTTGGGGCTCTGACGCAGCGAACGCTCGCGCAGATCAACATTCGAGCCGAAAGGCGGGTCGAGCTGTTTTCCGATGGGATACGGTCCTGGGCACGCGCCACCTGGGAAGGGGTGAGCTTGGCAGATTTGGGTGCGCGCTTGATCGAGCGGGTCAGCCGTCACGGCGATACGGCCGTTTCCCGGGACACCGTGGCAGCAGCGTTGCATGGCCTCGTGCTCCAAAGCCCAGCTATGGCACCGCCCGCCATCCGCGCGACGTTCCTCGATGCTGCCCTGGCCCAAGCCGACGGCTATGGATTGCGAGCACCGCACCGGCGCCTGGCCTATGTGGGCGGGTCATTTTTGCACGGAGTCTATTGGTTCGATGATCCGCTTATGGCGGGTCTTCGAGCGGCCGTCGAAAGTGCCGGCGGGCCCCATGAGATGTGCACTGAGATGGTCAGTATCTACGACAGGTTCGCCTGATGGGACCGGAAGACGACCCTCGCAGCCCGGCTGGCCAACAGGCCAGGCTCAACGCGGCCGAGGCGCAGCCCGGTGGGGATGTCGGCCAGGTTTGCGCGGATTGCCCCGACAACTGGGTCGAGGCGGGCGCCAGAGACGAAGGAACCGGCGAGCCAATCCCGGGGCTTGGCTATCGGGTCTACGATCTCGTGTCCGGCGACCAAGTGGCCTCGGGCATCCTCGATGAAATCGGCGAATCTCCCCGCCATCCCATCCCCGAACCGGTCACGGAACTTTACGTCGTCTACGGCACCGAAGCGGCTATGGGTGAGGCGGAGGAGCGGATCGACGACGTTCGGCGGCAACGCGCGCTCGCCGCCAATGCGCGCCCCGATTGGAACGGCATCCCAGCGGGCCTGAACGAAGAGAGCTTCAATCGCGCCTTCGACCTGAAGACGATGGACCTTGGCGAATTGCCACCCCGCAGCGGAGGCCTGCTGGATCAATCTGCGTCCGGTTGGAAAGTCGCCTGGGACTATGTCTCGTCTGGCTTCGATGGAGATGCCACACTTCGGGAGTTCTACCAAGACGAGCGCGCCCGCAGCTTCGATGAATATCAGTTGGTCACCGGTGCCCGTGAAGCGACCGGCTGGGAAAGCTTTGGCGGCGGGGGCAGCCAGGGCGTGACATTCGGCTTTGGCGAAGAGGCTATGGCGCAGCTCGACGCGATGATGACGAGCCGCACCTATGAGGAGGCGGTGGCCGCGCGGCGCCAGATCATCGAGGCGCAGCGCCTCGCCAATCCAGGCGCGTTCATCGGTGGCGAGATCGCCGGTGCGGTGCCGACGATCTTCATCCCCGTGGGCGGTGCAGCCGGGCGCGCCTATCAGGCGGGTCGTGGAGCGACGGGTGCGGTCCGTGCCGGCGCGACCACAGGCATCGCGACGGGCGCAGCGTCGGGCGCAGGCCATGACCAGGGCGGCATCATGGATCGCCTTGACGGAGCGGCCCTTGGCGGCATCACAGGCGGCATGGCCGGGGCTGTCCTTGCCGGGGCAGGTGTGCTGGTCGCGCGAGGCGTGGCGAAGACAAGGATCTGGGGGAGGGTGTTTGGCCAGAATCGAGGTACTGCCCGCTTCGCCCCTCAGCAAGGGATCTCTTGCAGAATGAGGATGTCCTGATCGGTTCAAGCTAAGGTCTGCAATCCCGAACGGCAGGACGCTTCGATGATGTTACTCTTGGCCAGCATGGCGATCCAAATACCAAATATCTTTGGACGATCGACGAACGTGGCATCAATACTGCGCCGGAGACCACGCCCTTTCCCATATCGCGTGGCACCATCGTTCACACGAACCTGAGCAATTGCGCTTCCATCGGTGGCGAGGCTTGGTTCGAGACTGCTGATACGGTAATCATCAATGCTGGGTCGGGGCGGTTTGGCGACGGGGCGGGAATTACCCCGGCGCAGTGGGGCGCCGCAACGCGGTATTGGGAAGACCTCGGCTACACTGTGAAGCCGATACCATATGGATCGAGATAATGAAGTTCTGGCAATTGGTTTCTCTAATGCGCGCCGATGCGGACCGCCTCACTATGAGCCGTGTCCTGCGCGACCCGCGGTGGGCGCAGTACAAAGTGTGGCACGATGACTACCCGGCTATAGTAAATGCACAGCGACGCGACGCGCTCGATGCGATAGTGCCTAAGGCTCTTGTCGCGGAGGTTTTGGCAAACTCGACCGTCATGCTTCATGTGGAGGAGGGCGTCCTTCGTGCCAATCAAACACCAACCACCCGGTCGATGCCAGCACAGGAGGCCTGGGAACTCTACGGTGCCAACGCGGTTGAGGACGCGTTGGAATACGGATCGGCCCAGATATAGGCGCGGCTTAAGCGGCGGTGGAGCGGGCCCATAGTGAACCGCGCCGGGTTTGCCGGAGGCTTATTTGTCTTAGTTACGCGGCCATGTCTGATCTTTCCAGAGCTGCATAGAAGTTTGCCTCTGCTTCGGCTGGTGGGATATTCCCGATAGGCTCCAGCAGACGGCGATTGTTGAACCAGTCGACCCATTCGAGGGTGGCATATTCCACGGCTTCAAAGCTGCGCCATGGCCCGCGTCTGTGAATGACTTCTGCTTTGAACATGCCGTTGATGGTCTCGGCCAAGGCATTGTCATACGAGTCGCCGACGCTGCCGACCGATGGGGCAATGTTGGCTTCGGCCAGCCGTTCAGTGTACCTGATCGATAGATATTGCTCTCACGACTACCAGAAGTTGCTGCGGCAGCATGGGTTCCAGGTGTCGATGAGTGGCACCGGCAACTGTTACGACAACGCGCCGGTCGAGGCCTTCTTCAAGACGATCAAGGCTGAGTTACTTTGGCAAATGTCCTGGCGAACACGCCGCGATGCAGAGATCGCTATCTTCGAATACATCAACGGATTCTACAATCCGCGCAGACGGCACTCAGCATTAGGATGGAAAAGCCCCTTGGCCTTCGAAAGAAAGGTCGCTTAAGTGAGCACTCGGAGCGGAACGAAAACGGGACAGGTCCAGTTGCCGGTTCTCGCGTTCAAGTTCCTTGATGCGTTCCCTCTCAACAGTCTTCAGACCATCACGCTTACCGGTGTCCGTCTCATGTTGTTTGACCCAACCTCTCGGGACATTCGCTGCGCGAATACCCTGCCGGTCAGGGGATGCGCAGGCTGTCCCGGCTGCATCCAACCTTCTGAGAAATCGACAAGATTGCTGCCGATCCGCTCGCATATTCTGTCTCGTGATCCAAAACCAGCCGCACCGCTCTGGCGCGCAGTTCTTCTGGATAACGTGTTCCGTTCTTCGTCTTTCCCATAACCCAGTACCCTTACTTCTGGGTCTCCGGCAAACAAGGGGCGGTTCAGACAAACCAGATGAGCCAGATCCTCTCTTAGCTCAGGCTGCCATCTGTCCCAAAATCCCTGACAACGGACAGCCGGTTGAGTTTCAGCACGCGGGTGTTCTAGCAGAAGAAGCCGCGCAGCCAAACCCGCGATTAATGCAACAGTCCCATACCCGTCACATCAGATGCGTTGGGAAAAAACGTCTCTTGCGGCGGTGTTTCGTTCTGTGACACGAAACTCACAAACGTGCGGAATAAATCGGGCAGTCATGACGGATGCTTTTAGGACCCCTCATCTTCGACTGGATCGTCTTTGGCTATTTGACCTTGTCCTCGATGAACTGGGCCGTGAAAGAGCGCAGGTCAGCGCGATTGCACTGGCAAGCGCAATGCGCAGATCTGCCGCCCGCGCCGTTCTGGAAAAGGAACTTCGCAAGTCTGGCATAAACGCGCACATAACGTATCGCGGAACACTGGCCACGCACATATCGGACGAAGCGTTTTCACTGGCCTACGAACTGCCGCCCAATTCAGCGCGAATTGGATCCTTGGGTTTCGACCATCCCAGCGCCCTTGCAACAGAGCCGGGTTTTCAAGGCCCTTTTGGCGTTCGGACTATCGAGACTGTGGACGATGTGTTCGCGCCGTGTGATGCGGTCACACTCGGCGTGCCGGATCACGTCTATGCCGTGCTCGATGCAGCCAAGGTCTTCGGATTGCCGGAGCTGTTGGAAACTTCGGGCCTGGCCTATCGCTCGCTGTTCAAAGGCAAGGCGGCGCAGGAGTATGCGGATACGGCACCGTATGTAGTGCGACTGCTGCGTGAACACTCGCTGACCCGGCGCCTGCTACGCGCGACCGATCCCGAAGACCCACTCGGCTGGACGGCGGGGCCGGGTCTTTTTGTTCAAACTCCTCTCAGTTTGACCGGACTGCAAATTGCCTTGCGCAAGTTCACCATGCTACCCGATGCCGCACAGAACCGGCGTTTGTATTTCCGCTTCTATGATCCGGTCGTGTTCCGCACTGTCATGGTGAATGCACAGCCTGAATTTACAGAGCGTTTCATGCGGGGTTTGCGCCACGTGGTCTTTGCGAGCGCGGACGGAACGCCACAGATGTTTACAAGAACATCAGAGGGTTAGATTCCGCGCAGCGCCGCATCTATCCGGTGGTGTAAGTCCTCAGGCACCGGATCTACGCGCAGGCTGAACGGATCACACTTTTCGAAGGGAGCATCCTCAATCGCAGAAGGCCCGTTATCCATAAAGGCGCGAATGCGCCCGATATGGCGAGTCTGATCTTCAGTGTTGGCGGGGCTTAACGCACTAGCGCCGAGAAAGACGGGAACAGGTTTCTCCAGCCCATCGACATCGGTCAGCATCCATGTCACGGCTCGTGTCTGGCATGCAACGCGACTCGCCGCCCATGGCTTCACCAACAGGCGCCCCTTGCGCCAAGTGTAGACAGCTTTTCGCTCCCGATCGAACACCAGTCGGTGAAAGCGACGCCCACCAAGGCCCATCCAAAGACCAATCAACGCCGCCAAAAGAAACAGCCCGGCAAAGCCAGTCATCCATGCCTCATTTTGCCAGCCTCCGGGCGCTCTGCTCCAAACATAATGGAGGTATTCGAAGAAGGTCAGCTCACGATCGGGCCAGATATATTTGAAAATGCCTCCACCATCCGCCTCGGCCAGCCGGTTGAGAACTGCGTTCTCTCCCAGAACGCTGATCCGCTCCTCCATGATTGCGACCCATTCGACGCGCGCTTCATGCCATGCGGACACACGATCCAGAATGAAAAGAACCGGGAAAATCAGCATGATGCCTGCCATCGGCAAGGTCAGCCACCACCGGGTCGCGCGGGTCGTGTCCAGAACCGTCAAGCAAGTGTCGTCTACCGAGGCAATCTCAGGACCTGGCGGCCCCGGTTGTGCCGGCACTTCCGATGCAGCCAGATACGCCCGTTCAGATCGGTCGTTCATTTCTCATCCCGGCGGTGATCCCCGACACGCGAAGCTCGCCCCGGTTTGTCAGCATTCGCATTGGAACAATCACATCAGGTTTCGGCAGATAGTACCACAGGATGTTCGCGCGCTGACCGAAATCAACGCGCAATGTCAGGACCATCATACCATCCGCATGCGTATATCTCCCGTTTTCAATTGCAGTCCTCACGGCGTCGGTAAAGCGGGAGGTAAGTGTCGCATCGTAGGATTGGCTGACGAGTCCCGTGTCAGGAACGGGCACCCCATTGGCATAGACACCGGCAACGATTTCCGACTGCCCAATGACAAATTGTGGAAGACGCAAGATGATGTCGTAACTGCGGTCGTCCGAAAACAGATTACCAAACAGCATCCGTGACGTGCTGCCGCCATAGATATCAAGTTCCATCTGCGGCATTGCGAAGATGTTCATGAACTCCTGCACTTCCAGCCGGAACGAGATCTGCATCTGGGCGCTACGCTCTGTCCCAAAGGCAATGGATTGGGCCTGCGTGATCTGATCGAGGATCGCCGGCCGCGTATCGCCCTTCCAAAATGCGTAGTTGCGGCTTTTGCCCCAGAAGCATTGGAACAACAGCAACTCGAATGGATTTCTGGAATACAGCAAAACGAGCACCGTGCCGATCCCCAAGCAGATCAGCGCGAGGATCGACGCCACCAGCGCAACCGGCAAGCCAACGACCGTCGCCCCGCTCACGGCCGCTCCACCGCCCAAACTGGCCGCCGCCGTAAAGAACAATACCCCTGCCCCAAGCGCCATCATCGCGTGGCCAACACCGGCTGTTGTATTGCCTTGGCGAAACTCCCCGATCGCGTTCATCGTGGACGTGATCGCCATCGCGAAATTCGCCACTGCGATCAACCTTGTCCCCAGCGTGCCTCCAATCAGCCGCGCCAACCCGGAAGCACGGGCGGTCATGCCTGGCGCAAGTCGCGCTGCGGCTGCGGCTGGCAGCACCCGTGTGCTGGCATAACCGGCCAACTCGAACCCGGCGCGTCCGACGGTCATCATATCGACGGTCAGCGCCGAAATCGCAGATCCGAACGTCAGCGCATCATGCAGCATGCTGCCGCGTTGCAAGGGGTTGGCGCGCGAAAACTGGGACTGATGGGCAAGGCTGGCAATCGTCATCACGTTGAAGAACGCCGACAGCCCTGCAAATCCCCGATCCACGATAATGCCGACCGGTTTGCCCGTCCCGGCATCCACCGAAAACGCATAGCGGGCACCACTGGGGCGGGTCACATCGACTTCGGCCATGCGCCACAGCCGTGCCAAACGGCCCGAGCTTTGCCGGCGGCCCCAATCGAAGACCTTTTGCCCATTCTCCATCCGCTCAGCGGCGCGTTCCAGATAGTCGATCCCGGCATAGCCGCCGCGTTCCACGTTCATCTGCATAGCGCGTCCCACCATGCGCCCGATATCTTCGGAAGAGTACCGCACGGTCCCGTCCGTTATGGCGAGTCCGAATACATCGAGCACCTTCGGGATCACCTGATCCACGATGTTCTGTAGCGCCGCGGCACTCATGCGGTAGCCTGCGCGTTGCGTGATCTGCCCGGCGAACTGACTGTCTGCGATGGCCCGCCCCCAAAACGCGCCCAACCCGTTCATAGCCCGGTCCATCGCCCTTGCAGTGCTGGCCTCCCAATCCACGTTCGCCTGCGCTTGCGTCGTCAACGCAATCAAGCCCCGTGTGAAGGCACCAAGCACGTTCTGCTGTTCATAGATCGGCTTGTACGCTTCCGCCCCATGGGCATGATCGGCCAGTTCCGCCAGCATCTGCTGACCCTGCTCGGACGCCATCAGCCCGTCAAAAATCGGGCCTGCCACGGTCAACAGCTTGACCAGTTCCGGCTCTGTCGGGGTGTCATAGGCGAAGAAATACCGGAAGTACTGGTCCAGAGAACCGACGCGATCCGTATGCGCGCCCGGATACATGAATGCGCGATAGAGCGCGGCGATTTCTGCGCGCCGCTGTGCGAAGTTCTGAAATTGCTCGTCCATCTCGCACCAGTATTCCTGATGCGCCGCCAGATTGATGTTGTCGGTGACTGCGTCGGTGATGTCCTCGTTCGCACTGGTGCGCGCGGCTTCGACGAACTGCCCGATCATGTAGGGGTATAGGTTCAGCGCCGCGACATCCTGTTCCCAAACCGCCAGCTTGGCGTGGGTCTGCGCGATCTCGATTTGCCGCCCCACAGGGTCGTTCAGCGCCACAATCATCGAGGTATCGCCATAACACTCGGTATTGCTGATCTGCTGGGCGACCAGATCCGGATCAATCCTGAAACTTCCCTCGGTCATCATGATGTCGAGCGCGACGCCATCCGCTTCGCTCAGAACCCGGTCACGGCGGGCGCGGTAATCCTCCACCAGTCGGCCCAGGTTTTCGGAGCTGGCTTCCACCGCATCGCGCCCACCCGCCACCAGATTGATGCGCTGCATCGTTTGTGCGCGAAAGGCCGCATTACCGTTGATCTTGTCGACGATTTCGCCGGCCAGTTCATGTTCGGTGTAAAGGATCGAAACCTCTGACACACCTTTGTTCACAAAAACAAACGGATAGAAATCGCGACCGGATGAGCGATCCAGCTCAAGCCCGCCGGAGGCATCGATCCGATTGGTGAACAGGTACTTCCTGAACCGCTCGACGACCTCGGTGCCATCCGGGCTTTCCCGGTCATAACGGAAGATCTGCATTGCCGAGCCGCCCGCTTCTTCCCGGATGTAGATCCAGCCCGGACGCAACAGGCGCGCGACATAGCCATCCCCGGCGGCAATGCTGTCGGCTGACAATAGCTGCGAAATCGGTGGCGGCTCAGAAGGCGCGATCACATCATCGAACAGATTGGCATAGCCATAGCGCACCGGATAGATCGCCGTAATCGTGCTGTCACATGGCCGTTCGGCTTCGGCGATATCCGTGCCCGGAGCCGTCTGCGCTTCGGCATCTGCAATTATTTCATCCACCAGTTCACTCATGGGCGGCCCCTTATGTCTTCGGGCGTCTGATTATGTGTGCGCATGTTCGCGATCCGTCTTTGGCGCTGCCTGTCCGTGGGCACGCCGCAGCAAGCTCCGAGCGCGTTCAATCTGGGTGATGCTCCGGTTTCCGACGATATCGGGCTGCCTGCCAATCCAGTCGGCCGTCCCGCCACACCACGCGGCGGCAACACTCAGCAACACGGCCTGTCTGTCATGTATCTGGTGCGTGTAAGCGGTTGTGATCGCCTCTCTGGCAAAGCAACGCGCATCGGCTGGAACAGGTCTGTCGATGAATGTTTCCCGACAAAACCGTTCTGCGTCGCCCGCGAAACGCGCGCGCACGGCCGCTTTCAGGATGTCTTTCATAAGCGGCTCCACATGAATTGGCGCGCCCGGATCAGGTTGATCCGTGCATGTGGCGCGCAACGCGATCTGTTCTTCAGGGTCAATAGCGATGATCGCATCAATGCCGTCGAACAACCGCCCACGCAAACCCGGCGACATACCAGCCAGAATGGCGAACAGCATGCGTGGCTCCGCCAGCCGCAAAAACACCCAGCGGGTCCCGTCGCGCAGCTTGGTAAAGCGGCGCAGGTTCTTGCGCACGTCGTCAAACCTGCCCGAAATCCGCAGGAATACACCCGCGCCCTTGGGCCAATGGCTCCATATATGGCCGCCATCATCGAATAGATTGGCGGCATGCGTATGTGCAAGGGGCAGCTCCAGAAGATACGGTGCGACATCGGACAGATCTTCGGCCGCCGCACCCTCGAACAGACACTCTACCCGCAGATCCGGAAGCGCATCTCCACCAGCCAGTTGCGGAAGCTGCGCGCCGTCGTACAGGTGAAGAACGTGCCTGTCCCCCCTGTCCTGCTCTACGCCCCAGATCAGGCCGGAGAGCGTGTCAGGCACGCCGCGCTCCTGCGCCGGTTGGGCGTCAGGGAATAGCTCGATCGTCAGCCCCTCATGCAGGTATGTCAGCGGTGCCGAACGTGGTCGCGACAACAGCTCAACCGTCAGACCAAGCGCGGTCATGCAGGGCTGGGCCAAAGCGCGCTCACCCGCCAGTTCGGCACCCATCGGCAACGCGGCAGAATCCAGAAAAGGAGGAGTTGAGGCACACATCTGCATCCCGGATCAGGTCCCGCACATAGACATGCGGTAATGCGTCAGACGCGCGCCATTTTTCGCAGAAAGACCCTGTTGAAGCAGCACGGAGCCTTGAGTGAGGTCAAACTGCAGCCCGACCGTCTCATCATAGACCACCGGCGCGGTGTCGATGTTCAAACTCACCATCGCATTGGTCCGTGCCACCCAGTCCAGCGCCACCTTGCAGGTTTGTGGAACGTCGCCGCCTTTGACAAGACGTGGGCGCTCCTTGCCCGAGGCATCCGGCAGCACATCGGCAAACAGCTTTGCCACATCGCGCAACTGCGCCTCCTGAACCTCCCAGCCCGGCGTATCGTCCAACCATTTCGGCAAGACATGAACATCGCATGGTGTACGTTCTTGAAGGGCCACGCCCTGCCCGCCCGCCGTGATGTGGACGCAGCGGCGCTGCACCTCGGGCTGAACGCCTATGGGCGCGAGGATCTCGCCCTCGTCACTGACTTCCAAATCCGGGTATACCTCGATATCCCCGACGAAATGCCAATTTTTATCTGTGTCCATCCCAATTACTGCAAGGTTCGGGAATACAAGGACACCGTCCTCGAACCCCAGCATATTCGCTTGTGCAGTCAGTGGCATCCACATCAAACAGGCCGCACAGGCAGATCGAACCATCCCGAACATCCCTACAATCCAGCAATAAGGGCGCGCGCCACGGCGGCCATGATGTGTTGCACATTGTCGTCCGCATTCGGCCCGCTGATATAGGTCTCATCCACAACCGGGTTCGTGATGAACTCAATCTCGATCAGAATGGATCGGGACATGTTCCCGCTTAGCCCGGTGCCTGCGTCCCGCAAAACGCCGATGCCGAAATCCCGCCCATCCAGATCGTTCTTTACGCCCCGGTTTCTCGCGCCCGGATCAATTTCCTGCATTGCATTGAACAGAGCCGTGTTCACCAAGCTAGCGAGGGTCCGGTCTGCGGTCGCATTGCTCTGCCCGTCTGTTCCCGGGGTACGGATATATGTCTCCACCCCTCGGGGTTGCGGTGAGCCATTGCCGTTAAAATGCAGACTTACAAAGATATCCGCGCCGTTTTCCGCCGCCACCGCCCGCCTTGCCGCGATACCAACATTCACATCGGATGTTCGGGTCATGACGATCTCCAGATCGCAATACCCCCTCGCTTCTGCAGCCGCCTGACTATCCGGGGTTTCCAACTCCGCCTTCAAAACGTTGGCAAATGTCAGCGCGAGATCTTTTTCCAACACCCCGGACACAGCGGTCGCGTTGTTCGGGCTGCTGCCGCCGACCCGCGATGTGCCCCCGTGGCCAGGGTCGATCACAATGACGCGTTTATCGTCACATTCCGCCACGTCCCGGTCCAGATCCTGCGCGGACCCCTGCTCGACGGCATTTGCCTGCGCTTGGCTTGTCGGGGTTGGCGCTGCCTCGCCCTCCCCGCAACAATTAGCCGTGTGCGGGATTAACGCCCTGTCGCCCGGCTGCAATCCTCCGGGGATCGCATTCGCAGGAAACAGCGACCCGTTCCTCAGCACCTGCAAATCCTGCCACTGATCCAGCCCCGCATCCCTTGCGATGCTATATAGCGTATCAGACGGATCTCGGATCAAAACACCCGGCCCGTTTGCAATGAACACCTGATCGCCCGCGCGCAGCGTGACCTCTGCATTGCCTGTCCAAACGGTGCCTCCGGGTTCCGCCGGTCTCACAAAGAGATCCGACAACTCCACCCCATGTGCCCTTGCAATACTGTAGAGGGTCTGACCCAGAACAATTTCTTCAATCATCGCGCGGCTCTTGTGGCATGTAGGCGGCAGGCACGTCCCGGAGACACTGCGCAATTGCACCAGCCGCCAGGCCTAATAGCGCGCGACGATAGATCGGGTTTGTGTCAAAGCGGTGACCAAGATGCAGGCTTGCCACTACCGCTGCGCACAAATCTCCAGCCGTCGCGACCCGAGGGCCGAACCGTCGGAGATCCATGTCGATGCGTGCATCAAACAGGTCGTGATATCGCAGAATATCACTCCATTTCGGCAAACATAGACAAACCGCCTGTTTGATGTCCTGAGATGTGGCATCGCGTGCCAATCGGGCGGCTTGCTGATCGATGCGAATTGCCAGATCGGTGCGATCGGCAGCATCCGCCCGACACCACTCCGCCCAGTCATCTGCATAGGTCAGCAGCGCGTGGCCTCCTAAGGTCGGCATGGTGTCGCCCTTGGCTATGCGGCGCTGTATCAAGGCGCTATGGGCCGGATCAGCGTTGAATTCAGGCCCCAGAACCATCATCGCCACCAGATGGTTGAGCACACTGCGCTCACTTCTCAGCCGACCGAGATCCACCTGTCGATGCGCAAGCCTCACAAAATCGTCGAGCTGCGCGTCGTCCAGATCAGCGGTCGTAACAGGATAAGCTGTGCGTAGAAATGCGATGCCCTTTTGGCGATGCTTGACGCGGCGCTCTTCGCGCAAAGCCGCTTTGGCCTCTGGCGTTATGACCTGATCTAGCGAAAAACTCACAATTGCTCCTTACCCCTACCGTTCACTCGGATGTCATTGACAAGTCCTATACCCCACCGCGTCCCATCGCTCCGTGTTATTGGAACGTATGGTTCCATGCCATCACTTGTACTGATACTTAAGCACAACCTTTGCGATCTCGGCCAGCATGTCTTCCGACCGGTCCACGATCTCTATCTGGCTCAAATCCTGCATGCCCCATGTGAGCGTCCCAGTGGAACCAGCTCTTCAAACCCGTTCAGAGCCTGGCGCGATGTGACAGGGCGGATCACACGGCGCTGTAATGGCGCCTAGGAACAATTGGTCTCATGCCAAAGAACCTCTGGCTGGTTTGTCAAGCCTTGAGCTGCTCCCCGATTGTTGGACAGTTTCCGGCGAAGGTTAAGCTACTCTTTGCACCTGCTGATCGGGGTTGGTTGTTTCGTTTCGCTGCCAATAGATCACAGCGGGTGGTTTGCCGCCAAGGGCGCAATGCGGGCGCTTGTGATTGTAGAAGTCGATCCACTTTCTGGCGCCTGCCTTCGCCTCTGATCCGGTTTCCCAGGCATGCAGGTAGACGCATTCATATTTCAAAGGCCGCCATGTCTGACGTCAGCGCTTATGGGACAGATGGCGGCGTGATCTAAGAGAGGGTCTGGCTCATCTGGTTGGTCTGATTATGCGGCGGATTTGCGGTGAAGCAAGCGTCGCGTTTCGATGGTCTTCCGTTTGATTCTTTCTCGTTGTTTCAGAATGGTCTGGCCGCGCCCGAAGTAGACATCGGCCGGTGTGAGGTTTTGCAGGCTCTCGTGATAGCGCTGGTGGTTGTAATGCGCGACAAAGGCATCGATCTGTCGCCTGAGATCACCGGGCAGGTAGTAGTTTTCCAGCAAGATGAACCGCGCCGGGTTTGCCGGAGGCTGATTGATCTTAGTTACGCGGCTATGTCTGATCTATCCAGAGCTGCGTAGA
>CANLTZ010000024.1 GCA_947494145.1 uncultured Jannaschia sp. | reverse complement strand
AAGACACTCCGCAAGAAGAACGCCAGCGTCGTCTTCGCAACCCAATCGCTGGCCGATATCGACGACTCGGACATCGCACCCGCCATCGTCGAGAGCTGCCCGACGCGGATCTTCCTGCCCAACGAACGCGCCTTCGAGCCGCAGATCGCCGCCACATATAGCAGCTTCGGGCTGAATGACCGGCAGATCGAGATCGTCGCGCGAGCGACGCCGAAGCGTGACTATTACTGCCAATCGCGGCGCGGCAATCGGCTCTTCGCCCTCGGTCTGGGCGAGGTCGCGCTCGCCTTCACGGCAGCTTCCTCCAAAGCCGACCACGCCGCCATCGATGCGATCCTCGAAGGACACGGGCGGGAAGGCTTCGCCGCCGCCTGGCTCGCCCGCCGCGATCTCGGCTGGGCGACCGAACTGCTCGGCCCATCCGACGAAGTGATTGCCGCCACCCCATCCCCCACGACCAACAAGGAGACTGACAATGTTCAGAACGAAGACACGTAAACTGGCAGGACGCGCTGCCGCGGCCCTGCTGCTATCGAGCGCAATCGCGCTCTCACCGGCCATCACGCCGCCAGCCCATGCCCTGTTTGGCGGTGGCTTTGGCAGGATCGTCTATGACCCGACCAACCACGCCGAGAACCTGCTGACCGCCGCGCGGACGCTGGAGCAGATCAACAACCAGATATCCCAGCTCCAGAACGAGGCCCAAATGCTGGTCAATCAGGCCCGCAATCTCGCGAGCCTCCCATATTCCTCGCTTGCCCGACTGCAATCCTCAGTGCAGCAGACCCAGCAACTCTTGGGCCAAGCGCAGCGCATTGCTCACGACGTGGCGACGATCGACGAGGCCTTCACACAGGATTACGGCGCAGCCGCCGCGCGGGGCGATTTTGACGAAATGATCGCGGGCGCGCAGAACCGCTGGCTGACGTCCGTCGCCGGGTTCGAGGACGCCCTCAAGGTCCAGGCCGGTGTCGTCGGCAATATCGAACATGCCCGCACGGAGATGCAGGCGCTCGTGGGCCGCAGTCAGGCGGCAACTGGCGCCCTGCAGGCGACCCAGGCTGGCAATCAATTGCTCGCGCTTCAGAGCCAGCAGATTTCCGATCTCACGGCCGCCATCGCCGCGCAGAACCGTGCGCAGTCGCTCGAAGCCGCGCGGGTCGCGACAGCCGAGGCGCAGGCGCGCGAAAATCTCTCGCGCTTCCTCGACTACGGGTCGGGCTACGAGCCGACCACCGTGCGGATGTTCCGGTAGGCCGCGATGCGAACTGGCCCCGAACACGTCCTGCGTTTCATCGCCTTTGGAATGGGCGCGATCGTCATCGCCATGGGCGCGATCGAGCTGCGGCGCGCCCTGGACGAGGAGGCAGTCGATCGCCCTGTGCTGACTTCGGACGATCCGCTGCGCTCGGCCCTCCAGCATTGCCGGACGCTGACGCGGGAGGCGCTCGTAGCGGACACCGAATGCCAGGCCGCCTGGGCCGAGAACCGCCGCCGCTTCTTCGGGACCGATCCCCAAAGTGAAGGGGTGAAGTAACCCATGGGCGATGTCGGCGTCATCGATCGGTTCCTGGAGGTCTTCACGACCTACATCGACAGCGGGTTCGGCCTGCTTGGCGGTGATGTCGCCTTCCTCGCGACCACGCTGATCGTCATCGACGTGACGCTCGCTGCACTCTTCTGGGCCTGGGGCGCGGATGACGACATCATCGGGCGACTGGTCAAGAAGACGCTCTTCGTCGGGATCTTCGCGTACATCATCAGCAACTGGAACACGCTCGCGCGCATCGTCTTCGAGAGCTTCGCCGGCCTCGGGCTTGTCGCGACCGGTGGCGCGATCGGCGCAGGCGAGCTCCTGCAGCCCGGCCGGATCGCCGCCGTCGGTCTGGAAGCTGGTCAACCCATTCTCGACTCCATCGGCGATCTGATGGGCTTCGTCGCCGTCTTCGAGAATCTAATCCAGATCATGATCCTGATGTTCGCCTGGATCGTCGTGATTCTTTCCTTCTTCATCCTCGCGATCCAGCTTTTCGTCACCCTGATCGAGTTCAAGCTGGCGACGCTCGCCGGCTTCATTCTCGTGCCCTTCGGCCTGTTCAACAAGACGGCCTTCATGGCCGAGCGCGTGCTCGGTCTCGTCATCTCTTCGGGCGTCAAGGTACTGGTGCTCGCGGTCATCGTCGGCATCGGCTCGACCATCTTCGGCGAGTTCACCGCCGGGTTCACGGGAGAACCGACGATCGGCGACGCCATGTCCGTCGTCCTCGGAGCACTCTCGCTGCTGGCGCTCGGCATCTTCGGTCCGGGCATCGCCAATGGCATCGTCTCCGGTGGTCCGCAGCTCGGTGCGGGCGCCGCCGTCGGAGCCGGCATCGCTGCGGGCGGCGTCGTCGCTGGAGGTCTGGCAGGCGCCAAGCTCGCAGGCGGAGCCGTCGCATCGACCGCCAGAGGTGCGTCAGCCGTCGCCGGTGGCGCTTCGACCGCCTTCCAGATCGGCGCGTCCTCCGGTTCCTCGACGGTCGGTAAAGCAGCAGGTGGCATGACCGCGATCGGTCAGGCGGGTGCCTCCGCCGCCTTCAGCCCGCTCAAACGCGCGATCGGCGACAGCTATCGCTCCGGCTCGCGCGCCGCCTTCGAAGCCACGGGCGGGAAGTTCAGCAACACGCCTGCTGCTGCCGAACCCGCCGCCAATTCCAATGTCGGCCCGCCCGCCTGGGCGCGCCGCATGAAGCGCCAGCAATCCCTGCAGCACGGCACTGCCATGGCCGCCCATGCCATCCGCTCCGGCGATGGCGGCGGTGCGGGCAGCGCCATCAGCCTTTCGGAGAGATCATGAGATTCAAGCGACCGAGCGTGCGATACGCCAAAACCCCCGAACCGGTGACCCCATACCAGAAGGCCGCCCAGGTCTGGGATGAGCGCATGGGCTCCGCGCGCGTCCAAGCGCGCAACTGGCGGCTTATGGCGATCGGGTGTCTGATAACCACCGCGACCTTCGGGCTGGCGCTCGTTTGGCAATCGACCCAAGGCACCATCGTTCCTTACGTGGTCGAGGTCGACCGGCTCGGCGCAGCACAGGCCGTCGCGCCCGCCACAGCGAACTATCGCCCGACCGATCCCCAGATCGCCTTCCATCTCGCGCGCTTCATCGAGAATGTCCGTCAGGTCCCAGCCGATCCCATCGTGCTGCGCGAGAACTGGCTGCGCGCCTATGACTTTGCCACCGATCGCGGCGCCGTCGCGCTCAACGACTTCGCCCGCGAGAACGACCCCTTCGCCCGCGTCGGCGAAGTCCAGATCGCCGCCGAGATCTCAAGCGTCATCCGTGCTTCGGATTCAAGCTTCCGCGTTGCCTGGATCGAGCGCCGCTACGTGAACGGCCAGCTCGCCGGGACCGAGCGCTGGACCGGCATCCTTTCCATCGTCGTGCAGCCACCACGTGACGCGGAGCGCCTCCGCAAGAACCCCCTCGGCGTCTTCGTCCACGCCATCAACTGGTCACGGGAGAACGCCCAATGAATGATCGCATCACAGACAGACATTGCATGTCAGCCAGACTTTCCATCGCAACACTTCTCTCGGGCTCAATGCTCGCGGGCTGCGCCACCTTCAAGCCGCCCGAAATCAGCTACGACGATCCGGTCGAAGCGACGCTGATCGCGGACCCACCGGGACCTGTTCGGATCGTTGAACGCCCCGAACCTCTCCCGTTGCCCGGTCAGCTCAAACGACTCGATACAGATGATCGGCCATCCGAAGCGGCGGAACCGACGGAACGGATCACCAACGCCAATGCCGCCGCACGTATCGAACCCGTGCGCGACGGCTTCATCAACGCCGTCCAGCTCTATCCCTACAGTTCCGGCGCGCTCTATCAGGTCTATACCTCACCCGGTCAGGTCACGGACATCGCCCTACAGGCAGGCGAGCGCCTGGTCGGCTCCGGCCCGATCGCGGCTGGCGACACCGCGCGCTGGATCATCGGCGACACCGAAAGCGGGGCCGGCGACGGTCGACGTATCCATGTGCTGGTCAAGCCGACACGGCCCGATCTGGTGACCAATCTCGTCATCAATACGGATCGCAGAACCTATCACCTCGAACTGCGCGCAACGCCGCAGGCCTATATGGCCTCGGTCTCATGGCACTACCCCGAAGACGAGCTGATCGCGCTGCGTCGCCAGAATGATCGTGCGGAGGCAGCGCTCCCGATCGGGCGCAACGTCGATCTTGACGACCTCAACTTCCGCTATCGGATCACCGGGGACCGCGCGCCATGGCGACCACGCCGCGCGTTCGACGATGGCCGTCAGGTCTTCATCGAGTTCCCGCGCGGGATCGGCCAGGGCGAGATGCCGCCGCTCTTCGTGATCGGGCCGGAAGGAGACGGTCAGCTCGTCAACTACCGGGTCCGGCGCAACTACATGATCGTCGACCGGCTGTTCGCCGCCGCAGAACTGCGCCTGGGAGATCGCCAGCGCGTGGTCCGGATCGTGCGGACCGACGGTGTGCGCCGGAGCGCTCAGCGCGAAGGGCGCGTCGCCTCCACGCGGCGCTCGGGCGGGGACCGCTGAGCCATGGCCGGGATAGAAGACGATCAACCGACTGAACGCCCAGATGGCGCTCCGCGTACGGAAGAGGACATCGCCAAGGAGCTGCGCCTGCGCCCGGACCCGCCGCGCGTCATGCGCCTGTCGCGCAAGGCCATCACGGTTCTCACCGTGGCTGGCGGCCTCGGCATCGGGGCGATCCTGATCGTCGCGCTACAAGGTCCGGATCGGACCGATGGGCCATCCGAATTGTTCTCGACAGAACGGGTTCAGGAGGCGGAAGGCCTGTCGCGACTGCCGCGTGATTACGGATCGATCCCACAGCTTGGGCCACCGCTACCGGGCGAACTTGGGCGGCCGGTTCTGTCTGCGCAACGGCGTGGCGAGCCGGTGCCCGCCGTACCAACGACCGGCCCCGCCGTCGATCCTGCCGAGCAGTTGCGCCTCCAGGAAGCGGAAGCCGCTCGTTTGGCGACCCTCTTTGCCGATGCGCGAACCAGCGTTGCGACGGCCAGCTCTCAACCGGCACGGCCAGCGCCGCAACAATCATCAGGGCTGCCGGGGCTGTTTCCCGCAACTGCCGGAACGTCGCCGCGACCGGATACCACGGAACGGCAAGAAGCATTTTTCGACCGCGAGGTGGATCGCAGGACGACCGCCATAGATCGCCTGCAATCGCCACCAAGTCCATATGTGCTGCAGGCGGGCTCCGTCATCGAAGCCGCGCTTCTCACGGGGCTACGATCCGATCTGCCCGGGCAGATCATGGCGCAGGTGACTGCCAACGTCTACGACAGTCCCACCGGGCAGTTTCTCCTGGTCCCGCAAGGGTCACGCTTGCTCGGCGAGTATGACAGCCGCGTTGCCTCGGGTCAGCGGCGTTTGCTACTCGCCTGGACCCGCCTTATTCTGCCGGATGGCCGCTCCACCGTCCTCGAACGCGAGCCGGGCACCGACCAGGCAGGCTTCGCCGGACTTGAAGACGGTGTCGACAATCATTGGGACCGCCTGTTCCTTGCCGCCGGTCTTGCGACGATCCTCAACATCGGCCTCGAAGCAGGTGAGGACAATGGCGACGAAATCGCCGAAGCCATCCGCGACGGTGCGCAAGACACGATCGGCCGCGCCGGTGAAGCCATCGTTCAGCGTCAACTTGGTATTCCGCCGACGCTGACGATCCGACCAGGTTTCTCGGTGCGTGTGATGGTCACGCGCGACCTGATCCTCGAACCACAGGGAGATGCCCGATGAGCAAACTGAAACTAGGCGACATCCGCGACGACAAGCCAGTCAAGCTTACCGTGGAACTACCCGCGCAGGTGCATCGCGACCTTGCGGCCTATGCAGAAATACTCGGCCGGGAGAACGGACAGACACTAGAACCCGCGAAGCTCGTCGCACCAATGTTGGAACGGTTCATGAAGACCGATCGCGGGTTTGCAAAACTCAGGAAAGAGCGCCGTTCCGCTTCGCCTCGAACCGCGCCAGAGAGATGAAGCGGCTTAGAGCCTTGACAAAGAACGGCTGTGTGCGTTGGAACTAGTCATTGATAAGGTTCAGAAATTCAGTCTAGAAACAGTCCCGCCTTCGTTCGAATTTCTCGATTCGGTATATCCAGAATTGTTCGACATAGCTTCGCTCTTTCACTCGGATACAGGTGGTTCTGAATTTGTCAGGTGCTCGTGTGCAATTCGCCATTCGGAACCGACCTTTCGAAGAACGAGCGTGGCGTAAGTGTAGCCATCGACTGCAGTGCCATCGCTGAGTAACCCACGTCCGGCGAATTCGAAGAAAGTGATGGCCATATCGCCTGCGAGGTCGACATCGATGTCGGACGTACGCTCGATCGACCAACTGTCGAATGCGGCCATGACAGGTGTCCAGGTTCGCGCATAATCTGCATATGAGCGGATGGTCAGCACCTCGCCGGTAAAGTCATCGATAGCGACGTAGCCATCGCCGTCGACGAAAAGGTCGCTGTAGCTCGCAAAATATTCTGCATCTATCGATCTATCACCTGCGTTCCATAACTCGACCCACCGATCCACTGCCGTTCTGACCTCGGCAGCAGGGTCGACCGCCTCCTCAGCAGCAAGAAGACCCAGCGGATCGCCGTCGACGAAGAACTGCACACGGTCGAGACTGCCGTCATCGCGGATGGCGTGGACGTTCTGCCCAATCTGGACATAGGCGAAGGCGTTGGCTTCACCGTCTTTCAACTCGTCCCACTGACCGATCAACCGATCATTCTCGATCTTCCAAGTTCCGGTCTCGATCCGCTCGCTCTCGCCATCCATCAGCTTGCCGATCATACGCCCGTCCGGGGCCACGAAGACCGCGTAGGAAAGAGGCCGGTCGGCGAAGGTGCCGAAGGTCGTATTGCCAACAGCGATGTCGCGTATCTCCTCTGTCGTCAGCCCGGTCTGATAAGCCGATCCGGTCTCAGCTGAGGCCGGGGCCGCAATCAGGATCGTTGCAGCGACCGTCGAAACTAGGATCGATTTGAACATGTCGTATCCTTTCATCTTTGCTTGAAGGGTCTTTGCTTGGCGTCCACGATGCGTGAAAGAAGCGCGGGTGTCGCGACACTCATGATCGGGACCATCAGGGTTACGAGCAGGAATGTACGGGCGACAAGCGGCCAACCCGCCATCAGGGGGCCTAGCAGCGCCAGCAGAACCGTGATTGTGGGAAAGGCAACCGCCCAGCTTGCGGCTAATCCCATGATCCAATCTTTGAAACTGTTGAAGCGCATCACACACACCCATCATCGTTATCCAGATGACTGGCCATCGCGATAGGCGCAATCCGATCAGTCCTTTGCATGAATCTCGCATTCTTGTGACTGCCGCCGCTCGAGGTGTCGCTAACAAGGAAAACTCGGGCCATAATCGTCATGATATCGATCCTTAACGTTGGAGAAGGCGAGCCTGTACGACGTTCGCTCACGCAGCGTGACGTTCTTCATGGCTCCAGACCGACCAGCGCGGCTCGTCTGCAAGTAGTGGCGTAAGCGCTTCGAAATAGGCGCTCATATGGTCGCTCTTGGTGTGAGCATCGGAGGTAACATATGCACCACTACCCCACTTCTCGATCAGCAGCAGGCGTTGTGGGTCACTGGGGTCTTCGAACAGGTCTATTGACTTCGCCGTCGGCTCTGACAGCGCCTTTGGGAATAGCGCTTTGGTCAGGGCGAAAACATCAGCAGCCGCACCTTCTTTGGCACGCAATTCGACGACAAGTGTGACCGGGTCATCGTCCGTCGAAACTGTTTGATCCTCGGCGGCCAGACGCCACGTGTCGCGATAGTCGTGCGTGTAGAGCTCCAGCGGATTTCCGAAGGGATCCTCAGCATAGGCCAAATAGCGGCCTGATCCCGGAAATATCTCCCAAGTGGCTGTCCTGCGGCGTCCACCAGACCTTTCGATACCCTTGATCATGCTATCGATATCGTCTGTGGTTACGGCCATATGGTAGAGGCCGTTTTTCCAATATTGCATCTCTTCTCTACGGCCAGCCTCCGGGTCATCAAACGAAAAGAGTTCCAACCCAGCACCGTTCTCACCAACAAGATGTGCGAACTTGCCACTCTTTAGACGGTCATCAAGAACATCGATGGCAAGCCGACCGAAATGTGTGTCGTCAGGCAAGATGTCGAGAGGGCCGGCTATGTGCTCGAAGCCAAGAATTCTTGTGTAAAACGCGATCGCTTGATCTATGTCGGTGACGGTCAATCCAACGTGGTTGAGTGTGCTTGCTTTAGTCATGGAAGTCTCCTTTGCTTTGAGTTGTTGAAGTCAAATTGAGGAGAATGGCGAGCAAACTCCAATTGATAGTTGTAAATCTGTTATTCATGATTCTTATAAGTCCTTCGCCTTAACTGACATTCTATGGCATCAGATACGTTCCAATGTGCATGCGGTCGCGGAGGAATTTGTTTCAAGTGCACACCCTGTTGGCTCTCACGCAGCCATCATGTGAAGGGGCGGACGAAGCAGTAAGTTCCGGTCAAAGGTCGCCCTGAACCGCCCATGGCCCGTCGCATCATCAGTTACTCTCGGACGGCGCTTCATGAATGTCCGGATTGTGTAGAAGCATGCCCGGACCGTGAAATACTGGAGGTCATGTCCGCTGCATCATGGACCTCAAACAGAAATGTGCTCCCGATCTGGGCGCGGTATCGGACTTTCGGAGAGAATTCATGAAGTTGGTGAGTGGTCAGCTCTATAGGCGTGAGCTTTGCATAGGCCCATGCAGCTACGGCATCGGTTCCGGAGCTACAACGATGGGTGCAGGATGACCCAAGACAGCAATCAGAGCGCACCGCTGAACCATGTGGGCGTTACTGTAACCGACATCAGTCGCGGCATTGACTTCTACACAAAAACTCTCGGCTTTCGCTTAGTGGTTGGTCCTCTAGAGATCGTGCCTGACGACACGCATTTCGGTCGCCTGGCGCGAGATATTCTTGGACCTCGTCTACGCCATGGTCAGTTCGCTCACCTTGTTGGGTCCAACGGAGCCGGTTTAGAACTGTTCAGTTTCGACGATATTGACGCTGGTCCCCGCGACGAAATGGAGTTCTGGCGAAACGGGTTTTACCACATTGCTCTGACGGTCCCGGATATTGATGAGATGATCAATTTCATTTCCACATCTGGCGGACGCCGCAGGACAGCCACTTGGGAGATCTTCCCGGGAGCCGAACGTTTCTTGGCTTATGCTGAGGATCCATTTGGCAACCCAATCGAACTCTACACTCACGGTTATGAGGAGACTTGGAAAATGGCAGTACAAAAAGATGGACCCGCAACGCTCATTGTTGAATTGAAAGCCAAAGTAGGCGACGCCGAAACGCTCCTCAGCCTAACAAAGGCAGTAATCCCGAAAGCGCTGAAGGAGCCGACAGCGGAAACAATCGAGCTCTTCGCCGACCCCAGTGATGATACCAAAATCTGCCTCATAGAACGCTGGGGGAGTCGCGCTTATGTAACCTCCGAAGACCATACCAAAGCTCCGCATATGACCGAATACTTCGGTGCCATCGAACCGCTCCTTGCGGAGCCGCCGAAATGGGCCGTGTGGGACTTGGCAGAGAACCATCGCACACCGACGTGAAGCAGATTGGAGGCTGAAATGACAGCGGCTCGGCGAAGCAACTCATCTGTCAGGCAAGACTCACGCGCCAGCGATGTGCATGTGGCGGCAGGAGGCTTGCTGCATCGACGGCACCTTCTGGTCGGGGGTGCTTCAGCGATCGCTGCGTCGATGCCGTCAGGCGCAGCAATTTCAGCTCCCGATACACCCTCTTGGATGCTGGCGCCCGGCAGCGAACCGCCTCCCTACGGCACTCCTTCTCCACATGAGATGAGAGTCGCGAGACATATTTTACAGTTCTACCTTGATCGTGCCCCAGAATTTCGTATCTCCGGGACACCCCTTGAGGCACTAGACGGAACGCTCACTCCCAATGGATTGCACTTTGAGACGCATCACAGCGGTGTGCCAGCAATCGATCCGTCCAGCCATAGGCTCTATCTCTACGGCCTTGTCTCCCGCAATGTGTCGTTCGGGGTCGAAGACTTACTACGTTATCCTCAAACTACGACGACATGTTTCATCGAGTGTTCTGGTAATAGCTTCTTCAATACGATGCCTGAGCCTTCCGACCGCCCTTGCGGCGCGATTCATGGATTAGTCTCGTGCAGCGAATGGTCCGGAGTACCCCTGGGCTTGTTGCTTGATGAGGCAGGATTGAGCGATGGCGCACGTTGGCTTGTCGTCTCAGGCGCGGATTCGAACGCCTATAGCCGCAGCATTCCGCTCTCAAAAGCTCGCGACAACATCTTCGTGGCCCTTCATCAAAACGGGGAGCGTATTCGTCCCGAACAAGGCTATCCAATGCGGCTCGTCATTCCCGGCTGGGAGGCGAGCGCGCAGGTTAAATGGCTCCACTCGATCAAGGTAACAGCGGAACCAGGCTTCACACGTGACGAGACGAGCCGGTACAGTGATCTTCGCGCAAATGGCGCGGCCGATCTCTTCACGTTCACCATGGGTGTGAAGTCAGTGATTACTCGTCCCGCACCCGGTGGAGTGGCCGCGCACCGTGGCTATAACGAGATTTCCGGGTTGGCATGGTCCGGCCATGGCCGCATCGCCCGCGTAGAGGTGTCGGCAGACCGTGGTGCCAGCTGGGCCGAAGCAGTGCTGCAAGAACCCGTTCTTCCCCTAAGCCTCACGCGTTTTCGAGCACCTTGGCGTTGGAACGGTCAGCCTGCAGTATTGATGAGTCGCGCTGTCGACTCGGCGGGCAATATTCAACCCACCCATGACGCTTGGCGCGAACGCTATGCTTCGAACACGCGCTATCACTACAACGCGGTGCAAGCTTGGCAGATTGAAGCCAACGGCGAGGCGCGAAATGTCTATGCGTAAGCAATTGTGCAAATGTGCGGTGGCACTGATCATCGCCCATATGCCAGGTGTATCCTTGGCAGATGAACACCCCCGGCTTGGCGTTGTGGCAAGCGTCGAGGATATCGCCAACGTCGATCTTGCGATCAACCGCGATGGTGCCGGACTGCCGCCTGGACGCGGGTCCGTGGCGGAAGGCGCTATAATCTATCAGGCGCGTTGCGCATATTGCCATGGGTCCGACGGCCAGGCGCGTGGTCTCGAGATTGTTGGTGGCATCGGCTCGCTCGCTTCAGAGGTTCCAGTCAAAACAGTCGGGAGCTACTGGCCCTATGCCGCGACGCTTTTTGACTACACACGGCGGTCGATGCCCTATGATGCACCGCAGTCGCTATCAAACAATGAGGTCTACTCGGTGGTCGCCTACATGCTGGCGCTTAATAACATCATTGACGAGGAAAAAGTGGTGAGCGACGAAACGCTCGCAGGCATTCAGATGCCCAATCGCGACGGTTTTCGATATGACGATGAGCTGGAGTGATTTGTGCGTTCCGACTAGGATATGCGACGGCGGCATGAATCTGTCAGCAGTTTTGAATGCGCGCTGTGTACGTTGGTCATTCACCGATTCCTTCCGCACTAACTTTCGTCGGGCCATTCAGATTGACCTTCGGATGCTTCCTGGCGTCACACTGAGATGACGTCGAAACAAGCTGGTCATGTGGTTCTGACTAGCAAAACCGCACTCATAGGCGATCTGGCTGATTGGCGCGGTCGTATGGCTGAGACGATCACGTGCCCGTTCGATCCGGCGACGCTGAACAAAAGCCCATACGGCCTCGCCTGTCGTCGCTTTAAACACACGCGCGAACTGACCTGCGCTGAGGGCTGCGACACTTGCAAGCTTCGCGACGGTCAGCGTTTCACCGATATGAGCGTCGAGGTAGTCGATCGCGCGAGAGATGCGGCGATCTTCGACATGGTCCGCCCCGAACGGAGAGAGAGATACGCTATTCACCATCACTGCCAGAAATTGAAGAGTCAAACCGTCGAGATAGAGGCTAGCGGCTGAGCCACCATCCGTACTTGCTTGCCACATTCGATCCATCACCGCCGATGCTGCGAGATTGTCCGTCAACTTTGACGCGAAGCAATCCAATGAAGAAACGCCGCCGTTTACCTTAACCATCAAATCTGCAACTTTTTGCTGGTTGAGGGCAATGCTTGTAATTGTGTGCGGAACCTCAACACGCGTACGTGCTTCCGTGTTAGCTGGATAGTATCCAAACGCATTAACACGGCCTCGTGAGATGTGGGCACCATCGCCCAAGTCGAAAAGAACTCCTCCCAAATCATCGTCCGCCCTAGTAAAGACGAGGTCAGGCACGGCTGCGTCGATCAAATCAAACGGCTTTTGGTCCACTCGAACCATTGCGAGGCCAAATGACCCCCCCCGTGCGATGCTCTTGCGGAAACGCTCCATACTCAGAGTTCTTGTAGAACTCAGAGTAGCTTCCAAAGTCTTGGCCAGGTGCGGCGTGACGGGGTTGCATCGTGCCCTTTCTCACTAAGTCTCCAGTCGCTTTGTTCGAGACCAACAACGGATCGGAGGACAGTGCGGTAGAGACGATACGTGTAGGACCCCATTTGACATAGCACTTTCGATAGGTGGTCGCGATAGCGATCGCGATCTTGCATGCAATATGTAACGAAACGCTCGGATTATGCACCTCGAACAGGCATCATTGTAGCGATACACTTACTATAACTTGCGACAATCTACGATTTTTTCGGGAGCACGATCTTCGATGGCAATCAACGGCCATATCGCCCTCATCTCCGGTGCCAATCGCGGGCTCGGTGCGGAGGTCGCCCGACAGCTCGCTGCCAAAGGCATGGCCATTGCGATCGGCGCGCGCGATCCCACCAGCGCTAAAGAGACCGAAGAAGCCGTATACAAGGAAGGAGGGGACGCGACGATCGTCCCTTTGGATGTGACCGACCCTGACAGCGTTGCCAAGGCGCTCGACACCGTCTGCAGGACGTACGGAGAGCTGCACGTTCTAGTAAACAATGCGGGCACTGACTACGACACCGACCAGCAGGCTCAGAACATCGACCTCAATCGCGCCCGACAAATCATGGACGTGAATTTATTCGGCACTTGGGCCCTCACCAAGGCGTCCATCCCACTCATGACAGCAACTCAAGGTCCGCGCTCTATCGTCAACGTTTCCTCAAGCGCCGGCCAGTTGTCCGCCAACAATCGCGAAGCGCCGGGCTATTCCGTATCGAAGACGGCGTTGAACGCACTCACCCGGATGCTGGCGGCCGAACTCGACCTTGAAGGCATCCGCGTCAATTCTGTGGATCCAGGATGGGTCGCGACCAATATGGGCGGAATAGGTGGCCGCTCCGTCAGCGACGGCGCCGCCGGGATCGTCTGGGCGGCGACGCTCGAAACCGATGGTCCGACCGGTGGCTTTTTTCACGACGGCCGGTCCATCATGTGGTGATGCTTTTGGCGCAAGCAACAGATGACAAGGTGCACTTTTGGGGACTGACGGAACACCTGCGATATCTTGGGTTTAAGCTGCCACGCCTGATGCCAATTCCTGGTCGCCTGAGCGGCCGGTCAGCCAGTGTTCGTAACGCGGCGGCAGCTGTAGGCGACTATCTCCGAGCGCAGCGGCGGCGTTGACCGGCCAGTGCGGGTCCGCGAGCAGTTGGCGACCAAGTAGAATGAGGTCCACATCGCCAGAAGCGACGAGCCCGTCCAAGAGAGCAGGGTTGGTCTTGAAATCCGGAGCAGTCTGCGCGGAAATCGCGATAGCCAAGTCGGGTACGGCAGCCCTTATTGCTTGCGCGTGGTGACGGGTGAAAGGTTGATCCCAAGGTACGTCTGCGCCATGAGCGATGCCGCCAAAAGACATCAAGTCGACTATGTCAACGCCTTCCGCTCGCGCCATCTTCGCTATTTTTGTTGCATCTTCGAGGGTGAGGCCACCTTCGTGGAAGTCTTCGACCGGCATACGTAGGGAGAGTGGTTTCTCGATCGGCCAAACCGAACGGACAGTGCGGATGACCTCGCGCGCGAAACTGATGCGACGGTCGAATTCACCTCCCCATCGATCCTGACGTTGGTTCGCGATCGGTGACAGGAAAGAGTGGATCAGATAACCGTGCGCGCCGTGAATTTCGAGGATGTCGTAGCCCGCAGTATCAGCACGGCGCGCTGCGTCGCCGAAAGCTTCGACAATTCCAGCGATTCCGACGTCATCGAGTTCTTTGGGAGTATGAGTCTTGTCGCCACCATAGGTTAGCGCGGTGGGACCTACGGTCTGCCAAGCACCTTCCGCAGCAGTCAAACTGCGACCGTCTGCCTTCGGCAAACCTCCGCGCCAGGGGACAGTCGTAGAAGCCTTCCGGCCGGCATGCCCAATCTGCACGCCAGGAACGCCCCCTCCTTCCCGAACCGCATCGGTGATTGCTCGGTGCCCGGAGATTTGTGGATCGCACCATAGGCCGGGGTCATTCGGAGTGATGCGGCCTTCCGGGGCAACCGCCGCAGTGCCAGTAAAAACGAGGCCAGCGCCGCCAACAGCTCGTGCACCATAATGGATTGGTTCGATCGTGCCGGGAACGCCGTTTTGTGCCGCATAGATCGACATCGGCGACATGCCGATACGATTGGCCAAGGTCGATGACTTGAGGGTAAGCTGGTCGAATAGTTTGGACATGATCTGCCTCCATAAGCGCAAAGTCTGTTGGGCTGAATTTGTAGGGTTCGAGTGCTTGCCGCCAATTCGAATGCTTCTCTTTCTTATTTGTTAGGCTTATAAGTGATCGCAAAGCAAAGGCTGTCCGAATGGAACTCAGACAACTCAGATCGTTTATCGCTGTCGCCGAGGAACTGCATTTCCAGCGCGCCGCGCGGCGGGTCAATCTGAGTCAACCGGCCCTCAGCCAGCAGATAAAGGCTCTGGAGGAGGAGGTCGGCACAATGCTTCTCGCCCGCGATCGACGAAGCGTCGAGGTAACGCCGGCGGGCGAGGCATTTCTTTGGCGTGCGCGCGAAGCAGTCAACGCTGCAAACCGCGCGGTCCTCGAAGCACGAGAGATTGCAGGCACCGAACCAATGGAGTTTCGCCTCGGCTACGTCAGCTACTTGAACCTACGGGTGGTGACACGCGCCATCGCGGCCTTCAGATCGGCGCACGAGAACGTGGAGGTCCGGCACGAAGAGATGCCGACGCAGGAGGTCTACGCCGCTCTAAGGGAGAGCCAGATCGACTTCGGGATCGGTGTCCTTCCTGTTACCCATCCAACACTGAAATTTCGGAAGATCGCGACAGGATTTTGGTCGGTGATAGTCGCACCCGACCATCCGCTTGGCGAGCATGTGGACGACGATAGACTGCCGCTTGCAGCGTTGCGCGACCAGCCGATTGCTATGTTCGAACGAGCGCTCAACCCAGCGCTTTACGACAGCTGGATTGAGCGGTTTCGCGGCGCGGGTTTCGAGCCGAAGATCGCCTTCGAGACCAACCAGGTGCAAACGGGTCTCGACATGGCGCGAGACGGAGAAGTTTCCTTTCTTGTCGCCTCTTACATTGTCGATCCGCCCCCACCGGATCTCGCACGTCTACGTCTCGGTGGGTTCGAAAACTCCATAGAACTTGGCGCAGCCTGGCGCGAAGATGACAAGAGTTCAGCGCTGAACGAATTCCTCCGCCAATTGCGCGGCGCAATCTCGCTCGCATCGGAAAAGAAGCCCAGCCGGGCCTGAGCACCGCAGGATTTCAATCGGCTCTGATCGCTATACCGCTGGCCCAGGGGATCGTTCAAATCGACACCCTATGAGTACTTCACGGAGGCAAAACCGGTGGAAGTACTTATTACCTTTTTCAATAACAGCATCTGCGTTTCGAATTGGCGGGGCGGAGCTGTTGCCATCAGTTTGCTACGTGCAACTCAGCCATAAGGAGGCACGTCATGACCAAGCTGCACGCTCAAACCGAATTGAAGAGAACCAAAGCACGCCAAGTAGGAGATCAGTTTCCGTCCAGTGAGGCCATCGACCAAGGAATCCAGGCAGGAAAGAAATTGCAATCCGCGTATGTTCGAGCCTGCTTCGTAGGCGTCGTCCGTTGGGCGATAAGCTTCGGGGTCTTCTACAAGACAGAAGACCTTAAGACTGAGGTGGCGGTGGACCGACACTAAGTCCGAGATCGCCTGTTTGGCCTGCTGCCAGTTTCGTGGACACCGAGATAGGGTGTTTACGAGACTGGAGGTTCGCGATGGCCCGACAGAAGTTCAGCGAAGAATTCAAGCGCGAGTCGGCGCACTTGATCACGGTGCGCGGAGTTAGCGAGGCCTAGGCTCTCACGGCTCAGATCCTCGTCGCGGCGTCTTTGATCGCTCTGCGGATGCGCATGTAGGTCGCGCAACGGCAGAGATTGCCCGCCATCGCGTTGTCGATGGCCTCGTCGTCCGGCGCGCCATTCACCTGAAGAAGCGCGACCGCCGACATGATCTGGCCAGACTGGCAATAGCCGCATTGCGGCACATCGATCTCGGTCCATGCGGCACGCACGGCGTCCGCCTCCGGCCCCTCGACGCCTTCAATAGTCGTGACGCTGGCGCCATCAAGGCTGTCCACCGGCGTCACGCAGGCACGGCCTGGCAGGCCGTCAATATGCACCGTGCAAGCACCGCACTGCGCGATGCCGCAGCCGAACTTGGTACCGGTCATGCCCAGCCGGTCGCGGAGCACCCAAAGAAGCGGAGTGCCTTCCGGTGCATTTACCTCGGTTTCGATTCCGTTGATGGAAAGTGTTGTCTGCATGGCGGGTTTCCTCAGCTTTGGTCGCGTACGGCGAGGCGGTCGCGCCGCTCGCCCGAGAAGATCGGCAGGCGGCGAATGCGCTCGCCGGTAGCGGAAAAGATGGCGTTGGCGAGTGCGGGGGCCGCGGGAGGGGTCGGTGGCTCGCCAACGCCGCCCGGCGGAGCGACGCTTTCAACGATGTGCGTCTCCATCCGCCGGGGAGCTTCGTTCATCCGCATGACGCGGAAATCGGGGAAGTTCCATTGCTCAACTGCGCCGCTGCTGGTGGTGATCTCACCATAGAGGGCATTCGAGAGTCCGTAGAGCGTTCCGCCCTCGATCTGCGCCGCCGTATGGCGGGGGTTGGCGACCGTTCCGGCGTCGAGCGCAGACCAGACCGCTGGAATCGCTAAGCGCCCTTCGTCGTCGACTGAGACCTCGACTACCGTTGCGCAGTAGGTGCAGAAGGACCGGTGCATCGCGACGCCAAGACCGGAGCCGCGCGGCATCTCTCGACCCCAGTCGGCCATGTCGGCGACTGTTTCGATGACGTTCCGCATCCGGCCCGTGTCGATGGGATAATCCTCCATCGGCGAGCCGTAATTATCGTATTCCTCGACGCCTTCCTCGCGCGGATCGATCAGCCGGGGCGGACCGATCAGCTCCAGCAGGTAGTCCTTCGGATCGCGACCCGCGGCGTTGGCGAGCTCATGGGCGAAGCTCTGCACCGCGAAGGCATGATAGATGTTCGCGACCGCGCGGAGCCAGCCGATCCGCAGGTGCGCCGGTGCGTCGCCGGTTTCGAGCCGCAGGTTCGGTGTGGCGAAGGGGGTGTCGGAGGCACCCAGACGCAATTCGCCCCAAGACGGCGTCTCCGCGCCTGCTTGGAACGTCGAAGGGATCGGCGGGAAGACGGTGCGATGAAGAAAAGCCATCGTGTTTCCATCCGCATCCAGCCCACCTTCAAGGTGTTGCGCACTGATCGAATGATAGTAGCCGTGTCGCAGGTCGTCTTCTCGGGTCCATGTTACCTTCACCGGACGGCCAACCTCGCGCGCCAGAAGCGCGGCTTCGGCCACGAAGTCGGCCTTCGACTTGCGACCGAACCCGCCGCCGAGCCAGGTGACATTGATAGTAACATTTTCCTCTGGCACGCCGCAGACCTCTGCCACCGTGGAGCGCGCTGATTGTGGTGCCTGGGTAGAGGCCCAGCATTCTACCCGATCGCCGTCCCAGCGCGCCGTCGCGACCGGCGGCTCCATCGGTGCCTGGGCGAGATGGGGCACCACATAGTCCGCTTCTATCCGCCGGTCGGCTTCTGCGAGCGCAGTTTCGATATCGCCCCGGTCGCGTCGGACCGTGCCTTGCTGCCCAGCGGTCTCCAACATGGCGGCCACGAAGGTGTCAGTGTCATAGCCGCCATTCGGGCCGGCCTCCCATTCGATGACCAGTTCTTCTCGTCCCCGGATGGCAGCGAAAGTGTCCTCTGCGATCACCGCCACGCCACCGAGCGGTTTGAAAAGCGCGGGTGCCTTAGGCGATGCGAGTTGAACGGTGCGAAGGACACCCGGTACTTCCAAGGTGGCGCTGTCCTCCACGGACCTCACACTGCCGAAGACGACGGGCGGGCGGGCGATCACGGCATAGGCCATATTGGGCAGCCGGACGTCGATGCCGAATGTCCCCTCGCCGCGGACGATTAGAGGGACCGTCAACGAGGGCATCGGCTGGCCAATATAGCGCCATTCGGATCGATCCTTCAGACGGATCGCTCGCTCAGCCGGGAGCGGGCGTTCCGACGCTGCTTCGGCGAGTTCGCCATAGGTGGTTGAGCGACCGTTCGGACCCGAGACGATGCCGTCGGCTCCTTGGCAATCGGCGGTGTCCACGCCCCACCGCTCGGCGGCCGCGGAGACGAGCATTGCACGCATTGCGGCTCCGGTCAGGCGCAGACGCTCCATGTTCCAGCGGACCGAACGGGAGCCGTCGGTGTTCTGGTCACCATAGCGCGGATGGCCCTCGGCTTGCACGATCTCGATCAGCTCCCACGGCACGTCCAGCTCATCAGCCAGAATCTGCGCCATCGCGGTCCAGGTCTGCTGACCCATCTCAGAGCGGTGGCAGGTCAGCTTTACAATGCCGTCCGGCTCGATCGTGATGAAGAGGGCCGGATCGACCTCGCCGCCCGGCGTCACAGGCAGGCCGCCCGCAGTCTGATCGGCGACCGCGCGCCCGCCGAGGAGAGCCACTCCGACGGTGAATGCGCCCGTCGCAAGGCCAAAGTCCCTTCGTGTTACCGGCGCAAAGCCACGCTTCGCTAGAGTTTGTTTTTCCATTGTCGGGTAGAACATGTCGGGTCCTCCAAAATCAAAGCGCGTTAAGCAGCTTGTCGAGCGAGATCGGCAATTCGCGGATACGCAGGACGGTTGCGTCGAAGTCAGCGTTGGCTACACCGCCTGCGGCGCCGATGATCGCAAGCTCTGCGATGCCCTTGATGCCAAGCGGATTTGCGTGCAGATCCTCGGGTTCGATGACGGCTCGCTGTAAGGCCAAGCAGCTTCTCAGCTTCAGCCAAGCCTTCGATGGCTACGATTGGCGCGGCGTCGGACCCGGCGTCAAAGGGAAAACCGCTGACCGCAATTGCGTCTGCGACGGCAGCCGACTTGTCCGGCTTTCCACGAGTCCGAGCAATGTCGTGGAGGCTCCCTGAGTCTTGATCACTGCTCCCACTGTCACACCCGGTCATCCCAGCACCATCTCGCTGGTAACGGGCAGCTTGTTCAGCCGCTTGCCCGTGGCGTGGTAGATCGCGTTGGCGATGGCGGGCGCGACGCCGGTCGAGACGACTTCGCCGATGCTCTTCGAACCTAGGGGGTTAGGGTCGCGATCGGTGTCGTCCAGGAAAATCACGTCGATCTCGGGGACATCGCCCTGCACTGGGACGTAATTGTCGAGGAAGCTCGCATTGACAGGCCGCGCGGTGCGGGGATCGAGGTCGGTCTTTTCCATCAGCGCCTCACCGATGCCCCAGATCATGCCGCCCGTCGCCTGGCTGCGCGCGGTTTTCGGGCTGATGATCCGGCCGACAGCGAAAACGCCCAGCATCCGCGACACGCGGATACGGCCGATCAGAGGGTCAACGCGCACTTCGACGAACTGCGCGCCGAGGCTGCGGCTGTTGCTGCCGGTCTGCTCGGGTGCAAAGCGCCCCATGGCGAAGATCGCCCCACCTTCGGCGCGCGCCGCGATGGATGCGAATGTGTCGCGCCGGGACGGATCATCGGAATGAATCAGGACATCGCCATGGAATGTCACCGAGGCTGCGTCGGCACCAAAGAGTGGCGAGCCCCCCTGCGCGACAGCGATGCGGCCCAGTTCGTCCTTGAGCGCCCGCACGGCCAGCAGTACGGCGGACCCGACCGACGCCATCGTCACCGACCCGGCCACATAGGGTGCCGGCGGAAGCGTACTGTCGCCCATGAGGACATTGATCCGCTCAATGGGCAGCCCGAGCTCTTCGGCTGCGACGATTGAAAGGGCGGTGGGGGTGCCAGTGCCGATTTCGGAGGTTGCGCTGGCTACGGTGATACGCCCCTCGGCATCGACGCTTGCCCGCGCTTCGGCATTGGTTTTCGAGTTTGGACGCAGGGCCGAGGCCATGCCGATACCAACCAACTCGTCACCGTCACGCAGCGTGCCGGCCTCGGCGGGCCGATCGGCCCAGCCGAACGCTTCCATCCCGGCGTGATAGACCTCCGCCTGCGCATTCGTTGACCAGGGAATGTCAAAGTGTTGATCTCGTGGCGGGATGTTGCGCAGACGGAGTTCTACAGGGTCGATGCCGAGGCGATAGGACACGTCATCCAGCGCCGTATCGAGTGCAAAAAGCCCGACCCCTTCATGCGGCGCCCGCATGGTCGTTGGCGCGCCGTTGTGCATCGGGGCGACCAGATGCTGCGTGCGGACATTCTCGCAATCATAGAGGTATCGCGATGGCATCGCCGCCCATTCGCAATATTGCGGATCGTGGGTCGGTCCCTGGGACAGGCTTTCGTGGACGATGCCTTGCAAACGGCCGTCATCGGAAAGGCCGATCCGTATCCGCTGGCGAGTCGCCGGCATATGTCCAGCAGACGAATACATCTGGCGGCGCGACAGGGCCATCTTGACAGGTCGTCCGACCAAGCGCGCGATATGCGCGGTCAGTATCGTGTGCGGCCAAGGGCCGACCTTGCAGCCATAGGCACCGCCGACATAGTCGACGAGGACAGTCACGTTCTCTTCGGGAATACCTAGCGCGCGCGCGGCGATCTGCATGGTCTCGACGATGTATTGGTCCGCGTTCCAGATCGTCACGCGATCACCGTCCCATTCCGCCGCCGTCGTATTGGCTTCGATAGGATTATGCTGGCGCATCGCCGTCTCGACGGTCCAGTCAATCTGCACCGGCGCGCTCGCGACAGCCCCGTCCGCATCGCCCCGCGACGAGGTCGGTGTGCGAAACGCGTTCCATTGCTCCGGCTCGAATGCTGTTGCCTCCGCCGCATCCAATGTGGCGATCGGCGTATCAATGTCATATTCGGCCGTGATCAAACGCGCCGCCGCCTCCGCCGCGGCAGTTGTGTCCGCAACGACGGCGGCAATAAACTGATCAGCGTAGTGGATGCGGTCGCCATGGAGGGCGACGATAGGTTCGCGCATGCCGCCGGGTTCTGTGAGAGGCGGCAAGGTTTCATGGGTGAAGACGGCAATAACGCCTGGCGCGGCTTCAGCGGCGCGCGTGTCGATGGCGCGAATACGCCCGCTGGCGATGGCCGATCCAGCGAAAGCAACATGGGCAAGGTTCGGTCGCAGCGTATCGTTCACATATATCGCCCCGCCGGAGACTTTGGCGCGGCCCTCGACCCGGTTCGGGCCCGTTTTTATGTCAGTGAGGGTGGTCATACGGCAGCCTCCTTCAGGGCGCGCTCAACAACACGGCGGGCCAGATCGATCTTGAATGCGTTGTCTTCTGTCGGCGTCGCGCCCTCTGCGACACGTGCCGCCGCTTCCTGAAATGACGCGTCGCTAAGGGGCTGGCCCTGAAGCACTGCTTCGGCCTCTGCATTCCTCCAGGGACGTGGCGCTACGCCGCCCAACGCGATACGTGCGGAGCGGATTTGGCCGTCCGCAACGTCCAGCGCCACGGCAGCAGAGACCAGCGCATAGCCAAAGGATGCACGGTCGCGGGTCTTGACGTAGGCGGAGCGAAGCCTAGCCGAACTGCGCGGCACGTCGATGGATAAGATCAACTCTCCGGGTGCGAGAGTGGTCACCGCCTCTGGCGTATTCTGCGGCAATCGCAGCAACTCGGAAATCAATAGCTCTCGCCGGTTGCCATCCGGCGCTATCGTCAGCACACGCGCGTCAAGCGCCTCCGCAGCTACGGCGAAATCCGAGCCATGGGTCGCGATGCAGTCCTCGCTGACGCCAAGAATGCCGAGCTTGCGGTTGTCGCCGTCGAGTGCCGAGCACCCGCTGCCCGGATCACGTCGGTTGCACGGGCTGGCAACGTCGCGAAAATAGGGGCAGCGCGTAGCCTGAAGGATGTTCCCGGCCGCCGACGCGAAGTTCCTGACCTGAGGCGAGGCACCCGCCTCGATGGCATCTGTGATGAGTGGGAAATTGCGGCGGACACGATCATCGGCGGCGATATCCGTATTGCGCGCCATAGCACCGATAGACAGCCGTTCATCGTTGAGGTCGATCCTGCCGATGTCCAAACCGGAGATGTCGATCAGGAGCCCCGGCGCGTCGACCCCGTCACGAATACGGTTCAGCATGTCCGTACCGCCCGCGATGAAGGCGGCATTGTCCGCATCGCGCATCAGCGCTTGGACGGCTTCGAGGTTGTCGGGGCGCGCATATGCGAAGTTCAACATCGGTCTTACCCCTTTCTTGCAGCGTCGCGGATCGCGGCGCGGATTTGCGGGTAAGCCGAGCAGCGGCAGATATTGCCATTCATCGCCTCGGTGAGGCCTGCATCGGTGGTCGGGACGCCCTCCTCCAAAACCTTCGCACCGGACATGATCTGGCCGGAAGTGCAAAAGCCGCACTGGAACGCGTCGTTCTCGATGAACGCTTGCTGCAGCGGATGCAGGTCGTCGCCCTCCGCCAGACCTTCTATGGTCGTGATTTCGCGCCCGTCCTGCATTATGGCGAGCGTCATGCAGGCGTTTGCGCGTTGGCCATCGATCCAAACCGTGCACGCCCCGCAGCCACCTTGGTTGCAGCCCTTCTTCGTACCGGTCAGGGCCAGGTCTTCGCGGAGCATGTCCAGCAAGGTGACATTGGGCCGGATGCGAGCCGAAGCGGCTTGGCCGTTGAGGGTGATTGTAACGTCGGCCTCAGACGAAACCACATTCGTGGCCGATATCTGAGCAGCGGCAGGCCTTCCAAGCAATTGCGGCCCGATAACAACAGCGGCGCCGAGGACACCAGTACCCTCAACAAA
Organism: uncultured Jannaschia sp.; assembly: GCA_947494145.1. Lineage (GTDB taxonomy): Bacteria > Pseudomonadota > Alphaproteobacteria > Rhodobacterales > Rhodobacteraceae > Jannaschia. The sequence goes on along the minus strand of CANLTZ010000024.1, from coordinate 20,744 downwards.
TTCTCGTCGCGTCAATTCATCTTTGTCCGACATCTCCCAGCCTCGCTGTATGCATTTTTCTACTTGATTCTACTTTTTTTCGGTGGCGCTGTATTGCACCGTTCCGGGTGGTTTTGACTGTTCTCGGGTGCTGCACCGTTCGAATGCCGATAGGCGCCAGGCGTCTGCCCGTTATGCCGGCGAAATGCCCGCGTGAAATGGCTTTGGCTCGAATAGCCTGCGGCTAGAGCGACCTCGCTCAACGCCATATCCGACGTTGACAGAAGGCTCTCTGCGCGGCGAATACGGCGTTCCTGAACGTATTTGTACGGCGCCATGCCCATCGTTGCCCGGAAGCTGCGTCCGAACCCGTCAGCAGGCATTTGGACCACGGCCGCGAGGTCGCCGAGCGTTAGATCGGCTTCCAGGTTCGCGTCGATAAATTCTGTGATCGTCAGGATCGCACGCCGATTCAGTCGACGTCCTTTTGCCGACGGCGCGTTTGGACGGCTATCCGACCGTTGCAACTGGTTCGAAACGAGCGTGACGAAATCCTGCATGAACATACGATCGGGAGGCGTCCGGTTTTCAAGCTCGGCCGAAAGGCCGATCAGCATACCGGCAAGCAAGGGATCCGTTGCGTTGACGCGCGGGCCAAGGCCCGCCATGCCCTCGAGGCCCGGAAGCAACTCGGAAAGCCGAGGATGAAGAAACAGCCCTACGTAATCGAGATCGGCGTTTCGATACCACGACTTGCGATCTGCGCCCGCCGGAATGAAGCTGAGCGCACCGGGCCGGTCGATCCCTTCGAACAGAAATTTACCCGCAACCCGTGATCCTGTAAGGGCCGTGCCGCCGCGCACGGTCAGGATCAATGAATGCCAGTCGCTCTTCTGCTCCAGCTCGGCATCGCTTCCCGTCCAGGTCTTGGCGGCGAAATGGATATCGCCATCAGCCCAGGAATGCGTCAGGATGGACGACACCGTCCCGGCTTTTGTCTGCGTCGCGATGATCCGGTCTTCACGACGGCTGTAGTCGCGCGCGTGGTCCAAAGCGACATTCCCCATATGGCGATAAGTCATTGCCGCGTGCTTTCGTCAGAAGAGTCGACGGAAGGCTCCGAGAGCGTCGTCAGTCGTTCCTGAACGATGCGCCAATCGCCGATGTCATCCTTGACGAAAATCAGCGTGCCGTATTGACGTGGTGTGACACGTATGTCGCCGAACGTTTCCCCGTCGGCCACAAGGATGAACGTCGCCACAGCGAGCGTTGAACCAACTCGATAGTCGATCAGACCTTCAGGTTGGATCGACCAGGATCGGAACTCTTCGGCCATGACCGGTTTCCAAGTTGCGATATACTCATCGACGCTTGTGATCGTCGTGACTTCATCGCCAAAATCGTCGATGACGAGGATCGCCTCTTCTCCGGCCATATACAGAGGTCGAAAAGCCTCCCAGTCGATCGGATCCGATCCAGGGCTCCAAAGATCGAACCACTGTTCGGTTTTTGTGCGGACGTCATTTTCGGGTGCTTGTGCGGAAACCACGCCCGCCAGCACCAAGAAAACGATAAAAGTGCCTGGCCGAAAGACCGCTGCAATCTTCGATTTCATTGCGACCACCTCCCGGACAATCTGGGATGACAGATTTGTAGAAGCACGACGAACCCGCCCGACGCTCTCGCGCCAAAAATTGATAAGAGTCTCCAAACGCGCGATGCCCGAATGCGCATTTGCCCGACTGTCTGGACGCGGCGAAGCACCGCCACATCTCCCGGATCAGTTTGCTAATGAATGCCCTTGTGATCTTCCACGATGCGCGCGGCTGTCTACGCAATCCGACTGTTGGGCCTACATCGAGCGCGAGATTTACCTACGAAAACCCCCCGGCGTTACGCCGAGATGCCGCCGGAAGAGGGTCGTCATGTGGTTCTGGCTGGCAAAGCCGCACTCGAACGCGATCTGGCTGATCGGCGTTGCGGTGTGCCGCAGCATATCGCGCGCCCGCTCGATCCGGCGGCGCTGGACAAATGCCCAGACCGCTTCGCCGGTCGTAGCCTTAAAGACTCGCGCAAACTGGCCAGGGCTGAGCGCTGCAACGCCAGCAAGCTCGGCGACGGTAAGCGACTTGCTGATATGCGCTTCAAGATAATCGATTGCGCGGGCGATGCGCTTGTCTTCGGTATGGTCCGATCCGAGTGGCGATAGCGCAGCGCTGCCTGCCATCACCGAGAGGAACTGCAACGTCAGACCATCGAACAATAGGTCATCGGACGCCTCCGGCGATACGCATAACCGCCACATGCGGTCGATCAATCGCGCGGCTGGTGGCGAACGATCCATGCGACCCAGAAACCGTCCGAAGACTGTCGCGTCACCAGTAATGCCTGCGCCCTCCATCGACCGAGAGAGTTTATTTATCGGGATGGTCAGCATGGTGATCTGGTGGGGGTCAATCACTCGCGTGCGAGGTCTGGTCATCGCCGGTGTGACGGTGAACTCACCGCTAGCATGCCCCGATTCGACGGGTCCGTCCCCAAGATCGATCAGGATACCCCGCCCCTCTGAGTCCGCGCGGCAAAATACGATCTCAGGAACGGGCGCATCAATCGTATCGATAGGCTCTTGCTCGACGCGCATCAACTTCGCCCCGAACGATCCGCCTGACCGGTGCTCTTGCGGAAACTGGGCATAGGTGGATTTCCGATAGAACTCGGCATGGCTTTCGAAACTCTGATCTGGCGCGGCGTGTTGTGTGCGCATAGTCAACCCAACCGTCTCACGGCACCCGGCGTTACGCCGAGATGCCGCCGGAAGAGGGTCGTCATGTGGTTCTGGCTGGCAAAGCCGCACTCGAACGCGATCTGGCTGATCGGCGTTGCGGTGTGCCGCAGCATATCGCGCGCCCGCTCGATCCGGCGGCGCTGGACAAATGCCCAGACCGCTTCGCCGGTCGTAGCCTTAAAGACTCGCGCAAACTGGCCAGGGCTGAGCGCTGCAACGCCAGCAAGCTCGGCGACGGTAAGCGACTTGCTGATATGCGCTTCAAGATAATCGATGGCGCGGGTAATGCGCTTGTCTAAGCCATGGTCCACTCCAAACGGGGAAAGGGTCGCGCTGTCCGCAATTACCGCAAGGAACTGCATTGCGAGGCCATCAACGTAGAGGCTGGCAGCCGGGCCTGCTTCGGCCATAGCCTGCCAGATCCGGTCCATGAGAGATGCGGCAGCGACATTCTCCGACATTCTCGACGCAAAGCTGTCAAAGCATGATATATCGGTCCCCGCGTCGGCCATCAGGTCGACGACTTTCTGATGACTCATGCTGAGGATCGTGAGGGTGTGCGGCACCTCAACCCGCGAGCGAGATTGGGTCTCGGCCGGATAGTAAGTCAGCATTCCGGTCTGGGCGCGCACTGTGCTCGCGCCGTCCCCGAGATCCAAGAGCACGTCTCGCACATCGCTCTCGGTGCGCGCGAAGACCAGATCTGGCACGGCGGCATCAACAAAGTCGATTGGTTCTTGGTCCACACGCATCATGTGCAGACCAAACGACCCGGCAGATCGGTGATCTTGCGGAAATGCAGAATACACCGACTCACTATAGAACTCGGTGTAGCTGGAATATTCCCGATTTGGTGCGGCATGTGGTGCCTGCATCGCGGTCCTTCCTCCAACCGATGAAATGTCCATCAAGGCGTCAGGGTTGCGAGGACTGCTCCAGAATGGCCGGTCGGTTGCGTGTAAACATAGCCGATCACGCGACTTTCCGCAAAAAATCCGTAGCAGATGCATCGATTGCATAAGAAAATGATCGGATCGTGCACACCACAACACATCGATCGCGTCCACGGATGTGTTTTTTGACGTAGGTCCCGAATTTCTGAGAGAGGCGAATTTGGCGAATGGTGGTCATATAGCGCTCGTCTCCGGCGCCAATCGCGGCATCGGAGCGGAAGTGGCGCGCCAATTGGCAGGAAAAGGCATGGCCATCGTGATCGGTGCCCGCACACGGGAAAGCGCCGAAGAGACCAAGGCGGCGGTGGAGCGCGAAGGCGGCGAACGCACGATCGTCCCCCTCGACATTCGCAACCCGGCGAGCATCGCTGCGGCCGTAGAAACCGTTCAAACCACTTACGGCCAGCTCAACGTCCTCGTGAACAATGCGGGCATCGACTACGATACCGACCAGCGTGCATCAAACGCCGATCTCGACCGTTTGCGCCACATTCTCGAGGTCAATCTTCTTGGTGCGTGGCCCTGGTACAAGCGGCCCTGCCACTGATGCGCGAGACGACAGGATCGCGCGCCATCGTCAACGTGTCATCAGGCGCAGGCAACTTGCCCGCATGGGCGCGGGACCGCCCGATTATTCCGTTTCCGAGACTGCGCTCAACGCATTGGCTCGCCGACTTGCCGCCGACCTCGCTAAGGACAGTATCCTCGTGAACGCCGTCGACCCGGGTTGTGTCGCGACGGACATGCGCGGCGAAGGAGGTCGCTCCGTCTGCGATGGCGCGTCCGGGATCGTCTGGGCCGCGACGCTCGGCAGCGACGGTCCGACAGGCGGGTTCTTCCATGATGGGAAGAGTGTCGCCTGGTGACGCGACGATACCAGTTCTTCTGCGGGCTGGCTACTCGCTAGCCATTCAGAGATTACCAAGCCATTCGCTGCTATGCATTCGCACTCATCATCCGACCGGTTCCAGTCAGGGTATCCGACTCGTGTCGGCCGGCAAGTTGGCTGCTTGACGACAGCCGGAAGGCGACCCAATCGAGCGCAACGACCAGTACCAACTACCGACGATGCACCCCCCCTGAAAATGGCGTGCTTACGTGACGACCCGGTCGTCATGTTGAAAATTCGGGAATATTTCGAAGCGACCGACGCGTAGTGCTTACGTCAGACTCTTGTACGCCCACCGTTCGATTTCGGTCAGCAGCAGTATAATATTGATTTTGTTTGGATAATTGGCGCTCCCGAGAGGATTCGAATCTCTGGCCTCCGCCTTCAGCAGCGATATCGTGCTTTTTCTTGTATGCACGACAGAGCGTGCAAATAGCCGATCTGCATTGTGTTTTCCGATCATCCCTCCGACGCTTTTTTCTAGAAACAGTTCGCCGCTTCCTTCCTGATGCCCACGTGACGCATGCGTGACAAGGCGGGCTAAGCTTCGATCTGACATGTCTGCCTGGCTTCGGATTGCGTGTCTTCAAGTCCGACACACGCAGCTACGTCACCCAGTATCGAACCAGCGCATGAGATGCTCGGCATCGACGACATGGCGCTCGCCGAGATCGCCTATGCCTGTGGCTTTGCCTCGCAGAGCCACATGACGGACGTCCTCCGGTCGAAGCTGGGGGTGACGTTTGGGCGGGACCCTGAAGACTGACCCCGCAACGGTCGTGGCAGTGCTTCAACCGCTCGAGAAGACCAATCGCGGATTTGCAAAACTCAGGAAAGAGCGCCATTCCGCTTCGCCTCGATCCGCGCCAGAGAGATGAACCGGCGTAGCGCGGGGTTGTCGTTTTCGGGGTGCCAGGTCAGAGAAAACGGGACCCTCTCATCATCGTCGCCAATCGGAATGAACGAGACATTGGGATAGCGGACGCCTCGCCAGTGATCTGCGACGATACTCACACCAAAGCCCATACCGACCAAAGTCATGATCCCCTCTCGACCGAGCCTGTGGCGCTGAACTTGAGCTGGCCGCCCAAGGTCGGACACCTTACGAATGATGAAATCGTGTATCTCAGGCCCCGGTTCCCGCGCGCTGACGATGAACCGCGCGTCTCTCACGTCCCGCCACTTCAGACGGCCTAAATCGCGGAGAACGGAGTCGCTTGGAACGGCAAGAAAGATCGGCTCTCGCGTTAGAGTTAGGCTGTCGCCGATCTCCCGAGGTGGGCCGCCCGCCGCGATCACCACATCCAACCGTCGATGGCTGAGTTCGCTGAAGAGTTGGTTGAGATGCGTCTCCACGAAGCACAGGTCCACGATCGGATGCCTCTTTCGATATGCGGCGACGAGATTTCTTACTGCGCCACGGGATATCGAAGCGATCAAACCGATCCGGAGATGTCCGTTTTCGCCTATTCCTGCAGACTGCGCGGTTTCGATCGCGGATGTCAGGTCGTCGAGCACCGTATGCGCTCGCGCGAAAAAAGCCTGTCCAGCCGTCGTCAGACGCGCGCCTGTCGTGCGTCTTTCGAACAGTGAGACTCCAAGCGCATCCTCAAGTTTGCCGATCCGCCGCGAGATGGCGGACTGACCTAGGTTCATCCGCATCGCGGCCTTTCGAAAGCTGCTCGCTTCTGCGACAGCGACGATGGCCTTCAGGTCTCGAACGCCAATCTGCATGAGGGCTTTCTTGACGAGGTGGTCCATCCTACCCGTCCGATGATCCCGAAGCATCGGAGAGTGGATGCCCGGTCTTCGTTGCGCGTCTCGCCAGAAAAAGAAGCGCCGCTGCCAGAATGCCGAGGGCCATCGCCGCGATAAGAAAGGCGTCCGAAATCCCGACCCAGGCGACGATCGGGGCGAGGAGCAGCGGCGACATGAACTGCCCGAAGAACGTCACCGAACTCAGCCCGCCAACCACCCGCCCGCGCATCGCCGCCGAGGTTGCGCCAACGGTCCAAGCCTGCAGGTTGGGCGTCATGATCCCACCGGCAAGACCCGCTATCGCCATGACCGCAAACAGAAGCGGTCCTTCGACGACGGAGAGGAGCGCGTAGGCAAGTCCCGTCCCGCCAAACCCTATTGCGAACAGCGTAAGACGCGACATCAATCGGTGCAGTCGGCTGAAATTCAGGGCCGTCACCGCCGCGAACAGGGTTTGCGTCGCAATCAGGGCGCCCGTAAGCGCCGCCGCGCCGGTCTCGAACGACGCCGAAACCAAGAATGGCAGCTGCGTTGGCAGCATATAGAACGCCACCTGGTTCACGAACGCCACAGCATAGAGAAAACCGATCAGACGAGGTTGGACAATCGGTGCCGCAGTCGGTGAAGTTGCCTCAATCTGTCGCTCCGTCGTGCCGTCGCGGAGCGCGACCACGGCGAGCGGCGCCACCAGAAAGGCCAGCCCATAGATCAGGAACGGCCCGCGCCAGGACAGCTCCGCCAGAACGCCGCCGCTGGTCATGAACACAATCCCGGCTCCGGCCATTGCAGCGGATTGAACGCCGATGAACCGATCGCGGTCCTCGCCTGTGAAAAGATCCCCCACCAGCGTTGTGGCGACTGTCATGGTCACAGCAACGGCCATGCCGAGCAACGCGCGGCTTGCAAGCAGCGCGATGAGGTCGTCGAGCCAGAGCCCCGCCGTGCCTGCTACGCCATAGAGTATTGCGGCGGCGACCAGCATGGGCTTGCGTCCGACCCGGTCGATCAGCACGCCGCCCAACGGCGCAAGGAGTGCAATCGTCAGGCCGTGCGTCGTCAGCAGAACACGGGACAGCACTTCCGCATTGGGGACGTACGCGAAGTGCGCCTGCAGCCCGGGCAGCCCGGGTGCAACGGTGGCGCCGGCCATGACGGTCAGGGACGCCGCCGCCAGGATCGTCCAGTTGCGCAATGCGTCCGGTCCCGAAAGCAGCTGGCGCGTTCCCTTTGCCGATCTCTGGACTTCGATTGTCATAATCTCATCTGCTCGAATGGTGCTGGACGCGCGCCTCCCCGAATGGCTCGCTGGATGCCAACCCGCCAGACGGCAAGTTGGCGATCGTTTATGGTCTACTGGTTTGCGACGGCCTCGATCCGCCCGCGCTTCTCGCTCTCGGAGTCCTCGCTGGCGAGGATGTGCTCTATGGCCGCGAGTTGGCCAAGCGTCAGACTCTGTGGGTCGACCTCTAAGTCGTAGAGACGGAAGGCGCTTTGGGCGTGGACCTCGAGCTGAGAAAGATGCTCGCCGACCCGTTCGGCATGCGCCGTATCGCCCAGGACGGGTGACGCGGCGAGGCCAGGCATGGCCATCGCGAGACCAAAACCCAACTTTGCTCTTGGTCTACCGATCATCATGGTACGCTCCTCTCCTGTGCCAGTCCATGGAACGAGGCCGGTGCGACGATCGCCGCGCACTCGGACCCGCACCTCACCCTGTCACTTGTTGGTCTTTAGGTATTCTGGACCCAAGGATGGATTCCGTATTTCTCAGTGTATTGGGCCGCGCGCAGACGATATTTCATGTCGACTGGCGCGCTCAAAACTGCGCGGACTTTCATTTAAAGCTCCAATGGGCAGGCCGAAAGACCACGCATTAGATTACGGTGCGGTCCCAGGGCCGGAAGTGTCGCATGAGGTGAATGGCGACGCTGATACGGCATCGGGCTGTGGAACTTAGCCAGGTCTTTTCGCGCGGACAGTTTCAGCCGGATGACGGCCCCATCTGGCGCCGCAGGGCGTCTTTTGGCGTGACCGGCCCTCCCCGAAGGTGAGGGCCGGGTGGACAGCAGATACTCTTCGAGAGGTCAGGTCATGAGAACGAGCTTCGCGTTTTCGCCTGCCTCTCCGGCAGCGTGGGCCTCGGCCGCTGCCGCCAGCGGGAAGGTGTTGACGAGCGGGCGCGGAAGGTCGCCGGACGCAATCCCTGCCTCAAGGCGCTCGAGAGCAGATCGGTCTGGGTGAACCTGCAACATCGAGACGGTCACGTCCCGACCCGCAGGAACTGGCGGTTGCGCGCTTGATACGAGACGTGCCCCAGGCGTCACAGCGGCCAACGCAGCCGTCTGCATGGGGCCGCCGACAAGGTCGATGATCAGATCGACATCGGCGATAGAAGCTGTCCAATCGCCGTCGTCGCTGGCGATCTGTCGGATTTTTTCGGAGAACCCTGCAGTTTCGAGTTCGGCGCGCCGGCCGATCGCCATGACCTCCACACCGTCGATCTGACCTGCAAGTGCGATACTGAGGCGCCCGACCTGACCGGCCGCGCCGATCACGGCCACCCGCTCACCCGGCGCAAGCGCGCCGACCTCATGGATGAGTTGCCAGGCCGCAAGACCGACAACGGGAATGGCCGCCAGAACCTCGATCGGCAGATCGGTCCGGGCCTTTGCCATGGCGCTTGCCGGCGCCGTCGCATAGTCCGCATAGGCACCGGGTGCTCCGATGGGGATCATGCCGAAGACCTTGTCGCCCTCGGAGAAGCCTTCGACGTCGGCTCCAACGCTCCTGACTACCCCTGCGACGTCCCATCCGAGCGTGAACGGCAGCGCAAGTGGCATCATCTGCGCAAGGGTCCCGGACCGGATCTTCCAGTCCAGCGGATTGATCCCGGCCGCATGCACGTCGAGCAGCACCTCATCTGGGCCGGGGCTTGGGTCCGGAACGTCTTCCAACTGCAGAACGCTCGGATCACCATAGGCATGGAAACGAACCGCCTTCATTGCGCCGCCTCCCGGGTAGGCGCCTCTCCATAGGTTGGGAAATCCGTGTAGCCGCCTGGGCCTTCGCCATACCATTGATCGTGGTGCGCCTCGGCGAGCGGCCAACCATGCGCAAGACGCGAGACGAGGTCGGGGTTGGCGATGTAGGGCACGCCGAAAGAGACGAGATCAGCCACGCCATCGTCCAGAAGCGCCTTGGCCGCGTCCAGATCGAGGCTCCCGTTCACGATGAGCCGGGTGCCGACGAACGGACGCAGACTTCGGGCGACATTGCGCATCGGTGCCTCGGCCTCAGCCCCCTTGGGCGGCTCCATCAGATGGATGTAGGCGATCCCGAGATCGCTGAGGTGCTCGCAGGCATAGGAGAAGACCGCTTCAGGGTCGCTATCACCCATGCCGTAGAACGTGTTGGCGGGGGATAGCTTCACGCCGACGCGGTCCGGCGACCAAGCGTCGATGGCGGCCTGCACGGCTTCCAGCAGGAAGCGGCAGCGCTTCGGAATGGATCCGCCGAAGGCGTCGTCGCGATGGTTGCTCACGTCCTGCAGAAACTGGTCGATCAGATAGCCAAAGGCCCCGTGCAGCTCGACACCGTCAAAGCCCGCCTCGCGCGCCCGCCGCGTCGCATGACCGAAGTCTGCCGCGATCGGCAAGATGTTGTCGGTATCAAGCGCCAGTGGCGTCTCGAAGCCGACATAGCCCTCTGGCGTATAGATTTGCCCTGCCGCGGGAAGCGCAGAGGGCGCGACTGGGCGCGCACCATCGCGGAACGAGGCATGCGCCACGCGCCCGCAATGCCAGATCTGCAAGAAGATCTTACCACCAGCGCGGTGCACGGCGTCGGTGACCTTGCGCCATCCCGCCACATGCGCCGCATTGGCGATCCCCGGTGAACGGATGATGCCGCGGCCCTGATCGCTGATCCATGTGCAATCGGTGAGGATCAGGCCCGCCGAGGCGCGTTGCGCGAAATAGTCGGCCATCAGGTCGGTCGGAACACCGTCCTCCTCGGCCCGGGTGCGCGTCATCGGCGCCATGACGATGCGGTTGGCGAGGTCGAGGTCTCCCAAACGATAGGATGCAAAAATGTCTGTCATGCCGCAGCGCTCTGTCCGGCGATGCCATCCCCCGTGAGCGCCCGGCGAAAGAGCGCCTGCATTTCCTCGACTGTCGCGGGCCTTGGATTGGTCGCAGCGCAAGGATCGGCGAGCGCGTAGTCCGCCAAGTGCGACACATCCTCGTCCTTGACCCCCATCTCCGCGAGATTGGCGGGGATGCCGAGCGCGTCGTTGTAGGTCAGGATCTTCGCGATCAGCCCAGCGACGATATCGTCCGTAGAGCGTCCCGCCGTCTCCACGCCGAAATGCGCCGCGATCTCGGCATAGCGTTCGCCTGCGACCTCAGCATTCCAAGTGATCACATGCGGCATCAGCACCGAATTGATCACGCCATGGGCGAGATTATGATACATGCCGCCGACCTGGTGCGACATGGCGTGGACGAAGCCGAGGCTCGCATTGTTGAAGGCCATCCCCGCCAGAAACTCCGCATAGGTCATATCGGAGCGCGCGCTTCGATCATGGCCGTCCTCGAACGCGCCGATCAGCGCCTTGTCGATCAACTCGACGGCTCGCAGCGCGCCGGGATCGGTCAGATGGCTGGCTGCGGTCGAGACATAGGCTTCGAGCGCGTGGCTCAGGGCATCCATGCCCGTCGCGGCGGTCAGCCCCTTCGGCATCCCTTCCATCAATTCCGGATCATCGACCGAAACGCTCGGCGTGCATCGCCAGTCCACGACCGGGAACTTGGACTTGTTCTTCTCATCGGTGATGATTGCGAAGCGGGTGATCTCGCTCGCCGTTCCAGAGGTGGTGTTGACCGCGAACATCGGCGCCATCTTGACCCGCATCTGATCGACGCCGGCATAGTCGCGGATCGAGCCGCCATTGGTGGCGACGATGCCGATCCCCTTGCAGCAATCATGGGGCGATCCGCCGCCGAAGGAGATGAGGAAGTCGCAAGCTTCGCGCGCATAGACCGCCGCACCCTCGTCGCACTCGGCAACCGTGGGGTTCGGCGTGACCTTGTCGTAGACGACGTAGGCGATGCTCTTGGCTTCGAGGCGGTCGATCAGGGGTTTGGTGGCGTGGACCTGTTTGTGCAGCGCCTCATCGGTGACGATCAGCGCCTTGGTGAAGCCTTGGGAGGCCATCTGGTCGACGGCGGCATCAAGCGCGCCGTCACCGGCGATGTTCATCGGGGGAAGAAAGAAGAAGTCGGGCATGGGAGCGCTCCTGTGCATCGGGTTGAAATCGATCCGAAAAAGGCGAGGCCGGGCGGACCGAGCCAGGGCCGGCCGGTCGCGGGTGGCTTGAACGGGGGCTCCATCCCGCCGGATAGGGACAGAGAAGGTGCGCCCGGCCTCAGTCGGGGAGGATCGATCAGTTCAGCTTGACGTAGACGGCCTTTGTCTCGGTGAAGGCTTCGAACGCCTGGCGTCCGCGGTTGCGACCCCAGCCCGACTGCTTGTAGCCGCCGAAGGGCATCGCCGCGTCGAAGACATTGTAGCAGTTGACGAAGACCGTCCCGGCACGGATCGACCGGGCGACCTGATGGGTCTTGCGCACATCCGTCGTCCATATACCGGCCCCAAGGCCATACTCGGTGTCGTTTGCGCGCCGCACGACGTCGTCGATATTCGAGAACCGCTCGACCGTCGCGACGGGTCCGAAGATTTCCTCACGGACGATCGTCATGTCCGGGTCGACATCGGTGAAGAGCGTCGGCTGGACGAAGAAGCCCTTATCGCCTGCGCGCGCGCCGCCGACGGCGACGGTCGCGCCGGCCGACTTGCCCGCGTCCACATAGCCCATTACCGTGTCGAACTGGTTCTGGGAGACGAGCGGCCCCATGTCGGTGTCGGGGTCCTGGCCTGCGCCGAGGCGTATCTTCTGCGCCTCCGCCACCATGCCGGCGACGACCTGATCATAGACCTTGTCCTCGACATAGATGCGGGTGCCCGCGCAGCAGCATTCGCCCTGGTTGAAGAAGACGCCCATGGCGACCCCGGCGATGGCGGCTTCGAGATCGGCGTCGGCGAAAATGATATCCGGCGACTTGCCGCCGAGCTCCAGCGTGACCTTCTTGAGGTTGGAATCGGCCACCGACTTCAGGAGGCCACGCCCCGTGCGAGTCGAGCCCGTAAACCCGATCTTGTCGACCAGCGGATGCTCGACCAGACGCGCGCCCGCACCCGCGCCGAAGCCCTGAACGATATTGATGACGCCCGGCGGCACGCCCGCTTCCAGTGCCAGCTCGCCGAACCGGATGATCGATAGCGGCGTCACCTCCGACGGCTTCAGAACGATCGTGTTCCCCGCGGCGAGCGCACCGGCCATCTGCCAGCCCGCTGCGATCAACAGCGGATAGTTCCAGGGGGTGATGAGGCCGACGACGCCGACGGGCTCCTCGACCGTGTAGGCGTGGAAATCGGCGCCCGGGATCGCGAAGTCGGAGGTCGGCACCACATGGCCCTCGCGGGTCCGCGCATGGGCGGCCATGTAGTGGAAGAGATCGGCCGTGAGCGGAACGTCGGCGACCTTGGCGACCGAGACCGGCTTGCCGTTGTCGAGGCTCTCGATCCAGGCGAGTTCTTCGCCATTCGCCTCGATCAGATCACCGAGCTTCTGGAGGATGCGCTGGCGCTCAGCGGGCAGCATGCGCGGCCACGGACCGTCGTCAAAGGCCTTGCGGGCAGCGGCGACGGCAGCATCGATGTCGGCGGCGTCGCCAAGTGCGACGGAGGTCAGCACCTCTTCGGTCGCTGGATTGATCGTATCGAAGGTCTTGCCCGATTTGGCATCGACCCACGCGCCATCGATCAGCAGGCGATGCGGTTGCTTGAGGAATCCTTCGGCCGGGCCGAAAGAGGCTTTGATGGGGGTCAGAATGTTCACGGGGACGTCTCCTTTCGAAAAAGCGGGGCTGCAGAGGTCCGGCACCGGCTTCGGTGCGCGAGACTTATTCGAAAGGTAAACAACGGTTTTGGTCGCGTATTCTGGACCGCAAATAGGGATTCAGGATTTCATTTGACGTCTCGAAATCGAGGCGTTGCTTGGCGAAGGCACCGAAGAGAAATCCAGAATCGACGGCAAATCCAGAAGACACCCATATCCTCTTTGCCGTCTTTCTGTGACGTTCGTCTCAAGACAAAAAAGGAACGGCATGGCCCCGACAGTCGAAGAGATCACGTCCGGCGGATTGCTCCGCCTTCTCGCCGACAATTTCGTCCTTCTTTACAAGGCGCGGCATCTCTCCTGGCGCGTGAACGGCGATGTGGGAACCGGATTGCGGGCGATCATTCGGCAGGACCACCGTGATCTCGATGACGCCGCCGATGACCTCGCGCTCCGCATCATCTCCCTCGGCCGCGATCTTCCGCCAAGCTACCCAGATCTAGTGGGCAGTTCATCGATCAAACAGGAACTGGCGCAGCGAAAGGCGGCGGACATGATCGGTCAACTCATCGACGACCACGACCAGATCCTGCGGGACATCGATACGCTGGAAGTCACGATGCCGATTGGAGGTGATAAAAAAACGATCGGTCTTCTGGAGCAGCTGAAACACTGCCACGACCGTTGCCGGGTGAGCCTTCAGGGTCTTATTCGACCGGAAGGCAGCGCCCTACAATAGGGCGCGTCACCTTAACTCCGCACTTCTTTCCGATACCGCCCCGGCGTGACGCCCAGCTTCTCGCGGAAGACGTCCGTCATATGGCTCTGGGAGGCGAAGCCGCAGGCATAGGCGATCTCGGCGAGCGCAATCTTCCCCGCTGCCAGCAGTTCCTGCGCCCGCGCGATGCGGCGGGAGAGGACGTACTGGTGCGGCGTTTGGCCGGTCGCTGTCTTGAAGGCAGCGGCCAGGTGGACCTGCGCGCAACCTATTGCATTGCTGAGATCATGTAACCTCAGCGGCGTCTCCAAGCGGTCTTCGATGAAGTCGTAGCACTTATCCAATTCAGCAGAGGAGAGCGGAACGACGTCGTCACCCGAGCGGGCACCGCCAACGGCTCTGTCCAATAGCGCGCAGACGAGCGCGATGAGACCATGATCGACGGCAAGGGAAGCAAATGCGCCTTCCCGTTCAGCGCTCAGCCACAGCCGCTTTGTCCAGTCGGCGAGCTGCGGATCCACCACGAGTCGGTCGTGCAAGGGCCGAGTAGCTTGGGTAAGCGCTTCCTTGGTGATAGCGAGGCTGTTCGCCAACGACGTCAGATCTGCGCTGACAATGAGTAGCTCGGCAGATTGGGTCTGGCGAAACCAATAGTCGCCGCCGATCGGATTGACATAGAAGCCGCCTTTTTGATTGAGGTACTTCTTGCCCTCGCCGAAATCGACAACCGTGTCTCCCTTCGCGTCCCAAGCCAGGACGACGGCAATATCTCCCCGCTCTTCGAAACTTGCCTCGATCTCCGGCTGATGCATTCGGATGAACTCGACAGGAAGCTCGCCGTCGGTCTTGTAGTGCCGTTCTATGCTTTCGTAGGCGACGTTTTGATCGTAAGCCTGCAGCAAATGTTGCGTCTCGCTCACCCCCGCACCTCCTTCCGATACCGCCCGGGCGTGACGCCGAGCTTCTCGCGGAAGACGTCGGTCATGTGGCTCTGCGAGGCGAAGCCGCAGGCATAGGCGATTTCGGCCAGCGGCATGTCGCCCGCCGCCAGGAGCTCCTGCGCCCGGGCGATGCGGCGGGTCAGGACGTATTGATGGGGGGTTTGGTTGAACGTCGCCTTGAAAGATCGTGTGAAGGCGGCTTCAGGCGTGTCCGCCAGCGCCGCTAGGTCACGCACGGCAAGGTTCTGATCAAGACTAGCGTTGAGGAATTCTTCGATCCGAGTCCTAAGCCTATCGGGAAAAGGCGTACCGACGCTGTCGAGGCGCGCGCCGTCCCACAGGCGTAGAAGTGTCGCGCCCATGGCAAGCAGGGCACCGTCGGCAAAGAGGTCCCCATGCGGGTTCCCTGCCTCGCTCTCGTCCCACAGACACTGGCAGATATGCCCTAGGAAGACGTTTCGGAACGGGGCTGCGTGGAGGGGGCCGAAGTCTCCGTCGAATGTCGGCAGGTCAGCCTCGATAGCGGTTTTCAGGCGATCGAACGGAAGAACAAATACGCGGACTCTGTGGTCCGCTTCAGACAGAATCTCGGTAGCGAGGCCGGGCGGCTGCACCTCGAGATCTCCTCGTCTGAAGCGAAAGCGACGTCGCCCCAGGCCGAAGTCCCGCGCGGAGTGACCAGAATGATGTAGTATCTCAGTAAGGACGATATCAGGCTGGGCAGGGTCGGAGAAATCCCCCTCAGGCTGGGACGCTTCTATGATGCGGATGGGGTCTGCCCCCCCCGAGCGGGTTTCCGTCACGTATTGCGAATAGGGTCCGCGGGTGTAGAACTCGAAGTGATCTTGATACTGCGAATTCATCCCCGCACCTCCTTGCGATACCGCCCCGGCGTCACGCCCAGCTTCTCGCGGAAGACATCGGTCATATGGCTCTGGGAAGCGAAGCCGCAGGCATAGGCGATCTCGGCGAGCGGCATCTTCCCCGCTGCCAGCAGTTCCTGCGCCCGGGCGATGCGCCGAGAAAGGACGTATTGGTGGGGGGTCTGGCCCGTTGTTGTCCGGATGCTCACCGAGAGATGGGCCGGCTGCATGTGCATGGCTTGAGCGAGGTCATTTGTGTTGATGGGATCGTGCAGACGTTCCGTGAGGAATGCTTCGAGTTGTTCGATCTGAGTCGGTGTCAGGAATTGCCCTTGCACATCCACGTCGACCGACGCGCGCGATAGGAACCGCGCCACGATCACTTGCCATAGACCGTCGATCATCATCGCCGACGCATCGCCGTTGCGTTCAGATTGTCGCCACATGGTCAAGATAGCCGACGAGACATCGCCGTCGTGAACGACTGTCTGGCTGTGGAGAGGTGCGAAGACCTCCAAAGAATGCTGACCGTACTCATAAAGCAAACCCTCAAGCCTGCGCCTGGGACAAGCCACCAAGAGAACGTCATGATCACCGCCGCAGTCGTACTCGATGTTCGTAGCGACGGGGCAGACGTTCATGCTTCCCGTCGCAAACCGATGCTCGTCGGACCAGCCATCGCCGATTTGCCAACGGAATGGCATGTTGGACCGAAGCGACAGCATAACAACGAGCTCATCGACTTCGGGGTCCGTAAAATCGTGGGCCGTCTGCTTCGAACTGATGAAGGTCAAGCCATAACCGCCACCACCGCGATGCTCTTGTTCAAAGCGGGAATAGCCTGGATGGCGTCGATAATGGTCGGCTACTGTCAGAGTTTCGCTCACTCCCGCACCTCCTTGCGATACCGCCCCGGCGTCACGCCGAGCTTCTCGCGGAAGACGTCCGTCATGTGGCTCTGGGATGCGAAGCCGCAGGCATAGGCGATCTCGGCCAGCGGCATCGCACCCGCCGCCAGCAGTTCCTGCGCCCGCGCGATGCGGCGGGAGAGGACGTATTGGTGGGGCGTTGCGCCGAAGGTCGCTTTGAAATCGCTCAGGAACTGCGTCTCCGGCGCATCTGCCAGCGCCGCCAGATCGCGCAACCCGATGGACTGGTCCAAGTGAGCCTCGACATAGTCGGCAACTGTAGAGGCCGCGTGGTCGATACGCCGCCCTGAGAAAGGAGCGCTCCGATGCGCCAGCCCCAACAGTGTCGCCGCGATCATGGCGAGGGCGGAATCGGCAAAAATATCGCCGTGCGGATTGCCCGCCTCGCTCTCCGCCCAGAGCCGGTTGCACAGCTGTTCGAGGAAGAAATCGCGGAACGGCGCCGCATGTAGATGCCCAAAATCACCATCGAAGTGCGGCTGCGCGTCCTCAAGGACTGCTCGAACACCGGCGATGGGCAAAATAAAGGCCAAAACCTCGTGATCACCCTCCGCAAGGACAGTCGTCGCAAAGCTGGGAGCTTGCAGTTCCAAATCACCTCGCCGGTGCGATAGGCGGAGCTTGCCGCCTCCAAAATCCCTCGTGATCGGCGCACCCGCCGACAAAGCGAACGTCAGCATTACGTCAGTGTGAGCCGGGTCAGAAAAATCGCCCTCAGGCTGCACAGCGTGGATGATCCGAATCGGCTCCGTACCCGAAGAGCGTGTTTCCCGAACGAAAGGCGCGTAGGGTCCTTTGGTATAGAACTCGAAGTGGTCTCGATACGCAACGCTCATCCCCGCACCTCCTGCGGGAGGTCCGCGTGACCCGACCTTCGATAGAAGTCGGTCAGATTTGTCGCTCCTGCGCCCAACGTCGTGTCTCCGTCATCTCTCGCTCGGAACGGGTTGTCCGAACGCGCTCAATGCATCCCCTCTAAATGATCACTATCTTCTACCATCCGCTCTAAACCTGCTCTTCTGGAAGAATTTCGGGATTCCGAATTCCCATGGGACGAAGAAATCCAGAATCAGACTTGCGGTTACAGAAAACAGCGCCGTTACGGTCGATTATAGTCGAAAACCAACTGGATTTCATCTTTGAAATGGGGAACACCGCCATGTCCGAACCATTCGCGCCCGAAAACAGCGCCTTGCTGCTCATCGACCATCAGGTGGGCACCATGCAACTCATTAAGAACATCCCGATGGAGGACGCCAAACGCAACGCCATCGCGCTGGCGAAGATGGCCCGGATTTTCGACATGCCCGTTGTGATGACCTCCAGCCAGGAGGACCATGTGCAGGGGCCGTTGATCCCGGAGCTGGAAGAGCTGCACCCGGAAGCCTTTGCGGGCCGCATCAAGCGGCCGGGCGTCGTCAATGCCTGGGCCTATGATCCCTTCAGGCAGGCCGTCGAGGCGACGGGCCGGACAAACCTGATCATGGCGGGCGTGACCACCGATGTGTGCCTCGTCTTCCCGGCCATTGACGCTGTGAAAGCCGGTTACGGCGTGCAGGCGGTCATGGACGCCTCCGGCTCGCCCTTCGATCTGTCCGAGGACATGTCGCGCCGCCGGATGGAGGATGCGGGCGTGGTGCTCACCGCCACCAACACGCTGATCGCCGAACTGGCGCAGGATTGGTCGACGCCGGAAGGCCAGCAGCTCATCCAGCTTCTGTTCACCGATGTCATCCCGCCGATCGCATGAAGGCGTGACGGTGACGGACGCTCCAAACACCCAAGGCGAGATGACGCTTTACTACATGCCGGGCACCTGTGCGCTTGGCGTCCATATCGCGCTGGAATGGGCGGGTGCGCCTTATCGCGCAATCGAAGTGACCCGCGAGAACCTGATCTCGCCGGACTATCTCGCGATCAATCCCGCCGGTGTGGTTCCAACCCTCGTCACAGACGATGAGGTGCTGACCGAAGCTTCCGCGATCCTGCTTCACCTCGCCCGTCGGTTTCCGGCGCTCGGTCCGGGGCCTGACGCGACGCCAACGGAGCGCTTTCGCTTCGAGCGGCTGATCATCACCCTAGGCGGCACACTGCATCCCCATTTCTGGCCGTGGTTCGTGCCGCAGCGCTACGGCGCCAGGACCCCGGAGGATGCGGCGCATGTGAAGGCCGCAGCTGAGCGGCTAATTGCGAAGGCCCTGCAACGTCTGGAGGCCGATCTAGGCGATGGGCCTCATTTCCTGGGCGACAGGCGCAGCGCGATCGACGCTTATCTCTTTCCCATGGCGCGTTGGGGGTATGGGCTCACCACGCCGACCAGCGCCTATCCGAACCTTCACGGCCTGATGCAGCGGCTGGCGCAAGACCCCGGCGTCGCCGCGGCCATGACCGCCCAGGGCCTGCCGCCCCTCATCGCCGACACCTGAGAGAAAGAACGCCGCAATGACCCTTCATGTCACCAAGAACACACTCCCCTCGAACAGCCGAACGGCCGCGATCGACCTCCTGCAAGCCCGTCTCGCCACAGCGATCGACCTCAAGCAGAGCATCAAGCAGGCTCATTGGACCGTCAAAGGCGCGACCTTCATCGCGCTGCACGAACTGTTCGACCGCTTGCATACCGAGATGGACGGCCATGTGGACGACATCGCGGAGCGTCTGGTCGCACTTGGCGGGCAGGCTCGCGGAACGGTGCAGACAGCGGCCCAGACCTCGACACTGCCGCCCTATCCCGAAGACATCTCGGACGCGCGGGATCATGTCGACACGCTGTCCTCCGCGCTCGCAACCTTCGGCGAGGAGGTCCGGAGCGCCATCGGATCGGCAAGCGAGATCGGCGATGAGGGGACCGCCGATCTGTTCACCGGCATGTCGCGGGACCTCGACAAAGTGCTATGGATGGTCGAGGCCCATAGGACCTGACTGTATGTGACTGTTCGGCCTGACACTCAATCTGACACGGGAAGCGAACCGCGCAAGGCGACCTGGTTCGAACTTTACTTCGATCTCGCCTTCGTCCTCGCGGTCGCCGCGCTCACCCACCGCCACGTTTCGGACTACACGATCTCAGGTGCTGCGGCTTTCGCTCTCCAGTTTCTCGTCATCTGGAGCCTCTGGGTGGGCCATACCTTCTGGGCCAGTCGCTACGATGAGGATAGGCCGGACCAGCACATCTTCGGCTTTGCAAAGATCCTCGCCATCATTGCGATCGCCTATGGCTCCACGGGCGCCGAATACGGCGATCTGTGGTTTGCCTGCGGCGTCGGCGCCTTCAAGTTGCTTTTGGCAGCCGCCTATCTGCGCTATGCTTTCCATCAACGAAAGTTACGTGACGCACATCTTCCTGCGCTCGTTTTCAGTGTCCAGGGGATGGCATGGATCGGAGTGGCTTTCCTGCCGGACGCGCTTCGCGCCATGGCATGGATCGTTCTGCTAGTGGCAGAGCTGCTCAGCCCACTTCTGTTGACCCGCCCTGGCCACAAGGCTCTTCCCCATCCGGAGCACATGCCGGAACGGTTCGGCCTCTTCACCATCATCCTTCTCGGCGAGGCCGTAGCCTCAGCTCTGCACGGCCTTTCCCATGGCGAAGCCATCACCCGCGAGGCGCTGACCGTCTCATTCAACGGCGCGGCGCTCAGCTTCCTGTTCTGGGTCGGGTACTTTCACCGTGCGCGGAGCGCGGCGGCACGACGCGCCGAACAGGTCTGGACGACACAATCCGTCCGAAGATGGGTCTACGCGCATATGCCACTCTATCTGGGCATCGCCGGCTTCAGTGCGGGCACAGTCGCGCTCGCTGGCCATGGTCATCTTGGCCTTGAGATCGCGTGGCTGCAATCCGTCGCGGTCGCTCTTGCCATGATCGGCCTCACCTGCGTCGGCCTCGCATCCCCAAACAATCTGTTCTCGCCCGGAACGGCATGGGTGCATGTCCTGCTTGCTGCCGCCACCGTTCCTGTCGCCTTTATTGG
>CANLTZ010000023.1 GCA_947494145.1 uncultured Jannaschia sp. | reverse complement strand
CAGCAGATTGACGCCTTTGTCGATCACTACAACCACCGGCGCTACCACGAGAGCCTGCAAAACCTCACCCCGGCCGATGTCTACTTCGGACGCGGCCAGACCATCCTGGAACAACGAGAAAGGATCAAACAAAAGACCATCGAAATGCGACGCTTGCTTCACCGCAAAACCGCCGCATAATCAATCCAACCAGATGAGCCAGATCCTCTCTTAGTTTAGGCCGCTATCTGTCCCAAAATCCCTGACGACGGACACGCTCTAGTCGTCGCTGCGCTACTCCCGGAGCCCCGCACCCTCGACCTCCCTGTTCCGGCGGCCTCGCGGCCTTCCGCCCTGCCCCGTCTCGCAAGCGAGCCGCGTCCTGGCGGCCGGGACATGGTCGGCCGCGGCCGCGGCTCTCCGCCCTTTGGGTGAAGATCCCGTAGGGCGGCACCATCCCATCGTCAGTGACCTACACTGAGGCTGGACCTGGTTCAGCCGTAGAGTCAGCTTTCAGAAGCTCTGGATATCGCTCTGGCCACAGATCGCGTGGTTCCACGCCCAGGTTGCTGGCGATGACGGCCTCCACGCGCTGCGAGCGACTATGGCCTTGGCACACCTTTGTCACGAGGCCGCCGCAGCAATTCGCCTGGCGGCCGATCTCTGCAAATGTCAGCCCAACCGCCTTCAATTTCTTACGAATCTGCCTGTAATTCCGGTCACTTACCTTACGCGCCCCGAAGCGATGCCGGCTGACACGATCCGGTCCATACCGCTCGGGCCATATTTCGTCAGGTTCGACACCAATCGCCGCCGCGATCGCCGCCTCCACGGTCTGCGATGTTCGCTCACGGGCCACAGGCGCGACAGAGCAGATGTTGTAGTCGAGCTCGCGGGCGACCTTCGCGAAGGTCCAGCCACGTTCACGAAGACGCCGCTGGATCTCCTTGCTGCGCTCGACCGGGTCGGTTGGGAACGTCATGTCA
This sequence comes from uncultured Jannaschia sp., assembly GCA_947494145.1. GTDB lineage: Bacteria > Pseudomonadota > Alphaproteobacteria > Rhodobacterales > Rhodobacteraceae > Jannaschia. Next base: position 54,453 of record CANLTZ010000023.1, on the reverse strand, counting down.
GGCTCAGTTCATTCATCCAGATACTGATATTCATCAAGTGACGCGCAGGGCAACCTGTTCGTTTCGTCACGTGCCGCGCGCCCGCTTTGCCGATGAAAAGAATGCGGTGATCCCGCCGCGGGCGGGATCGAGAGGCTAAAGACCGGGGCCCCGGGCCCCGGACATTCCTTCTGCTGAGTGGTCCGCCAGCCAGCCCCGGCGGCCGTCGTCAACCGGCAAGCGCCGCCCTGCGGGCGCCGGCTCCGGGAAAACCCGTGTCCTCGGCTGCGCCTGCGGGCCGCACCAGTTTCCCCTCCGCCCGGTTGACCCCGACCCCCGGGGCCGCAGGCCAGGCTGCGCCCTCACCTGCTCTGCCCTTCGAATGGCAGGGGCCATTCAAAAGCCAGATCAGGCGTGGCCTCGCCCATCGGCGGAAGACCGGCACAAGACCGGCAACCCGCTCGCCACGAGAGGAAAACCACATGGAAAAGATACCGGACCAGAACCCGGTCAGCGCACGGATCGCCGAGCAGAACGACGCGTTCCGAAGGAAGCCCGACAGCAAGGAAATACTCGGGCAGGTCTTGGTCACCGCGGCGGTGGCCGCAAAAGGGGCAGAGTTCATACAGGCTGCCATGACGGCGGTGCAGACCTTCGACGCCTTTGATGAATGGTCCGATCCGTCCGGGGAACATGGCTTTGGCGCGTTCAACGTGAACGGCATCCGGTTGTTCTGGAAAATCGACCTCTACGACACGGAATACCACTACGGGAGCGAGGCACCCGACGATCCGACCCGCACCCGGCGCGTCCTCACCATCATGTTCCCGTCCGACTACTGACGGCCCCCCATCGAACCCGGTCCTGCCGGTGATCCGACAGGCGCAGCCCGCGCCGGAAAGGAGGTGAACACATGACAGAGCAATGGATGACAGCCCGCCGCCGTGAGGCCTGGGCGCTCATCAGGAAGGGCGGACTCTCCGCCAAGATCGGCCGCGCCTTCCTGAGACAGCACGGGATCGTCTGATCCCCACGCCTCACCCCTCAAGGGGGTGGGGCACCCATAAGCAAAAACCACGCCACGAACAAGGAAACCGATCATGAACGCCATGACCAATCCCGCCCCAACCGAAGACCCGGCCCAGGCCATCACGACCATCGAGACCATCCCTTTCGCCGACCTGACCCTGTCCGACCTCAATCCGCGGACAATCGTTAGCGAGAGTGGCATCGAGGCCCTGGCCGAGAACATTCGCGCCTTGGGCCTGATCCAGAACCTTGCCGGGCTTCGCACGGAGGCCGGTGTGGAAATCGTCGCGGGCGGTCGTCGCCTCCGCGCCCTCGCGCTTTTGCAGGACGATCCGCGCTTTGCGACTGTCCCGGTGCAACTGGCCCCGGACGAGGAAATCGCGCGGACCTGGGCCAGCACCGAGAACGCCCATCGGGAAGCCATGCACCCGGCGGACGAGATCCGCGACTATGGCGCGATGTCGGGCCGGGGCGCGAGCGTGCCGCAGATCGCCATGGCCTATGGCGTGACGGAAGCCCATGTCTATCGCCGCCTCGCCCTATCCAAGTTGCCCGCGCCGGTGATCGATGCGCTGCGCGATGGCGAAATCAGCCTTGGGAATGCTGCCGCGTTCACGGTTGGGGAGGACGAAAAAGCCATCCTGACGGTGCTGGAACAGGTGCGAGGAACCGGCGCGTCCGATCATCGGATCAAGACCTCCCTGCGTCCGCAGGCTGTGGGCCATGACGACAGGCGGGCCGTGTTCGTCGGGCTGGATGCTTACCGCGAGGCCGGTGGTCCCGTCACCAATGACCTGTTCGCCGATCAGGTCTTGCTAGGGGATGCCGACTTGCTGGACGACCTGTTCGGCAAAGCCCTCGCGGCAGCCGCCGAGACCGTGAAGGCGGAGCAGGGCTGGTCTTGGGTCGAGCCCGCCACGGGCACCAACATCGGCTATTGGGAAATCGAGCAGGCGAAGATGGAGCGCATCTATGCCGCGCCCGGTGACCTTACGGACGAAGAAGCCGACCGGTTCGAAGAACTTGGAGAACTGGCCGAGACCGAGGCATTGGACGAAGACGGCTGGACCGAACACCGGACTTTGGAAGCCCAGGCCGAGGGCAGCTTCACCGACGCGCAGAAGGCCCATGCCGGAGCCATGGTCTATGTGGACCGGGACGGGGACCTATGCGTCCAAGGCGGCATCGTCCGCGCGCAGGACAAGAAGGCCGCGCGGGACGCGGGCATCCTCGCGTCTTCGAGACATGGGGGCGATGACGGGCCCAAAGACCCGATCAGCGCCAAGCTGCGCGACGACCTGACCCGTAGCACCCGCGCCGCCCGGCAGGATGCCCTGTTGGACGACCCCAAACTGGCCCTGCACCTTCTGGCCTACGCGCTATCTGGCAAGTCGGGACGCACCCGCGTCTTCGGTCTGCGGACCGAGCCGGTGGAGACCGTGCCCAGCGTCGAGGACGGGCTGACCCGCGATAAGCGACTGGCCAAGATCGAGGCCCCGTCCGCGCATCCTTGGGAACGGCCCGAGGCCCAGGACTTCGCCGCCTTCCGCAAGCGCGGCGACAGGAAGGTCATGGACCTTCTACATCGCCATCTCTGCGCGTTGCTCGACACCGACGGCACGGACCTCCAAGCCCAGATTGACAAGCTGACCGGGCTGGAAGTCCGGAAGACCTGGACGCCCACGGCGGAGAATTTCTTCGGGCGGGTCAGCACGGCCTACCTGCTGGACCTCTGGTGCGACCTGTTGGGCCTCAATCCCGATCACCCGAAAGCCACCACCTTCGCGAAGCTGAAAAAGAGGGAGAAGGCCGAGAAACTGGCCGACCTCTTTGCCAGCGAAGATACGCGGAGCGCCCACGGCCTGACCAAAGACCAATGCGCCCGGATCGCGGCCTGGACGCCGGACGGCATGGTCTGACCGGACCCGCCGGGGCGCAGATCGCCCCGGCCCCCTCCCCCACAACTTTGCATCACGGACCATTTCCATGTGCCTCAAAACTTATCTCATCGCGCGCCAGGACGCCGCGCCCGAGCCCCGCCGCGCCTATGTCCTGCGGTTCGAAATGACCGGCTTTCGCGCCATCGACATCGCGTTGCACCGCTCCGGACGGGGCTATCTCGCTGACCATCCACGATCCGGGCGGGCGCTGCCGATCCTCGACCAGACCGCGCCGTTGGGGCCGCCGGTGAAGCTCGACGAGGCCAAGGCGAGCTTAGAGGTCATGATGGCGGACCCGGTTTTGTTCGCGCGGATCAAGGACGCGGCGTCCAGCCTACCCGTCCTGAACCCGAGCTTCCAATGACCCCGCATATCACCCCTTGGCCGGGCGTCTCGGAGCCGCTGGAGGAGGCCGACCTGCGCGTCCTCTCCCTCGGGGCGGGCGTCCAAAGCACCACCCTCGCCCTCATGGCCGCCCACGAGCTGGTCGGGCCGATGCCCGACTGCGCCATCTTCGCCGACACGGGATGGGGACCGCAGGCCGTCTACGACCATGTCGATTGGCTGGCCTCCGGCAATGTCCTGCCCTTCCCGATCCACCGCGTGCAGGCCATCGATCTGCGCGCCCAGGTCCTCGACCGCGCGGCGGAGGCCGAAGGACGCTACATCTCTGTCCCTTACTTCTTGGATGCGGGCGGCATGGGGCGACGGCAATGCACCCGCGAGGCCAAGATCGCCCCCATCCGCGCCAAGGTCCGGGAGCTTCTGGGCGTCGCGCCGGGCCGTCACGCCACCCGCTACCGTGTGGAGCAATGGATCGGCATCAGCACGGACGAGATGGTCCGCATGAAGGACGCCCGCGAAACCTGGATCACCCATCGCTGGCCGCTCATCGAGGCGCGCATGTCCCGGACGGACTGCCTCGCCTGGCTGGCCCGCCACGGCTATCCCGAGCCGCCCAAATCCGCTTGCATCGGATGTCCGTTCCGCAGCGATGCCGGGTGGCGCGAGATGCGGGCCAGCGATCCGGTGTCCTGGGCGGACGCGATCTTGGTTGACCGCGCCCTGCGGGCGCGGGGCCCGGTGCGCGGGATGCGGTCCGAGGAATTCACGCATCGGTCGTGCCAGCCGCTCGACGAAGCCGATTTGCGGGACGACCCCCGCCAGACCTCGTTCCTGGACGAATGTGACGGGGTCTGCGCGACATGAGACGGGAAGCTGGCGCATCTTCCGGGCTGGCAATCGGCCCCGTTCCCGGCCTTTACTGGGACAACGGGACGTCCTCTTCCCCGTCCCTCCCTTTTCCTCGTGGCGAGGAAAACACTAGGCCCCGCTTCGGCGGGGCCGCTTTTCCCCTCATTTCACGCGTTCAAGAAGGGACCAGCATGACCAGCAATAACGACGCGCCCGGGTCTCGTAAGCCGGGCGATGCGCTTAGCCGACAGATCGCCGCATTGCCGAAATCCATGGCGCTGACGACACGCCGGGGGCAGATCGTCCAATTCACGGGGATTGGAGGCTCCCGCCAGGATATCGAAGACGCCTGCCAAACGCTCACGTTGGGAGCGTGCTATATCGTCCTAGCCACCGAAGTCGGGCGCCGGCGCAGCCACGTGGTGCTTCGCGAAGGACGGTTTAACACCGCCATGTTCGAGAACGTATCGTGATCTGACTTGAGAGTTACATAGCTAAATGCTATCATGCTATCATTCCAGCGTTTTAGGAAGATCCCCATGGCCAACGTCCACATCCGCCAAGTTCCCGATGAAGTGCATCGCGCCATCAAGGCGCGTGCCAAGGCATCGGGCCGCAGCACCGAAGCAGAGATGCGCCGTATCCTGACCGATGCCGTCTCTGGCGAGACGCCATCGGTCAGAAGCACCCTCAAGGCGGGAGACCTGCTTTGGGATATCTGGGACGATGCCGAGACCGATGACTTGGACTTCGTCCGTGACCATCAGATGCCACAACCGCTCGATGCATCCTGACTTATGCTCATTCTCGACACCAACGTCGTCTCGGAGGCGATGAAACCGGATCGCAACCCTACGGTGCGAGACTGGCTCAATCGGCAGGCCATCCCGACGCTGCATGTCACGGCGATCAACGTGGCGGAGCTGCGCGGCGGCGTCGCCGTCGTCAAAGACTCTCGACGCCGCCAGGACCTTGCTGCGCGCATGGATCGAACGCTGGCCGCCCTCATCCATGATAGGGTTCTGCCGCTCGATGGCGTTGCGGCCGAGCGCTATGCCGTGGGCCTCGATGCTGCTCGCGCTGCCGGACACGCCGTCAGCGTCATGGATGGCATGATCGCGGGCATCGCCCTCGTCCATGGCTACCCTGTCGCCACCCGCGACACGTCGCCGTTCCTGGCCATGGGATGCGATGTCATCAATCCATGGGAGAGCGATCCATGAACGCGCCCGATCCCCTTTCGCCACGACATCGCCTGCCCGAGCGTCGCCTGACGGAAACCCGGCGCGTCGCCCATATCCGCCCCGATGGATCAACGACGCGCATCCTGGTCAGCGTCGGCTATGCCGCAGACGATCCGATGCGACCCATGGAGGTCTTCTATTCCGAAGGGTTCAAATCGGGCTCCGACATGGAGTTCACGGTCCAGGATGCCTGCGTGCTGATTTCCCTCCTCTTGCAGCACGGCATATCGCCCGCGCGGATCGCGTCCTCGATGTCCACCCGGAACGACCCCGACGACTTGGCCACGGGCGAACCCGTGGCCGCCCCGGTCGGCGATCCGGTTTTCGGATCGCTTGCCGGAACGATTGCTGCCGAGTTGGCCCATCCCCCGGCCTGGGCATCAGCCGATCAGGGAGAACAGGACGAATGATCTGGTCGCTTCTGTTCGCAGCAACGGCGGATATCGCGCCTGTCCCACCCCCAATCCAAGTAGATGTCGCGGCGGTCCTCACCGGGCGTGGCGAAGTGGTGGATGGTGACGGGATCACCTTCGGGGATGTGGAGGTTCGCTTGCAGGGGATCGCCGCCCCCGAATGGGGCGGCGCAGGCGGGAACCATCCAGGCGGGCGAGCCGCCCGCGATGCCCTTGCCCGCCTGATCGGGGGTCGACCCGTCCTGTGCGAGCTCGATGGCACGACGGCATCGTCCAATCGACCGGTCGGCATTTGCTATGTCGATGGCCAAGACGTTGGTGAAGTCTTGGTCGCACAAGGCCATGCGCGGGATTGCCCGCGCTATTCCCAGGGACGCTATGCCGAGGTGGAGCGCCAGGCCAAGGCGCAAGGTTCGGACCTGTCACGGATTTACGACCTGCCGGGATATTGCCGACCATGACGGGCGCTGTGGATATCGGCGGTGCCAGCCCGCAGGCCGCGCCGAAGGCACACTGCCCTAGCCTCCACGCGTCGTCAGGCAGCGGAGCGCAGGCCTACATCGTGGACCCGGTGCAAGCCACCTTTCAGACAGACCATGCCATCCGCGTTCTTTTCTCGAATGGGGCTGACGAACCCAGCAGGTCTCCCCTTCACCATTGGACAGGGGGAACGGAGGGTGTGGCGGACACGGGTCAGGCCATAGCCTCCTTGTTTCTCATTGACGGGTCTGGCGGATCGCCGGTCAGGCCGTCCCCTCGCCAACGGCTCGGCAAGCACGAAGACGGTTTCCACGCCCAAGGGCGCGAACCCTCCGCATTCGCACTTGCGGCCCTCCCTCATTCGATCCGCCTCATTATCCCCGTCGAAACAAGGAGACCACGACATGACCCGCTACAACCTCACCGTTCCCGTCACCTTCAAGTCCAACGGCGAAGAGAAGACCCGCTACCAGCGTGTCGGCACCATCTTCGAGAACACCCGCGAGGACGGCTCCAAGGTCCTCTCCGTCAAGCTCGACTTCCCCGTGGGCGCCACCGAAATGGTCGGCTTCATCCCCAAGCCCAAGGACGACGAGGACGACGTCCAGGAGTGACGCGCCCCTTCGGGGCGGCCTACGGGCCGCCCCTCCCGCGGCCCCAGGCGTCCGAAACGGACGCCAAACGGCCCCCGGCGGGGCCGTTCGACCGCTGCGCGGCCGCCGCGTGTTCGCAGCCGCGATCCTCCGATCCGACCCTGCCCGTTTTCGTCCCCTCTGGGCTCGCCCCTGCAAAGGACCGACCATGACCCAACAGGATCTTCCCTCCACGGCCCGCCGCATTTGGAAATCGGCACAGCTGCTCATCGCTTTCAAACGCGACCGAGATCGCTCCACGCGGGCGGTGCCGCGCCTTTGGCCGCCCAAAGGCGGCATCGCCTATCTGCGCGGTCGGTCGCCCGATCAAGAGACGTTCATCGATGTGAAGGGCCATAGCGATGAAGACAGCGTTCAGCTGAAGCTCCGGTCCGATCGGATCATCGCCCGGCGCAACAGCAACGCCGGGTGGTCAGGTGTCGAGCTCGATGACGGCCAGGTCCGCGTGCTGGTCGGCGATGTCTGGATCGAGATCGGTGACGATGGCGGCGTCACCCGCCGCACCGCCGACAGCACCACCTACCTGGAAGGCGATGGATCCTTCATCCGAGTTTCAGACGACCTTGAAGTCACTGTCGATGCGGATGGCCGCCAAATGACGCGACGCACATCAGAGCAATTCGATGGGATCTTCCCCGACGGCGTCATCTCACGGAAGAAGAACGGACCATCCGGCTGAGACCAAAGGCTCCGACACGGTATACTCAGGGGAGACGTTCTGATCGCCGCCTCCCCAAAGGCAAGCTTAGCGGTATTCGACTCCGGTGCAGCCTCCGACTGTCAAGAAGCAGTCTGTTCCCGAGAGACCGAGGATCGCGTTGATGGATGAGGGGTCACAGTCAGGGAGCATCTCACAATCCGGAAGAGATGCTGATTGATATACCGGGCCCGGGCAGTCGGGTCCCCAGGGGAAAGAGCCGGGCATCGCGGACGCCGAAACTGGCAGGAGGCCCAACGCCAAGCCGAGGATCACGGAACGCTTGTTGTCGGTCGAAAGCATGATATTTTCCTTCATGTGTATATGCGAACCTGCGACGGATTAGGTTCCGCCGCAGGCATGGTCGTTCGTTAAAGCTTGATGGTCACCGTAGCGGACACGGTGCCGTCGCTGCTTCCGGTGATCGAGAGGGTGGCTGCGGTGGCTGCCACGGGTGAAGCGATAGCGAAGAAGGTGATCAGAGCGATTTTGGTCATGGTGTTCTCCTTATTGAGGTGCCGATCAGCGCAAGTCGCAGACCGTGGGATCGCAGCCGCAGCCATCGTCGCCCATGACAATCGCATGAGCCGGCAGGGTGGTCGCGAGCGAAGCCGCGGCGCACAGAGCGAAGGTAAGCGAGCGAATATGAGTCATTTGTCGATCTCCAGTTGCATTTGGCGAAGAGCGCCTGGTCAGACCTTGGGGCCATAGCTCAATGAATACAAATGCTTGAGGTGGCAAGTGCCAGGCTTCGACATGGCAGGTGCCAGTCGGTTTGGGCCTGATGCCACCGATCGAAACTCCAGAGATCCAAGATGTCAGACCCAACGGCGACATGCCGGAATTGCCGGAGGACGACACCTCGGCGTGGGATCATGGTCGATGGTCGGCCTACTTCCGTTCTCTGGGCTACAGATATGGCCCACGTGATGGAGTGCACGTGAACGCAGAAAAGCTTGATGCCTGCAAAGGAGAACTTTCGGATGACGCGCTGGCCGCTCTCTCCGTCCAGCTGAAGAAGCGAGGACGGATCCCATATAGCTTTGGCCAATCGACCGTTCAGGCGACACGCAGAGGGGGCGACAGGACAGTGTCCTTCGCCCGAGTCTTTGCGATGGCGAACATACTCGGTCTCAGAGCCGACGAAATCCTCCTCGAGGAGCCCGAACCAGTCGACATCGCCGACGATCCTGTACCCGGTCTGGAAAAGCAGGCGCGAACAAGTTCCGGTCACGTGGGTTCCAATAAGGAAGGCGTGGCGGACGCCGCGTCGAAGTCGACCCGTGTGAAACGCTTACCGGGCTACGTCGAAGAGATTCGACTCTGGCTACTTTACACTGCAATGCAGACGGCGGCTGTGGTTGGGCTTTATGTCCTGCTCTTGTTGAGCATTGGCTACGAGCCACTGCGCATCGGGCTGCCTATGCTTCATGCTGGATCGTCGATCGTCCTGGGCTACGCTACTCGATCTCGGTCTCGGTATCCCATGCCGACCAGCCTTCGCGTTACGTTCTCGATGGGAAGCGGACTGCTTGTCGGAATGACCTGCACGATAGCGGTAGCGCTGTTCGCTACGGATCAGCTGGATCACTTCAGACAGATCACGACGTGGTTCTCGGGCTTCGCCATGGTCACCTCCGGAACAGTCTCATTCCTCGCTGGCTACTGGCTCGCCGTATCAGAAGCTTTCTACAAACGTGATACCCGCCGGACTTGGGGGGCGATGTCCCGGCTCGTCATTGCAGCCAGCCTTATGCTCGCGAGTGTGATCTTGGCACATGCATGACGATAAAAATCGACGGGCTGCTTGGGCGAAAGGACGCAAAATCACCGTCAGTAGCTGATGGGTGCACATCGGAGGCGGCTCGGCACCGTTCTTTACGGGTCTCATCGCTTGACGTGGCTCTGACCGACCCTCCCGAAACGGATCCCAGTCGTCGCGCGGGCATGCTCGGCGGGACGTTCTGCCAGCTGACGCTGATCTTCAGACGCGCTCGAGCGCTTGCTGCGGCTCGGGTGGCAGAGCAACCGCGATATCGTCTCCAGGGCGAACGGTGCCTGATCCGACAACGACCGCCATCACCCCGGCCTTGCGAACAAGGTTGCCGTCGGGCGTGCGGTCAAGCACCGCGTTCATCAACCCGTCTTGGTAATCGTTGAGTTGTTTGCAGGGATTTCGCAGGCCCGTGAGCACCACCACCGCCTCGCGTCCGAGTCGCAGGACCGTGCCCACCGGTAGGGCGAGAAGGTTCACGCCCCGTGTGGTGACGTTCTCCCCCATCACGCCCGGTGCAACGTCGAACCCCTTCGAACGCAGTTCATCGTGAAGCTCTTCGTGAATGAGGTGGACCTGCCGCAGATTGGGCTGGTCGGGATCGGCAGCTACGCGACTACGGTGCCGTACCGTCGCACCGAAATGCGCATCGCCGACGACGCCCATCCCAGCCGTCAGCTCGATAGCGTCTTGCACCGGCTTGGAGAAGCTATGCGACTTATGAAAAGCCGTCGCGACGACGGTCCCTAAAGCTGCCTCATTCTCGCGAGTGAAGGATTCGCCCCCGTGATGCTTATCGGGATCGATCGTTCCCATTCCGTCTTCTCCTCATTCAATCCCCTGCTCTCTGCCTAGTCGAACATTCCTGTCGGCAGCCCATCGATGCTCTGGGCGTTCTTCTCGCGCTGGTAGACATCAATTTCGCCCGCCGCGACCTTGGCGTCCGTCCAGCGGTCCATTGCGTCGCGCTCCCCCTCGTAGTCGAAGAGTGGCACGCCGTAACCACACGAGGTCTGAACGAGATCAATGGCGAGCACCACGATCTGCCGCGCGCCGGAGGGCTCCGCGGCGTAGTGTTCGGCGAGCAAGCTTGCGTACTCGCGCGAGCCCCGCGCCGCGCTGCGTCCAGTGCCGTAGAGACGAAGGATGCGCGGCGGGCCCTCGAACGCGCACAGCATGAACGTAAGCCGTCCGTCCGCACGCAGGTGCGCCATGGTCTCGTTGCCCGAACCGGTGCGGTCGAGGTAGCATGCAGTCCGCTCGTCGATCACGCGAAGGTAGTCGGTCGGGCGCGGCGACACGTTCACGCGTGCGCCGGGCGCGGCGGAAGCGACGAAGAAGATGCGCTGGCGTTCGATGAAATCGCGCAGCGGCGGCTCGATCGTGGCGTATTGCTTGGCCATGAAAGCCTCCGTTCTCTCAGTACTAGATCCGTCCTTCGCAGCGCCCTGAAAGCATAGCCAATCAGAACGTTCCCCGCCTGAACAGGCATCCGGCACTTCAGGCGGATTGGCATCCCGGCGGTGGGCCCGCTTCGCGCTCGGCTTCGATGAGGCGCGCGAGGGTGCGTTCGTCCACGTCCCCCTCGATCACCGTGCGGCCGACGACGATGGCGGGCGTGCCGGGGAAACCGAAGACGTCGCGCAAGGCTAGGCCGCGGGCGATGCGCTCGGAGACCGCGTCGCCGCTCATGTCGGCAAGAAGGAGGTCGCGGTCGAGGCCCAGGTCGGCCGCCACCGCGTGGAGGTACTCGGGCGTGGGCTGGAACGGGCTGCGCAGCAGGCGGTCGTGGAACGCGGCATAGGCGCCTTGGCGGTCCGCGGCGAGCGCGGCTCGGGCGGCCAGGAGGGACGTCTCCCCTAGGATCGGCAACTCGTGCCACGTGACCTGGGCTGTGCCCTCCGCGATCTCGCGCAGGCCGGCGAGGCGGCGGGTGGTGATCCGGCAGATCGCGCAGTTGTAGTCCGAGAAGGACGCGATGGGGACGACGTCCGCCTGTTCCGACCATCCGGAGAAGAGCGCGACGCAAAGGTTCGCCTCGACGTCGACCACCGGCAACGCTTCGGGCGCCTCATTACTACCGTCATCCAGCCCTACGAAGGGATCGAAGGCGCCCGCGCTCGTCTCGCCCCCCGCGATGCGGCGGAACCCCGCAGGCCGGTCTAGCGCGCTGAACTCCATGTCGGTCCAGCGGGACCGCAGCGCGGGGACGCCATAGCCGAGAGCGGCGTAGCCCCCGGCCAGTGCGAGGCCGCCCAGGATCAGGCCACGACGCGACCCGCTCATGCGGAGGCGCCGTATGTCGATACAGACACGCTCACGTCAGCATCAGCCAGATCATGACGATGGCCATGCCCATCATGGCGAGGTTCTCGGTGAGAGAGACGAAGCCCAAGGGCACGTTCGTCCCGCCGCCCACGCAGGCGCATTTGAGTTCGCGCTTGTCGAGATAGACGGCCTTGAAGACGCTCCACGCGCCGATGGTCGAGATGAAGAGTGCGGCCGGCGCGGCGAGCCAGGTCAGCAGCATCCCCATCATCAGCACGCCCGCGAAGGTCTCGACCCATGGGTAGATGTAGGCGTAGGGCACCCACTTCCGCGCGAGCACGTCGTAGTTGAGGAACATCGTGGAGAAGCTCTCGATGTCGCGGAGCTTCTGCATGCCGAGCAGGATCATCATCATCGAGATGGCCCAACCCAGCGTCTGCCAACCGATGCCGCCGAGGAAACCGATCGACAGCGCCACCGCCGTCGCGGCCGCCACGGCGAAGAGGTAGAGGACCGGCTTGTAGGTGGTGGCGTCCGGTTCCCAGTCGGTCAGTCTCTCGCGCAGGTCGGTGTAGCCCCCGACCCGCTCGCCCTCGATCCAGGTCTGAGGGCTGGTCTCGACGCCGTGCTCGGCCTTGAAGGCATCGACCTCCGCACGGGTACGGAACAGGCGGTCGTCCACCTCGTAGCCCTTGCTGTCCAGAAGCCAGCGGGACTTCTGTCCGGCGGGGCACAGGTGATCGGGCAGCGCCATGCGGTAGAGCACGGCCGTCTTGCCGGTGGCGGAGGTGGCGGGGTCGGTCGAGACCTCGGCGACGTCACGGGTGTCCTTGGGCATGGGGGGCTCCTTCGGATCAGGGTTCGGTTCTGGGGGTACCGGGGGCGGCGTCGCCGTTCGCCTCGATGTCGGCGATGTAGCGCTTCATCTCCGCGATCTCGGCGCGCTGCGCCTCGATGATCGCATCGGCCAGTTCGCGCACGCGGGGGTCCGAAATGTTCGCCCGTTCGGACGTCATGATGGCGATGGAGTGGTGCGGGATCATGGCCTTCATCCACGCGACGTCGCCCACGGTATCCTGGCTGCGCACGAGGTAGAGGAACAGGCCGAAGGCGATGGCCGCGCCCGCGAAGATCGCGATGTTCAGCGTCCGGTTGGCATACATCCCCAGCATGAAGGCGAGCATGACTATGGCCATGACCGCGCCCATGTAGAGCGCCATCCACATCCGCGTCTGGCTGAAGAAGACATGGTCCAGCGCGTAGGTGTTCAGGTACATCAGGCCGTACATCACGACCGTCGAGGTCGCGATCATGGCGGCGAAGCGGGCGTAGGACCCGCCGTGGTGATCTTGAGTCTTCATCGGGCCTCCATATACCCCTATAGGGTATCTAAACAAGGCCGGGCATGGTCGGATTCCGACGTCTGCCCTTCATCGGCCCGCCCGCGGCGGATAGGATCACGCGATGCACCAGAACCGGGATGCCGCGCTCAAGCGCCTGAAGCGCCTCGAAGGCCAAGTCCGGGGAATCGCCCGGATGGTCGAGGAGGATCGCTACTGCGTCGACGTGCTCACGCAGATCGCGGCCGTGCGCGCCGCGCTCAAGGGCGTCGAGAAGCTGGTGATCGACGACCACGCCGCGCATTGCATAGAGGACGCGTTGGCGTCGGGCGACCGGGAAGACCAGCGGACCAAGTTCACCGAACTGCTGGAGTTGCTCGACAAGGCGCGGGGCTAGCTGTCCATTCGCCACGGTCGCGCGATCAGCAGCCAAACGCCAAGGACGACATCGACCCCCAGGCAGAAGGGTCCCCACCAACGCGGGGCCGGGCCATCCGAGAGCATGTGCGCGGCGAAGTCGAAGACCCCATGGCCGATCATCGCCACGGCCACGAGGACCAGACCGCGCGCGTGCCCGATCACCGCCATCGCGAGGAAGGCTATCGCGATAGCGGCGTGCAGCGCGATCTCCGCCGTGTTCCCGTGCTCGATGGCGAAGACCGGATAGAAGAGCGCGATGGCCGCGAGCAGGATCGGCCCCGTCGCCCGATCCCGGTCCATGCCGGTCGCGCGCAGCACGCCGATCGTCGCGCCGCCGAAGGCGAGTCCGGCGAGAAGCGGCCCGACCACGCCTCAGGCGACCTCGAACCAAGCCAGCATCCCCGAGGCTTGGTGGCCGAGCATGTGGCAATGCAGCAGCCAGCGGCCGGGGTTCTGCGCGACGAAGGCGATCTCGACCGGCTCGCCCGGCAGGACGAGGACGGTGTCGCGCCGGTCGCGATGCGGGTCGGGGCGTCCGCCGCGCGATAGGATCGTGAAGTGGTATCCGTGCAGGTGGATCCCGTGCGCCCAGCGGGTGTCGTTGACGAGGCGTAGGCGCACGGTGCGCCCGATCTCGGCGCGGAAGGCGGGTTCGTCCATGTCGCCCGCCACGCCGTTGAAGGCCCAGACGCGGCGCGCGGCGACGAGCTGGCGGAAGTCTTGGTCGACGCCGTTCAGGCGCGCCCGGTCGAGGCGTTCCATCGCGCCGCCCTCCATGCGCAGGACCTCGTCCTGCGGAGCCGACAGATCGAGCGCGGGCTCCACCGGCATCGGCAGCGGACGGACGGGGCCGGCCTGCGGGGGCAGCGCCGCCGCGTCGCCATCGGAGAGTGCGCCGATCTCGACCCATTCCTCGCGGCCCGCATCCAGCAGGATCGGGAGGAGCGTTGCGAGGTCCGCAGGCACGTCCACCACGATATCGGCGCGCTGTGCGGGGGCGAGGGTGATCGTCTCCACCGGACGCGGCACGACCGGAAAGCCGTCGAGCGCGATCAGCACCGGCGATAGGCCCGGCAGCCGCAACGGCATGACCCGCGCCGTCGCGGCGTTGACCACCCGCAGGCGCAGCCGTTCGCCGCGGCGCACGGGGACGCGCGCGTCGATGGCGCCGTTGATGGTGATTGTGTTCCCTAGCCGCCCGGCATGGGCCCAGTCGTGGAGGTCTCCGAAGCTCGCCTCGTGCAGCGCCCCGTCCCCCTGAAGTCGCCAATCGGCCAGCATCAGCGTCGTCTCCGACGTCGCGGCGCCCTCCAGCCCAACCCAGGGCTCGACCTCCTCCACGATCAGGGGCCCGGCGAGGCCCCGGGCGACCTGTTCCCAGGACCGGGCATGGGCGTGATACCAGTAGGTGCCGGGATCGGGCGCGACGAAGTCGTAATCGAACGTGCCCCCCGGCGGCACCGGGTCCTGCGTGACGCCCGCCGCGCCGTCCATCGCGTTCTCGATGCGGATGCCGTGCCAGTGGACGGCGCTCGGTTGAGGCAGGTCGTTGACGAAGCGCCGCCGGACTCGCTCTCCTGCCCGGACGCGGATCTCTGGGCCCGGGATCGTGCCGCCATAGGACCAGACCGGCGTAGTGTCGTAGCCCTCCGGCGCGAGCTGCGCGGTGGAGGGTGCTGCGCGCAGAATCGGCATGTCGTCGGCCCATGCGAGGCGCGGCAAGGCCGGTGCAGTGAGAACGGACGCGCCGGTAGCGAGGAAGGTGCGTCGAGACAAAGGCATGGCAGGCTCCGGTGTCAGAGGTTCACGGGCGGCGTGGTCAGGGTGGTGAGTGCGGCGGTCGCGACGAGGATCAAGGCGACGGCCGCGCCTTCCAGCGCAATGGACCGCCGCAAGGCGGGCGGCGCGGGCGGATCGCCCGCCGCGAGTGCGGGGACGAGCCGCAGCTTATTGAGCGCGGCGAGGCCGAGGAGCGCCGACACGACGACGACCTTGCCGAGCAGCGTCCAGCCGTAGGCCGTGCCGAGGAGTGCCGAGATCGAGCCGGACAGGAGCCAGGCGAGCCCGCTCCCCGCGAGCGCGAGGCCGGCGACGATGCCGACCGCGACGGTTCCGAACCGGTGAAGCAGGTCCGCCCCGCCGATACCGCCGGCGGCTCGGCGGAGAGGGGCTAGCGCGCCGACCCAGAAGGCTGCGGCGAGGAGGTGCGGGACGAGCAGCAAGACTAGAACGGCGCGCGGATCGCCGAGCGTGTGCCCGACCTGCGCGTAGGAGACCGCGACGGCGACGGCCCCGCCAAGCGCGACCCAGAGGCCCGCGCCAGGCAGCAAGACGGCGAGGATCGCCGCCTCGCCCAAGCCTCGCCAGATCGCCGCAGCGCCCAGTGGACTTTGCCAGACGAAGCCCAGCATGGTCGGGTCCGTGGCACCCTCCCAGCCCATGCCCGAGATGCGCGCGGCGCGGATGCCGAAGCGCACGGCCAGCACGGCGAGACCGACCAGTGCGGCCCCCGCCGCCAACCGTCGGGCGAGGCGCAGGACGCCAGCGTCCGCGATCCGGCGGAACGCGGCGACGAAGAGGACGCCCCCCATGGCGAGCAGCGCGGCCGCGTATCCCGCGGCCTTAGCGCCGACCGCCAGCAGCGCCAGCCCGTCGATGGGGGCGAGGCCCGTCATTCGGAGACGGTGAACCCGAAACCACCCTGCATCGGGTGCCCGTCCGCGGCCATGCCGCGCCAGTCGAGCCGGTAGGTTCCGGGGGCGAGCGGCGCAGCGGGCACGGCGTGGAACTCCTCGATCGGTTCCATCCCGCTCTCGCGCTCAATGGCGATTTCCGTCCCGTTGCGCGTCAGCGCGGCGGAGATCACACGCATGGGACTGTCGAAGACGATGTGCAGCATCTCCACCTCCATCACGGTCGCGCCATCGGCGGGTGTCGTGGCGTCGGTCTTGGTGTGGGCCGTCGCCGCGGTCGCAAGGAGTGCGAGCGGCACGGCCAGGATGGTGGATCGGATCATGGGTCTTCCTCCGGACGCGGTCATGGCCGGGCCCTGTCGTTGATGGCGTCATGGCGGGCCCGCACGTCGGCGGGCCAGGTCGATTTGATGTAGGAGAGCACGGCGACGATCTCCTCGTCCGTCAGCAGGCCTTCGTAGGCGGGCATGCCCGAGGGCGGCGCGTCCTCCATGAGCCCGGCCAGCCCGTGCTTCGTCAGCGCGAAGAGCGTGGCGTCGTCGTGGTGCCAGGTATGGCCCGAGGCGTCGTGCGGCGGCGCGGGCAGCAGGCCGTCCGCCCCGGGGCTGCGCCAGTCCGGCTGCCCCTCCAGCGACGCACCGTGGCAAGCGGAACACTCGGCGGCATAGACTTCTGCGCCCTGCGCCACCACTGCCGCATCATCGGGCAGGAGCCGCACCCCCTCCGCCTCGGCGGGACGGAGCAGGACGGCCGCAATGGCACCGACCAACGCGAGCCCGCCGGTGCCGATCAGCGCAAGACGCCGCATGTCAGCCCGCGAAGGGCTCGGGCGTGCCTGCGCGATAGAATACCCGCCCCGCGCCCGCGTCCCCGCCGAAGGCGATCACGTCGTAGCGCGCGGCCGGATCGTCCCCCATGCCGGGCGAGCCCATCGGCATCCCCGGTACGGCGAGCCCCACGACGGCCGGACGGTCCCGCAGCACGGCCTCCAGAGCCTCGAAGGGAACGTGTCCTTCGAAGACGTAGCCCCCCGCTTCGACGGTGTGACAGGAGGCCAGCTCCAGCGGCACGCCGAGGGCGGCCTTCTCAGCTTGCGGGTCGGTCAGTTCCGAGACGTTGACGGCGTAGCCCCGCACGCGGGCCAGATCGGCCCAGGCGTGGCAGCAGCCGCAGGAGGGTGCGGTATGGACGTGCATCGGGGTGCCCGCGCGGGCGGGTAGCGCCGAGGCCGAGAGCGCGGCGGCGGAGAGGGCGAGGAAGTCGCGTCGATTGGTCATGGGATCGGTCCTTTGTCCGTGAGGTCTGAGCGGGAAGTCCCCTGCGGGGCAGCGCTCAGACCTTCGGAGGACCGGTCGGGACGGCGGTGGAGACGCCGCGTGTCGAGATGACGTCGGCGGGCGAGACGCGAAGCACGCGTGCGGTGCCGGACAGGATGATGGGCGCATTCGGTGCGGTCACGTCCAGCAGACATCCCGCGCCACCTTGCGCCCCAAGGGCATCACAGCACTCGGCCAGGGCGGCCTCCTGAGCATCGTGTCCGCCGTCCATCGACATGGCGTCGTGCCGTTCGCTCGACGCCCCGTGCCCGACGCCATGCGCCGCCGAGGCGACGCTGGTCACCGCCAGAAGCGCGGCGAAGAGAAGAGAAAGGGCGAGATGAACCACGCCTCATACCTACCCAGGGTATGGGGCAGCGGCAAGGGATGGGTCATCGCGTACAGGACGCCGGCGGATCACCCGCAGCCATTGTGGCGGCGCCATATCTCCGGATCGTGGCCCTCGGGGACGGCCTCGCAGGGATCGTCGGCATAGCCCCGCAGCACCCCGTATCGCTTGATCTGCTCAGCCGTCAGCAGGGGCGTCGTCCGCAGATGGGCCGACAGATGCACGAGGCGCAACTCGGCCCGCGCGATGCCCGCATCCCGGACCAAGCGTTCGAGGGTCACGGCGTCCGGGACGGCCTCCGTGAACGCGGCGTCCAGAGCGCGCTCCGCCGCGACGAAGCGCTCGCCCGCCGCGATGGCGTCGGCGCGCATCTCGTCGCGGATCGCCTCGATGGCGGTCCGTTGACCGGCATCGAGCCCGATCTCGTCCGCGAGTTCCAGCAGGTGCGCCGGCCCCGGCACGCCGTTCAACTCGGCCGCGCGGGCCAGGCCCCATCCCTCGCCCTCGGCCAGCTCGGCGAGGTCGTTGGCGGACAGGGACGCGATCTCGCGCGCCTGCTCTCCGGCATAGGGGGAGTGGTTCGAGGCGTCGTCGGCCATCACCGGCGTAGCGAGAAGCAGGGTCGCGAGGGTGGTTCTCGTGAAGGGCATGGCTGGCGTCCGCGTGATTGATCGGGCTTTTGATTGCATGCAGGCCCACCCGTCGGACATGATCGCGATCATGTCCAACGCATTCCATGACGCCTTCGCTGCCGCGCCCGAACGCACGTTGTCCAGCGGCGCGGTTCTGTTCCATCGCGGAGATCCGGTGCGGTACATCTTCCATGTTCGGGAAGGTCGCGTGGCCCTGCGCCGCATGCTGACCGACGGCGGGGCGCTTACGCTTCATCGTGTCGGACCCGGAGAGACCGTCGCCCTGGCCTCGCTCTGGGCCGAGGCGACGCATTGCGATGCCGTCTGCGAAACGGACACGCGCACCGCCGTGCTCCCCGCCGCCGCACTGCGCGACTGGATCGGCACCTCTCCGGCGGCGGCGGCCTTCGCTCAGACCGCCCATGCCGTCCAAGCCTTACGCGCCCGCGTCGAAGTGCTGCGCCTGCGTCGGCTCAGCGATCGGCTCGATGCCTATCTCGACCTGCACGGCCCGCCGGAGACGGGCGGCTGGGTCGGCGTCGCCGACTGGATCGGTGTCACACCGCCTGCGCTTTACCGCGAGATGAGCCGGCGGCGGGCGCTTCGATAGGACGCACTTCTGAACCGGCTCAGCGCCGTTCTTTATGGCTCTCATTGCGCAACGCGGCCGGGACCGACCCATGCAGAACGGTCCCGGCGCTCCGTCAGGCGGTCGGCGCCGTCGTGGTCGCGGTATCGGGCACCGTCGGTCGGCTCACTCTCCAGACGCTTGTGCGGCTGATGCCGAGCTGCCGGGCGACCGCACTTGGCCGGATGCCTTCGGCGAGGAGCCGTCGGACCTCCTCGACGTTGATCGACGCCTTCCGCCCCTTATAGACGCCGCGAGCCTTCGCCTTGGCGATACCCTCCATCTGTCTCTCGCGCCGCAGGTTGGTCTCGAACTCCGCGAAGACGCCGAGCATGTCGAGGAACGCCTTGCCCGCGGGTGTGGAGGTATCGATGGGCTGTTCGGTTGCCCTTAGGGTGGCGCCCTTCGCCTTCAGTTCGCGGATGATGTCCTGAAGGTCGCCCATCGAGCGGGCAAGCCGATCCACTCGCGTGACGACGAGTTCGTCTCCGGGCCGGATGAAGTCGAGCAGCGTGCGCAGCTCGTCCCTGCCCCGCACGGAGGTGCCGGAGACCTTCTCGGCGCGGATCACCCGGCAGCCCGCTTTTTCCAATGCTTCGTACTGCACGTCGAGATCTTGGTCGGTCGTCGACACCCTCGCATAGCCATAGCTGCTGCCAGGCGGGACAGGGGCGTTCTCGCCATTCCATGAAATGCTCATCGTCGGGTTTTCCTCTGAGGTTGAACCCGATCCATGCTTCCACGGGATCGTGCACCTAGGCGCGCACCCATGGCAACGATGGATGCGACCCGCTCGATCTCGCATCGAGGGCGGAGATCGCGTATATGGTCGCCATGTCGAACCCGACCCCTTCCCAGGCCCTGCGCGACGGCCGTGACGTGATCCGCGAGCTGGCTGCTCGGCACCGCACCGTGAACCCGCGCGTCTATGGCTCCGTCGTCATGGGGCGGGACACAGCAGACAGCGATCTCGACCTGCTCGTGGAGACGACGCCTGAGACGACACTCTTCGATCTCGGTGGGCTGCAGGATGCGCTCGAGGAAGTTCTTCGTGTTCGGATCGATGTGAAGACACCTTTCGACCTACCGCCCCACATCCGCGAGCGGGTGCTGAGCCAGGCGGTGCCTGTGTGAATGAAGACAGTCGGCTCGCCGACTACCTCCGACAAATGATTGAAGGCTCGCGTGACGCGGTAAGTTTCGCCAGCGGCATGGACCGCGAGGCCTTTGTCGCCGATCTGCGGACACAGCGCGCCGTCGTCATGAGCCTGATGATCGTCGGCGAGGCGGCCGCGAGGGTTCTCGCAGACCATTCAGACTTCGCCGAAGCCCATCCAGATATCCCATGGCGCAGCATCCGCGGGATGCGCAATCGCATCGCCCACGGTTACTTCGACGTAGATCTCGGTGTCGTATGGCAGACCGTCGGGACCGAACTTCCGACGCTGATCAATCGGCTCGAGGCCATGGAGGACTGAATAATTTGAACCAGCCGGCCATACGCCAGCAGCACGGTTTGCCGGAATGCCTGTAGTTAGATTTGGAGCAGGCTGCCAATCGCGATGAAGGCACCTACCCCGATCGCCATGGTGAGGATCACGTGGTTCGACCATGCGGCGACCGCGAGCGCGACGGCAGCCGCGAGCCACGCTTGAAGTGATGCGCCCGCCAGGGACGAAGCGACGAGCGCCACGACCAGGCAGCCCGGCAAATCATGCAGAACGGCGCGCAGGGCTGGACGGCGCTCGACCGCGTCGCCGACGAACAGGCCAGTCAGACGGATTGCGAACGTGCCCGCTGCGAGCAGACCGATCAGCAGCCATTGCGCCTCAGTCATGACGGGCGCTCCGGCGCGGTGCCCGCGCGACCGGCCGCCGCCAGACGTATCGCGCCCGACACGATGACGCCCGCCGCAGCCCCTCCGAGGATCGCGAACGCGCCTTCCACCTCGAACCGAACCAACACGGCCGTCGCCGCGAAGCTCGATGCGAACGGCAGGAGGTCGCGACGACCGCGCCAGAGACCGCGCGCCATGGCGATGAAGGCAGCCGTGAAGGCGAAGCCGAGGCCATAGCCCGACAGGTCGGGGACGCCCGCCCCGATCCATGCGCCTAGCACGGTGGAGCCGGTCCACATGACGACGACCATCAGACCCGAGCCGATCAGGAAATCCGCGTCGACACTCGGATCGCGGGCACGCTCGGACATGGTCAGCGCCCAGTTCTCGTCGGCGGTGACGTGAACGGCGAGCAGCTTCTTCATCAATGGCGTCGCACGCAGGACCTCCGACAGCGACGCCATGATACCGAGGTATCGCAGGTTCAGCGCCATGCCCGCCACCACCGCGCCCGCGACCGCGCCGTTCGTCGCGAACTGATCCACCGCGGCGATCTGAGACGAGCCGGCGAAGACGCCGATGCTCATCAGCCCGATCCCCCATGCCGGAAAGCCGACCTGAGCCGCCAGCAC
Source organism: uncultured Jannaschia sp. (assembly GCA_947494145.1). Classification (GTDB taxonomy): domain Bacteria; phylum Pseudomonadota; class Alphaproteobacteria; order Rhodobacterales; family Rhodobacteraceae; genus Jannaschia. Next base: position 32,935 of record CANLTZ010000023.1, on the reverse strand, counting down.
GCCGAATGCGAAGCCGTAGACGGCCGCTCCGATGCCGAGGGGAAGGATGAGGGTTGCGCCGCGCCACATATCGAGACTTATAGCCGGGGCAGATGATGCTGTTGTATCGAAAACACGTTTGTAGTGATAATGATACATCGTAAAGACGGAACGAATGGCGTATCGAGATCATGGATGCAATCGACCGCAAGCTTCTAGCACTGATGCAACGAGATGCGCGCACGTCCATCCGCGAGCTCGCTGACAAAGCAGGTGCATCCACCGCCTCGGTGCAGCGCCGCCTCAAGCGGCTGCGCGAGGACGGCACGATCGTCTCCGAGGTCGCAGTGATCGAGCCGAAGCGCGCGGGCTTCGGCCTCACCGCGCTCATCACCGTGGAACTGGAACGCGACGGCCCTGACCGCGTAGATGCGTTCAAGCGGCGCGCCATCGCCGAGAACCAGGTGCAGCAATGCTACTGCGTAGCCGGCGATACCGACTTCGTCGTCATCGCCATCCTAAGGGACATGGAGGATTACGAGGCGTTCACCGCGCGCTTCTTCGAAGACCCCAACGTCCGCCACTACCGCGCGTCCATCGTGGTCAGCCGCGTGAAGACAGGAAGCGCGGTGCCTCTGGGGTAGGTGTTCTAGATAAGCGCAGCCGTAGGGAACGATCCGATGAAACGGTTGGGCTGTTCCATTTACGTATCAGTGGCCTTCTGCAACGCTGGCTAACGCGGGTCTAGAGGCCAGTGAAACGCCGCAGGGCCAGCTTGTCCGACCTCAAGATCGAAGATCGGTCTCCGCCCGGACACGTCGTCTCCCCGTTCGTTGCGAATGATGAACCTGGCAGAACCCGGCCAGGACGTCCCCTCCGCTGCGCTCCGGCAAGCACTATCGCGGTCTCCACCGCTGCGCGGCGGACCCTCCGAGATAGCGCTTGCGTCCCGTCCGGCCCCTGCCCTCTCCGGTTCATCGCAACCAAAAGGAGATACGACATGACCAAGCTCATCACCAAACTTCGCCGCATCCTCAAGGCACTGGCCTACCACGCCCGCCTCAAGGCCAGCGTCACACTCACCCTCCCCGGCTTCCTGAAGGTCGAGGTCGAGTATTCCCGAGACCTCACCCGGAAAGAGCCCCCCGAAGCGTCCTGACGGACGCGGCCCGCCCACCTGGGCGGGCCATACCGCGCCCCTGGGGCGCGGGCGCCTCTCACGCTATCCGCTGGAGGTGCCGATCGCCGGCCTTGATGTCGGCCCAGCATGATCGGACCGTCTTCTGCCGATCCGGATCAATGAGAACGTAGACCTTCGCGCGCGAAGTCCGACAGTCGCGAAAGATCAGTTCTTCTCCGAGACGGCGCAGCCGGAGCAAGGCCACACTTCGTTCCGCTGACGACGCGCCAGATTCCACGATCAAAGCCTGTTGATTCACTCGGGCCACCATCCGCGCAATCTCACGCCGGCTCATCGGCGAAGTCTGCCGATCTGGTTTCGCCGACGGAACATCCCAATACCGATATATCGTCTTGATTTGGAACAATTAAACTCACCGAACTCAAAATAGATATCGAACACGGCCCTTCTATCACAGACGATCGTTCCAATTGCGACCGATTTGAGGTCATCCCGGACAAGCCGGGACCGGGCTCTCGTCGTCCCTTCGGTCCTCCCGGAGCCCCGCACCCCCGACCTCCCTGCCCCGACGGCCTGCCGGCCTGCCGCCCTGCCCCGTCTCGCTAGCGAGCCGCGTCCTGGCGAGCGGGACATGGTCGGTCGCGGCCGCGGCTCTCCGCCCTCCGGGATACGATCCCTTGCCCACGCGGCCAGGGCCGCGATTCTTCCTTTGCCTTGGGGTTCGGACAAGCCGAACGCCACTGCGGCGCAAGGGGGCCGTTTCGTCGGCCCCCTTCGGGCTACCAGAATAGACAGGGCCGTGTCCTCGGCTGCGCCTGCGGGCCGCACCACCCCTGTCGATTCCGGCAGCCTCGACCCCCCCAGTTCGCCACATGGCAGGTTTTGCAGGAACAGGCGCGCGTCGCGCGTCTGACCTGAAAACCAAACCCATTGGGGCAATGACCCCACCCTCGCCACAGGAAGGACAGGCCATGAAAAAAGACCGCTTCGACATCCGCCAGCACGTCACCGACCAGATCATCGCCCAGATCGAGGCTGGCACGCCCCCATGGCGACAACCCTGGACCGGTGCGCGCGCCGCGACCAGCTTCCCCCTGCGCCATACCGGCGAGAGCTACAAAGGCGTCAACATCCTGATCCTTTGGGCCACCGCGCATGACAACGGCTATACCTCCGCCCGGTGGATGACCTTCCGCCAGGCGAAGGAACTCGGGGGCATGGTCCGCAAAGGTGAACGAGCCGCCAAATCCATCTTCTATGGGTCGACTGAGAAGGACGACGACACGGCAGAGCCGGGCGAAGATGGCAAGCGCCGCATTCACTTCGCCAAGGTCAACAACGTCTTCAATGCCGACCAAATCGATGGGCTGCCCGAAGACTACTACGTCCGCCCTGAACCGCCCCGCGATCTCGGAACCGAAGCCGACCCCAAACTTGACGCATGGTTCGCATCCACCGGCGCCAGGATCGAGACCAGCCCGGAAGCCCGCGCCTATTATCGGCCGTCATCAGACCATATCCACATGCCGCCGATTGCGACGTTCTACGAAGCGAGCCGGTTCTATGGCGTGCTCGCCCATGAGCTAACCCATTGGACTGGCGCAACAAAGCGGCTTGACCGGATCAAGCGGTTCGCGGACCGCACAGCCTACGCCTTCGAAGAATTGGTGGCCGAACTTGGGGCCTGCTTTCTCGGAATGCAACTCGGAATCGAGCCCGAATTCGACCAGAGCGCGACCTATATCGAAGGGTGGCTAGAGGCGATGAAGGGCGACAAGGATGTCATCTTCCGAGCGGCAGCGGAAGCACAAAAGGCGGTGGACTTCGTCAACGCGCTGACCTGGGCTGAGCATGGAAGGGAAGCCGCTTGAGCGGTTCTCCAAACCCGGCAAAGATGAGAACTGGTCGCGGGTTCTAGGTCCATTATTAGCGGAGGAAACGCCTTATGAAGATCACATACACACCTGACAACCGAGCCGGAGCGGAACGATACTTGGTCAGCATCAATGTGGTGGATCAGGACAACGTGAGTGAATGGATCGAGCAGAAGACCGTAGAAAGACTTGGGAAGCATGATCTGAAGGGTGACCGGTTCGTGGTGCTTTATCGCGGGGTTGGGTTCTTCTGGGACATCGACCAGACATCCACCGCGCCGACGTTCGACATCGAGATTCCCGAGAAAGACACGTCAATGAATCCGACCGACAGTTTGAATGTTACCTATTGGGTGGCAGCCGAAGCGGTCTAAAAAAGAAAAACAATGAGGTGTGGTTGGTGATCACCCCCCTGCCCCATCCGCCGAGTGCGAAGTTCAGCCGAGATCACGATGAGCATGAACCTTTCCCATGCCATGTGCATCGTTCAGGCGGCGTCTGCGCCATCAAAGCCCGTGCCCGTCATCATTCCGTTCTCTTACCGTTTGGCTTCGACCTGCTCCCCGGTCTTCCTGTCTAGGTTGCCGTCCATCCACGTCGAGCCCATCGGCCCGCGCGACATCCTTCGCCCGTTCAAGCGCCCGATCCATGTCGGCGCGCGTCGTCGCCCGTCCATGCTCGGCCTGGGCCACACGCTCCGCGATATCCTTCGACCATGCCGGTGCCTCTGGATCGAACCGATAGCTCTCTCGCTCAAGATCAGCTGCGACCCGCATCGGCCGACCCTGTCGGCCGTTATCGTAGAGACGTATCTGGTCGGCATATGCGGCCGCATCCGGGATCGCCGCTTCCGCTCTGGTCATCTCGGATCGGGCGTTCTCAACCACTGGACCCGACCCGACGATGCGCCGCGCCGAGCGCTGCGCGGCCTGTTCAGCCGAGGCGGCGCGAACATAATTGAGTTCCACCCGATAGCCTTCTGAACGCGCGTCTTGCATGCGCTCAAGGACAGCCTCATCGAGCGTCCGGCTTTCGAGAACCAAGCCGTTCCCAGACGCATCACCCCTCGCAGAGACGCGCCCTGTTCCCCGATCTTCGGGCACATCCGAAAGCCTGTCAGCGACCAGGGCCGACTTACCGGCACCGATCGCGCCAACGACGACATGAAATGTCGGGCGATCGTGGACGCGCCCCCGGTCGCGTCGTCCGAGTTCGTCCTCTACGGCCTCGCGAAGCGCGATGATCCTATCGGTGGACCCGTCGCTTGGAGAGGACGCCGCCCCCCTGCCCTGCCGTTGCGCGTACCGTTCGGCAAGTTTGTCGAGGTCGGCCGTGGCCCTGTCCAGACGACCGATCTGCGCGTCGGACAGTCGTTCGCCATGATCGCGGACGATCTTGGTCAGCTGAACCAAGTCCCGACCGTCCGTTCGGTCCGCAACATCGGCGAGCTTCCGGTCCAGCGCACGGCGCGGGTCCATGGCAGAGGCGATCACGTCTGACATTCCGGCGTAGTCACCCCTATGGGCCTGTTTCGAGGCTTCGATCCAGCGTTCGCCGTCGATCAGTGACAGGTCGATCTTGTGTCCGGCTTGTGTGGCCAGTTGTTCGAGATAGGCCATCTGCGTCCGACCGTTGCCTTCGCGGAACGGGTGGACATAGTTTACATCCCCCAGGATCTCTCCCGCTTTCCCTGCAAAGGCGTCTTGATCGAGGCCCCGGAGGTAATTTGAAGCGACAATGCGACGATGAACATCCGCCATCCCCGTGTCGATGAACTGCCGAAACTGGAACTGGCTTTCGCCCTTGGTGATTTCGACGCTGCGGACCTGGCCCGCCCAATCATAGACGTCTTGGAACAGGTGGCCATGAATGGCCCGGAGATGCTTGAGATCGAAGTCGCCGGCTGGAACACCTTGGCTCGCCCTTTCAGTGGAGAGCCGTCGTTCCAGCCGGTCGAGCGTCGGGGCATCCTGAATGCCGAGTTTGTTCCTGAGAACGCCTGATCCGGGGATCAGGTAAGGGTCGTCATTCATTCGGCGGCAGGACGCGTTCTGGATTTCTCGAATTCGTCGAGGATGAACTTCCGGCGGCGATCATGGGACCACCGTTCCCGCTCGAACATCTCGAACATCGCGATATCGTCGGCGTCGAGCGGATTGCCTTCGATGTCCTGTAGATGCTGCATGACGAGGCGGCGCTCGCGTGCTTCCGTCACTTCGGTTTCGCTCAACCGATCCGTCTGATCTGCCATGAAGTCCTCGCCTCAAAGCGCCTTGATGCACGCATCATTTTCGTCCCAAAGACTACCACAAAGCGGTCTATTGATCAATAGAATAAGGGGTTTCCTGGGCCTCAAGGCGCAGATCGAGAAGCCGTTTATCACCCTGACTGTTCGGCATCCTTGAGCCGCAGGAACCGGCTCATGAGCCCGTGGCCGATCATGCGCCCGAGGACGTTTTCGCGTTCGAGCCCCAAAGGGTCCAGGGCCTTCCGGCATGTCTCAAAGGCTTTGATGGGGAAGAAACGATTGGTCCGGAATTGGTCCGGGCGGCCAGGATAGAGCGGCTCGGCTTCGATTCCGCCGATGTCCATGCCCTGGGCCAGCCCCTCGAAAAGCTGGTCGAGGATCAGACGCATGGCCCGATGGGTGCCATAGCGTTCCGCCACCAAGTCGAAATACGTCGACGCCCCTTCGACGGGGAAGGGAACGACCACCCGGTGGGAGATGGTTTCGGAGGCGGCTGTATCCGAGGCCGTGACAGCCGGTCGTGGAGTTGCGACCTTGGCCGAGGGGGCTTTGACTTTCTTTGCCTTGGCCTTCGGTTGGATGCTTGGCGCAGGCTTTGCCGGTGTGTCGGCGGCCGGAGGGTTCGCAGCGCCCTTCTTATCGCCGTCAGGCGTATCTCCAACGTCTTGAGTAGGTTCGGCCTTATGGGTGGGCCGGGACCCCTTGTAGGGCTTGTTTGGACGCGTGAGGGGCATTGTCGTCTCCTACATCGAGGCCAAGAGGTCTTTGGCGATACCGACGGCTTCGGCAGCCGCCGTGCCGATGTGGCGGGCCATGACGCGCTTGCCGGGATGCTCTGCGAGCTGGTCGCGATAGAGGTGCAGCATCCCATGCATCTTGATGTCGGCGAAGGCGCGACGTTCGTGCATCTTCACCTCGAACTGCGGCAGGCCACTGAGGACGTCGAGATGGAGCTTTTCGGCATGGGCCATACGGCCGGTCGGGTGCCGCTGGATGAGAATGCCTGCCGGTGCATTCGCGCCCTGCCCTTGGTTTTGCTGCCAGAGGTCGGCGATGTATTCCATGGTCTCCAATGTCGTATCGACGTCGAGCGATGTCAGCGCGGTTGGCACGACGATGAGTTCCGATGATGACATGGCAAGGTTGTTGAGGTCCGATCCACCACCATGGGTGTCGACCAGGGCGACGTCGAACCCGGCGTCGGAGGCTTTCTCGTAGGCCTGCTCAAAATCCGGTTCGTCTGCGCCTTCGAAGATTTCGCAGGCATCAGACCAGGTGCCGTTGTCGATTGCGTTCTGACGCCATCCGCGCAGCGGTGCATTGTCGTCCGCTTCGATTAAGGCGACACGTTTGCCCTGTTCGACGAGGCCGCCCGCGACGGCCATTAACGCGGTCGATTTTCCGGCACCGCCTTTGAAGCTGGCGAATGAGATCAGCTGCATGATGTGCCTCTTCCTGCCCGTCTGCGGGTGCTGTTTTCGTTCTGTGTATGGGACGGTTGATCAGGCAGCAAGAAAAAAGACAGCCAGCCGGCCAGCCGGCCATACAACCAAACGGACAACCAGCCATTCGGACGGACAGACAAACGGACGGACAGCCAAACGGACAGCCAGCCAGAAAAACTGCAGGACATTACGCCAATCGGCCAAAAGGCCATTAGGCCAGCTAGCCAGAAAGCCACGAAGTCAAAAAGACAGCGGACCGCCGTTCCGGCGGGCGACTCTCCCGTCTGCTGTGTCCCTGTCGGGACCGACGGTAGGGGGTTGTGTTCCTTCGTCCGAAAAATGGTTCAGCTACGGAGTCTGCAAGCGGACGTGTGCCCGTAAGGGAGAACCATTGGACAAAGGAACTGTAGCAGGATATATAAAAATGTATAACACGCCAATGCGGCGAGCGAACCAGCAAACCGTTCGGCCAACCGGCCAACCGGCCAACCGGCCAACCGGCCAGATCGTCGATTGGCCAAGGCGTGCGATTGATAAGGGGACGACGAGATGCCGCTGAAGAACAATCCGGTTGGTCACGATCCACGGCAGGGGCGAGAGATGCGGCGCGGCCGGTGGCGTCCCTCGGAAGACGGCGGGTCTGCAACCAAACGGGCCGACAGGGTCATCCCCGTGCGAATGACCGAAGCCGAAGCCGACGAGCTGGATGCACAGGTGAAGACCCTAGGTCTCAGCCGCAACAAGGCGCTTCGGATCGCAGCGCGCCGGATCGGAGGGTTTGTTGAGACCGACGCTCAAGTTTCGGAAGCGCTTCGAGACGCTGTCCGGCAGATCGGCGGCATTGCACGCAACATCAACCAGCTCGCCAAAACAGCCAACCGCACGAAAGCCCCAGATTTCGTGCGGTTCCAACGCCATCGGATGGAGTTGGCGGAGGAGTTGGAGCGCGTGGAGGGCCTGGCGCAGCGGTTACTTGATTTGGGGAAGCGACGGGGCGACGGGCTGAAGCGATTGGAAGCGGCTCGTAATGGATAACTTGGGCCAACCGCTGGATGTTCAGACAATGATCCGGCGCGCGTCAGAGCGCGTGGGAGCCGTGTCCATCATCGATGCCGTCATGGGGGAGGATTGGGCCAGGTTGAAGCTCAGACGGCCTCTGAGGCCGCCCCAGCTTGCGCCGCTTGTGAGCCAACAGATCGCCAGGACCTCGACTAATCGACGCTTGTCCTTTGCCATTGCGGCGCGCGGTTCCCAGGCGATGGTCAAACTGGTCGGCCGAGGTGGCGTGAAGAATGCTGGAAGCCTGCGCGATCAGATGCGGTATCTCGGCCGTGGCGGAGACGTACCGCTCCTGCGGTCTGACCGCTATGCTGGCCGGGAGATCGACGACGAAGTATTCGACCGGATGGTAGATGCCTGGGGGCTCGACCTGGACCGGACGACGGGTTCGGATCGAACCACGCATTTCGTTGTCAGCTTTCCCGCCGATACCGATCGCGACGCTGCAGAGAGGGCAGGGCGGGCCTGGGCGGATGAAATGTTCGGTGGCGGGCGGTTTAGCGATGCATGGGACTATTATACTGCCTACCACCGCGACACCGATTATCCGCACATCCACGTCGTCGTAAATCGACGCGGCCTTGAGAGCGGCACTTGGCTCACAATCTCCCGACGGTCGGAGATCACGTTCGATATCTTGCGCGAGGTCCAGGTCGAAGTGGCACGACGCGAACATATCCATCTAGAAGCCACGCCTCGCTTGGCGCGTGGACTGCACGATCGGCCGGTGCCAGATGCGGAGGTACGTCGGGCGCGGGCAGAGGGTCGTGCCCCCGAGGCGCCGGCTCATACACCCGTCACCGCATGCGTGGCGGCAGCGACCGTCATTGCCCATGCCAAGCGGTTTGCGGCCGAAGCCAACGCCATCCGCGAACGATACCCGGAGTTTGCTGCTCGCCTCGATGTGGCGGCGCGCACACTCGAAGAAGGGCGGTCCCTAGATGACGCATCGTCCAAGTCGTTGGTATATTTAGTGAAAGAGGAGAATGAGATGGCCACAGCGGTCGAAGAAAAGGAACAAGCGCTTCTATCCGAGATCAAACAGATGGATTCCGAACTCAGAGACGTGCCGAATGGCCAGGACCGCGTCCAGCTCCAACGCGAAGTCGCGACGATGAAGGCGGAAGCAGCGCAGTGGGTTCAAGGCAGCAAGGAGTTGGAGCCATATCGGCAGCCGGCACGGAACGGCGACTACGCTGGCCTAGCTGCATCAGCGGACAAAGAAGATAGCGGCCGTGCGGCCATCATTCAGGATGCTGATCGTCGGTCGGCAGAGCTCGCAACGGCCAGCGGTGTCGATCCGTCCGCCCAGATCGAACGATATCGCACACCGCAAGTTTCCGAAGGACTTGCGGCCGATTTCCGACGGGACGAAGCGGAGGAGCGCCGGAGAACATTGGGGCCCGAAGATGGCGCTAAGGCAGATGCCGAGTTGACGCGCCTTCGTCGAGAGACGGCTCAAGTCTATGATGATGCCAATCGACGCCTTGCCTCCATGAGAGAGGCTGACGCCGAGACGACAGCCGCTCCGCAGGACGATCAGCGTCAATCGCAGCAAGAGACAATTGACCGCGCTCGCCGAGACCAAGCCGTCACCGAGCAGCTGAATGACCAAGCCGCGCAACGCCGACGTCAAGAGCGCGACAGCGCCGACCGCGACAGGCAAGACCGAGACGGTCTCTCACGCAACGACGATGGCGACTATGGATTGTAAGCCGACGTAGGGCAGGGGGCTTTGACATGAGCAAGACAGCCAAGGATATCGTCCTTTTCTTCGCCCTTGGCGTCTTCGTAGGGGTCATTCCCGGTCTACTTGCCGGAGGCGCGTTCCTGACATGGCGGTTGGGCGGCAACCTCATGCAGCTCAGCATGACAACACTGCCGACGACCGTGACGTTGAATTCGCTTCTGACGTCTCCGCTCCACCAACAGGCCGTCGGGATCGCCACCGCCGTGGCAATCGTCGCCGGGGTCGTCTTCGCGATCATCGGCTTCCGGCCGAAACTGTCGGATCACGGCTCCGCCCGGTGGGCGTCAGAGGATGACCTTCGTCGAGCGAAACTGCTGGCTCGGATGCCAAAAGACGGAACAGGCATGCCTGGGCCCATTTATGGCAAGCTCAGTGCGCCGAAATGGCGGAAGCCCTTCCTGTCGAGTGGTACGCCCCCGCACAGTCTGATCGCCGCCCCTTCGAATTCCGGCAAGACGGTCGGGATCGCGATCCCCACCCTTTTGACATATCCGGGCTCCATCGTCTGTCTCGACATGAAGGGCGAGCTATTCGAAAAGACTTCCCGCCGTCGGAAGGCTCTGGGCGACCGCGTCTTTCGGTTTTCCCCATACGACCCCGAAGGGCGGACGCATCGGTTCAACCCCTTGGATATCGTCGCGAACGCGCCAGCAAACCGAAAGTATGCCGAAGCCCGCCGATTGGCCACGAGTCTCATCATCGCCAAAGGCAAGAGTGCCGAGAGTTTTCTGGAGGGTTCGCGGGATCTGTTCACGGCCGGCGTCCTGTTCGCCGTCGAGCACGCGGCCGCATCGGAAACACGGTCGGCGGCCTCCCTGGCCGACGTCTACGACCTCATGACCCCGGCGGGATCGGAAAACGACCACTTCCGCAGGCTAGCCGAAGCCGTTGCCAACCCGGAAGCGAAGCGGAACTTTCAGAAGATGGCTGGCCGGGATGCAAAGACCCTCTCTGCCTATACATCCGTTCTGTCCGATGGCGGCTTGAACCTTTGGGCCGATCCGGCCGTCCGGGCCGCCACTGCGGTTTCGGACTTCCGTCTGGACGACCTGCGGAGCGACCCGGCCACCATCTATCTCAACGTCACGCCTAACGACATCGAGCCGCTCAGCTCCCTCATCCGTCTTCTGTTCCAGCAAGCCGTGGCCATCACCCAGCAAACAGAGCCGGTTGAAGGGAAAGACGACTTCACCGTCCTGTTCCTCCTGGACGAATTCGGCAGCCTCGGACGCATGAGTGTGCTTCGCCAGGCCATCACCACGCTCCGTGGCTTTGGCGGCCGCATGATGATCATCGTCCAGTCCATCTCCGACCTGGCTGACCCCGACAAATATGGCCGTGAGGGAGCGAACGTGTTCATGGCCAATTGCGGCATACAGGTCTTCATGGCACCCAACGATGGCGAGACCCCGGAATACGTCTCCAAATCCATCGGTGACTTCACGCGGAAGGCCCGGTCGAAATCATGGCAGATGACCGAGATCGGCCAGGCCAACATTCAAGAGCGCCTGGAAGGGGCCCGCTTGATCCGACCGGAAGAGCTCAGGATGCTCGATGACGACATGCAGGTCGTGCTGATCCAAGGTCAGCCCCCGGCAAACGTTCACAAGGTCAAATGGTACGAGGACAAGACGCTTCGGCCGCTTATGGATCAGCAGGCCGGTCCGTTGCCTTTGCCACCCAAAGCCGTCGATCCGTCGCCAGCGCCCGCCGAGTCGCCTTCGTCGGAGGCCGAGCCCACCAATCCACAGTCTGAGCCGATGCCGGCGTCCACACCGATCGAGACGGTGCGCAAGTTCCAGGGCGTCGAGATGTCCAGTATTGCCGCTGCACGGGCCCGCAAACGGGCCGCAGATGCCGGCGAGCCGATAGAGCCAGAGCCAGCGGCCTCAGAGGCCGACGCGGCCCGGATGGTCCATCTGGATAAAGCGCTAGCCCAGGTTGCGACGCTTCGCCGTCAGATCGCGGAGGCGCGGGGCAAGCGAGATCGGATGCTGCGCGGTGCTTAGCGATCGCAATGCCAGCATAAGCGCATTTCAGTTCTGATGCTGTGATTCGGCCGCACAGCGCTCCAAATTGGGCAGTCTTTCTGCCCTACTTCGCACCCGGTAAGCGAGCGCTGTCTTTCAAGACCTGGGTGGTTATCTAAGCATCACGAACTCGCCAGCTGTCGTAACAGCACGATCGCAGAAGCGCGCCAACCAGCCCGTTTCCAAAGGATTTACGCGCTCACGAATTAAGGAATCTCTGCGGCGGCAATGTGAAATCACTGTGGCACGAATGCACCCCGGCGCACCTGTCGTCTGTCATTTCGGACGGCGATTCATTGATCGGCATCGTTGTTCTTACGCAGCGTAAGGGCACGCCCAACGCGAATCCCGTGGTGGGGACGATTGAAACACGAGGGTAAACTTATGAAAAAGCTGCTCTTTGCATCGATGATGATTGGTGCTGCCATCACCTTCGGTGACTACTTCGACACCGCTCAGGCCAACACCACCGTCAATCCGACGATCCAATACTCCGAAGCGCAGTTCGCTGCATGTTCTCCGGATGAAGTGTCGGGTGTCGATAGCCAGACGAAGCGGAGCCATGTCGGAGAATCTGCAACGGCCCGAGCCCGTGTGGAGCTTACGCCCGGTGCCGACCGCGCATTCGATCCCCGTCCGGGTGCCATCGCGTTCGACAATTCCGGTGTCCATGTGAACCGACCGGGCAAGCCGCAACTGCGCTACGACGGTATTCATGTGACTAAGGTCAGCCTGAACAGCGCCGCACATCGCGGTCGCAGCCTGCGTGCAGGCCGACGTGCGAGCGTCACTGCGACGTTGGTTGCCACGACGATCGCCGCGACGCCCGAATGCTACCTGGCCTTGGGCCTGTTCGACATGCCGCAGGCGTCGGACAATTCCTAAGACCACCCGATAGCACGCGAGACGTCCGCCTCTGGCGGGCGTCTTTCCATCTACGGGCTGTCATGCATCAAACGCGGGAATACGATCTCCACCACGCCCCGCGCGCCGCCTGCCCGGTCGACCTGGACGATCATATCGATGGTTTGGCACGCATATTCGACGACATCCTGCTTCGTCTGCCGGATTCCGGTCCGCATCACCATGAGCGCCATCCGTTCAAGGGCCAGCATCGGGCTATTTGAATGGATGGTGGTGATGGAGCCTGGGTGACCGGTGTTGATCGCTTCCAAGAAATCCAGAGCCTCCCCACCGCGAATCTCACCCAGGATCAGCCGGTCCGGTCGCATGCGTAGGCAGCTTTCCAGAAGTCGACCTGGGGCCCGCGCCGATCCTTCGATCCGCTCCGCGATCAACGTCACCACGTTTTTGTGCGGCAGCATCAGTTCAGGCGCGTCCTCGATGGTGATGATCCGTTCCGCATGATCGCTTTCAGCGAGCATGGCCTGGGCCACCGTCGTCTTGCCGGAGCTGGTCCCGCCCGACACCAAGATATTCAATTTGTCTTGAACCGCACCCCGGAGCACGTCTTCGAGCTGACCCGCTTCCGCCATGCCCATCAGGTCCCGAAACCGCTGATCCCGTTCGTCATCAACCGACCGTTGTTCGCCGTGCAGAAATCTTATCTCCGACAAGCCCAGGGTCCGGTTCACATACTTCCGGATCGACAGGGACACGCCAGCTTCGACCGCAGGCTCAACCACGATTTGCACCCGCATCGATTTCCCGAACACCATAATCCGCCCGGAGACGATGGGGTGGTCCTTCCCGAGCGCATTCCGTGTCTCACTCGCCAGATGCGCACCGAGCGTGCGGATTTGCTGCGGTGTGAATTCCAGATCCACCCGCTCCATATGCGGTTGCGAGGCGTATTCGACCCAGATCGATTGGTCCGGATTGACGACGACTTCGTTCACGTCGTCCGACACCAGAAGATCACGGAGCGGAGCAAGGTCATGCTCCGCATGGGATCGAGGGCTCAAAAGACGAGGTCCTGATTCACGAAGACGGTAATCTGCGCGCCCTGATCCACGAATATGATCGGCGGCAATGAGAGGTAGTCTTCCAAGGTCGAGCTCGCCGTATCCTGTAGATCGCCCCCGACGTCCCCAGCCAGGTCCACCGACACGTCGTCGCTGTCATCATCTATCAGGGCTTGAGGCGCCGCCGACAGGAACGAAATCAGCGCGGCTGTCCCGAAACGCTCGATGAACCGCGAATCCACAAAGCCTTCCTGTCCCGACCGGCCCAGCCGATCGCCACCGACACCACCGAGAGACACTGTGCGACCTTCAGGTGTAACTGCCCGATTCCAGGCTACCAAAACGCGGTCTTGCGCGATGGAAACATCGCTATTGTAGGTGCCGATCAACCGACTGCCCCGCGGGAGCAGGACGTTCGAGCCGTCATATGAGTAGACATCCCGAGACACGACGGCCCGCAGCGTACCCGGCAGCTCTGTCGAAATTGGGGTTTCCAACACACCCTCGATGATCGTCCCCTGGACGATCGTCTGATCTGGCTGCGCGATTTGCCCAGCCGATACCGTCTGGAATTCCTGGGTAGACGCCGACGCCAAGAATTCCTCATTCGCGCTCAGCTCGCGCCCTGGTCCAGTCCCGCCCCCGGCCACCTCTTGGCCACCATCGATCACAATGCCTTCGCTCGCCGTCTGTTCGGCGAGGACCTGGGCCCGTCGCGCCCGTTCTTCTTCCAGGCGTTGACGCGCGGCTTGCTCGGCCAGCTCCTCCGCAGTCGGACCCGTAGGAACACTCGCTGCACGCGCTGCACTTAACTGCTGATCGAAGAGCTCCTGTTGCATCGTGAGTTGACGCTCGAATTCGGTCCGCAAGATTTCGCCCTGTCTGTCGAGCAAGTCTTGGAGTTCCGATGGGTCAACACCACGATCTTGCTGGGCATCGATCAGCGTTTGAATCTGCCGTTCCAACGCGGCCAATCGTTCAGCTTCAGCTTCAGAGACCGGCGGTAGGGTAGGGGCCCCAATATCCAGAGCCGGGCCGGACGGTTCTGTTTCGACCGGCATGGCTGTATCGATATCCGCCGCAGGATCGGCCGTCATTTCCGTATTAATCCCGGTATCCGTCTCCGAAGTCCGGGTCTGCATCTCTTCGGATTCCGACGTCCGCGTGAAGAGATCGGTGATCGTCTGCGGTGAGATGACGAATATCAGTCCTACGCCGAGCATGAGAAGGAACATAATGCCGACGAGAACCCGTCCGATGCCACCACCGCCCGCACCACGCCCTCCGGCACGCCGACGGTTCAGGGCTTCTTGACGTTCCGCTTCGCTCCGATCCGGGTCATCTGTCATTTGAGTACGACGCCTCCTGCAAGGGTTCGGGGCCCACCCGTGTTTGCTGCAACGGCACTCTCACCGCCGCGCACTGATCCGATCACATCGCCATGGGCAATGCAGATTTCCTGATCTCCGATCCGCAGTGTCCACCGGTCTGACACGCTGTCGACGACCGCGCCATTCGGCGTCTGTCGTATATTCACGATGGCTTCACGGCCCGCCGCATCGACCCGAAAAATCGCTGGCCGGGGCGCACCATCAGGGAACGAGAAGTAGGTCGACACCCCGTCGTCATAGACGCCGTTGGGCGAAAACTCAGCGCGGCCCGCAGCCAGATAGTTGAAATCTTGGGGCCGGGAGGCCACCTCGCGCGCTCGCTGGCGTTGCCGCGCTTCGACTTCCGGATAGCGGAAGCTCACACGATAGTTCAACTCACGCGAACCAACTCTGGCCGATCTAGCCCGGAGCTCGAACGTGTAGACTCGCCGATCCGTGTAGACCGTCATGTTCGTGGCCGCGCCTTCGATCAAGGGCTTCACAGCCAAAACATCCCCACGGTTCAGTCGTGTGATTTCCCAACTGGCGCTGTCGCCGACCTGGACGGATTCGACCTGTTCCCCCTGTTCGAATTGAACGGCCGTGATGAACCGCATGAACAGGTCCAGCCGATAGACCGTGTCGCGATCGTAGCTGTATTGCCGAATGCGAGGATCGGACTGCAAAGAGACTGGGCGGGTTTCTGCGACGGCCTGACTTGCCATGATCGCGGCCACGACACCCATTGCCCAAGCGAAGCGCATCATTGCGTCACCTCTCTGTTATTCAGGGTTTCCGCGCTGATCCGGTAGCTGGTCACCGTGAAGCCGAGCGGGTTGCGCCAGACGGCATCGAGCGTCCGTTCAATCCGGGGCCGGAACTCGAACCCGACGGTTGCGACGAAGTCCCGTTCCAAGGGGCGCTGACCTTCTCGCTCAAGCCGCCGGGTAAACCGGACCTGGGCGCTGTTTTCCGACAGCAAAGCAATCGACCTGATCCGCACGGTGATCAATGTGCTGCGGCCGTAGAGGTCCGGCGGATATTCTTCCGAGGCTGAATTCCACAGCGCCCGCAACGACGCGGCGGCTTGGCTATCTGAAAACGCCAAGACTTCAGGGATGCGGGTCGCGTTGTCGGTCGGGTCATAGGTCTCCCGCCCCGTCACGTACCGCACTAATTCCGCCTCGCGGACGGCTTCCTCTTCGGACAAATCTGCTGGCCGCGTGCTGGTGACCTGTTCCGCCTCACCGGTCGTTCGATCGACCATCACGACATATGGTCGGATCTCTTTGAGCGGCAGCATGACGGCCACCGCGAAGACCGCCCCGAAAGCGATCAAAAGGCAGAGCACACAGAGCCAGGCGAAGACGTTCCGCTGCCGGCGCAGATTGAAGAAGACTTCGTCTTCAAAGGTTTCCGGGATCGTCTTCTTGGCCATTAAACCGAGTCCTCTCATCCCCCACCCTGCGAGCGGGGGTCATACGTCCATCATCGAGCCTGTTCAGCTGTCTTTTTTTGGCTCGCCTGTCCCCTTCCAGGTCTCCCTGGCAGCCTGTCGTCTGCCTGCCCGGTCCGCCTGTCGCAGATCCGACCAAGACGCCGTCTCGCCCATCAGTGCCGACCGCTTGGCATATCGCTCACGGTTTGCCCGTCCGGCCTGTTTATGGGCTTCCCAATTCGACATCATCGTCTGAAGCCGGGTCGCCATCGGACCTTCCTGGCGGCGGCCCTCGTTCGCGGACGCCGCAGCCGAGCTCACAGCCGGCGCTGCGACCTGCGCCATTCTCGACGCGGCAGCCGTCATTCCGCCGGCGGCAACGGTCATCGAGCGGCCGGCCTGCTGCATATCCCGGGTTGAGGCAGTCGCAACGATCGATCCGGCTAGGCCGTTCACCATTGTCGGGACCTGGGACATCATAATAATGGCTGCGAGTACTATGATAATGAAGGCCGCAACATCCGACAGAGATGTGACGTTGCCGGCGTTTGCCGGTGCAAGATTGCCTCCAACGCCGAGCACCGCCCCCATAACGCCTGCCAAGACAAGCGGAATAAGAGCAAAACCCAAAGTAAACCGTGACCATGCTGAAAAGAGGTCGCTCGTACCCTTGAACAAGAGGGTTCCCACAAAAACAGGCGCTACCGACACAGCCAGCGCTAGTCCAATCTTTGCAATAGCCGAGACTAAAATTGCTACCGTCGCCATCAGTGCCCCCATGAAGATCAGGCCAACACCGATAATAGCTGTCCCAAAATCAAATGCCCCCGCCGAAGCCGACGTCTGCTCACCTACAAGCAGAACGTCTGTGACCATCTGGTCCAATGCCGCGTTGAGGTTCGGCACCGCCTGCATGCCAAGCATGGACGCCCCCACGGAACCTGGCGTATTTGTTAGAATATCGAAGATCGGTTGAAACTGGTTCCATGACGTTGCGACGGCAAAGATTACTACGAATCGCAGCCCCCACTTAATATATTCAGAAATACGGATCGGCTGGAATTGCATCATCGCATTGATTGCTAGGAACCCCAAACCCACTAGGCCCATTGCCTGAAGCGTTGTCACTAGCGGGCCCGCAATCCCGGTAAAGACCGCCGCTGCATACCCATTGACCGCCGCATCTATATTATTCAACGTCGTCTCGATGTAATTTGCCATAGCCAGTCCCCGCTATCTGATGGCCTTAATTAAAGGCTCCTACGCTTTCACAGAATTCCACTGCCTGACGTTGTGCGCCTGCGCCATGCTCCTCATCTTGTCGGAGAGCCCCAACCAATGCACCAAGGTCCGCTCTTGAAAGCGCGGCTACGTCGTTCGGAATCTCATCCTTAATGGCATCCCAGTCATGACGACCTTGAATACATGAGAAATCATGGGGCTCGCCGTCCGCAAACCGCTGACATTGTTCCCTCATGTATTTTGCTTCCCACGTCCGCGTGAAAATGTCGGCTAAGGTCATCATCAAGAAGTTGTCCCCGAAGTCTGAGAACGCTTCTTTGAATTCTTCCGTCTGGATATTTGGCGTTGAACAGCTAAACGTGGAGCCATCATTAAGCTGCCGTGTCAGAACCCCTTGCGCTGTCGCCATTGTGGGAAGGGCAAAAGCAACTACAAGAACGAGTCCGCCAAGTTTCTTGATCATCCTACGGCTCCACATCTCTGAATTCGCGACCTGCGGCCGCATCACGTGCCCGAACAACGGCGTCGCTGCCCGCTGCGGTTGCCTGCGCGGCTTGAATGCGCAGAGTTTCGTTCAGAAGGATCGCGACTTCCGCCAACATCCGTGTGTTGTAATCAACGCTCGCCTTCAGGTCGGCATTCGTGTCGATGTCTTGGATCAGCTGCGTGACCCGCCCCATCGACGCATTCGCGCGAGCATAGGTGTCCTCAGCCGTCGCCATGGCCGCCATGCCCGCCCCTGCACTCACAGCAATCGCCCGGTCCTGGGGGAAGGTTGACGCCAGAAGTTGATCGAGGTCGTCGAGCTCCATGGTGGACCGAAGACGCTGGATCGTGCTGTCGATGCCGCCCGTGTTCCCAGGGATCGATGTGCCAGCGATCGCACCATCCATGATCCCTTGAAGGCTGATCGCAGCCTCCCGCTGTGCGATTTCGGCGGCCCCGTTCAAAACGTTCCCAATCCCCCGACTGCCCGTCATGGCCGTAAGCTGATCCTGGAGCTGCGTCAGCTGATCGATTTGATTTCGGAAATCACGGTCGAGCGCCTGAAGCTGCTGGATCAAGTTCGCGACCGACGTTGCATCGAATACCGGAATGCCCTGGGCCGTAGCTGGGGCCATGGGCATCACCGCGAAGAACACGGCAGTTAAGACCTTCTTTCCAAATGTCATGCGACGCTCTCCTCATCGGCCAGGGGGTCTTGATTGATCGGTTCGAACAAACAAACGCAGGGCGACGTGCGCTCCGTGTAGGTCGCGCAACCTCCGAGGGCCGCGACACCGATCAGCAAAATGATGCTGCGTAAACTCATGCTATGTCCTTCCAAAACTCTGGATCGTCTCTCCAGCCCGCCGGGGCCGACTCGCCTTTTCCGCCTCCAAGAACCCGGAGCAGTCCGCCAAGGTCCGAAAGGTCCATATCCACCAGGACGCTTTCGTCCCCTGAGCGGATCAGCGCATATCGTCCCGTCGTCCCGGAGGTCCGCATGAAGGTGACCTCGCCTTCGGTCAAATTGAGCGGGGCCAACTCCTCCGCGGTGAACTTGGCGTTCGGATAGAGGATTTGCGTGACCGTGCTTTCGATGATCGACCCGCCGGCTTTGCTTTCCAGGATGTGGGCCACACGCTGTGTCATCAGAACGACTGCGACGTTCTTCTTCCGCATCGTCAGCATCCAATCCTTCAGGCGCGCCTCGAAATACGGGTCGTCCAACAGCTTCCACGCCTCATCGAGTACGATGATCGTCGGCCGTTCGTCTTCGACGGTCCGCTCGATGCGGCGGAACACGTAGCTCAGCCAGGCCGTGCGAACTTCTGCACTGTCGAAGATCTCCGTCAAATCGAAGGCAGTGACATCGTTCGCAAATGACAGGGTGTCGTCCTGGCCCTCGCCCGCGAACAGCCATCCGAACTGGCCCTCTGCATCCCAAAGGCTGAGCCTCGTGAAGAGGTCCTGATTGTCGTCCGTTGCCCGGAACTGCGCGCGGAACGAGGAGAGGTTCTGCAAAGCCGGGTCCGTGTTCAGATTGGCGCGGGTGGCTTCGCCGATCGCCTCCCTCTGCGTCGCCGTCAACGAGCCTTGCTGTGCCATCAGCGCCGACACCCAATCCGTCAGCCAGGCCGTTCCACGGTCATCGGCTTCGGCGCGAAACGGATTGAAGCCCGTCGGCACGCCCATCCGAACATTCGAATAGTCGCCGCCCATGGCACGGATGGCCATTTCGAACCCTTGGTCCTTGTCAAACACGATGATGCGAGGTCCGAGACGGCGCGCCTGGCTGAGCAGAAACGCAGCGCCGAGCGTTTTGCCCGCGCCCGTCATGCCGATGATCAAGCTATGTCCGACGGTCCGTTCGCCGCGACTGCCGGGCAGATGGAAGTTGAACCGGAAAGGCTCGCCCGACGCCGTGGGGAGGATCGTCACCGGTTTCCCCCATGGAATCCGGTCATCGCTCAATCCACGCGGCGGGCCGTGCAGCGCCGCCATCTGTCCGAAGTTGCGCGACGACACCATGGCTGCACGGGCGCGATACGCGAAGTTTCCGGGATGTTGAGCGAAGTATGCGGCGCGCGCCCCAATTTGCTCGCGGACCATGACGGCACCGGCGCGCTGGCCCACTCCGCGAACACGGGCGGCCGCATCATCCAGCTCTGCCTCCGTTCGCGCGAAGACAGTCACCGTGGCATGGTGCATCCCGAAGCTGACACGGCCCGAAGCGAGATCGTCGGCAGCTTCGATGAGTTGTTCCCTAAGCGTGATCGCTGCATCATCGGCGGAGCTCATCTGCCGGATCGTCCGTTGGATGCGATCTTGCGCGTTGGCCAAGGCGGTCGGCGTGAAACTGTGCGTCACGACCGTGTCGAATGGCTGATCAAACGGATCGAACACGCCAGGATACGTATTCCCGGGATACTTCTTCAGCGAGAACACCGCACCGAACCGCATTTCGTCGGAATCCCCACCATGAACGAGGAACGTATCCCCGGCGAAATCGACCCGAGATGTGCTCACCAAGTCAGCCAACGGCATGAACGTCTCGCCCGGCGTCGTCGGATAGAACAGACCGGATGCGGTGGTTCTGAGAAGCCCAAGCCATTCTCCGTCAGACAACGACAGTCTCACGGGACCAGCTCGACGCAAACCGTCCATTAACGTTCGCATCACTTCAGTGAGCCGCTGGACACGACGGTCGCGGTCCGCCTGGAGATCCCGCTTTCCGCCGGAGATGAAACGACCCCATAAACTGGCGATCCGCGACGGACGAATGACAGCGGTGACCATCGTGCGCCGAAGGCGAAGCCCGTTGCCCTTCAGCGATGCTTGCCACCGCCGATCCGCTTCCGCCTCGAAAGCGAGAGTCTGCTCGATAGGCTCCAAACGCGGCCGCGCCGTCGTTCCGATGCGGTGAACGTAGAAAGCGACGTCATCGGCTGACTGCGCCACGATGTCCGCCATGGCATTCGCAAGATCGTCGACGTCGTATGGGTCCGCAGTGTCCGCATTGAGACCGGTGACCAGGAACGATGCCATGACATCTCCGTCCCGAAGCATGATGACATCGTCACCGACTGAGGACACATAAGGCAGGTGCCGCGCGAGCGCGTGCTCGCTCTGCGGCAATCCTGCCTCTAGGTCTTTCCTTGCGAGAGAACGGCCCGCTTCAAGCATGATAGATCATGCCTTCCCCCCGGAACCAACTTGGCGGCACCGGTGTCTTGGACATCGAGGTCAATGCGACATCGATGATCCGAGGATCATAATTCGCCAGCGCGCGAAGGCCGACATACGACACCAACGCGCTGACGATGAGATAGATGAACGAAAGTGTTGCGATGAAGCCGCCGAACACCACGAGCGCCATCAACACCACGTAGGTGAAGGGTAGGCCCATGAAAGACACGGGCCGCGTGAGCGCGATGAAGCACGGCGACTGCATCTCAGAACCCTGCCAGGATAGCCGCTGCGCCGTAGAGAATGACCAGGCCGAGCATCACGGACCCCGCGAAGAGCCAGTTCATCCGGCCCATCATGAACAGGATCCCACAGGCGGCGAGCGCCACGAGTCCGATTGCGCGGCCGGTCGCGCCGGTCAGCGCAGTGCCGACGTTGCCGAAGAAGGTGTTCACCGGCGAGAAGTCTTGCGCGAAGGCCGGCATCGCGCACGCGACCGCTAGAAAGGCCGCCAAGCCGGCCGAACGACCGGAGATACGTCTTAGAATTCCCATACGGATGGTCTCCTTTGCGATGGGGGAGGTGAAACAGGTGTCGTGGAGGCGCGGGCCCGGCTTGCCGGGGTCGGCCTTTGGCCGCCCTCCGATAGCCCCGACTCGGTCATGATCACCGCGACGTAGTCACGGGTCTCACGGAACGGTGGAACGCCGTTGTACTCGACGACGCGACCCGGGCCGGCATTGTAGGCAGCCAAGGCGAGAGATACGTCTCCGAAGCGCCCCAGCTGTTCCGTTAAGTATCGGGCCCCGCCATCGAGGTTCTGGACAGGATCGAAGGCATCGCGAACGCGAAGGTCTCGCGCGGTGCCTGGCATAAGCTGCGCGAGACCCTGGGCACCCTTTGGCGACACAGCGCGCGGATTGAACCGGCTTTCTTGATGAACCAGGGCCACAAACAGATCGACAAATTGCAGCGCATCGAGCCCTGCACGGCGCACGCCAGGAGATCCTGCGTGACGCAGAGCGACGTCTTGGGCCATCGCAACATATCGCTGCCGATCACCACGGATATTCGGTGCAGACGGTGCTGATCGCGTGGCGACGACCGCCGCTTCCATTTCCTGCGCTTCCTGAGCTTCTGCAGGAGCTCCTACCCGGACGCCGTTTCTAGCAATGATCGAACCATTCGATCCAAACTCGAAGACATCAGCGACGACAGGCGATCCAAGGAACAGTGTTACGACGACGCCAGCGTTCAACAGGATAGGGGCCGTGCCGCAGCGCAGCGTGCCAGCAAAACCTACTCGCGCATTCGTGAACCGGAGACACAACTTCGTCCCCCATACCGACCACATGGATGCATTTCCCCCGACTTGCCCGTCCAGTATGTGACAAAAAAGACAGGTTGCCAGGGGTTTTTTTGAAACAATCGCTTTCCACGAATCACATTTCGCAGTCGCGGCATTTCTTGACGTTTTTTTGACGATGGCCTGACGTTCAGACCGTGCTTTCACACTACGAAGGCTACGTCTCGTGGTCGAAATAGTCCGAGACGCCAGCCAACCCATCTTGCGTGGCCAGCGGCACGACAACCTGATCGTCTTCGGGGAACATCGTTTCGTGGAACGCCACCAACGCGTCCGCGGTCTTGAAGACTCGAGGGTTTCCCGTTTGCGGTACATAGACACGATATCGCGACCCTGACGTGGCGACTGCGATAAGGTGCCAGACCCGTTTTCCGTCGTCCTCTGGGACATACTCCACGGTTCCCCCGCGGCCGATGAAATCCCTCAGTTGCGAGGTCATCAGCAGCTTCCGATTGCTTCGTTCCATGGAGTCCTCATCCGCCCGTCTCAGCGAACCTACAGTTCCACAGGCGCGACCTCCATAGATCGCAAGCATGCACGGTTTCGTGATATTGTAAATATCACTTTTTTACGGATATCGGGATAATCAAAAAATCACGCAACGAAGCAGCGAGACCCGGGGGGCTCACTGCGACACTCGTTATTGTTAATGGAGATATGCAGCGCGATTTGCTTAAGCACATGATGACGTCAAGTCAGCGCGTCGGGTCCGCTGCCAATCTCCGCCGTTGCGGAGCCAGCAACCCGGCGATAAGGCTGTGGAAAACGATCTCAGCGATCGCAACAACAGGAGCAGCGACACCACCCGAAAAGAAGAACCCCCCGCGAGGGCGAGCCTAGCGAGGGGGACTGTCTAGGACCAAGGGATTGGCGTCCCTGGCACGAACGAAAACGATGTCGCGGTCTTAGACACTCCCCCACAAGTAGCGCAAGCGAAAACCACGTTCAGTGGACGCATTCGGTTTGTCTGCGGTTACCAATACAAGGTTTGGTAGTCGGTCACGATCGCACCACGACAATTGCCCAAAGCGACCAGCCGCAGTAAGAAATTCGGAATCACTCACAATAAGATGGAGGACAGAGCAGACCCCTAAAACGACCAACCCCCCGACAGGGCGAACCTATCGAGGGGGAAGAGAAGCTGGGGTACAGACCCAGAAGGGAAACAAGGATTGGCGTCCTTTAGCGCTCCCAACAGTTGCGCTCGTTTTACCTCAGCTTCCGGCTCCCTCGCAAGTGAAAAACGCATCTGTGCGAACGCAGAAGGTGCGTCTTGTTCGACCCTGTCTCCCACCAAGAGAGACACGATATGGACGAACCCCATCCAACCCTTCCACAAGGGTACTCAAAGACCGACGTCATCGCAGTTCTGAGCGAGGTTGCCGGCGCGCTTGGCCTTGGCCGTGCGGCAAAAGACACCCTCATTCGGATGGTCGGTGCCACCGATCGATCCCACTGGCAGACCACCGATGCGACGCCTGTTTTCTTTGGCAGCCAGCAGGCACTTGCGCGCGACCTCGGTCTCTCTGCCCGCCAGGTTCGCAACCACGAACGCCGCTTCGAGGCCCTAGGTCTGATCCGAAGAGACGTGAAAGCGAACGGTGCCCGCGACGGCCGAAGCCGTCTTGGGATCGCCTTCGCGCCTCTGATCGAGATCTTCACCGATCTTATGCAACTGCGCGATGCTCGCCGGGCCGAAGCAGCACGCATTCGAGAGCTCGCAGGTCTTCGCAGTACGCGCTTACGTCGGGTCAAAGCTTCACTCGCCCGCCTACCACACGACGCGTTGAAGAATGCTGGGGTAGGGGAGATCATCGAAGAATTTCAGCAATGGCCACGCAGCGACCGACTGTTTTCGATGCCTCTCGACAGCCTCGAAAGACACCTCGAAGCATGTCGAAAGCTCTGTGAGCGCCTTGAAGGATTCGCCTCAATCCATGACGATATTTCCGGTCAACCGGACGCAGACTTCCGGTGCCTATTACAAGAGAACAATGAAGATCCTTCTTCTGGAATTTGTAACGACATCGTCGTAATGCAGAGCGCGGGCAAGCCCGCGCAAGATAATGAATTAAGTTCGGAGCCGTATGGCTCCGAAGGCAGAGAATGTGATGGTGCGAAGGGCGATGGTTCGCACAACCCCCAAATTCTGCGCCATGTGAGGCCGTCTGTCATTTTCGACCTTGCCAGTCTGGATTTCCAAGCTCGGGCCGGTGGCAACCGCCGACCCGTCACATGGGGACACCTGATCGACGCAGCCCACGGAATGCTCGCTCCGCTCGGTATCAATCACTCTGCCTGGGACGATGCGTGCGACGTCATGGGTTTGGAAGCCGCAGCAACGTCCATCCTCATCATCGACATAAACCGGACGCATCCTACGAAACCGATCCGGTCTCCGGGCGGGACGCTGCGTCGACTGACATCTGCCGCGCGCTCCGGCGAACTCAACCTCGTGGGAAGCCTAAAAGGCATCGAACGTCGGATGACTCTTGGCGAGATGCGAAGACGATGATTTAACTATCCTCACGCGGCCGTGAGGTGCCGAATATTACATAAGAAACCTTATCCGGGGAACATCGAAGGGCCCTCCGTGGCGACTTTTCCGGGGACATTTCTCGGAAATAGTGATATTCGGAAAATCGTGTTACGTCTATTTTCGACGTCGGGAAACTATCACAGCGAGAGACAGTATGGGACGAAAAGTACGTAAGAACATCGGTTTAGCGGCAGCAGTCGCTGTTGCAAGCCTCGCATCTCCGTCCGTGTCTTTTGCCCAAGGGTACGATATGGATTGCAAGGTCATCCTCTGCATTGCTGGCGGATTTCCGTCCGACTGCGGTGACGCCTGGTCTTACATGATCGACCGGATCACAGACATTCCGCCTAAGCCACCGTTCGGCTTCTGTGCGATGTCTGACGGCACGGAATATACCAATCATGATACCCGATACCGGTTCCTTCGCGGACGATCCCCGCAGGGATACCACTGCCCCGATGGTAAACAACTCCATTTCTCGCGACGCGAGGAAGATGATGGGCCTGATCGGATCACAGCGTTTTGCTACACGCACTCGACCGTCAGTCGGAGTTGGGGTGATGACAGTGAACGTCGGGTCACGTACCACAACCAAAGCGTCGCTATTCCGGTGAATTTCGAGCTCCAAGTGACGCTTGAGCCTGGCACAGCGTCCCGGTTCGTGAGCCCGCTTTACCGCGTCAACTATCATACTGGTTTCGTTACTCCGACGGTCGAAGCGACCCAATGAAGACCTGTGCGGCTATCGCATTCCTGGTGGTAGCAGCGAGCTCGCCAACAGCCATGGGACAACCGATTAGTTCGATGACAGGCTGCGTCCCGCCGCTCGAACCCTACCCTTTCGATCCACCGCGCGATGACCCGGAGCTCATGACTCTCGTCAACGAAGAGTACCAGGTCTTCTTGCGAGAAGCGGAGGACTACATCAATTGCCTTGCAGAAGAACGAGAGCGCGCGTTCCAACTGACGAACGACGTCCTTGCTCGTTATCTCGAACTGTTTGGTGATCAAGCAGCCATCCGCTCGACGGTAGATTCGTCCGACCAATAAACCGGGATTTCGAGGGAAAACAATGATCTACGTCTTGTTGATGATCGTTTCTGGCGGCGGCGGGTTGTCCGCAGAATTCAGTAACCAAGATGCCTGCGAAGCGGCCAGAGCCGCTTTTCTTGAAGCTTCGCAAAATCAGAGCTCCATTTCGATTTGCGTTCCAAAAGGCTGATGTTGTCGTCGTGAAGCTGCGTTTCAAAATCCACTGGTCATAGACACGTCGTATGTGTTCACTTTATGTTCCGCAGTCGATGCCGTACCGCCCCGCCTCACTTCCTGGCTTCGCCTTCAATCGAACGGTCGGGCACCTACAGGGCTGCCATGCCGTCCAAATCACCTGCCGAGCCTGTGGTCGCAAATATCTCATTGGCGCACATGATCTCTATGCGCGCTTTCCGGCGGAGACGAAGCTCAAGTTCCTGCACCAATACCGCATGCTCTGCCGTCAATGCGGAGCTCGTGGTGACCGGCGTCTTAGCTATTATGTCGTCGAAGCATATGCGCCGGTTGAAGCAGTCAGCCCGAAATTACCACGAAGATGAGGCGTTTGACCTGAATGCATTCCATGGACCATCGACCAAACATCACCGCGAACCAATTCGACCCAAGAGCGCAAGCAGCCGTCGCGCGTCTCGATGATTTTTGGGCCGACGCGAATCGCCGAGAGAAAACGCTGCTCGTCGATTCCAACCTCTACCATGCTGGACCTTCCACCCTCCGACTGACCAACAATCAATCCATCTGGACTGGCCACCATCCAGCAACGGCGGAAAAATATCTTCAGTTCGGAGGCTTGGACTACCCTCGCGTTGTTCTCACTTTCGTCGCCCATCGCCGCCTTAGGTTAGCAATCATGCCGGAATCCTGTCTCTTTGGTCCAGATGACGACTTCCACGACGGGTTTACCTACAACTACTGTGACGGCCGTCACTTTCTGATGTCTCAAACCATCGCAGCCTGGGGCGCCACACGCGGCCTCGACGGGGTGACCTATGACCTTACGGATGAAGTCATCATTTTCCGTCCTGCGGACGTCATCGATATTGGGGTCCTTTGCGGGAGAGTGTGGAATCCTACGCTAAGCAAACAACGAGAACCGTTGCGCGACGGGGCGGAATGACACTCTAAGCGAATTGGTGCTGCGCGCGTTGACAGCACCAACGTACCACAGGGGCGGAAAAATCGACGCTGCCGCGCAGCAAGGAAACCGGCCATTCATCGACAGTGCAGCAATTTGCAATCAACCAATCAACGAGATGCGGGACGAAGTGAGCTTTCGCTGCAGCTGCTCCAAAGTCCGCTTTCAATTTCCTCCAGTCAGCAGTCGGATCCATCCGACTTCGCCTGCAAACGAAGCCAACTAGTAAAAGCAATGGCTTCGGCGGAAGGATGGTCCGGCGTCAGCGCGACATAGGTCTGGCCGGAAGGTCGGAACCCAAACGGGGCGACCAACCGTCCTGCGGCCACGTCATCCCGGACGAGAACCTCCGGCGCTACGGCGACACCAAGGCCTGCGGTCGCGGCTTCCAGCAGGAAATAGAAGTGCTCGAATTCCTGCCCGCCGCTCGGGAGGGGGCAATCGTTCGAGGCGCACCAATCATGCCATGCAGTTGGACGGGTCCGAGTGTGCAGAAGAGGCAACGCTGAGACGTCCTGCCATGCCATCGAGCTTGAAGTTTCCAAAATGGTTGGGCTGGCAACCGGCCCTACGGTATCGGCGAATAACTCTGTCACCGTCATCTCTGGCCAAGGGCCCGATCCGACGCGGATCGCAACGTCGAAGCGGTCCCGCGCAAAATCGACCGGCCCATCATCGGCGGTCATGCGCACTTCGATAGCGGCATGTGCCTCGCGAAAATCAAAGAGGCGCGGGATGAGCCAACGCATCGCAAATGTGCTGAGACAGGACAAATCAAGCGTCCGCTTGTCTCTGCGCTGCACCCGCAGAACCGCAGCTTCAATACGGTCGAGTGCGTCCTGAAGGGCGGGCTGAAGATCACACGCGGCCTGGCTCGGGGTGAGTCTGTTGCGTGGCCCATCAAAGAGCGACACGCCGAGGATTTCTTCAAGCCCTCGGACCTGTCGGCTAACGGCCCCATAGGTTACGCCCAACTCCTCGGCGGCCAGCTTCATCTGGCCATGCCGCATCGTCGCCTCGAAGGCGCGAAGAGCGTTGAGGGGGAGCATTCCGCGTTTCATGTGCGTTTTCCTCACTTACAAATGGATAAAACATCGTTTTTGATGACGTATCGGAAATACTACAAACGGTTATGGCACATGAATACTCCTTGCGCTTTGTGGATACCACTATCCCGAATACGATCACCTGGGATCATCTGGCGCTTTGGTATCGAAACCTTGTCACGCGCCGGGCTCTGTCCCGCCTGACTGCGGACGGTCTGCGGGATGTGGGGATCAGCGAAGCAGATCGCACGGTCGAGATCGCCAAGCCGTTCTGGCGCTGACGCATGGAGAACCACGTCTTCGCAGCCGTGCTGGTTGCCGCCCTCCTGCACGCGGGCTGGAACTCGGTCGTCAAGCTCGGGCTGGACCGGGTATCGACGGTTCTGCTGCTGGCCCTTGTACAGGCACTGATTGCGATTCCCATCCTGCCGTCCGTGCCCAGACCGGCGACGGAGGCGTGGTCCTGGATCGTAGCAGCTGCCATGCTGCATACGGGATACAAGGTTTTTCTCGTTCAGGGGCGCTGTTGCATGAAGCGTCGGGAGGACGGAACTCCCCTTTCCCCGTCTGAGGTCAGCCGACGGGCTGCGTGACGGGGAGGCCGAGAGCGGTGAAGCGGTTGAGGATGGCGATGCGGACCTGAAGTTCGGCGGTCTGGCGGTCGAAGTCGCGGGCGGCGAGCTTCTGGCCGAGCAGCTTGAGGCAGTTCATCTTGGTCTCGACGCGGCTTCGTCGGTGATAGCCGGACCACTTGCGCCAGAGCGTTCGGCCGAAGCGCTTCATGGCGCGCAGGTCGTCGTTGCGGCGTCCGGCGCCCGGGCTGTCCTTCTTCCAGGGCTTGGCGTTCCTACGCGGCGGAATGATCGCCTGGGCGCCCCTCATCGCGATGGCATCACGGCAGGCGCGACCGTCGTAGGCGCCGTCGGCGGTTACGGACGCGATCGGCTCGTCTCCAGGGATCTGCGACAGTAGGCAAGGCAGCATGGGCGCGTCGCCGATCCTGCTATCGGTGACCTCGACCGCGCGCACCTCCATAGTCGCATCGTCGATGGCCAGGTGGACCTTGCGCCAGACGCGCCGACGCGCGCCGCCATGCTTGCGCGCATGCCATTCGCCTTCGCCCCGGACCTTGATGCCGGTGCTGTCCACCAGCAGGTGCAGTGGCCCGCCGGAGCCCCGGTAGGGCAACTGCACGGCCAGCGTCTTCTGGCGACGGCAGAGCGTCGAATAGTCCGGCACCGGCCAGTCGAGCCCCGCGAGCTTGAGCAGGCTGGTGACAAAGCCCGTCGCCTGACGCAGCGGCAGGCCGAACAGGACCTTCACCGTCAGGCAAGCCTGGATGGCGGCGCCGCTGTAGATCGGCTGCGCGCCGCGCTTGCCCGAGGGCGCCGCATGCCATGGCATCGACGGGTCGAACCACACCGTCAGCGAGCCACGCCTACGCAGCGCGGCGTTGTAGCTCGACCAGTTCAGAGTGCGGTAGCGGGGGGGCGCAGGCTTGGACATGCCGCCCAGCTATGTCGCTGGACTCGCAATGTGAATCCCAAGCGGGCTTCATGCAACAACGCCGTTCGGACAACAAAGCGTCAAGATGGCCACATAGATCATCAGCCAATCGCTGTGCAATCCGAGTCTCGATCCGCCGTTCAGCGGCCACTAACGCATCTGCGCATAACCGTTCGACTGTCGTGACAGCTGGCAGGATCGTCTGCGTCCTTCGGCATTCCTCGACAAACCGGCGGGCAATATCTTCGTTCGAGGTCGCAAGTTCAGCCTGCCGATCCAACCAGGTTTTCAGATCCCGTGCACCTCGGCCAGAGAATGCTCTATAACCGAAAGTATCGCGCAAGATGGCCATATGCTCGTGCCGCGTCTCTTCGCGGATGGCATAGTTGCCCAGATATTCGTCGCGCAACCCAAGCTGAGCAGCCAGAAAACTGGTGATCTCCTCCGGTATGACTTCTCCGGGCGACAGCGATCGACCGGGAAACCGCAACACGCAAAGCTGGAGGGCAAAACCAAACTGATTGCGTGCACGTCGCCTCTGCCGGATGTGTTCCAGGTCTTCATCGGCGAGCGTGTAGTGCTTCAGCAAGTCTGATTCATCAACAGGAAGGTCAAATAGGGTGCTTCGTTGCTTTGGTGTCAGGATCGTTCGATGTGCCATGTTTCTTTTGCTTTCTCAGTATCCATTGCGTATTTTTGTTTGTGAAATGGAATAAGGAACAAGTTTGATGGCTGAAAACAGCGATTTCCTCAACCTGCCTCAAACGATCGTTTGGGAAACATGCTGATCGGCTACGCCCGCGTCTCGAAGGCAGACGGGAGCCAGTCGCTTGATCTTCAGAAGGATGCACTGATCGCCGCCGGGGTCGAGGAGGATCAAATCTATTCTGATCGCGCGTCAGGCAAGAAGGACGAGCGGCCTGGGTTGGATGCTTGTCTGAAGGCCCTGCGCAACGGCGATGTTCTGGTAATCTGGAAACTTGATCGGATGGGTCGCAGCCTCAATCATCTGGTGAAAACCACGACCCTGCTGTCAGAACGTGGGGTCGGCCTGAAAGTCCTCACTGGCCAAGGTGCTCAGATCGACACGACCACCGCAGCTGGCCGCTTGTCATTCGGCATATTCGCAGCCCTGGCTGAATTCGAAAGTGAGCTGATCCGAGAGCGCACAATGGCTGGCCTTGCCGCTGCGCGGGCTAGAGGCCGAAAGGGCGGGCGAAAATTCGCGCTGAGCAAAGCCCAGGTCCGAATGGCTCAAGCCGCGATGGCAAACCGTGACACGTCCGTCTCGGAGCTTTGCAAGGAACTCGGGGTAAAACCCGTCACACTCTACCGCTATGTTGATCCGAATGGAAACCTGCGTGACTACGGCAAACGAGTCCTGGCGGCATGACGAACGAACGGCATATCTCAGAAAAATCCGGTGAGTTTTCTCTCGACGAAGACAAAATCGACGACGCTATTCTCGCGCTCTTGCGTCTGGGTCTACATGCCGAACATCGCGCGTGGAAAAGTTTTGACTGGGGCAGCATGGAAAGACTGCACGAAAAGGGCTTCATTTCTGACCCGGTAGGCAAAGCGAAGTCTGTCTGGTTCACCGAAGAGGGCTTGGAAAAATCCGAACAGCTTCTGCATCAGTTGTTCGGGAAAAAGTCCGATCAGCCCTGAAAGGCGGCTCAAGGTCAACCGATCACTGCTTAGCGTAGGATTCCACACTCTCCCGCAATGGACCCCATATTCGACGCCCCCCGGATCCGAGCGAAGATCCTCACCCTTCTGATGAATAACCATTTCTGACGCTGGATAGGGCCGGATCAGAGTGAATGCCGTGTCCGGATCAGCGGTCAGCCAGGTTTCATAGTCGTCGGGGTGCAGAATTGCCGGCATCCGGTCAGGGTGCGTCTCGCGCACCAGCTCGTTTGGCGTCGTGGTCACGATCGAGGATGTGACGAGTTCGCGCTTCTCTCCCCCGTAGTCGCCGACGAACGGCCGCCAGATGCCAGCGAAGGAGAGGGCAGGTCGTGGGCCCTCCCCCGTCACGCCAAACCAGACGTAGGTCGTCGGCTTCCGTCCCTTCGCCTCGCAGAAGCTCGTCGCCGGGACCAGGCACCGCCGTTCTTCAAAACTCTTCCGCCAAAACGACGACGTCCGCAGCTTGTCGTCCCGCGCGTTATTCACCGCTTTCGGCTGGATCGGCTTGCCCGTCCGCTTCGAGACTTGGGGCAGCACGAACCCCCAATGCGTGTTCTTCAGCCAGCGGGTGCCGTCCTCGCCTACACCGACGATCGGCGCCGTGCCCTTGGGAAAGATTGCCGACAGTGGCTCAGCGTTGCCGAGATCGTCGTTCGCCTGATCGACCCCGAAGAGCTGACGCATCGCCTCGACGGGCATAGTGTTCGAGTAGAGGTTGCACATGACACCACATGCTGCCCGCAGAGATAGGCGTAGTCCATGCTATGCACTGACGGTCACCGACTGCGCAATTTGCTTAGCCTGGCCACCGTCCGTTATGCGAGACCGTCGCCGCTGGCGCTCGGTTTTCTCCGCGACCACGAGAAGCATCGGAATGGGCGGATTGCGTTGAAAAACTCCTCACCACCTTGGCTAGGTTCGAAATCAGCAGACGATGTTCTCACACACGCGGACTCTGCGCTGAAAACCAGCGCCAGGCGCCTCTCAATTGGAACAATTTCCCGCGACAGCGGCCCAACCTGCGTTCTGCCGGAGCTTTTCAACACAATGGGCGGGAAGCGGAAGTTCGCTGCTGGTGCGAACTGGAATGCTGGGCAGGACAAACCAGATGGGGTGGATGGCTCCCACTCCCGGCGTCGCGATGCGCCATAGTGCAGGTGTCATGATCTGCGATAACGGGTCCAGCTACATCTCGGGCGAGTTGGCCGACTGGCTGGAAGATCAGCAAATGGACCATGTTCGAGGCGCACCGTATCACCCGCAGACCCAGGGCAAGATCGAGCGTTGGCACCAGACCCTGAAGAACCGCATCCTGCTAGAAAACTACTACCTGCCCGGCGATCTCAGGCAGCAGATTGACGCCTTTGTCGATCACTACAACCACCGGCGCTACCACGAGAGCCTGCAAAACCTCACCCCGGCCGA
>CANLTZ010000022.1 GCA_947494145.1 uncultured Jannaschia sp. | reverse complement strand
GCGGTTTTCGGAAAACCTGAATCAGCATTTCCGAAAAACGTCCCGCCATCGCACTGATGTTGCACCGTTTCTCGAAAGGCTGATGTCTCAGGTTTTTCGAGAACCGCTATAAGCATCACCGTTTTCCGCGCGATATCATCCTTTGCGCTGTGCGCTGGTACTTGAGGTTTCCCTTGTCTTATCAGGATGTCGTCGATCTTCTTGCGGAGCGCAGCATCACGGTCGACAGGTCGACCGTCTATCGCTGGGTTCAGAAGTTCGGACCTGAACTGACGAAGCGCACCGAGAAGCATCTGCGCCGGGCGAGTGTCGATTGGCATGTCCCCTCTCGGCAGATCACTGCGTGATCGCCTGCCGGGCAATGGACGAGACATATATCCGCGTCGGGGGCAAATGGCGTTATCTCTGGCGCGCGATCGATGCCAATGGCCAAATGGTGGATTTCCGTCTGACAGCGCGTCGGGATGCGAAGGCGGCGAGAGCCTTTCTGAACAAGGCAATCGAACGCGTCCGGCTGCACAGGCCAGTCACCATCTGCACTGACAAGGCGCACACCTACCGGTGCGTCATTCGCGAAATCAATCACCGGTATGACCCGCACTTCGACGGCATCCGGCATATCGATCGCAAGTGGCGAAACAACCTGATCGAGAGCGATCACGCGGCCATGAAGCGGTTACTTGGATACCGGCAAAGCTTCCGATCCCTGCGATCAGCCAAGGCGACCCTGAGCGGGACCGAGACGATCCGCACCATCAAACGCGGTCACATCCATCACAAAGAACCCGGCGTCAGAGGCGAGCTCGAATTCATAAGCAGGCTGTTCGAAGCCGCAGCGTGACCCCAGCGTCCTACCGGGCTTCTGTACAACGACCAAAATAATGCAACAATCCCGTTGGTCTCGTGCTGGAAACCCGCGGCGGCGATGTGGATCATGGCTCACATGCCGTTGCGCGGCACGGTCTGATCCCAGTCGACCTGATGGAACACCGCGTCGCCGTCATGGCAGGTGACCGAAGCCCGGAAGTGGAAGGCATCGGCGGTCGCGGTCATCTCGGACGCGGTCTCGATCCGCACCTGCCAGCTGCCGCGCGCAAACGTGGCCGTCTGCGTCATCGTTGCGCGCGCCGACAACGGATCGTCCGGGTGGATCACGTAGCGGCGATCCGAGATGTCGCCCATCTCCGTGCCGATGTCGTCCAGGCGGATCATGCCGATGGGACCGAATACGCCCCCATCGAAGAAGACGCGGTTTTCGACAAGCCCGGTTTCCAGGTCGGTCGTCAGCGTCCGGGCCATGTCGCCTGCGCGGATCGTGGTCGCGGCGGCGGGCGGCTCCGCCCGGTCGGGCAGGGTCAGGTCACGCGGCATGGCCGCATCGGGGGTCGGGGCGCGCACTGGAACCGACAGTTGACCGCCCGAGACCGTCAGCGCGACGGGGGCAGGCGCGGGCCAAAGAACCGGCCAATAGGCCGTAGCCACGTGCAGTGTCAGGCGATGACCCCTCGGCACACGGTAGCCGCAGCCATGCAGCGGCACGGGAATTGTCAGGGCAGCGCCAGGTTCCACTGGTTGCGGGTCGGTGTCGGAGGCAAGCTGCGACAGGTTGGCGAACCCGCGCGAGATCAGCGTCTGTGCCCCGTCGGGCGCCTCATCGTAAAGCAGCGCGGCGACCAAGCCCCGGGGCTGATCCACCGAGCCCTCCACCACGACCCTGGGCTGGCCCAAAATATCCGTGGGGTCCGACAGAGGGGCAGAGCGGTATAGCAGTGCACCGCCCGCATCCATGCGCCCGTCGCGCGGCAGGTCGCCCGGCGTGCCGAAGGCGCACATATCGCCCGCCCCCAACCCATAGGTCTGCGGCGAGCAGATCGTCTCGGGCGTCCCCTCGGTCGCGACGTCCTGCAAGCCCCCATCAGCCAGCCACAGCACCCGGTCGGACACGTTCGGCGACGGCCAGCACGGTTCTTCGACCCAGCGGCCAGCACGGTCCCCATAGCGGCCATGGGGCGGGTGGCCGTCGATGATAAAGAAACGCAGCGGCGGTTCGTCCAACGCGGGGCCGCCGCGCAGGTGATGGTCGAGGAAGCGCAGCATCTCGCCCAGGAAATCGGCGCGGGGGCCTGGGATCGCTTCGTGCGGATAGAGATGCGCCCAAGGGCCCATGCACAGTTTCACACGGTCGGGCATGTTCTCGGCGATGCGGAACGGTGTATCGCGGAAGGAATCCGCCCAGCCCCCGATGAAGTAGATCGGCACCTCGATCGCGCCGTAATCTTCACAGATGGAGCCGTGGCGCCACATCGCGTCATGGCTCTGATGCGCGGCCCACATCGGCGGCCAGAATTCCATCGCGTCGAGCCGGTCTTTCCACGTCTCGCGCCACGTCTCACCTACGATTTCAGGATCGGGCGGCATCGCATTCAGAAGCTGCATGACAGAGCCCCACCAGAAATTATCACCCGCCAGGCAACCGCCATAGAAGTGGATGTCCTCGCGCCAACGATCATCGGTGCCCATCACCGGGACGATGGCGCGCAAAGCGGGCGGACGCAGCGCGCCGACCTGGAAGGAATTGTATGCCCCCCAGGACTTGCCAAACATCGCCACCTGCCCGTCGCACCAAGGCTGCGCCGCGATCCAGGCGATGATATCGCAACCGTCCTGCAACTCCTGCGGGGAATACTCGTCCCGCATAACGCCGCCACTGTCGCCGCTGCCGCGGATATCCACGCGCAGGCTGGCATAGCCCGCCGCCGCCAGATGCGGATGCATGGATTCGTCGCGCAGCCGCGTGCGGTCGCGGCGGCGGTAGGGGATGTATTCGAGGATCGCGGGCACCGGCGCATCCCCCGCGTCCTCGGGCAGCCAGAGGCGCGCGGCAAGGCGCACGCCGTCGGGCATCTCGATCCAAACGGTTTCGGTGACCTCCACGGCGCGGTCGGTCATGCAGCGGTCTCCTGGCGCAAGGGAAAGTGGCAAGTGGCCGTCTGGCCATCAATGGTGACACGTGGCGGCAGCGTGGTCGCGCAGACATCCCGCGCCCAGGGACAACGGGTGTGGAACTCGCATCCCGATGGGCGGGCCAGAAGCGACGGCACCTCGGCCGGCAGCGAAATACGATCATGGGCGCGGTCCGGGTCGGGTTCCGGGTTCGCCGAGATCAGGGCCTTGGTGTAGGGGTGGATGGGCGCGCGGAAGACGGCCTCGGTCGGGCCGGTCTCGACGAAGCGGCCCAGATACATCACCGCCATGCGGTCTGCCACGTGATGCACGACGTGCAGGTTGTGGGTGATGATCACCATGGCCAGGCCCAGGCGTTCGCGCAGGTCGTTGAGAAGGTTCAGCACCTCGCCCTGCACCGACACGTCCAGCCCCGCCGTCGGCTCATCCGCGATAACCAGAGCGGGGTCCAAGGCAATCGCCCGCGCGACGCCCACACGCCGGGCCTGCCCGCCCGAAAGCTGGTGTGGGAACCGCGTGGCAAAGTCAGCAGGCAAACCCACCAGCGAAAGAAGGCGCTCAACCTCGGCCCGTCTATCGATCTGTTGTCCGTGGATGGCGAAGGGCTCGGTCACCAGGTCACCAACGGTCATCCGCGGGCTGAGCGACCCGACGGGGTCTTGGAACATCATGGACATGCGCTGGCGGATCGGCTGCATTTCCTTGCGGGACAAGGTGTCGATGCGACGGCCCTCAAAGGCGATCTCGCCTTCGCTGATCGCCTGCAGCCCGTTGATGGCGCGGGCCAGCGTGGTCTTCCCCGACCCGCTTTCGCCCACTAGGGCAAAGGTCTCGCCGGGGCGCACTTCCAAAGACACACCTGCCACGCCCAGGATCTCGGATGGCCGGAAGACAGACCCCAAATCGAAGGTCACCTGCACGTCGCGAACCGTCAGGATCGGGTCCGTCATGGTGCCACCTCCATTTCTGGCATGTCTGCCAGATGGCAGCGCGCGGCGTGGCCACCCCCTATCTGGATATCCGGCGGTGGCCGGGCGCAGACGTCTTCGCGCCGATGGCAGCGGTTCGCGAAGATGCAGCCCGGCGGCCGGGCCCGCAGGTCAGGGATCTCGCCGGGGATGGTGGGCAGGTTGCGCGTCCGCTCGGTCTGACGGGCCGGGTCGCATTCGAGCAGGCGTGCCGTGTAAGGATGGCGAGGGTCGTTGAAAATGGCGCGCGTGGTGCCCCGCTCGACCACCTCGCCCGCATACATCACCACCACGTCGTCGCAGAGTTCCGCGATCACCCCCAGATGGTGAGAGATGAACAGGATCGAGCAGCCGATCTTCTGCTGCAGGTCCTTCAGCATCTCAATGGTCGCGACTTCCAGCGTCGCGTCCAAGGCGGTGGTCGGCTCGTCCGCGATCAGCAACGCGGGCTCCATCATCAAGGCCATGGCGATGGCGATGCGCTGTTTCATCCCGCCTGAAAATTCATGCGGATACCGCTTGATCGCCGCGGCGGCGTCGGGAATGCGGACCTGTTCCAACATCTCGACGGCGCGGGCGCGCTTTTCGGCCTTGGACCGGCCCGAGCGGTACTGGATATTCACCATTTGCGCGCCGACCGACAACACTGGGTTCAGCGCCCCCATCGGGTCCTGAAAGACGGTGGCGATGCGGGGGCCGCGCAGGTCGCGCATGGCGTCGGGGCCCAAGGTTGTCAGGTCGGTGTCACCCTCGAACCGGATCGCACCGCCATCGATGTGCCCGTTATCGGCGAGCAGGCCGAGGATCGCGTTGATCAACGTGGACTTGCCGCAGCCCGACTCGCCCACGATGCCGACGATGCGGTTCGCGGGCACGTCGAAGGACACGTCCTTGAGGGCATGGAGCGGCCCATCCTCGGTCGAGAAGACGACATTCAGGTTGGAGATGGAGAGGACGGTCATCAGCGGGCCTTCAGGCGGGGGTCAAAGACATCGCGCAGCGTCTCGCCCAGGAAGGTGAAGCCGAGCGTCACCAGAATGATCGGAATGCCGCCCGCGACCGCGATCCAGGGCGTGTCCCGGATCGAGGTGAAGCCGTCGTTGAGGATCGAGCCCCAGGACGGCGTCGGCGGGCGCACGCCCAGACCCAGGAAGGACATGCCCGCCTCGATCCCGATCACGACGGGGATATCCATGGAGGCCAGGATGACCAACGGGCCGATCACGTTGGGCAGGATGTGGACCCTCAAAATGCGCGCGGGCGAGGCACCCATGGAGCGTGCGGCAGTCACATATTCGCTGTTCTTCAGCGCGATGGTCTGGGTACGGATGATCCGGGCGTAGCCGGGCACCGTGACGAGCACGACCACAATGACGACCGATGTCAGCGAGGGGCCGAACAGCGTCACCAGCGCCAAGGCCAGCATCACCGTCGGGAACGACTTCACCGAGTCGAAGAGCAGGATCATCAGGTTATCCAACCAGCGCGGCCCGTAGCCCGCGATCAGGCCCAGCATGATCCCGATCACCAGCGAAATGCCAGTCGCGATCAGCGCCACCGACAGCGCCACGCGCCCGCCATGCAGGACGCGGGCGAACAGGTCGCGGCCCAACTGATCGGTGCCCAGCAGATGCTCGGCCCCCGGCCCCAGAAAGCGGTCCCGCGGGTTGATGCGGGTCGGGTCCCAGGATGTGAGCAGGTCGGCAAAGATCGCCCCGCCGACCATCAACAGCACGAGCGTCAGGCCCAAGACGCCCAGCGGTTCCCGCAGAAGACGGCGGACGGCGCGCCAGGCGTCTGAGGGCGGCTTGGCCGCTTGGGGGTCAGAAACTGCTTCGGACACGGGGGTCGAGCGCTCCTACGATAAGGTCGGCAACGAGGTTCAGCATCACGAATAGAACGGTCGTGACCAGGACTGTGCCCGTCACCAGCGGGAAGTTACGCGTCAGGATCGCGTCGTAGACCAGTTTGCCCACGCCGGGGCGGGCGAAGACGATCTCTGCGAAAACCGCCGAGGACAGCATCTGGCCAATGCCGACGCCCAACAATGTGACCGTGGGCAGCACCGCGATGGTCAGGGCGTAGCGATAGGTGATCTGCCGGTCGGGCAGGCCAAAGGCGCGCGCCGTCCGAATGTGGCTCGCCTCCAACACCTCCAACATGGAGGCGCGGACCATCCGCGCGATATAGCCGACCCAGCCGAGACCCACGGCCAGTGATGGCAGGATCAGATGGAAAAGCTGGTCGCCCAGATCCCCCGGCTCTCCCGCGCCGATGGCGGGCAGCCAGCGCAGTTGCACGGCAAAGATCAGAAGCGCGTAGATCGCGATGACGAAGGACGGCACGGCGATCACCGCGACCGACAGGATGCCGACGATGCGGTCGGCCAATGACCCCCGCCGAATGGCCGCGAAACAACCAAGCGGAATGCCAAGCGCGACCGACCAGATGATGCCCCCCGCGATCAGCGCCAGGGTGAAAGGCAGTTGTTCCAGCACCACACCCAGAACGGGCCGATCCGACAGAACCTCACGGCCAAGATCGCCGGTCCAGGCGCCGGTGAAGAAGTTCCAGAACTGCACCCAGATCGGTTGATCCAGACCCATCTTGATGCGCAACGCCTCCCGCATCGCATCGGTGGCGCGGGGGCCCAGGGCCACGGCAGCCGGATCGCCCGGAATGGCATAGATCATGCAGAACAGCATGAGCATGGCGACCGAAACGATGATCACGGCCAGACCGAGGCGCTTGACGAAATAGGCCAGCATGGGCGGCCTCCGAATGGGTTGTCCTGGGGCGGGGCCGCCCCAGGAAGATCGTCAGGCCGACTTGAACTCCGTCAGCAATGGCTCGCCGTTGGGTTTAAGACCGGGCGCGATGTCTTCGGAATGCACAACGCCGACAACTTCGTGGGTAAAGAAGACGAAGGACCCGCTTTCGTCCATAAGATCCTGCATCTCGCGGTAGATCGCGTCGCGCTTAGTCTCGTCGGCTTCGACGAGGCCCATGTCGTGCAGTTCTTTGAAGCGGGCATTGTCGAAGCGCGACCAGTTCCAGACGCCGATCTGTTCGGGCGTGAACCAGACCGTGGCCCAAGACGGATCAGGCTGCATCGAGAAGCGCTGCAGATACATCTGCATCGTGTCGTAGTCGGGGCTGTCGGACGCGCCCAGCGACCAGAAGGTGCCGCTGTCGTTTTGCTTGATTTCGGCGTTGATGCCCACATCCGCCAGGTTGGCCTGGATAACCTGCGCCGCCAGCAGACGCTCGGACTGGTTGAGGATGTCCAGCGTCACCGTGATCCCCGTTGCGCCTTCCTGCTCCAGCAATTCGCGCGCGCGATCGGGGTCGTAGTCGTAGGTCACGCCGTCGCGGCTGCCTGGCAGGCCAGGTGCTACGAGCCCGTTGCCCAGCTCGGCGGCGCCGTAATAGGCAGCATCGACGACCAACTGCCGGTCGATCGCATGCTGCACGGCGCGGCGGATATTGGGGTTGTCGAACGGCGCAACGGCCTCGTTCATGCCCAGCCAGACATAGGCCAGGGACGGCTTCTCCAGCACAACTGAGCCAGCGGGCGGGTCTTCCTTCAGCCGCGGCAGGGACGACACCGCCGTCCAGGTATAATCCAAATCCCCTGCCTCGAAGCCCAACTCGGCTGTGGCGGGGTCTTCGATGGGGATGATGTGGATCTCCTCGAAGCCGCCCGGCTCGCCCGGCCAGTCAGGGTTGCGCGTCAGGACGGTGCGCTGCTTGGGCACCCATTCGGTCAGCAGGTAATGCCCGGACATGGCAACCGGGTCGGTGGTGACCTGGCCGCCTGCCGCTTCGAAAGCGGCCTTCGAGACGATGCAGGAGGCAGGCGTCGGCAGCGTCGTCGTCCAAAGCGGAACGAACGGGGTCTTGAGGCGGATCAGGCCGGTCAGCTCGCCTGTGACCTCGACTTGGTCCAGGGCTGACCAGTCGCCAGCATAGGGGCTTTCATTGTCCGGGTCCGCGATCCGCTCGATCGAGAACTTGACGTCCTCGGCGGTCATCTTGCCATGGCCACCCGAGAAGGTGATCCCGTCCAGCAACTCGAACGCCACGGTCAAGTCATCGATCTGTTCGATGGACTTGGCTGCGACCGTCTTCCAGCTCCAGACGTCACCGGGCATCGGGGCGACGAGCGGTGGGTAGATCGCCGTGATGATGTCCGCCTCGGGCAGCGACACCCAGAAGGCCGGGTCCAGCACTTGCAGATCGCTGTAGGAACGGACCCGAAGCACGCGGCCATCTTGGCTGATGGCCATGCG
This sequence comes from uncultured Jannaschia sp., assembly GCA_947494145.1. GTDB lineage: Bacteria > Pseudomonadota > Alphaproteobacteria > Rhodobacterales > Rhodobacteraceae > Jannaschia. The sequence goes on along the minus strand of CANLTZ010000022.1, from coordinate 50,177 downwards.
CGGCATCGCGCTTGCAGCCACGCCAAAGGCCCCAAGGCCCGCGAGAACGGACCGGCGCGAAGGTTGTCCGAAAGGTTGTCTCATATCGTCTATCTCCCTGTCTTTATTGTGTTTCACGGCGGCCTAGCTCTCCCGCCTTCTTATCTGTTTTCGTCATGTCACATAGTGGGCCCATTGTTCGGGCCAGCACCCGCGGCCGACACTCACGACGCATCCGCCGCGGGAATGTTCGCGTGGTTTTCCGTCACGGCCAACGCCTTCGGAATGATAATGGGCGACACGGCCCAGATCATGTGGAACGCCCCGGCAATGGAACTGGATAGCAACGCGTCGGAAAACCCCAACGCCACCCCGTCTTTCCCCGTAAAGCGTGTGACGGTTGAGCCGGTTCTCGGCACGCCCGACGAGGGCCTGTTCCATCGGACCGTTGCCGGGTCGCCGCGCAAAGACCCAATCCGGCGTCACGCCAAGCGTCTCCGCCAGGCTTTGCGGCGTCGCCATCGAGGGGTTGGCGCGACCCGCTCGACTGCATTGGGATGGGTGAGGGAAATCACACTGCGCGCCGCCAGATCCTTTAAGATCAGTCCCCGCACCTTGTGGACTTGCCTCGCTTCGGCCCCAGGCGACACGAGCGTCTTCGCAAGCGCAACGGCTTTGTCGCTTTCAGCCACGTCTGTCGCCCCCGTCGTTAACGGTGATGAACGCATGCACGACAAAATCTGGCAAGAAGTTTCTTTTGGCTGAGATTCTTTCCCCAAGATTACAGCTTGCATCAATGCCAGCGGTAAGGGCTCCTGCCAGTAGCGGTCTTTCCGGGAGCCTGCTTTGAACGATGCCGCACAGAACGGTCGGGCTTACGACGTCCAGGAAACGGAACATCTCTGGATCCCCATGCCCGACGGCATGCGCCTTGCCGCGCGGCTCTGGCGTCCGAAAGGCGCCGGTCGCGTCCCTGCCCTTCTGGAATATATTCCCTACCGCAAACGCGACATGGTTCGCGCCCGCGACGAACAGAACCACCCGTTCTTTGCCCGGCACGGTTATGCCTGCCTGCGGGTCGATATGCGCGGCTCGGGCGATAGCGAGGGGGTGATGCCCGATATGTACGCCCCGGCAGAATTGTCGGATGCCCGCCACGCCATCGACTGGATCGCCGCGCAACCGTGGTGCGACGGGCAGGTCGGCATGTTCGGCACGTCCTGGGGCGGAACCGCTTCGCTGCAAGCGGCAGTGGCGTCGCCCGGGCCGCTAAAGGCCGTGATCGCCGTCTGCGCCACCCATGACCGCTACGATGACGACATCCACCATATGGGCGGCTGCCTGCTGACCGACAGCCTCGAATGGGGCGCGACCTTGCCCGCCATCCTGGCCTCGCCCCCCTCCGAGGCGACGGGTCCGTATTGGATGGATCGCTGGCGGGCCCGGCTGGCGGCCTTGCCCTTCCCGGTCGAGGCCTGGCTGCGGCAAGAGGCACGCGGGGCCTATTGGCGCCACGGCTCGGTCCGCTTCGACACGGCAAAGCTCGATGTGCCGATCCTGGCCGTGGGCGGCTGGTCCGATCGCTATTCGAATTCGGTGATGGCCCTGGCCGAAGCCCGGCCCGATCTGGTCCGCGGGATCGTCGGGCCATGGGGCCACCACTATCCTGACGTTGGGCACCCGGGCCCGGCCATGGGGTTCCGTCGCCTCGCGCTGGATTGGTGGGACCGCTGGCTTCGGGGCGTTGAGGGGTCGGACCCTCCGGCGCTGCGGGTTTGGCGACGCAGCTTCGACCCACCCGCCGACACCCTCGACCGGCGCTCTGGCGGTTGGGTCGATGTTCCCCCCGATGCTGCTCGTCTCGAAGACGTGCTGCACCTGACCGAAACGGGCCTCGCCGACGGGCCGGACAGTGCCGGGCCTTGGACGCTCACACCCGACCTGCACCAGGGTGAGGCGGCAGGCGATACCGGCTACTTCGGTCGTTTCGGCGGCCTGCCGTTGGATCAGGCGACCGAGGATGCACGCACCACGTGCTTCGACACACCCCCCCTCGACACACCGCGGGACCTGCTGGGCGCCGCGCGGCTTCGCTTGACCGTCATCTCGCCGGCCGCCCGCGCGCAGCTCATTCTGCGCCTATGCGATGTGGCCCCTGACGGGACCTCGTGCCGCATCGCGCTCACCGTGCGCAACCTCGGGCTGGACGACGCCATGGATGGGCCAGCGTCACCGCCTCCGCGTGACATCGAAATCGTCTTTCCGACGACTGCCTACCGTGTCGCGGCCGGGCACCGTCTGCGCCTGTCCATCGGAACCAGTCACTGGCCTTTGATCTGGCCCGCGCCCGTCTGCGCCCCGATCACCGTGGCGGGCGTCATGCTACACCTTCCCAAATCCGCGAAAACCCAGACCGCAGCACAGGCTGCCGAAATGGCCCCCAGCCCGCCGGAGACGCCCAACCATGACATCCTGGCCGCCCCCACCTTGCGGCGTTGGACCGAGACCCAGGCTGACGGCACCCTTGTTGCCCACTGGCACCAGCCAGAGGTCGCACTGCGACATCGGGCCATCAACACCGTCTTCGCCTTCGAGACGACGGCCGTTCATACACTCCGCCCGGACGATCCTCTCTCTGCCACCAGTCAGTTCACCCACCGGCTGCGCTATGGGCGACCGGACGGCACCGCCAACATCGTCAGCCGTGTTGAGACGACCGCCACAAGAACCCACTGGTTGCCACGTGGCCATCTCGTGGCGCAGTGGAACAATGAGATTGTGTTCGAACGTCGATGGAGCCCCCGCATCCCACGTGACCTGTCCTGACAGGAACACCACAGCAACTCCGTCAGTGCTAGCCCCTTGGCAGCCCATTAGTGAACCGATAGCGGGAAGCCCGTTGGCACTTGGCTTTGGCGCGTGTTCCGGGCCGACAACCGGTTGTGGGAATACGCCCCCATTGACGGCTGCCCTGATCACGGCGCTTTCGCCCAGGCCGGGCAGATGTCGTAGCTGGAAAGAGCCACCCGCCGGCCTCACCATTGCTGGGGCAGATCGCACCTGACCGGACAGACCCAATCGCTGATCTGTCAGAGCGCAGTCTGCGCTCGAACACCTTGGAGAGGTTCACGTCGGCGACGTCCGTTGAACGGTAAACCTGTCTGAGACCTAGAGCGGTTCTCGAAAAACCTGAGCCATCAGCTTTTCGTGAAACGGTGCAACGTCAATGCGATGTCTGGACGGTATTCGAAAGTACTGATTCAGGTTTTTCGAAAATCGCTTTAGCACGCGCGGGTCACGAGTACCCCGCTTCCTTCTGATGCCGAACCGCTAAGATGACGGGTTGGCCGTCGTGGATGCGATAGAGCACGACATAGCCGCTATCGCCAAACGGGATCAGCCATTCGCGGAAGGCCGGATCCATGTCGGGCACGGGCCGTCCGCTGGCAGGATGCGCGGCGACCGTGGCCATGCCGCCCCGGATCGCACGAACGGCGCGGGACGCAGCGGTCAGGTTCTTCGGCGCGAGAAACCGGTAAAGGCGCTGCACGTCGCGCAGCGCCTCGGGCGTCCAGACCAGTCCGGCCATGACCTCGTGCCTGCCGTCAGCTTCGCGCCTCGGGGGGTTCGGCGTCCTCGCCCTCTTCTAGGCGCGCAAGCCAGGCATCCGCATCCTCGGCGGAGACATGTATCCCGGTCTCCTGGTAGGCGGACCAGGCCCGCAGCGCGTCCTGCCGAAAGCTCTCGCGCTTCTCCTCGCGTTCGACATATTGTGCGATGGCCTCGCGCATCAGCCAATGGGGGGAACGATCCCGTGCCTCGGCCAACGCCTTGATCCGGGCGCGGACCTCGGGGGCGAGCTTGACGGCGACAGGCTGGGTGGCGGACATGGCGGCCTCGTGGTAATACCTCGGAATACTCTACTCTCGCTGCTCCAAATGTCGAGTCCGATCACGCCGTACAGAAGCGGCTACGTGGTTGCAGCCAAAGTTCCCGAAACGACCGCACGATAGACCGGCCATCGAACGACAAATTCACACATCAATCCAGACTGACCCGCTCAGGATTACTCCTGCAGCAACCGCAGGATCGAATCGCAGTTGGTGATGCTGGTGGCCAGGACATCGACCGCCCCGGTCTGGAGCGCGCCCAATATGGCAGGTGCCTTGCTGTCTTCGGACGCGATGGCGATCGTGGTGCCGATGCGGCTCAGATCTTCGCGTGTCAGGCCGACGACGCGACCCGACAGCGCCGCGCCTGCGGGGTTGCCTTGGCGATCAAAGAAATCATAGCCCATCAAGTCGCCCGCGACGCCTTCGGCGCGGGCGATGCGCAGCTCATCCTCGGTGAACCAACCCATCCGAGCCATGTGGCTGTCGTTGCCCAGATCGCCGACGCCCACCAATGCGATGTCGGCGCTTCGCGCCAGGCTGAGGGCGCGACGAACGGTGTCGTTGCGCATAAGACCCTGGCGCAGGTGCGGGTCGGGCACAAAAGCCGGGGCATAGAGGGTGGCCGCCTTGCCGCCGAACTGACGCGCCAGCGCGCGGCAGATATGGTCGGCATTGCCGGTCTCGCCCGCTTCGGTGGCGCCGCCGCTGCCAGCGACGAATGTCAGGCCATCGAAGCCCGCCTGGCTGGGAACGGCGGCGATTTCGGCCACGTTGCGGCCCATGCCCACCGCCACGACGCGACCGTCGCGCAGGTTGGCTTCCAGATAGGCGCTGACCGTGGTGGCGACATTCCGTCGTTGCCGCGCGGGATCGGACGCGGCCGGGGAAACCAGCACATCCGACAGGTCGAAGCGGTCGCAGAGCGCGCGCTGAACCTCGCGGGTGCGGGCGGAGTGGTGGTGAACGCGGACCTCTATGATGCCGCGGTCCTGCGCCTCGCGCAGCAGGCGGTTTACCTTCATGCGGGACATGCCGAGGTCGGCAGCTATGTCGTTCTGGGTGTCGCCCTCGACGTGATATCGCCGGGCGACTTCAGACAGCAGGCCGTCCGTTGAGGCGGCATCCGTTGGCATGGCTATGGTCCTTTGGCGGCGGCGATTGGCTTCGCGTAGATCATATCATATGATCCGATCAGTGTTCATATGATAGTATGAACGCCTCCGGATAATCCAGCTAGGCGGCCCAGGTCCTTTTTTATTCAACAATTACTGATCACAAGGGCAGTCGCCAGACAGAGTCGCTTGACGACTTCTGGGATTAAGAACAGGTTATCGATCAATTGGGAGGATTTGGCTTGACGAATGTCTTGCTGGAAGTGGATGGCTTGCGAAAGTCGTTCGGCGGCGTCGTGGCGTTGCAGGAGGGGCGATTTCGACTGGAATCCGGCTCCGTCCACGCACTCTGCGGCGGCAACGGGGCTGGCAAGTCGACCTTTCTTTCAATCGTCATGGGCATCCAACCGCGCGACAGCGGTACAATCCAGTTGGAGGGGCGTGACGTGTCTTTCGCATCTCCGGCCGAGGCATTGGATGCCGGTATCTCGATCATCGAGCAGGAATTGAGCCCCGTTCCCGCCATGACCGTGGCCGAAAACATCTATCTGGGCCGCGAGCCCGTCGGCCTGTTCGGCCGGGTCGATTTCGCCCGGATGAACAAGGCCGCCGGTGAATTGCTGGACCGGCTCGGCTTCGACATCGCGCCCACCGAGGTGATGATGGACCTGACCGTCGCGCGGATGCAACTTGTTGAGATCGCCAAGGCCATCTCCTACGATGCCAAGGTCATCATCATGGATGAGCCCACATCCGCCCTGGGTGAGGCTGAGGCCGACCACCTCTTCGACGCGATCCGCACCATGCGCGACCAGGGCAAGGGCGTCATCTATGTGAGCCACCGCCTGACGGAAATCTTCGACATTGCCGACCGCTACACCGTCTTCCGCGATGGCGCCTTCGTGGCCGACGGGGCGCTTGCCGATATCGACAAAACCCACCTGGTCGAATTGATCGTGGGGCGCCCGCTGACCGAGGAATTCGTCAAGACCAACGCGCCCACCGACGAAGTCGTCCTGTCGGTCGAGGGCATCGACGCGGCCCATGGTGTTCGGGATGTGTCCTTCGACCTGAAGCGCGGGGAAATCCTGGGTATCTACGGCCTCATGGGCTCCGGCCGGACAGAGGTGCTGGACCGGCTCTTCGGCCTTGGCCCTAAGAACCACCGCCATGGTCGCATCACCTTGGGCGGACAGGAACTGGTCGTCCGTGATGCCAGCGAGGCTATCGCCGCGGGCCTGGCGCTCGTGACCGAGGATCGGAAAGGCTCCGGCTTGGTCATGACCCAGGACGTGCGCGCCAATATCTGCCTCGCCCGGCTGGAAAAGCTGTCGTCCACCCCCCTGATGATGAGCCCCGCGCGCGAAACCGATGCCGCCCGCCGGATGATCGACCTCTTTGGCATCAAGACCGCCAGCGACCGGCTGGGTGTGGCCGATCTTTCGGGCGGCAACCAGCAGAAGGTGGTGCTGGGCAAATGGTTTCTGACCGAGCCGCGCATCTTGCTTTTGGATGAACCGACCCGCGGTGTCGACGTGGGCGCCAAGCGGGAGATCTATTCCATCATGTCCGACTTTGCGGCCCAGGGCGGCGCTGTCATTCTGGTTTCCTCGGAAACCGACGAGGTGCTGGGCATGACGGACCGCACCCTGATCATGCGGGATGGCCGCCTGGCGGGCGAGCTTTCGGGCGACGACATGACCGCCCCCGCGCTTCTGCACCTTGCGGCATGAGGGGGCCTGACATGACCATTGCCCACATGCCGGGACGGCCAAAACCGACGGGTCAGACCGCAGATGAAGACCTGGCGCGCATCGGGCAGCGCCCCCTCACCCGGTCGGAGAACCGCCAATGACCGACGACCCCGCCCGGACCGATCCACAGCCCTCGCCCGGCGCTGCCGCCCAGGCCGCGTCCGGCAACCGCTCCGTTGCGGGCTTTCTCCAGGCCTATGGCATCCTTATCGCCCTCGTTGTGGTCTGTCTGGGCCTAACCTTCCTCAACGAATTCTTCCTGACGCCCCGCAACATCCTCAACGTCCTGCGCCAGACCTCGATCAACGGCATCTTGGCCATCGGCCTGACCTTCGTGATCCTGGCCCGCGGCATCGACCTGTCGGTCGGATCGGTCGTGGCCCTGGCGGGCGTGGTGGCGGCGTCCTTGGCGTCGACATCCAGCACGGCGGCGGTCGCGGGCGGGCCGTATCCCGTGGGGCTGGCCCTGATCGCCGGTGTCGCCGTCGGTGCGATCTGCGGCGCCGTGTCGGGCGCTGCCGTGGCCCGCTTTAACGTCCCGGCCTTCGTGGCCACGCTGGGCATGTTGTCGGCGGCCCGCGGCCTCACGCTTCTTTATTCCGATGGCCGTCCCGTCCCCGCGCTGACCGACGAATTCCGCTGGATCGGCACCGGAGACATCTTCGGGATCCCGATGCCCGTCGTCCTGTTTGCGTTGGTCTTTGCTGGCGCCTGGTGGACGCTGACACAAACCCGTTTCGGCCGCCACGTCTACGCCGCGGGCGGCAACCCCCACGCGGCCACCGTCTCCGGCATCAACGTGGCGCGCATCCGCTTTGCCGTCTTCGCCATCTCGGGTGCGCTGGCGGGGCTGGCGGGCATGATCCTGGCCGCCCGCACCGGCTCGGCCCTGCCGCAGGCGGGCGTGGCTTATGAATTGGACGCCATCGCCGCCGTCGTCATCGGCGGGACCAGCCTGGCGGGCGGCGTCGGCCGGGTCACCGGCACGCTGATTGGCGCGCTGCTCATCGGTGTCGTCAATAACGGCCTCGATCTGATGGGGGTCGAATCTTACTACCAGCTCGTCATCAAGGGCGTCCTGATCGTCGCCGCGGTGATGCTGGATCAAACCCGGAACCGACGGGAATAGGGTCCGGGCGACAGCGCCCGGACATGGAAGACCCCCGGATATCGGGGACAACAGGGAGAGAGAGAAGATGAAGAAACTTCTGGCAAGCGCCGCACTGATCGGCATGGCGACGACTTCGGCAATGGCCCAGGATGAGCCGCTGAAAATCGGCGCCGCCGTCTATGGGCTCCAGGCGGAATTCATGCAGATCTGGTCTGAGGCGTTGGAGGAGCACCCCGCCGTGGTCGACGGCATGGTGGATCTGACGATCTTCGATGGCCGCTACGACGCCCTGGTCCAGCAGGAACAGTTCGAGACGATGGCCACCCAGGGCTTCGACGCGGCCATCTTCGTGCCCATCGACATCGAAGCAGGCGCCGAGGCCGTGCGCATCGCCAATGAGGCGGGCATCCCCGTCGTCGGGTCGAACACGCAGGTCAACAGCGATTTGCTGACCTCCTATGTGGGCTCCGACGATGTGCAGTCCGGCTATATGGAAGCCAAGATCGTGCTCGACGCCATCAGCTGCGCGGGCAACGTGGTCATCATCGAAGGGCCCATCGGCCAGTCGGCGCAGATCCAGCGGCTGGAAGGCAATCAGAAGGCCCTGGCCGAATGCCCGGACGTGACCGTGTTGGAACAGCAGACCGCCAATTGGTCCCGCGCCGAGGCGCAGACCTTGATGGAAAACTGGCTCACCGCCCATCCCGATAGCATCGACGGCGTGATCGGCCAGAACGATGAGATGGCCCTGGGCGCCATCGAGGCGATCAAGGCTGCCGGTCTCGACGTGAACGACTTCGCCATCGCCGGGATCGACGGCGTGACCGACGCGCTCAACGCCGTGAAGGCGGGTGAGATGTCGTCGATCCTCCAGGATGCGCGGGCCCAGGCCCAGGGCGCGCTGGACGTGGCGATCGCCGCAGCCATGGACGGGTATGAGCCGATGTCCGACATCTGGCAGACCTATTCCGACATGGGGTGGGAAGGCGGCGCCGCCGCGTCCTACAACGTGCCGTGGACACCGGTCACCGCCGACAACGTGGACGACCTGCTAGCCCAACGCCAGTAAGCCACGTCCCTAGCCCCGGGCGTGTGTCGCCCGGGTCTTCCGACTACGTGTCCGGGCGTCCAGCGCCCGGGTCCGACCCTTTCCGAAGGCCGATCCCATGACCGATCTTTCCGACCTGAACGCCGCGCTCGGTGGCAAGTCCGTCCTCGTCACCGGCGGCGCCTCTGGCATCGGCGCCGCCGTTTGCGATGCCTTCGCGGCCCATGGCGCGCGCGTCGCCGTGGTTGACCTGAACGCAGAGGCCGCGCGCGCCAAGGCGGACGCCCTGCCAGATGCCCACGCCTATGGCTGCGACGTGGCCGATGCAGATGACGTGGCCCGCACGGTCAGGTCCGTGGCCACCGATATGGGGGGCATCGACATCTTGGTAAACTGCGCCGGTATCGTCGATCTCGCCCCTGTCGAAGACCTCAGCCAGAGCGCGTGGACCCGCACCATCGACATCAATCTGACCGGCAGCTTCAACGTTGCCCAGGCCGTGGGCCGGGTGATGATCGCGGGCGGCGGTGGCCGCATCGTCAACATGGCCAGTCAGGCCGGCACCGTCGCCATCGACGGACATGTGGCTTATTGCGCCTCCAAGTTCGCCGTCATCGGCATGTCCAAGGTCATGGCCCTGGAATGGGGCCAGCACGGCATCACCGTGAACACCATCTCGCCCACGGTCGTGTTGACCGAGTTGGGAAAGAAAGCCTGGGCCGGCGCGAAGGGCGACGCGATGATCGCCCAGATCCCCACCGGTCGCTTCGCTGAGCCCGATGAGATCGCGGCCGCCGCCCTCTTCCTCGCCTCCGACATGGCGCGCATGATCAACGGCGCGGACCTGATCGTCGATGGCGGCTTCACCATCAAATAGGACTTCCCCATGCAACGTTTCCTCAACGACCCGGATGACATCGTCGATGAGACCGTGCGCGGCTTCGTGCGCGCCCATGCCGACCGGGTTCGGCTGCATCCCGACAACGCGCGTGTCGTGGCCGCGTTGGACGCGCCCGTGGCGAGCAAGGTCGGCATCGTGACCGGGGGCGGGTCGGGGCATGAACCGGCCTTCATCGGCTATACCGGCGCGGGCATGGTGGATGCGACCGCCGTGGGGGAATTGTTCTCATCGCCCACCGCCAAAAGCTTTCGCGACGCCATCGCCGCCGCCGATGGTGGCAAGGGCGTGGTGGTGCTCTATGGGAATTATGCTGGCGACAACATGAACGTGAAGATGGCCAGCAAGATGGCCGCCAAGGATGATGTCGAGGTGCTGACCGTCGTAGCCAATGACGACGTGTCCTCCGCCCCGCCCGAGGAGCGGGAGAAGCGGCGCGGCGTGGCGGGTGAGATCTTCATGTGGAAGATCGGCGGGGCGAAGGCGGCCCAGGGCGCCAGCGCCGAAGAAGTCCGCGCCGCCGCACAGGGGGCCATCGACGCCTGCCGCTCTGTGGGCGTAGGGTTGGGGCCCTGCACGCTCCCCGCTGTTGGTCACCCGAATTTCCAGATCGAACCCGGCAAGATGGAGATGGGGATCGGCCATCACGGCGAGCCGGGAACGTCGGTCACCGATCTGGGCACGGCAGACGAAGTGGCGGCCGAAATGGCGCGTCTGGTCTTGGATGATCACGACCTGCCCGCCGGGACCGAAGTGGCGGTGTTGGTGTCGGGGTTGGGCGCGACCCCCCGCAACGAGTTGTACGTTTTGTATGACCGCATGGCCCGCGCCATCGAAGGGCGCGGCTTGGTGATCCACAAAAGCTATGTCGGCGACTACTTCACCTCGCTGGAGATGATCGGCGCCACCCTGACGGTCATGGCCTTGGACGACGAGCGAAAGGCGTTGCTTGCGGCGCCGACCGATTGCCCAGCCTTCGGGGCGGCCTGATGTCCAGTTTCGCCAATGCCGGGGCGGGTGCGATCATCCGCGATATTGCAGCGGTGATCGTGGAAAACCGCGCCTATCTGTCGGAAATCGACGGCAAGATCGGCGACGGCGATCACGGCGTGAACATGGCCAAGGGCTTCGGCCGCGCCGCAGAGCGTATCGGCGACGACGCCTCGCTCGGCGAGGCGATGGCAACCCTTTCGGACGTCCTGATGTCCGAGATCGGCGGCTCCATGGGGCCGCTCTACGGGATGTTCTTCCTGGAAATGTCGGAGACCATCGAGGACCTGGGGGCCATCGACGCAGATACCTTCGCGGCCATGCTGCGGGCAGGGTTGGACGGCGTGGCATCGGTGGGGTCGGCCAAGGTCGGCGACAAGACGATGATGGATGCGCTCGTCCCTGCGGTCGCGGCGGCGGAAGCGGGCCACCCTGACATGGCCGTCTTGCTGCGCCACGTGGCCGAGGCCGCCGAGGCAGGCCGGGATTCGACCGAAGACATGGTGGCCAAGATCGGCCGGTCCAGCCGCCTGGGCGAACGCTCTCGGGGGGTGCTGGACGCCGGTGCCACGTCCTGCGCGATGATCCTGCGCGGGCTCTGTGACGGCGCGGCGGCCCGGCTGGACGCCTGAATTGGGTGCAAGGGAGAACAGCATGCGGATAGCAGTGGCAGGCGACAGCGCAGGTGAAGACCTGGCGCATATGCTGGCCGAGTTCCTGGCCGGACAGACGGGCTTCGAAGTCGAAGAAACCAGCCGCCAAGACGGCACGCGCGATCCGTTCTACGCCAACTTGGCCCAACGGGTTGGGCAAGGCATCTTGGCGGGCCGCTGGGATCGGGCGATCTTGATCTGCGGCACGGGCATCGGCGTGGCCATGTCGGCCAACAAGGTCCCGGGGATCCGCGCGGCGCAGGCGCATGACACCTATTCAGCGGAACGCGCGGCGCTATCGAACGACGCGCAGATCGTGACCATGGGCAGCCGCGTCGTGGGGCCGGAACTGGCCAAATCCATCGCGCTGGCCTTCTTGGCAGAGACCTTCGACCCCAATGGTCGGTCGGCGGACAACGTGGCGGCAGTCAACGCCCTCGACGCCCGGCCCGTGCGGTAGCGCTGCGCGTCAAGCCACGCAATCTATCGGCATCCGCGCGCGGTCGGCCGGTTCGAAGCGCAGCGTCGCCGCCGTGCCCCCGTGCCGTCGTCGGACGATCGAGACGGACCCGTTCTCGCGGCGCATGATTTCCCGCACCAGGAACAAGCCCAACCCATTGCCCGGGGCGCGATCCGTTCCGCGGTATCCAGGACGAAACAGATCCCTCTGCCGCGCCATCCCGATGCCGGGTCCGCGATCCATGACACAGATCTGGCAGCCGGGGCCGACGACCAAATTCACCGTGTCGCCCGCGCCGCCGTATTTGATCGCGTTCTCGACAAGGTTGCGAACGGCCTCGCCCGCAAGAACCGGATCGACGTTGACCCGCCCGCCGCGGGACCAGTCCCGGAACACGATTTCCATGCCCGCCTGATGGGCGAGCGGCGCCAGGTCACGCGCGGCGTCTTTCACGATCCGGCGCGGCGGGACGGTGCGGCGACACGATGGTGTTGAGTCGCGATGGCGGGCGAAGCGCTGGAGTTGATCGATCAGATGGGTGAGGCGACGGATATCCTGCCGCAGCAGATCGCGGTCGATGGGCTGGGTTTCGGACAGCCGGGCATCCAGGGCGCAAAGCGGCGTCTTGAGTTGATGGGCCACGATGGCGTCCCAGTCCCGGAAAGAGTCGTCGCGCGATCCGCACTCAAACATCTGCCATCTCCCGTGCGTGAAGCATGTAGCCCAATCCACGCACTGTCTGGATGGAAACAGCGGCACCGTGTTGTTCAAGCCGCCGACGAAGACGATGGATAGCCACCTCGATTGCATTGATCGAAATCTCGTCGTCGAAGCCGTAGGTACGCTGTTCGATCTGGTCGCGCAGAACCACGCGGCCCTCGGCCCGCACAAGATGCTCAAGCAGGCCCAACTCCCGCCGGCTGATGGAGACCGGCGCGCCGTCGATCGAAACCGACCTCGTCTCTGTGTTCAAGCACAGGTTTCCGACCAAGACCTCGCTGCGCGCCAGTTCCTGCGGTCGCCGCAGAAGCGCGCGAACCCGCGCCAACAGCTCGGAGATGTCGAGCGGTTTGGTCATGTAGTCATCGGCCCCCTCTTCCAGGCCGACGATCCTCTCGTGCACGCTGCGCATCTCGGCAGACATCAGAATGACGGAAATCCCGCTCTTGGCTCGCCGAAGCGCGCGCAGCACGTCCAGCCCGTCTCCGTCCGGGAGATGCCGGTCGAGAAGGATCAGATTATAATCGCAGACCGCAATCGCGGAATTCGCATCATCCAGGCAATCGACGATATCGACCGTATAGCCCGCCTTTCTCAAGACACGGCTAACAGGCTCCGCGAATACCTGTTCATCCTCAACAATCAAAAGTCGCATAGCTCAGATCTCCCCCCAATTGCGGACAGGAGTCCGCATATAATACCTGTATTGCGTTCCAGCCAAAAGGCAGACGGCTGGACGCAATCGACGCGAGCGATGTTGAAAGACATCACCAAACCGCTTTGAACGATCAAGAGGAAGATTGTCGCGGTTCAAGAAACAGTAACCGAATGTAGGAATCTTGCCGAAAGCAGAGCGGAACATCGCCGATATGCTGGTCCATATCGCGGCGTGATCGGTATTTGCGCCACCAATCAGGACGAAAAATATAGATTCATCAGATAGTAAGATAGTCTTCTCGTGTTGCCCCTAGTTGACGCAAACGGAAGGCCAGCTTTGTAAGGTCCGGGTAAGTCGCCGAAACTATCGGTCGATAGAACCTCTCGCTCGATCATCCGAGCTCCACCAAACCGTAGAGGGTTACTATGTCTCTTGATCCCGCCGCGATCACTCCGGTCGCGTCCCCGTCCGATATTCCGTCAGGCGATATTCAGCCGGAAGAAATTCCTGTCGATATCGATCCGGCAATTCCGGTCGAGGCACCGAATCAATCCGAAGTCGTGCAGAACGTCCTTAATAGATTGGAAGATGCATCATCCAATATCGGACTGCAATTCGACGGCCAAAACCCGCAATCTGTCCGCACCGTTTCGCCGGTAGAGGACAGGCCGCAAGCCGTCTTCGGGATTGGGTCTGAAACTGTGTCGGCCCCGACATTCGATCAGGCGATGCACAACTTCAAGTCCGCGACGAATCACGCGATCGAGGTGACGATCATCTCGTCGGCCGGGTCCAGCATGGCGGGGTCGATGACCAAGCTGATGTCGGGGAACTGACATGGCCCATCGTTTCCTGGTCGCGATCCTCGCCCTGGCGATTCTGACAGCGTGCAAGACCGACCTGCATACAGGTCTCCAAGAACATGAAGCCAACGAGATCGTTTCCGTCCTTCGCCTGTCCGGGCTGTCCGCCGACCGAGAGATGCAGAAGGACGGTCTGGTGACGGTGCGCGTGGGCGACGCCGACTTCGCCATGGCCGTCGAAATCCTGCGCGCCGAAGGCTACCCGCGGAAGAATTACTCAAATCTCGGCGAGGTGTTCGAGTCGAAGGGCTTCGTGTCGTCCCAGACGGAAGAACGCGCGCGCTTCATCTTCGCCATGAGCGAGGAGCTTTCGCGCACCATCTCCGAAATCGATGGCGTGTTGTCAGCGCGCACCCATGTCGTCCTGCCCACCTCCGATCCGCTGGCGCGCGACACGCCGCCCTCTTCGGCGTCCGTCGTGATTCGGCATACCGAGGACGCACAGGCACCCGCCCTCTTGGCGCAGATCAAGATGATGGTCGCCAACAGCATCGAGGGGTTGGATTACGGCAATGTCTCGGTCGTTTTCATTCCCGTGCAGAATCGGCCGCTGGCCCCATCCACACCGCCGGCGCCGCGCACGTCCCTGCCGGCCATGGCGCCTTGGCTGCTGGTCCTGCTCTTGATGGGCGGCTCCGCGGGTGGCATCGCCTGGCTCCGGCGCGGTCGCTCGGATATCATCGTGGAGCGGGCGAAATGACCGTGCTCGCCGACATGTTGCCAAAGCGCGACGTGCCGCCCGAATTGCAAGCCAAGCTCGACGGGCTGGCCCCGACGATCCTGACGCGGGCTGACCTGGGCCAAATTGCAGACGCGGCCACCCTACTCGACCAGGCCCGCAATCAGGCAGAGCGCTGGACAGAGGGCGCGCGCGCCCGCTTCCGCCGCGCCCATGAGGAAGGCCACCAAGAGGGCCGCGATGCGGCCACCGAGATACTGATGCGTGAGCGCATCGACCTCGCCGCCCGGATCGAGGCGCTGCGGGCCGAACAGGCCCAGCAACTCGAAACCCTGCTGGCGGACGCGCTTCGGCGTTTCTACGGCGCAGCTTCGTGGGACGCGCTGATCGTGGCCGCCGTGTCCGAAGCACTCGCCCAGGCGTCCGGCGCGCCCGCGACGGTTCTGGCGGCCACACCGAACGATTTGGCAGCACTGGCCGGGCACGGCGCCGACTGGCCGCTGGAACGGATCGAGGACGCGACCCTGGGCGCGGGCGAGGTCGAATTACGCGGCGAAGGCGGCGTGATCTGCATCTCGCTCGACCGGCATCGCGACCAGCTTCTGCGCGCGCTGACCGCGCCGGGGGGTGCCGACGATGGCTGATCCCGCAACGCTGACCCGGCGGCTGGCCCAACTGGACGCCTACGCGCCCGCGGGCCGCTTGCACCGCGCGCAGGACGCGCTGATCGAAGCACAGCTGTCCCGCGCGGTGATCGGTGAGCTTTGCGACATCCACGATCCCGTCTCGGGGCGGCGGATGCAGGCCGACGTGATCGGCTTCCGCAACGGCTCCGCCCTGCTGGCGCCGTCGGACGGGCTGGACGGCCTGTCACCGCTGACCGAGGTGCGGCCCACCGGGCGCCCCCGCACGATTCCCGTCGGTCCGGGCCTGCTGGGCCGGATCGTCGACCCGACCGGCGCGCCCATCGACGGGCGCGGCCGCATCGCGGGCGACGTCGAACATCGCGCGCTCAGCGCCGCGCCGCCGCCTGCAATGCGCCGCGCACCGATCTCCGCGCCGTTCCCTGTGGGCCTGCGCGCCATCGACGGCGTGCTGACCTGCGGCAAAGGTCAACGCATCGGCATCTTCGGTGAACCGGGCGGCGGCAAGTCGACCCTGCTGGCGGCCCTGGTGCGCGGCGCGGCGGCGGGGGTCTGCGTGATCGCGCTGGTGGGCGAACGCGGGCGCGAAGTGCGCGAATTCGTCGAAGACACGCTGGGCGCAGATGGCCTGGTCCGCAGCGTCGTCGTGGTCGCCACCTCCGACCGTCCGGCGATTGAACGGGCGTCGGCCGCCCTGGCCGCCACCGCCATTGCCGAAAGCTTCCGCGACCGGGGCGAGGACGTCCTGTTGGTCGTTGACAGCATCACCCGTTTCGCCCGCGCCTGTCGGGACCTCGCGCTGGCGGCGGGCGCCCTGCCCGCCCGGCGCGGCTATCCCCCCTCGGCCCTGGCCGGGCTGCCCTGCCTGCTGGAGCGCGCGGGCTGCGCCGATACCGGCTCGATCACCGCATTCTATACCGTGCTGGTCGAAGGCGACGGCACCGGCGATCCGGTGGCTGAAGACGTGCGCGGCATCCTCGACGGCCATGTCGTCCTATCGGCGGACCTGGCCGCCCGATCGCATTACCCCGCCATCGACATCACGCGCAGCCGCAGCCGGGTGATGACCCGGGTCGCCGATCCCGACCATCGCGCGCAGGCCGCCCGGCTGGTCGAGTTGACCGCCAAACTGGCGGAGATCGAGCTTCTGGTGCAGATCGGCGAATACAAAAGCGGAAGCGACCCGCTGGCCGATGCGGCGCTTGCCGCCGCCGACCGCATCCGCAGCTTTCTGCGTCAGGACATGGATGACGTGACCTCGTTCGACGCGATGCGGGCTCAGCTGGCGGAGGCTGTGTCATGACGCCCACGCAGATGGCCCGTCTGATGGACCTGCGCAGGCTGCGGTGTGACGCCGCGCGCGCGGCACTCTCCCGGACCGAGACCGAGGTCGCGCAGGCGGCCCGCGCTCTGCGCCGGGCCGAAAGCACGGCGCGCGAAGCCCGCGCGGCCCATGGCTTCGCGGCCAGCCAGGGCCTGGAAGACATGGTGGGCCGAACCACCAGCGCCGGGGCCATCGCCGCGCTGTCGCATCGGATTGACCAGTTGGCCCTCGCCCGAGAGGACGCCGAGGCGGACCGCCGCGCCTGCGCCGCTGCGCTGGACACCGCCCAAACCGCCCGGGACGCGGCCGCCGCGGAATTCCGACGCCTGTCGGCCCGGCGCGACGGCTGGGCCGGGGAATGCGACCGCATCGCCGCCCGCGACCGCCGCCGCCGCGAAATCACTCAGGACGACGAACGCGCCGACGGCCAAGCCGTCCATGCCAGCCGGAGAGAATGAGATGAAGGATGCCCCGACCAAGACCCAATCCAACACGCTGACCGAGGGCGATGCCCTCGACGACGCCATGTTTCTGCAGCCCGAGCCACCCGTCCAGATCGACCTGGTCATCGACGCAGGACAGATCCCCTGGGACACGTTCCAAGCACTGGATCGCGGCAGCCTTCTGCCGCTGGGGCTGTCTGCCCAAGCGGTTGTCGCGGACCTACAAGTCGAGGGACATCCCTTCGCCCGCGCCGAACTGGTTGCGCTGACCGACGGCCTGGCCCTGCGAATCGCGAGCATCGGCGACGGGGGCTAGGGCATGGTCGGCGACGACACCCCTGCCCTGGTCGGCATCCTGGGCCTGGTGCTGGGGCTGGGGCTGACGACGTTCTTCGTGGTGACCACGACGTCGTTCGTGAAGATCGCGGTCGTCCTTTTCATTGTGCGCAACGCTCTGGGCATCCAGCAGACGCCGCCGGGCCTGGTGCTTTACGGCATCGCGCTGGCGCTGACGGCTTTCATCGCAGCGCCCGTTCTGACGCAGGTGACCGAAGCGGTAATGGTCGCGCCCATCGATCCGGCAGATTTCAACGACTGGGTCGCCGCCTTCGAGCGGGGGCGCGAGCCGATCCGCGATTTTCTGATGCGCTTCACAACCGCAGAGCAGCGCCAATTCTTCCTGTTGGCCAGCCAGCAGGTCTGGCCCGAGGGCACCGCGCAGCCGTTCCAGGAAACCGACCTTTCCGTGCTGATCCCATCCTTCCTGGTCAGCGAGTTGCAGCGCGCCTTCGAAATCGGCTTGCTGCTCTACCTCCCTTTGATCGTCGTCGACCTGGTGGTGACCAGCGTGTTGATGGCGATGGGCATGTCCATGGTGACGCCCACCGTGATCTCGACCCCGATGAAGCTGTTCCTGTTCGTCGCGATCAGCGGCTGGACGCGGCTGATCGAGGGTCTCGTAATGACCTACTCTGTGGCCTGACCGCGAA
Source organism: uncultured Jannaschia sp. (assembly GCA_947494145.1). Classification (GTDB taxonomy): domain Bacteria; phylum Pseudomonadota; class Alphaproteobacteria; order Rhodobacterales; family Rhodobacteraceae; genus Jannaschia. The sequence goes on along the minus strand of CANLTZ010000022.1, from coordinate 31,959 downwards.
AGGATCCGCCATGACATCCGACATCGCCTATTCCCTGGGAACCGGGCTTTCCGTCTTCCTGACCATGGCCCTGCCCCCGCTGGCGGCCGCCACCATTGCCGGGTTCCTGATCGCGGTCCTACAGGCGGCGACCCAGATCCAGGACCAGACGCTGCCACAGGCGGTGAAGCTCTTCGTCGTCGTGGGAACGTTCGCCGCGCTGTCGGGTGCGCTGTTCGGCCCGCTGACCAACTATGCCGAGGCGATGTATACCGATTTCCCGCGCCTCGTGCGCTGATGGAGCTGCTGGACGTCTTCCCGGCCATGCGCGACGTGAAGCAGTGGATGGTCTATCTTGGCCTATCCTCCGCACGGATGATGGGTTTGATCGCGATCCTGCCGGTTTTCAAACGTACCGAGTTGGGGCGCGCGATCCTGGCGGTGATCGCGCTGGCCTTGGCCCTGCCGATCATGGGCGGGCTGCAACCCCGGATCGACACGCTGCCCATCGACCGGCTGTGGGTAATGGCGGGGCTGATGGTCAAGGAATTTGCCGTTGGCTTTCTGATCGGGCTGTTTTTCGGCATCCCGATCTGGGCCATCCAGGCCGGGGGTGAGATGATCGACACGCAGCGGTCCATCGCCGGGGCGTCGGGCCTGTCGGACAACGCAACCGGCGAACAGGCTTCGGTGATGTCCTCGCTCCTGGGTCTGGCCGCAATCACGATCTTCGTGGCCGAAGGCGGGTTGGCGCTGACGATCTCGACCCTTTACGGCAGCTATGCCGCCTGGGGCGTGGACGAATTCCTGCCCGTCGGCGCGGGCCTCGACGCCATCGCCCATGTCGGCGGGCTCATCGCGCAGGTGATGCTGGCGGGTCTGCTTCTGGCCGCGCCCTTCGTGATCCTTTTCCTGCTCAGCGACATCGGCACCATGGCGCTCGGGCGTATGACAGGCTCAATCGACATCAGCGGCCTGCTGCCACTGGTGAAAAACCTTCTCTTCGCCTTCGTCGCTCTGATCTACATCCAGCTGCTCGTCGGCTATATGCGCGACGATCTCGCCGGTGCCGCCAGCGTAGGGCGCCTGTTCGAGATCCTGGCTGGCGACCGATGAGCGGCTCCGAAGAAAAGTCCCTCAAGCCATCCGCCCGCAAACTTCGCAAAGCCCGGGCGGACGGCCAGATTGCGCAGCAGCGCGACACCCGGCTGCTTCTGGTGACGCTTGGCGCAATCCTGTTCCTCTGGTCGGCGGCGGGCGACATCGCGCGGCACTTCCAGGACAGCGCGGGCCTCGCCTTCTCGCTGCTGACAGAGCCCACCCAATCCTATGACGAGATCATCGCCCAATCGGTCGCCACGGGGCTGCGCATCTTCGGGACGCTCTTCGCCATCATCTTCGGCGTGTTGGTGATCGGGTCAATCGTGCTCAACGGCGGGATGGTGTTCAGCCTCGCGCCGGTGACGCCCAAACTGTCCAAGTTGAGCCCGGTGCAGGGTTTCAAGCGGATGTTCGGCACGCGGGCCCTGATCGAGTTCGCCAAGGCGTTGACGCGGATGCTGCTGGCCGGTGCCGGCATCGCGCTGGTGCTGTGGGGCTGGGGCGGCGCGCTTCTCTATGCGCCAAGCTGCGGGCTTGGCTGCCTGATCGAGGTGTCCGCGCGCCTGGCCGCCATGGTCGTGGGCGTCGTCGTCGCCGTGTCCGTCCTTTTCGCGGTGATCGACCTGCCGGTGCAGGCCTGGCTGTTTCAGCGCGACCAGAACATGACCAAGACCGAAATGAAGAATGAGATGAAGGACATGAACGGCTCGCCCGAAATCCGCTCCGCCCTGCGCCGCTTGCGCAAGGAGGCGGCGAACGCCAAGGTGTCGCGCTTGGGCCTGCCCCGCGCCACGCTTATCATCGCGGGGGCAGATGAGGCCGTGGCCCTGCGCTACGTCAAGGCGGAATACGGGATCCCCGTCGTCGTCGCCAAGGTCCGCGACCCAGCCAAATTCGCCGCGCTGGTCGATCAGGCGGCCGAACTTGGGATTCCGATGATGCAGGATGCCAGCCTCGCGCGGCGCATCCTGAAGGCCGCGCGCCCGGGCAGCCCGATCTTGCCCAGCGAGTATTCCGACACGGCGCGGATGATCCAGGCAGCGGGCTGAGCGGTTCCGACATCCTCAATCGCGAAGACGGCGCCGACCCCCTTTTAGGATCGGCGCCCGCAAAGAACGACCCGACATATCGGCTGCGTTCAGCCCTCGTTTTCCGCGGCTTGCGCCGCGACCTGCTCATCGGTCAGGGCTTGCTGAACTTCGTTGAGCGTCCGCGACACGATCACACGGCGTTCCAGCATGATCTCGTCGTTTTCCCCCAGAACGAATAACCGGGTGGAGCCGGGAACGCGCCCAAAGACGAAAATCGACCGGTCCGAGACAAGCTGGACATCCGCAATCGCGGGATCGGCGATCAGGACGCTGGACGCATCATCCTCCATCCGCACGAGCGTGCCATCGCTGCTGCGCAGCGAGATCAGGCTGTCATCAGCCGCGGCAAGGCTGGGCATCGCGGCGGCGGCCAGAATGGCGAAAAGGCAGATAGGTTTCATGGGATGGACCCTTCGGTTGGTGGATTAAACGGCGTCATCGGCGGAAACGTCTGTCTTGGCGCGGCGCTCGGCGCGGCGCGCCGCGACCTGTGCGGACCCCAGCGTCAGCGTACTGCAGGGCACGACCTGGTAGTCGTCGTTGAGTTCCTGGAAGGACATGACGTCGACCTCCAGGCCGTTGCGCGTCAGGAACACCTTCAGATGCCGCCGCAAGTCCATCGACGTCATCAAGATGGGCCGCACGCCCTTGGGCGACAGCAGGTCCACCTGCTTGCGGACAGCGCTCAGAAGCTCGGCGGTCTGGCCCTCGTTGAGGACCAGATAGGTCCCGATATTCGTCTCCTTCAGGCCCGCGCGCAGCATGTCCTCCGTCTCGCGCTTGACGACGATGGCGGTGATGGTGCGGTCGCGGGCCACTTGCTCGCAAATCTGCCGGGTCAAGCCGATGCGGCAATATTCCGTCAGCGCCAGCGGGTTCGGATCGACCTGGCCCCATTCCATCAGCGTCTCGAAGATGCGCCGTTTGTTGGCAATCGACACGCCTTCCGACACCAACCGCCGCAGCACCTCCGAAATCTTCTGGATGGACAGGATGCGCATCACCTCCCCCACGAGGACCGGATAGCTTGCCTCCAGCGCGGACAGGATCTCGCGCGTCTCCTGCAAGCCCAGAAGGCCCGACAGGTTGCGCCGCAGCGCCGCCTCGGCTTCGTGCAGCATCGCGGCGCGGGGGCCGTCGAAGCGCAGGCCCAACTCGGCCAGCACCTCGGTCTGATCGCGGTCCACGACCAGGCGTCGCGTCCAGAGCGTCGTCTCGCGAGCCTCGAACGGGATGTCGTGCATGGCCAGAACCTCCGACACGTCGGGCAGCACCAACTGGCCATGGTCGACTTGCGACCACAGCACGGGCGAGCCATCGACCAGGACACGAAACTGCCCCGTCTCGTCGGTCGCAACCTGCTGCACGGTCAGCAGGCAGGGGTCGAGCCCGCTCTCATCGGCCACCCGCAATGCCAGCGCCGACACCTCTGCCGCCCATTCCGCGGGCGTCGCCAGTTCGAACAGGTCAGCGGCCATCTCGATGACCACCTGCGCGTCGTCCGCGGGCAGCAGCTCCGCGACCTCGGGTTCGACCTCCGGCGTCACCTCGGCCGTCTTGTCCAACTGTTCGGGGCGAAGGTAGCGCATGATCGTGACGAAGGATCCGATGCCGACGAAGAGCAGGCCCAAAGGCGCAAGAACCGCCGTGGGGAAGCCGGGCAACAGGCCCATCACGATCAGCGCCGCACCGGCCAATTGCACCGCCCGGCGGTCGGCCATGACCTGACCGATGATGTCGGAGCCGAGATTCTTGCTTTCGCCGCCCTTGACCCGCGTGACGATCACGGCGGCCGTCATGCCCATCAGCAAGGCCGGGATCTGCGAAATCAGCGCATCCCCCACCGTCAGCAGCGAATAGACCGTCGCCGCTTCGCCCAGGGGCATCCCACGTTGCAGCAACCCGACGGCCAGCCCGCCCAGCAGGTTGACGAAGATGATAATCAGGCCCGCGATCGTGTCGCCTTTGACGAACTTCATCGCGCCGTCCATCGCGCCGTAGAACTGGCTCTCGCGCTCCAGCGTGGCCCGCCTGCGGCCCGCTTCTTCGTTGTCGATATCGCCGTTGCGCAGCTCGGCGTCGATGGCCATCTGCTTGCCCGGCAGCGCATCCAGCGTGAAACGCGCGCCCACCTCGGCGATCCGTTCGGCGCCTTTGGCGATGACGATGAACTGCACGATGGTGATGATGAAGAACACCACCATCCCCACCACGATGTTGCCCGAGACGACGACGGTCCCGAAGGTCTCCACGATGGCGCCCGCATCGGCTTCGGCCAGGATCAGGCGCGTGGTCGTGATCGACAACGCCAGCCGGAAGATGGTCGAAATCAGGATGATCGCGGGCAGGGAGGACAGCGCCAGCGGCGTGGTGATGTAGATCCCCGTCATCAACAGCAGGACAGCAATGCCGAAATTGACACCGATCAGCATGTCCACCAGCAGCGTGGGCATCGGCAGGATCATCAGCAGCACGACGACGAACAGCAGCAGACCGATGGCCAGGTCGCGGGCGCCGGTCAGACGGGCGGCCAGCGCCTTCATTGCGCGTATTCCATCACATCGAGCCCCGCGCGGCGGCATTGCGCGACGCAATCGGCCCAGGCCCCGCGCGATGCCGCGACGCGGCCCAGCCCAGCAAGGGCGCGGGCCTGCATGGCCAGGGCGAAGGCCAGTTCAGAGGGTGAGAATTCATGCTCCACCAGTCGGTCCACGCAGGCCAGCGCCGCCTCATGCTGGCCCAGGGCCACATGGGCGCGCAGCGTCAGGCGGATAAGCGGCAGGCCATCGGGATCCAGGTCGCGCAGGGGGGCGAGCAGCCGCATGGCATGGTTGGGCCGGCCCAGACGCAGGTAAAGCTCGGCCAGGAACAGGATGACGTCGCGCTCGGCGTCGGTCATGAATCACCCCCGGATCAGGCCGTTGATATAGCCGTCCAGCACGGCCAGCTTGCGCGCCTCGGCGCGCAGCGCCCACAGACCGGCCCGCGTCTCGCGCGACGGCTCGGGCATCGCCTCCAGCCGCGCGATCAGGCCGCTCAGCGTCAGGCGCATCATCCCCAGCGACAGCCGGGTTTCGGCCACCGGGCTGGCTGCGGCGGCGCGGCCGATCTCGGGCGTGGCAAGGCCCGCGTCCCGCTCGGCCTGGCGCGCGCGCAGCAACGCCTCGAAGGCCGCGGCTTCGCGCGCGGCGACATGGCTCAGCCGCGTGTCCCTCGGACGATCGAGCGGATCGACCGAGGGGCCGGGCACGCGTTCGGGGGCGGCGGCGCTCATCGCGCGGCAAGCTGCGTGTCGGGGTCGGGCGTGACCGTCTCGCCCGGCGTTTCGCCAAGCGCGACACGATAGACCGCGCCTCCGTCGCTGAACACGGCACGGTCATCCTCGATCCCATCGAGACGCCAGCCGTTGGGCACCTTGTCGCCGCTGTAATACCGGCGCCCACCGATAACGATGTAGGGTTGCCCCATGGTCCAGACGGATTCGATGGCGGGCGGCTGAACCTCGGGGTCGGCGTGAAGCGGGAAGGTCACGCCCGCGGTGCGCATGACCAGGCCGGGATGGGTCTCATCGAACCACGCCTGGAACCGCTGGAAGACGTCGCGCTGGTCGGCGGGCACGCGCCCCGCCAGCGCGAAGGTCTCATGCCCCGCATCGAAATCGAGATGATCGAAGCCGATATCGGCCAGCCGGGTCTCGATCTCGGCGGCGACCATGTCTCGATCCACGGGGGGGGTCGTGGACGTCGCCTCGGGGGGCCCGGGTTCGGACGGTCCCAGACCTGCGGGGGCCTCGGGGGGCAGCGACAACTCGGATGATTGCACGGGGACCGGCGCGGCGCGCATGTCCGGGATGGCGAAGATCGCGGCGGCACCCATGACGGCGACCGCTGCCAAAGCGACGCCCGCGCCCGCAGCCGAGACGGGGGTCGGCGGCATCTGAGCGTGCAGCACGACGTCACCGACCTGTAGATCGGTGTCGCGCCGCAACCGCGCGCGGAAGCCAGGCTCGACCCGGCCCGCGCCCGGCACCTCGACCGCCGCATCGTGGGCGGTGACGACCAGATGGCGCCCTTCGGCGCGCAGCGACAGGTGCTTCGCGGCCAACGTGGTGTCGGCAAGCACAAGATCGCACCCGTCGGCATGGCCCAAAGTGACCTCGGTGCCGTGCTCCAGCGCGGCGCGCGCGCCACGATGCAGACCGGACCGGATATGCAGGATGGGATGGCGGGTCATGGCAAGGCCTCGAAGGACGGGCCTCGGGCCGGAAATACGGCAGAGGCACGGAATGGTGGAACAGGGAAGGCGCACGGCCCCGGTCGTGGCGGGACCGTGCGAGGGTCGGCTTTACTTCGGGTTGACCTGCTGGCCAGCCGCTTTCAGGGCCGTGCCCTCTTCGACCTGGACGCCCATCATTTCGAGGTTCCGCATCTGCGCCTCCTCGTTCTGGGCCTTGAACTCCGCCAGGGCGGCGTCGAAGCTGCCGTCGTCGCCGCTGGTATCGTTGTCGGTGACGGTCTCGGGGGCAAGCGGTTCCGTAACGATCGTATCGCTCATTGTGTTGGTCCTTACATTGGGTTTTGTATTGTGGGATCGCTGCGACGCTGGGGCCGCAACGGCCAGGTTTAGGTCTGCTGCTCGCCGTCCAGCGCCGCGATCACGGTCTCGACTACGCCGATCAGCAGATCGAGGGTCTCGGCCTTACCGCCAAGCGCGTCGTCACCGGCTTCCGCCTGGACGTCGCCGACCAGTTCGCGCAGCCCGGACAGGGCGTCGGACAGCTCCTGCCTGGTGATCTCGGGCTCGCCCACGGTGTCGCCCTCCAGCGCGGCGACAATCGGTTCCATCACGTCGTTGAGCTGATCGAGAAGCGCGGAGCGCTGATCGTCGGAAAGCTCAAGGCCGGGCGGGATATATTCCGCCGTCATCCCAGCATCTTCGCCAAGGATTCTGTCGGACACGCCGGACAGCGTCTGAAGCAACGCGACCAGCGTATCGACGTCCATGTCCACCGGGTCCGACCCGTTCGGCACCTCGCCGGGCGTGCCACTGTCGGGCGCTGGCGCCGTCCCCTCGACCTTCCGGTCGACCGAGATCGAACTGATGGCAAAGCTGCTATCCGCCTCGGGTGAGCCAGCCAGATAGGCCGCTTGCTGCAGCCCACCGGCGAAGCCATCACCGTCCGGGATATCGCTGCCGCCTTCGACGAAGAATTCCAGGCTGTCGAATTCCTGGTCGATGCGCACGGCCTGCTGGCCGTCCAGGTCGCCGTTGACCTTGATCGTATCGACGACTTCGCCATCCTTCATGACGTTGATCGTACCCCGCGACCCGGACTCGCCGTGAAGGTCCTCGAAGACGACCTCGCCGCCCTGAACCGTCTCGCCAGCCTCGAAGATCAGCTTTTCGCCACCGTCGATCTCATCGTCCTCGCCACCATCGATGCCAAGGCCGCCGTCGCTGTCGTCATATGTGATCCCGCCGCCGCCCTCGGCATAGACCTTCCCCATCAGCGCGTCGCCCGAATAACTCTCGGTCTCGATCTGCGGGGGGGCCGGCGGGGGCGGCGGCGCGGCGATGTCCCCGCCGGTATCGGGATCGGTCGGAGAAGCACCCGACCCACCATTGTCCGGTGCTTCTCCTGTGCCTCCGCCCGTCAGCTTCTCGATCAGCGCGTCGATTGCGCTGCCAAGCAGGCTGGCTTTGTCGGCGGGGGCGTCCGCGTCCCTGGCTTCGCTCAGCGTGTCCGAGACATCTGCCAGGTCGTAGGTCTCGTCCGTCGACACGCCGCTGCCGCCGTCGCCGGTCTCATCACTTTCGGGGTCCGCGCGCGCGGCATCGGTGATCTGGCTCAGAAGCGCCTCAACCGAAGACACCAGCGCCAGCGCATCGTCGGTGTTCGCGCCACCGTTCAGCGCGTCGCCCTGGATCGCGCCCAACTGGTTTTCCACCGCGTTGAAATAGCGGTTCATGTTCGCGTCCAGCCCGGCGGAATTGCTGCCGTGGAAGTCGATCGTGACATCCCCCAGATCGTCGATCACGCCGTCGATGCGGTCGTAGGCCTCGCTACCCACATCGTAGCTTGCGCCTGCGTCTCGCAGCACATCGATGCTGCGTTCGACCGTGTTGTCGAACTCTTCGGCGAAGTCCTTGTTGATCTCGTAGGTCGTCCTGTTCTCGCCTTCGCCGGACGTGGCGATGCCCGTCCCGCTGGAGGCTGAGTTCACGTCGAGTGTCATTGATCCTGTCCTTTCATCTGGAATATGCGTGCCGCGTCGGCCCGGCGGGCGTCAGCTGCCCGACTGAAGCTGCTGGTATTGTGAGCGCGCCTCGCTCTGGATGGCGCGGTCGACCTGCGAATTGCCCAGCATTGTGTTGAGCAGCCCCATCTCGAAGGCCTCGACCAGCGCGGCCTCCTTCTCCTCGTCGCTGGTCCCTTCACTCGTCTCGACCGGGTTGGACGCGGTGGTCTCGGTGACGGCTGTTTCGCTCATCTCGGGCTCCTCTTTCGTCGGTTACGGGCAAAGGGTGACGGAGCGATCTTTCAGCATCCTGACGAGATGCGCGTCTTCGGACTTTTTCTGCCCGCTCCGCGCCGGATGGCCGACCGCGTGGGCAAATCCGGGCCGCCAGCCGCGTAGCTCGACGGCAAGACGCGCCCCAAGGCGGATCAACGTCCCGTCGCCGATTATCCGTGTCGCCTGCACGATCAGCACCCGCGTCGGGTCCGCCGTTTCGGTCTCCAGCAGTGTCCCGGCGGGCAGCGCACGCAGCACGCCGCGCGGGCCCGCGACGCAGGGCAAGCAGAAATCCACCCCGCCGGGGCCACTTTGATCGGCGGCAGGGACCTCACCATCGCCATTGTCCGGCGGGGCGATCCGCGCGCCCTGCCCGTCCAACGTCACCGCGGCGACGTCCCGACCGGCAACGACCAGAATACCACCTTCGCAGCGCAACTGGTCGGCGGTCGGCAGCAGGATCTCTCCGGGCTGCATGCGCAGCAGGCGATCGGCATTCTCTGCAAACCGGCCAAGCCGCACCATCGGCGTGACCTGCGCGTCGCGGCGCTCGGGCGCCGCGAACGGCAAAGCCCCCAGAACGCTCCCAACCAGCGGCAGGGCGGCGGTCTCAAAGGCCAGGGTCAACCGTCCCTTGGCCTCGCCCCAGGTGAAATCGAAGGCCCGGCGATGGGGCAAGGGCCACGGCTCCTCCACTGCCTCCACATCGACATCGAAGCCCAAATGGTCCTCCAACGCCGACAGGATCGGGTCAAGGGCCAGCTCCAGCGCGAAGAACGCGGGAACATGCCCCGCATCGCCCACCACGTCCCCCGATACCGCGAAAAGCACGCTGTGACGCCCGGCGGCCAGCTTCCACCAGGGTGCAACGGGGTCTTCGCCCGCCGGGGCGGGCTGAAGCGTCAGCGGGCGGTCGCCGCAGGTTGCCGAAAGCCGCCCCAGCCGTGCAAGCGCCGTGGCGACGGCGGGCAGATCGCGCAGCGCGACGTCACAGCGCGGCAGGGTCTCGCGTAGGTCGAGCGCCGGGCGAACCCGACCCGGCTTGCGCGGGTGGACGGTCATGCGGCGTCCTCCAGCGGCGGCGCGAAGACCGCGGCGGCTGCATAATCCATCAGCCCATCCAGCGCGGGCCCCGCCCACTCGACCCTGGGGCCGGGCGGATGGGGGCAGCGCAACGCAATATATCCCTTCAGGTCCGCCGGGCGCGCCGAGATCCAGGCGTCGAATGCGTCCCAGCCATCTGCTCCCGCGGGGAGGATCGGCATCGCGCCGTCCCAACTCAGCCCGACGGTGTAGCCCGTGGGTCCGAAGCGAAGCTTAAGCGCCGAGACGTCGGCGGCGTCGATGCCACAGCGCAACGCGTCCCGGGCCAGACAGGCATCGACCACCCGGGCCAGCGCGTCCAATTCCTCCAGCGGCTTGCGCAGCACGGCCCGCGTGGCGGGGCCATCGTCATGCGTCAGAACCGAAGGCAGGCCGGTCGCGTCCTGCACCTGCCGCACCCAGCGGCGCAGAAGCCGTTGGCTGCCCGCCGCCCCGCTCAGCATGTCGGGCCGCACCGGCAGGCCCAAAATCCGCGACAGAGCGTCCGGATGGGCCAGTCGGACAATGTCGGTCAGCGTCATCTCGGCGGTCTGTCTGGCCTGGGTCATGGGGGTCCGGCTCCTCGTCTCATCGATCCCAACCGGGGTTTCCGTCCGTCTCGGGCCACCTCCCTGCCCCGGCCTCTCCATCGCGGCGTGGGGCATACGGGCTGCGCTTGGCAGGTCCTGTTGGCTCTCGTTTTCGGATCGGGTCTGGTGGGTCGTGAGGCAACGCTAGGCAGCGCCGCTTACGCAGACCTTACGGCCCGGGACGATGGCTATTTTTGGCCAGACCGCTTGGCGCGTCAGACGAAACGGGCCCGCCGAAGCGGGCCCGTTCCTTTCCGGTCGCGGGGGCGATCAATCGTCGAGATCGCCGCCCTCGACATTCCCCTTGATCGCCGAGGGCGCGTAGACACGGACCGTGCCAGCCTCGGAATCGCCGTCGCGCGGCAGCACGCCGCTGGGCACGATATCGACGTCCAGTTGCAGCTGCTGCGCGTCGGGCTGGCGGGTTACCATGCGCGAGTCGGAACGACTACCGCCGAACCCGCCGCCTCTGTTGATTGTCCCCGATCCGACGCCCGGGATGCCGCCCTGGACCGAGGAGCCACCGTTGATGTTGAAGTTCGTCTCGGTGGTCGTGCTTGTTCCGATCGAGCCGTTCTTGTTGATGAACGGAACCGACACCTGGAAGCGCTGACCGCTTTCGCCGCGCGGCACGCCCGCGCTATTGGAACCCAGCGACGTTTCGGCCACGGGCGAGATATTGACCGGCACATTCGCGCTCAGCTCGCTCCCATCGGCGGCCAGCAGCGTGCCGGTCACGTCCCCCAGCACCTCGACCTGGCGGCCATCGGTCCGGGTCCGACCGTTGACCTCGACGAAGGCGATCACCTCGGGGTCTCTGTTGCCCTCGGCATCGGCATAGACGGGGATCTTGATGTTGAAATCCTGCTCCGATTGCGGAAGCTCATTTGGCTCCACGCTCTCGCGGGTCGGCTCGCCCAGGGTGACGGTTTTGCTGGACCCGGTGGGGCGGTTCAGCTCCGGCCAGGCATCGGCGAAGACCTGGATCGGTTCGCGTTCGGCCGCCGTCAGGGGGGTCCCGTCCAGGAACTCCGCGTCTTCCAGGCGAACGCTGTAGTTTCCGCCCTGCGCCACCGGCAGCACGTCCTTGACGATAGCCTGCCCGACTTGGCCGTCGCCTGTGCGGAAGGTGACGCGCTTGCCGCCATTGTCGCCGTCCAGACTGTCACCGGTGATGAATTCTTCGGCCTGGGACTCGGTCAGGCCACCAAACGAGATGGTCGCCTCCTCTTCGTCCAGGGGCACGACAGTGGGCGTCGCGCCGTCATTGCCTTCCGAGGGGCGCACGCGCTGAGGGTCCTCGGCGACCTCCCCCAAAGACGTTGTGGTCGAGTTGTTGAGGTTGACCGACCCGTCGAGCGTGTTGAAGACCAGCCCTTCGGGGATCTGGCGCGCGACCACGCCGTTGATGGGCGAGCGGACGATGTATTCCTCCTGCTGGGCCTCGGCATTCTGCAGCACCCGTTCAGCCCCGATCACGCGGTTGGCCGCCGCGATGGCCGAAGTCGGCAGCCCCTCGGTCTGATCGTCGCGGACACGATCCAGGATTTCCTCTGCCGAAATGGTCTCCAAGCCCTGGAGCGTATCCAGGCGCGCTGTCAGCGTCTCCTTCTGGTCGGCGAAAATCTCCGCCTGCCCCTCGATCCGGGTCTTCCGCTTCGCCAAGCCGTCCAGCGTGTTGGTCGCCTGCTTCAAATCGCCATTCAGCTCGGCCAGGTCCGATTTCAGGTCGCGCAGTTCGACCTCCGAATCGGTCGTTTCGCGCAAAATGTCGTTGTAGCGCTCGCGCGATATGGCGCCCTCTTGTAGCAACTCATAGGCATCGACGTCGCCACTCAGCTTGCCATCGTTCTTTAATTGGTTCGAAACCGCTTTGATCTGGCCTTCCTTCTCGCCAATCTGCCGGTTGATCGTGTCGATATCGGCCTGGGCGTTGGCAATTTCGACGCCAATCGTCTCGGCCTCGATCGTCCCCCCCGCAATCGTGCTCTCGATCTGCGCCAGGTCGCCCTCGATCTCGCCCTTCTGCTCCAACGCAGAAGCGCGCGTCTCGACCAGTGCCGAAGGCAACTCGTCGCGGGCCGATTCCAGCGCGTTCTCGGCATCGACGACCCGGCCATCCACTTCGGCGTTCTCGATCCGGTAGAGAATGTCGCCTTCCTTGATCTGCTCGCCGATGGGCCAGCGATCCACGATGTCGCCCCGCCGCAGGGTGGGATTGGTGAAGAACTGCCGGACCGTGCCGCCCTGATCCTCGACGCCAGCCAGCGCGAAGAAGCCGCCATCCAGGTCCAGCGGGTTCGGCGGGGTTTCGTCGGCGCCATAGAGCAGTGAGGTCTGCGCATCGTCAGTGCGCAACTGGTTGATGGGCACGATCTCAGCCTCGGATTCCAGTTCCTTCTTGCCGCCGCCAAAGAAGTTACGGATCGTCTGCACGGGCGCGCTGAAGATGTTCGCCTGGCTGGTGCCGGTATTAGCCACCGTGGTTTCGCCACCCGCCAGGGTATTGGTGCCCTGCAAACCCGTAGCGTCGGAGTCGGCGTTCCGATAGGCCGTGTCATTTGCCTTCGCCAGCGGAGGCGGGGTCTCAACGAAGGTTTCGCCCCCGTGATCGACGGGCTTTCCTTCCCATTCGGTGCCACTGCGTGCTGCCGTGTCGGTCGGGATCGTGTTATCCATCTCATTTCTCCTTCGAAATCGGTGCCCGCGTCGGTCATGGGCGCGCCCCAACCATGCTCGCGCCACCTTTCCCCACCCTTACGGCAGGCAGCCCAGACACCCTTTCCGCCCTAGACGGAACAAGACCGGCGACCTTGCGTCGCCGGCCCCGCCGTTTCGCCATCCGTCGCGTTGCGCAGGGTCAGAGACCGACCACGTCGCGATAATCGGCCACAGACTCCTCGTCGGAGGCAGCTGTCGTCGCAACATCGCTGCCGGTCTCCAACGCGGTTTCGATCCCAGGGCTAAGCAGGTCGGTCTCGCCAACCACGTCGACCGCGGTCTCCAACCCGCTCTCCCAGGAAGACCATTGGCCATTCAGTGCGACATCGGCACCGTCCAGATAGTGCTCGTCGTCGCCCAGCAGGTTGGTGTCGTCCGCGACCTCGATGATCGTGCCGGCGCTGGCCTCGAACGAAGAATAGTCGCCGTCAATTGCACTCGAAAGGCCCGCGAAATAAGGCTGCACCTCTTCGCTTGCAACGATAGAGGCCGCTTCGATCCCGGACGTCACGCCGGATTGCAGCGAAGAATAGTCACCGTTCGTCGCCGCCAGCGCGGCGCCAATGATGGTGTCGGCATCCTCGCTCAGCGCGCCGGTCTGCTGCACGGCGCCAAGCGTGTTTTGCACACCACCCATCACCGAAGACCAGTCGCCGCCCACGGCGACGCCCGCCGCTTGCACGTAGCGGCTGGCCTCTTCACCCAAAAGGCCGCTGCTGGCCAAGATGCGCGTGCCCATCTGCACCTTGGCTGCGGTGCTCATGGCACCCACGGCGCCGCCGGTGGCCCCACTGGCGGCAAGGGTGCCGAATTCCATGGCGCCACCAGCCAGGTCATTCAACTCAAACGTACCTTCGTTGATCTCGCTGGCCGTGTCCGTCGCCGCAATGGCCGCGGCGGCGACGACAGCGCCCACGCCGCCCGTGGCGGCCCCCGCGGCCATGACGATCGCCGTCTTCAGCCAGGGATGCTCATCAAGCACATCGTCCACGAAACTCGCCACGTCGCCCAGATCGGCGCCAAAGAAGATGTCCGCCTCGAACGCAGTCTCGAAGGGCTGCATGAAAAATCCGCCGATGTCGCCCTTGGCGAGCTTCTCGACGGCATCGAACGGGGCGCTGAGGATATCGCCAATTCCAAACATCGGGTCTGCCTTTCCTTAAGGTACGGTTGCGGGCAGCCTGCGCGCCCAGTCTTGCGTCAAGCTGACCGCCCTAGCCGGCATCGCTTTCATCTGCACCGTCGGCGGGCGCCTCGACCGGCGGCTGCGCTTCGGCGGGCTCGGGGGCAGGCACGGTGTTGCGCCCCTCCCAAAGCTGGACCGACCCGCCACGCACCACCATCACCGGTCGGGCGGGGCGCGCGCTCTGCACCTGCGGTCCGGGCCCCTGGGATTGCAGCAGCGTGAAGGCGTGTTCGACCAGTTCGATGTAGCGCGGCGGTCCGGTGACGACGCCTATTCCCTGCGACCCGGTGCTGCGAACGGCGAACCGGTCATCGGCCACCGCCAAGGTATCCAGGGTTTCGGTCAGAATCGCGGGCGTCACCCGCCGGAAATCCACGAAGATGGAGCGGTTGTTGCTGGCGGGGGTGATGTGCAGGGTCGTGCCGTCGAAATACCAAACCAGCCCGTGCTCGGCTGTCAGCCGGTTCAGGAATTCCTTCACCGTCAATTCGCTTCGAAAGTTGCTGACCTGCCCTTCGATGTCGGGATCGATATTCACCGACAGATCGAGGCTGGCCCCAAACTCCTCGAACACCGCCCGCAAGTCCTGCGACAGGATCGTGTAGCGATGAACCTCGCTCCCGCCAAGCGCCGCGCGCCCGTCACCGGCCGAAAGCGCCACAAACCCAGCCAGCAGCGCGGCGCGGGCGAACGGGCCCATCAACGTCGGTCCTCCGGCCTGCGGGTGTCCTGCGCATCGGGCTTCGCCTGGGGCGGGGCCTTCGGACGCTTGGGAAGCATCCTCTTGGGCTTGTAGCGCGGCCCATCGCCGACGGAAAATTCATCTCCGTCGGCATCGTCTTCAAGCAACATCGCCGGATCCTGCCATTTCAGATCGGTCGGGGGAACGGTTCCTGTCATCTCGCGCTCCTGAACATTGCCAGGATGGTCGCATCTGCCGCTTACACGAACCTGACAGCAGCGCGGGGCAGGATGATCACCGCGCGGCGCACCCCTCGGAAGACGTCTGTCGCGCAACGCGAAATCACTATACTATTGATATATAATGATTATTTTTCTTTCCCGCATTTCCCCGCGGGGAAATCATTCGTCAAGTGCGGCAAAGAACGCCGCAATCGCGGCCTCCAACCGTACCCGCTCAATGGCTGAGAAATCCACGCCTGCGCGCAGCTCCACCTTACCCTCCGTCGCCGTACACTTGACGCCTGGTCCAACCGGCACCGACAGCGCCACCCTGCCCCGCCGGGCCGTTGCGCGTGGTGCCCCCCTGCCCTTCTTCGGCAACGGCGCGGTGCGGCTGGCCAGAAAGTCCCGCAGCACGGCCACTTCTTCTTCGGCGCTGCGGCCCGGGTTTTCCAGCCGCGCCGTCAGGTCGGTGATCGAGGTCGGCTCCCCCTCCAGCCGGTCGGCCAATTCCAGCCCCACTGCCCGCGGAATGGCCGCCGGATGTTCCAGCCGTTTCCCCAAACGCCGCAGCAAGGATCCGAACCGGCGGATGTAGCTCCGCTTCTGGGGCGACACCGACGCGTAAAGCCGATTCACCGCCTCGTCCAAGGTCTCGCAGCCCTCCACCTTCGCATCGGCATAGGCCATGGCCAGCGCCGCCATCTCCGCGAAGGACACGTCCTTGCGCACCAGGTTTTCATCCACCATCCGGCGATAAAGCGCGGCCTCCCCCTGCCCTGCCGCCAACAGCCCGGCGGGGATCTTCCCCCAACGGGCCTCGCCGGTTTCAGCCAAAAGCTCGCGATACGCCGTCAGACGCCGCAGCCCTTCGATCAACTCATACCGGCCGTCTTCGCGAAGCTCGACGCGGATCGGATTGGACAGCCCGATATCCTGCAACGACGCCTTCAACTCCCCCAACTCAAGGTCGCCGCTGGCCGACCGATCCCGGATCAGCTTCTTGGCGTCGATCGCGTCGACCGGAATGCGGTCCGTCACCAGCCCTTCGCCCTTCAGGCGCACGAACTCTTCGGCCAAGGCATCGTTCTCGGCGCGGATCTCCGCCTCAATCGCTTTTCGGCGGCGCAGGGCCTCTCCGGTCTCGCCGATGGCCGTTGCCATCGGGCCGCGTCGTCGCGCGGGCTGGGCCGACTTGGTTTCATACTCTTCCGGCAGGTCGGTTTTCGGCGTCGCCTCCGACTCCGGCAAGTCGATATCGAACACGCGGCGCTTACGGCTCATGGCGTCTCCTCCAGGTTATCCCAGGCGGCCAGGACGTGGGTTTTGAATTCCGCATAGGCGGCATCGAACGTGGACCGCGCGCGCCGCCACGTCTCCCGCGTCATGTCGCGGTAGTCGATTTCATAGACCGATGACAGGAACCGACCCGATTGTTCGACCGCACGGGTATGCTCTATCGGATGCAACGTCATCCGGTCGCCGAACACCTTCATGAAGGCGTCCCGCATGGCGCGGTGCAATTCATTCCCCGGCTCGTACCGCGTCAGCAGGAAGCGCACATCCAGGAACCCCTTCTGCGATTTCCCCGCGGGGAAATCGGCGCCTTCATCGAACTCCGTCAAGTCGCCCAGGGCTTCAGACAATTGCCCGATAAACGACGTGGTGGAATCGTATTCCCAATAGCCCGGCCCAGACGGAATATAGAGGATATCCGCCGCGAACACCGCATTCATCGACTGATACCCGATGGCGGGCGGGCAATCGAAGATGACCATGTCATAGGCGTCGGGCGGCAACGTATCGAGCCAGCGGTCGACGGCGGCGAAGAACGACCAGTCGGGGTTCACGTGCCGATACTGAGCCGACGCGAATTCCACAAAGGCCGCATTGGCGCAGGACGGGACGATGTCGATCGTGGACCAGCATGTCGAGGCGATGAAGTCGGTGGCACGCAGATCGCCCAACCCCGTTTCGGCGATGGACGCGGGCAGCCGCCGTTGGGGCAGGGTGCGGCCCGATTCCGCGCCGCGGGCAACGCGGTTCATCCGCTCGGTTTCCCGCATCAGGTCGCGCGCCATGATGCCCCAGACCGTATGTTCTTCGGACACGTCCGACAGGCCCATGGAATGGCTCAGCGTCGCCTGCGGATCGAAATCCACCGTCAACACCCGGTAGCCGTCCAAAGCGGCGGCATGGGCCAGATGCAGCGCCGTGGTCGACTTGCCGGCCCCCCCTTTGAAATTGGCCACCGCCACGCGAATGGCCCGGCGGTTCGCGGGCCGGACCGGCATCAGGGATTGCCGGTTCACCCGCATCCGGCGCCGAAGCTCATTCACCTCATCGAGCGAAAACCAACGCTGGCGCCCATCGGGCTCCACCACGCCCGCGGGCAGCGATGGGTCGGCGGCAAGGCGAGACCGAAAGGTATTCTGGTTCACCTGCAAGATCAGCTCCGCCACCTCCCAGGACGAAAAGCGCCGCAGCGTCTTTTCATGCTCGGGCGAGAAGGTCTGCTTGCGGATATGGCCCTGCATTCTGAGCGAGGCATCGCGCAGCGCCCCCAGATCTGAATGGTCGAACATGCTGCCTCAACGTTAAATTTGTTTGAACGGTGAAATACGCTGAATTTGACATTCGTGCAATCCCGCGCAAAGTAGAAAAGACGATGCGCCTTTCCCCGCGGGGAAAGGGCCACGGCGCCAGAAAATACGGCCCCGGGCGATTCGGGCCTGAGGATCGCCAAATGCACCGGGTGACGCCGCATCTTGCCCCCTGATGGGGGGACACCGCTAAGCCTTGAGGGGACATCAAGGGCCGATAGGGGGACACGTAAGCCGTCCCCCTATACCGTTTCATACCGAATTCTTATCTTGAGAATGGAGTTTGGAGCGCCCACCAGAACCCGAACCTTGACAGACGACGCGTTCTCAACGCTAATCGTCGCAAGCTGGCAAAGAACGGTGAGACCTGGCAGAAGTCGGGCAAAAGGGCAGGGCGGGACATGGCGCCAAAACACAACCGATATCAGGCGATCATCCCGTGGCGATGAAGTCGAAACACTTGGCCCGCGCCCGAGGGTCGGCTGGGGCCGCGTTCAAGTATGACGTGCTCACGGCGCTCGGTGCCCATGCTTGTGCTGGCGACAAGCATCAGCAGCGTCTCACCCTACGCCTGATCGTGCTGATCACCGCGCGTTACGATTGGCGCACCGATATGCTGACCACCGGACAGCGCGAGATGGCCGCGCTTTGGTCGGTGGATGAGCGCACGGTCAAGCGGGAGATGGCGAAGCTGCGCGCCCTGGGATGGCTGATCCTGAAACGACCGGCCGCCCGGGGCAGGGTGGCCTGTCACGCCCTCGGGATCGACGCGATCTTGGCCGATACGCGGCCCGCTTGGGACGGGGTCGGCCCCGACTTCGTCGCGCGCCTGTCCGGCCCCGCACCCGAAGCGCCACCCGACAAGGTCATCCCGTTCCCCGCGCTCGACACGCAGCCGGGCCCCTGGGGGCAGATTTGCACAGCCACGGCCCAGACGGATCCGGCGACGCATATGGCCTGGATCGCGCCGCTCAGATGCGATGGTGTGGTGGATGGGCGTCTGATCTTGCGGGCGCCGTCTTCGTTCCATGCGACCTATGTCCGAACGCATGTGTTGGGCCTGTTGGACCACCACGCCCGCCGCGCGGTGGCCGGGCTGACGGGCATCGATATCTACACCTGAGCCCCCTTAGAGCCCTGCGGCTTTGGTGAGGTTGACGCGGAATCGGTCTCTGTTTCGTTGGTATTTTCGTGTCATGTCCGGGGAGGCGTGTCCGAGGTGTTTTTGGATGAGGGCTTCGTCGGCCTGGGCGGCGGTGGCGAGGCCGGCGCGCAGCGAATGGCCGGAGAAGAGGGCGAGGCGCGCGGGCTCGGGCAGGTCGGGGCGCAGGCCCGCATCGCGGACGGTTTGCTTGATGAGCCGGGCCACGTGTTTATCGCTGAGCCGCGCGTCGAGGGCGCGTTTGCCATCGCGCGACGTGCGCACGAAGAGCGGGCCGAACTCGATCTTGGCGAAGCTCAGCCAGGTTTCTAGCGCGTGGACCGGGCAGCTTTGCGGGCCCGAGCCGCGGCCCACGGCGACCTCGCGCCAGCCGGTCTTGGCGTTGAGGATGAGCAACGCGCCTTCGGGCGAGATCTCGACCCAGCCGCGTCCCGTTTGGGTGTCGTCGCGGCCATGGTCGAGGCCCACGATTTCTGAGCGGCGCAGCCCGCCCGCATAACCCAGCAGCAGGATGGCCCGGTCGCGCAGGCCGCGCAGATCGAAGGGCAGGGTGGCGGCCATGGCGAGGATGTCCTGGGCGCCGATGGCCTCTTTCTGGACGGGCGGACGGCCGTGCTTGCGGCGGATGCCGGCGAGCACGGTGGCGATGTGGCGGTCGGCGCGGTCCAGGGGCGTGCCGCGCTGCGCGAAGGCCCAGGCGAGGCCGGCGAGGCGCCGCTCGATGCTGCTGACCGAGAGGGCAGGGGTGGGGCCGGTGGGCGCGGCCAGGTCGGCGAGGTAGAGACCGATGAGTTCGGGGGAAGGGGGCAGGGCCGGGGCGCCGCGCATCCGGCACCAGCGGGTGTAATGGGTCCAGTCGGCCTTGTAGGCCTTGAGTGTGTTGTCGGCGACGGCGGCGCGGGCATAGTCGCGCGCGGTGTCCGCCAGCCGGTCGAGCGCGGCGGAGCTGGGGAGGGGGCCGGGCAGGGGGGATGTGGTGTCAGCCATATCTCGGTCCTTAAAGCGGGTTTCGTGAAATCTGAATTGGCATCTTTGAAAACGTCCAGGCAGAGCATTGATGTTGCGGGGTTTCTCAAAACGCTGTGCGTTGACTTAGCTAAGGTGGCTACATACCATTCGGGCCCTGCAATTTTCCGTCCACACGGCCAAGACTCAACTTTCTAAACTGATCGATGCCGCCTTGCGCGGCGAAGAAGTGGTGATCGCCAAAGGGTCGCAACCTGTGGTTCGCCTCGTGCCCGTCCCGCAGAAGCGGCAATTGATCGGCGCGCTGGAAGGGAAAGTCACGGTCCCCGACGACCTTTTCGAACCGATGGGGGAGGACGACCTCCGGCTTTGGGAAGGCGACTGAGCTTTGGACGTCCTTTTGGACACCCATGCCTGGACGTGGATGTTGACCAACGACCCGAACTTGTCTGCGGCGGCAATCCGTGCGGCGGACGCTGCGCAGGCGGTCCGACTGAGCCCGATCAGCCTGTTCGAAATCAGTCAGAAAGTCCGGGCTGGGAAGTGGCCTGAAATGGCGCCCTATCTCGATACGCTTCCGGATTTGGCTGCAGGGCAGGGCATCCTGACGGCGCCGCTGACGGCGGAGATCGCCATAACGGCGGGGCGACTGTCGTGGAGCCACCGGGATCCGTTCGATCGCATCCTTGCTGCGACCGCGCTGCAATCCGGTGCCGTGCTTGTGTCGGCAGATGCCATGTTCGACACGCTTCCCAGCGGTGGATTGCAGCGGATCTGGTAGTCGTTTTGCCATATTTTTGGTGTAGCCCTCTGGTGTCCGATAAGGCAAGCTTATTGGACATGGCGGCGGGCGGCGCTCTGGGGCGGTTTGGGCAATCTTCTATGGTGGAAAGCGCCGTCATGGGCTAGACTCGCGACATGAGCGCTCCGCCCGCCGCCGCCTTCGACAAGGTCGACATCCTGCCCCGATTGCCCCGCTGGATCACGTCGGGGCGACCCGAAACCCTTGAAGATGTGGCGTTTCGGTCGGGGGCGGCGCTGAGCCATCTGCATCTTGTGTTGGGCCAGGGGAAGCTGCCCCAGACCTTGTTGCGCGCCCGGCTGGCCTTGCGCGCGGCGGAGGCTTGCGTGACGCATCAAGGGCGCGTGGAGCGGGCCGGGGACCTGCGCGACGCGGTGGCGTTTGTGCAGCCGGGCGACCCAGCCGGGCCGGCGGGGGAGGTCTATCTGTCGTGGTGCCGCGCGGTGGCCCGGCCGGTCTCGGCCCCTGCGCTGCACCGGGCGATGCCGGCGGTGGCGGCGGCGCGGATTGCCGAAATTCTGGAGGCGGGGCAGGGGGCGCCGGTGGCGCGGGCGGCGGCGGTTCTGCAGGCCGGTCTGGCGGATGCGCCGCGGGCCCCGGCCACGGGTCTGCTGCTGGCGGATGCCGCGCTGGCCCAGGCCCTCGGCTGGTCCCATGTCACGCCGCTGCTGGCCCTGGGCCTCAAGCGCGGCGATCTGCGCCAGACCGGCGTGGATCTGCGCCGCGCCTGCCACCGGGCCATTGCCGCCGCCGTGGCGGAGGCCCTGCGCGTCGCCGCCGACCTGACCCGCCGCGCGGCGCGGCTGCGCGCGGTGGCGCCGAAGCTGCGCGCGCGGGGGGCGGCGGAGGCCGTGGCCCTGTTTCTGGCGCGGGACGCGGTGGCGCCGGGGGCGCTCACGTCGCTTCGCTCGGACCGGGCGGCGCGGCGGTTCTGCGACCGGCTGGTGGCGCTTGGTGCGGTGCGCGAGCTGACCGGGCGCGACACGTTCCGGCTCTACGGGGTCTGAGCGATGGCCGGGGCCCGGACCGACCCGCCGCTGGACCCGCCGCTGGACCGAGCGCTCGCGGCGCTGCCCCCCGCGCTGCGCTGGCGCGAATGGATGCGCCGGGTCGAGGCGGTTTTGTTCGCCTCCGCCTCGCCGGTGCCGCGCGAGGACCTGGCCCGGGTGGTGGGGCCGGACGTGTCGGTCGACCTTCTGGTGGCGGACCTGGCCGCCGACCTGGAGGGGAGGTCCTTCGAGGTCGCGCAGGTTGCGGGCGGCTGGATGCTGCGCACCCGGCCCGCCTATGCGGTGGCGATCCGGGCGGCTGCGGATGTCGGCGGTCAGAACCTCGATTTGCGCGAATACGACATCGCGGTGCTTGCCGCCATTGCTTATCACCAACCGATCACGCGCGACGGGCTCAAGGACATTTTCGGGAAGGAGATCAGCCGGGACTTGATCGGCCGGCTGCAGGCGCGGGGGGTGATCGGCACCGGACCGCGGTCCCCGCGCCGCGGCGCGCCTTACACCTATGTCACCACCGAGGCATTTCTGGCAGCGTTCGGGCTGGAGACGTTGCAGGACCTGCCGAACGTGGGGGAGGATGACTAACGTCCCGGAGGGCCATTGGTGAGGCGTGCACAATGCATTCTGTGAGATGACCGACACCTCACGCCGCAATTATCGGCAGCCTTGGCTTCAGCGCGGCCTAGAACGCCGGACATGACATTTTGCAGGCCAAATCCCAGACCAATTAGCGCCGTTCACCTAAGCATGATAGTCAGAATTTATCTACGCTCAGGCAAGTTCTTGAAGGATATGATGCCCGGTTCTGAAATATGGCTTGGCCGATTGCGGCTGACCGATGGAGAGGTTGTTTTGGCTGGAGCAATGGCTCCGAACCGAGAGGCTTTTGAGAAGACTGTCGCGACCGAATTATCGCGACGGTTCTTCGAATTGCAGACAATCTTGGAGGCGAGCCCGTTTCATCTTGCGGTGATCGATGAGTTTTCATCGGAAGATATCGCCTTGGAAGTTTTGCAGAAATCGGCCGTGGTCATCCGGGGCAGCGCTACGGTGATGCGAAAGCTTCTTGAGGTGGAACGGCTCGAAGGGCTTGTGCCGCTCGATGGTCAATTCGGTGTCTATCCCATGCGACATGTTCCCGAGCGGCTGGAGGACTTGCTCTTTGGAAAGAGTTGCTGGGTGACATATGCCGTATTGGACGGTGCCAAGATTAACGACTTGCCGACCGTTCTGGAGACTTCTGGTTTGACCCATGCAAGCCTTCTGGCAGGCGCCTCGACCGAGACCTACGGAGTCGCCGGTCCTTGGATTGTAGAACTGGAACGGGATAACCTTCTGACCCGTCGTCTGTTCACACAACTGCCAAGTGACAATATCGGTTTGGGGCTTTGGAACGTCGCACCGGCGGTCTTCTTTCGCAGTGAGATGGGGTTGGCGAAGATGCGCCATCATCTCCGCCGGTTTCTGCGCGTCCGCAACAGAGACGGCGCGTGGTCGATGTTTCGATTTTACGACCCAGAGGTCCTGAATGCCTATCTGACCGGGATCGGCGACTGGGAAGTGCGCGTGCGGCATTGGTTTGAGACGGTGGACGGCACGCGCATTGAGCGGATCATCACGGTGGATCGCGATGGTCAGGCAGCAGCGTTCGCGTTGGATCCGAGGAAGCTTAGCGATCCGCCACCGCCCCGGCCTGCCTTCGCGCTAACTGATCGAGATCGGGCCCCTCTGAAGGCCTATGTCCGGCGCCGGACGATCAGAGCCATGGCGAGGGACCTGCAGGGTCTTCTGCCTGAGGTGTTTGGGGACCAATCTTCTCAACATGTCGAACAATCGGTCCACCTGACGGCAGCTCGCCTCGCCCCTTTCGGCATCACCCATGCGGGCGACCTCTTGAAATTTGCGGCCTGGGACGGTCTCTACGGTCATGGCTTTGAAGATCGCGATCCGACTGGACGGCTTGTTAGCATTCTCCACAGTGAGAATGATGGCCGCAGCAAGTTCGCTGGCTTCGAAGCCGCTCTGATCGAAAAAGGTCCGCTCTGATGCCGCAAGATCTGCCGCCCTCCGGGCTATTGCCGCAGGATACATCAGCTCGGCTGATCCACGTGGCCGGCGAACGCTACGACTACCAAATCGAGCGAGAGTGTGAGAATTGCCTAGGCTGGGTCCGTGTCAGGGCCCACTATAACAATTCTTGGCAGACCCCCATGTCCGGGGCACCGTTCGAATTGTGGGTCGACGGTGAGCCATTCGCGTTCGGCCGCCTCAAGAGCATCCGGGACCTCAACAAGGAACCTGGCGACCCGTTAACCGCCGAAGAATATGCGCAACTGGGCACATTCACCAAACGGGACGTGCCGCCTGGCATGGTCGAGTTCATTCTTCTGGAGGAGGCCTTAGAGGCTCAGGTCCAGGCCTTGGAAGATCAATGTATCGACAAGACCGCTCGTCTGGTGCGCAAGTGGCGCGGGCAATATGCAGACGACTGGGCCGTGTGGGATGCGGCGGGTGCCTTGGAACGGGCCGACCTGATCGCGCGCAATGCAACGTTCGGATTTCGCACGGGCGTGGGGCGGTGGATCGACGAAGAGCAGGCCTTCTTGGACGGCATAGGCGACATTTTGGCCCGCGCCTGGGACGCCATCGTCAACACGTTGGGCGAATTGGGCACCGCCCTGCACCCCGACAATATCGGCGCCACGGCCCAGGCCGTCTGGGACGGCGCGCGCGATACCGCCCAGCGGACTGCCGCGATGATCGCCGGTTTGCCCGAAGCGGCGCGCGAGTTCTATGCTGGCACGATCTTGGTCATTGAGAATATGGCCGCCATCGTCTCGTTTCTGGAAGCCTTCGTGACCGCAGATATCCGTGGGGTCGAGGATTTCGTGACCACGACCCTGCCGCTTTTGGTCGAGAATGATGCCAAAGCAGCGGCGTGGGCATCGTTCATTCGCAACAACGCCGACGCTTGGCAATTGGTGATCGAGGTGGTCGGCTACACGAAAGGGCCAGCGTTGCTTCTGGCAGCTGTGGCCGGGATCGTTGGGTCGATCCCACCCCAGAACTGGGCCAATTTTGGTGTCGCCTCGGTCGCCGTGGTTGCAATCGAGATCGCCGTCAGTGCTGTGATCGGGTTCTTGGTGACGGCCGCGACGGTTTTCAGTGGCGGAAGCGCGGGTCCGGCGGCTATGGCGGTTATTGTCGGAAGAGCCGCGAAGTGGGGCCACATGGGCAGCCGTGCGGCCGGTGCCATTACGACATTGCTGGGTGGTCTAGACGAGATCATGGAGATGGTCATCGAGCTTGGCGATCTGTCGAAGAAGGCTCGCCGGCGGATGACCCGGCAGCACGGCAGCGAAAGGGGCGGTACAAATCAGGAAACCCGTCAGGATCGGGATCCGGGAGAAGACAGCGAATCTTGCCGTGTGTGCAACAAGGCCTTGGGGGAGAAAGGCCACCCGAACCGGACGCCCGACCGCGATGGCATCACCGGACGTTCGGGCAGCGCGCGGCGGACGGGCTATGCGCCAAGTGGGCGTTATTCCGACGCGCGGATCGGCGAGGCAATGAAGGCGGCGCAACCGCCCACGCACCCGGTGCACCAAGGCGTAACGATGACCCACCACCATCTTCTGACGATCGAAAAAGTCAGTGGCTTGTCATGGTCGAACAAACTTGAGCGTTTGGGATATGTCATTCACGATCCGGGCAATCTCGTGTTAATGCCCAATCATCCGTTTGGCGCGTGCCATCTTGAAGTTCAATCACACCGATCCCGGCACACTATGGGTGTGGTTCCGGGCGCGTCCAAAAGCTATCATCGAGAAATGGATAGGTTATTAGAGGCTATTCGTCGAAAAATCCGACAGGCCGTGTTTTGCAAAGAGCCGGTTGCCAAGATCCAACGAGAAATAAACCAGAGAAGCACACTGATCCTTGGAGAAATTGCCAGTTTCAATATCATGATCCAAAATGACAATGACGCATTCAAACCGGGAAATACTGGCTGTGGCCTTTGTGCTGGAGTGCGGGACCACGGACCAATGCAGACCACGGCACTGCGAACCAACCACCCACAGCAGAGTCAAGCTCGGGCGAGCCTGATTTCTTACCCAAAATCAGGTCAATGGCCGCTCGCGACGGGAAAGTAGATCGATGGCGGAAGACCCAACAAATGATTATGTCTTTCTAGCTCCTGATGACCGGAGCGACGTTCCGGGTGCGGCGGGTAACGAAATTTCGTGGCCGTACATCCGGAAAGACGACACACAGGATATTGACTGGTGGAGTGGGGAGCCAGCGACTCCCGGCAAACCCATCGATTTTTCAGCAGATCCGAATTACCCCAACGACGAGACGACTTTCCGTGCCATGCAAGCCGCAGCCGTCGGCGGCTTTCCTCTCCTGCGCCCCAGCCTCGTCCGTGCCCTGCGGCCCTACGCCCCGGCGTCGGCCCAGTTCATCCCGTCCTACGTCAAGACCGCGCGCGGCCCCTACGATTGGGACGAAGACTGGTTCTACCTGAACGTTTGGAAAATGCACGACGTCATCGACCGGGACCGATCCGAGCCGACGATGCTCGATGGCGAACCCTTCGGAACCTGGGATTCAATCCGCCTGGACGCCGACGCCATCGGCGCCCTGCCGCCGCAGGAGCGGGGGATCATCCGGCTGACCGCCGACGATGATGATCTCTTGATCTACCAGCGCGACGTGGCGAACGTAATGCTCGACCACGGCATTGCCGGTGCGCTGCTCGTGCCGCTCATGTTCTACGCCCCTGCGATGAGATATCTCCGCGACCATCGCGCTGAAATCGACGTATTGAACGGCCTCGCAGAAAATCCCTAGCTGTTTGGTCCCCGGATTGATTGCGTGCCCGCTTTTGTTGGAATGGACGGGACTGTTGCCTTAGAGCGCCGGATCATAATTTGGGCGCATAGCCTGAGTGCTGCAGGTAGTTTCGGCATTTGGTCGGGGTGAAGGTCCGGCAGATCGAGCCGACGGCCTTTCAGAGGTCGTCGACCGTCCTGGCACCGATCCGTCGGAGGTGAGCCTTGAGTTTGGCGAAGGCCATCTCGATCGCCGATCGCAGGGCATTTCGCAGCAATGTCCCGAGAGGCGGGGTTGAGGTCCGGGGAGTAGGCCCGAAGAGTCGTGGCCGAGGCCGCGCAAGCCGACGAACGAACCAGAAGCCCGCGCGGCGCAGTGCCTCGGCGGCGGGGGTCGCCTTGTGGGTCGATAGATTGTCTAGGATCACGACCGTGCCCGGTGCCAGTTCGGGGCGAGTTGCGTCTCGACCCAGTCGGCGAAGAACGCGCCGTTCATAGCGCCCTCGATCAGCCAGGGCGCGACGATCGCGTTCGAGGTCAGGCCCGCCGCGAAGGGTGAGGGGGACCGGGGCCCTGGTGGGGCCACGTAAGCGACCGAACCTCCGCCAACGCGAGAACGGGGCGTCCGCGCGCAGGCGTTGTCCCAGCGGCGCCCGTCCCCGCAGGCGTGTGAGGGCGTTTCTGACGGAGGTCTCGTCCACGAAGACCAGCCGGTGCGGCTCGGCCCGCATCCGCGGCGCCTACGCCGGACTCAGTCCCGCTGCACCCGTCGGATCGCAGGGCGCCGGGTCTCGGTGGCGATCCCTCGCCCGGCAGGGCATCGCCTTGGCGATGTCCCGAAAAGGGAGCGACTTTTTTTGACCCTGACCCCCCAGCGGCGCGGGGCGCGGCTCAGCGAGGCAGGCGCCATTACGATCCGCATTTCGATAGCATCCGGCTTATCGACCGAAAGTGGCGGAACAATCTGATCGAAAGCGACCATGCCGCCATGGGGCGGCGCCTCGGGGACCGACAAAGCTTCCGATCTTTGCGAACGGCGAAGGCGACCCTGACCGGGATCGAGACGATCCGCGCCATCAAACGCGGCCACATCCATCAGAGAAAACCAGGCGTCAGAGGCGAGATCGCGTTCATCGGCAGACTGTTCGAGCCCACCGTATGACCGAATGTGCAGCCTGACATTCACCCAGTCTCATTCAAACAATGCAGCAGTCCCTCCACGATCGGGAAGCAGGCCACAAAAGCACGCCCGTGATATCGCACCAGCGGAAGATTCCGCCGCGGAATCGGCGGAAGGCTGCCTAGTCTTTGCTCGGCGTGACATGACCTGACGGCACTTATCACGAAAGCGTGTCGAATGCTTCGCTTGACACGGATAAGTGCTGAAGCGCTTCGCCCAATTCACCAAAAATTCGAACCTTGAGGACTGATCCCATGGCACGCTTCCCCAATTTCGACTTCGGCACATTCAGCGACGATATCCTCACGGGAACCGACCGCCGAGACGTCTTGTTCGGTCTCTTTGGCGACGACACGATAGCTGCTGGCGCAGGCAATGATGTGGTTTTTGCCGGTTGGGGCAACGACACGTTGGAAGGCGGCGCCGGGCGAGACCGCTTGGACGGCGGTCGGGGGCTGGATACCGCATTCTATGAGGGGTCGGTCGAAGATTATGAGGTGACGGCGCTGCGGGGGCGGAGTTTCCGGGTCGAAAATCTTGAAGATGCCGGGGATGTCGACACCTTGCGCTCGATCGAGCGGCTCTACTTTGAGGCGGATGACTACACAGTCGATCTGACCGGCGGAAACAACGCCGTGCTGGCCCGCGACGACAACGCGACCGTGTCGGCGGCGAGCAGTGTGGTGCTGTCGGGCTTGCTGGACAATGATTTCGACTTTGACGGCGACGCGCTGGTCATCACCGGGCTGAATACGGATGGCCTTGTTGGACGTGCCACGCTGAACGCAGACGGCACGGTCAGCTACGACGCGGGCGGGGCGTTCGACGCCTTGGTCGAAGGCGAGGTGGCCGAGACCGTGTTGACCTACACTGTGTCGGATGGCCGGGGCTCGATCGATACGGCGACGGTGACGCTGACGGTCGAAGGGCGCAACGATGCGCCGGTCATCAATGTTGCGGGCGCGGTGGCCGTGGCCGAAGGCGAGACGGCCGTGACACTGGCCGGGGCCACGGATGTGGACGGCGACACGGTGACGTTCACCTTGGCGGGCGCGGACGCTGCTTTGTTCGACATCGACGCGGCGGGTGCGCTGACCTTCCTGGCCGCACCGGATTTTGAGGCGCCGGGCGATGCGGATGGTGACAATGTCTATGATGTGACGGTTGTGGCGTCCGATGGTGCGCTGACGGATAGCGCCGACCTTCAGGTCACAGTGACGGATGTGGTCGAAACCCCGCCGCTGGTCATCAACGAAGTCCACTACGACAACAGCGGCGCGGATGAGGGCGAGTTCATAGAAGTGGCCGGGGACGCGGGCTTCGATCTGACTGGCTGGTCGCTGGCGTTGTACAATGGTGTGAACGGCGAAGTGTACCGCACCATCGACCTGGCGGGCGCGACGAATGCGCAGGGCTTTGCATCGGTGGATGCGCAGGGGCTGCAGAACGGTTCGCCAGACGGCATCGCGCTGGTTGATCCACAGGGCGATGTGCAGGAATTCATCTCCTATGAGGGGACGCTGACCGCGACGGATGGGCCGGCAGTTGGCCTGACATCGACGGATATCGGCGTCTCTGAGGCCAGCGACACGCCTTCCGGGCAGTCGTTGCAGCGGCTGGAGGACGGCACCTGGATCGGGCCCGTCGACGCAACGCGAGACGCCGCCAATGAGGCGACGACCGGCGTGGCCGAGGCGCTGGAGATCAGCGAGTTGCATTACGACAATGCCGGCGGCGACGTGGGCGAATTCATCGAGGTCGCGGGCGAGGCCGGCGCATCGCTCGATGGGTGGAGCTTGGTGCTCTATAACGGCAATGACGGCGCGCCTTACGGGACCATCGCGCTGGACGGGGCGCTCAACGAAGACGGTGTGGCGTCAGTCGATGCGGCGGGTCTGCAAAACGGCGCTCCCGATGGCATTGCGGTCGTGGCGCCGGACGGCACGGTGGCCGAATTTCTGTCCTATGAAGGCGCGTTCACCGCTGTGGGCGGCCCGGCGGACGGCATCACGTCAGTGGATATCGGCGTGTCGGAAACATCCAGCACGCCTGCCGGACAGTCGCTGCAAAAGCTGGCCGACGGCACCTGGGTCGGGCCCGTTGACGCCACGCGGGATGCGGCCAATGGCGACGGTGATACCGGCGGTGGTGGCGGCCCTGTCGAGATGAAGCTGATCAGTGAGGTGCAGGGTAGCGGCGCGGAATCGGACCTTGTGGGCCAGATCGTCGGCGTGGAGGCGGTCGTGACGGCGACGTTGGAAAATGGCTTCTTCCTACAAGAAGAAGATGCCGATGCGGATGCCGACGCCGCCACGTCCGAGGGCATTTTCGTGTTCACCGGCGCCGCACCCACCGTGACGGTGGGCGAGGTGGTCTTCGCCGAAGGCGAGGTGTCGGAAACCTTCGACTTGACCCAAATCACGGCGGATCTGATCGAGTTGCGCGGCTTTGCCGACCTGCCCACAGCCGCGGGCCTGACGCTGCCATTCACCATGGCAACCGATCTGGAGACCGTCGAGGGGATGCAGGTCTCGGTGACCAGCAGTGGCGCGCCGCTCACGATCATCGAGAACTTCAACTTCGACCGCTTCGGCGAGATGGTCGTCAGCTCGGGCGTGCAGATCCAGCCCACGCAAATCTTCGACGCCCAGACCGAAGCCGACGAAATCGACGCGTTGCAGGCAGCCAATGCGATGAACCGGTTGACGTTGGATGACGGGCTATCTGCGTCGAACCCGACGAGCTTTGACTACATCGCCAACACCACCGCCGGGGATGACGGAGACGGGGTGCTTTCGGCGGGCGACGACTTCACCTTGGGCAACCCGGCGCCGCGTCTGGGGGCGGAGATCATTGAACCGATTGAGGGCGTGCTGACGTTCTCGTTCGGGGAATTCAAGGTTGTCCCCACCGACACGCTGGCCATCGACCCGGCCACCAATGAAGGCGCCCGCGAGGCGACGCCGCCGCCGGTGGATGGCGACCTGAAAGTCGTCAGCTTCAACGCGCTCAACTACTTCACCACCTTGGGAGAGCGCGGGGCGTCGACGGCCGAAGATTTGGAGCGCCAAACCGAGAAGCTGGTCAACGCGCTGGTCGCGCTGGACGGCGACGTCATCGGCCTGCAGGAAATCGAGAATAACGGCTTCGGCGCAGATTCCGCCATCGCGACGCTGGTGGACGCGCTGAACGACCGGCTGGGTGCGGATGTCTACGCCTTCGTGGACCCCACCAGTGATGGCGCGCCCATTGGGACGGACGCGATCACCAACGGTTTGATCTACAAGACCGACACGGTCACCGAAGTCGCCTCGGATTTCTTCACCTTCGATGATGGCGACCGGCAGTTGAACCGCCCCGCCGTCGTCGCGGCCTTCGAGGACGACAATGGTGGCGTGGTGACGATTGCCAACAACCACTTCAAATCGAAGGGCCCGAGCGGCGTCGAAGAGGGGGACCCGAATGCCGACCAGGGCGACGGCCAAGGCAACTGGAATGTCGCCCGCACCGAGGCCGCGACGCAGTTGACCGACTGGTTGGCCACCGACCCGTTGGGCGTTGGCGACCCGGACGTGCTGATCATCGGCGACCTGAACGCCTATAGCCAGGAAGACCCGGTCCAAGCCATCGAGGCGGCAGGCTACGATAACCTGTTGGAGGACTTCGTGGGCGCCGAAGACGCGTTCAGCTTCGTGTTCGACGGGCAGCGCGGTGCGCTGGATCATGCGATGGCCACGGAATCTCTGGACGGTCAGGTCCAGGGCGTCGTGGAATGGCACGTCAATTCGCCCGAACCGGACTTGATGTCCTACAACAGCCGGTTCACGGATGCGGGCTTCTACGACGGCACGACGCCGTTCGGCGCCTCGGACCACGACCCGCTGATCGTGGGCCTGATATTGACGCCGTCGGAGCCCGATGCGTTGCTGAGCTAAGGTCCAGGGAGAGCACGGCTGGGGGAGGGCGGTCGTGCTCGCCATAGCGCCACTGATGTGGTCTGAGGAGAGCCATGCGCATGGTTGAGAGGTTCTTCTCGTCGATCCACCTCGGGTCAAATTTGGTGAGTTGAGGCGTCTGTTTGAGGGGGACTATTGCATTATTCGGTATGTGCAGACAGGATTGAATCTTTGAGGTTGGACCTGCCGCGCCCGTCACCGTTTAAAGCGGTTTTCGGAAAACCTGAATCAGCATTTCCGAAAAACGTCCCGCCATCGCACTGATGTTGCACCGTT
>CANLTZ010000021.1 GCA_947494145.1 uncultured Jannaschia sp. | reverse complement strand
TATTTCCGAAAAACGTCCTGCCATTGCATTGATGTTGCACCGTTTCTCGAAAAGCTGATGTCTCAGGTTTTTCGAGACCCGCTATAGGGCGCCCAGACGGGCGCCCTTCGGGACCTCTCCCCAGGTCAAATGGGGATCGAGACATCTGGAACGGC
Organism: uncultured Jannaschia sp.; assembly: GCA_947494145.1. GTDB lineage: Bacteria > Pseudomonadota > Alphaproteobacteria > Rhodobacterales > Rhodobacteraceae > Jannaschia. The sequence goes on along the minus strand of CANLTZ010000021.1, from coordinate 60,479 downwards.
CACCTCCGATGGCCGTAATCTGCTTTCTCCTCAACCCCATGGACTTTCCGTCAAGGGTGGCGGACCCTCCAGCCGTATAGTCTGGCCTTTGCCGCAATATTCGCCAAAGGCAGGGCATGCGGCGTTGTTCGGCCCGCTTGCACCGGCAGAGGCGCAAGATGGCCCCCCGCCGAACACGTATGCCGTGCTGGATGCTGCCAAAATACCGGACTTGCCGGAACTGCTTGAAGCGTCCGCACTGACCTATCGATGCCTCTTCAAAGGGGCCGCCTTCGACGAATTCAAAGACGCGGCCCCTTGGCTCGTGCAGATCAAAGACGGAGACAGATTCACCCGCAGTCTTTTCACCAAAGGCGAGGCCCGATGGCACCTTTGGGACAATGCACCCGGGATTTACATTCGATCCCACGCCGCCTTGGATAGCCTGTGGCGGCATTTGCGAAAGTTCACACGCCTGCGGGACCAGGGATCGAAATGGTACTTCTTTCGGTTCTGGGAAAGCCAGCTTGTTGAACCGTTCTCCGACAACCTCCCCCAGTTTCCAACATATCAAAAATCTTTCCGGCAGATTATGTCAGATACGATCCCCATGGTGGTGAGTGTTACGCCAAGAACGACCGTCAGTCTTTCAACGATAGGATCTGATCTTCCAGTAGATAAAATCGCCATCATGCCGGACCGGTTAGAGCTCCGGCGCCTCTGGCTCCACAGAAATATGATATTGGCGGCGGATGACATTTTCGAAGCCGGGCCAAGCTGGGTCGAACAGCATTACGTCACTCGACGTGCTTTGTCTTTCCAACTGAGGGCGTTCATCGACTTCTGTCTCGATCACGGCATAGGCGATTCCGACATCAGGTCGCATTTGATGCAGCTGATCTTCGCCCATGACCAGCCGCGTTGGCCCGCATGTTTGGACACAAGGCCATTTCAACGCATGCGCGCCGACAAGACTAAAGCCGAGGCGCACGCGATGGACTGGATTTATGCAACACAGTTTTACCTGAAGACGGGAGGGTCAACCTGATGGCAATTCCCCTGATCCCACTGGGCTGGGGCCTCATCGTGACGGGCGTCGGGATTACGGCGACATCGGTGGCCGCGCTTTTGGCCCATCACCGGAACGTGCAGGATTTTCGCCGCATGCCCGTGGGCGACCCGATCACCACAGAGGATATCCGCCGCGAGATCGAGCGCATCCGGCGCGAGAATACCCGGCGGCAGAACCACCCCCGACAGACACAGCCACAGCCTTACAGAGATCCCCGGCTCCCCCGGCTCCAGCTTGATCGAGATGCCGAGCCGGAAAGCGAAGAAACGATCCGGCAACGCCTCCGGCGGCGCTGTCATGAGGAACAGGGCAATTGCCCGTCCTGCCCGCCTGCCGATGATGGGGAGGTGATCCTCCATAGCTTTCAGGGTGGAACCATCGCGCGCCCGACCTACCGAGCCATCGGGACCGTCTATCAGCACTATATCGTCCCCTGGTACCATTTCAGTGCCATGGTCAGCAGCTTCTCCGGCGAGGAACGCTTGTATCTGAGCATCGAAGAATTGATGTGGAAAGGCGGGCGACAGGCATCGTGGGACGGGTTGGACTACCTCAAATGCGAATTAATCGAATGCAAGTTCGGATATGGGAGGAAAGTTAACCCGGAAGTCCTTTTACGTGATCCAAGCAACGCGCCAACAAGAGCAAGACGTGGTGAGCGCCAAGATGAAACCCTTGAAAAGGCATTTGGCGACCAGCTTCGCGCGCAAGGCGCGAAGGTCAAAGAAGAACAGGATGCTGGCCGTTGGGTTTGGCTGAAATGGGTGTGCAGTAATGCAAACGTCGCGTCAGTTGTCGAGATTATGGCGGCGCAAGCGGAACTCTATTTCCTGAGCACCGAACACGCACCAATGCCTTACGGAGCCATTTGGGAAGAAATTCAGGAAGTCGGTATGCGCACATCCGATCCAGCGGAAGATTATGGAAATTGGAGGGGATAATGGATCCACGCAACGACCTTTCTCTATCGGCATATTTTGACAATCGCTATGAACCGTTGGTAGCCGCTCTTGAAGATTTCCGAATATTCGGAAAATCTCTTGATGGGAATCTAATTTTTAATGGTAATTGGGTTTACTCTAGAACTCGTAGGGAGGCCCAGAATAATCAAGGCTTCAACCCGGTTACTGAACCCGAAGTGTGGATGGACTATTTGCGCACCGAACATACTCGTAATACCGAAGAGGTTGGCGACTATGGTGATTTCGGAGAAACGTTTTCGCTGACGTTACCACATGCATCTCCGTCGCCGCCAAACGATCCTTATGATTATTACGACGTTTTTCATTTCTGGGGAGGCGTCAACCGACAACAATCCGACAAACTGTCCTTCAGCAGTGAGGTCGCGCGTCCACCGGGATTCCTCGACCTCGCAGGCTGGACCCGCCTGACCGAACTCATCGTCGCCTGGCGCGTCCCCCGCTACATCTGGTTCGACAGCTACCTCTACGAACTCGAAGGCCGCATCCACAAACACCGGGCCTGGGGCGGCTGGCTGGGCTGGGTCCCGCAGCGCATCGACGCGCAGGACCTGCCCCCGGGCGCGCGGGCCATCCCGGTGGGGCCGGGCACGTTGGTCGCCTCGCAAGACCAACAATTGCAATCCGAGATCCCGGCGCAGTTGGAACAGGCCCAGAAGGTCGAACTGGCCCTGGTCGACCTGGGCGTGCTGCCCACGCAAGAAGAGCTGATCCGCGCCAGCCCGCCGTCGGGGGAGCGGTCGGGCGACTGACGGTCGGGAAAGCACATGTTCCAATGACGTATGGGACTATCTTGGAGGAAATCAACGAAACCGACATGCGCACATCCGATCCGGCGGAAGATTATGGAAATTGGAGGGGATAATGGATCCACGCAATGACGTCACTCTAACGGCATATTTTGATAATCAATATGAAGAAATCACGGAAGCGATAGAAAATTTTCATATATTTGCCCGCAGCCTAGATGGGGAATTAGTCTTTAGCGGCAATTGGGTTTATTCCAGAACGGATGAAGAGGCACAAAAAAATCTAGGGCTCAACCCTGTGGCAGAGCCTGTCATTTATTTAGAATATCTCAAAACGGAGCATGCTCGAAACGCAAGAGAAGTGGGGCATTATGAGGATTTCGGGGACACATTCTCACTAAGTTTGCCGCATGCGACACCTTCTGCATCAAATGACCCATATGATTATTATGATGTTTTTGATTTTCAAGGCGGGGTTGAGCGCAGACAATCGGATCAATTGCTTTATGCCAGCGACGTCCGCCGTCCTCCGAATTTCCTCGACCTCGCAGGCTGGACCCGCCTGACCGAACTCATCGTCGCCTGGCGCGTCCCCCGCTACATCTGGTTCGACAGCTACCTCTACGAACTGGAGGGCCGCATCCACAAACACCGCGCCTGGGGCGGCTGGCTCGGTTGGTTTCCAGAGCCCATCGACATAAAGGATCTGCCTTTGGGGGCGCGGGCGATCCCGGTGGGGCCGGGCACGCTGGTCGCCTCGCAAGACCAACAATTGCAATCCGAGATCCCGGCGCAGTTGGAACAGGCCCAAAAGGTCGAACTGGCGCTGGTCGAACTGGGCGTTCTGCCCACCCAGGAAGAGCTGATCCGCGCCAGCCCCCCGCCGGGCCCGGGCACCCGCGACTGAAACGGGTTTGGAAAAAAGCGGATGGCGCAGCCCTTCTGCGAACCGCCACACCCCGCACCCGGCCCAGACCGATCCGCATGGCGACTATATTCAGGAGTAACGATGTACAGACTGGCAGGCTTCACACCAGGCGTACAAGCGGAAAGCGATGCCAATGCCATCAGCGAAGAATTCGGTCGCATGATGCGGTTGGCGAACTATGTTCGCCCGCTGCACGCTCTGTTCTCAAGATTTGGTATCATGGACAAAGAGGCCGTCGCACGCGGCCGGGCCCTAATGGACAAGTTGGCCCTACAGGATGAACAAAGTGAAGAGGACCTGGCAGAGCTTGACCGCTTATCGGCTTCGCCAAACACGACATTCCTATTCGACGATCCTGAAAGTTTCCTGGACGATATGATCGCCGCACATCGAAGGAAGGTCTCTGACGACCCCGCGGCCCCCATATCTTTATCTGTTCGCACCGACGGTGCCTATGAGGGCGCGATACAACGCACCGTCTATCGAAACGGTCGGAATTTCGGCAGTCTCGTTCTTCAGATGCCCATGCGCGACAAAACGGATTTCTGGTACCAAAACTGGCACACCATGCGCGATATCATGTTCGCCGCCATGGATATCTGGGACGTCGATTGGATCGTCGCCCAACCGACCATGTATACGGGGCTGCAAAAGAACCTCTTCCCAGATCGCAGGTCATTCGGCTGGATGGGCTGGATGCCCGACGCGCTGACCGATCCCGGCGACGCCCTGGCCATGGTGGAGCCTTACCGGGGTGGGACGTTCCTGCTGCTGCAAGAGCGGATGATGAACATGAAGGCGCCGGATATCGAGGCCTGCAATAAAGCCGAGGCGTATCTCTTGGACCGTGGAATGTTGGGCCTCCTGTAGCGCGTCCGTGTGATATGGCATGTCCCGGCTCTGATGATGCGTCCGTCTTCCGAGGGGCGCCGCTGGGCGTCGCCTGCCGCGCTGGCGCGGCGATTGTTCCCCAACGCGTCCAAGGACGCGTGCGCCAGGGTCTTCAGGGTCAAGACTGCCCCGCCCCGCCCCTACCGATCCGCTCAAATGGTTAATGCGGGGTCTTGTCCCCCGCGCGATGCCTGCCTTCCCCCGCGCCCGGCCCCATGGCATAGGTCGCGCATCGTATTCGATGACGGGATCCCCGCGCCATGGCCGCCGATATCCTCAAATCCCTGACCGAAGCCCATACCGCATGCCGGGTGGCGGTCTATGCCGATCTGTCGGTCCCGCTGGTGCTGTTGTCCCAGACACGGGTTCCCGCCCCGCGCGAGGAACTCAACGCGCTGTGCAACGAAGGGGGCGCGGTTCTGTCGGCGGTGGATGCGGGCGAACACGATCCCGACACGTCCTGCGACACGGCCGTGGTGGCCTCCGATGACGGGCTTGCCGTCTTCCTGCGCCCCGTGGCCACCCCCAACGAGGCGCTGTGCTGCCTGTGCGATGCCGATCTGGATCTGGCGGCCTTTCTCGATGAGGCCCGCGATTGCCTGGACCGTCTGGGGGGCAGCGCATGAGCGATGACGAATTGCGCGCGCGCCTGGCCCGTCTGGCCGAGGCCGGGGCCGACCATGTGCAGACCGGCGAAGGCCGCGCGCCCGGCCTTGTCATCGTCCATGCCGCCCGCGGGCCCGATTGGGTGCTGCGCGCCCTGCTTCATATGATCGACGACACCGTGCTGGGCACGCGCCTGGTGGTGACGTCCCAGACCGGGGTGGCGTTGTCGCTTCTGGTGGGCGGCCGCCGCCTGCGCCGCCTGGACACGGCCGATGCCGCCCTGGCCCCGGGCGATCTGCCCGGCCAGATGCTCAGCAGCGAAGAAACCGACGCCGCCGAGGCCCTGGCCGCCCTGCTGCGCCGCTTCGCCGAAGGCGCCCGCGGCGCCATCACCGCCACCGAGGAAGCTGCCGCCGCGGGCGAAAGCGGCGGGCTGGCCGTGCCGCATCTGGCCAGCCTTCTGGCGCTGCCCGAACCCGATGACCACCTGCCGCCGCCAGAGCGCTTCACCGCGCGCGCGGGCGGGCGCATCAAGGCCTGCCTGACCTTGGCGGGCGGCCCCGAAGCCCCGGGCGAGATCGCGGGCATCGCCGATTTCGAAGACCCGATGCAGGCCCTGGCCACCACGGTCTGGCCCGTCCTGTCGGACCTGCCCGGGCGCGGCGACGGCGCGGGGCTGACGCTTTGGCTGCGCCAGACGGGGCCGGTGGATGGCGTGGCCTTCGGGCTGGCCCATTGGCCGGGGCTGGGCGATTCGGGGGCGCCGCTGATGCAGGTCATCGCCTTCCAGACCGGCGACGCCCCGGCGCTGCGGGCCATCTTCGCCCATCTCGACAGCCCCGCCTGACGCCTCCAACCCGCCCAAATGTGGCGAAACCCTGGCCGCCAGCCGGGATCCGGCAACGGATGCCCCCGATTCCCTAATATTGTGCCCCAAAACCGCCATGGGGCTTCGGCACTTCAGGGACCAGTACCCTTCCCAAGGGAAAGGGCTCTCCCTCCCGGCGTCGCGGACGTCGGCTTGTAAATTGTCGAAGGATCGAAACATGACGACCTCCCGTCTCCTCAAGTCGAGCAGCGCTCTGCGCGGTCTGGCCCTGGCCGGCGCCCTGTTGCTGCCCAGCCTGGCCCAGGCTGATACCGTCAATCTCATTTCGTCGGATGGCACCGTGGACATCACGGGTGAGTTCGTCGAATTCACCGAAAACAGCTACGTCATCCGCACCCCCCTGGGCGAGCTGCGCCTGTCGGCCGAGCGTGTGCGCTGTGAAGGCGCCGCCTGTCCGACCTTCGAGACCGAGGCCGCCGACGTGGTCATCGCCGGCTCCGACACGGTGGGTCTGGGTGTCATGCCGCTTCTGATGGAAGGCTATGCCGGCTTCCTGGACGCCGAAGTGACCGCCACCTCCATCGGCGACGAAGGCAAATTGCTGGCCACCATGGTCGGCGATGGCGGCTTCGGCGATGAGCTGGGCACCTATCTGGTGAATTCCACCGCCTCGGGCGACGCCTTCCGCGCGCTGATGGACAACACCGCCGAAATCGGCATGGCCTCGCGCCGCATCCGCCCCGACGAAGCCCGCGCGCTGCGCGATGCCGGGGCCGGCAACATGGTCAGCCCGCGCAACGAACATATCGTCGCCATCGACAGCCTGGTGGTCATCACCCACCCGTCGAACCCCGTCTCGCGTATTTCCATGACCGACCTGGCCGCCATCTATTCGGGCCAGATCACCAACTGGAACCAGGTGGGCGGCGAAGACCTGCCCATCACCGTCATCGACCGCCCGCGCGACAGCGGCACCCGGTCGGTCTTCAAATCCGCCGTCTACGGCGCTGCCGATATCGAAGCCATGCCCGGCGTGATCGTGGCCGAGACCAACAACGACATGGCCGCGCTCGTCAATGACGACCCCACCGCCATCGGCTATGCCGGTTACGCCTTCCAGCGGGGCGCCAAGCCGCTCAGCCTGGTCAACCAGTGCGGCATCACCATGACGCCCGACGCCTTCTCGGCCCGGACGGAAGAATATGCCCTGCAGCGCCGCCTGTATCTCTACAACCGCGAAGACGCGCTCAGCGAAGCGTCCCAGGACTTCCTGGATTACGTGCTCTCGCCCGAAGCCGACGGCGTCATCCGCAAGGCGGGCTTCATCGATCTGGGCGTGGCCTCGCGGCCCCAGCCCCTCGATGGCGACCGCGCGCGCATGCTGCTCGACCCCAATGCCGACGTCTATGAAGGCGGCGTGATGCGGGAAATGCTGGGCCAGATGGTCGATTATGACCGCCTGTCCACCACGTTCCGCTTCCGCACCGGCTCCTCCAACCTCGATGAGCGGGGCGCCATCGACATGGAGCGTCTGGCCACCTACCTGGCCGACAAGCCCGAAGGTACAGAGGTCCTGTTCGTGGGCTTCACCGACGATGTGGGCGCCTTCGACAGCAACCGCGAATTGTCGATGCAGCGCGCCGAGCAGATCCTGCGCGAAATCCAGAACCGCGCCGGTGACCAGCTGTCGGGTGTCCGCATGGCCGCCCAGGGCTTCGGCGAAATCGCCCCCTCGGCCTGCAACACCACCGACAATGGCCGGGCCATCAACCGCCGCGTGGAAGTCTGGGTCCAGACGCCCCGCTAAGACCTGACCGGGGCCGCCAGAAGGCGGCCCCATCCCCCCGCCTGCCACCCCGTTCTGCCATCCCCCACGGCTTCTCACTCAGGCCCAAAGGTGAAACCTATGCCCATCCGTTCCACGACAAGATCCCTTGCCTTCTGTGTCGCCGCCCTGATGGCCGCGACCCCCGCCCTTGCCACCCAGGACAATCCCCGCCCCGCCGGCATCATCAAGGATAACGGCGGCTCCGAGCGGATCGACTATGCTGGCAAGTTGCGCATGCTCAGCCAGCGCATCCCCGCCTCCGCCTGCAACGCTGCCGCCGGGATCGGTGGCTGGGAAGCGCTTGGCTATCTTCAGGCCTCCATGGGCGAATATGACCGCATCATGAACGCGCTGGAATTCGGCGATGTCTTCATCCTGATCCGTACCCCCGAACGCGACCGCCGCGTGCTGGCCCGCATCGATGAGATGAACACCGTCTGGCATCCCGTGCGCGACGAGATGCGCGCCATGATCGAAAACGAAAAAGCCGACGCGCTGACCGCCGTCAGCTATGCCACCGAAGCCGCGCCCAAGCTTCTCGACATCACCCAGGCGCTGGTGGGCGACCTGATCGGCGAATATGCCGACCCCACCGTGCTTCTGGCCGCCGATGCCGTGTCGCTCGATATCGTCAGCCGTCAGCGCATGCTGCCGCAGATCATCTCGAAAAGCGCGTGCATGCTGGCTGAAGATATCTACGCTACGGAAGCCCGCGAAGAACTGCGCGGCGCCATCGACCTCTATGAGCTGGCGCTCGGCGCGTTGCGGAACGGGATGCCCGAAGCCGGTGTCACCCCGCCCCCCACCGAAGAGATCGCCGCCGACCTGGCCGAGATCGCCGCAAGATGGCAATCGGTCCGCCCCCTGCTGGAGCGTCTGGAAAGCGACGGCACCCTGAGCCGAGAAGAGCGCGAGACTGTTTACAGTGAGATGAACAATCTGACCGCCGCCATGAATGAAGTGTCGGCAAGATACGCAAAGGCAAGCAAGATCGCCTTGTAACAGACATAGCAAGACCACACCGCCCTTGGATAGTCCAAGGGCGGTGTCATGTGAGAAACTGGGGTGCCTCAGGTTTTGTTTACAAGTTTCCGGTCAGGCGCGTTCCTGGCCCTTACCACCCAGAGGACTATTACATGACACCCATTCGTCTTTCCGCACTGGCCGCCTTCGCGGCCTGTTTTGCTGTATTTACAGCCCAGGCCGACACGGCCAGCGAAACCGTCTCCGCCAATTTCGTGGAAGATGAAGGCGGCAGCCAACGCATCGATTATGCCGGTAAGCTGCGCATGCTCAGCCAGCGCATCCCCGCCGCGGCCTGCAACCTGCAAGCGGGCGTGGCGCCCGATGTGTCGGGGGCGATCATGGTCGACGCCAAGGCGGAATTTCAACGCATCGTCGCCGGTCTGGAAATGGGCGATGACGAGCTGGGCATCCTCGGCGCCGAAGACGATCGCCGCGTGCTGGCCGACCTGGCCGCCCTCAAGGATGTCTGGGGCGCCATCCAGCACGATGCCACCGAAACCCCCAGTGACGGCGATGTGGTGGTCCTGGCCGAACGGTCGGCCACGCTGCTGGACCGGGCCCAGACCCTGACCTCCACCGTGGCGATCGAATATGCCGACCCCACGGCGCTTTTGCAGGCCAATGCCATCACCATCGATGTGGCTGGCCGCCAGCGGATGCTGGCGCAGCGCATTTCCAAGAATGCCTGCCTGCTGGCCTCAGGCCATGTGGATGATGCGGCCGTGGCCGAATTGGAGGCCGCCAAATCCACCTATGACGTGTCGCTGGGTGCCTTGCGCTTCGGGATGGAAGAGGCCGGCATCGTGCCCCCGCCCAGCCCCGAGATCGAGGCCGGCCTGGCCGAGATCGCGGCGGATTGGCAGGCGGTGCAACCCCTCCTGGCCCGCGCGGCAGGCGGCGATCTGAGCCTTGAGGAACGCGCCCAGATCTTCACCGCCATGAACGGGCTGACGGGCAAGATGAACACGCTGGTCGGCATCTATGCCGACATCAGCAAGCTGGGGCTCTGAGGGGATGGGGATGTTTCGCATGCGAAACATCCCACCATGCTCTGGCGGTGTTCTTGCTGCCGGGGCCCCCCTGCCCCGTCCCCCCATTCCCGTGCCCCTTTCAGGCACCGACTTGCCCAGGATACCGGGATCATTTTCCCGACCTCCATGGACGATATTTTCATCGAAAACCTAAAGCCAACTGACATTTTCTTCACATCCGACAGGGAAAAACCGCCCCATCCGAGGCCTTCCAAAGACAGAGTCCGCCAGAAGACCGAAAGCCTCACACTTTGTTTACGAATTTGCGGTCAGGAAGGTTCCTGACCCTTGTTACCCAAAGGACCATTACATGACGCCCATTCGCATTGCCTCTCTCGCCGCGATTGCGGCCTGTTTTGTGACCCTGGCCGCGCAGGCCTCTGACCCGCGCGATGCCTTTTCCGCGGGCCTCGTGGAAGATGAAGGCGGCAGCCAGCGCATCGACATGTCCGGCAAGCTGCGCATGCTCAGCCAGCGCATCCCCGCCTCCGCCTGCAATCTTGAGGCCGGGGTGGCCACCGATGTGTCGGGGCCGATGATGGCAGCCGCCACGGCGGAATTTCAGCGCATCGTCACCGCGCTGGAACTCGGCGATGACGGGCTGGGTATCATCGGCGCCGAAGACGATCGCCGCGTGCTTTACGATCTCGCCGCCCTCAAGGAGGTTTGGGGGGACATCCACGGCGATGCCAGCGCGATGTCGCCCGCGACCATCACCGAAGACGATGTGGCTTCCCTGGCCGACCGCTCGGCGGAATTGCTGACCCGCGCCAAGCGGCTGGTGCCGACCATGGTGGGCGAATATGCCGACCCGGCCGCGCTGTTGCAGGCCAATGCCATCACCATCGACATCGCGGGCCGCCAGCGGATGCTGGCGCAGCGCATTTCCAAGAATGCCTGCCTGCTGGCCTCGGGCCATGCCGGTGACGCCGCCGTGGCCGAGATGGAGGCCGCCATGTCCACCTATGACGTGTCGCTCAATGCGCTGCGCTTCGGGATGGACGAAGCCGGCATCGTGCCCCCGCCCGTGCCCCAGATCGAAGAGGGCCTGGCCGAGATCGCGGGCGATTGGCAGAACGTCCAACCCCTCCTGGCCCGCGCGGCAGGCGGTGATCTGAGCCTTGAGGAACGCGCCCAGATCTTCACCGCCATGAACGGGCTGACGGGCAAGATGAACGTGCTCGTCGGCGTCTATGCCGAGGTCAGCAAACTGGGCCTCTGACCGATCAAGTGGCGGCGCAAGCGGGGGTTTCCCACCCCCGCACCCCCGTGGGATATTTGTGCCAGGAAGAAGAGGGAAGCGCGCGCCTGGATGTTTCGCACGCGAAACATTTAGAGGACGGCACCAAGGGCCTGATCAATTCCCAACCTTAACTGTCGAAGCTCTATCGCTGTGACAGTGGGGCACTTGAAAACCTCATACAAAGCGTTGAGACCGGGCTCGCTTCTTCATCCTGGTCAAAATACTCCACGGGGGTGCGGGGGTGGGAAACCCCCGCTTGCGCCACATGTTTCGCACGCGAAACATGTGACCCGTTCAACGCCGCTTCTTCACCCAGCCCAAAAACGCCCCATCGGCGGAGCGCAGGCGCCGCCGCCCCGTGCGCGCCCAGACATCGCGCCATTCGGCCTCCAGCGCGTAGACATCCGCGCCCGGGATAAGCGCGCGCGCCGCGTCCAGCGCCTCGGGCGAGAGGCTGGGGGCCGCCATGGGCGCGGGCTCCAACAGGTGGTCGCGGGGGCGCACGCGCAGGATATCGCCCGCCTCCATCTCGATGTGGTAATCGGGCAGCCCATCCTTGGCCGCCATGTCACGCAGCATCTTGCGAAACACCCGGCGGGGCGAGGCACTGCCCGATTTCTGGTGCAGCACCTCGACCGAGATCCGCCAGGCGGGCTGGCGGCCGCAATGTTTGCGCGCCAATTCGTAGACCCGCCGCTCCAACGGTTTGCGCAGCCGGAAGTAATCGCGCGACAGCGTCAGGACCGATTTCGCGCAGATCGCGCGGTAGAGCCATTCGCTGAGCGTGACCGCCACCGACACCATGCGGCCCCCCCGCGTCTTGCGCACGATCTCCCAGCTTTCGATCAGGCCGAAGCCGGTGGTCGTCTCGATCTCGCCGGTGACGATATTGGTGGTGATGCGCGTGCCCGCCAGACGCTCGAAGGCTTCGCGCAACCGGCGGTAGCCATCGCCCGAAGTTTCGCGCCCGCAGGCTTCCAGCAGATCATGGGCGCGCAGGTGCAGGCGGCGCGACACCGCGCGGCCCGCATTGATCGCCGCCATCAGCTGGCTCACGCAGAAGATCAGGATGTCCTTGTCGTGGATGGTGGCCAGCCCTTTGACCGAGGGCGTCACCGTGATCTCGGTCTCGCCACGCACATAGCGCAGCACCCGAAGATCGGGCCGCGTCGAGAGCGAAAAAACCGGATGTTCCATCGTCGCCATATCTGCTTTGGGGATCGCCCCCAGGACATCGCAGGAAAACACGCCCTGCCCTGCCCCCACGGCGCCGCCCGACGCCGCGCCCACTGCCTGTGCCATCTGCCTGCCTTTGCCTCTTGACCGGGTTGATCCCGGCGCCTGCCCACGGCCAGGTTGATCCCGGCTTCGTGGTTTCGATGACGCTTAGGCTAGAATTATCCACAGGCTGCGCGCAATGATTCCCTGCCCCGGCGCGCAATCGGATCGGGGTTTCGGAATCGCTGGCACGTGGTTTCAGAGTCGGTTTATCGGGGTTTCAGAGTCACCCCCGGAAGACAGGCGGCCCGGATCAGCCAGACAGGCTTGACCGAAAAGCCCCTTTTTCAACGGCGCATCGGCGCGTAACACATATTTAACACCCAATAACACCGGGGCTGAGAGGCCACACCGGGATACCCGTGACGATTTATCTGGCATGTACCGCCTTTTGAGGTACGTTGGCGAAAACACGATACATCGGGCAGAGGCAGAGAATATGGCGAAAGCGGCGTATGACGGCGCGCAAACCCCGGCCTATTTCGGGTTGGACCCGGATGCCGCCTTGGCAGAGCTGGGCGCACCCATGGAAACCGGCGGCTTTGCCCAGATGGCCGAAGCCTGCGCCAAGGGGCGGCGCGACCTGGCCGGGCGGGGCTTGGGCGAAGAGGGGCGCAAATCACTGCGCCTGTTTTCCACTTGGGAAATCACCCGCTATCTGATCCCCGTGGCGCAGGCCCATTTCCGCCGCGTGCTGCGCGCCAACCCCGATCTGCCCCAAGGCCGGTCCGAGACCGAGGGCGGGGCCAAATGGTTCACCCTGGATGAAGTGCAGCGCCTGCGCGCCTTCTTCGGCGAACAGGGCTCGAAGGCCAAAGACTACCTGCCCTATCGCCCCGAAGGCCTGCCCGCCAAAGTCGTCGCCGTGGCGAATTTCAAAGGCGGCGTGGGCAAGACGTCGACCGCGGCGCATCTGGCCATGTCGGCGGCGCTCGATGGCTACCGCGTGCTGGTAGTCGATCTGGACAGCCAGGGCTCCATGACGTCGATCTTCGGGGGCCGGGTCGAGGATGAATGGGGCACCGTCTTTCCGCTGATCGCCCGCCACCATGCACGCCATTTGCAGGCCGCCAATCAGGGTCGGATCGACCGGGGCGAGGCGCCGGTGCCGCTGGACGATATCGGGGATGATGCGCTGAAACTGGACCCCGCCACGCTGGTCCAGAAGACGCACTGGCCCAATATCGACCTGATCGGCGCGCAGCTGAACCTCTATTGGGCGGAGTTCCAGATCCCCGTCTGGCGCTTGCAATCGCGGGGCTGGAAGCTGTGGGATGCGCTGGCCGATGGGCTGGACCAGGCGGGCTGGCTCGACGCCTATGACGTCATCCTGCTCGATACGCCCCCTGCCCTTGGATACCTCACCATCAATGGGCTCTCGGCGGCGGATATCCTGCTGGTGCCCCTGGGCGCGTCTTTCCTGGAATTCGACTCGACGGGGCGCTTCTTCGACATGCTCCATTCCACCTTCGCCTCTATCGAGGAAGGCGAAAACGTTGCCGCGCGCGCCTTGGGCCGCGAAGGGCTGGCCTTTGAATGGGACGCGGTGCGCGCCGTGCTGACCCGCTATGACGGCGCCCAGCAGGGCGAGATGGCCGCGCTGATGCAGAGCTATCTGGGCCCCACCCTGTCGCCCCATCGCCAGGATTTCACCGCGCTGATCGGGCAAGCGGGCGAGCAGGTGAACGGCATCTATGAGGCCGATTACCGCGATTTCAACCGCGAGACCTATGCCCGCGGGCGCGAAACGTTTGATGCCACCTATGCCGCTTTCAAGAAGCTGCTGATTGGCACCTGGCGGCGCGACGAATTGGCAGCGCACGCTGAGGCGGCCCAGACGCAACAGGCGGCTGCTCGGGGCTAGACCCGGGGCCCATACGATTACGGAGGTCCAGATGGCCAAGCGCAAACGCCTGACACCCACCCCGCTCGCCCCCATGGGGATAGAGACGAAAGAGGCGGGCACCCCCCGCCCTGCCCCGGCGCCGAAGCTGGGCGCGGCCCCCGTGGCGCAGGTGGCGGGCGATGCCGCCGGATCTGCGGCGCTGCAGGAAATGGCCGATTACATCGCCACGGCCCGCACCGAAGGCCGCCTGGCCGTGCCCATCCCCCTGCGCCAGATCGAGCTGGCCCATCTGGAACGGGACCGTCTGATGCCCGACGACCCAGGCTCGGACGAAGACATGACCGCCCTGGTGGACAGCTTGCGCGCCCGTGGCCAACAGGTGCCCATCGACGTGGTGCGGCTCAACAATACACCGCAGGAGCGTTATGGCCTGATTTCGGGGCTGCGCCGGGTGACGGCCCTGATGCTGCTCCATGCCGAGACGGGCGAGAAGCGGTTTGCTTCGGTCAAGGCGCGGGTGATCCGGCCCGAAAACATGCCCGACGCCTATCGCACCATGGTGGAGGAAAACGAGATCCGCGCGGGCCTGAGCTTTTATGAGCGCGCGCGCATCGCGGTGAAATCGGTCGAGGTGGGCGCCTTCCCTGATCTGCGCGCGGCCCTGCGCGGGCTTTACGGAAATGTTTCGCGTGCGAAACGCTCCAAGATCGGCAGCTTCGTCCCCGTGGTCCAGGCCCTGGACGGCGCGCTGCGCTTCCCGGCGGCTTTGTCGGAAAAGCGCGGGCTGGCCATCGCCCAGGCGCTGAAGGCCGATGCGGCAGCGGCCGCGCGTCTGCGTGAAGCGGTGGCGGGTGTCGACAGTGCCGAGGCCGAACAGACCGCTCTGGAGGCCGCGTTGAAGGGCCCAGATGTTTCGCATGCGAAACATTCAGAGCCCCCCGCCCCGGCGCCGACACCTGCCCCCGAAATCGAGGTCACGGCGGAAGAGGGCCGCCTGATCCTGTCCGGCCCCGGCGTGACGGAAGCGTTTCACAAGGCCCTGCTGACTTGGTTGGCCAAGGCGCGCTGAGCCTAGGGATGTTTCGCATGCGAAACATTTTTGGGGGAGGCGATCAGGGTCTGATTAAGCCCCGAACCTGCGTGTTAGGGTCTTATCGGTGCGTAAGCGGGGGTTTCACATCCCCGCACCCCCGTGGAGTATTTCCACCAGGATGAAGGGGCGGGGGCTTCCCGATGTTTCGCACGCGAAACATTTCGGGCGAGGCGACAAGTCCCCGATCAACCCCGAAACCTAATTGTCAGAGCCACATTACGGTGACAGCGAGGCTGCGCATTCATGTGGGAAATTTGGCCCAGAATGAACGGGCAAACCGTCTTCCAATGTTTCGCGTGCGAAACATCCAGGCCCGCGCTTCCCCCTTCTTCCTGGCACAAATATCCCACGGGGGTGCGGGGGTGTGAAACCCCCGCTTGCGCCACATGTTTCGCACGCGAAACATTTAAGCCGGTGATCAAGGATCGCGGGCATAGAGGTCTTCGTAGCGCTGGATGTCGTCTTCGCCCAGGTAAGTACCCGTCTGGACCTCGATCAGCACCATGGGCACCTTGCCGGGGTTTTCCATCCGGTGCCGCGCGCCCAGCGGCACATAGACCGATTGGTTTTCGCTGATCAGGCGCACCTCGCCATCCACGGTGACGCGGGCCGTACCTTCCACCACGATCCAATGCTCGGACCGGTGGACATGGCTTTGCAGGCTGAGTGCGGCGCCGGGATGGACATGGATGCGCTTCACCTGGAACCGCTCGCCGATGACCAGGCTTTCGAACCAGCCCCAGGGCCGGTGATCCTTTGGAAAGGCGGTGGCCTGGGCCGCGCCCTTGGCCCGAAGCGCCTCGACCGCAAGCCGCACATCCTGCGCCCGGTCCATGGAGGCCACCAGCACCGCGTCGTTCATGGCCACCGCGAAGACATCCCTCAGACCGATCCCCACGATTTCCAGCGTCTCTGAATCGGATCGCAGCAGGCTGCCCTCGCAATCGATGGCCGTGGCCGCGCCCGCCGTTACCGTGCCGCCCGCGCCCTTGGGCGCGGCGCGCCAGACCGCATCCCAGCCGCCCAGATCGGACCAGTCCGCGCCATAGGGCACCACGGAGAGGTTGGGGGCCTTTTCCATCACCGCATAATCGATGGAGATATCGGGGGCCTTTGCCCAGGCCCCGGGCGCCAGGCGCACGAAGCCCAGATCGATGCGCGCGCCTTCGACCGCGTCCGCCACCGGCGCCATCAGGTCGGGCGCATGGGCGGTGATGGCCGCCAGCAGATCGGCCACCCGCATCAGGCAGATGCCCGCATTCCACAGATGGGCGCCGCTTTCGAACATGGCGCGGGCGGCATCGGCGTCGGGCTTTTCGATGAACCGCTTCAGCGGCACCGCCTCGGGGCCGTCGCTGGGCGTGTCCAGCTCCAGATAGCCATAGCCCGTCTCGGGCCGGTCCTGCGGGATACCGAAGAGCACGATCTGCCCATCCGTGACCGCCTGCAGGCCCTTTGCCACGGCCCCGCGGAAGGCGGCATCGTCGGGCATCACATGGTCCGAGGGCGCCACCAACATTACCGCGTCTGGGTCGCGGGCGTGCAGATGCAGGGCGGCGGCCAGCACGGCGGGGGCGGTGTTGCGGCCCTCGGGCTCGATCAGGATGGCGCCGGGATCGATGCCCGCCTCGGTCAATTGCTCGGTCACGATGAAACGGAAATCGGAATTGGTCACCACGATGGGGGCGGCGAACTCCACACCGTCGCCCGTGCCCGCCAGCCGCGTGGCCGTGGCCTGAAAGAGCGTGCGATCATCGTCCAGCAGGGGGGCGAATTGCTTGGGATAGCTGGCCCGCGACAAGGGCCAGAGCCGGGTGCCGGAGCCACCGCAGAGAATGACCGGCGTGATGGTGTGCATGGGTCATGCCCCCAGGGTTGCGACAGGGGCGAACCGTGGAAGAAGCTGCGCCGGGGATCAACCGCAGGACGCCAAGTTCTTGGGGGCAGGGCAGGGGGGCCGGGTGATCCGGCCCCCCGGGTGCGGGTCAAATCCCGGGGCGGAGCAAGCCCAAAAGGGTCTTCTTCCCGCGGCACGGCCATTGGCCTGCATTCCAGTGGCCGGTCATGGGGGCCGCAAAACCGGAAGCCGGTTTCGCGGCCCGGTCCTTAGGCGGTGTTGGAAATCACCACCTCCTGGCCCAGATGGTTGATCCGGGTCACGATTTCCTGACCGCTGCTTTGCAGCACGGCGCTGCCGCTGCCATCGCCCAGGCCCCTGATGGTGACGCTGCCCATATCGCCCCTGGCACTGGCACCGATCGTCCGGGCCAGATAGCGCCGCTCGGCGCCCGGAATCTGGCGGGCGGGGACGCGCAACTCGCCCTCTGCCGGCATGATCACGCGGGTGCCGTTGCGCGGGATTTCGGGGACGGCATCGGGGGCGTCGAGGATGACGCGATTGCCCGAAATGCGGCGGATGCGATACCGCCCCCTATTGTCGCGGGAGCCAATGATTCTAAGGGCTTGGAAGTTAGCCGCCGGGGCGGGCTCTTCCAAGGTCAGCTCCAGCGTGCCGGCATCGGCATCCACCACCATATCCAGGATGCGGATCCGGTCCGGCACTTCGGTGTCGAAGACAAGCAGCGGGTCATGGGCGCTGATCCGGTCTTCGAACAGCGCCCGGCGCGGGCGGCAATGGACCTGGTGGTCCAGCACGCCATTCACCCGGACCGTGACCTCGTCCAGCACTTGCTGGATGCGCGTCCCATCATCCAGCGCGACATGGCGCCCCGAGAAATGCTGCACGCCGCCACTGGCTTCCCAAGTGGGGGCAGGGGCATCGACGGTGGGGCGATCTGGCTTGTTCTGGTTGACGCCCGTGGTGATGCGCAGGCCCATATGGCTATAGGGCCGCCCCGAGCCGCTGGCGCCCAGGCGCACCACCTCGCTGACGGCTTGCGTGCGCCGCCCCGTGCGCCAGAGCAGGTCCATCTCGACCCCTTGCAGATCCGCGGCGCCCGGCATCACGTAAACCGCCGGGATGCCGTTTTCGCCGTACCAGTCGATGCCGCCGATCTGCAGGCCGGGATAGGTGGGGAAATCCCGATCCGACCCCACGGGGCCCAGCGAGCCCACCGAATTGAGGTCGAGCGCGGCTTGCAGGTTATTGGCGCGCCCCCCGATCACCAGCGCGGCGGCGGCACTGTCTTCCAGCCTTGTGCCGGTGAACTTGATGTTGGTGGCATCCACCCAGACGGTGCAGAGCGCGGCCATGATGTCTTCGAAGGGCGCATCTGCGGGGATGCGGCGGCCCTGATTGGTGCCGTTGAAATAGTAAAGGTCGTATTCCACTTGGATGTTGTTGCTGCCCCTGAGGAAGCGCACGGCACTTTCGCCACAGCCCGAGATGACGTTGAACCCCATCTTGCTGTCATAGAGGTTATAGACGATGCCATTGCATTCTGCATCTCCTATGTGATTGTAAAATATACGACAATCGCCGCGACCGCCCAAAACGACATTGTGCCGCGACGCCCCGCGGATAGTGCAATCGGTGATGTCGAATTGCGGGTCGACCCCGCCCACCGAATTGGCGAAGCGCGACGAGGCCTGGGTTTCGGTCTCATCGCCCGATTTCTTCTGGATGGCGTGGAACAGATCGCCGCGGCCCGCGCCGTAGCCATCGCCATACTCCGCACTGCTCGACAGTGCATTGCCCGCGCCCATCAGGAAAAGCCCCGAAAGCGTGATGCGGGTGGCTTGCGGGTCGCCGGTTTCGGGGCGGCAATAGAACAGATGGGGCCGATCCTCGGTGAAGCCTGCATCGGCCAGTTGCACGATCCCCGAATTGGTCCGGCCACTGCCGCGCAGGGCCAGGTTCGACAGCCCCCTCAGATCGAAGCCCGGCGAGGTGGGATAGGCCTTCTGCGCCAGCGCCAGGGTGGTGGCGAAGGGGCGGCCTGCTTCCTGTAGGATGCGGGCCGTCCCGATAAGTTGGTCCAGCGCCTGCCGATTGTCGAAATTGCCGCCCGTGGCGTTGATCGTGCCATTGGCATCGAAGCGGAAATCCTGGCGGTCGATGCGCACGTCATAGGCGCTGATTTTGATATTGCGGCCCGTCTCGGGCACGGCATCGGCATTGATCACTTCCAGCCATTCGCCTTCGCGGATCGCATGGACGGCGAAATTGCCGTTGTTTTCGGGGTTCAGCGCGCCTTGGATGCGCACGCTTTCCCCAAACGGCCAATCCTGTTGCCGGATGCCAGGGATGGTCAGGCGCATGCGCGCGGTGGGGCCGGGCTCCAGGACGGTAACTTCGGTGGTCCGGTGGATGACGAACCGGTTGAGCTGGGACAGGCCCTGGCCGCCGAAATTCTCCGGCCGCAGGATCAGGCCATCGAAATCCCCGGCCCGGCCCGCTTCCAGATCGGCCTGGGGCAACACGACGAATTCGCCGTCGCGGAGCCCCAGGATGTCGGTCCCCGACAGCTCCCGTTCGCTCTTGCGCAAGGTGTTGGCCATGGAATGGCCCGCCATGGCGGTTTGGGGCGCCATCGGAGTGATGTCCGACATGTTCGATCCTCCTTAGGGGTTGGCGGCTTGTAGAAGCGACAAGAGGGCATCGCCCGCGCGGCGCCCGTTTTCGTGCTGGGCTTCGGCGGCGTAATGCGGGTCGTCCGACCCCCCGATTCCGCCGGTGACCAGGGGCGTGACCACGCGGTAGCGGTCGATGGCCCGTGCATTGCCGCTGTCTTGGTCCAGCTCGGCCTGGGCCGCGCGCATCAGGTCGGAATTGGTGCCCTGGAAATGGCCGCCCACCAACCAGTTCGTCATGGGCACATCGGCGATGTCCGTGCGGAAGCGGTTCACGAAGACCGCCATCGCATCCTGCCAGAAGCTGGGATTGGCGCTGCGGTCGTTGACCCCATGGGACCAGGCGGCGCCGATGATCTCATGGGCGGGACCCATGGCCTGCACGGCATTCACACCGGCGACCATATTGGCCCAGGCCACGCCACCGGTGTCCGGCTGCGTGCTGTCGGGATCCCATTCCGCGCTGCCCAGAAGGCCCGATCCCGGCAGACCCACCGGCAAGATCAGGATGGGCCGCCCGCGCGCCGCCGACCAATCCGCCACGCGCGAGGCCAGGGCATGGGCGGGCGACGTGCCACGGCCCGTGACATGGGGGATGGGCTCGATGGCGGGGAAGGGGACATGCCGGGTGCAGCCGATTTCCGTCAGCGTCTCCGAGGGCAGGCACCAGATCCGCGGGTCATAGTCGGTTTCGCGATTGGCATTGCTGACATGGTTGGCGCCACCATTGGCCGAATTGCTGTCACCGCCGACGATGATGACATCGCAGGCCACCTGGGTCGGGTCCACCGAGGACAAATCATAGACCCGCAGATCGTCCAGCGAGCCGCTGAAGCTGTTATTGGGCTTGGCTTCGATCCGGGGGAAGGCTGCGCTCAGATTGTCGGCCGAGAAGTAGTTGAACCCCTGCCAATCCGATTGCGACGCGACTGTGCGCTGCCCGTTGCTGGAGCCTGCGCCCCCCAGACGGATCCGCACATTGCCCGAGGTCACGGCCAGGTCGCAGACGGCCATATGGGGGCGTCCCGTCGTCAGGGGCGCGGCGAAGCTGATACGGGCATCGGCGCCAGGCGCCCCGCCGGTATTGACCAGCCGTCCGCCCGTGATGTCCCAATTCCCGCGGCCATCCACATGGGCGGCGTCGTCGAAGGCGCTTTGCGCCGCGCTGAACAGATTGGCCGGGGCCAGCGTATCGCCCGGCTCTTCGTCCGGCGGGGGCGGAGGAGGGGGCGGCGGAGGAGGGGGTGGCGGAGGAGGGGGTGGCGGCGCGGTATCGGTATCGTCATCGGGCACCGTTACGGGCCCGGGCAACCGGGCCACGGTCAAAAGCAGCGGATGGGCGAAGTCGGCGGGGGCGGCGGCCCGGGCCGTGCGCACCCACAAGATGCGCCCGGACGGCACGATGATGGCTTCGGCCCGCGACCGCGTGGCATGGGCTGGCGGCAGGCCGTAACCCTGCGACAGGGTGGGCGCCGTGTCGGTGCCAAAGACCCAAAAGAGCGCTTCTTCGGGATGGCGATTTTCAATGAAGACCTGTCCGGGCCCGGCGACGGCTTTCCAGCGTCGGGTGCAGGTCTCTTCATAGGTGTCGTTGATAACGGGCATTGGAAGGTCCCTCTTTCGTGATGCCCGAGGGTGTGTAAGGACGAGCAATCTCGCGGTGCAATCCCGCATTTGGACAATTGGGGCAGCGTACGGTGCCCCCTGGCCGGGCGGCGATGGACGGGGCCTGCGCCTGCGCTCTATGGTCTTGGCGGCGTGTACGGGTTGAAATGGACCGTTTGGACAACAGCAAGAATGTGACGATCCGACCGGCCTTGCGGGTGCGCCTGGGCCTGGGCCGCGGCCCGGGGCCCGTCATGCTGCCCGAAGGGGCCGAGCGGGTGCAGGTGGTGGGCGATCTGCATGGCTGTGCCGATCTGCTTGAGGCGCTGCTGCTGCGGCTCGACATGCGCCACCCATCGGTTTTCGTGGGCGACTATATCGACCGCGGCCCCGACAGCCGGGCGGTTCTGAACCGCCTGCGCCAACTGGACGAGCTGCCCAATGTCACCTGCCTGATGGGCAACCACGAAGCGATGATGCTGGATTTTCTGCGCAGCCCCGAAGCCGCCGGCCCCCTTTGGCTGCGCGCTGGCGGAGAGGCCACGCTGCGCGCCTATGGGGTAGAGGTCGACACCCAGGATTGGGTTTCCATGGGGCAGGGGCTGGCGCGGGCCTTGGGGCGCGACATGATCCTGTGGCTCCGGGCGCGCCCGCTTTCCACGCGGCTGGGCAATCTGGCGGTGGTCCATGCGGGCGCCGACCCGCTTCGGCCCATCGAAAGCCAGCCGGCCGACATCCTGCTTTGGGGCCATCCGCGCTTTCGCCGCCGGATGCGCCGCGACGGGCTCTGGGTGGTCCATGGCCATGTCATCACCGACAGCATCCGGGCCGAACGGGGCCGCATCGGCGTCGATACCGGTGCCTATCGCACCGGGCGGCTGAGTGCGGCGGTGTTCAGCGGCCCCAAGGGTCTGCGATGGGTCTATGTGGATGCAAGCGATGTGGGGCGCCCGTAAGCCCCGCTGCAATGTTTCGCGTGCGAAACATGTGCCGCCCGCGGGGGTTTCACACCCCCGCACCCCCGTGGAGTATTTCCACCAGGATGAAGGGGCGGGGGCTTCCCGATGTTTCGCGTGCGAAACATTTAAGAGATGTCTTGGTCTTCTTCCTGGCTCAAATATCCCACGGGGGTGCGGGGGTGTGAAACCCCCGCGGGCGCGCCGCTGCCGTCCCCCGAGCCTGCCTTGGATGTTTCGCACGCGAAACATTTTGCGCCGCGCCGGACCTTAAAATCGCAATAGGCGCCCGATCGCTGGCAGCATCGCTGCCTGGGATGGGCTACACCCCCTTCATGCTGTTCGATCTGGACGACGATACGCTTTATGCTGCGCTTCTGGCGCGGGATCCGGCCTTTGATGGGCGGGCCTATGTGGCGGTGACCTCCACGGGGGTGTTCTGTCGGCTGACCTGTCCGGCCCGCAAGCCAAAGCGCGGCAATTGCCGCTTCCACGCCACCGTGGCCGCCTGCCTGGCCGAGGGCTTCCGGCCCTGCCAGCGCTGCCACCCCTTGCGCCCCGCCGCCGAAAGCGACCCAGCGGTGGCTGCCTTGCTGGCCGCACTGGAGGCTCGGCCCGACCACCGCTGGTGCGAGGCCGATCTGGTGGAACTGGGCCATGACCCGTCCACGGTGCGGCGCGCCTTCAAGCGGCATTACGGCATGACGTTCCTCGACATGGCGCGGCAGCGGCGGGTGGGGCGGGGCCTGGCCACGCTGGGGCAGGGGGCTTCGGTCATCGCCGCGCAGGTCGAGGCGGGCTATGCCTCGCCCACGGCGTTTCGCGCGGCCGTGGCCGGGCTTTTGGGTTGCGCGCCCGGCGCGCTGCTGGCGGAGGCCCCCTTGCGCGCCGACCCGGTCGAGACACCCCTGGGCGCAATGATCGCCATTTCCAGCGCCACCGCCCTTCACCTGTTGGAATTCACCGATCGCAAGGGGTTGGCGCGCGAAGTGCAGGCGCTGGTGCGCAGCACCGGCGGGCGGCTGGGCCTGGGCCGCTTCGCGCCTGTGGACCAGGTCGAAGCTGAGCTTTCCGCCTATTTCGCGGGCGAAAGCGCGCGCTTCGACACCGAGCTACGCCCCCTGGGCACGCCTTTCCAGCGCGCCGTCTGGGGCAAGCTGCGCACCATTCCCGCAGGCCAAACGCTGTCCTATGGCGCGCTGGCCCGGGCCCTGGACCGCCCCGACGCCATCCGCGCCGTGGCCCGCGCCAATGGGGCCAACCCCATCGCTTTGGCCATTCCCTGCCACCGCGTGGTGGGCGCCGACGGGGCGCTGACCGGCTATGGTGGCGGGCTCTGGCGTAAGCAAAAACTGATCGAGATCGAACGGCATTACGAAAGGATCCCGCCCCATGACCCAGACTGACACAGCCCGGCACTTCGCCGATCTGCACGTGCCTGGCACGCCTTTGGTGCTTTACAACATCTGGGACGCGGCGGGCGCCCAGACCTTGGCCAAGGCGGGGGCCAAGGCCGTGGCCACGGGCAGCTGGTCGGTGGCCGCCGCCCATGGCTACCCCGATGGCGAAGCGATCCCCCTCGATCTGGTCTTGCGCATCGTGGAGCGCATCACGGCCAGCGTGGACATCCCCGTCACGGTGGATTTCGAGGGCGCCTATGCGGAGGCGCCCGAGGCCGTGGGCGAAAACGTGCGGCGTCTGATCGGGGCAGGGGCCATCGGGCTCAATTTCGAAGACCGGCGCGTGGGGGGCGAGGGGCTGCACGCGGTCGCGGCGCAATCCGCCCGCATCGCCGCCATCCGCGCGGCGGCCGAGGCCGAGGGCGTGGCGCTGTTTATCAATGCGCGCACCGATCTGTTCTTGCAGCAGAAGGATGCCGTCCAGCATGGAGGTCTGGTGGAGGATGCGGGCGCGCGGGGCCGGGCCTATGCCGAGGCCGGGGCCAGCGGGTTCTTCGTGCCGGGTCTCGATACGCCCGACCTGATACGTGCGGTCGTCGAAGCAGCGCCGCTGCCGGTCAATGTGATGATGACGGGGGGCAATCGCAGCGTGGCCGAGGTGGCGGCCCTGGGCGTGGCGCGGGCCAGCTATGGGCCGGTGCCGTTCATGACGGCGCTGAAGGATCTGGGCGCGCGGTGGGCGGCTTTGGCGTGAGGGGTCAGATTATCGCTTTGCCGCTCCAATTTTACGAAGCGTTAAGGTTTATTATGTTCATGGCCGCATCAGACGGCCCATCGACACCGCGCCTGTCTTTTGGCTGGAAGCCTTGCCGCGCCCGTGACAAGACAGGA
This sequence comes from uncultured Jannaschia sp., assembly GCA_947494145.1. Lineage (GTDB taxonomy): Bacteria > Pseudomonadota > Alphaproteobacteria > Rhodobacterales > Rhodobacteraceae > Jannaschia. Next base: position 35,715 of record CANLTZ010000021.1, on the reverse strand, counting down.
CGGAAGCGTGTCGCGGGGTCGCGCGGGTGCCCGTGCCCTGGATCACCCCTGACCATTCCAACGGGGAGCTTTCTGTCCCATGCGTCTTCTCGGCCTTTTTGTGACCTTCGCTTTGACTGCCCTGGCGGGCCCGCTCGCTGCCGAAAGCTACCGGCTGGTGGTGGGCGATCTGGTGACCGTCGATTACGATTTCCTTGAGACGCCCAAGACCACCATGGTCGATCTGGACGGCAATATCCGCCTGTCGGAATTGGGCAGCATCACCGCCGCGGACCGCACCCTCGATGAGGTGGAAACCGCCATCAGCGAAGGCATGGTCGAAGGCGGCTTCAGCGGCGTGTCCTTCGTGTCGGTGGAAGTGTCCCAATATGCGCCCATCGTCGTGTCGGGCTTCGTGGAACGCAGTGGCCGCTACGACTACCTGCCGGGCATGAGCGTGGGCTCGGCCCTGGCCCTGGCGGGCGGTCTGGGCAGCGAAGACGTGGCCGGGCCCAATGCCGATGTGCTGGCCGTCAATGCCGGGCGCCGGGCGGCCACGGCGGCCGAAAACATCGCCTTGGCCGTCACGACGATTGCCGGATTGGAAGCCGCTTTGGCTGGGCCCGACGCGCCCGTTACGCTGTCGCCGGTGTTGCGCGACCTTGTCCCCCGCGACCAGCAGGGCCGTCTCGATGGCCAGATCGCCGCCCAAACCGACCGCATCCAGGTGGAGCGGGAGCGCGCCGCAGCGCTTCTGGCGTCGTGGGAAAGCGAGATCGAAGATTTCAGCGAACAGATCGAACTGTTCAATGCGCGCATCGCCGTCAAGGAACAGGCGCTTGTGGATCTGGAAGAAGAATTCGCCGATCTGGAGAACCTGCGGTCCCAGGGTTTGGCGACCACGGCGCGGACCTCGACCTTGCAGCAGCGTCTGGCCGATGACCGCGAGGAATTGCTGGCCCTGGAAAATTCCAAGGTGGTGGCGCGGCGCGCCCGGTCCCTGGCGGAGCGTAACCGCGTGGATTTCCTGACCACCCAGCAGCGCAATCGCCTGATGGAGCTGCGTGAGGCGCGGGCCAATTTGCAGCTGGCGCGCAGCGATCACCGCTTCGCGCTGGAGGAATTGACCGTGCTGAGCGAAGACAATGCCGACCTGCCCCTGTTGCAGGAGGCGTTGGAGGTGCGCTTCACCGTCCAAGGTCCCCGCGCCGCCCGCCTGGATGGGGTCGAGATTGACCGCGACACGCCGCTTCTGCCCGGCGATATCCTGGTGGTGGATGTGGAAGGGACGCTGGACCTGGGCGTGGAGCGGGACGGCGGGTGAGGAGGGACCGTCGCGCCGTTCGCAGGCTCACCGCGGCGTAAGCCCGACGAACGAGGGACCGTCGCGCCGTTCGCAGGCTCACCGCGGTGTAAGCCCGACCAGCGACGCCGGACCGGGCTCAAGCCCGCAGGGCGCCGGTCCATCGACGGGCCGCCCCCCGGCCCGGCGATTTGGGTGACTTTGGCGCATCGCTGGGGCGATGCACGAACATGGCGGGCATAAAGCGCATCAGAAGAACCGTTCGATCGCCGCACCGCGGCCCGTCGATGGACCGGCTTCGCGCTCGGCACTCAGACCGACCAGTCGGAAAAGGCCATCCCGGTCATCTCGCGGAAGCGGGCGGCGTCTTCGGCCAGATCTGCGCGGATCTGCGCGCGCAGATCATCGGAAAAGCGCGGCGCTTCGCGGGCCTTGCCACGGGCCAGCGCGCCCCGGATGCGGTCGCGCGTCTCACGGCCGATCAGCCCGGCCAGGCGGCGGCCCATGGGCGATTGCGCAAAGCGCAGCACCGGGGCGGGGACGCGCGACAATTGCGTGCTGTCATTCTGCGCGCCCTTGTCGGCGATGGTGCGGGCCGAGGCGCCGATATGGGCATGGACCCGGTCCATCACGCCCTGGGGGTCGGCGATGAGATCGGCGAAATCCAAGATGAGGAGCGCCGCGCGCGGGAAATGGTCCAGATAGGCGTCGAGCTGGCGGGCATAGCGGCTCGCATCCAGGATATGGGCGTATTCGTGACTGCCCGCGAAGCCGTCCAGATCGGGGGCCAGATCGCCAATCAGCACGCTGTGGCGAAACTGGGATTCCGCGCGCGCCAACGGGTCGCGCAGGATATAGATTAGCCGCACATCCGGGCAGGTGGCCGCCATGCGTGCGGCCACGCCGGGGAAGTCGCGGGATTTGGTGTAATTGGGGCTGGCTTCGCCGCGGATGGCCTCGACGCGGCTGAATTGCTCGGAATACCAGCCAAGCCCCCTGCCCCAGCCTTTGTCTTCCACGAAGAAGTCGGTTTCCTTGTCGCGGGACATGTCGATGTCCGGATGCTCGGCCAAGTGTCTATAAAGCGTGGTGGTCCCGCATTTCATGGCGCCGATGATGATGAAATGGGGCAGAAGGGGCGTGTCGGTCATGGGGCGTTAACTTCCGTAAAGGGCGGCTTGGCGCAGCCGCAGGCAGCCCGCGCAGACGCCCGCATGCATGGTGCCCCGCATCAGCCAGAAGGCCCGCCGGTCGGGCTTGGGCCAGGCGGGCAGCGCGCGGGCGTAGCAGTAAAGCGCCTTGAGGGCGGCTGTGGCGAACAGCCGGGCGCGGTCTAGGCCCGATTGCGCCACGGCGGCATAGCTTTGCCCGATGCGGAAGCGGCGTTTGAGCAGCCAGCCCAGCGAGGCGCGGATGGCGGGCACCTCTTCGCGCACGATGCTGTCATCGGCGATGGCATAGCGGGCACCCATGCGGCGCAGGCGGAAAAAGAACTCCGTATCTTCCCCGCCTGAGCGGCCCCGCGCGATGTCGAAGCGTTCGTCCCGCCAGGGCGCGTCGCCCCACCTGAGCAGCGCGTTGCAGGTATGACCCGTTTCCACCACATCGCCGCGCGGGGCGGCGAATTGGGAATGGAAATCGCCCGCCACGATCCAGGCGGGCGCATCGCTGCCATAGATGGCGCGGGAATGGCCGAAGACCGCATCGGCGCCGGTGGCCTGCTGGCGGGCCACCAGGGCGGTCAGCCAGTCGGGGTCCACGATTTCATCGTCGTCCAGGAAGGCGATCCAATCGGCGGCGGCGGCGTCCAGCCCCGCATTGCGCGCAATGGAGATATTGGCGCCGGGCGCGTGGACGTAATGGACGGGCAGGTCCATGTCCTGGGCCGCGTCGCGCACCCGGGCCTTGGCACTGGGCGTGTCGTCATTGTCGATGACCACCAGGCGCAGGGCGGCGCCTTCGGGGCGTTCTGCCGCTTCGACCGAGGCCAGCGTGTCCGTGACCTGGGGCCGCCGGAAGGTGCAGATGCAGATATCGATCCTCATGCCCGCTGCCCCCTTGCCATCTGCCACAGGAAGCCCGCGCCCCAGGCATGGTGCATGGCGATCAGCGCGGGCGCGGCCCAAAGCGCGCAGGCGCTGCGATGGCGCGCCAGGAGCTGCGCCGTGGTGGCCAGGACAGCCAGCAGGTAAAGCGCGGGGAAGATCAGCATCCAAGGCAGCACCGGCGCCAGGGTCAGCGACAGGGCGTTCACCGCCACGGCGATGGGCGGGATCATCTGGCGCAGGCGGGGGGGCAGACGATGTTTGCGCACATTCTGCGCCCGGCCCATGCCGTAATGCAGGTATTGCCGCGCCAGGCGCTTCAGGCTGGGCCGCATCACATAGCCTAGCCGGATCCCGGCATCGAGCCAGATGCGCCCGCCCGCCAGCGCGATGCGGTGGTCAAGCTCGGCATCTTCATTGGCCACGAAGCCGGTATCGTAGCCCCCCACTTGGCGGAACATCTCCAGCCGGAAGCCCGCATGGTGGCCGTGATCCACATAGCCCGACACCGTGCCGCCCCGGTGGCCCGACCCGCCCGAGCCGAGCTTGGTTTCCATGGCCCAGGCCGCGCCGCGCTGAAAGCAGCTGTCGCCTAAGGAATCCATCACCGTGGCCAAGGCGGCCACATCGCGGGCCTGCAGGCTTTCGGCCACATTGAGCACATAGGCGGGCGGGTAATGGGAATGGGCATCCACGCGCACCAGAATGGTGTGGTGGGGTTCGGCGCAGTCCGCCACCACGCTGTTGATGGCGGCGGCCTGCAGGCGGCCGGGATTGTCGATGAGGTGGATGTTGTCGTGGCGCGCGGCCATGCGGGCCACGATATCGGGCGTGCCATCGGTGCTGCCGCCATCGGCCACGACGATCTTGACCCGGGCCATTTCGGGCGCGCCCGACAGAAGCTCCGTCAGGGTGGCTTCGATATGGATCGCCTCGTTCAACGTGGGGATCGCCACCAGGATGCTGGCGGGGTCCACCTGGCGGGCGGGGGCGGGGGGCGTGCCATCCATCACGCAGCCTCCGTCTGGGGCGCGCGGACGCGGTCGATCACGGCGGCGATGTCGGCGGGGGATTGCACGAAATCGGTGTCGGGGCGATCCAGCAGGGCCTGGCCGCGGGCCCGGATATCGCCGCGCGGCAGGCTTTCCAGCAGGGTTTGCAACAGGCCCGGGTCGGGGGTGTCGATGACCCAGCCCAGCCCGTCTTCGGTCACGCGGCGCCCGGTCTCGGTGCCCGCCACGGCCAGGCTGGGGCAGCCGGCCCAACTGGCCTCATAGATGCGGTTGGGCAGCAGCCAGTCGGAGTTCTGGCCGCGCTGCCAAAGGTCCTGGGCCCAGACCAGATCGCAGCCGCCGTAAAGCCGGGCCAGATCGTCCGGATAGGCATAGGGCCCCGCATAGGTGACGTTGGCGCGGGCGGCCACGGCGGCGTCGAAGCCCTGGAGCGCGTGGTGATGGACGATGCCGTGGATCTGGATCTGGACGGCCTCCCCCATGCGGTCGGCCAGGGCCATGAGCAGGTCGAGGCTGGGCTGACAGCGGATCGTGCCCACCCAGCCCAAGCGCAAGGGGCCATCGCCCGCCGGGCGCGTGACGGGCCGCGCAGGCAGGGCCGCGCCCGCGGCGAGCTTGTTTTCCCACAAGGCATGGGGGCCGCGATAGCCTTGCATGGGGTCGAAATAGTGCCGGATGAAACCGGGCGAGGATACGACCAGCATCGCCACCCCCGCCAGCAAGCGCCGCTCAGCCGCGCGCATCAGGCGCGACTTGGCCCCCTGCCCCGTCAGCGCGCCATGGATGTCGAGGCATTCATAGACCAAAGGCGCGCGCGATCCCGCGATGCGCTTGGCCGCCGCCGCGATGGCCAGCATATCGAGATTGCGTGCCACGATCACATCCGCCGCGCGGAGCCGCGCGCGGTGCCCCGCCATGCGCAGCACCGAGCCCGCGACGACGGCCGCGCGTTTGCCCAGGGCTTCGTTCTGGGTCTCATAAAGGTGGGTATTGGGCCAATCGGGGACGAAATCGGCATTCATGTTGGCGCGGCGCATGGTGAAGCTATGCACCTCATGGCCGAGCCCAATCATGGCGCGGATGCGCCGGATCTGGGAAATTTCGGCCACGTCGAAGCCGAAGACTTCGATCCGGGCCGGGGCCGCGCCGCTCATGCCGTCCATCCGCCGCGGGCCCCCGCCTCAGGCGTAATATTCGTTGACTTCATGGCGGTTATAGGTCCGGTACCGGCCCAACGGCGCCTGGGTATAAAGCGCGCCAAAGATGCGCTTACGGTCCAGCCCGCGCTGGCGCAGCGAGGCGATCACCTGCTCGCGCGGGGTGCGGCCCCAGCGGATCGCATAGATCAGGCAATCGCAGAGCGTGGCCAGAAGCTGCGTGTCCGCCGTGCCCTGGGCGGGCGGCAGATCGACCACGATATAGTCGAAATGCTGGCGCAGGCTGCTGAGCGCTTCTTGCAGCAATTCGGCATTGCGCGGCGTGGCCGAGCGGGGCAGCCGCCCATCCAGATTGCCAATCACCGCGAGGCCGGGGAATTCGGGGATCGGCTCCATCCGGGAAATCGCGTCCTGGGGGTCTTCGATGAAGGCCGACAGATTGTTGGTCTCGGGCAGAACCGGCGCCATCAGACGCGACAATTCCAGCCGGATCAGATCCATATCCACCAGCACCACCCGTTCATGGCGCCGCGCCAGGAAGCTGGCGAAATTGGCCGCCGTGGTGGTCTTGCCTTCGTCATGGGTCGATGAGGTGAAGCCCACCACCACGCCGCCCTCTTCCTGGGACAGGTCGTGGCGCTTCATGGAAAGCTGGGCATGGATCATGCGCATCGTGTCGGCGGTGTGCGAAGTGGGGCTGATGGCCGCGAAATCCAGCCAGCGCGCCGCCTTGGACAATTTGCGCCATCGCCCCCGGCGCCGGGCGGGTGCCCCGGGCAACAGCCCCCCCAGAAGGCCCGCGCCTTCCTTTTCCGAGCCGAAGCTGGGCACAACGCCCAGGAAGGGCAGGCCCAGATCCTGGCCAATCTCACCCTGCTTGCGGAAGCCGGTATCGAGCGCTTCGATCAAGAAGATGGTGCTGACCGCCAGCACCAGCGCGGCAAAGGCCGCCAGAACCACGATCTGCCGCGATTGCGGGGCGGATTTGCGGTCGGGGGTCACGGCCCAGGCGATGACGCGGGCCGAGGTGCCATCGAAGGTCAGAAGCTGCGAGGCGCTGTTAAATTCCTGAAGCAGACGTTCATAGAGTTCGCGCTTGGCCTCGGCCTCCCGCTCCAGGCTGCGCAGTTCCACGGTCTTGCGGATATCGGCGCCGTATTCGGTGCGCAATTCGTCGATGATCACCTCGATGGCGGCCACCTGCCGCTGCAATCCCTCGCCCGAGGCGCGCAGGCGGTCGCGGATCTGGCGCAATTCGTCGATGATCAGGTCCTGGGTCTGGGCCTTTTGCTGGCGCACATTGATGACCACGGGCGCGGTTTCGGCCCAGCTGAGCAGCAATTCCTGCTCTTCCTGTTCCAACTCGGCGAAGCGGGTTTCGAAATCGTTGAGCGCCTGGCTGCGTTCTTCCAGGGGGATCTGCACCGCTTCGATATCGCCGCCCTCGATCTGTTCGGTCAGTTGCTCGACCTGGACATCCACGGCCACGGCGGCGCCGCGCAGGCGGACCAGTTCTTCCACCGCGGCGTTCAGCGCCACTTCGATGGGCAGAAGCTGGCCTTCGGGGGCGAGCAATTCGTTGATCCGGCGGAATTCGGCGATGGCGGTTTCGGAATCCTCGACCTCCACACGCAGCTCATCGATGCGGTCGGCCAGCCACAACTGGTTGCGTTCGATCATGGCGGTCTGCTGGGCGCCCGACAGGCGCAGATATTCGCGGATCAGCGTGTTGACGGCCTGGGGTGCGAAGCCGCGATCGGGCGAGGTATAGGCCACGTCGATGACGAAAGTGTCGCCTGCGCGCTGCACGCGCATGTCGCGCATGAAGCCGGTGCGCAGGGATTCCATACGCAATTCGGCCTGTTCTTCTTCCGAGAGCGTGAAAAGCGGCTCTTCATCCGATGTGTCGAGCCCCAGAAAGGCATTGAGCCGTTGGGTCAGGGACGGCTCCGGGTCTTCGGGGGGCGTGATGCCCAATTCGCGCACCGCGCTGCTGGTCACCTCGCGCGAGGTGAGCACGCGCAATTCACTGTCCACCGTCAGCGCATCCGACATCAGAAGGCCGGGCATCATCTGGGCCGCGCCTTCGGGGCTTTGGCCCACGCGCGGGTCGATCAGGATGGAACCGGTGGCGGTATAAAGCGGGGTCGAGGTGAGCACATAGATCACCGCCAGGGCGATGAAGGTGGTCAGGAAACCCGCCAGGATGGTCCAGCGCCGGCGCAGCTTGTCGAAAAGCCCCCGCAGCACGTCGCCCATATCGATGGTCGGCATGAAGGCGTCGCGATTGGTGCCTTCCGGGCGCAGTTGTCTCATCCGATCCGCGTTCATGGGCAACTCTTGGCGCCGACATGGGGGCATGCCGGAGAAAATATGAAAAATGAGGCCACTGGGTCATCCAACCCGGCGACAGGGTTCCTTACCCGATCGGGTCGTGCATGACAAAGGCCTTTGACCGCTATGGTTTGTGCTGCGCGATATGACCCAAGGGCAGGCGGGACCTTGCCTTTCACGGCAAAAGCCCCCGCCGACAGGGGTCGGCGGGGGCGGGTTGGCAGGTCGAAGGTCTGCCGTCAGGTGAAGATCATGCTGTCGGCGGATTGTTGGGTGACGTCCAGCAGGTCGAGTTCGTTGCCCTGGATCTTGAGCAGGCGGGTGCTGTCATCGTCGCTGGTCATCTCCAGGAAGGAGGCATTGCCCCGCTCGACCACGTCGAACTCGGCCCCTTCGGCGCCGCCCAGGCCGGTCAGGATGATCTGATCGCCTTCGGCCCCGTTGAAGTCGCGGATGACGTCGATATCTCCGGCATCTCTGATATCGAAGATGAACAGATCGGCACCGTTGCCCCCCGTGAGCACGTCACGGCCTTCCCCGCCCATCAGCGTATCGTCGCCATCGCCGCCCACCAGACGGTCGGACCCGTTGCCGCCTTGAAGCAGGTCATTGCCCGCCTCGCCATAGAGCCGGTCATCGCCGCCCTGGCCATCGATGACGTCGTCGCCATTGCCGCCATGGGCGCGGTCGCCGCCGCCGCCGCCCCGCAGGACGTCTTCGCCGTCCTGACCGAAGAGCCGGTCATCGCCCGAGCCGCCCATCAGCGTGTCGGCATCGTTGCCGCCATGCAGCCGGTCGGCCCCGGCCCCGCCATCGAGACGGTCGTCGCCGTCGCGGCCGGTCATGGTGTCGTCGCCACCGCGCCCGGACATGACGTCGTTGTCGTCGGTGCCATAGAGGCGGTCATCATTGCCGGAGCCGTCATAGACATTGCCGGGATCGGCGGGGGTTTCTTCGGGCGCGGCCGGGGTTTCCTCGGGCGCGGCGGGGGTTTCCTCGGGCTCCGGGTCCTCGGCGGGCGTGTCCGAGATGTCGTCGGGCGCCTCGGGCTGCTCGGGGATATCCGCCCCGCCAAAGAGCGCGGTCATATCCGCGAAGCTGTAGGTGATGTCGGTGAAGCGGAAATATTCCACCCCCGTCACCACGCTGAGCCCTTCGCCCAGCAGGCCCAGCATGAAGCTGCCTGCCTCGTCGAAGAAGCCGGTCACGGCGGTAAAGCGGGCATCGATATGGAACGTGTCGCGCCCGGCCCCGCCATCGATGACGTCGTCGCCGGTGCTGTAGTGCAGCACGTCGTTGCCGCGCCCACCCCAGAGCCAGTTGTCGCCCGCATTGCCGATCAGCGTGTCATTGCCGTCGCCTGCGAAGGCGTTTTCGATGGCGCCCGGATTCTGGATGTCGATCTCGACCCCGGCGATGCGCGTGACACCCCCGCTCAGGTCGATGCGGCTGTCGCTGGTGACGGCGGCGGCATTGACCGCATCGGTGCCGCCATCTGTGTCGCGCAGCACGCGCCGCTCGGCCAGATCTTCGCCGTCGTAAAGGATGCCGAACTCGTCGGTATAGACATAGGTGTCATCGCGGAAATCGTCGCCATCACCGTAGATCGTCAGCGTGACGTCTTCGAACAGCCCGTCCATCGGCGTGCCGTTGCCGCGCATGCTGTCGGGGTCGCGGTTGATGACATGCAGGGTCCAGACGCCCTGGGCCATTTCGCCCATGGTGCCCACCGAGGTGAAGGTGAAGTCGTTGAACACACCGTTCACGTTGCGGTTTTCATGCTCGTAGATCAGCTGCACCGAGGTGCCGTCGGGGCTGACGAGATAGACATCCAGGTCGCCGGTATTGGGGTAACGCATCCCCATGGCGATCTGGATATGTTCGACTTCCATGGTTTCGTCGATTTCGATCTCGACGGTGATGTGGTCGTTTTCGCCGGCCACCAGGTTTTCGTTGACCTGTTGTTCGACGGTGAACTGGTCGCGGTTATGGGCGGTTTGCTGTGCGGTCCAGGTTTCGGCCAGACGGACGGCGTTATGGGCGTTCAGGAAGCCATAGCCGAAGGCGTCGCTGTAATGCATGCCGCCGCCATTGAAGTTCGCGGCGCCGTTGACGACCCAGGGGTTTCCGTTCTCGGAGCCTTCGGACAGCCCGTCGCGGGTCGCCGAAAGCGCCAGGATCTGTTGGATGTCGCGATAGCCCAGATCTTCGTTGGCTTCCAACATCAGGCCCACGACCGCCGAGACGGCAGGGGCGGCAAAGGAGGTGCCGGTGGCCTCAGTATAGCGGTCGCGCGATGTCGTGGTCGCAACGCGGTGCCCGGCCGCCGAGACCAGGACATTGGCGCCCACACTGGTGGAGCCATAGGCCTCGCCACTGCGTTCGACCCCGCCCACGGTGATTGAATAGGGCGAGTTCTGGAAGTTGTGATAATTGGACGAGCCGTCGCTTCCGGCATTGCCGGCGGCGAAAACGATGGCGGTGCCAAGCCCGTCGCGTCCGGTTTCCGCAACGTAGCGCAGGGCATCGGCCATATCCGCATCGTCGGGATCGGCGAAGTTATCGGCGTAGTTCCGCGTGAAGCTCCAACTGTTATTGATGATATCCAGCTCGGCGCCCGCGCGCAGGCCGGCCACGACCTGATCGGCGACATTGGAACTGGTGTAATCAATTCCCAGCCCCACAAGCGTTGCATCGGGTGCGACGCCAACGCCGCCGGCCCCATTGCCGCCATCGGCAACAATAATGCCGGCGACCATGGTCCCGTGATTGTCGGTTATTTCCCGGGAATTGACCTCCACATCGGCGGTGTCGAAGTGGAAGTTATAATCCGCGTCCAGATCATAGGAGGTTTCAAGCTCCACATGATGAAAGTCGATCTGCGAATCCAGAACGCCGATCCGAATGCCTTCTCCGCGATAATCTTCCCATACGGATGTCACATCGATGCTGAGATCGGACCGTGTGGAATTGTCCAGAAACCAGGTAACTTCAGCGCGGGGATCGGAAAGAAGGGTGTTGGTTGATGACATGGCAGGTGTCTCTCCTTGAGTTGGCCGCGTGAGTGACGGCCAATATTGGCAGTGTGAGTGTTGGTCGGAGGTCGTTTTCAACGGTCCTTTGATTTTCGCCTGATTGGATCGAACCCAATCGAGGCGGCATCACGGCTTATTGGGGCTAATTGCTGGACCAGCCCGGTCTGTTAGTTTCAATCAGGACCTTGATTGAAGGGATTACGATAAAATCGTGTGCTTTCAGTGGCGGCTTGCCATTGAACACGATCTCCCAAGCGATCTTTCGCCAAACCCTTCAGGTCAAAGTCGTCTTGGCCATAAGTCATTGAAAAATGGTTAACCAAAGGTGAATAAAATGACGCAACGACAGTCTTGTCTTGCCTTAACCATGGATATTTAATGGCAGGTTTTCGCCGACAGGACGACTACAATTGGGCGAATAGGGTAATTGATATTAGAATGACAATTACGGCCCAAATCGAGAAAAGGAGAGAATGGGTGAAGAATGAAATGGGGGAATAATACCAAATCGTTTCTGGGGGAATAACGATTTTATCTTTCGGCGACAACTGTTTCCATTTCTATTAAAATAATAGACGAAATTGCCGGGCCGGCGGGCCTATGTCACGGATGTGCCACGGGTGCATAACGTCGAGCCCGCGAATCCCCGTGGGATGCAGGCGTCAAGCGTTTTGTTCGTCGGTGGCGGGGGGCGGTCAGCCCAGGACGGCGAAAATCAGCGTCAGGGCCGCCCCGAGCAGCCCGTAGAGCGGCAGCAACCAGATCGGCGCCACGATTCCCATGAAGCCGAGAATCACCGTCACAAGCAGGGCCAGGGGCATTGCGAGGATCGCAGCAGCCATCCCAAGCCCGCCCCGCTGTGTGGGCGCGGTTTTGCGGCGCCGACGGCGGCGATTGAAAAGCCCTTTGGAGCCAGGGGCTTGGTGAAGAATGATACTCGTCATTCCAGTAACATATGGGCAAAAGCCGCGGTCCGCTATCAAGCGATTTAACAAATTTAAGGGAAGTTGGCGTGATCTCTGTCCCGGACGGGGATGCAGCAGACGCGAAAAAGGCCCGCATCCGGTGATGCGGGCCCTTATTCTTTGGGGTTTGCGGCTGTGTGAGGCCTAGGGCGGGGCTCGGGAAAACCCGTGACTGACGTCGCCCGAGAAAACCCGCCTCAGCGCCCGGTGCGGCCCAGAACGGCGCCTGCGGTCTTCAGGATGATCATCAGATCGCCCGTGAAGCTGCGGTTCATCCGGTAGGCCACATCCATGCGCACGCGCGTCTCGTAATCCACGTCATTGCGGCCCGACACCTGCCAGAGCCCGGTGATACCCGGCTTGAGCGACAGGTAGCACCATTCATAGCCGCGATATTTCGGCAGCTCATCGGTGGTGACGGGGCGCGGGCCCACAAAGCTCATCTCGCCGCGCAGCACGTTCCAGATCTGCGGCAACTCATCGAGAGAGGTGCGGCGCAGGAAATCGCCCAGACGGGTGACGCGCGGGTCATTGGTCAGTTTGAAGTCGCGCGCCCATTCTGCGGCGGCGTCCGGGTTTTCGGCCAGGTGACGCTTGAGCACCTCGGCCGAGTTCGGCACCATGGTGCGGATCTTCCAGCAGCGGAACCGGCCCTCATCCTTGCAGATCCGCTCATGACCATAGAAGCCGGGGCCCCCGTCCAGACGGGTCAGGACATAGAGCACGGCAATGATCGGCAGCAGGATGGGCAGCAGCAGCAGTGCGAGCGTGAAATCGAAGATGGTCTTGATCGTGGTCCCGGCCTTGTCGCTGGCCGGTTTTACGGGCGTCGCGTCACATCGAGTGGCGGACTCGTAATGTCTCATGGAAATAATCTCCCAAAGAATAATCAATCGCTCAAATTTTGTTCGGCACGCCCAGGCCCCGCACCGCATCCGCTCACTACCATCCGGGTCACGGACCGTAAAGAAAAAGGGAGGCAACGTGGCGTTCCCATGGGAGAAAGGCGCGATTTGATGCTTAATCTCACGGGTATTTCCGCCGATGCCTAGCGGATACGCGCTTTCAGAACGTCTCAGGGTGGCGCGTAAGCCCCTTTTTTCGCGCGCGCAGAATGTTTTAAAGATTTGATATTATGACGTAAAATCCTCAATCTGCTGCGACGCAGAATCACGGAGGCATTGTTTCTAAAGGCGAATATCTCTGTCTTGGGAAACTTGGTTTACAACCTGTGTCCGGTTATCCCGGATCATGACAGAAACATGGCTTTTCGAAACGAATCGTGAGCCTTCTTGCCCTTAACTATCCGCTTGCAGGAAGCGCACCTCACCTGTGGGTGACAATGCCGCCGCCGTCAGCCGCCCCGTCCAGTAGCAGCCCGTATCCACCGCGACGCGCCCGGGCTGCCGTTCGGGCCGGTCCACGGTGATATGGCCATGGACCACGAAGCGCCCGTCCAGGGGGGGCGGGCCGCCGACGCCGGGGCTGCCTTGCAGCACGGTATGGGCAGGCTGTTCCCAGGGCGCGCGGTCACGGTCGGCGGCGGCATGGATGCACAGCACGTTGCCGCTTTCCCACCAATGGGGCAGGCCGCGCAGCCAGGTTTCCAACCCATCGGGCAGGGCGGCGCGCAGATCGCGGGCCCGCGCGGCCAGCGCATCGGGCGTGTGATTGGCAAAACCGCCCCCGATGCCAAAACTTCTGAGCGTCATCAGCCCGCCTTCCCCGATCCAGTCGCGGCCCGCGCCGGTCGGGTCGTCCAGGAAATCCAGCATCTGGCTTTCGTGCTGCCCCTTCAGGCAGACCACATGGCCCGGCAGATCCCGGGCCAGATTCTGCACCAGTGCCAGCACACCGGCGCTGTCGGGGCCGTAATCCACCATGTCGCCCAGCATCACCACCTGCGGGTCGGTGACGCTGCGCCGCTCGATATCGGCATCGATCTTGGTCAGGAGCGCGCTCAGCGCGTCGTGGCAGCCATGGACATCGCCAATGACGTAAAGCGACCGCTCAGGCCGCGGGGTCAGCGCGGCGCGGCCCGCGTCCCGGGGGGCGGCGGATCGCCGCAAAGGGGCGAAGAGATTCATGGCGCGAACTTCACCACGGCCCCGGGGCGAAAGGAAGCGAGGTAAGCTTAAGCGCCGAATACGCTTTTCTTCCGGCGATGCAGGCGGCATCACTCGCGGGCCATCGGGGCGGTCAGATCACGGGTATTCCCATGCGACAAAATCAGGCGACCTTTATCGGGATCGGTGCGCAAAAATGTGCCTCCACATGGCTTTACGGGGTCTTGCGGCAATGTCCCGACGTGGTGGTCAGCGACGACAAGGAAGTGGATTTCTTCAGCTATTACTTCGATCGCGGGTTTGAGTGGTATGAGCGGAACTTTGCTTCCGACACCCCCCGCCGTCACCGCGGAGAAATCTCGCCCTCCTATTTCATCCATGCCGACGCGCCCGCCCGTGCTGCCGATTACAATCCCGATTTGCATGTCTTCGTCAGCCTGCGCGACCCGGTCTCGCGCGCCTATTCCAACCACCTGCACGAAGCGCGCAAGGGTCACATCACCGGCGCGAACCTGACTTTCGAGACCGCGCTCGACAACAACCCGCTTTACGTCGATCAAAGCCGCTACGCGACCCATCTGGCGCGCTGGCTCGATACGTTTCCGGCCGCGCAGGTCCATCTCTTCTTTCAGGAGGAAATCCACCAGGACCGCGAAGCCGCCGCCGCCCGCGTGACCGACGCTTTGGGCTTGCCGCCCCTGGCGGATTTCCTGGATTTGCAGGCCAATGAAAGCGTGCGCTACCGCAATGCCGCCCTTGGGGAAGGCTTGTGGAAGATGGGCCATGCGGCGCGGCGCGCAGGCCTGGGCCGGGCAGTCGAGACGGCCAAGGCCCTGCCCGGCATCCGCCAGATGCGCGCGGCCAATCGCGAAGGCATGCGCGATGTCGTCCCGCCCATGGCGCCCGAGACCGAGGCCCGCCTGGCCGAGACTTTCGCCCCCGAAGTCGAACGGCTTGAGGCGCTGATCGGGCGCAAGACCCCCTGGTCGCGGTTCAACGCGGCGCCCTGACGCCTCGGCCCGGGCCCGGGATCAACGGGCATCAGCCCGCCCGCGCCACGCGCATTGATAAAACCGTCGTGTCGATGCCAGCGCGCATCCGGCACAGCACGTAAAGCACGATCTGATAGCCCGTCATGCCCGCCGCCGCCCCGACGGCCACGCCCGTCAGACCGGCCTGCACCCCGCCCAACGTGGCCAGCACCACCAACAGCCCCAGCCCGATCATGGCGCCCAGCAACAGCTCCCACCGGTGGCCGGTGATGTTGAGCACCACATTGGCCGGACCAAACAGCGCGTTCGACAGCGGAATGAAGACCAGGATCAGGAACAGAAATTCGATCCCCTGATATTCGCTGCCCATCAGGTCCAGCACGTAGGGCAGCAGAACATAGGCCAGCGGCACCCCGATGGACAAAGCCGCGATCTTGGCGGCCCCGCAGAATGTCAGCAGGCGCGCGGCCTGGCGCGGCTTGTCCTGGGCGATGGCCTTCGAGATGCGGGGGCTGAAGATCATGTCGAAGGCGGTGACCCCGAAATTCAGCACCCCCACCAGCGACAGCGAAATGCCCAGCCGCGCCAGGTCGGATTGCGCCAGCACCAGGCTCGACGCCATGATGATCACGTCGCGCATATATTCGTTCATCACCAGCATGGGGCTGAGCATCACGCCCAGGGTCGACCAGCCCCGCGCCTCGCCGAATGTTGGCGTCACCTCTTTGCGGAAGGCCATGGCGTGGCGGATGACCAGCCACTGGATGGTGGCCCCGATGCAGGACGCGGCGAAGAAGATGCCCATGATGGTCGTGGCATCCAGCGTCATGTCATAGGCCAGGCAGATCGACAGCGTCACGCTCATCAAGATGGGGCGCACCAGAATGCGCGGCAGCGCGCCTTGCAGCACCCGCCCCAGGGCGGTGGCGTGGCGGCTGTTGATCCGCTCATTGGCGATGACGGGGGCGGCGGCCAGGCTGAAGAAGTAAGGGCCCAGGCCCTCGGGCCGGTAGCCCGCCAAGAAGGCCAGGCCCGCCGCCGTCAGAAACAGCGCGCAGACCGCCAGCACCACATAGCGGCAGTACAGGATGAAGCCCGCCGCGTCTTCGCGGCGGTCCTTTTCGAAGTAGAGCGGCAGGAAGCGGATCGACCCGGCCTCCGTATTCAGCGAGGCCACCACCGACAGCAAGAACCCCGCCGACAGCGCGGCGAAGACGCGGCCCACCTCCTCGGCCGGGGCCACCCCCGCCAGCAGCGAGATATAGAACAGCGTCAGCAGCGACCGGGTCACGCGGGCGCCCACGATCAGACCCGCGCTGCCGAACAACCGGGCCCCCTTCGACTTCAACATGCCAGTGCGTATCCCTTCAGTGCCGCGCATCCGCGCGCAGGCGGTCGAGATCTTCGCGCGCGCTGACGGTATAGGCGATCAGCAGAACGATCATGATCTCATGGGCGCGAAACAGCGATGCCCCCACCAGCGAGGTGATGACGATCCCCACCAGCAGCGACAACCCCGCCGCCGCCGCGGGCGACCCGCTCAGCGCGAAAACCCGGATAAGGCGCCAGGCGCAGACCGCGATGGTCGATACCATGGCGATCAGGCCCGGCCAGCCCACGGCGATCAGGACCTCCAGCACGAAATTGTGGAAGGACGGCGCATCCCGCGCGCCCGCATTGTAGGTCAGCACCCGGCCATTGGCGAATTCGGGGGCGTGCCAGAAGGCCCGAAACCCCGTCCCCAGGACGGGGTTTTCGCGCCAGACATCCACGCCGATATCCCACAACACGGTGCGGCCGGTCAGGGTCGCATCCTTGCCCACCGCACCCAGCACGGTGCCCACCGGGTCGATGCCCGCCAGCGACAGCAAGATGGGCCCCAACGACACCCCCAGGATCAGCAGGATCAGGCCCGAAATCGCCACGGCCCCCGGGATGCGGTTGAAGCACAACAGCAGCACCAGACCCGCCATGACCGGCAACAGCAGGACCGATGTCATGGATTGCGACAAGACCAGCGCCAGCAGGTTCGCCAGCAGCGCGCCCGCCGACAAAAACCGAAAGAGCGGCCCGATCTCGCGGCGCTGCATCAACAGCACCGCAACGATGGCCGTGATGCAAAAGAGCGCCCGCTGCCCCAGCATGTTCTTATGCTGGAAGAATCCCGCCAGGCCCCCCGCTTCGGTATAGACGCGCCAGGGGAAGATGCCCGTGGCCCAATGCAGCAGCGACAGAACCGACCCCACCGTCAGCACGATGACCAGGCAGCGCGTCAGCGTCACCAGCGAATAGCGCCAGCCCAGATAGGCCGCGATCAGCATCGTCATGTTGAGCTGGATGGCCGAGACCAGTGTCTCGCCCCGCGCATAGGACCACACCACCGAGGCCAGGCAGATCAGCGGATAGGCCAGCACCACCTTGTTGCGCGACAGCATGGCCAGGAAATGCGGCAGCGTCAGCCCGATCCGCAGCAGCGTGACCAGATAGCAGGTCAGCCAGGTGATGGCCTGCATCGGACCCAACTTGATGAGCATGTCCGAGGCCGCCGCCACGGTCAGAAACAGCAGCATCACATCGACGAAGGCCCAGAAGGCATCCTGCCCGCCCTGCCGGTCCAGGGGCGTGCGCCCCGGATTCGGGGCCAGGGCCGGATAGTCGACGGATGTCACGCGGCCGCCCCCTTGGCGAAAAGGGTCCGGGCATGGTCGTAAAGCGCGATATCGGGGGCGCAGAGCGTGCGCATCCGCGCCATCTGCTCGTCGGTATAGGCGGGTTTGGCATCGGGCGCCGCGTTGAGCCGGGGCATGCGCAGCGTCACGCCGAACATCGCCCGATAGGCCTGCATGAAGCCCGCAATATCGTCGAGAAAGCCCACCACGGCGAATTTTTCCAGCCGCGACCGGGCCAGATCCAGCGCGGCGGGCACGTCGTCATCGGCGATGTCGTTTCTGCCGGTCAGATAGCGCAGATAGACGCGCGCATGGCGGCGCGCCACGGGGCCGTCCAGATAGGTGTCCAAATCGTCGGTGACCACGCCCGCGCGCTGCGTCATGCGGAAGTTGGACACGGCCCGGGCCACCGGCTCCCGCAGGAGGGTGACATATCTGTAGGTCTCGCCGAAATGCTGCTCGGCGCGCTCCGACCAGAAGACATGGCCATGGATCAGCATCGTGTCCCAGGCCATGTGCTGCAACAGCATGCCTTCGCGCAGATCGAAGGTCAGCTGGCCGTGTTCCAGGTCTTCGTGACAGCGGAACAGATCGTTTTCCCCGAAATGCAGCATGGCCGCGGCGCGCCGGGTGGACACCGCGTCGATGACGCCGATGCGCTCGGGCAGCGGGACGGTGGCATACATCGCCTCCGACAGGGAGGTGCCGCCGCATTTGGGCATGTGCAGAAAGACGCTGCGATGGCGCGGCCCGCCCCCAGGGCGGGTGCGCGCGGCGCGGCCTCCGGCAATGGCCACGCGCCGCTGCATGCGCTCTCGAAAGGGGGCCTTGCGTGCCATTTTCGTCTGTCCCGTGCTGCGGATCCCCGGGGGACTTATCAGATCACGGGGCGTCGAACAGCCCGATCACACATCACACATCACGCATCTCGCAGGCGCCGTGGCGGCCGCGTCACGTCCCTTTGGGGGCGGATGGGGCCGCGGCCCAGGATGGCGCGGCGCGCCCCGGTTTCCACCAGGCTTTCCGTCAGGGCTGAAATCGCCAGGCTGAGGCCCACCACCACGATGGCCAACCCCGCCGGCGCCAGCCAGCCCGGGGCCCCGGCCTGGACGATGACCAGAACGGGCATGTGGATGAGATAGACGCTGAACGACACCTTCCCCAGCCAGCGCAGGGCCGGACGGGCCAGACCCTGCAAGGCCCCCGGCAAGGCCAGGGCCAGGACCAGCAGCAAGACCGGATAGCCGACGCTGAACGGGTCCAGAAAGGCATGGGTGGTGGGTATGCCCAGGGCTTGGCGAATGCCCGGCGGGGCCAGCACGCCCACCGCCAGAATGCCCCAGACCAGGGCGCGCAGGGCCCATCCGATCCGCGGGTTTTGCGGCACCACATGTATCCGGGTGGACAGATGGCCCAGGAAGGTGCCGATCAGGAAGAAATGCAGCCAGAAGGGCAGCGTATAGGTGTTGTGCGCCCAAGGCCCCGCGACGATCGTCGCCACGATGGCAACTTGCAGCACCGCCAGCCCCAGAAGCGCCTGGATCAAGCGCCCCCGCCGGGCCATGGCCCAGATGGCGACGAAGACCACATAGAACTGGATTTCCACGGGGATGGACCACAGCACGCCCGTCCCATGGATCAGGGCGGCGGCGCGCAGCACATCGCCCGGCCCCTCCAGCCGGTAGGGCGACAGGTTCAGCGCCGTCAGCGCGACCCCGACCGCCAGCATCAGGAAGTAGAGCGGCAGAACCCGCGTGGCCCGCCGCAGCCCGTATTCGTGCAAGCTGCCGCGATCGAGCGGGCGGTGCAGGTAAAGCCGCCCCATCAACGCGCCACTGAGCGCATAGAAGAGGCCCACGCCCATCTGCCCGAACCCGTTGCCCAGAATGCCGGGCAGCAGGCCCGCATTGGCGCAATGGGAAATGACGACGACCAGCACGGCCACGCCCCTCAGCCCGTCCAGTACGGGCAGGTGGGTTTGTGCAGGGGGGTGGCCCCGATGACGGAAGGGTTGGATCTCGGACACGCGCACTCTGCCGCCATGAAGCTCATTGCTTCGCGGAGACTGTCCGGAAAGTGCTTAACAATGTCTTAACGGTGCGGAGGGGTGGCAAAACCCGGCCCGCTTGGCGCGCGCCGGTGGCTTCCATGGCGGGTTTCGGACGGCACGGCGCCTCAGATATTCGCAGGAACGCTCAAATAAACATCAGTCTAGCGGGTCTCGAAAAGCGGATGGATCAGCCTTTCGAGACCCGCTTCAATGATGAAGGCCTTCGAAAGGGCCCCCCGCACCGGTCTGCGGCCCTCCCCCAACGAAAATGGCCGGCGGAATATCCGCCGGCCATCTGATCGTGTCGGTTCGTCTGGACGATTAGGCCAGGAAGCCGAGCTCGGTCGCAGCGTCTTCGGCGCTGACACCGACGAGACGGATGAACGAACCGTCGTCGAGTTCCACGATGCTGCCGCGGCTCCACTCGGTGACGCCGGTCACGCTGATGCCATCGGTGATACGCAGCTCATCTTCACCGATGGTGAAGTCGAGAACCGTGTCGGTGCCACCGGCGCCGGCGGCGTTGAACACGAACACGTCGGCGTCGTCGCCACCCGACAATGTGTCGTCGCCTTCGCCACCGATCAGGGTGTCGTCGCCGATGCTGCCGGTCAGCTTGTCGTTGCCGTCGCTGCCCATCAGACGGTCAGCGCCCTGGCCACCATTGATGGTGTCATCGCCCTGGCCACCATTGATGGTGTCATCGCCGTTAGAGCCCTTGAGCTTGTCGTCGCCGTCGCCGCCTTTGATGATATCTTCACCGCCGCCGCCATTGACGAGATCGTCGCCGCCGCCGCCTTTGATGCTGTCGGAGCCCTGGCCGCCGAAGGCGCTGTCTTCGCCGGCACCGCCGAACAGGCTGTCATCGCCATCGCTGCCGGTCAGACGGTCGTCGCCGGCGCTGCCGCTCAGACGGTCGTCGCCCTGGCCACCATTCATGGTGTCGTCGCCCTGGCCGCCATTGAGCGTATCTTCGCCGTTGGAGCCTTTCAGCAGGTCGTCGCCGTTGGAGCCTTTGATCAGGTCGTCGCCACCCTGACCGTTGATGGCGTCGTCACCACCAAGACCGTTAACGGCATCGTCGCCATTGGTGGCCGTAATGTCGTCGCCACCATTCGTTGGGGTAATCGAGATGCTCATGAAACTGTCCTTGTTCAATCGAGATCGTGTTTACGTGTCGTGCTGACAAACTGCGGCCGAAAGCCACATCTTATTGTTTCCTACCGCAATATCGCCACTGGAACGACAAAGTTAACCTAATGTCAACGATTCGCCACCCCAAGCCAGGAGATCCATACCCGAAAGCAAGTCTTTCCGCCACCTACTCCTAACACCGGCAGATAATTGACCAGATCGTGCCTCCTGATGCGCCGCGTATCGCCGAGGCGGGGCCTAGACCCTTCCCTTTAACAACAGGTAAATTGTCGCACTTTACGCATCGTCATGCCCTTTCAGCGCCCCTTTCAGGACACAAACATCCCTGGCCCGGGGCCCAGGAAGATGGGTGTCGAAAGGTGGATGGCCGGGCCGGGCGGCGGTGGATCAGAGACCGAAGGCGTCTTCCGCATCCGCGACGCTGACACCGATCATCAGCACGCTGGCCCCGTTGTCGAGCGTCACAAGCGTGTTGCCGTTGCCCGCATCGCTGGCGTCGGTCGCATCGACCCCGTTGAGCCGGATTTCATCCACGCCCACCTCGAAGTCGCTGATCCGGTCCTGGCTGTCATCGCGTGCGGTAAAGACGAACCGGTCGGCGCCGGTCCCGCCGAAAAGCGTATCTTCGCCCTGGCCTCCGAACAGGATGTCGCGGCCCTCGCCACCGGCCAGCGCATCGTTGCCCTGCCCGCCCGACAATTTGTCGTCGCCCTGGCCGCCATTGAGCCGGTCATCGCCGCTGCCGCCATTCAGACGATCGTCGCCGCGTCCCCCAAAGAGCTGGTCATTTCCATTACTGCCTTGAATCGTGTCATCGCCGCCAAGACCCCGGACCGTGTCATCGCCTCCATTGCAGATGAAACGCTCATCTGCGGGCCCACCGACGACAAGAAACGGGTCCGGATCAATGCAATCCGAACCCTTTGGGCATGCAATAGCCATAATGGTTCCCCCAATCGTAAACCGTACAATTCCCCAAGATGGACAGGCGGGGCAAAAGGCCCTGCCTGTCCATCTTGGAAAGGACGTTAACCAGTCTCCCGAAAGGTCACAATAAAGCTTCTAGAGCGGTTTTCGGAAAACCTGGATCAGTATTTCCGAAAAACGTCCCGACATAGCGTTGATGTTGCTGCGTTTCTCGAAAGCCCGATGGCTCAGGTTTTTCGAGAAACGCTTTAGCAGATCGCAAGCCAGGGCGCGGCCGGGTCCGTGCCCAGCCGCGCGCCCTTACCCTTCTCCTGGTCAGAGTCCGAAGGCGTCTTCCGCTTCCGCGACGGTCAAGCCAACCATCAGCACGCTGGCCCCGTTATCGAGCGTCACAAGCGCATTGCCGTTGCCCGCATCGCTGGCGTTGGTCGCATCGACCCCGTTGAGCCGGATCTCGTCCACACCCACCTCGAAATCGCCGACACGGTCCTGGCTGTCATCGCGCCAGGTGAACACGAAGACATCCGCGCCCTCGCCGCCGTAAAGCGTGTCTTCGCCCGCGCCCCCAAAAAGCGTGTCCTGCCCCAAGCCGCCCGACAACTTGTCATCGCCCTGGCCCCCGGTCAGCTTGTCGTCGCCCTGGCCCCCATTCAGACGGTCATTGCCATCGCTGCCGGCAACACGGTCGTCGCCATTGCCGCCATGGATGGTGTCGTTGCCCTCACGGCCGCGGACGGTATCGTCGCCGCCCCCGCAAAAAAGGAGATCAGAGCCAGAGGTTGGGCCGGGTGGGTCAATGCAAATCAGATCCGGGTCTGTCTTGGGATCCGGGCATGGATTTTGTGCCATGGGAATATTCCCTTCTGATTAAATTATTGAGATCGATATAATTCCAAAAAAGGAAGAGTGCGGTGGGAACTCTTGCCGCATGATATTCACCGAGAAAGACTGCGCCGGTCTTAAAATGTCGAGTGATCGCATTGGGCCTTTGCAGCGTGCCCTTGCCGCCCGGCGCTGTAATCTGCTGCGGTAAAATAATATGGCCCGGCCGGGATTGTGACCCGGCCGGGATATCTGTTTCGAATTACAAGCCGAACGCGTCTTCCGCATCACAGACGCTGACACCGACCATCAGCACGCTGGCCCCATTGTCGAGCGTTACGAGCGTGTTGCCGTTGCCGGCATCGCTGGCCCCGGTCGCGGCGACCCCGTTGAGGTGGACCTCATCCACGCCCACCTCGAAGTCCCCGACACGGTCCTGGCTATCATCGCGCCAGGTGAACACGAAGACATCCGCGCCCTCGCCCCCAAAGAGCGTGTCTTCGCCAGCGCCCCCAAAGAGCGTGTCTTCCCCGGTGCCGCCCGACAGCTTGTCGTTGCCCTCGCCACCCGTCAGCTTGTCGTCCCCATGACCCCCATTCAGACGGTCATTGCCGCCGCCGCCAGCGATGCGGTCGTTGCCATTGCCGCCATGGATTGTGTCGTCACCGGGGCCGCCCCGAATGGTGTCGTCGCCGCCTTCCCCAAGGATGCGGTCGCCTTCACCTGCACCTACAATTACTTCATCGCCATTGGTTCCAGTTAAAACGGACATAATGTAACCCTTATGATTTGGTTTTCTTAAATCGCATCACGGAAAATACGGTGAAAATTCACACCGCAGACAGCGCTGAAAAACAGCATTTCGACATTTCCGTAATGGTAAAAAATTAGGCTGATGATTTATGCGATGTCAACAATTCGTGAAGGCAGGTATGGAAATCCTTGCCTCGCATTGGGTCTGGCCGTGCAATTTGCATCAGATATGACAATTGTCCCGATAAATTCCCCGTCAAAGGCGTCTGCGCGGGCCCGAAGGAAGGGCGGAAACCGGCCGAGTCGCCCCTGCCCCGCGCGCCAAGGCGCCGATGGCAGCCCCCCGCCCAGCCGGGCGGGGCCGGGCTTTGCAATCCCCCGGCCGCGCCCATAATCTGGTGGGGCAAGATCCGGTCTGCCCCTTCCCATGTCCTCTTTGGTGCCTTTGCCATGAAAGCATTTGTTTCGGCTGCATGTCTCGCCTGCCTGCCTGTCCTCTCGCTTGCCGGGCCCGATCTGGCCGACACCATCCCGATCCTCGAAGACCGCTTCGAGGACGGGCTCGACCGCTATGACGGGACGCGCGGGGTCTGGACGACGTTGCCCCGCCGCGACGTGCTGATGACCAATGCCGCCGAGGCGGTGTTTCTCGATTACGGCGTGCTGGGCGCGGCGGTGGATGCCGTGCTGCCGCCCTTGCATGTGGCCACCGAAGACGGGCTGTCGCTGCGCACGGCGCGCCTGCCCGAGACGGCGCTGCCGGTCCTGCGCGACTATATGCACGCCACCGGTCAGGGCGGCCGGGCCGAGGCCATCCGCTACGCCACCGCCCGCATCAGCACCTCCGAGACCTGGGCCCAGACCTATGGCTATTTCGAGATCGAGGCGCGCATGCCCCGGGGCCGGGGCCGCTGGCCCGGCTTCTGGACCACCTTCGCAGGCCAGGGCTGGCCGCCCGAAATCGACGTGCTGGAAGCGTATGGCGAAGGCATCGCCAACCGCACCCCCAAGGACGGCACCTTCAACATGGCCGTGCTGTTCGATGCCTTCGACGCCGAGCGCGAACGCCGCCACGCGGTCGATATCGTCAACCCGTTCGACGACGATTCCGAAGGACGCATCCCCCATTCCAAGACCCGGGGCGACCGGCTGGTCTATACCCTGTCGCAACTGCAGGATCAGGTGGCGCTGAACGCCAATATCTATGACGATTTCAACACCTATGCCGCGCTTTGGACGCCGGAAGACATCATCTTCTATTTCGGCCCCGACCGGGCGTCGTTGCGGGAAGTCTACCGCACGCCCACACCCGACGATGCCCAGGATGCGATGTATGTGATCGCCAATGACCAGTTCACGGCCCGGGGCGGGTGGTGGCCGGCGGATCCGGCGCTGGAGGCCGTGCTCGACCCCGAGAACGATTTCCTGATCCGCTCCATCACCGTCCGGGCGCTCACCCCCGATGTCACGCTGCGGCTGGCCGATGGCGACCATGCGCATGACCCGCGCGGCACGATCGTCGAAGATACGCCGGGCGACGATATCGTGGCGCCGGGGGCGGGCTTCGACATCCTGCGGCTTTCTGGGGGGGCCGATGAAATCCGGCTCAGCCGGGGGCGCGCGGGCAAGGTGATCGAAGGCTTCGGGCCCGATGACGTGCTGGTGCTGGACGGCTACCCTTTCACCGATGTCGCCGATGCCCTGTCGCGGCTGACCCAGGTGGATGGCGATGTCTGGCTGCCCAGCGGGGCCGACCCGTTCTGGCCCCACACGATCATCCTGCGCGACACCGACCTTGCCGCCCTCACGCCCGACCAGATCCGCCTGCGCTGGCCCGTGGCCCGCGATATCTGGGCCGCTGAGGCCCGCCGCCCCAACCAGCCCGAAGAAGACGGCGATGGCGACGGCGTGTTGGTCGCCGGGCCCGAGGGCAGTTGGTTCAACGATCGTGGCGCGGCCCTGGTGATGCAGGGCGGCCCGGGGTCTGAGCGCTATGTGGTCGCCAATGGCCGCACCCGCATCGCGGAACCCGCCGAGGGTGGCCTCGACACGTTCATCACCCGGGTCGACGCGGTTTTGCCCGCCCATGTGGAACACGGGATTGCCCGGGGCGCCGAGACCCAGCTCACCGGCACGCCCGCCGATGACCGGCTGGAGGCCCAGGGAAGCCGGGCCCGCCTGTCGGGCGGGGCGGGCGACGACCTTTACGTGATCGCGCCCCAGGCCCAGGGTGCCACCATCTGGCTGGACGGGCAGCCGGGCCATGACCGGCTGCGGGGCTTCGGGGCCGGGCACGCCCTGGCCCTGGCGCCCGCCTTGCGCGAAGGGGCTGCCGATTGGCAGATCGCCCCCGTGGCCGAGGGCGTGGAGGTGCGCTTCGACCCCGACCGGTCGCTGCTGATCGAGGGGGGCGACCCTGAGATGGCGGCGCGCGCCCTGGGGGCGGGGTGAACATCATGGCGGCTTTTGAAGACCCGGCCGACAGATGCGAGATGTCGAGCGGTCTTGTGCGCCGTTCTGGAACTTAGAAAAATGCCACCGCCAGACGAAGATGCGTGGGATGCCTGGTCCCCGGCTCAGTTGGCTGAAAAACTGCGCGGCGGTGAAGGTGATTGGTATATCGTGGGCGGGTGGGCCCTTGACCTATGGCTTGGCAAACAACGTCGCGCGCACGAAGATCTGGAATTTGCGACGACGCCTCAAGAGGCGCGAAAGGTGGCGTCTCAGCTTTCGGAATTGACCTTCTTTGAAGCACGGGGCGGTCAGTTTCGCGATTGCGACCTTGGCAATCCGATCGGCAAGGACGCTTGGCAGTTCTGGGGGGCGGATTTGAAGGCCGGGCGATGGTGCGTGGACATGATGATGGAGCGTGGAACGCCTTCGCTTTGGCGCTACAAGCGCCAACCATCCCTGGAACAGCCCCGCGAAACAGCAATACGGACCAGTGCGGACGGGATCAGGTATCTGGCACCAGCTAACGTGCTCTTGTTCAAGGCCAAGCATTGCAGGGCGAAGGATGAAGATGACTTTGAAGCTGTGTTGCCGAAGCTTTCGACCGAAGATCGCGCGCACCTTCGCAGTTGGCTCGCGTCATGTCACCCAAACCACAAATGGCTGAAACGGCTGACCTGACCGAAGACCAAAGCGATTTTCGGAAAACCCGATCCACCGGACCGACGGGAAACGGTGCAACATCCATGCGACGTCGGGACGGTCTTCAAATGTCCTGATTCAGATTTTTCGAGAGCCACTTTAAGGCCCCTATCGGTCCGATTTGCCCCGCGCCGGGCTGGCCCCCGGCCCCGAACATAGCCCCCCGGATGGGCCCATAATCCCGGTAAAATCCCATCTTCGCGCCGGAATTACCCGGATCGCACCATCATTTAGTCAGATTCCATTGTCATCCCAGCGGCAACAAACCCGCGAAAGTGGGCCATGTCTTTGAGGTGATATGATGGCTATGGCAGAGTCCATCGACAGCGAAAACAGCCTGGGCGAGGACGTCATGGACGACC
This sequence comes from uncultured Jannaschia sp., assembly GCA_947494145.1. Classification (GTDB taxonomy): domain Bacteria; phylum Pseudomonadota; class Alphaproteobacteria; order Rhodobacterales; family Rhodobacteraceae; genus Jannaschia. The sequence goes on along the minus strand of CANLTZ010000021.1, from coordinate 8,935 downwards.
TGGCACCGGGCACAGAGTTGCTGCACGGTCAGTACAAGATTGTCGATTTCCTGAATGCCGGGGGATTCGGCATCACCTACCGCGCGGTCGACAGCCTGGATCGCAAGGTGGTCATCAAGGAATGCTTCCCGGGCGCCTTCTGCCGTCGCTCGCGCGCCATCGTGCAGCCCCGCTCCCGCTCGCATCGCTCCGAATTCGACAGCATCGTGCGGCTTTTCGTGCAGGAAGCGCGCAGCCTCTCCAAGTTGCAGCATCCCGGCATCGTGGGCGTCCACCAGGTCTTTGAGGAAAACGACACCGCCTATATGGCGCTCGATTTCGTCGAGGGGCGCGACCTGCTGGAAATCATGGAAGACCCCGATACCGATCTGCCCCCGGACCGGATCGTGGACATCCTGCGCCAGATGCTGGACGCCATCGGCTTCGTGCATTCCAAGGACATGCTGCACCGCGATATCTCGCCCGACAACATCCTGGTGGATGAGACGGGCCGCCCGGTGCTGATCGATTTCGGCGCCGCCCGCCAGCAGGCCCAAAAGCAAAGCCGCGTGCTGTCGGCCATGCGCGTGGTCAAGGATGGCTACTCGCCCCAGGAATTCTACATCACCGGGTCCGAGCAGGGGCCCTATAGCGACCTCTATGCGCTTGGCGCCAGCTTCTATCACCTCATCGCCGGGGAAACGCCCCCCGACAGCCAGCGGCGCCTGACCGCCATCGCCCAGGGCGAAGCCGACCCCTACATGCCGCTTCAAGGCCGCTTCCCCGATTACGACGATGCCGTGCTGGCTTCCATCGACCATGCGCTCAAGGTCCTTCCCAAAGAGCGGATGCAATCGGCCGCCCAATGGCTGGCCATGATGGATGGCAAGGAAATCCCCCAGGCGCCCGCCGCCCCGGCGGCCGACCCCGTCGCCACGCCCCAGGCCGCCGCCCCCAAGCGCGGCAAGGCGGGTCTTGGCATCGGCGTGGCCGCGCTGGCCATGGCTGCCGTGGCCGGGTTCGTGGTCACCCAGACCGATCTTCTGTCCGGCGGGGCGCCTGCGCCGCTGGACGGCGCGCTCAACCAGCCGGTGGAAACCGCCGCTGGCTCCGATGCGCCTGCCCCGCAAGTTCCGGCCCCCGCCCCGCAAGTGTCGGCCCCCATCCCGACCGATACCGCCCCGACCGATACCGCCCAAGCCGACCCCGCTCCGGCTGAGGCGGATCCGGCCCCGGACGCCCAGGCCGGCATCATCGACCCCGTGCCAACCGTCCCCGCCCCGGTTGAGACGACCCCGGACGCCCAGGCCAGCACCGCCGACCCTGTCGACGTTGTTCCCGCCATCCGCCCCGTGCCGCGCCCCACGCGGGGGGCCAGCACCCCCGACGCCCCCTTCATCGTGGCCCTGGAAGAGCCCTTCCCCAATGGCGCCCCGGTCTTCGATGTCGCGCCCGAGCCGCTGGACACCCCCGCCGCGCCCACCGATCTGGCGGGCGCCCCGGCCCTGTCGGACACACCCGCCATCGCCACCCCCGCCGATGGCGCGGCCCAGGCCGCCGTGCCCGCGGGCTTGCAGGTCACCACGCCGGGCTGGTCCGATCTGGAAGATCTCTCCGCTGAGATGCCCGGCACGGAGCTGATTTCGTCGCTGCGGCTGGCCGGCGGCTGGACGGTGGCCCTGCCCACCACCGGCGATCTCAGCATCGATGCCAGCGGGCGCAACCAGATCGTCACGCTCAACGGCACGCCCGTGGCCGACCGCGCCGCGTTCGATGCCCAATTGCGCGCCGGGGCCGACCTGTCGGCCATCGACGAAGTGTCCATCGAGCTGGGCATCGGTCAGCCGGGCCAGCCGCCCAGCCTGACCCAGACCGCCACATTGGCCGTGGTCCATGACGTGGATGCGGGCAATGCCGTCACCTTCCGCACGCAGCGCGATGGCGAAGGCTGGGCGACCCGCGTCTTCGCCGTGGGCGACAGCGCCGAAACCGATCTGGTGGCGGGCGACACCGTCATGGCCCTGGTGGATACCGGCGAGCCCATCGAAGGCGGCCTGGGCATGCGCGACTTGCTTGAGCGTGAGCTGACCGCCGGGCGCACACAATTCAGCTTCGTCGTCCAGCGCGACGGGGCCAACTGGGTCGCCTCCATGACCATCCCCGTTAACGAGTGATCCGCTCCGGCGACCTATTGAAAGGATCTGTTCCATGAAGTTCCTCTTTGGCTTTCTCAACCGCAAGAAATCGGCCCCCGCCGAGGCAGCGCCCGCCCCCGAGGTCGACGCCCCCGTCAAAGATGCGGCCCCCGAAATCGTCATGACGCGGGCCAAGGCATCCGCGCCCATCGACGCGCCCGCCCCCAAGGCCCCCAAGGCGGGCGCCGAAGACACGGCCCTCCAGGCTGACCCGGCGCCCGCCGCGGCCCAGGACACCGCCAAGGCGGAGACCGACGACACGCTGGCCGGGGATGGGCAAAGCACCACCGCCATCCTGCGCGACGTGGCCGAAAAGCTCAAAGCGGCGCCGCCCGCGCCCAAGCCCGATGCCGAAGTCACCATCGCGCCCACCCGCGCGCCCGGCCGCACGCGCCGCAACAAGACCCGTCTCATCGGCTTCGAGAGCCCCGATAAGGGCGTGGTCGATCTCTTTGCCGACCAAGACCCCAACGCCCCGGCCCCCGCCGAGGCCGAGCCCACCCCCGCCGCGGAGATGCTGTTCCCCGTGGGCTGGGTCTGCGTGGTCAAGGGCCCGGGCCGCGGCAACGGCTTCCCGCTGGTGACCGGCCTGTCTTCCATCGGGCGCGGCGCCGACCAGATCGTGCAACTCAATTTCGGCGACAACGCCATTTCCCGCAGCACCCATGCCGGCATCACCTATGACCCCGACGCCCGCACCTTCCTGCTGGGCCAGGGCGGCAAGTCCAACATCGTGCGCCTGAACGGCAAGCCCGTCATCACCGACCAGCCGGTCACCGATGGCGACGAAATCAAGATCGGCGACACCGTGCTGCGCCTCAAGACGATGTGCGGGCCAGATTTCGACTGGTCCGACACCGACGACACCGAGGAGGATGACGATGATGTGGCGATCGCCTGAGCCGCGCTATGACGTGGCCTCCGCCATCGCCCAGGGCGGGCGGGCCTATCAGGAGGATGCGATCGTCACCGATTTCCCCTTCGGCATGGATAGCGGCGTCGCTGTCCTGGCCGATGGCATGGGCGGCCATGCCGCCGGGGACGTGGCCTCCAAGATCGTGGTCACCGAAGTCTATTCGGAGTTGAAGTTCCAATCCGCGAACTTCGCCAGCTTCGAGGGCGACATTCCCAGCTTCATGCGCGACGCGGCCACCAAGGCCAATACCTGCGTGCGCGACCACGTGTCCGACCATCCCGAAACCCACGGGATGGGCGCCACTCTGGTCAGCCTGGTCCTGGTGGAAAACCGGATGTTCTGGATGTCGATCGGCGACAGCCCGCTCTATGTGCTGCGCGACGGCAAGCTCAAGCAGCTCAACGAAGACCATTCGCTGGCCCCCCAGATCGACTTCATGGCCGAACAGGGGCTCATCACGCCCGAGGCGGCCGCCAATCACCCCGACCGCAACTGCCTGACCTCGGTCATCCTGGGCAGCAAGGTGGCGCGCACCGATTGCCCGGCCGAGCCGTTCGAGCTCAAGCTGGGCGATGTGGTCGTGGTGTCGTCGGACGGGCTGCAATATCTCGAAGAAGCCCGCATCCAGAAGCTTCTGCACAAGTATCGCCGCAAGAAAGCTGCCGAAATCGCGGGCTATCTGCTGGAAGCGCTCGATGACCTGGCCGATCCCGACCAGGACAATATCAGCTTCTCGGTCATCAAGCTCAACCACATGAAACCGGTGGACCGGAAGATCGTGGCCAAGCCCACGGGCCTTGTGGAAGAAGACCGGCTGCCCGCCACCCGCGTGGCCGTGCTGCCCGATCCCGCCTCGGCCATGCCCGCCGCATCCCCCGCGGACGCGGCCGACGGGCTGACCTATCGCGGCGTGCCCGTGCCCCAGGACCCCGCCGCCAAGGCCCCGTCCGAGGACAAAGCCAAAGGCGAGGACACGGGCGAGGACAAGGGCGAAAAGACGGACCCCCCCGCCCCCGAGATGGAGGAACAGACCTACACCTATCGCGGCAAGACCTATACGCGCATGGTGCCCAAGAAGACCGTGCCCGGCGCCGAAGAGCCCGAGGCGCAGGCCGACACGCAAGACGACACGCCGGCCGATACGGGCGAAGACGGCACCGACAGCGCTGCCACATCCGAAGACGACAACCCCGTCTTCCGCCATGGCAGCCAGCAGGACGAGGAAGAAGACGACGCGCCGCCGCGCAAGACGGCCATGGGGGGCTAGTCCATGGCCACCCCCCTTCCCGGCGCCGACACGCTTGACCAGCTCAGCCGCGCGCTGGCCAGCAAGCTGCTGCCCGAAGACGACCACGTCATGGCCGAAAAGCTGCGCAAGCGGCTGGCCGTGCCCGTGCGCGTCAGCATCATGGGCCTGCCCGGCTCGGGCAAGTCCCGCGTGATGGAACTTCTGGTGGGCCAGAAACTGGTGCCCGAAGGGGTGGAACTGCCGGTGCTGCGCCTGGTCCATAGCGAAGACAACATCACCCGCGTGACCCTGGCCAATGGCGCCACCGAAGAACTGCCGGGCCTGGATGCCGCCGCCGCCGCCGAACGCATGCCCGCCATGGTCGAGATGCGCGCCGATCTGCCCGCGCTCAAACGCATCACCCCCATGGAGGTCAGCATCGGCCGTCTGCGCCGCGACCAGGAACGCGCCGTCACCTGGGCCTCCAACCGCAGCGACGTGGCCATCTGGTGTACCGGCGATTTCACCGCCGCCGAACAGGCCGCCTGGAACCTCATGCCCGATCTTCTGAAGGACCAGGGCATCCTTCTGCGCACCCGCATCGACACCGTGGGCAGCCGCGCCACCACCATGGACCGGCTGCAACGGCTGGGCGGGCGCGAATTCGACCAGGTGCTGGCCATCGACACGCTGTCGGCCCTGGCCGCGCGCGAAGGCGACACCCTCGACCGCGAGGCCTTTCGCGAGTCGGGCGGCAAGACGCTGATCGCCACGGTCCTCAAGATGGTGGAACGGTTCCGCCAGGCCTATATCGACCAGGCCGACCTGCTGCTGGCCCATCACCCCGAAGCCGCCAACGCCCCCCTGCCCGAGCCGGAACCCGAGCCCGAAGACGCCGCCCCCGAGGCCGAGGCGCAGGCCGACACCGCCGAGGACGCCGCCCCCGAAAAGGCCGCCGCCGAGACCGACGCCGACCCATCCGAGGCCGACACCCCCGCCGATACCCCCGACATCCCGCCCGTCCTCTTCCCCGAGGCCGAGCCCGCCCCCTCGCCCGCCACCCGCGCCGCGTTCGAAGCCGCCGTGGCGCGCCTGGCGGCGGCGGGCGCCGAACTCATCGCCTCGGACGCGCCTTTGGATAATGACGCGATCATGGCGCGGTCGGTGCGCGAAGTGACCTGGCTGGGCGAACATCTCGAAGAGGCCGAGGGCGACGATGCGCTGCTGGGCCAGGCCCGCGATGCCGCCACCGATGCCACCGACATGGTGCAATTGATGCAGATCGAACACGCCCCCGCCGATGAGGCCGTGGCCCTGATGATCCAACTCAAACGCAACCTGCAAAGGGGGCTGGCCATCCATTAATCATGGCGAACCAATCTTCCCAAATTAAACCTTTTACCCGTCACATCTTGGACAATCCCGGGATGTTTTGTGACGGACAGCAAACAAGACGCCCCCCCGCCGGTGCGGCCCCCCGGGCCCCCGGTCGAGGGTGAGGTAACGAGGACCGCGCAGATGGAAATGTCAGATATCGACGCAACCGACGCGACCCGGGTGGCCGATGGTGCGTCCGATGCCGAAGCGGGTGCGGCGCGCGCGCCCTATCTCTCCCAAGGGCAGGACAGCCTGACCGGATTGCAGGAAGACATCGACAACCTGCGCGAAATCATGCTCGACATCGAAGCCATCGGGGGCGACGGCATGGGCCGCAAGGTCCGCGATCTGATGGGCGAAGTCGCCGCATTCGAACCCGCCGTGACCATGATCGGCCAGATCAAGTCGGGCAAGACCACCCTGGTCAACGCCATGATCGGCCGCCCCGACCTGCTGCCCGCCGACGTCAATCCCTGGACCTCGGTGGTCACGTCGCTGCACCTCAACACGCCCCGCGCCAAGGATCAGCCCCGCGCGAGCTTCCGGCTCTTCGACCGCGACGAATGGGACAATCTGGTGCGCAATGGCGGCCGCATCGGCGAACTTGCAGGCCGCGCCGGCGCCGACAAGGAAGTCGAAAAGCTGCGCGCCCAGATCGCGAAGATGCACGAAAAGACCCGCGAACGCCTGGGCAAGAAATTCGAGATGATGCTGGGCCAGCAGCACGATTACGGCGAATTCGATGACGGGCTCATCAAGCGCTATGTCTGCATGGGCGACGAACACGACCCCGAATCCATGGCCGATGCCCAGGGCCAGTTCGCCGACATCACCCGCTCGGCGGACCTGTATCTGGACGCGCCCGGCCTGCCGATGCCGCTCTGCATCCGCGACACGCCCGGCGTGAACGACACCTTCATGATGCGCGAGCAGATCACCATCCGGGCCTTGCGCGATTCACGGACCTGCGTGGTGGTCCTGTCGGCGCACCAGGCGCTGTCGGCCACCGATATGGGTCTGATCCGGCTGATTTCGAACATGAAGGCCCGCCAGGTCATCATCTTCGTCAACCGCATCGACGAATTGTCGGACCCGGCCAGCGAAGTGCCCGAAATCCGCGACAGCCTGCTGGCCACGCTGACCCGCGACACCGATACCGCGCCCGAAATTATCTTCGGCTCGGCCTATTGGGCCACCGCCGTTTTGCAGGGCAATCTCAACGACATGGTCGATGCCAGTGCCGCCGCACTCCATGGCTATGCCAATGCCGCCCTGGGCCGCGAAGCCGCCGAACTCAGTGCCGAGGAAATGGTCTGGGCGCTGTCGGGCCTGCCGTCGCTTTACGCCGCCGTGGGCGCGCGCATCGCTGAAGGCCCGGGCCAGCGCATGCTGGCCGCCGCCCGCCGCCGCGCCGCCAACTACGTGGCGGGCCTGCGCGCCTCGTCGGCCGTGGTCACGCTGCGCGAAGGCGATGGCGAACGCATCCTGAAGATGGACGAATATGAGATGCAGGGCCTGCTCTCGGACATCCATCAGGAACTGGCCCACGACCTGTCGGGCCGCCTGGACGAAGTGTTCCTGCGCTTTTCCGACCGGGTGGACCAGGTCCATGCCCGCTTCCTGGAACGCGCGCTGGAATCGCTGCTCCAACACCTCGAAACCCATGGCGAAAAGGAAGTCTGGAACTATTCGCCCGACGGGCTGCGCATGCTCATGCGCTCGGCCTATCAGGTCATGCGCAAGAACTTCACCAAGGCCTGCGACACCGTCTATACCCGCGCGGGCGAAGAACTGACCGACGCCTATAGCCGCATCTTCGACGTGCAGGCCGAAAACTTCCGCGTCGATCCGCCCTCGGCCCCCGAAACCCCCCAGCCCATGGCGCTGGCCCAGACCATCGCGCTCGACCTCAAGACGTCGTGGTGGAAGGGCTGGTGGAACAAGCGCCGCGGCTACCGCGCCTTCGCCCAGGGCTTCCACGAACTCATCGAGGCCGAAACCGCGCCCATGGTGGCCGAACTCAAGGCCAAGCAGGCCGACGAAATCCGCACCCTGGCCTTTGGCCGCCTGGAAACCTTCCTGACCGAGCAGCGCGAAGTGCTGTTCGACATCTGCGCCAAGTCCCAGCTTCAGCTGGAAGAATTGCACGGCATCTTCGGCGTCAGCGCCCAGGATGAACGCGAGATGCTGTTCGACATGCTCTTTGAGGAGCTGGATATCGACCCGACCCCCGAAGGCCGCGCCCCCGCCCCCGAGGGCCGTGAAGGAGACGCGTGATGAATGACCTGTCCCAAAGGCTCGACGTCGAGACCGACGACGAATTGCCCCCCGTGACCGCGGGGCCCCGCAAGCCGCGCCTGGCGATCATGGGCGAATTCTCGGCCGGCAAGTCGACCCTGTCGAACCTGCTTCTGGGCGCCCGTCCCCTGCCCGAGAAAGTCACCGCCACGCGCCTGTCCCCGGTCTGGATCACCCAAGGCCCCGCCGATGCCTCGCCCATGGCCGTCACGGTCGATGGCGATGAGCTGCCGGTGGACCTGCTCAATCTCGATCTGGTGGATGTGGACAGCACGCGCTTCGTGCGCATGTCGCTGCCCTCCGACATCCTGCGGCAATGCGATCTGATCGACTTCCCCGGCATTTCCGACCCGAACATGGATTCAGAGGTTTGGGAACGGATGCTGCCCGAAGTGGACATGGTGCTCTGGTGTACCCATGCCACCCAGGCCTGGCGCCAATCGGAAGCCGCCGCCTGGGATCTGGTCTCCGACGAGGTGCGCGCCCGCTCGCTTCTTCTGGTGACGCGCTTCGACAAGCTCACCACCGAGCGTGACCAGGCCCGCGTCATGAACCGGCTGCGCGCCGAGACCGAGGGGCTGTTCGCCGGCATCCATCCCATGCGCCTGCTTCAGGCCCTGGCCGCCGTCAGCTCCGGCGATGATGCGGCCTGGCTCGATAGCGGCGCCGCCGGTCTGGCCGGTGCGCTCCACACCGCGTTCCAATCCATGCCCGGCACCACGCCCTCGGACACGCCCAGCGACTTCGCCCCCGAAGCCGCCCCCGAAGAGCCCCCCAAGCCCAAGGTCGTCCCCCGCCGCATCCGCCCCGCCAGCGCCGGCGCCCGCATCCGCCCCAGGGCCTGAGGCCCGCGCGCCCCGATCCATAAAGCGGTTTTCGGAAAACCTGGATCAGTATTTCCGAAAAACGTCCTGCCATTGCATTGATGTTGCACCGTTTCTC
>CANLTZ010000020.1 GCA_947494145.1 uncultured Jannaschia sp. | reverse complement strand
CACACCCACCCCCCCTACGACCGGTGTCCCGCCACGCCCTTTTTTTGTTTTTTGTTTTTTTTTTTTTTTTTTTTTGGGGGGGGGGGGGGGGGGCCGGGGGGGGGGGGGGGCCCCCCCCCCGTTCCCCCCTGCGCTACACGCCCCGACGGACCGAAACCGGAGCCCCGACAGATGCAAGGCAGCGCCAATCTCAACATCATGATCAAGGCGGCCCGCAAAGCGGGCCGTGGGCTTCTGAAAGATTTCAATGAAGTCGAAAACCTCCAGGTCTCCTCCAAAGGCCCGGGCGACTTCGTCAGCCGCGCCGACCGCCGCGCAGAAGAGGTCATCCGCGAGGACCTCATGGAAGCACGCCCCAACTATGGCTGGCTGGGCGAAGAATCCGAGCCCGTGGCAGGCAAGGACCCGACGCGCCGTTGGATCGTTGATCCCTTGGACGGTACGACGAATTTTCTGCATGGCATGCCCCACTGGGCCATTTCCATCGCCTTGGAACACAAGGGCGAAATCGTCTCTGCCGTGATTTATGACCCCGCCAAGGACGAAGTTTTCTGGGCCGAGAAGGGCATGGGCGCCTGGCTTGACAGCCGGTCACGGCTGCGCGTCTCAGGCCGCACCGACATGATCGAAACGGTCTATGCCACCGGCCTGCCCTTCGGCGCGCGCAAGTATCTGCCCGCCTCCCTCAAGGATTTGGGTCGTCTTCTGCCCGTCTGCTCGGGCGTGCGCCGCTGGGGCGCTGCGGCGCTCGACCTCGCCTATGTGGCCGCGGGTCGCTATGACGGCTATTGGGAACGCGGCGTGCAGTATTGGGACATCGCCGCCGGTATCCTGATCGTGCGCGAAGCGGGCGGCTTCGTCGAACCCATCCGCCCCGACACCCAAAGCTTGATGGAAGACGGCCACATCATCGCCGGGGCGCCGTCCTGCTTTGAGAAATTCGCGAAGATCATTCGGACGCCGGAGTGAAGAAATTACTTTAACCGCTGGGACCTAGGCCTCGCTTTCGCGTCACACCCGCGCCATCACTCCGCCCGGGACAGCAGCGCCGCACCTGCCGCATCGAACCAATCCGCCAGCCCACCTACGAGCGTGTCATCACGCGCCAGAGCCGCCATCCGGGCGCTTAAGCCCAAGACCACCTCGGGCACGGCGCCGATCAGGTCCAGGCGCAACGCCTCATCGGCATCGCCCCATCCCGCGGCCTCGATCCGGGCGTGGATCTTGCCCAGCCGCGCCGCCCCGACGAAGAGCGCTACGCGCCGGGCCAGAACACGATCTTCCGCGAAGGGCACGATCTCTGAAAGCAGCGCCTCACTTCGTGCGGCATCCAGTGACCACCAATCATCCGCGATGAGCCACCCCAAATCTTCAACCCCCGCGCGGCGCCCGAAGAGCTGCCAGTCGAACCACACGACTGAGCCATCCGGCTGCGCGGCCGCATTGGCCAGCCGCGCATCCCAGCGGGTGAACGCCTCCGGCAGGCGGGTCAGCGCGCGGGCAGCCATGTCACTGTCGATGTCCGGCGGCGCGATGCCCAAGTCGCCGGACAGAAAGAACGGACGTGAGACGAAATTCTCAGCCCAGCCGGGACGGGTACCAAGCCCGGGAAGCCGCCCTAACAAGTCGGGGCGGCGGGCCAGGGCGGCGCGGCAAGTCTGCAACCCCGCCATGGCGGCGCGTCCCAACACGACCTGGGTATCCGCATCGGCTTTTTGCATTACGAAGCTGAGTCGGTTTCGCCCGGCATCGGATTGCAGCAAGAGCCCATCACGCAGACCCAATACGCGGGGCACGGGTGCGCCTTCTGCGGCGAGGAACTGCAGAAGACCCGCCTCGGCCTCAGCTCGAACCGGGTCATCGCAGCGCGTGGCGATAACGCTCCGTCCATCGTCAAGCAAAACACGAACCGACCGCCGATTGCGTCCACCTGGCGCGGTAAAGCGTGCGGGCTCTGCCCCCATCATGTCTCGGATAAGACTGCGCGCCCAACCCAGGCTACCAGGGGGAGCGGCGGACAACGTATCGAGGGTCGTGCTCTCGTCGGCCAAGGTCCCAACCCTCCGAAAATGCAAGTGCCCCCGCCTTGGCAGGGATGGTTGCACTTGGTCCACCCCCATGCAACGACTTTCGCCACCCGAAACCGGACGCGCCCATGACCGCCGACACCCTTGTCAGAAACGACGGACTGCCCTTCGACCCAGCCCTAGTGGAAGCCGTGCGCGTCAATACGCCTGCCACCCTGCGCCGGGCCGCCAGCCTGCCTGCGCGGAGGTCGGTCAAGAAGGACTGGCAGGCCGCCTGGCTGGCCCGCGCCGTCAGTATGATCGACCTAACCACGCTGTCGGGCGATGACACGCCGGGACGGGTGCGCAGGCTGTGCGCCAAGGCGCTGCACCCCGTGCGCGCCGACCTGTTGGACGCGATCGGGCTGCCAGACCTGACTGTGGGGGCTGTCTGCGTTTACCACGAAATGGTGCCCACCGCCGTTGCCGCCTTAGACGGGCGCTTGCCAGTGGCTGCCGTCTCAACCGGCTTTCCCGCGGGTCTATCGCCCTTCCGACTGCGCTTGGCGGAGGTCGAGGAAAGCGTGGCTGCCGGGGCCTCGGAAATTGATATCGTGATTTCCCGCAGGCATGTGCTGACGGGCAACTGGCAGGCGCTTTACGATGAGACGCGGGCCATGCGGGAGGCTTGCGGTGCAGCCCATATGAAGGCGATCTTGGCCACGGGTGAATTGGGGTCGCTGCGCAACGTGATGAAGGCGTCCATGGTCTGCATGGCGGCCGGATCGGATTTCATCAAGACATCCACCGGCAAGGAAGCCGTGAACGCGACGCTGCCGGTGAGCTTGGTGATGATGCGCGCCATCCGGTCCTATGAGGCCCTTTCGGGCTTTAAAGTGGGCTACAAACCCGCAGGCGGCGTGTCGAAGGCCAAAGACGCGATCTCCTATCTGGCGCTTTTGAAGGAGGAATTGGGGGATCGCTGGCTCAGGCCCGACCTTTTCCGGTTCGGGGCGTCGTCGCTATTGGGCGATATCGAGCGGCAATTGGAACACCATGTGAGCGGCCGCTATTCGGTCGCCCATCGCCACGCCATGGGCTAGGCGCCCAGATTTTGGCCAAGGGAAGAAGGCAGAACATGAACGTGGCCGAGATATTCGAGAGCATGGATTGGGGCCCCGCCCCCGAAAGCCGGAAGGAGGCCGACGCCTGGCTAGACAGCCATGGGCGTGCCTTTGGGCATTACATTGGCGGCAAGCGGCTCAAACCGGGCAAAACGATGTTCGCCACGGTGAATCCTGCCACGGCCGAGGACCTCGCACTGGTCACCCAGGGGAGCGAGGCCGACGTGACCGCAGCCGAGCGGGCGGCGCGAAAAGCACAGCCAGGATGGGCCAAGCTGAGTGACCATGACCGAGCCAAGGTGCTTTATGCCATCGCACGGGGCGTCCAGAAGCACGGACGGCTTCTGGCCGTGCTGGAAACGTTGGATACCGGCAAACCCATCCGCGAGGCGCGCGATATCGACGTGGCCTTGGCGGCGCGGCATTTTTATTACCATGCGGGCCATGCCGAATTGCGGGGGGAGACGCATCCGGGTGCCGCGCCCTGGGGTGTCTGCGGACAGATTGTGCCCTGGAACTTTCCGCTGCTGATGCTTGCTTGGAAAGTCGCGCCAGCGCTCGCCATGGGCAATACCGTCGTGCTGAAGCCCGCCGAATGGACGCCGCTGACCGCGTTGGCGTTCGCTGATATCTGCGACACGGCGGGCGTGCCCCCGGGTGTGGTGAACATTGTCACCGGGGATGGTGAGACGGGGGCCGCGCTGGCACTGGCCCCCGTCGACAAACTGGCTTTTACCGGCTCCACCGAAGTTGGGCGCATCTTGCGGCGTGAAACCGCAGGGCGCGGCATCGGCCTGACATTGGAGCTGGGGGGCAAGTCGCCCTACATCGTGTTCGAAGATGCTGATATCGACGGGGCGGTCGAAGGCCTGGTCGATGCCATCTGGTTCAATGGCGGACAAGTCTGCTGTGCGGGCGCAAGGCTTCTGGTGCAGGAAGGTGTGGCCGACGATTTCCGTGACCGGTTGCTGGCGCGCATGGCGCGGCTGCGCGTGGGCGACCCTTTGGACAAGGCCGTCGATATGGGCGCCATGGTCCACGCAGAACACAAGGCCCGGGTCGAAGCCATGCTGGCACGCACGGCGGGCACGGTGCATCGCGGCACGGCCCCCGAAGGCTGCTATCTGCCGCCGGTTCTGGTGACCGACCTCGCCCCAGCGGACCCGCTCATGCAGGAAGAGGTGTTCGGCCCCGTCCTGGCCGCGACGACCTTCCGAACACCGGCTGAAGCGGTGCAATTGGCCAATGACACAACCTACGGCCTCGCCGCCTCAGTCTGGAGCCAGGACATCGACATGGCGCTGGACACGGCGCCCAAAATCGAAGCCGGGGTGGTCTGGGTCAACGGTGCCAACATGTTGGACGCGGCCGCGCCTTTCGGGGGGATGAAGGAAAGCGGCTTCGGGCGCGAAGGCGGCATGGCCGGGCTGGCGGCTTATCTGCGGCCCGAGCGGGGGGCAAAGCTGAAGCCCGTGAAGCGATATGATGGGACATCGGGGCCCAGCGATGCCGTGGACCGCACGGCGAAGATGTATGTGGGCGGCAAACAGGTGCGGCCCGATGGCGGGTACACGCAGCCCGTTTTTGGCCCAAAGGGACAAGTGGGCGAGGTTGGCATCGCCAACCGCAAAGATGTGCGCAACGCCGTGGAAGCCGCGCGCAGCGCCAAGGGGTGGTCCATCGCGACGGCGCATCTGCGGGCGCAGATTCTCTACTATCTGGCAGAAAACCTTGCAGCCCGGGCGGACGGCTTCGACGCCCGGCTCAAGGCGCAAACCGGCGGCGACCCCGAGGCGGAGGAGGCCGTGCGCCATCTGTTCCGCTGGGCGGCTTGGGCTGACAAGCATGATGGACGCACGCTCGGCGTGCCAATGGGCGGGTTGGCCATCGCGGTGAACCGTCCGCTAGGGGTTGTGGCAGCCTTCGCCGCCGAAGATGCGCCTCTGGTCGCTATGTGCAACGTAATCGGCGCGGCACTTGCGACGGGCAACCGGCTCGTGCTGATCGCACCGGAAACCGCGCCGCTTTTGGCAACGGATTTCTATCAAGTGCTCGACACCTCCGATGTGCCTGCCGGCGTCGTCAACATCCTCACCGGCGAGCATGGAACCCTTGCACCGAACGTGGCCGGACATAAGGGCGTCGATGCGTGCTGGACCTTCTCATCCAGCGATCTGTCCGGCTTGGTGGAAAAGGAAGCCGCCGCCGATCTGAAAAGAACTTGGGTTAACTATGGCACGGGACGAGATTGGGCAGCCGCAGATGCCGCGCCCTGGCTGGCCGCCGGCACCGAAGTACAAACGATCTGGGTGCCGTTCGGCGTCTGACGACGTCAGGTAGGTGAGCGGAAGACGAAAAGTCCGATGGCAAGCGTCAGCATCCCTGCTGCGAGGAACCCTGGATGGCTAAGATCGACGGCCGTTCCACCGACTTCGACAATGAGTTCAGGTATGCAGGTCGGACCAATGACCGGAATGTTGAAGCAATTCATAACAGCTTCCTTACAAATCAAATTCGATTTGAAGATGGCATAGAATTGAGACGTCGAAAGGCTCGAAACCGGGCGCGATCATGCAGTTTTTAGGAACAGTTAACTGGTCACTGCCTCTATTGATCAAATGTTAACCTGTTTTTGTCAGTCGATGACGCGAACTTCTGGCGCCTCTTGCCGCAATGCTGACCGAATTGAACGCGCAAGTTCCTCATAGGCGCCGCATTGCGCTGCCGTCTCACGCCAGACCATGCCGATGTCGCGTCCGGGCATCGGCTCGGACAACGGTCTGGCGGTAACGAGCGATTCGCGGGCAACTTCGGACCGAATATAGAGCGCGGGCAGGATCGATAGGCCCAGACCGGTGGCCACCATCTGGCGCAGGGTGTCGAGGGATGTGCCTTCGTAGTCCAGCGACAACTCCGCGCCGGTTTCCGCAACCAGATCCGCGACTGTGTCGTGAAGGCGGTGACCTGCCTCCAGCGTCATGACGGTTTCACCGGCCAATGCGGCACGGTCAACAATCGCGGAGCTTGCCAGCGGGTGTTCGGTGGGCACCACGACAAGAAGCGGCTCATGGAAAAGTGGGGCCATGACCAGACCGGTTTCGGCCAACGGCAACGGGAAGAATAGGACATCGAGTGCCCCGTCGCGCAGCCTGGCCAGCAGATCGGCGGCGATGCCTTCGCGGACATAGAATTTCAGCTTCGGGTAGGCTTCATGGAGCGTAGGGATCACCAGCGGCAAGAAGTAACTGCCCAACGAACCGACGACGCCGACCCGGACAGTGCCCGCCAACGGGTCGTCGCCACTGCGCGCCAAGGCAGTGATATCCGCCACGTCCCGCAGGACCCGCCGTGCCCGCGCCGCAACTTCGGACCCGATGGGTGTGAGCGTCACGCCAGAGCGGGACCGCTCGACCAACTGGACGCCAAG
The DNA here is from genome assembly GCA_947494145.1 of uncultured Jannaschia sp. GTDB lineage: Bacteria > Pseudomonadota > Alphaproteobacteria > Rhodobacterales > Rhodobacteraceae > Jannaschia. The sequence goes on along the minus strand of CANLTZ010000020.1, from coordinate 56,447 downwards.
CTTCCCCTCCAACTCGCGCAATTGGGCACTCAGCGTCGGCTGCGTGACATGCACGCTCTCTGCCGCACGCCGGAAATGCAACGTGTCGGCCACAGCCACGAGGTAGCGAAACTGTTGAAGTGTCGGCATTTGCGCCTCGATAGGTCTTGTCTATGGAAATTAACGTAGTGGGATGAGTTGAACAATCAAAGTGGCCAGCTATATCGACCGGCAACGGAAGCTGAGGACAGGCATGGCTGAAAGCTCGGGGCGCACATTGGGTGGTCCGGCGGGATGGATTTCGATCCTTATCCCGGCCGGTCTTTTTTTGTGGTTCGCGCAATTCATTCCGGCCGTTGCCGCGGGCGAAGTACTTCTTTGGCGCTTCAACTGGGTGCCGTCGCTGGGCGTATCGGTCGGCATGCTGCTCGACGGGTTGTCGCTGACCTTCGCCCTTCTGATTACCGGAATCGGGGCGTTGGTGACGCTCTACTCAGCGTCTTACCTTGGCGGCCATACGCATTACACGCGTTTCGTTTGCTATTTGCTGGCTTTCATGGCGGGGATGCTTGGACTTGTCCTGTCGGACAACCTTTTGGCACTATTCGTTTTTTGGGAAATCACGACGATCTCGTCCTATTTGCTGATTGGCTTCAACGCGGATGAGGAAAAATCGAGGCGTAATGCGTTGCAGGCCCTGCTAGTCACTGGCACCGGCGGGCTGGCCTTTCTGGCGGGGATCGTCCTGATTGGAACAGCGGCAGGGACGTTCGAGCTGTCAGAGATCGAAGGCTCGCTGGTCGACCACGCGCTATACCTGCCGATCTTCTGGCTGGTCATCCTTGGGGCGTTCACGAAGTCGGCGCAGGTGCCGTTCCATTTCTGGCTGCCCAATGCGATGGCAGCGCCGACACCAGTGTCGGCCTACCTGCACTCCGCCACTATGGTAAAGGGCGGCGTGTACCTGCTGGCCCGGATGAATCCGACGCTGGGCGGCAGCGATATCTGGTTTTGGACCCTGGTTATCTTTGGCGGCGTGACAGCGGTCTTCGCGTCACTGCTGGCCATCCGCCAGACAGATATCAAGCAGGTGCTGGCCTACACGACGCTGATGGCGCTTGGCACGTTGGTAATGTTTATCGGGGTTGGCACCGAAGCGGCCATTTTGGGCGCGATGACGTTCCTGCTGGTCCATAGCCTTTATAAGGCTGCGCTGTTCTTGATGATTGGCGTGGTCGATCACGGGACAGGCACGCGGGAAGCGACGGTTTTGCGTGGCCTCTGGCGCAAGATGCCCGTGACGATGGTCGCGGCAATGCTGGCAGCGGCGAGCATGGCCGGGCTGCCGCCGCTCTTCGGGTTCATAGGGAAAGAATTTCTTTACAAAGCGTCGTTGGAAGGCCCCGCGCTCTTTTGGGTGACGGGCTGCGCCTTTGCCGCATCGGCCCTCATGTTCGCCTGCGCGGGTGTGGTGGCTTGGCGGCCGTTTACCGGCAAGCTGGCGAAGACCCCGGTCGAGGCCCATGAAGGACCAGTCGCGATGCTGGCAGGCCCTCTCTTGCTGGCGGCCTTGGGCCTTGGCCTCGGCCTTGCCCCCAACTATGCGGAGCCCTTAGTAGGCCCGGCAACGACCGCCGTTCTGGGCGCGCCCTATGCGGTCGACCTTTACCTCTTCAAAGAGGTCAACGTCGCATTCATCTTATCGCTGCTAACGTTCGCCGCGGGCCTTGCACTCTATGCCTGGCACGTACGCTTGCGGACTGCGCTGGCCCACTTCAAACCGCGCTTCGACCCAGGTTGGGACGGCCTGATGGGCGCCGTGGCGGCTGGGTCCAAAGGACTGACCCGTACCATCCAGACAGGGCAGTTGCGGCGCTACATCTTCGTCACCTTCGCGTCGCTTGCTGTCGTTGTTGGCTATGCCATCTGGCGTGGTGGACTGGCCCTGGAAATCCCCGAAATGCAGGAGCTTCGCGCCAAGCATTGGTCGGTTCTGATCTTCATCATGGCGGGTGCCTTGCTCACCGCATTCACCAATAGCCGGATGACAGCCGTGGCAGCGTTGGGCGTTGTAGGCGTGGGCGTCGCGCTGATCTTCATCATGTTCGGCGCACCGGACGTGGCCATCACGCAATTGTTGGTGGAAGTCCTGCAAGTGGTGCTGGTCGCGGTGGCAATGCTAAAGCTGCCGCAGCTCAACACAGAACGGGTCAACCGTCTCCGCGCTTGGGATTTGGCCCTTTCAATTGCCATCGGCGCGATGATCACCGTGGTGCTGCTGGCCGTAATGCAGGCCCCGCTGGACCTGCGCCTGACCGAGTTCTTCGAAGCAACATCCGCCCCCATCGCGTTCGGCCGCAACATCGTAAACGTGATCCTGGTCGATTTCCGGGCGCTCGACACATTCGGTGAAATTGCCGTGGTCGTCATCGCGGCACTGGGTGCCTTCGCCTTGCTGCGTGGCACGAAAGGAGAGCGCTCGTGACGACGACTTCCCTGATCGTGCGGGCAGCGACCCGCATCCTTGTCGGTCTGCTGCTCGTGTTCAGTTTCTACATGCTGCTGCGGGGCCATAATGAACCCGGCGGCGGGTTCATTGGCGGCCTGGTCGGGGCGACGGGTTTCATCCTTTATGCGATTGCCCATGGCTGTCGCGCCGCGCGCGAGGCCCTTCGGGTGGAGCCGCAATCCATCGCCATGGTGGGCCTGGGTATCGCGCTACTGGCTGGGGTGATGGCCTATCTGTTTGGCGACGCGCCCTTTACTGGCCAGTGGCTGTTTTTGTGGCCGGACCCGGCAGCAGGCGACAAGGGTGTGCCGCTGTCTAACATCCTGATATTTGATGTGGGGGTCTACCTAGTCGTCCTTGGGTCTGTCCTGACGCTTGTCCTGACGCTTGAGGAAGAAGTCTGATGGAACTGTTCATCCCCCTCATGGTCGGTGCGATGGTGGCAGCCGCCGTCTATCTGATGCTGGCGCGGAATGTCTTGCGCTTTCTTTTCGGTCTCATCCTGATTTCCAATGCCGCAAACCTGGTGATCTTCGCCTCCGGTGGGCTGACACCGGAAGCACCGCCGCTGGTTGCCTTGGGCGAAACCCTGCCGCCGGAAGGGGTTGCCAACGCTTTGCCGCAGGCGCTGGTACTGACGGCAATCGTGATCGGCTTTGGACTGTTCGCCTTTGCGCTCGTGCTGGTCTATCGCGGCTATCAGAACCTCGGCACGCTCTATTCCGATGAGATGCGCCTCGCCGAGCCGGAGGAGCACAAGTGACCCCTGTCGTCCTGCTGCCCCTGCCGATCATCCTTCCCTTCTTCACCGCGGTTCTGGCCTTCCTGTTCCGCCGGGGGGCAGAGGGGAAATGGATCAGCGTCATCGGCTCGGCCCTGACGCTCGTGGCGGGGATTTTCCTGCTTGCCGACGTGCTGACCAACGGGCCGCAAGCGGCGCAAATGGGCAATTGGCCCGCGCCGTTCGGGATCACGCTGGTCGCAGACACGCTTTCTGCCATCATGGTCGTGATCACGGGCATTACCGCCTTGGCGGTGTCGATCTATGCGGTGTCGGATGTGACCCGCAACATGGAAGAACTTGGCTACCACGCCCTTTTTCAAGTGCTGATCGCAGGCGTGGTGGGCGCATTTCTGACAGGCGATCTGTTCAACCTCTATGTCTGGTTCGAGGTCATGCTGATCTCGTCCTTCGGGCTTCTTGTGCTGGGCGGCAAGCGTGTGCAGCTTGATGCGGGCATCAAGTATGTCACGCTAAACTTGATCTCGACGATCCTGTTTCTTTCGGGGATTGGGCTGCTTTACGGAACTACGGGCACGCTGAACCTGGCGGATCTGCACTATGCCGTACAGGATGCCGATCCGGGCCTGATCACCGTTATCGCGACTATGTTTATGGTTGGCTTCGGGGTGAAGGCCGCGGTCTTCCCGCTGTTCTTCTGGTTGCCGGCCTCATACCACACGCCGTCCTTCGCCGTGTCGGCCGTCTTTGCGGGCCTGCTGACCAAGGTGGGTGTCTATGCGCTGATGCGGATGTTTACGCTCGTCTTCACGCAGGATGTTGGCTTCACGCATACCCTGCTGCTTTGGGTGGCGGTTTTGACCATGGTGACGGGCGTCCTGGGGGCCGCGGCGCAGACGGATTTCCGGCGCATCCTGTCGTTCCATATCGTCAGCCAGATTGGCTACATGGTGCTCGGTCTGGCGCTTTTGACGCCGCTCGCGGTGATGGGGGCGGTGTTTTACCTGGTCCACCATATCGTCGTGAAAGCGAACTTGTTCCTGGTTGCGGGTGTCGCAAACCGCATCGCGGGCGGCACGGAGATCGAACATATTGGCGGGCTTTATAAGGGGGCACCCTTCCTGGCCTTCCTGTTCCTTATCCCCGCTTTCAGCCTTGCGGGCTTCCCGCCCTTATCGGGGTTCTGGGCCAAATACGTGCTGGTGAAGGCGTCGCTGGACCTGGAGCTTTGGCTGGTCGCGTTCGCCGCCCTGGCCGTGGGGCTCATGACGATCTACTCGATGACGAAGATATGGGGTCGAGCCTTCTGGAAGCCCCATCCCAATGGGACGGTGCCGACCCTTGCGTCGCTTCCGTCAGGGGAACGTATGGCGTTGTTGCTTCCCATCATCGGCTTGGCGATCATCACGATCATTGTCGGTCTCTTCCCCGAACCTTTTGTGCAGGTCGCCACACTGGCCGCAAATGAGTTGCTGGACCCGACGCCCTATTTGACCGCCGTTTTGGGAGAGCGCCCATGAGCCTGTTCCTACTGAACCTTCTGCTTGCCGTTGCCTGGGCGGCTTTGACCAGTCAGTTCACCCTTGCGGGCCTCGCCATCGGCTTTGCCGTGGGCTTCCTGGCCCTTTGGGTTGTGCAACCACTCTTCGAAAATCGCGGTGGCGGGTACTTCTTGCGGGTTTATCGCTGGCTGAAGCTGCTCGTCATGTTCCACTATGAACTGATCGTCTCCTCCTTGTCGGTCGCATGGGATGTGCTGACGCCGCGCCATCGGGCGAAGCCAGGCATCATAACCATGCCGCTGAAGGCCAAGGGCGAAGCCGAAGTGCTACTGGTCACGAACCTGATTTCGCTCACGCCGGGCACGTTGACCCTGGATGTCACCGAAGACTGCAACACACTCGTCATCCACGCGATGTTCGTCGACGACGCAGAGGAAATCCGCCGCCAGATCGAAACCGGGATGGAGCGTTGGGTGCGGGAGGCCATGGCATGACCGGGTCACTGACGGAGCAGATGCCAATCTTGGCCTTTTCGGTACAGGCCAGCCTTGCCATGGTGATGCTCGCGATCGTCCTGGCCATGCTGCGCCTGATCAAGGGTCCGTCGCTGCCCGACAGGGTGGTTGCGCTGGACACGATGACTGTGCTGATCGTTGCGTTCTGCGGGCTCATCGCGATCGATACGGGGGTTCCGGCTTTTCTAGACGTGGCCGTCGTAACGGCGCTGATCGGGTTCTTGGCAACCGTGGCGCTTGCCCGTTTCGTGGAACGAAAGCGCCAGAGACCAGCTCCCGAAGATTTGAACCAAGCCGAAGGGGCGGATAAGTGATGTTGGAATACTTCCTCTCCGCGTCGGTCCTATTGGGCGGCTTCTTCGCCTTTATTGCTGGCCTGGGCATCCTGCGGCTGCCGGATGTGCTGATCCGAATGCATGCAACCACGAAGGCCGGCACATTGGCGAGCGGTTTGATCATGCTGGCCGTGGGCGCGGGCTTCGCAGATGCCTCGACCGTGGCGCGCGCGGTGGCCATCGTGATCTTCCTGCTGATCACGGCACCTGTTGCCGCGCACATGATCGGGCGCGCGGCGTTCCGATCCGGCGTGCCGCTATGGGATCAAACGCGGGTGGACCCGGACGCAAAAATCAAGCTGGGCGTGGACGATAGTTGAATGACAGGGCCGCCGCGCTTTATTTGCGCGGCTTGCCTTTCCAAGTATCCAACCAGGCGCGAAAGCCGCGACGCCGTTCGTCGACGGCATCGCCGAAATCCTCGAACGCCTCGCTCGCATCTTCGATGACGGGGTCGATGCGATTGCGCCGAAAGCGCAGAATGCGGACGCCGATGGCCCAGAACACAGCGGCAAGCAACGTCAGAAAGACGATGTTGAACCACGGGATCAGCGTCGCATCGGGCCCGTCCACGGGGCGGACGCCCACGGCGTTCGGAAAGATCGACAGGAATTCCGACCGCCAGCCATAGTGGGTTATCGCAACCCATTGCGGGGCCGCAGAAGAGGAGCTCAGATCTTCGGCCTCAACCTGCAAGTTCGACGAATCCAACTTGAAATAGGGTGGCCACCCCCAGCCGGTATCTTCGTTGCGGTAGACCGAAGGGCGACCGTTGGTGCGCACGGTGTTGATGAAGCGCACGTCGCGGGAAGACAGGCCCTGGGTGCCCCCCAGATCGGGCGCCGCCCAGAAGATCGAGTTTTCGCCCTCCAGGTCGATGCGGCGCACCTCAGTCCCGGTAACGCGGACGATATCCCGTTGCGGCAGGGTGTAGTGGAGGAAGGCCCCGAAGACCGAGACCACCAGCAGGAGCAATATCCATTTCACGAAACGCATCAGAGCCCCTCAGGCGTAGTTCACAAGATAGATCAGAAGGCAGATGGCCGAGATCGGGATGATATACACCCCCCAAAGCAGTTTTCGCTTCAGGCTGCCCTGGTAGTCGCGCAGACCGTTTTCCACGTAAGTATGTTCCGGCAAAGGTGGTTGGTCGCGCGCCCATTCCGCGCGCAGGCGATCTTTTTCGCCCGCGCGGAAGTAGAAGACGAGGCAGAAATAGATCACCGTCAGAACCACCAGAAGGATCACGGCAAGTCTTGCAAGTCCTATCATATTATCCCCAAGGCCCCTTCCGCTCGATCGGCCACCCCGTTCGCCCCACCGCTGGCAAAGGCTTGGGCAGGTCCCGCGCGTAAAGCCGCGCGCGCATGCCCGATTTGTCGGTAACGTAGTCCCTTGCAAGCGTATCTGCGACCCATTCCTTGAGCGGATCGGGCATATCCCGATAGCGGTCGTAGAAAAGCGGCTTGTGGCATATGTGAAGCTGGCGGAAATCTTCGGGGGCCAGTTCCGCAAGGGCCATGTTCACCAGATCCCGCAACGGCCCCGGCGCGCCCCGCAAGGTGTGGAAGTAGGCCGCATCACGGCTGTCCACGCGGGGCCATTTGCCGTGACCTTCCGCCCAAGCGGTCATGCGAAGCAACGTTCCAACCTCGCCCGGCAGCGTGTCGTCGTGTCTGCGCATGGCGTGGCGCAAATGCCGCTCTGGCCGGTCCTCGTGGTCTTGCGGCAGCAGACCCTGCCGCCCCAGGCTATCCATCGCGATATGCTCCGCCTTTTCGCGCAGGATTTCCGCAGCTTCGGGGCCGCGGCCTTCCACAATGGGCTGGGTCAATCCGTTGACCTGCAAGAAGTTGGCCACACGGTTGCGGTCGGCCAGGTCGATCACCTCGATCCCGTCTTCCTGGAACGGCCGGTTGGCCAATACGGCGGGGTGCTCGACTGAGCGAAAGACATAGAGCCCGCCATGCAGCGCGGTCCAAAAGTCGTCCTGCCGGAAGCTGGGGGTTTCGAACGTGACCGGCGCCCGCGTTACATCCCCCGTGGACCGGGCCAGTGCGATCATCTGCGCCACAAGCACATCATCCCACCAGGCATCCTCCTCCTGACGAAAGCGTTGGATCAAACCGTCAAGCTTCGCGGCATCCCGCACGACGCCTGTGGTCGTATCGGCCTCGACGGTGACGGAGCGGATATCGAGCAGCCGCGCCGGGTCCGCCACGGAATAGACCGAGTTTTCAAGCTCGCCCGCCACAGCATCCCGCGCCGTCAGCGTGAAAAGCTGCGCCTCATTGGCAGTGATGAACCGGCGCAAGATGTCGGCGGAGGTCGAGAACTTCATCTCCAACAGAGGGGCATCCTTCTGGCGGGTGGACAGCAAGATGATCTGCCGGTTACACCCCCCGGGGTTGAGATAACCCATATCCCCAAGCTCATCGCCTACTTCCGGGGAAAAGCCGCTCAGGTCGATGTGGAAATGGTCCAGACCAGTCCGCTTGCCCGTCAGGTGCTCAAGCGCCCGGTTGTAGCGCTCCACCAGCGCGGGGCTGTCCACTTCGAAGAGACCGGCGAACATGAGGCCGTGGCGGATCAGTCTGTCCATTGACAAAGACCCTGTAAGGATTTGCTGGTGCCTTCTGTCAAAAGGAATGGATAGGGCTCCGCGTTGAATGTGGAAATAGTCAGAAATTCTACATTCCGTGCGGAACCAATCGTTCCTGCGACAGCAGAGGAAACAGATATGACCTTAAAGGCGCTTACCTTGCTTCCATGATCGATCACCCTGACCTCGCCATAGCTCGAATTTCCGACACCAGACAAATTGTGACGACCGGTCCTGCGATCAACGAGGAAAGCCTCGCCCACAAGCAAACTCGCGATGACATGCTCTTTGGCAGACCCAACGTCCGAGACTTCTATCGCTTCAATGACGATGCAGTGGAAAGTTCCCTGTGCCTCTACGCTGCCCGTAAACAATAGAGATCCAATCAGGAAAAACCTCACCACACCACATCCTTCCACTTTCGCGGCAAATTCGCGAGCGACAGCACCATGACCGGCCCCCAGATCAGCGCACTGCGCAGCGACAACACGGCGAAATGCCAGGGCGCCTCGCGCCAGACGACGCCGCCCGCCTCGCCGTACAGAACGACAAACCCCGCCCCCGCGATGAGGGCCAGCAGGACCGAAGAGCAAACCCCGTTCATGAAAAGCCAACCTACGCCCTCGGGCACGACCTTTGCCAAAAGCCACGGCACGGCCCAGGCAACCGCAGCAAGGATCAGGACGGGCAGGACCAAGCTCATCCCTTCCCCTCCAGATAGCGGCGCTTGGCAATTTCGGTGCGGCGCATGTCCCGCACCGCATTGTCGATGGCCACTTCATCGGACTTGTCGGCATAGCGGAATTCGCTGTCCGCGTAGCGGTTCACCTCTTGCAGCACCATCTCAGTGGTAATCGGCACGCGCATGTCATTCACCATGGCGAGCTTTTCATCATAGGGCTTGTGCATGAACCGATCCGCCGTCTCGAACCACTCATCTGGCAGTTCCACATCCATGGCCCGCACCTTCACCGCATCAGTGATGTTCTTGATCGCCCGCCCGGTGAAGCGCTCATCGGCGGCGTGGATGCCCTTCAGGTAGGTTCCGATTTTTGCAATCGTATCCAGATCGCCGATCTTGCCGCGCACATCGTCAAAGACGTCGGCCAGCTTCTGCTCAGCCGGGCGGGCATGTTTGGCAAAGCTTTCGGCAACGGCCCTCGTCAGTTCCTGCGCCGCGAATAGATCGTGGTCGCCAAGGGGGATATCGTGCCGCTTACCCAACAGCAGCGACAGAATGTCGATGTAGTCATCCTGCGTTTGCGGCCCATCCACCAAAAACCGCGCGCCCGCCCGCTGGCGCAGGGCATCGTCCACGTTCTCGGGATAGTTCGAGAACATGCCGAAGGTGCAGTTGCCCCGCACCACCGTATTGGCCCCCGCGAAGCTTTCCATCAGAACGGCGGTGATTTCCAACTGCCCGGCGCTGGCCTGCCGGTCGCCGCGTTTGCCGGCCAGTTGGTCGATATCGTCGATCGTGCCGAAGCCGATCACGGCGGGGTCTATGATGGCGTTGATGAAGGCTTTGGCGTTTTGACCGGACTTGCCCTGATAGCTATCGATGCTTTCGGTGGACAGGTTCTCGTAGCGGAACGAATAACCCGCCACCTCACAATAGCCATGGATCATACCGGCCATCATCTGGATGAGCGTCGTCTTACCCGTCCCCGGCGCGCCGTCGCCCATGAAGGTGAAGATGAAGCCGCCCAGATCGGCGAAAGGGTTGAGCTTGCGCTCGAAATCATAGGCCATCAGCATCTTCGAGAGCTTCAGCGCCTGGTGCTTGGCGATGTGGTTGCCCACGACCTCATGGGGCTGCTTGAACTGCATGGTCAAAGGCTTGCCTTTGGCCGCAGTCGAGGGCGTGAAGCCCCGCAATTCCAGATCGTCGGCTTCAACGCGCCAGGCCGCTTCCCCGAAGATGCTCGCGCGGGGGGCTTGGCGCGCGCGGTCCACCAGCCGCTCCATCACCAGTTCCGCCTGCGCCGCAAGCGTGGCGATCAGCGCGTCGTCATCCAGGTCGGCCAGCCGTTGGTCCACCTCCCACAAAAGCCCTTCCAGCATCGCTTGCGCGTTGTCGGTCAGCACTTCTTCGGGCGCGGGGACCTCGCGGCTCTCGGCGCCGCGCAGGGGGGCCAACAGGAAGGATAGCGCATTGGCAAAGGTGAACCCCACGGCCAGGGCCTCGGCCTCCAGCAATTCGCGGAACTTGGCGCGGTCGGTTTCGGCCAATCGTCCCGCCAGATTTTCCGCCTTCAACGCATCGAGCCCCGATCTGTCGTCAAAGGCGCCCCCGATGGCCAGCGCAATGGCCAAAGCCCGACGCAGGCCCTGCAAGACTTGCGCGCGTGCGGGCGTCACCAACCCGTCGCCTTCGACGGTTTCGCGCAGATGCACGCCCGAGGCGCGCACGGTGGACCGCGTCACCAACCCCGGCGTGGTGGACCTGAACCGCCCGCGCGTCCCGATGCCCGGCGAGCGCTCAGCCCGCGCGACCTCACGCGCCTTCCCCAACCGCGGCGCGTGATCGAAGCCGTCCAAAAGCGTCAAGGCAGCATCGTAGCGGGCCACGATCTCGCCCTCGGTCAGTTCCATTGCATCCCCGGAAAGGCCCATGCCCCCTCCCTATCTTGCCAAAAATACCTCGGGGGTGTCTGCCGTTGGCCAACGAGGCCAGAGCCCCCTACCCCGCCCGCCACAGGCGCCCCTCGCCGACCACATATTTGATTACATCCGCAAACCCCGGCGCGTCCGTCTCCACCAAGGCCTGATAGACCCGTTGCGGCAGGATGGCCGCGCGTTCGATCCGCGTAGCCCCCGTTTCGGCGCCGGTCACTGGCGGCAACTCAAAAACGGTGCGGTCGACCGAGCCGAACCAGCCCTTCTTTTCCGTCGTCGTCCGCTCCGCCCGCAATTCTTCCAGCGTCCAAGCTAGGGCCCAGTCTTCGCCCGCAGGGGCACGCGCTGCGGCCAGCACGCGGCCCAACCCTTCCGTCTGCCGTGTGTAGGCGCCCGAATACATCGGGCCCATGGTCAGGCGGCGCAGGCGCAGAGGGTGGAGGTCGTCGAAATCGCGGTCAAAACCCCGCGCCACAGTCAACAACGTCAATTCCGGCAAGGCTTGCGCCAACACATGGGCGCCCACCCGTTCGCGCCGCACGGCGTCGCCTTCGAAGGGCATCTTGCCGCTGTCGCGCACTTCCATCATCCAGATGACGGGCAAATTGCGCTGCCCGTCCCAGGCCGACCAATGCAGAAGCGAACGATGGCCATCCCCCGGCACGGCCATCACCTCCATGTCGTTGCGCGACCAAAACAGACCGCGCTGCGCCAATTGTCGATAATAAAGCCGTTGAGACATGGCATATTGCAGATCCGTTGGGATGACCCGCTCCCCGACGATGCGGGAAATCATGGCATCCTTCAGCGCCTCTTCGTCCGGCAACCGTTCCAGATGGCCATCGGCTTGAGCCGCATCGGACGCCATGGTCAACAATTCCTGCATCACCGGAAAGCCGCTGGCAGAGCGGTCCACAGTGAGCGAGCCCAGAAACACCCCTGTATCTCGCCCGGTCATCAGGTATTTGTGGCTCAGCGCGCGGAAGGTCCGGTTCAGCCGAGCCAGATGCTGGCGCACCGCCTCCACCTCGGGGGCGGTCAGGCGCCCATCTCGCTCCATATCCGCAGCCACGCGAGGCAGGTGCGCTAGGATCGTCTCGAACTTGGCGAAGTAGCGTCTGGCCTGCCGGTTTTCCTGCAAGCCCACGTGATCACGGACAAGGTCTTCCTTCAGCGTCATGGTTCAGTCGCCCACGGGCCGCGTTGGGCCGCCACGGCGCGTCATCGGGCCGCCTCATCATATCGATCGATGACCAGACGCCGCCGGAACATATCGACCCGATCATGGGCGGCGCGGCGATGGGGCTCAAATGGGTAGGCAGCGATAACTAGATGGGCAAGGCTGGTGATCCCCCCTAGTACCGTCTCATACACGACCGTCAGCGTGACCAAGACAGCGGCCCCCGCGAAGATCAAAAGGGCAAGCCCAAGCGGTAATCCGAGCATTACAAGGGCAAATCCGTTGGCCGTCGCCGACCAGATCGGTGTGTCAGTCAGCAGGACAAGACCCCCCGATATGATCAGCCAGGCCAAGACAAAGGCCAGCATGACCTGTCGCCCCGTTGGCCGCCAGGCAGGGGCGTTCGACGCACTCGCCTCCGGCTTTTCCGGCCGGGGCGGCAGCGGCGGCAAGTCCGACCGGGTGCGGTTGCGCAAGCGCGCAGCGACGCCATCGACAACCCCAAAAACCAACGCAGCAGCGATGGCGACCTCAGCCCAAGGCCCAAAGAACAGAAATGCAGCCCAAGCAAAGGCGCCAACAGCAACGAGGGCAACGAGGATTTGCCAGATGCCCCCCGTGCGCGGCTGCTGTGCTTCCATATCGAAACCGTCGCTCATCCCCCGTAGAGGTTCTTGTCGTGCTTTTCGACGATCTGGGCGAAACGGCGCGCGAAGCGCTCGTCGGCCTTGGCCTTGGCTTCCAACACATCGCGGGCAAAGACCATGTGGTCTTCGTGGGCCTCCAACATCTCGGCCATGCGCGTATTCGTGGCCGCACCGATGGCGGCCATGGCCTGCTGGGCTTCCTCATCGGTCTTCACCCCGATCTCATTGATCCGGTGGGCCACGTCCTGCTGCTGCGCGGTCTTGAGCGACTTGGACAGCGCGTCATAAAGCACCACGCGCTGTTTGGTGTCGGTTTCCAGCTTGTTGATCAGCACCATTTGGGTCGCCGCCTGGTTCTGCAGGCTGTCGATCCAGGTTTTGCCCTTCTCGATGTAGCGTTCCAACGTCTGGGAACGGGCCAGGGCCACCTGTTCCTGCTGCACCAATTCGTTGTGCTGGGTGTTGAGCGCGGCCAATTCGGTTTCAAGCTGGGTGCGGGCCGCAGCGTCTTGCTCGACGGAAATCTTGTTTTCCAGCTCGATCAGTTTGGGGTCCATGCCGGTGATGGTCGCGCGGATACTTTCCAACTCCGCCACCGCGGCCTCCCGCTCCTCCAAGGTCGAGGATAGGTTGGTCTCAACGCTCGTCTTCTGTTCGTTGAGCACGGCCAACTGGCCTTCCAGCAGCCGGGTGATCGTGTCTGACTTTGAGATCAGGTCCTGCAGCTTGTCGTCAATCGACGCCGCGCGGAGGCGCTCCTGGCGCATGGATTCGGCCTTGCCGCGGGCGAAGATGCCGATGAACGTCTCCATCCCCGTCTTTGAGCGCATCTCATCGAAGTCTTTGGAAAACCCTGCCGTCACATCGTCGAGCCCCATGATCAACTCGGCAATATTGGCGTTCATGGCGTCGGTATGGGCATGGACCTCTTCCAAGGTCGCATTTTCCACATCGATGGCGACCCCTTCATCGAGTGTCTGACGCGCGGCTTCGATACGACTGGTCACCTTGATAATCTGTTCCTGAGCCTCGGAAACCTGTCTTTGGCTTTCCTGCATCTGCGCGTCAAAACTGGCCACTCGCCGTGCCCTCCTACCTGGATTTCTGATGTCTACCGTAACATTCAGTTAAGAACTGTTTTGCGGCTTTGAACTGGCGCACTGGGCGGTTTTGTCACACTGTGACCCCGACACCACGTGGGAGGGGACATGGACGCGCTGCTCAAGGAAATCGAAGACCGCCACGCCGCGCTCATCGCCCTGACGCAAGACCTTGTCCGCATTCCCACCCTGAACCCGCCCGGTCGCCATTACCGCGATATCTGCGCCCTGGTGGGGGAGCGGCTGGGCGCCCGCGGGTGGGATGTGCAGATGGTGCGTGCAGAAGGGGCGTTGGGGGATTCCACCCAACATCCACGTTGGAACGTGGTCTGCCGGCTGGAAGGGCCGCACCCCGGGGAATGCGTCCATTTCAACAGCCACCACGACGTGGTCGCCGTGGGAGAAGGTTGGACGCGCGAACCGTTCGGCGCCGAACTGGCGGATGGCCGCATCTATGGTCGCGGCACCTGCGACATGAAAGGCGGGTTGGCCACGTCCATCATCGCGGCCGAAGCGTTTGCTGACCTCAACCCCGGCTTCCGCGGCGCCATCGAAATCAGCGCTACCGCCGACGAGGAATCGGGCGGCTATGGCGGCGTGGCCTATCTAGCGGAACGCGGCTTTTTCGATCCCGCGCGCGTGCAGCACGTCATTATCCCCGAGCCCTTAAACAAGGATCGCATCTGCCTGGGCCATCGCGGCGTCTGGTGGGCCGAGATCGAGACGAAGGGCCATATCGCCCACGGCTCCATGCCGTTTCTGGGCGATTGTGCCGTGCGCCATATGGGTGCCGTAATTGCCGAGATGGAGCGCACGCTGTTCCCACTTCTGGCCGGTCGGCGCACCGACATGCCCATCGTGCCCGATGGCGCGCGGCAATCCACGCTCAACATCAACGCCATCCATGGGGGTGAGCCGGTACAGGACGAAAGCTATACCGGCCTGCCTTCCCCCTGCGTACCCGACCGCTGCACCATCACCATCGACCGGCGCTTTCTGATCGAGGAAGACATCGCCGAGGTGAAACACGAAGTCACCCAGATGATGGAGCGCGTGCGCGAAACCCGCCCCGATTTCCGCTACGAAATCCGCGACCTGTTCGAGGTATTGCCCACGCTGACGCCCCAAGACGCACCCATCGTTCGCACCGTGCAAGACGCCGTTCATGCCGTGATGGGCAAGTCGGCGGAATTCGTCATCTCGCCCGGGACCTACGACCAGAAGCATATCGACCGCATTGGGCGACTGAAAAACTGCATCGCCTATGGGCCGGGTATCCTGGACCTCGCCCACCAGCCCGACGAATGGATCGGGGTCGACGACATGGTCGACAGCGCGAAGGTCATGGCATTGGCCTTGCACGATCTTCTGGGATGAAGGTCATCCATCTGGATATCAATGACCGGGGCAGCCGCTATGCCGTCTCGGGCGCCCCGGCGCAGGATGGGGCCGAGGCGAAAAAGGTCGTCAAAACGCTCTGCCGTGACAAGAAATTCGCCAAGGCGACGCATAATAGCTGGGCCCTTATCGGGGCGGATGGCGCCGCGAAGAACGATGATGGCGAGGCTGGCGCAGGCATGGTCATCCTGCGGATGTTGGAACGAAACGACTTGCGCGACCATGTGGTGATCGTCACACGCTGGTATGGGGGCAAGCACTTAGGTGGCGACCGGTTTCGCCACGTTCAGACAGCCATGCGCACCTACCTAGAGGCGTTTTCGTCGGGCACCCATTCCAGCAGGTCGCCCGGCTGACAGTCCAGGATTTCGCAGATCCGCGCGAGCGTCGAAAAACGAACGCCTTTCACCTTGCCGGATTTCAGCAGTGACAGGTTCGCTTCCGTAATCCCCACTTGCGCGGCCAAGTCGCGCCCTCGCATCTTGCGGCGCGCCATCATGACGTCCAACCGGACGATGATGCCCATCAGATGAACTGACCGTTTTCTTCAGCGATGCGCGCGGCTTGGGCCATGACGCGGCCTTGCACGATAAGCAACCCTCCGGCAACCAAGGTCGCAAGGTGCCCTGAGCTGACCTGGATCGATACAGACCCAGAATCCGCCCCAAAAGCCAGAACCATATCGATCAGCGGGCCGACCAAAATCGACAGAAACCCAGCCGCGATCAAAGACCAGCCCATCTGGGGCAGCCAGCGAATGGCCCGACCTGAGAAGACATGGCCATCAAGCCAAACCCCCGCCAACCGCGCCAGGGCATGGGCGGCGAAGACACCCGGCACCAGGTTCACGATACCAATCACGATCAGCGCGATACGCTGACCTCTGCCAATACCCTGCGCCTCGGGCAAGAAATATTCCACAGCGCCGGGGAATGCCGCCAGCACAAGGCCCAGACTGATGCAGCAAACCACCGCCACCCAGCCAATAAAGCGCAAGATAACCACGATAACGCGGATATGGCCGGTCAAGACGTCATCCATTGCTTGCCCCCATTTATTTCTGTAAAACAGAAAAGAATCATTGCAAAACGAGCTTGAAATGACAACCCGCTTCCTTCCCATTCTGGCGCTCGCCTGCGCCACCGCCTGTACAGCACCCAACCCCGTCGCCGAGCGGCTGGACCCGAGAGAGGTGGACTTCGCCGACTTGCGTGTCTCCGTCGCTCTGTCCGATGGCCTCGTGTCGGACCCGCCGGTCATGACCTTGGCGACATCCGTTTCAGCGGCGCCCGTGAAAACCGCGCTTGTCCCCACCGAAGACCGGTTCGGAACCGAAAGCACGCCTGTTGATGGCGTGCGCGTCTTTGGCATCGACCCGGCGGCGCTGCCGGCGCTTCGCGCGGTCCAAGACGGCATAGAAAACGCGACCGGTGATGGCGAAGCCTCTGTCATGTTCGCGACCGCGCCTTGCCGTCAAACCCCATCTTCCGAGCCCGGCTCCATGGCGATATCAATCGCTGGCCCACCCGGGTCCCGCCCGATTTGGCTTCTGCCGCCAACGCAGATCGACCCTGCCCCCTGCACCTGACGCAGACCAACAGCGCTTGCCCCCCCTGGTCAGACACGCCAAGTTCGCCCCAACGACCGGGAGAACCGATATGCTGACCAGACCCACCGCCATCTTGCTGCTAAGCGCTGCACCTGTGCTTGCCCAGCAGACCGACATCACCATCGGCATGGTGTTGGAGCCGCCGAATCTGGACCCTACCGGCGGGGCGGCCGCGGCGATTGACGAAGTGGTCTATGCCAACCTTTTCGAAGGCCTGACCCGGTTTGGCCCCGATGGCACAATTCAGCCAGCCCTGGCCCGATCTTGGGACGTGTCGGAGGACGGCACAATCTGGACCTTCGACCTGGCCGAAGGGGTCACCTTCCATGATGGCACCAGTTTCGACGCCGATGACGTGGTCTTCGCCCTGGACCGCGCCCGGGCGGAGGAGTCCACGAATGCCCAGAAAGCGCTGTTCGAAGGGATCGAGACGGTCGAGGCTGTGGACGCGACCACCGTCCGCCTGACGCTGAGCGCGCCCAATGGGAACCTGCCCTTCAACCTGGCCTGGGGTGATGCGGTAATCGTTGCGCCGGAATCGGCTGATACCAACGCCACCAACCCCGTCGGCACCGGGCCGTTCCGGTTCGCGGAATGGGTTCAGGGCGACAGGGTCGAACTTGTGGCAAACCCCGACTATTGGGGCGACGCCCCGGCCTTGCAGCAAGCCACCTTCAAATTCATCTCAGACCCCAATGCCGCCTTCGCCGCCATGATGGCAGGCGACGTGGACGCCTTCCCCAACTTCCCCGCGCCCGAAACGCTGGCCAATTTCGAAGCCGATCCTCGCTTCGACGTCATCGTCGGTTCCACCGAGGGGGAGACAATCCTGGGGATGAACAACGCCAACCTTTCGCCCGAATTGCGCCAGGCCATTTCCTACGCCGTAGACCGGCAGGAAATCATCGACGGCGCGATGTTCGGCTACGGCACGCCCATCGGCACCCATTTCGCCCCGCACAATCCCGACTATGTGGATCTGACCGAAAAGTCAGCCCATGACCCGGACCGCGCCCGCGCCCTCCTGGCCGAGATCGGCGAAGTGCCGACGCTGCGCTTGATGCTGCCCCCACCCTCCTACGCGCGGCGCGGCGGGGAAATCGTGGCAAGCCAACTTCGCGAAGTCGGTATCGAGACCCAGATCGAGAACCTGGAATGGGCCCAATGGCTGGAACAGGTCTTCCGCGGTAAGGATTTCGACCTGACCATCGTCAGCCATACCGAACCCGCCGACATCAACATCTATGCCCGCCCGGATTACTATTTTCAGTATGACAGCGCGGCTTTCCAGGCCCTGATGGATCAGATCGGCTCCACAGCCGACCCGGTCATGCGGTCCCAATTGCTGCAAGACGCGCAGCGCATGATTGCTGACGATTATGTCAATGCGTACCTGTTCCAACTGGCCAAGACAGGTGTGGCCAATGCCCAGATCGAGGGCCTGTGGGAGAATGCGCCAACCCAGGCCAACGACCTGACCGCCGTGCGCTGGACCCAGTGAAATGCAATGCTCGGAGACGCTTTCGCCGGCGCATAAGGCGGGTTAGCCAACTACCATGACGATACGCGCCATCCTGATCTTGCTTGCCACGCTGGCTTTTGCGGCGTCCCCGTTCCTCGTGCCGGACTTCGGAGGCTTTCGGCCCGAACAATTCCCCATCCCGCTCGAAAACCCGCCGGTGCAACCGGCGGGCTACGCCTTTTCGATCTGGGGCCTGATCTACCTTTGGCTTTTGATCAGCGCAGGCTTCGGCCTCTGGCAACGCCGCGATGACCCGCAATGGGACTACACGCGCTTCCCCCTGCTGGTCAGCCTGGTAGTCGGGGCCATCTGGCTGCCCGTGGCGCTGCAATCGGCAATCTGGGCGACAATCCTGATCTGGGTGATGCTGGTCGGCGCACTTGTCGCGTTAATCCGCACCCCGGAAGACGATCTTTGGCTGCTGCGCGCGCCCATTGGCCTTTACGCAGGCTGGCTGACAGCGGCATCGGCGGTCTCGATCGGCCTGATCGGGTCGGGCTGGGGCATCCCACCCTTCGGTCAGGTGGGCTGGGCCCTGACGGCCATTGCGCTGGCTGTGGCCATCGCCCTGGTGATCTTGCGGCTGCGCGCCTCGCTGCTTTATGGCACAGCGTTGGTCTGGGCCCTGGCCGCCATAACGGCACGCAACGGCCTGGACCTGGTTGGCATCGTGGCACTTGTGGCGGCCTTTATGGCCGCCGGTGCCACGCTGCGACAGTTGGGGCTGCAACGCGCTTAGATGGTGGCCACCGTCGCGCCGCCATCGGCCAGCAGGTTCTGTCCCACGATGAAACCCGCATGTTTGGAACACAGGAAAGCGCAGGCCTGGCCGAACTCCTCCTTGGTGCCATAGCGGCGGGCGGGGATGGTGGCCTCCCGTCGGCTACGCGCATCCTCAACTGAGATGTTCTGCTGACGGCTTACCCCCTGATCGAGCTGTATCGCCCGGTCAGTGTCGTGGATACCTGGCAACAGGTTGTTGATTGTCACGCCCGCAGATGCCACTTGCCGGGCCGTGCCCGCGACATAGCCGGTCAAACCCGTGCGCGCAGCATTGGATAGGCCCAGCACGGGGATGGGCGCCTTCACCGATTGGGAGGTGATATTGACCACCCGGCCCCAGCCGCGTTCCATCATTGGGGGCAGCAGCCTGGTCATCAACGCGATGGGCGTCAGCATGTTCGCGTCGAGCGCGGCGATGAAATCGTCCCGGTCCCAATCCGACCAAAGGCCGGGCGGCGGTCCACCGGCGTTGGTCACCAGGATGTCCAGGGCACCGGCTGCGTCCAACACCTCCGCACGCCCGTCTTCCGTGGTGATATCTGCAGCAATGGCAGTCACCTCCACGCCAAAGCGCGCGCGGATATCCGCTGCCGATTGCTCCAGCGCCTCGGCCCCTCGGGCGTTCATCACCAAATCGACGCCCGCCTCCGCCAGGGCGACCGCACAACCCAAGCCCAAGCCCTTGGATGACGCGCAAACTAGTGCCCGCTTGCCTTTGATCCCCAAATCCATCTGCGTTCCCTCCTTACGTTAGGACGGGCGTAGCATTCCGCCGCACGGGCCGCATCCGCGAATCCACCCTGAGCCACGGATCGCTTCTGGAAACGGTCATGGCGCCGCCCTGTTTTTGCCGCCGATCTGGGCCCATACTCGCCAGATGGCCGAGGTCGATTCCCCGCTTTCAGCGCTTAGCCGCTGCACCGTTTTCCCCGCACACTCCTTGCGCGTGGATACCGGCGCGCTGATGGGTGACCCGATTGGTGGGGTCGATCAAGTCGTCGCGGGCGATATCTACGCCCTGGATGACGGCATCACCCCGAAGGAGCTGGTGCTGGCCCGTTCCCGCGATGGTATGGTCGTCGCGGAAGGCTCTTCCATCGGACGCGCGGGACTTGCGGTCAACCCAATCGCACGCCACCAGATTATGAGCGAGCACGGCGCCACCGTCGAAGTGCTGGTGCTGGAATTGGATGGGGCGCGTCTTGCCCTGCCGCTGGGCCCGCTGTCACCGGCTGAAGAATACACGCTCATTTCCTCAGCCGAAGTGGAGGGCGAGCTTGCCAATGTCGCTCAGGTCAGCTTCGCCCGCGGCACAAAGGTGACCCTTGCCGGGGGCCGACAGCAACCCGTCGAACAATTGGAGGTCGGCGACCGCCTGCTGACCCGCGATCATGGCCCGCAACCGGTTCGTTGGATCGGGCGCCAAACCGTGCGGGCCGAAGGGTCGAATGCGCCTGTGGTTATCGAAAAAGACGCCCTCAAAAATGCCGACGACCTGGTCCTGTCCCCCGACCACCGGCTGTTCATCTACCGACGCCGAGAGGGTAACAGCAGTGGCGAGGCGGAGCTTCTGATCCGCGCCCGCCACCTGGTGGATGGCGAACAGATCTGGCGCGACAGGGGGCGGTATGTCGAATATTTCCACCTTCTCTTCGACGCCCACGAAATCATCTATGTGGAGGGCATTCCGGCAGAAAGCTTGCTGGTTTCCCCCGAAGTCCTGGCCGGCCTCGATGAAGACTTGGCGGTGGACCTGGCCCGCCGGATGGCCGGCCGCCGCCAAGAGCCCCGAGCCGGGATCGAGCCATCTGCTTCGGATCTGGATGGATTGAAGGCCACGGAACTTCTGCGCCGGGCCCCTTCACGCTAGGGGCCTGCAGTCGCATCGCCTTGCCAGGGGTACGCTAGTCTTTGCCCCAACTCTCCAACGCATCCTCATCCGACTGCCGCGCTTCCACCCAGGATGCGCCCTTGTCGGTGACTTCCTTCTTCCAGAAGGGCGCACGCGACTTCAGGTAATCCATTAGAAAAGACGCCGATTGCAACGCGGCGTCCCTGTGGCGCGACGCCGTGGCCACCATCATGATCCGGTCACCGGGTCGTAGCGTGCCATGGCGATGGATGATGGTGACGCCCGACAGCGGCCAACGCGCCTGGGCTTGCTCTGCTATGTCCGTCAAGGCCCGTTCGGTCATGCTGGGGTAGTGTTCGAGCTGCATATAGTGCAGCCCATCTTTCACGTCGCGCACCCGTCCGGTGAAGGTCACGACGGCGCCGGTATCGGGGCCATCTTCCAGCCGCGCGGCCTCTGCCCCGAGGTCGAAATCGGCCTCCGTCACGATGATGCGCGGCGCGCTCATCCGCCTGTCATCGGGGGGAAGAAGGCCACCTCCCGCGCATCGGCCAGCGGCGTGTCGAGGGGGACCAACCTCTGGTCCAACGCGGCCCGCAAGGCGCTGGTGTCGGAGAAGGCCAGATCATAGCGGTCTTCCCGCGCCCGCAATTCTGCGATCAGATCGGCGATGGTTTCAGCTTCGGTTTCGACGGTTTCGCGGCCCTGGCCGATCCGTTCGCGCAGCCAGGCGAAGTATAGAACTTGCAGCGTCATGACGGCCGGTCCTTCAGATGCGGCTTGGCCTTGGAAAAGTAATCCCACCCGGTCAACGCCGTCAGCGCGGCGGCCACCCAAAGCAAAACCGTGCCCGCCACGAAGCTGATCTGCATGCCCGCATTCATCCAGATCAGGCCGAAACGGTCGGGGATGTCGCCCGTCAAAACGCGATTGAGAACCTCTTCCCCCATGCCGATGGATTGCATGATCAGGTAGTGTTCGAACACGCCCGACGCGAACAGCACCGCGATGGCCACCATCTGCGCCGTCGTCTTCCATTTGGCCAGAACGGTCACCTGCAAAAGCCCTGCTGTAGCGCCTAGGAATTCGCGCAGGCCCGACACGAACACTTCGCGAAACAGGATGATCGTCGCAGGCAGTAGGATCCAGGGGTTCATGCCCGAAAATCCGGTGATGACCAGCAGCGCGATGACCACCATGGCTTTGTCCGCGATGGGGTCGAGCATGGCGCCGAAACGGCTTTCCTGGTTCCATTCCCGCGCGATCCAACCGTCGAACCAGTCGGTGATCGCCGCCACCACGAAGAGCGTCAGCGCGAACCAATCGGCCCAGGGACGCGCGAAGAACAGAAACATCACCGCAACGCCGGGCGCGGCGAGCAGGCGCAGGACAGTCAGGATGTTCGGCACGGTCCAGGTCATCTCCGCCGATGTAGCGGCCTTCGGGGGGGAGCGTCCATCCCCCGAAGGTCGTCCCTGTCAAAGCTGGTAACGTTGAAGCGTGAGACCGCCGCCGTAATCGTGATGGTCAAAGAGCGTCGCGCGATTGATCGGCGCCCCCTGCTCCCAAAGCGGAACACCTTTGCCAAGCAGGATTGGCGCCCGCTTCAGCACGACTTGGTCAACCAGTCCCTTGCGCAGCATCGAACCCGCCAAACGGCCGCCGCCACACAGGTAGATGGGCTTGACCGCCTCAGCCTTGATCTTCTGGATTTCGGTCAGGTCAGACAGGACTTCGACCGCTGCATCCTTTGGGAGGTCGATGCTCTTGGAGACGACGACGGCGCGCATGTGCGGATAGGGGTTCGCGCCGGGCGGCAGGCCGTAGGCATAGCCGAACACATACGTCTCTCGCCCCATAAGTGCTGTGCCGTAACTGGCAAGACGGGCGCGGTAATCGTCGACCACCGGGCCATCATGGGGGAAGCGTGAGATGTCGGCATTTGCGCCGCAAATGAAGCCGTCGGCCGAGACGGCGACGTCATAGATGATGGGTTGCATGGAGGATCCTTGCGCTGAGTTGGGTCCCGCTCGGGGACGTGTGGGCTCAGGCGTGCTGGATCATTGGCAGGGTCCTCCGTGCTCATGTAGAGTTTGCCATGGGCTAGCGGATTCGGCTAGGGCCGGTACAAAGCCGGGCTAGGTTCGCGGCGGTAAGGTCGGATAGGGCCTTTCTTGTCAATCTTTCCGCGGTGCACCAAAGCGCGCTTCCCAGAGAGACGGCCAAACAGGCGACGGGCCCAAGCATGGAATTCCACTGGAAGCGCTTATCTAACAAGCAGAAAACAAGGCGGACGGTCGTCCTCGGCGTTTTGGCAATCGCTGCATGTGCGATTTGGTATGATGACATTCTCCAATGGCCAAGAGGCAGAGGCCCGATATTTCTAGCCATTTGCTTCATAGGTTTCCCGGTTCAAGCACTATTCTATGGTTTCAAATGGTACAAAGACCGCGAAGAACAGAGCTGAATCAAGTACACTCCATCTTCCATCGAGGGTCAGCGTGATACTGACGAATGGCGCATGCGCTTCCGCCCTCCATCTCGAATTGGTAGAGTTTACCTTAGTAGAGTCGCGTTGACGGGCAGCTTCGTCCGCGAAACGGACTATCGCAGGTTACAAATCCTTCATCCCCGCTCATGAAAATGCGCATGGATCGTCTCTGCCAGCGCATCGCTGATCCCATCCACGGCCTTCAGGTCCGCCAGCGCCGCCCGCGACACCGCCTTTGCCGACCCGAAATGCTTGAGCAAGGCCCGTTTGCGGCCTGGGCCGACGCCTGGGACCTCGTCCAGCGGATTGGCCACCAACGCCTTGGCGCGTTTGGCGCGGTGGGTGCCGATGGCGAAGCGGTGGGCTTCGTCGCGGAGGCGTTGGATGAAGTAGAGGACCGGATCGGTGCGCGGGAGGGCGAAGGGGCGGGTGCCGGTGCGGTGGAATTCCTCCTTGCCATGGTCGCGGTCGACGCCTTTGGCGACGCCGACCATGGGGACGTCCTCCACGTCGAGGTCGCGGAGGATGTCGCGGACGGCGGAGACCTGGCCCGCGCCGCCGTCGATCAGAAGGAGGTCGGGCCAGAGGTCGGACTTCCGCTCCGGGTCTTCCTTCAAAAGGCGTTTGAAGCGGCGGGTCAGGACTTCTTTCATCATGCCGAAATCATCGCCAGGGGTGAGTTCTGTGTCCTTGATGTTGAACTTCCGGTATTGCGATTTCTCAAGCCCCTCGGGCCCGGATACGATCATGGCACCCACGGCGTGGCTGCCTTGGATGTGCGAGTTGTCATAGACTTCGATGCGTTTGGGCGGCCCCGGCAGATCGAAGGCATCGGCCAGGCCGCGCAGCAGCTTGGCCTGTGTCGCGCTTTCCGACATCTTTCGGCCCAGGCTTTCGCGGGCGTTGCGAACGGCGCCCTGCACAAGCTCCGCCTTTTCGCCCCGTTGCGGGACCAACACCTGAACCTTGCGCCCCGCCCGTTCGCTGAGCGCTTCAACCATCAGGTCTTCTTCTTCGACGCCATGGGACAGCAGCAACATGCGCGGCGGCTCTTTCCCGTCATAGAACTGGCCCAGAAAGCCTTCCATTACTTCGGTCGGGCTCATGTCGTCGGCCACGCGGGGATAGAAATCGCGGTTGCCCCAGTTCTGGTTGGCCCGGATGAAGAAGACCTGAATGCAGGCCTGCCCGCCCTCCATATGCAGGCCGATCACATCCGCTTCGGGCACGCCCTGGGGGTTCACACCCTGCACCGACTGGACATTGGTCATGGCTTTGATGCGGTCACGCAGGGCGGCGGCGCGCTCGAACTCCATCTCTTCGCTGGCCTTCATCATCTCATCGGCCAGCTTCTGCTGTATGGCGGTCGTCTCGCCCCGCAGGAACTTTTCGGCGTCCTTGACCGACGAACGATACGCCTCGGCTGAGATGAAGCCGACGCAGGGCGCCGAGCAGCGCTTGATCTGGTAGTTCAGGCAGGGCCGTGTCCGTCCCTCGAAATCGCTGTCGGAGCAATTGCGCAGCAGGAACACCCGCTGCAATTGATTGAGCACACGGTTGACCGCGCCCGCACTGGCGAAGGGGCCGAAATAGAGGCCGTCGCCCTTCTTGCCGCGATGCTTGCGGATCTGGGGAAAGGCGTGGCCGGTGGTCACTTCGATATTGGGGAAGGATTTGTCGTCGCGCAGCAGCACATTGTAACGCGGCTTGAGCTGTTTGATGAGGTTCTGTTCCAGCAGAAGCGCCTCAAGCTCCGTTTGGGTGGTCAGCACCATCATCGATGCCGTTTCCGAGATCATCCGGCGGATGCGGCCGGAATGGCCCTGCAGCCGTGTGTAGTTGGCGACGCGGTTCTTGAGGCTGCGCGCTTTGCCCACATAGAGAACGCGGTTCTGGTCATCGAGCATGCGATAGACACCGGGCGAGCCGTCCAGCGTCTTGAGGAAGCGCTTGATGACATCCGGGCCGGAAGGTTTCGTCGTCTGCGTCATGCTGATCCTGATTCCCAACATTGGGCTGCCGCGATCCGGCCCGGTGTTCAAGTAGGCAGTTTCGTCAGTTCGTTGAAATTGGCTGTGGATAAACTTGGGAGCGGAATTCAGAAGCGCCTTCTCGATAAGGAAATTTTTACAAAATCGTTACATCGACGCGCGTCGCAGAAAAAAACTAATGCATTGTAAATAAATCAAATTTTGACGTCACGCTCCACTAACACAAGACCCGACAGTGTTCGCGAAACAATCCAATCTGTGACGTGGCGTGACGTGGACAATTATTTTGCGGGGCGCGCCCTGCCATGCGGGCACTGCATTATTCGACCCCCAAGACATCGGGCGTTTGCCAGGCAAGGTGCTGCCCGCCGTCAATGCAAAGCAACTGACCAGTCAGCGCCTTCGCGCTTAGAATATAGCGAACGGCCGCCACGATATCGTCCGGATCGGCACCGCGGCTGAGAACCGTCGCCGCGCGCTGCGCATCGAAGTGTTCTTTGGTTTGGCGAACACCCTGAAGCGTCGGACCCGGCCCGATCGCATTCACTCGGATCGCTGGGGCAAGTGCCTGTGCCGCCGTTTGGGTCAACGTCCACAGGGCGGACTTCGCGAGCGAGTATGTCATGAATTCCGGGGTTAGCTTTCGGACCCGCTGGTCAATCATGTTAATAACGTTTCCAGAGGCCAATGGCTCCCCGTCATTATCGGCTGCGGGTGCCTGATCGGCGAAACCCTGCATCAAGATAAAGGGCGCTTGAAGGTTCGACCGCATGTGCCGATCCCATGTTTCGCGCGTCGCGGTGTTGATATCGTCATGCTCAAAAATCGACGCATTGTTGACCAGGACTGTGAGTGGCCCGCCAAGTGCGTCGACCGAACGAGGGATTAGTGCTTCGCACGCGTCAAGATCCAGCAAGTCCGCCTGCAAAAGCGCAGTCTGTCTGCCATGGGCAAGGACCGCTTTCTCAGTCATTCGGGCACCTTCAGCAGACGCCGAATAATGGATCGCCACGTCATGCCCTAGGCGGGCCAGTTCCTCTGCGATGGCGGCGCCAAGCCTGCCGCCCGCCCCGGTAACCAGCGCCTTCATGTCAGCGCCCAGACGATGTAGATGGCATAGAGACCGAAAAGCCCTGCGCCCCAGGCCCGTGTGATATCGCGGGCCATGAAGACGAACGGGATGAGGAGAAGTGTCGATGCAAGCATGACCCAAAGGTCCTTCGTCATGAACGACGGATCAACCGGGATAGGCCCAACAAGCACGGCAACGCCGATGATACCCAGAAGGTTGAACAGGTTCGACCCAATCACGTTGCCCAATGCCACATCCGCATGGCGCCGGATTGCGGCCATCACAGTCGTCGCAAGTTCTGGAAGCGATGTGCCAACCGCCACCAGGGTCAGGCCGATAACCGTCTCACTTACACCGAAGGAGCGCGCGATGGAGGTCGCGCCATCCACAAGTAGGTTTGCGCCCAAAGGCAAACCCACCAATCCCAGCACCAGGAATACAGCGATCTTGGCGCCCGGCAGGCCAGGCTCTGCCCCTTCCACCTCTACGTCTTCACCGCGCGACGACAGGAAGGTCGCTATCAGAATTCCCGTCAGAATAGCGAGCAGGATGACGCCGTGCCACCAGACAAGTTCGCCGGTGGCGCAGAAAGCGATGAAAACGAAGGTCGCCGCCAGCATATACAAATAGTCGCGCCTGGTTTCGCACTGGGCCGTGTGCATCGTCGCGATCAACGCCGGAACGCCCAAGACCAGCAACACGTTGGCAGTGTTGGACCCAACGACATTACCCAGTGCCAAACCCGGCGCACCGTCGAGGATTGCCTGCACGCTGACCAACAATTCGGGTGCCGAGGTACCGAAGGCAACGACCGTAAGGCTGACGACCAGTGCTGGAAGGCCCAGACGCAGGGCCAAGTTCACGGCTCCCTTCACCAGCGCATCACCGGCAAAGACCAAGATCACGAGGCCAATGGCCACGTACAGAAAATCGAAGATCATGGTCTCAAGCCTTCCCGCAAGGGCAAGGCCCCTTACCGACGCGCGGGGCGCCGCAACTCGGACAGGTTTTTCGTGTAAGGCGTTTCAATTTCGGCATGCGAAGACGGCCGAACATGGCAAGGACACCCATGCCGATCAAGAAGAGAGATACGATCTTTACAAGCATCTAGAGGCCGAACCGTGCCCACGCGGCGCGTTGCTCAATCTCCGCCGCCGCGGAATCCAGAATCCCTGGTACAAGGCGCTGCAGGAATGGTCGACGTTGGGCAAACCATTGTAGGCGGAGCTTTTCGCCGTATCTTTCCCGCAGAACCGGCCCCAGATGTCCGATCCCGTCGGCAAGCCCGGCCTTAACGGCCTCGTCGCCGATGAAGATATCCCCAGTGAACAAGTCCTTTTCGCGATCAAGCCTGTCACTACGGCGTGCTTCCACATGGGCGATAAAGGCGTTGTGGATGTCGGCTTGAATGGCTTTCAGACGTTCGATGTCGGAGTCTCGCTCCGGGCGAAAGGGGTCGAGCATCGATTTGTCTTCCCCTGCCGTATGAACGCGCCGCTCAACACCGAAACGCTCCAAGAGATCATGGAACCCGAAACCTGCAGAAATGACACCGATGCTGCCGGTGATCGAACTTGCGTCCAGATAGATGTCGTCCGCCGCGCATGCGAGCCAGTAACCGCCGGATGCCGCGACATCTTCGATGAATGCATGGACGGGGATGCTAAGCTCATCTGCGAGACGGCGGATGTGATCCGCAATCAAGGATGATTGAACAGGCGACCCCCCCGGTGAGTTGATCACGAGCGCCACTGCGCTCGGTCGACCCTTCCGGAACGCGCGTTCGATCAAGGGCGCTAGCCCACTGTGCCCCAGCGTTCCCCGACCACCGCTTGCGGCAATAACACCCTGGAGTCTGAGGACCGAGATACGTGGTCTTCGTTGCAGGGGCAGAAGGCTGGCTCGGACGCGCATGAAGCGGCATGTATATTCACCCACTGGGTTGAACAAGTCGCGAGCTCTCCGAATTCCCGTAAACACTGGCCACGCACTGCCTGTGTGACGGGTGCCCGCACGCCTTGACCTGATTGGTCTCCCTTTCGGAAGCGTATCCGAAGGACGCCAAAAGGTTTACTAAAACGCTACGGGGCAAAAGGCCCCGCGCCCCGCTTTGGGCCATAATCCCGAAGGCCCATCTACTTATGCAGGCCCTGGAGAGACGCAGGGAATTCAGCGCACGACAAACTCTGCGTGCAATGCGCCAGCGGCTTTTATGCTCTTCAAAATATCGATCATGTCACGCGCTGACACACCCAGTGCGTTGAGCCCAGCGATCACATCAGAAAGCGTCGTTCCGCCCTCGACCAGTGCCAACCCCGGACCGGGTTCCTCACCAATTGCAACACCAGTCCGTGGGACGACAACGGTTTCTCCGTCCGCGAACGGGTTCGGCTGCACGACAATTGGCGCTTCTTCGATCCGCAAGGTCAAGTTGTTCTGCGAAACAGCAACTTCCGAAATTCGGACATCGCTGCCCATCACAATTGTTCCAGAGGCCTGATCAACAACGACTCTCGCCTTTTGTTCCGGCGTGATTGCAACGTTTTCGATCGCACTGAGCGCGTGCGCCGGGGAAGATCTGCCCGTTCTCGCGATGTCTAGCAGAACGGTTCCCGCATCCAACATCTGCGCAACCGGTCGCCCAATTTCTGCATTTATCGCCTGTTCGACGCGAAGGGCCGTTGTGAAATCGGGTTGCCGGAGGGCAAGACGAAGTTGCGACATCGCGGTAAAGTCGAAGTCCACTTCCCTCTCGACACGCGCACCGGCCGGGACAACACCCGATGTGGGCACACCCTCAACGACTGTCGCAGCGTCGCCTGTCGCCGCGACACCGCCAGCGATGATGGTCCCTTGCGCAACAGCATATATCTCACCATCCGCCGCCGTCAGAGGTGTCATCACAAGCGTGCCACCCAGCAAGCTGTCAGCATCACCGATGGCAGAGACAGTTACGTCAATTCTACCACCACTTCGGGCAAATGGCGGCAAAGTCGCTGTTACAATGACCGAAGCGACATTTCTGGGTCGAAATTGCTCCCCGGTGACGTTCACGCCCAGCCTCTCCAACAGGTTGGTCATGATCTCTTCGGTGTACGGTGCGTTCCGCAGGCCGTCGCCGGTTCCGTTTAGCCCAACAACCAGACCGTAGCCGACAAGATCGTTGCCACGCACCCCATCAAATTCGACGAGGTCCTTGATCCGAATTGACTGCGCATTTGCTTCCGCCACCAAAACGAACGACATCATGAACGCAATAGCGGCCCCCAGAAGTCGGGCCGAAGCGGGGCGATGCGAGCCCCTCACCGTAGGTATCCGGTTAGCGTAAGACTCGCTCGTCTCGCCGTGACGGCATAGATAGATTCAAGACGGGTCAGTTCTGCTTGGATTTTCGTCGCCGTTTCATACGGGTCCGCGGAAAGAGCGTCATTTCGTTGCGCTTCCAGATCGAGGCGTTCGGCGTTCAGACCTTCCTGAAGCTGTCCCAACCGCTGCTGAATTCCTCCTAATCCCGTTTGAACTCCGATCAAGCCATCGGTCGCGTTAAGCCCTCGCGTGACCAGTTCAATCGTCAGCTCTTGCGTCCCCGTTTGATCCAGTGCGAATCCAACAGAAGGGAGTGCTGCAACCAAAGCGGCCTGCTTTACGATACCGCGGACACCTTCGTCGTCAGCCGAAATGGGAACGTCAACGGCATCCCCCTCGCCGAGCGGAAAAACAACTGAGCCCGCGGGATATGCGCTCAGGACATCTGTCTCGAACCCACCACCGGCTGAAAAATAATTGTCAAATGACTGCAACAGATCTGGGACATCTGTCGCTGCGCCTGCAAGTGTCGCAATGTCGGCACGCAGCCTGTCAGTGTCCAAGACGTTTCCGAGGTTTGAAGCGCCATTTGCAAATACACTCCGGCCGGCCACGTTTAAGTCGAGCGCAGAAGCGATATCCGACAATACGCCATCAGCGATGTTTGCAAGAGAACCAATCTGAAGCTCGTCTGGCTTCGAAAGTCCCACGGCCAGTTTGTCGCCTATGCGTGAGCTTGCCTCTGACATACGTTCCAGCGCGTTTTGAGCCGCTCCGGTCCAAGTCTCAGCCTGGGAAAGCGAAGCAGACTTCGCTTCATAGACACGCAAGCCATGCGTTATCCGAGAAATGGCGGAGAAATCGCTCGCCAGTGCTCTTCCAGCATCGGCCGTCCGACCGCTGGCCATCTCAGCCTGCAGAGTTTCCAGGCGAGCTCGTGTCTCAGCACCGAAGTCTTTCGGGTTGAGCAATGGCATAAAAGGGCCTTGCATCTGCATCTTTAGATCTCCGTCAGACGGTTCATCATTTCATCAACTGCTTGGATAAGCCGCGCGTTGGCCGCATATGCTTGCTCAATCTGAACAAGCCGTCGCATTTCCGCGTCGATATCGACTTTCCCGCCATCGCCCTGAAGGGCCAATCCTTCGCTCTCGGTTGACGCCATGGCCAAGTTGGTGTCGGCAGACACACGGTCAGACGATATGAGCGACTTCAGTGTCGCAGCTTGGCCAAGCAAACCGGCAGGAACATTTGGCAGCCCACCGGCCACAGGGGCCTGCACTTCGTAGAGACGCGATCCAAGACGGAGTAGTTGCGAAGCATCAGAACCGTCGCCTGGGACCGCTGCCGCCAGGCCATCACGAAGGCGCCAGTGCTGATCTGTGCGATCTGGTGTCACGAACTCGTTTATACTTAGGCGTCCAGCAAGACCTTCGGGTGCCATCGGATCATACGCCGCACCGTTATCCGTGAAGAGCCCGGAAACGCCAGCGGCCAATGACGGATCAGCGTTCGGACCTTCGAACCGACTCACGAGCTCGGCGGCAAAAGCATCAAGGCGCGCCGTCGCTTCAGGGGCCAATTCGTCGCGAAGTTCAAACAACGCCGCAAGCTCGCCGCCGCCAATAGCACTATTGCCGGAGCCCGTCGGCGCGACGCGGCCGTTCATGCTGAGCGGTGACAACTGCACTGGAATGGACATGTCGGGCGTGATTGGCGCACGCGCAGCAAATTCCAACTGAACGGGGCGACCGTCCAAGAGTATCGCGCCGCCGTCAGAGACCAGCGCAACGGCGCCATTGTCGCGCGGCAGCTCTCTGACTGGAATCTGAGCGGAGATCCGATCAATGACTTGCCCGCGCTGGTCGAGTAGGTCGGCCGCGTCATGCCCGCCAGCGTTCAGCCGGAGAATATCGGTGTTTAGCCGCGCAACGCGCGCGAGATCATCGTTGAGTTGAGCGACGGCCGCACCAATGTCGGCATCTGCCTTCTGACGACCGGCTTGGATAGCTTCGTCCGCCTCATTGATCTGTGCCACCAGGTCAGACGCGGATTGAGATATCTCCGTCAATCTGACCTGCGCAGAAGGGTCGGCTGCAGCGGAAACAAGGGCCGCATCAAAACGCGCGAGGCGGTCTTGCAGACTGCCAGCCTGGTCAGGGTCCCCGATCACCGTATCGAGACGGCTGGAAAAGTCCTGACTGATGGAAGTCCCCGCCTCGCGGGCCTGCGCCTCACGCCGCAACTGGACGAGACGGGGATCAACTTCACGGGATACCGCAAGGCCGGAGCCTGGCAAGCCGAGGCCTGGTCCGCTTACGGCGATACTGCGCCGCGCATATCCTGCGCGATCGGCGTTTGCGACATTGCGGGCCACGACCTCTGCGCGACGCGACGAAGCATCGAGCCCGACCAAGGCGAAGTTTAGCGAAGACGTGAGGCTCATGTCGGGCTCCTTTGTCGCTTATCAGCGCTTGATGTTGGTGGTTTCCTGCAACATCTCATCGACGGTCTGAATGACCTTCGCGTTGGAATTGTAGGCCCGCTGAGTTTGGATCAATTGGGTTAGCTCGGAGGCGACATCCGTTGCGCTTTCCTCTCGAGAGAAACCAATCACATCACCCACCGGACCGTCACCGGCATTCCAGAGATAATAGGCACCACTTTCGGACGATACTTGATAGGATTGGTTTGCTAGTGGCTGAAGACCGTTTGGATTGGGGACGTCAACGACCGGGATCTGAGCGATGACTCTGGTGAAACCACTGTCATAGATTGCACTCAACATACCGTTTGCATCGACTTCTATCGAGGCAAGAACGCCAACCGGGGAACCATTCTTGGTTATGGAAAGTGGTGCAAAGGTGTTGGAAAGCTGCGACATGCCACGTGCTTCCAGCGGGCGCCCAACGTCCAATTCAATCGGGCCGCTTTGGGCCATGATCGTGATCATACCAGTTGTCGCGTCATAGGTCCCGGCACCGTCTTCCGTGATGCCAGAAATCGTACCGCCATTGTCGCGGCTGTCGTCGAATGTGACGGTGAACTCCCCAACAACGGCGCCACCTAGGGCCTCGTCAGTGATATTGATCGTCCATTCGTTGCTGCGCCCGGCTGCGGGCACGGTAGGAGTGAATGTAATGTTTAGGTTTTGCGCTTGGCCCAGGTTCCCGAAATACTCAATCGGGAGCTCCCGCACCGTTCCGGCTGAACCGGCCGCCGTATCCGTCGCGGGCAGGTTCACGCCGAGCGAGATACGTGTCGTCGCATCACCTTCCAACTGGTTTCCGTCAACGCGGACAGGTTGAAGGCCCCCAAGCGTGTCACGTGGGAAGTTGGGAATTTCGCCATCCTGGTTGGCAGGCCAACCTAGCAGGGCCAAACCGCTCTGCGTCCGAAGAATACCATTGGCATCGGCACGGAAGGAGCCGGTTGTCGTCATCTGCAGCGGCAATTCACCGGTCCCGGCGTTGACAGCACTCATCGGGGAAACGGGCAACATCCCGCGACCGCCGACCGAAAGGTCCGTTGGGTTATTCGTCGTGATCAAGGTGCCGCGTTGATCCACAGCACGCCCCGTCGTGACCCGAACACCACCGGCGGAATAGGCCCCGCGGCTTTGGTCGAGTACAAGCGAATGGAAGTCTGCAACGGAACGTTTGTAGCCAAATGTCGCTGAGTTCGCGATGTTGTCGGAAATGGTAGCGAGGCGGCTGGCATTGACGTTCAATCCGGTTACACCGGCATTAAGAGAAGAAGAGATCGTCACAGGCAGTCCTTTCTGGTCTCGTGATATGCATCTTTGAGAGCGTTCTGGCCCAAGTGAGTTAAGGACGCCCTAATTCCGTCACATTTTTCCAGATGAGGTTAATGGGATGTTACTGAAGCGGCGGAGTGGAATTCCGCAGCACAATGATTTCAACGCGATTGTTCCGCACCGATGTGGGATCGTTGGCGAAGGGCCGCCGATCAGCGTGCCCTGTCACGCGCGCGAGACGGGCATCGGCGACACCAGCGCCAGGAAGCAGGCGCCGAACGGCATTCGCCCGAGATGTTGAGCGTGGCCATCCCGTCGGAATGGCGGTCACCACAGGCTCAGCCGCGGTGTGAACTTCGATCGCAAGGGCGTTGGGCAATGATCGTATTTCCCCTGCGACTGAAGACAGCAACTCTTCAAGCAAGGGCTGTGGTTGCGATTCATCGAAAAGCGGCGAATCTGGCAAGGCGAAGAACTCGATTACTAGACCTTCATCTGTCAAACGGACGGCAACGTGACGCAGTTCTTCTTCATCAAGAAGGCTCTCGCCACCTTTTCCCATGACAGCCGCCGCCACGGCTTCGAGCGTGGCTTCTTCCGTCGTGGTTCCATGAACCTCACTTGGCGTGATACCGCCCCTTCCCAACTGAACCATCGTCGAATCGGCGCTTAGCGACTGTCCGGAAAGGGAGCCGTCACCGCCACCAGACGCAAGGCTGACTGAAACCGTAGGACTGAAGTAGTCAGCAAGGCCCTGTCGCTGCTTTTCGGTGGTGGCATTGAGCAACCACATGAGCATGAAAAAGGCCATCATGGCCGTCACGAAGTCGGCATAGGCCACCTTCCAGGCGCCGCCATGGTGTCCATCGCCGCCTGACACCTTCTTACGCTTGATGATTATGGGTCTTTCGTTGTCACCGCTCATGCTGAACCTCCGCCGAAGAGGGATAAGCATCGGATGTAAAGAAACCGTTAGCAGCTCAGGGCGCGACCCAATTCCCCTCCGGGCCGGGGCCTTGGAAGATCGCGCGCCGATGGGGCTCGTGGGCCAGGGACACCACGTCCATTCCAAGGACGCGTCCTGAAAGTGCAACGAAACGCGCGACATCAGCCGTGCGACCCACCGTTTCCGGTCGCGCCACAACCGTACCGGGCGCAGGGTCCGTTCCATAATTCAGCCGCGGCACCTTTGGCACCTTTTCCCAGCGCACGGGATCCGCAGATACAAGTGTCACATGCAACCGCAGTCGGACTTGCAGCTGAGATACACTGTCCCAAGCCAATAGCGACGCATGCGCGTCCCGCTCTAGCGAACGTACTTTCGCTGTCCGAAGATCGGAATGCACTTCAATACGCGCTTGGCCACGGTCCGCTGCGCGAAGCCCCACCATACGCACCTCCGGCCCGTCGGCCCCATTGGTTGCTAAGGCAACAAAGCGGAAGGGATCATCCGCATCGCGAGCCCCGCGCGCCAGTCGCTCCCAGACATGGCAGGCCAACTGGTCAAGACGCATGAACGGGTCACTCATAGCCCGTCATCTCAAGATAGCCCGTGGCACTATGGCTCCCTTCTGCACGAACCGGCCCCTCCCAATAGGGGAAGAGCGTGGACTGCCAGCTTTGCGGATTGACGGCCTCAACCTCCAGATCGACGTCCTTCGCTGGCAACCGAAGGCGCCAACGAACGGGAACATCCCGACCTGCGACAAGAGCCTTTTCGAGCGGTTCAAGGGCCAGTGCATCACCGTAATATGGCGTCAACGTACCGTCAGGCGTGATCCAACTGGCGTAGTAAAATGGCGAGCCGCCCCGCAATGCGAAGGCCATCAGACGTGAGCCGTCTTCGAGATGAAGTGAAAACCAATCCCACCCCTCCTGATCCGCTTCCAGGGGTTGCGATGACCATTCCCGATCAAGCCAACCACGGCCCGCAACCTCCACAGGCCCGCTTGGCAGATCAAGTGTCCCCGCGACCTCATAGAACGGCTGTGAGTAATAGTAGCTTGCTTGGCCTGATGCAGATTTAACCGAGAAGCCATCCTCGCCGTGGAAGACGATCGGCCCATTGGCCGACAAGGTAAGGTCATAGGCAGCCTCGGGGGTGCTTGCTTGCAATGTCAGATTGTCAAAGTCGGGGCCTGCAAGCTGCCAATCGTCGATCCATGCCGCGAAGGGCGCGGGGCTGACCCCGGCTTGACCGACGCCGCCGCGAGAAAAGCGCTCACCCGAGAAGTGCGCGTCGGGCGTTGTCAGCCCGAAATGACCCATCCAGACCTGGGGGCCTTCGGGCGTCAAAGCTGAGCGGAACAGCGTCCATTGGATACCATAATCCTGGCCATCTTCGCCTTCCAAAAAGGCCGTCAGATACCACCATTCAATGCGGTAATCCGGGTGGGCGCCGTGATCGGTCGGGAAGGAAAAGTCCGGGTTGGGTTCAGGCAAAGTGTAGCCGTCGCCGCCCTGCCCCAAACCTGCAAAGCCTTGCGCATGAACGGGCAACGCCAGCCAAATCAAGCAGACAAGAACCCTAGCGTTCATGGGCAAACACTTTCACCAATTGAGCCGGTGGCAAACGCCATAGGCGCCACGCAGGCAATGCCGCCGCTAATCCGGCGGCCAGAAGGGCCCATAGCGACAAGCGTAGCCACCCGCCTGGATCAGCAAGCAAGGGCAAGCGCCAACCGAAGGCCTGCACATTGACCACCGACAGCAGCACCCAAGCCAGTGCGATCCCCACAGGAATGGCCAGCGCCGCGGTGAAGGCCGCCAGGATGATCGCTCGGACCAGATCGGTCAGTGCCAATTGCCGACGCGTCAGGCCAAGCGCCCAGACAGGAGCCACCTGTGGCACGCGCATGGTGCCCAGCGTTGTCAACGACGCCCAAAGCGCGAAGGCGGCAACGCCCAACGTCAGGATATTCAACGCGGCCGTGACAGCAAATGTCTGCTCGAACA
The DNA here is from genome assembly GCA_947494145.1 of uncultured Jannaschia sp. GTDB lineage: Bacteria > Pseudomonadota > Alphaproteobacteria > Rhodobacterales > Rhodobacteraceae > Jannaschia. The sequence continues at coordinate 19,981 of CANLTZ010000020.1, read as the reverse complement.
CAGCGAGAGAGAACGCCTTGATCCCCGCCTGGTCCACCAACCTGTCGGGTGGCAGGCCAAACCTGTCCACCAAGTCTTCCGCCAGGGGCCCAACGTCATCCGGCGCGGCCCTTAAGGCAAAGCGCAGACGCGACGCATCCGGGAAGGTCGCGTCAAACATGGCAAGCCCCAAGATCGCCTGACCACGCGGGTTTCCGTAGTCGGAATAGACGCCAAGCACGGTACGCTCACCGCCCGCGCCAAGATCTGCCGATGCGCCGGCCCAAAGCCCTGTGCGACGGGCCAATTGTTCGTTGATGAGTGCACCTTCACCGTCAGCCAACCGATCCCAAACCTCGGGCACGGCATCAAGAAGTGGCCAGTTGTCCCGAAAAGTGCCATGATCGGCCTGGCCAAAAATTTCCCCCGGCGCACCTTCCAGATCGGTTGCAGCGGATACGATGGGCAAAATCGCATCCACCCGCCCGTCCAAATAGGCCAGCATTGCATCGGCTTCCACCTCATCGGCGGCGGTCAGATAAAGCTCTGCCGCGAGCCGCTGGTCGAGCCAGCCTGTGAAGGTGGACCGAAAGCTGCCCACCATGGTGCCCACCCCGATATTGGACGCGAGCGCCAGCAACAGCGCCATTAGCGCCAGGCTCAGGCCCGGCACTTGCTGACGCGCATCGGCCCAGAGCCATTCCGCCACTGGCCCCCGCGCGGTCCGCGTCCCCGCATCCAGCATAAGCGACAGGATCGGCGGCAAAAGCAACGCCGCACCGAGCAGCAAGCCGCCAAGACACAGGAACCCCGCGATCAGCCCTTCCCCGAAGGTTGCAAGAAGCGCAGCCAAGGCAAGCAGGGCCAAGCCCAAGCCCGTTTGCCAGCGCAGCGTTTCCGCCCGCGCGCGCGCCCAGGCGCGGGGCATGGCAGGCGCAAGTGGGGGCAAGCGCGCCAGTTGCCAAAGGCTCTGCCCGCCCGCCAGGGCCAGGCCAGCCGCCGCCATGGCGTAGCCGGATAGCCACCAGACGGGCGACAGGCTCAGCTCTCCGGCCATGCCGGACCCGTAGAGTCCGGACACCGTTGCCGCCACGCCAGGCAGCAAGGCCGCGGCCACGATGTAGCCCAACAGGATACCCAAGGTTCCCGCAACGAAAGTAAACGCCACCAACTCCACCGCCAGGAGAGCCGTCAACCGGCGCGCAGACAGGCCAAGCGCGCGCAGCGTGCGGAACAAGGGGCGGCGCTGTTCGAAGGCCAGACCGATGGCCGCGTTCACGATGAACAGCCCCACAGCAAAGGCCAGCAGGCCGAACGCTGTCAGGTTTAGGTGAAAACTATCAGTTAGCCGCGCGATATCCCCGTCCGGTGCCGGGTAGGTGACGGTGGTGCCGGGCAGGATGTCGGCCAAGGCCTCGGGTGAGCGGCCCGCCTGTGGCAATACCAAGAGATGCGAAATCGCCCCGGTTCGCAGAATTGCCTGGGCCGCGGCGATATCGGCCAACATCAAACCCGGCGCCAGATCCGGCAAGATCCGAGTCTCCGGCAAGCCCTCAGGCACGCGCAGATCGGGGGCGACGAAGACCAAATCCCCGGTCAGGAAAGCCGTCAGGTCGCCTGGCTCCGACAGGTCCGGTGTCCCCGGCGCAGGCGGCGAGGTGAAGGGGTCGATGCCCAGCAGCCGCGCCGTGCTTCGGGGCAAGCGGCCTTCCAGAACCGGCGTCACCAGAAAACCAGCCCGGCGCGCGGTCGCAAAATCATCCAAAGTCAGCGCACCTTCAAGCCGCGGCAAGGTATCCTGCGCCAGCATCGACGCGGCTTGATCATAGCTCAGCCGCGCCTGCGCATTGATCGCCTGCACCCCGGTCCAAAGGCCAGTGGCCAAAGCCAGGCCAACAACCAATGTCAGCAATTGCACCAGATGCCGCCGCCAATGGGACAGCAATGCGCCCAGGGCCGCGCGGTTCACGCCACCTGCCCCGCACGCAAATGGAGCCGGGCGTCAAGCGTTGCGGCCAGCCGCTCTGAATGGGTGACCATCAGAAGCCCCGCGCCCGAATCTCGCGACAAATCCCGCATCAGCGCCATCATGTCGTCGCTCGTCGTTTCGTCCAGATTGCCCGTCGGCTCGTCTGCAAGCACCAACTTCGGTCGGGCTGCCAGCGTTCGGCCAATGGCGACGCGCTGTTGCTGCCCGCCAGATAGCTGCTCGGGGTAGCGCGACAAGTGATCCGTCAGGCCCAGCCGTGCTGCCAAGTCAGCGATGTTGCCGGGATCCCGCCCGGCAAGGCGGGCATGGAAGGTCAGGTTCGACACCACATCGAGCGAAGGGATCAGGTTAAATTGCTGGAAGATCAGCCCCACCGTCTCGCGCCGCAACTTCGCCCGCGCCGCGTCATCCATGGCCGCGATGTCCTGCCCATCGATCACGATCTGGCCCGCATCGGGGGCGTCGAGCCCGGCGATCAGGTGCATCAGCGTCGATTTGCCCGACCCGCTTTCGCCGGTCAGGGCCAGCGTCTGACCCACACCCAAATCAAAGGATACATCCCGCAAGACGGGTTGGGGCCCGTCCGCGGTCTGATAGCTTTTCTCAACATCGCGGACTTTCAGCACCATGAGGGCAAGACTAGGTGCCGCGCGCCCGGCTTCAACAGGCGCGTCAGAGCGTCACGTCCGGCAGACTGTCGAAAGCCTGGCGCAGCGCGTCGGACCAGCCATCGGAAACGGCGCGCCAATCGGTATCCGTTTCTTCGATCCGGCGGGAATGGCCAAGGTTCAGGCTGTCGGCTTCGTAAACTTGCAGATCAAGCGGCGTGCCGACGGACAGGTTCGCCCGAATGGTGGAATCGAAGCTGACCATCATCAGCTTGACGCCCCGGGCAAACTCCATGTCTGGGTCGTAGGCACGTACAAGGATGGGGCGCCCGTATTTCGTCTCGCCGATCTGGAAGAACGGGGTATCCGGCTCCGCCTCGATGAAGTTGCCTTCGGGGTAGATCATGAATAGCCGCGGCGGCCCGCCGCGCACCTGCCCGCCAAAGATCATCGTGGCATTAAACGTGCGATCTTCGCTGCCGCGTGTCCGTTCCGCGATGACGTCGCGCAACGTCTCTCCGATGACATGGGCCGCCTGAAACATCGACGGTGCGTTGAGCAGCGTTGAGTTCCGCTTGCTGGGCGCCAGGTTCCGCTCATCCAGCAGGCTGACAACTGCTTGCGATGTGGCAAGGTTTCCGGCCGTCATGAGGACAAGCGCCCGCTCCCCCGGAACCTCCCATGTGTGCATTTTCCGATAGGTCGAGATATTGTCGACCCCGGCATTGGTGCGCGTGTCGGAAAGGAAAACCAGGCCTTTGTTGAGTTGCAGGCCGACGCAGTAAGTCATGGAAGACGTCCAATTTGTGACGTTGCGAGGGGTCTGCGCCGGGCGCACCAAAGTCAAGCACCGTCTTGGTCTCGGGCCATGCAAGAGGTGTGGGCACGCGCCGAGCTATTGCTGGGACACCACCAACTCTACATCCATGGCTTCCTCGGAAATACCATGGCGCATGCCCGAAATGGGCGATGCATCGTCATAGTCGAGGCCCGTGGCCACACGAACATAGCGGGCATCCGGCGAAATCCCGTTAGAGACGTCGAACCCGACCCAACCGATGCCGTCCACATGCGCTTCCGCCCAAGCATGGCTGGCATCCTGCTGCTCCTGCCCATCGATCTGAAGATAGCCGGAGACATAGCGGGCAGGCCGGTCCAGAAGCCGCGCGCAGGTCACGAAGATATGGGCGTGGTCCTGGCAGACGCCAGTGCCGTGGGCGACGGCTTCTTCCGCAGTCATGTCCACTTCCGTCGTGCCCGTGGCGTAGGTCACGGCCTCGTGGATGACAGACGAAAGCTTGTGCATCTGGTCCAAAGGGTTTTCCATATCGCGAAGATCGCGCACCAGACCCAGCGTGCCGGGCCCGCGGCGCGTCCTGTCCGTTGCGCGCAGAAACATCCAAAGCGGCACAAAGCCCTGCTGCAACCCGATCACCCCGCCTTGGTCTTCCACCTCAACGATGCCTTCAGCGACAATGGTGATTTCGGTAACCCCAGGGGTGGCCGAGACAAGCTGTGTGCGATTGGCATGGGCGTCGTCGAACTCAACCTCTACCCGGCCACCATTGATCCGCGTCGCCCACTCTACCACGCGCTGCCCTGGTCGGTCCTTCGGGGTCAAACGAACTTGCTGGAGTGCATAGCTGACGGGCCTATCCCAGCGATAGGTCGTGGCGTGCCGGATAGAAAGACGGTTGGTGTCTGTCATTCTGTGAACCTGTAATCGCGCTCGATCTGGGCTGCGAGGGCCACGTTTTGGCCAATGAATGTCTGCAGGAACTGGTGCAATCCGGTGTCGAAGATGTCTTCAATGGTCGCCTGATCCAGCTTCATGCAGATCTCGTCCGACAGGTCGTGGCAGGGCAACCGAATACCGTAATCACGATGCAGATGTCCCAAGTTGTTCCCGATCTTGGTGTAGCAGAACTTGAGGCTTCGCGGCATCCGTCCGTCGAGGATCAGGAAGCGCGCAATTTCAGCGGGCCCCTGTTTGCGGCCATGGACCATGCGGAACATCCCCTCCCCCGAGACAGCCCGCAGCAGCACTTCCCACTGTGCATTGTCCAAGCGAGAGCCGACGCCAGCCGCCGAAGGCAGCAGGACAAAGTATTTGACGTCCAACAGGCGCGCCGTGGCATCCGCGCGCTCCAGGAAGGTGCCAAGGCGCGCGAAATCGTAGATGTCATTTCGCAGCATCGTGCCGTGAAGCGTGCCGCGCACGAAGGCACTGCGCTGTCGAATTTGTCCAAGAACCCGCGGCAAATCCCGCGTGGTCACCTTCCGCGCGAGCGCGTCGCGCAACGTCATCCAGCATTCGTTGACCGCTTCCCACACCTCTCGCGTCAGGGCTGTCCGCACGGTGCGCGCATTCATGCGTGCGGCCTCCACACAATTGAGGACCGAGGCAGGGTTGTCCGAAGCCCGCAGCAGCCAATCCACGACCGCATCGCCCGTGATTTCGTCATGGTGGGCCATGAAGGCGTCGTAGGTGGCGGCGGTATGCAGGACGCTGGTCCATTCACTGTCGGACCGATCCGCACGTGTCAGCGCGATCCGCTGCCCGGTCTCCACGAGACGGGCGAGGTTTTCGGCACGCTCCAAATATCGGAACATCCACAGCAACCCACCGGCGGTTTTACCCAGCATCAGTCGCCACCCCCGTCGGACCCGTTGTCAAATCGCCCCGCATTACGTCCGCTTCCCGTGGTCTCCTGGCTCGCCGATGAGGCCCAGCCATTCTCCCCGCTGCGCGGACCCCGCGCCAAATCGAGACAAAGGACCGTAAATCCAATGAGCCCAACCATCGGCACCAAACCTTGCAGGCGCGCAGCTCGGTCATAGCCAAAAAGCCAGACCGCAGCGCCAAGCAAGACAGCCCAAGCCAACAGGTGCAAAGAAAGGCGGCGCAACGCGTATGGCATCATTCCTCCAACACCCAAGTGTCTTTGGTGCCCCCACCTTGGGAGGAATTGACCACCAGCGACCCCTTCTTGAGCGCCACGCGGGTCAGTCCACCCGGCGTGATCTCAATCCCTTCGGGCGACACCAGCACGAAGGGCCGCAGGTCCAGATGGCGCGGCGACAGGCCCTTCTTGGTGAAAATTGGCGCGGTCGAAAGCGCCAATGTCGGTTGCGCGATGTAGTTGCTGGGCCGCGCTTCCAGCTTTTTGCGAAAGGCGCGTAACTCTTTCTTGGATGCAGCGGGCCCGATCAGCATGCCATAGCCGCCCGAGCCGTGGACTTCCTTGACCACCAACTCGCTGAGATTGTCGAGAACATGGGCCAGCGCATCGGGTTCCGAACAGCGCCACGTAGGCACGTTTTCCAGCAGCGGTTTCTCGCCCGTGTAGAATTCAACGATATCCGGCATGTAGCTGTAGATGGCCTTATCATCGGCCACGCCGGTTCCGGGCGCATTGGCGATGGTGATACCGCCCGCCCGGTAGACATCAAAAATGCCCGGGACACCCAATTGGCTGTCGGGCCGGAAGTTCAGCGGATCGAGGAAGTCGTCATCGACCCGGCGGTAGAGCACATCAATGGCCTTGTAGCCTTGCGTCGTACGCATCGCGACACGGCCATCCACGACCCTCAGGTCATGCCCTTCCACCAGTTCGACACCCATCTGGTCGGCCAGGAAGCTATGCTCGTAATAGGCCGAATTGTGGATGCCCGGCGTCAGCACCGCCACCACGGGATCGCCGTCGCACGCAAGCGGCGCGCAGGCCGCAAGGGAGCTGTGCAGCGTCTGCGGATACCGGCTGACCCGCTGCACCTTGTTTTGCTGAAAAAGCTCGGGAAACATGTGCAGCATCGTCTCGCGGTTTTCGAGCATGTAGCTCACACCCGACGGTGTCCGCGCATTGTCTTCCAACACATAAAACTGGTCCGGCCCGGTGCGTACCAAGTCGATGCCCACAATATGTGTATAGATGTCCCCTGGTGGGGACACGCCAATCATCTGGTTCAGGAAGGCATCGTTGCGGGCAATCATCTCCACCGGCAGACGACCTGCACGGACGATTTCCTGGCGGTGATGGATATCATGCAGGAAAGCGTTGAGGGCGCGCACCCGTTGCTCGATCCCCTTCGACAGCTTCGCCCATTCCCGCGCCGCGATGATACGGGGCACGATATCGAACGGGATCAGCCGTTCGGAGGCGTCCGGGTCGCCGTAGACATTAAAAGTGATGCCCGTCAGGCGAAAAACGTCTTCTGCTTCTCGTGCTTTCGCACGCAGACGGGTCGGATCTTCGGCGGCAAACCAGTCCGCAAAAGTCTGATAAGCTTCACGTATGGACCCATCGGCAAGGGTCATCTCGTCGAAAGGGTTCTGCGATGTCATACGGTGTAGGATGTCCGCCCGATTGCCGAAGCGCAAGCGATTGACAGTTTCGGCCGGAACAAAGACCTCAATCGCCGCTTTCTAAGGCAGCCTGTGATGCGTCAAACCATCTCGTCTGGAACCGCGGGAAGGTCCTTCCCGAAGCGGCGGGCCGGGCGGGTCATGTAGGGCACAAGAAGACCGGTCCGGGCTGCCGGTTCCGCGCGTACATTTTCGAGCAAGTGTCGCTGCCAAGCGTCGAAGCGTGAGCTGTCCAGGGGGCCGATCAGATCGCGGCGGGCCCCATGTTCCGGCAGCCAGTGGTTCAGACACCGGTCTCGCAGACGGGCAGCAAAAGTCGCATCGTGCAGCGAAACCGCCAGCTCCGTGTCCCAGCGCAAGCTACGTCCGTTTAGGTTGGCACTTCCCAATATGACCGTCTCGTCGTCAACGATACAGACCTTGGCATGGACGTAGATCAGCGGCGAGCCGTGCAGCACGTCGCGGCCGTCACCATTCGCGACAACCGGCCTGACCGGCGAAGCCAGAGCCAGCCGCCCCCGGAATGCCCGGCGCAATTTGCGAATACAGCGCGCCTGCAGGAACTCTCCGAACCTCGCATCGCTGCGCGTCGTGCCTTCGAAGGCGACGTCTTCGGGCGCAGCTGGCAGAACCACCATCAACCGCAAGCTTGGATTGGACCTGGCCGCACGGGCCAGGGCACGCGCCACATGCCTATCGCGCAAGAATTGCGTTTCGATATAGATCGACTGCCTCGCGCCAGCGATCGCATCCAATAGGGCGGCCTCGATCTCACGACAACGTTCCGCCGGGGCCAACAAAGCCGGTCGCCCCCGTATCCGGGCAGACAGCGTACGGCGCAAAATCGGCGGTAGCTTCGGTGCGGGTGTCATCCCCTCGACCACGTCTCGGAAGCTTTCCATGTGCTTTGATACATTGTCCGCCAGCGCCGCGCTGCGGACCGTCAACTGGATATCATGCCAGGTTTCGGAAGAAGCGCGCCGATGTGAAGGCGTATCCCACCGCCTGTCATCAAGATCGAGCCCGCCCAAGTAAGTCACCTTCCGGTCAATCACCGCGACCTTTTGGTGATGCGTGACAGGCGCAAGCTTCGGAGGCGGCCAAAACACCGCGCGCAGACCCCCGTCGCCCTTCTTGACCCAACGCGCCAAGCCAGGGTGGCGCGACACGAAGCGTTCCTTTTCGGCGACGTCCTCTTTCTCTTTGAGGAGGTCCGCGACCATGCCCCGGGTTCGCGGCCAAAGGACCAAACGGGGTACCAACCCGATCTCGGCGGGATGCAGCGCCGCCTCCACCGTAAGGGCCCCCTTTGGCGCAAGCTCATGTAGGGCCGCCGCCATCCGAAGCGTCCGCCAGGTTCGAGCATGCAGCGCCGTTCCCACGATCGGATCGAAATCCGAAAGGGCCAAGCGAAACCGGACGCCTCCGCGCAGTTTGTACAAAATCAGGTCGAACCAGTCAGCGCCCACCGCCCGCGCCTCGGCACTGCGCAGACGGGTGGACAGATCGAACAGTCGGAAGCCCATCACGACCTCAGTTTCTGCAGCCAGAACAGCCCGCTCGAAAGCCGGGAACGCTTCAGCCGCAGTGATATGGATGTCGATGTCGACATCACGTGGCCAGTCGTCGGCTACCAAGTCGATCACACCGTGGGTTCGGGAAAGGTCCCTTCGGACCTGCCACTGCGGCACAGGAAGGTAAAGCGCCCGCTGAGAATCGTGGCGCGGCAGGCGGCACGCGACGAAGACCCGCGGTTGCAGGTATCTTGTGCGAGGGGCTGTTCCCCCGGATTCTTCGCGATGCTAAACGGGAACGATGAGGGACAGAGTGCGTTGATGCTGGTGACGGCCAACGCGCCGACAAATGAGCGGGGAAACTAGGTGAGAAAATGCCTCGCGAAAGGGCTATTATGCATGGCGTTTTCATCCATGGCAGCCCAGGCAGCTGAGCTTGATCTGCGGCTTCCATCTGACGAAGGGCTTGCAAGCGCGCTACAATCCGCTTCGCTGATCGCGACGGAAATCGACGAAGGCAACACCACCCGCCGCGACCTGGTGGCCGCGTCGCAAGCCGATTATCAGCGCCTTCTCGCTGTTCTGTTCGAAGCCGGGTATTTCGGCCCGACCATATCCATTCAGATCGACGGCGTTGAAGCAGCCGCTCTGCCCGTCATCGGTGGCGATGCGCCAGTGGCCACCGTCACAGTATCTGTTGAATCGGGTCCACGCTTCTTGTTTGGAGCCGCCCAGATCGGCCCGCTGCCCCCAGACACCGTCCTTCCCGACGGCTTCGCGCCCGGCCAACCCGCAGGCACCGACATCTTGCGCCAGACCACCGCCGCGGGATTGGAAGCCTGGGAGGCACGCGGCCACGCAAAGGCTGAACTCGCCAACCAGGATATCGTCGCCGACCATCCCGCCGCCCGCCTGAACGCCATCCTGACACTCGCCCCCGGCCCGCGCGTCACCTATGGCGACATCTCCGTCGAAGGGGCCGAAGCCGTGCGCGCCAACCGCATCGCGCGTATTTCGGGGCTCTTTCCGGGGCAAGTCTTCGACCCCGAGCAAATCCGCAAGGGCGCACAGCGGTTGCAACGCACCGGTGCGTTTCGATCCGTTTCCATCACGGAAGCCGAGGTGGTCGCCCCTGGCGACACGCTGCCCATGACCATCCAAGTGGTCGAACGCAAACCCCGCCGCATCGGCTTTGGGGTCGAATTGGAGAGTGAACAGGGCTTTTCCGTCACTACATTCTGGCTGCACCGCAACTTGACGGGACGCGCCGACAGCTTCCGCGTGGAAGGCGCGATCGACGGCATTGCGGGCATGACCGACGGCCTCGATTTCTCGGTGACCTTTGCCTATAACCGTCCAGCCACCTTCAGTTCGAATGCAGACCTCTTCGTGAATGGCGGGGTCGAGGCGCTTGAGCAGCCTCTCTTCTCATCGGACCGGGTCTATCTGGAAACGGGCGTGCGGCGGATCCTGTCTGACAAGCTGCAATATTCCTACGGTATCGGTTATGAGTTCAGCGATGTTCAGGATGACGCCTTCGGATCGCGACAATTCTCGATCCTGTCGCTCCCGATCACCGCTCAATATGATGTTCGAGACGACATCCTGAACCCGACCGACGGCTTTTACGTCGCCGCGAACGCACAGCCCTTCCAAGGATTTCTGACCGCAGGACCTGGCCTGCTTCTGAGCAGCGATGCCCGCGCCTATCGCGGCCTGGGTGAGGAAAACAGGACCGTCCTGGCCGGTCGCCTGCAGCTTGGCAGCGTTATCGGCCCGGAAATCGACGAAGTGCCGGGCAAGACGCTTTTCTTCTCGGGCGGGGGCGGCACGGTACGTGGGCAAGACTTTCAATCTTTGGGCACAGAAGCCGATGACGGCAACACCGTTGGCGGCCGGTCCTTCCTCGGTGCGTCGGCCGAAATCCGGCAAGCCATCACCGAAAGCATCGGTGTCGTTGGCTTCTTTGATTTCGGGCTCATCGGCGGCAATAGTGACTGGAGCAAGAGCGACACGCATTCCGGCGCGGGCGTCGGGCTGCGTTACAATACAGGCATCGGCCCGATCCGCTTCGATGTGGGCGTGCCGGTCACCGGCCCCGAAGACGAAGATGGCGGCTTTCAAATCTATATCGGCATAGGGCAGGCTTTCTGATGCGATTGCGCAACCTTCTCCCGGCGGTTCTTCTGGCCTGCACCCCCGCCCTGGCCCAAGACAGCGAAGAAGATCGTGACCGCGGCTTCATCGTGGGCCTGATCGAAGACAACCTGTCCGCCCCCGGCCTTTCAGTCCGCCTTGATGGCTTCGAAGGGGCGCTGTCCAGCCGCGCCACGCTGGACCTTCTGCAAGTGTCCGATGACGAAGGGGCGTGGTTGCGGCTGGAAGACGTCGTGCTGGACTGGGATCGTGGTGCGTTACTGCGCGGGCGCCTGGAAGTGGAGGAACTGTCCGCCGCCCGCATCATCGTAGAACGCGCGCCCCTGCCTGCCGAAGGGGTGGAGGCGTTGCCCGAAGCCGGTGCCTCTGGCTTTTCGCTTCCCGACCTGCCTGTCTCGGTCAATGTCGACGTGTTGCGGGCCGACCGCATCGAATTGGGTGCCCCGCTTCTGGGCGAACGGGTTGCGCTGACGCTGGAGGCCGCCGCTGAATTGGCAGACGGCTCAGGCCAGGTCACGCTCAACGCTGAACGCCTGGACGGGCCAATTGGGCGCTTTGCCATCGCCGCAGGCTTCGATGCCACCACCGAGACACTGGCCCTCGACCTCGATATCTCCGAAGCTCAAGGCGGCCTGGCGGCCACGCTGTTGCAACTGCCCGGCGCGCCGGGCATCGACCTGACGGTGGCGGGTGCGGGCCCGCTTGACGACTTTATGGCCGATATCGCCGTGGCCTCCGACGGGGTGGATCGGCTTTCGGGCCAATTGACGCTGGATGGGGTAGAAGATGGCCGCGCCTTCGCGGCCGATCTGGGCGGCGATGTGACTGCGCTTTTCGCACCGCAATTCCAGCCCTTTTTCGGCGATAACGTCGCGCTCGTCGCACGCGGCGTGCAACGCGACGATGGCAGCCTGTCGCTTGATAGGTTTCTACTGGACACGCAAGCCCTGACCCTGGGGGGCACGGCCCAGATCGGCGCTGATGGCTGGCCCAGTTTCGTCGATATCGAAGGGCGGCTGGCCTCGACCGACGGCACCGCCGTGCTGCTGCCCACGGCATCGGAAAGCCGGATGCAACAAGCCGCCCTTTTGGTGGCCTACGATGCGGCGCAATCGGACGCGTTCAGCCTGACCCTTACGGCCCAGGACTACGTCTCACCCGATACCGCGCTGGACGATCTGCGCGTAACCGCCACGGGCCGCATCGCCCGGGATGGTGGCGTCGTGCAATCGGCCCGCGCCGCAATCGCGGCCGTGGCCTCGGGCCTCGACCTGAGCGATCCGAACTTGGCGCAGGCCGTGGGCGAGGACGTCACGCTGCGGACAGACTTGGACTGGACCGACGGCGCGCCAATCAGGCTCTCGGAGCTCGATCTGAACGCGGGCGACCTGTCGCTTGCAGGCCAAGTCGCACTCGACACCGCGGGCACCGGCCTGCCGATCACCTTGGACATCACTGCCGACGCCCCCGCGCTCACGCGCCTTTCGGGCTTGGCAGGCTTGCCGCTGGAAGGCCGCGCGGACCTGTCTCTATCTGGCACCATCGCCCCGGTGGCAGGCACCTTCGACTTGGCGCTGGATGCGTCCACCACCGATCTGGCGTTGGACGTACCGCAGGTTGACCCGCTGCTGGCCGGTCAAAGCCAGCTTACCATCCGCACGCGCCGCACCGCCGATGGCACCTTCCTAGACAATCTGACTCTGGCCAATGGGGCCATCACTGCTTCGGGCTCTGCTGTGCTTCTGGACGAAGAAGTGGAGGGCCGCAGCCGTGCCACCTTCCAAGCCGAGCTTGCCGATGGCACGCCGATCGACCCACGTCTGGCGGGTACGCTCAGCCTTGCGGTAGATGCCGCACAGAACGAGCAAGGCCAATGGGAAGGCACGCTGGACGCTGCCGCGCCCCAGGACGTGACCGTCAATGCCAACGGCATTCTGACCGGTGCCCCCGATATCAACTTCGCCGCGACAATTCCGGAATTGTCGGCCTTCATGGAGGGCGTGCCGGGACGCTTGGCTCTGACAGGGCGAGCCCGTGCCGATGGCGGTACTTGGTCACTCGACGCTCAGGCGGCTGGACCTTGGGATCTGTCTGCAAGTGTCTCCGGCCCGGTGACCGGTCCCGCGCCCCATATCACATTCAACGCGCGATTGCCGGACCTCACGGGCCCCGTGCCCGCAATTGCCGACATCCCCGCACTGGCCGGAGAGGTGGCATTGTCCGGGACGCTCTCACAAACGAATGATATCTGGGCCATCGACAGCGCTGTCGCTGCACCTTCCGACATCACCTTACGCTTGCGCGGCCCTGTCACCGGCACAGATGCCCGCGTCGAATTTGCAGCTACCTTGCCCGAAATCAGCGCCTTCACAGACGCCGTCTCTGGGCGGCTTGACCTGGACGGCGCTGTGGCCCGCATGGGCGACGATTGGGCCGCCGATCTGGTGGCGCGTGGCCCGATCGGGGCGCGCGTTACAGCGGAATCGGTGCTGACCCGCAGCCCATTGCGGGTTGGGTTCGCCGCCGACATTCCCGACTTGAGTGAGCTTGCCCCCGTGCCCGGTGGCCTCTCTGTCGCCGGGGAGGCACTGCAGACCGAAGACGGGTTCCGCATCACGCTTGATGGAACAGGCCCGTACCGCGCCAGTATCGACGCCGATATCGAACTGGGCGCCGATGGCCCGCGCATCGCCGCCAATGGCCAAATCCCGAATGCTGCGGCATTGGCCCCGCAACTGAACGGCCCGCTCAACTACGACGTCACGGCACGTCAGCAAGATGGCCAATGGGTCGTCTCCGGCGATATCGACGGGGCCCAAGGGTTGCGCGCTTCGGTGTCGGGGCTGGCAACCGGGCCGGAAGCGGACCTGACCTTTTCGGCCCGCGCGGCCAACGTGGCGCCTTTTGCCCCGGGCCTGAGCGGACCACTCGATGCATCCGGTCGCCTGTTCCAGCGGGGTGGCGACTGGAATATCGACGTGGATGCATCCGGCCCGCTTGGCGCCAGGCTCGATGCGTCGGGCCGCGTGACCGGGACGGCGCCCGAAGCCCGCTTCACACTGGCCGTGCCCAACATCGCCCCGCTTGTCCCCGAACTGCCTGGCCCGTTACGCGTCGAAGGCACGGCGCGGCAACAGGGCAGTGCCTGGGCGCTCGACATCGACGCCGATGGGCCGGGCGGCACGCAGGCGCGTGTCACGGGCCAAGTCTTGTCGGCGGACAACCTAAACCTTTCGATCACGGGGGCCGCGCCCTTGGGCCTTGCCAACAGCGCCATTGCCCCCCGCCGGGTCGCGGGCACCGCCAATTTCGACCTGCAGGTGGTCGGACCGCCGGCCCCCGAAAGCCTGGGCGGCACGATCTCGGCCTCGGGCGCGGCGCTTTCCCTTCCGACCTTGCGCAATGGTATCGAAGGGATTGACGCTGAAATCTCGCTCCAAAACGGAAGTGCCACTCTGGAAATAACCGGAGGCTTGCAGACCGGCGGGCGCGTGGCCCTGCGTGGCTCCGTCGGGCTGGCGGCGCCATTCAATGCCGACCTGACCGCTGGTTTCGACGTCGATATCGAAGACCCGACACTCTATACAATCGAAACCGACGGCGACATCACGATTACCGGGCCGCTGACAGGCGGTGCCCGTATTGCCGGTGAGATCGAAATCGACGGCGCCGAGATCATCGTGCCGTCATCAGGGATCACGGCCATTGGCAACCTGCCCCCGATCGAGCATTTGTCCAGCCCGCGTCCCGTGCGCCGCACGCTGGAACGGGCCGGTCAATTGGATCGCAATGACGAAGGAAGCGGCTCTAACACCGCCGGTCCATCCTATACGCTGGACATCACGGTGGAAGCGCCCGGCCGTATCTTCGTGCGTGGCCGTGGCCTCGACGCCGAGCTGGGGGGAACCATCCGCGTGGCTGGCACCACGCTTGCCCCGATCGTGTCGGGTGGGTTCGAGTTGCTGCGCGGCAGGCTCGACATCTTGCAGCGACGGTTCGACCTCGATGAAGGCACCGTCACCTTCCAAGGCGGCCTTCTGCCCTTTGTACGCCTCGTGGCCGTGACCGAGACGGACATTCTTGAGGCGTCGATCATCGTGGAAGGCCCTGCCGACGCCGTCGAGGTTTCTTTCGAAAGCACACCCGAAGTCGCCGAAGAAGAGGTCGTGTCGCAGATATTCTTCGGGCGCGGCCTTGATCAGCTTTCACCTCTGCAAGCGGTGCAACTGGCCAATTCCATCGCGACGCTGGCAGGACGCGGCAGCGGCGGGCTGATCGACAATATCCGCGGCACTGCGGGGCTGGATGATCTCGACATCACCACTGATGCCGATGGCGGGGTGGCGGTTAGCGCAGGCAAATACATCTCCGACAACGTCTATACGGATGTGGAGGTGAACCAAGATGGCGACGCAACGATATCGCTCAACCTGGACGTGACGTCCAATCTGACCGTGCGCGGCGCAACCAGCCCATCGGGCGACCAAACCTCGCTCGGGCTGTTTTTTGAGAGAGATTACTGAGCCGTGACGCCGTCCGACGACCTTGTCTGCTGCCCCGTTTGCGACACGCTGCACGAGATCGCCACCGTGCCCGATGGCATCCGGTATCGCTGCGTGCGCTGCAACACGGTCATCGCGGTAGGGCAACCAGAGGCGATCTTACGCATCGTCGTTCTCGCGGTGACCGCACTCGTGCTGATGATAATCGTCATCTTCTACCCGTTCCTGGAGCTTCGGAACGGCGTCTTCACAAGCCGCGCCTCCGTCTTCGAGACGGCCATGAGCTTTTCCCAAGGGGCCATGGCGCCATTGTCCATCGCGGTGGCCGCCTTCGTCATTGTCCTACCCATTGCCAGGTTAATGGCGCTGATCTGGGCGCTTGGTCCCCTTTCGGTTGAACGCAAGCCACTGCCCGGCGCAGCACTGGCCCTGCGGCTGGCGGAAACGCTCAAGCCATGGGCGATGGCGGAAATTTTCATGGTGGGCGTCGCCGTTGCACTTGTGAAACTTGCCGATCTCGCAACGCTGAATATGGGGCCCGCCTTCTGGTCCTTCGCCTCGATCGTGGTCATAACGGCCATCAAGGACACGCAGATGAGCAAGCATTCGATATGGACGGCTCTGGACACCGCCGCGCGGCGCTGACTGCGCGCACCGCCGGTCTTGTCGGGTGCCGTCAATGTACCCGCGTCTCTCCGCTTGGGACAGAGCTATGCCCGCGTTGCGGCGGGCGGCTGGAAAGCCGCGATGAGACGTCGTTGCAGAAGGTCTGGGCGTGGTGGCTTGTGGGCGTGATGTTCTACATTCCAGCCAACGTCTATCCGATGCTGATCACCCGCACGGTGGGAAGGTCACAGGAAGACACGATTGTCGGCGGCGTGGTGGAGTTGACCCATTATGGCGCGTGGGGGGTCGCCGCCATCGTGTTCTTCGCCAGCGTCATGATCCCCGTGGGCAAGTTCATCGCCATTGGCTACCTGGCTATGATTGTGCGCAAACCCCATGGTCACAAGCCCGGACACCTGCTGCATCTTTACGAGGTAGTGGAATGGATCGGGCGCTGGTCGATGATCGACGTATTCGTTGTGGCCATTCTTGTCGCGCTCGTGCAATTTGAGCTTCTGGCCAGTATCAATCCCGGTATCGCCGCGGTCTGCTTCGCCCTGAGCGTCGTGTTCACCATGCTGTCGGCCATGAGCTTCGACAGCCGCCGCATCTGGGATGAGATCGAGACCGTGACCAAAGAAGGCGCTGAATGACCGACGATCCAGACCGCCCAGCCAGCCCCGTGGCCGAGCCCACGCGCCAGATGCGCCGGGTTGTGTCGGCCGTCTGGCTTGTGCCGATCATGGCGGTCTTGGTTGCGTTGGCCATCGCCTGGCAGTCTTGGCAATCGCGCGGCGTCCTGATCGCGGTCACCTTTCCCGACGCGTCCGGCGTCGAGGCCGGCACGACCACACTGCGCTACCGAGAGGTCACGGTGGGCGTTGTGGAAGACATCGGCTTCACCGCAGACCTGCAATTCGTCAACGTCTATATCCGCGTGAACAACGCCATTGCGCCCTACTTGGATGAAGATGCGAGCTTCTGGATCGTACAGCCGGAGGTGACTGCCCGCGGCGTCGAAGGACTCAACACCATCTTGTCGGGCACCTATATCGAAGGCACTTGGGATAACACTATCGACGAGCCGCGCGTGGCCTTTCTGGGGGATGAGCGCGCGCCCATCGTCCCCCCGGGCGTCGAAGGCACCCCTATCGTACTGCGTGCCCGCGACTCGGCGCGGCTTGGGCCAGGGGCGCCTATCCTTTATCGCGGCATCGAAGTGGGAGAGGTCGCGGACCCGCGCTTGTCGCCGGACGGCACCGAAGTGCGGGTCGATGCGTTCATCCGGGCGCCATATGACAGGCGGTTATCTACGGCCACGCGGTTTTGGGATTCGTCCGGCATCTCGGCCACGCTGGGGGCGGGCGGGGTCGATCTGCGCATCGGTTCCATTGCATCGATCCTGGAAGGCGGCGTCACCTTCGATACGCTTATATCCGGCGGTGAGCCTATCCGAGCAGGGCAGATCTTCAGTATTTTTGAGGACGAGGCCGCCGCACTCGCCTCCACCTACGAAACACCCTCGGGCCGATCCATCCGGCTTTCGGCGCTGTTCCCGTCCGCCGCCTCTGGCCTCAGTGAGGGCTCGCCCGTCCTCTATCAGGGCGTTCGCGTAGGCGTTGTGACGGACCTGACAGGTTTCATCCGCCCGGATGATCCCACAGAACAGGTGCAACTCTTGACCGTTCTGTCCGTGCAGCCCGCGCGGATGGGTCTCGACAACATGGTCAACGATCTGGACGGCATCGATTTTGTCGATGACCTTGTGGATGAAGGGTTGCGGGCGCGCCTGACCTCTCTGTCGCTTTTCGGCAGCGATTTAGGCGTTGAATTGGCGACCATCCCCGACGCGCCGCCGGGTGATCTGGAAATCGGCGTTGCGGAAAACCCACTGCTGCCAAGCGCCGAAAGCGAAATCAGCGGCCTGACCGCCAGCGCCGAGGGCGTGCTGGATCGGATCAACGATCTTCCCATCGAAGAATTACTGGCCTCGGCCACGAACCTTCTCGACAACATCAACCGCATTGCCGCCGATGATGCCACGCGCGCCCTTCCGGCGGAAACGCTGGCCCTGCTGGAAGACAGCCGCGACCTTGTGCGCGACGGACGCAACATCATCTCTTCGCCCGAAGTCGCGTCGGTCCTGCTGGCCATGTCCGAGACCGCGCAAGACCTGCGCGCCATTACCGCCGACATTGAAGAACGCCAGGTGGCCACCCTGCTGGCCGACACGTTGGAAGCAACGGGCGCGGCAGCCGCCAATGTCGCCGAGGGCACCGAAGACTTCGCGGCATTGACCGCCCAGGCCCAGGACACCTTGGCCGGGGCGAGCGCCCTTCTGAACGACGAAGACACCCAGGCCCTGCCGGGCGTCACGCGCGAGGCGTTGACCGGCGCCCGTGACCTGCTGGACGCGCCCGAACTGGACACAATCCTGGCCGATACCGCCGCCGCCGTCGCCGATATCCGCTCGCTTGTCGCGCCCTTCGATGGCAGCGCCCTGGCCGCAACCATCACCTCGGCGCTGGACCGGCTTGACCGCGTCGCCGCCGATGTGGCTGCCGGCACTGCGGACCTCGACACGCTGCGCGGCACCATCGACAGCATCGCCGCCTCAGCCGAAGCGCTTGTGGCCTCCGCAGATACCCAGGCGTTGCCGGGGGCGGCGCGCGGGCTTCTCGATGACGGTCGCGCCTTGGTCAACTCACCTGAGATCGAAACCATTCTGATCGAGCTCGCCAGCGTCACCGCGGATATCGGCGCCATCACCCGCGAATTGGCCGAGCGGGAGGCCGTGCAGCGCCTGACCGACGCCCTGGACGCCGCCGCCCAAGCCGCCGATTCCGTGGCCGAGGGCGTTCAGAACCTACCCGAGATCACTGCATCCGCAGAACGTGTGCTGGCCAGCGCGGAAACTCTTGGCGCGGGGCTCAACGATCTGACTGACAAGGCCAACGCGCTGGCGCTTGACGAGTTGGTGAACTCCACCACGCAATTGATGCAGACCGCCGATGCCTTCCTTTCTTCCGACGAAGCCGACGACGTGCCCGTCGTGCTGGCCGACACGCTGGAAGAGCTACGCCTGACCATCGAAACCATTCGCACCGGCGGCACACTCGACAATCTGAATGTCACGCTCCGCTCCGCCGCGGGGGCCGCCGAAAGCATCCAGGCCGGTGCGGCCGACCTGCCTGCCCTTCTTGCGCGCCTGCAGGCCGTCACCCGTGATGCGAGCGCGGTCTTGCAGACCTATGGCGACGGTAGCCGCGTCAACACCGAACTCTATACGGCCCTGCGCGCAGTTGCGCGCGCGGCGGAAGATGTCAGCTCCCTTTCTCGCACGATCGAGCGGAACCCGAACTCCCTCCTGCTGGGACGCTAAATGATGAAACGAACGACACTCCCCCTTGCTCTCAGCGCGGCCCTTTTGGCGGGTTGCGGTGGAACGCAGTATTTTTCGCCCCCGCCCGCCACGTCCGAACTGCGCCTCAACGTGCGGCCTGCCACCGTGCAGGTGAACGAAGTGTCCATGCCGGAATACGCCATCAATCAGGAAATCCCAATCCAACAACCCGATGGGAGCCTGGTGACCGATACCGACCGCCTTTGGGCCGACCTGCCCGACCGCGCGCTTCAGGGCTCACTGACGCGGCAACTCAACATCATCACCGATGCCAGCGTGGCCGCTGAACCCTGGCCGCTATCCGGCTTTCCTGATGTGGAACTTTCGGTCTTCGTGGATGAGATGATCGTGCGCCCCAACAACACGCTCAGCTTCACGGGCACCTATGCGCTGTCTTCCGAAGTGGGCCGGGGCCGAGTGGAAACCTTCGCGCTCAGCGCCCCTGTGACCGATATCGGCAGCTATCCCGCCATTATCGCGGCCCATGAAGTGGCTTGGGTTCAACTGGCCGAACAGATCGCCGGTGACCTTTGACCCAAAGCTGAAACGGGAAACGGCAGCCCCGAGGGACTGCCGCTTTTCCAGGCCCGGTCGGGCCAAGTGGTGCCGCTGAAGGGACTCGAACCCCCGACCCCATCATTACGAATGCCAAGGAATATATCTACTTAGCTTTTCCTGCGATGACCCAAAACGCCCACGACATTTGATTTTCTTGGAAAAATAGTGTTTTAAGTAAGTGAGAGCGGGAGATTCGTATTACCATGGATACCTTCGCTTTACTGAACCGCGCCGGGTTTGCCGGAGGCTGATTGATCTTAGTTACGCGGCTATGTCTGATCTATCCAGAGCTGCGTAG
>CANLTZ010000019.1 GCA_947494145.1 uncultured Jannaschia sp. | reverse complement strand
TTGTTCGTCGTCTTGCTCATGATGCTCCATCCTACTCAGGAGTTGGAGCCTCCGGCAAACCCGGCGCGGTTCAGCCGCTGAAGCTTGGCGATCCGCGCCCGAAGCGTCTCGATCAGCAGGTCATGGACGCGCAGCGTGGCCGACAGCCTGGCGTTCTCGGCCTGCAGCAGCGCGATCGTCGCGCGCAGCTCGCCGGGGTCGGAGGGAAGGTCATTGGACACGGCCAAGCATAGCAGACCGGCGGAAGAAGAGCCAAAGAAACAAGGGCTTTGCAGACAAGAAAGGCGCTCGCCCTTACCCAACCCGCGCAGGCGGCGCACCCCAACTGGGCCTTCTCCAGTCGATGCTTTCCCAGAGCATCGCGAGCTGCGCGCTCGTCAGACGAACGGCGCCCGTCTCCGCCACCGGCCAGGGAAGGACGAAGCCGCTCGCGCGGCAATGGTGCTTGTTGCGAGTGTTGAGCGTTGATCCATCCATTTTGTGATCTGGCTGACCTGTCTGACGATTGGGGGTTTCTCAATCTGATGACAGGAGGTTCCCATGACAGAGGAGAAGATGAACCCGCTGCGTGAGCGGATGATTGAAGATATGCGCATTCGCGGGATGTCCCCGAAGACCCAGCAGGCCTATATCAGGGCGGTCAGGTATTTTGCCGAATTCATTGGACGGTCGCCCGATACCGCAACGCCAGAGGAGCTCCGCGCGTATCAGCTTCACATGACCGATAGCGGGGTCTCGACCGGCGTGTTCAAAGCGCGGATCGTGTCGCTGCGGTTCTTCTTCGGCATGACCTGCGGGCGTGAAGAGATGAAGCGGTACATGCAGTTCCGGCGCAAGGCGAAGAAGCGACCCGTCGTTTTGAGTGTCGAAGAAGTGGGCGATCTGTTGGCGGCGGTTCCAGGGCCAGGGCTCAAGTATCGCGCTGCCTTGGGGATCAGTTATGGCGCGGGGCTGAGGGCATCCGAGGTTTGCAATCTCAAGGTCTCAGATATCGACAGCGACCGGATGCTCATCCATGTCGACGAGGGCAAGAACGACAAAGACTGCAAAGCGATGCTGTCACCAGCCTTGCTTGATCTACTGCGTGACTACTGGCGGGAAGCGCGGCCTGAAGGGTGGCTGTTTCCCATTGCCCGGCAGGCGCATCCAAAGGATGCTGCCGAGAGGGGGCAAACCGAAGATCATGGCTTTGTCACCGCGTCAGTTGAACCGCGCATTCACCTCGGCCAAACATATGGCCGGTATCAACAAACCGGCCACGCTGCACACGTTGCGACACAGCTTTACAACGCATCTGCTCGAGGCCGGAACGGATGTCCGGGTGATCCAGGCGCTTCTGGGTCATTCCAAGCTCAGCACGACGGCCCGCTATACGTATGTTGCGACCAAGACCATCCGCGGCACCGTCAGCCCGTACGAGATGTTGGAGAAGCTGCAGGATCATACCGTCAGACGGGGGCTGGAGTAACGGCCCGGGCGGTTGCCTCGCCCACGGCTGGAGATTGCAGACATCTTTCGGAACTATGGCCCCGCGTACCGGCGCGCCAATGCCGGGCATGTCAGTCTCGGCCAACTCAAGGTGATGTCGGCGATTGAAGCCTGCCGAACCAAAGCTCTTGGCGGGCATGTGGCGGGCTGCACCAAATGCGGCCACCACCACATCGCCTATAACTCTTGCAAGAACCGGCACTGTCCCAAGTGCCAGGGACCAGCGGCACGCGATTGGATGGCGACACGCGCCGAAGATTTGCTGCCGGTCGAGTATTTCCATGTGGTCTTCACGATGCCCGCAGAGATCGCCCGCATCGCCTATTGGACCCAGAAAGCGGTCTACGGTTTGCTGTTCCGCGCTTCAGCGCAAACCGTGATGACTATCGCGGCCGATCCCAAGCGCCTCAGCGCGAAGGTTGGCATGACCAGCGTGCTGCATACCTGGGGTTCGGCGCTGACGCACCATCCGCACATCCACATGATTGTCCCGGGCGGCGGCTTGTCACTGGACGGCACCAGATGGGTGGCCTGCAAGCAAGGGTTCTTCCTGCATGTGCGTGTTTTGGCGCGGCTGTTCCGCCGCCTTTTCCTAAAGCGGTTTTCGGAAAACCTGGATCAGTATTTCCGAAAAACGTCCTGCCATTGCATTGATGTTGCACCGTTTCTCGAAAAGCTGATGTCTCAGGTTTTTCGAGAACCGCTATAGATGGCTTTCTCGAGTTGCACCGCGCTGGCCGGCTCACTTTCTTTGGCGAGCTCGCCTACCTGGCGCAAGCGGATGCCTTCGCGAAGTGGCTGGCCCCGTTCCGCAAAACTGAGTGGGTGGTCTATGCCAAGCCTCCGTTCGGTGGGCCCGAGGCGGTACTGACCTACCTGAGCCGCTACACCCACCGGGTCGCGATCTCGAACCACCGACTGGTCAGTGCCGATGCCAATACCGTGGCTTTCCGCTGGAAGGACTACCGGATCAAACGCGGTGACCGCCAAAAGGTCATGCGCCTGGACACACCTGAGTTCATCCGCCGCTTCTTCATCCACGTCCTGCCCAACGGGTTCCACCGCATCCGCCACTACGGTCTGCTGGCCAGTTCAGCGCGCAAAACGAACATCAGGAAGGTCCGGGCCTTGCTTGCGGTTCAAAGCGACAAAGGAACGAGCGAACAAGAGATAGAACCTGAGACGACCTCTCTCACCCTGCGCGAGCCGTGTCCCTGCTGCGGCGGTCCTATGCGCATCATCGAGATCTTCCGGCGCGGTCAAATACCAATGCCACGCGCGCCACCACGGGAGCGGGCAGCATGATCAGATCCTTGACCCCAAACTTTGATATGCTCCGGTCTTCATTGGCTGATCGGCCAAGATCGTTTGCGACCTTCATTCAAATTGACAATCAGCGTTGCGTTCTCAGCGTCCAATCTACGGAATACCCGCGACCAAGGTGGCGAAAAGCGACTGCGGTAAGCGCACCCAACACGGTCAACACCGCGCCCGCTGCAATGACAGTCTCACCCGCTGACGCTCTTTCCCCATAGCTTAAACCCAGACACCGCGGCTTCTTCCTTCCGAGGTTTGTCAACGCGGGCCGCATGCCCCGCGGAAAGGAAATGTTGCACCCCGGCCCGCATCGAAAAACCTTCAGGAATGCTGCCCTTCTGGAGCACCTTGTAGTAGAGGCAGAAGCCCTGGCCATCCCAGTAGAGCAGCTTGAGCCTGTCGCCCCGCTTGCCTCGGAACGCGAAGACCGCGCCGCCCGTCGGGTCCTGACGCAGAACGTCCTGCGCCAGCATCGACAGCCCGGCGAGCCCCCCGCGCATGTCCGTCGTCCCGCAGGCCAGGTAGACCCGGACGCCCGTGCCTGGCCCGATCACGCCCCCTCCACCACCCGGATCAGCCGCGCCAGCGCCGCGTCGTCGATACCAGGCGGCACACAGGGCCGTCGACCGTTCGGCAACACGACCTCGATGGTCGGGTTGGACAGCTCGGCGTCCTCACAACTCGCAGCCGCGGGGGCTGCCGGGGAAACCTCTTCAGACGAGATCGGCTCGACCGCCGCCGCAAGCAGAAGCGGCGGCGCGACAGGCACGAAGACGGGCCGTCCAGCTACCGCCTCCGGCGGCCGAAGCGCCCCATGCCGCTTCAGCTCCCGCCGCCACGTATAGAGCTGCGACCGCGCCACCGAATGTCGCCGCGCCACGGAGCCCAACCTCCATCAGGATCCGGAGCTTCTCCTCGTCCGACCACCGCCGGAGACGTTCGACCCCATCCAGAACCTTGCCCCGCATCTCGCCCCCGCTCGCAAAGGACGTCCTTACGCGCGTCTCCTACGAGATCAGGCCGAACTCAAGTAGGCGGCCCCAACCGGGCGGTTACGTTGAATAGGTCTGTGCTGGGTTAGGTTTTTGAGAACACGACATTCTCAATATGACATCTATCCAGCTTGCCTTGGCGTGCACTTGCGACCTGCCGGTGGCTTTCAAGACCACCGACAAGTCTCGATTCTTAATATCCTAACCGATTAGGTGCTCGAACTTGATCGGCAGATCCCGCACGCGACGTCCTGTGGCGTGGTAAACGGCGTTGGCGATGGCGGCGGCTACGCCGACCTCGCCTAATTCGCCTATGCCGCGCACACCGATGGCCGAGGCATGGGGGTCGTGTTCATCAATGAAGGCGACGTCGATGTCCTGCGGTATATCGGCGTTTATAGGCAGATGCACGCCTGAGAGGTTCTTGGACACGTAGCGACCATAGCGCGGGTCCATCGCACTTTCCTCTAGCAGCGCCCTCCCGACGCCCCAGATGATGCCGCCGATCATCTGGCTGCGCGCCGTTACCGGGTTCAAGATGCGGCCGGCTGAGTAGCAGGCTACGCAGCGGCGCAAGCGCGCCAGGCCCAGCCCCTCATCTACTTCGACCTCCACGAAGACCGCGCCCCAAGTGGCCATGAAATGTGCACCAGCGCCGCCATGGGCGTCGAAGGCGGCTTCACCAGGCAGCGTGAAGCCGCCCTCGCCGATCAGCTCGGCGATCCCGTTCCGTGACAAAAGATCGGCCCATTGATCCCGCGGCGGCACCTCACCGCCTGCCAGAGTGGCAAGACGTTGGTGCAGGTCGTCGGCGGCATGGGCAACGGCGGATCCCACGGAGATTGTGGACGACGATCCGAAGGTCCCACCCGTCTCGGGAAGTTCGGTGGATCCAAGTCGCATGTCGATTCCTTCCGCCGAAATGCCCAGACGCTCCGCGGCGATCTGTGGGAAAATCGTGCGCGTGCCCGTCCCGATTTCTTGCGTGCCGGCCTCGACTCGCAGAGTACCGTCGCTGGCCAAGCAGACCCGCGCAGAAGAAGAAAAGCGGAAGGTGGACATGATGGCAGCGGCCATGCCCGATCCAATCAACTTGTGCCCTTCGATCCGGGCCCGCGTCCCCGGTGGTCGGGCGTCCCAGCCGAAACGCCGCGCACCTTCCGCATAGGCATCTCGCAACCGGTTCGAGGAGAACGGCTTGCCGGTGTGAGGATCGCTTTCGGCATGGTTTGCAAGGCGCAGCTCAAGGGGATCCATGCCAATGTCGTAGGACAGCTCGTCTATGGCAGATTCCAGCGCGAACATGCCGGGCCCCTCATGCGGCGCACGCATGGCCGTCGGTGTGTTCACATCGGCAGAGACGATGCGGGTCGATGTTCGGACATTCGGGCAGGCGTAAAGTGACCGTGTCCCGGCCGACCCGAATTCGACGTAGTCGTCAAAGCGCGACGTGACATTTTCAGTCTCATGCACGATTGCGGTTAGCCGCCCATCCGTCCCCGCGCCCAGCCGTATCCGAGACCGGACGACGGGCTGGTAGCCAGTCCCCGTGTAGCAACCGTCCCGACCAATCGCGATCTTCACCGGTCGACCCGCGATGCGCGCGGCAATGGGGGCAAGCAGTTGGTGCGGCCAGACATAGCCCTTCGCCCCGAAGCCGCCGCCTGTATAGGGGCAGCGCACGTGGATCGCACCGGGGTCCATACGCAGCAGCCCCGAAAGGGCGTAACGGATGCCATAGGTCCATTGCGTCGAATCGTGCATATGCAGTTCGCCGTTACGCCATTCGGCCAGGGTTGCGGAGGGCTCCATCATGTTGTGATGCCGGCTCGGCGCGACATAGTCCGCTTCGACGACGGCGGCAGCATCGGCCAAAGCTGCCTCGGCATCGCCGTGATCGGTGTCGAGTGCCGAAAATGCATAGCCGTTGCCCTCGGACACGGGCGTGGAAACCTCGCCGGTCTCGAAAGTGACAGGCTCTTCGGTGGCAATGTCGACGGCAACGAGTGCCGCCCCGTGTTCCGCCTGCTCCAAGGTTTCGGCTAAGACGATAGCTAGCGGTTGGCCTTCATAACGAACGGTTTCGTCGGTCATGGGGATGAAAGACATGGCGAAAGGCGGGACAAAGACGTCTCCAAGTTCCGGCATGTCCTCGGGCAAGATGACTTGCACGACACCAGGCTGGGCCAGTGCCGGGCGGGCGTCGATCGACCTGACCTGCCCCCGCGCCACCGGCGCGCCAACCAGCACGCCGTGAAGCGTGCCTACGGGCGGGGCCTCAGCAGCGTAAATTGCCGCACCAGTGACCTTCTCGTCCCCGTCATGCCGCCGCTCGGTCGAGCCGATGCCACGGGTCGGAAGTTCGACCGCCGCGCCAGTTCCGTCCACGATTAACCGCCCGACACCGACATCCACGCGGTGCACGTTTTCAACTTTCGCGTCGACCACCATCAAACCATTCCTCCTGCCATTAAGACAGCCCGAGCCGCCGCGTTCGCCGCCAGCCGCGGCTTCCAGTCTTGTCCAGGCAAGGGCCGCGCGGCTTCCATTGCCCCATTCATAACGGCCTGTACGGCTGCCTCGTCCAACGGCGTGCCAGCCAACGCACCCTCCGCCTGTAAGAGCCGCCATGGCTTTTGCGCCACGGACCCCAAGGCCACCCTCGCGCTCCGAATGACGCCATCCGCGTGGTCAAGACAGACAGCCGCCGACACCATCGCGTATTCGTAGCTTTCGCGCTCTCGCACCTTCAAATAGACGGACCCGCGTGCGGCCGCGTCCACCGGCACGCGGTATCGCAGGATCAACTCACCAGGGCTCAATCGGGTTTCTCGCTCTGCCCCGCCGTCCTCCTGCGCAAGATGGAAGTCCGTCATAGCGATCTGTCGCGGACCGTCTGGCCCGTCTATGTCGGCGACAGCATCCAGAGCGGCCAGCGCCACGACCGGGTCCGATGGCTGGGTCGCCACGCAAGCGTCCGTCCAACCGAAGATCGCAGCGCGCGAATACGGCATGTCCCGTGCAGCGCAGCCCGATCCGGCGACGCGCTTGTTGCAGGGCCAGGGCATCCGCGCGTCGGTCACGGCCTCGGCACGAAAATAGGGGCAGCGTGTACGTTGCAAAACGTTGCCGCCAAGGGTTGCGCGGTTGCGCAATTGAGCGGACGCTGCCTTTAGCGCCGCCTCGGCCAAAACGGGCGCGCCATCCCGCACCGCCTCCGAAAGACCAACCTCGTTCAGGGTGGTCAGGGCGCCGATAACAAGGCTGTCGCCGTCCTGCCTGACCCCGCGCAAGGCGTCTATCCGTGAGATATCGACAAGCCCGTTCGGCGCCGTAATCCCAAGACGCATCCAGTTGATGAGTTCGCTGGTCCCCGCGGCCACCGTGGCACCATTGGCCGCCGCGGCCAAAGCGGCGTCCAGGGTCGCCGCACTCTGGTATCTGAAGTTTTCCATGATTTCCTCCGCTCAGGTCCTGGCCGCAGGGGCCGTCATGGCTTGCACCGCGCCCGACGACCCGTTCTGCGGTGTTCCCAGCGTCTCAGCGGCCTGCTGAACGGCGGCGACAATTTGCGGATAGGCGGCACATCGGCAGATATTGCCCGACATCCATTCGGCGATCTCTGCCTCCGATCCAGCATGACCTTCGCGGATGCAGGCGACGGCCGAAATGACCTGACCCGGGGTGCAATATCCACATTGCAGGGCATCTTGGTCGATGAAGGCCTGCTGCACAGCGTGTAGCGTGCCGTCGGGCGCCGCCAACCCTTCTACAGTGGTTATCGTTCGCCCGTCACAGGCTGCGGCCAGCACCATGCAGGCATTCACCCGTTCACCATCCAGCAGCACCGTGCAGGCGCCACATGCGCCTTCGGCACAGCCCTTCTTAGTCCCGGTGACGTGAAGCTGTTCGCGCAACAGATCGAGTAAGGTCACCCGCGCCTCATGCGTCACGGCCCGCTCGACGCCGTTAAGCGTGAAGCGGACGGTTGGCACGGTTTCGCCGGATGGGCTGCTTTGGGCTGCCGCGTCTTGGGCATTCACAAAAGTCGCGCCCAGCGTGCCCATCGCAGCACCCCCGCCCTTGAGAATGGTCCGGCGGCTTGGGCCGTTCTTCGATGTTGTCTTGGTCGGATCCATCGTCTCAGTTCTCCTTCGATCTGCAATTGCGGGGCTGGGTGCTGAGCGCGGCAAAGATGGCTAACGCGGCAACCGTTTCGATTGTTTCAAGGGCGGCGAGCAAAAAGGCCCGATGGGGAGAGACAAGGTCCATCGCCCGCCGCCTGGGGAAAGCGGTGGGGCAACCCGCTCTCCGTGCCGCTGGTCCATTCGTGCGAGGTGCGAACGACCAGACGGCAAATCAGCATCTTCCAAACACTCCGCTTTTCGCGTCCGTCCTGGCCCCGTTCCGGCAGAGGCCCGGCACGTATCTCTGGTCCCCGCGGTCACCGGCATGAGGCCGGGTTGTGCGATGCGGGGGAAGGCCTTAGCAGCGGCACCCAAGTCGTCCACGGTGAGAACCGCTGCGATATGGTGCTTTTATGCCCGGAGGTGGTGTGTGGTTGCCTCAGCATGACAAGAGTGGATGTAGGCGCCTGCGAAGACGAATAATTCGAGGATCCGACCGGACATTTACAGATTTCGACAAACTGGCCGCTGCAAGGGCGAAAGCGTTCTATTTAATTGGTTTACAAAGATTGTCAGAGTTGGTGGTTCTTCCGGCAAGCCTGCCGACCCCGCCCACGGGGAAGCGATCACCAACGCGCTTTTAGCGATCGGGCTACGCACACCGTTCAATCCGTCCGAACCCGCAAAGCGGGATGTGCCGATAACGCGACGCATCGCCGCGCATTAGGGTGCCAGGATGACCTCGGCCTCCATCGCGCCGCAGCGGTCCTGAGCCATCGTCCAAAACGCCTCTGCAACCGCGGCCGTCGCGATGTCCTGGCCGACATAGCCCGCGATGGTCACGGTGCCTGCGCGAATTCCGAAGTCGCGTAATTCCTCGTTGAGCACGAATGCCAGCGTCCGAATGGCTGCCTTGCCAATGCTCAGGGACGCGGCGTCCTTTGTTGGCTGCAAGGCCAATCCTCCGCCCGTCAACAGGATCGCCCCCGTGCCCCGTGTCCGCATACCCGGTAAGACGGCTTGCGCCGCGGCAAGTGGTGCTACGGCATTGATCGCTAGGTCTGCCGCAAGTTGGCTGGCCGCAAGCTCCGACGGTTGGTCGGCAGTTGCTGCATAAGCGTTAAAGACAACGACATCGACAGGCCCAAGGCTGTTCTGAAGATCATGAATTGCGGCTGTCAGCGCTTCCAAATCAGCGCTATCGGCGACGCGGTATGTCACGTCGCACCCGTGATCAGCTAAGTCCGACGCCTGCCGCCGCAATCGGTCCTCACAGCGCGCAATCAGGCCTAAAGCATATCCTTCCCGACCGAACCGCCGGGCTATGGCACGGCCATTTCCGGGACCCATGCCCACGATGATCATCGATAGACTGGTCATACGATATCCTTCTTCCGGTTTGGCCACGGCGATTGCCGTAAGATTTGGTTCAGGTCAGACGATGGATAAGCATATGACAGCGACTGACGTTCGGCAGGTTCGTGTCGGTCTTGCTACGATGGGTCTAATTGCCGAAATCAGCTTTTGCTGCCTGGCGTTGCGCGAAGGCGACGACGTCCTTTGGGAAACGAACGCTATCGGGTACAGAACTTCCCAGGCGGAGGTAACCAAGCACCCGCCCCCCACGGGTGGGATCAAGGATCAGCATCTCGCCTTCATACACATTGAATTCCGTCAGAGCCGCGATGTTGTTGAAATGTGTGATCAGCAGAAGCGGGCCCTTACCATCCCCGCCATCCCAATCTGAGATTGCCCGCCGCAGAACGTCCACATCCGATGCGCCATGGACCATGCCCATAGGGTTGAGTGACGGCATCAGGGCGCTGGTCATGCCGTCCAATGCGTTGATGTCCGCGTGCAGCATTCCCGTCTCAAGGCTCAGATAGGTTTCCTGCGCCCGGCACCATTGCGATACCTTCACCTTCCCCGGTCGCAGTCCGTGCACGACCATCAGCGCGCCGAGTTGGCGCATCCGATCCTGGCCAGTTTCGGACAGCAAACGCTGGTTTTCGCAGTCCTGTGCGCCTGTGCCATCTGCATCTGCGGTGGTCCAGTCGGTCGGGCCGCCGCGCATCAGGAAGACGATATCGTCGCGGAACAGATCATCGAGCATTTGCCAAGGTTCGAAACGGACGACTTCCTCGACGGCCATATCCTTGGGAACATCTGTTTCCATGGTCATCGACATCTGGCCTGTGAAACCTGAAACCGGGGCGATCTCGCCTGTCCAGTTTGGCTTGGCCACATCTTGTGCCTGCGCCGGACCCACGAGCAGAGACGTGAGGAGACAGGCCAACAAGGCCGGCTTTTCGACATGCGGTTTCATTCGAAATGCCCCACATCCGGCCCGGCCGATCCCAGCTTCAGTTCGCCAAGTACCTGGTTGCCCTGATTTGGGTCCAGCAACAGCAACTCACCCTCATAGACGGTTCGTTCCGTGAGTTCCTGAATGTTGGTGAAATGTGAGATGATCAGAAGTGGCCCGTCGCCTTCCCCGCCATTCCAGTCGCTTATGAAGTCGCGCATGGCCGCGACGTCTGGCGCGCCTTGAAGTGACAAAAGAAGGTTCAGATCGCCCATCGTGTCGATTTCTACGCCATCCAACGCGGCAGGATCGGCGTCGACCATGCCCGATTGCATAGCGTCCAAGGTCTGTTGATTGCGGCACCATTCGCTGACCACGATACGGCCGGGCCGCAGATCGTTGGCGACCATGAGCGCGCCAAGCTCATACATCTGACGCTTTCCAAGCTCCGTCATAATCCGTTGATTTTCGCAATCGGTCGGTGCCACGTCGACCATGTCGCGCTTGGACCAGTCAGTTGGGCCATGGCGCATCAGAAGAACAACGTCATCTCGCGCCAGCGCGCCCAGCACATCCCAGGGCTCGAACGTCAACTCTTCAGTGACGGCCCGGTCTGGGTTGCTGGCCGATCCGGGCATTGTCATCGTCATCGTTCCGCCGGGGCCGGCCTGCGTTACGTAGCCTGCCAGGGTCTGAGATGTTGCTGGTGTCGTAAGTGGCAGCAGAAGTCCCGCGAGGGCAGTTGCAGAGGTCCAGTTCATAATCATCGCTCCTGATTGGTGGAGTGCCGGTCTCGGTCGCCCTGAAAATGCAGTGCTTTCCAAAGGGCGGGCGTCTTTCACGATTGGAAAGGTAGCCCACGGGAATGGGGCTTCATTCGATGATCCGACCTGAAGGTTTCAGGATCCGACCCATCGTTCACGGGCTTCGGCGGGCGACGATACGGATCGGCCAGTTCGTGACACGGCGACCGACGCTATGCCGCCGCCGCAATATCTTTTTGGGTCAAAGCATTCTTTCAGGCCTGCCTTGGCGGCCGGTTTGCCCAAGGATCAAAACAATCAAAACCAAGAGGACCAGAAAGCCCGTCGCGACAAGCAGCGGCAGGGGACGCGCCTCCATCTGGGCGGAGGCCTCGGCCAGAAAAAGGCCCAGCGTGATCTGGGGCTCTTGAAAGCCAAGGGCGAGGAACGACAGGGCGCTTTCAATGGCGACGGCGCGCGCGAAGACGATGGCGCCGTAGGGTGGCAGCAGCGATAGGATGGCGGGGAAAAGATGGCGCCAGGCCAGCTGCGTCGTCGACAAGCCCAAGGCCCGTGCAGCACGAACATATTCTTCGACGCGCACACGAAGTGCGGCGCCGCGGGTAAACCGGGTGGCATCAGGCAGCTCGATCAGGGCGATAAGCAGCGCCAGCGCCGCGACAGAGACCCCCAGATAGAGCGTGCCCAAGACGACAATCAGAAAGACGGGAAAGGCGTAGACTGCCTCAAGACTACGCATGACGACCTCATCCAGCCAGCGGGGTGACAATGCCGCCAGAAGGCCCAGTATGGCCCCGGCAGTGATCACGAGAAGTGTCACCATTCCGGCGAAGCTGGCCGTCATTCGCAGCCCGTGCAGCAGACGGGTCAACTGATCGCGACCCAGCCCATCGGTTCCCAAAAGGTGGCGCATCGGTTCAATCCGCCCCGCCAGCCCGCCGTCTGCATCTAGGCGCCACCATGTGAGGCGCGGATCACGCCGGTCGAGAAACTCAGTCAGGGCTGGATCATCTGAAAGCGCATCACGCAACACCACGGCGAAGTCTTGTCCGTCGATACTGATCGCCCGTGGCGTTCCGCCGACTGCAATCACGGCCTCGGCGATCAAAATCTCCGCCTGTTGTGCGGTTGGCTTGGCGGTCCAAGATGCGGGCGCGCGTGCTGCCGAAAGGTTCTGACTTGTCGGGTCACCGCCCAAAAGCGCGGGCAAAATGGCGATCACGACCAGAACCGCGACCGCCAGCACAATTCTGGTCATCCGGTCTCTCTGGTCATCCCCTGCCTGGGGTCGAGAAGCGGATAGCTCAGATCCGCCACGAGGTTGGTCAAGATGACCGTAGCGGACGTCACCAGCGTTGTGCCTGCAATCACGGCGTAGTCCCGCCCTGTCATGGCGTCCAGAAAGACGCGGCCCAGTCCTGGTATGTCGAACACGCTTTCGACGACGACCGAACCCAGAAGTGTCGCCGCCACCAACGGCCCCGCAAAAGACAGTACCGGGATCGCCGCCGCCCGGAACGCATGGCCCGTTACCGTGTGCAGCCGCCCCAGCCCCTTGGCCCGCGCCGTGCGGATCGACGGATGGGACAACACTTCTTCAAGCGCTTGGGTGCTGACCAGGTAGAGCGACGCCGCCAATGGCAGGGCAAGCGCCAGGATCGGCATCAACAGATATGTCGGGTCACCCGGCGCGTAGCCGGCCACTGGCAGGACACGCAGCCAGACGCCTATGACCAACGCGAGGAATGGTGCCGTCACGAAGACGGGGATGGCGATGCCCAGCACCGCCAGACCGCCAGCCCACCGCCGCGCGCGCCCGGACGCTGCCGCGGCCAGGACGGCGCCGCCCAGGGCGAGACCGGCGGCCAGAAGCAGCGCGGGCACCGCGATTTGCAAGGTGATCGCCGCTGCGTCGAATATCAGGGCACGGACCGGTTGGCCGCGGAACACCATGCTTTCGCCGAGTTCACCGCGTGCAAGGTGGCGCAGCCAGTCCGTATATTGCACCAAGATCGGCCGATCCAGACCAACCTGGGCGGCCGCATTCGCGCGCAGCGCCTGGCCGGCGAAGGTGGTGGCCAGCGGATTGCCCGGGGCCTGCCGGATCAGCACAAAGGTCACCGAAGCGACCAGCATCATCATCACGCCTGACCAGACCAATCGCTGCAAGACATATGCGGCCCTCGAATCCCGCATTGCCCTCAGGGGGCTAGGCTCAGATGGCGCGTGAGCCGCAGGCCCGTCTCCGTCTCTTTCCAGCCTGACAGGCGGTCGGATACCAACTCCACCAGACGCACATTCATCAGCGGGAAAACCGTCTCACTGTCCAAGACATCGCGTTCTGCTTGTGCCAGATAGGCCGCGCGACTTGTGACATCTGTTTCCTGACTGGCTTGCGCCATCAACTGGTCGATCTGCCCTGTCGTGCGATTGGCTTTGTTATAAGCCCCATCATTGCGGAAAAGCTCCAGGAACGAGATTGGATCGCGCGTTTCCGAGATCCAGCCGAAGGTCGCGACGTGGTAATCCCGATCTTCGTCGAACATCGCGTAATGGGCCGAAAAATCCCGCGCCGCGAAGTCGATATCGACCCCAAGCGCGCGCCATTGGTCGGCTGCATAGAGCGCCAATGCCGCATCGTCGCCCAAGGTGCTATGCGCCAGCACTAGTTTCACACGGTTTTCCGGGTCGATCCCGGCATCAGCGAGCAATTGTCGCGCTTCCCGTTGACGGTCGAAGGGTGAGCGGCCCATGAAATCCAGTCTGGGCGGGTCCGTGACGTAGTCTTCGACACCGCGGGGCACCACACCATAGAGCGGCGGCATAAGGCCACCAAGAACCTGATCTGACACCACTTGCCGGTCGAGCGCCAGGTTCAGCGCGCGCCGTATGCGGATGTCATCCAAGGGCGGCCTTTGTGTATTGGCCGCAAAGTAGAAGGCGGCTGTGATCTCGGGGATGTGCCGTTGCGGGACCAATTCGTCGCTGAGCGACAGGGCCAGATCGGTCGGGATATACGGGCAGACCTGGACATCGCCCACGCGGAACCGACGGATACAGGTATTCGGGTCTGTCACGACCATATGAACGACTTCTTGGATGGAAACGGAGGCGGCATTGCGGAAATGAGGGTTGGCCACCAGTCGATAGCTGTCATTGGCGCGGACGTCTGCGAGCATATAGGCGCCATTATAGAGAACCTGATCCGACGACCGCCCGACCGGGCGCGGCACCGCAGCAGGGAGCGCGACGGTCTTGGGAAATGCAGGATCCGCGGTATTCAGACGGATGTCCACGCGATCAGGCGCAACCGCCTCGACCCCCAGACCTTCCCGTCCGCCTGTCCCGTTGTTGAGCGCCTCGGCCCCGTTGATAGCGAAAAAGAAGCCCGCATAGGGTGACGCCGTTCCGGGGTCGAGCATGTGACGGAAACCCTCGACCACGTCCGCAGCCGTGACCTCGGTTCCGTCGGACCAGCGGGCATGGGGACTCAACTGGAAGGTCCAAGTCAAACCATCGCCGCTGACTGACCAACTGGCGGCAATTCCGGGCGCGATATCCCCTGTGGGCCCATAGCTGGTCAGGCCTTCATACAAGTCCAAAACGACTGAGAATTCAGGGCTGGTTGATATCTGGTGCGGGTCGAGCGTCAGCGGCGCCGCCGGTAATGCGAGGGTCAGGCTCCGTTCTGCGCCCAATACCGACGTCGGCGCCATCAGCCCCATGGCAAAGACCAAAGCTAGTCGCAGCATGGTGTCATCTCCGTTGGTCCCACAAAGCAAGACCCGCTTGGCCCGTCATCCGTGCCGGGAGCCGTTCAAGGGCGCATGTCACGGCGAAAGTCCCCTGGCGTTGCGCCAAATTCAACCTTGAAGGCTGTGCTGAGATGCGCCTGCGACGAAAACCCGATCTGCTGTGCGATCCGCGAAATAGGTAAGTCAGTGGTTCGAAGCAGTCCGGCAGCCCGTTGAAGCCGCCGCATCATGACGTAGGACCATACAGGCATGCCAGTGGCCGCTTTGAACATCCGCGAAAAGGCCGAAGGGCTCATCGCCGCCTCCGCCGCCAGATCGGCCACGCAAAGCTCGGTCCCCAGATGGGCCTCGATGAAATCCAGCGTGCGCCCAAGCCGACCCCTTTCCGTGGTGCGAAGGGTGAAATCCGGACCATCCGTGAATGCGCCGCCATCCTCCAAAAACCTTCTGTCACATCGGGCCGCATTGGCAGCATGCGTCTTCAGATGGTGCAGCATGGTCAGTAGAAGTTGGTCGATATACGTTCGTGAGATCGTATTCCCAGCCCCCGCTGCGCGCCAAAGCGTCGGCGCAAAGGCATCCATCAGCGGGTCGTCATAAAAGGCCTCGCTATAGATTGGTAGAATGCTGGCAATGAACGCCGCCTCATCCTCCATCATCAGGTCCGCACAAACCGAAAACGGGATGCAGACTGCTGCAAGGTCGGCCAATCCACGGTTGCGGACAACTTCCTTGCGGCCGTGAAAGTCGATCAGCGTCCCAGTCCGGGTCAGGTCGAACGTCTTGAATTTGCCGTCGAATTCCACGTCTTGAAAGCCGAATGTCGGGCTGACAAGCGTGCCCAGACACAGCACATGTGCAGAAAACTTGTATTCTTCGCATATGCCTTCGGCACCGCGGGTCAGAACGGCGCCACCGCATTCTCGTATGTCGCCGACAGCATACTCCGCCGCGATCGCGTTCACATAGTTTTCGTCCAACATGAGGTTTCCTACCTCGAATTTTCTGTCGTCTGACAGATGATCATGCGACGCACCCGTGAGCAGCACGCCCGCAAAGGAGGACCTTCCGTCGCGGTCGCGGGCCTTCGTGATCTCTCCAATTTAGCCAGTCCTACCGACCGGTGCGTGAGGGCCTCGCACCCCATCGGCCAACCAGGCACCGTCAGGCTATTTGCATAGCGCCTTGAGTCAAGTTCGAGATCCGACCGGATACTTCCAGTTTCTCGTCAGTCCCACTTCAAGCGATGGGTCTAGGTCCCGTCCCCCATGGCCCGACCCGCAGCCCCGGTGACGGCAAAAGCAAGCTGTTCCGCTGCGTCTTGGTCCAGCTTGGCATGATCGAACATCAGTCGATACCACATCGGTCCAAAGACGAGATCGCAGATCAGCTCTGCATCCACATTGTTCGGCAGTTCCCGGCGGTCAACCGCCCGCTGAACCAACGTCCGTATGTTGGCCCGCCGACGCGCCACGAACACTTCGCGCATCGAATTGGCAAGCTCATGGTCTTGCAAAAGTTCGACAGCCAGGGCGCGCATCAATGGTCGCAAGGTCATCGAAACAGCCGCGAAGGTCCCGGTCAATAGAATGGTCAGATCGCTCTGGAAATGGCCCGTGTCCGGCAGGTCGACGGACTGACCGGCCTTGCGCGCCAGAACTTCCATGAAAAGCGGGGCCTTGCCCTTCCACCAACGGTAGATCGTTTGCTTGGCCACCCCGGCCTCAGCTGCGATCCGCTCGATGGTTGCGGCGGCGTAACCTTCCCGCTGAAGAAGAACAAAGGCTGCATCCAAGATGGCATCGTGACTTTTGGTGTCTCTGGGACGTCCGCGCGTGGTCGAGGCAGTTCCCATAATCTCATCTCATCCGTTCAATATTTAGTAAACGCACCGTTGTGTATTGACAAGATGGGTAGGGATCCTAATTACGAGACGAAGCGTTGCGAATATGGAGGGCGACATGAAGAGACTGACCACAACGCTGATCGCGACGGCCGCCATGACAAGCGCAGCTATTGCAGAAGGAACGGAGATGAATTTCGAGATCTCAGGCGGATACGCCTTCGGACAGACCCACGACATAATGGACATGGAGCAATCCATCATCGCGCGCGCCGGTCATTTGACGGGTGCATGGCAGTTCCGCTTCGAAGATGAAGACGGCCCCAGCGGGAATGCCCATCTTGATGCCGCCACGCTGTTCCGCCTGACACCGAACGGCCCGGATCTCAGCGGTCTCATGCGGTTTCACATGCACGAAATTGACGGCAGCGCGCCGGGTGCAGCGTGGCTCTACCTCTCCTACAGCGCAACGGAGCTCGACTTCGATGGCAGTCGGACGCGCTTTGTCGTCGAAGGCGAATTTGTCGGCGGAACGGGCCCGTTCGAAGGCGCGACCGGCACGTTGAAAGTCACCTCTGTCAATGGGTTCGATACCGGCGGCGGAACGCTGGTGCTGGCCGAAAAAGACTGAATGAAGATATGATCTGAAAGGAAAATCTGATGTTTCGTACAATTCTTGCCATCGCCTTCGCAGGCATCCTGGCCACCGCCGGCCAAGCACAGGATGTGACGCGGACCCAAGTCACGCCAGAAAACAATGTGTATGACCCGTCCATTGTCCATGAATGGGTCGCTGCCTACTTCCTGGGCACGCGCAGCATGGATGCCAATCAATGGGCTGCTGCCTTCGCGCCCGAAGCCATCTTGGATGACCCGGTGGGTTTCCCTGTGAAAGACACGCCGGAGGCGATCCTGTCCCAAGGCAAAGGCTTTGTCGGGGCATTCCAGGACATCGGCCTCTATGAGAGCTTCGTCCATGTGGTCGGCAACGAAGCCGTGGCCAAGTGGCAGGGCCGCGGCATCACGACGGACGGTGCCGAAGTTACGTTCGACGGGATCAATCACTTCACTTTCAATGAAGACGGCCAAATCACTTTGTTGCGCGGCTTCTTCGCCCCTCCGGGACTGTGACCTGGGGACCGAGCGTCCGCGGACATCCGCGACCTCTCCAAATGCATCCAGTGGGCGGGAAACTTGGCGGAAGGTCCGGCCCGACACGATCCCATCGGGAACCAAGTCCACACCCGACGATCCGTATCATCTTCGGCCAGGTCCCAAATCTGTTCGAGATCAAGCATCAAACAACCTCGGACCCGGCCGCAACGGCTGCTGCAACGGCACTATCTCGGAGACCTAAGATCGCCCGTGCCTGATTGATCGTCGCGACGGGCCGGGCATATCGGGCTGCGATTTCGGCCGTCCGCGCGACCAATGCAGCGTTCGACGGGGCAAGCGTGGTACGGTCCAGCCTGACGTTATCTTCCAAACCGGTGCGGGCGTGGCCACCTGCGGCGATGGCCCATTCGTTCAAGGTTGCCTGGTGCCGACCGATCCCTGCGGCACACCAGGGCGCATCGCCAAGAAGATGCGTCTTCGTTTTCAACATCGCCTCGAATGCATGGCGATCCGCGGGCATGGCGTTCTTCACGCCCATCACAAACTGGCAGTAGGGCACGCGCGGCAGCCGTCCATCGGCATACATCGCGGCTGCCTGATAGATATGGGACAGGTCGAAACACTCGATTTCAGGCGTGACGTTGTGGATGGCCATTTCAGCGGCAAGCCAATCGACCAGATCGGGCGGATTTTCGTAGACGCGGGTCGGGAAGTTGTTTGATCCCACCGATAGGGAGGCCATGTCGGGCCGCAGCGGCAGCATTCCGCCGCGGTCCCGCCCCGCGCCAGAGCGGCCGCCTGTGGACAACTGGATGATCATGCCCGGGCAATGGCGTTCTATTCCAGCCTGCAGAGCGGCGAAACGATCCGGATCCGCCGTCGGAGCGCCATCGTCTTCGCGCACGTGGCAATGGGCGATCGTGGCCCCGACCTCAAAGGCTTCCTGGGTCGACTCGATTTGTTCGGTGACAGTAATCGGCACCGCGGGGTTGTCGGATTTCTGGGGCAGCGAGCCTGTGATGGCCACGCAGATGATGACGGGATCGATCATGCCGGAACGGCTCCTTCCAGGGCGGCACCCAGAAGGGCGCGGATGTCGGCCCGATCAAAGGGCCGGGGGTTCGGGTAAGGCGTGCCGACGGCGATGTCGGCGGCGCGGTCCATGTCGGTTGCCGTCAGGCCCAGTTCCGACAATCTCATGGGCGCACCCATGGCTGCGGCAAAGCCGTGCAGACCCGGGCCGACCCCATCGCCCCAGGGCGCGAAGGCGGCAGCGACTGGCGCCAGTTCGTCTGGCGTCTGGACGGCGTTGAAGCCCGCAGTATGGGGCAGCAGGATGGCGTGGGTTTCGGCGTGTGGCGTGCCGAAACTGCCACCCAGCACATGGGCCAGCTTGTGGTGGAGCGCCATGGAAACCTGCCCTAAAGCCGCCGAGCAAAGCCAAGCTCCATACAGCACCCGCGCCCGGGCCGCCTGATTGCTGGGCGCTGCCACAACCTTCGGCAAGCCATCGGCGATGGCATCGCAGGCCGCGGCGCACATCATCTCGATGATCGGGCTGCGGTCGGGGGCGTAGAGCGCTTCGACCGCATGGGCGATCGCGTTGAGAGCACTCGTCACCGTCATTTCGAGTGGCAGGCCCAGCGTCAGGTCGACGTCGTAAATCACCGCTTCCGGCCGGATTTCTTCGCCCCGCCGGGTCGTCTTCGCGCCGTCGGCGGTTTCGCCCAGGATATCCGTCATCTCAGAACCAGCATAGGTCGTCGGGATGGCAATCTGGTCGGCGCCGGTGCGCGCGGCTATCGCCTTCCCAAGCCCGATGGTGGAGCCGCCGCCCAGCGACACGACGCAATCCGCACCCGTCTGCCGGAAGACTGTTATTGCCTGCTCGGTTACCTCGACCGGCGTGTGCATCGTGGCATCGGTGAACGCCCCAACCGCCGAATCGCCAAGGGCCTGGGCCAGCGCGGTGGCTTGGTCGCCCTGGTGCGGCGTCGACAGAACCAATGCCCGGCTGCGGCCAAGGGCAGACACCTCGTCGCCAAGACACGCAAGCGTGCCTTGGCCGAAAATCACCCGCGTCGTCAGCCCGGGGAAGACGAAGGGGCGGACCTCAGACGACATGGGCAACATCCTCGAATCCCAAGCGCGGCAAACGGTGGAAAATCTTCTCTTCGTCGCCGTATCCGATGTTGCACAAAAAGTTTGACCGCCAAGTCGTGTCACTCAGGAAAGCCGCGTCCACCGCGGCGTTGTCGAAGCCCGACATGGGACCGGTATCCAGCCCAAGGGCACGGGCGGCGATAAGAAAGTACGCGCCCTGCATCGAGCCATTTCGGAATGCGTTCGCTTCCCGCAATGCGTCGTTGTCTTCGAAGAGATCGCGGGCCTTCGGGTTTGGCGGAAAGAGATCGGGCAAAAGATCGTGAAACCGGGTGTCGTAGGCAATGATCGCCGTGACAGGCGCCGATTGCATCTTCGGTCGGTTGGCTTCGAAGACGGCCGGGGCCAAGTGCGCTTTCGCCTCGGGTGAGCGGACGAAGACGAAGCGGGCGGGCTGCTGGTTCATGCTTGTCGGGCCCCATTTGGTGAGGTCGACCAAGGCACGAAGTTGGTCATCCGTCACCGGCCGATCCGACCAGCCATAATGGGTACGCGCGTCGCGTAGCAGCAGGTCAAGCGTCGCGGGGTCGGCAGCCGCAATGCGGCTTCGAAGTGCACGGACATCCGCCCGGGCTTTGTCATTCGCATCCGCACCAGCGGGTGATTGTTCATCAAGCATGGATCGTTCCTTTGTTCATATATCGAACTGATATCCAGATATAACTATTAGATATATCAATGAATAATCAGCAAAATAGCTTATTGACGCAGTTAATTTCCGCGTCAATGGTAGCCCATAGATTTCATGTGTTCGTTTATCGAACATTACGGGAGGTAGATATGACGTATGTGACCACTGCCCTGATCGGGACTGCCCTGCTGACCAATCCTGCCCTGGCGGACAGCTACCGGCTGACGATGGGGTCCAGCCATCCGACCGTCGTGCCTTGGGTCGGCGTCCTGTCCGAACACGTTGTCGCCGAAACCAATGCCCGGCTCGAAGCTATGGGATCAGAGGACCGGGTCGAATGGGACGAAAGCTATGGCGGCGCCTTGTTCGATTTCCAAAACACGCTTGAAGGCGTTCAAGATGGGCTCGCGGATGCGGGATGGGTCGGCTCGGGTCTGTGGGAAGAAGCGAAGATGCCGCTTGAGACGGTGACCTACTACGCGCCCTTCGTTACCAACGATCAGGAAGCGCTGATGCGGGTGATGAATGGCCTTCATGCCGAAGGCACCCCCATGGCCGCCGCTTGGGAGGCTGAGAACCTCGTCTTCCTCGGGGCGTCAGGCGTCGATACCTACCATCTGCTTACAGATTTCCCGGTCGAGACGTTGGCCGACCTGGAAGGCAAGAAAATCCTGGCGCCAGGGCCATCGGGCAATTGGATGGCGGCGGTCGGGGCCGTGCCGGTGAATGGGGCGCTGCCGACCTACTACAACTCGATACAGACGGGCGTGGCGGACGGCGTGATCTCGATCATCTCGGGCACCTATCCCAACCGCATCCACGAAGTTGCGCCCTATGTCACCATGATTGGCCTTGGCGCGCAGTACACCGGTGGCTTCGCCGTCAACAAGGACAGCTGGGACGGGCTATCGGAAGATGTGCAATCCGTCCTTCGCGAGCTTGGCGCAGAATACGCGACACTCCATGCGCAACAGGTGCAGAACCGATATGACGCCGCGTTGGACGCTATGCGCGCCGACCCGGCCGTCACCGTGACCGAACTACCGGCGGCCGAGCGTCAGAAGTGGATCGACGCGCTGCCCGACCTTGCAGGGGAATGGGCCGCACGCCATCCCGATGGCGAAGCCGTGCTCACCGCGCTGATGGATGGCATCCGTGCCGAAGGGATTACCCCCGGCCGCGATTGGGACCGCTGAGCCATGGCCGCCGCCGAAACCTCAACGACCACCGCTGCCACGCCTGCGGTCGTCGCTCTCCGCCGGGTCCTGGACCCGGTGACCTCGGCGCTGGCGGCGGCGGCGACGGCTTGGATCTTCGTCCTGATGATCCTGGTTTGCGCCGATGTGATCGGGCTCAAGGTCTTCTCAAGCCCAGTCTACGGCGTGGTGGAGGTGACCGCGGCGTCCATCGTCGCCGTCGTTTTCGCCCAATTGCCCCATACACTGGCGAAGGGGCGATTGACGCGCGCCGATTTCTTCATCGCGCCGCTGGCAATGGGTGCCCCGTCGCTCGCCCGGGCGCTAGAGACGGCGTTCGCTGCAACCGGCACGGCCATCTTTGCCCTGCTGACCATCGCCCTGTCGGAGCCGACCTGGTCTGCCTGGGTTGACGGTGACTATATCGGGACGCAGGGCATCTTCACCATGCCGATCTGGCCCATTTCCCTTCTTGTGCTGTTGGGCATCGCCCTGACGGCAGCAGAATTTGCGGCCCAGACCGTTGAGCGTCTCGACGACCTTCGGCGCGCGCCTCGCGCCTTGGTCGTGACACTTGCCATCGTTGGATCTGTCGCGGCCATGGCGGCCTTGGTCGTAATGCTTGGCCCCGGGCGCATTGCGCTTGGGACAATCGGCATCGCCGCCCTCGTATTGCTGATCCTGATCGGAATGCATGTGCCTGTGGCGATGATGTTGGTTGGCTTGGTCGGCGTCTGGGTCATCCGTGACAATCCCGATCTCGCCCTGCGCACCCTCCGCTCAGCCACCACCGGTGCTGTCGCCAAGTTCGAGTTCGGCGTGGTGCCGCTATTCGTCTTGATGGGCCTTCTGGTGGATGCGTCCGATTTGGGGCGCGATGCCTACCGCGTGGCGGCCGCGTTGCTAAGAAAACTCTACGGTGGACTGGCCATCGCCACAGTCGCAGCCAACGCCGCCTTCGCTGCCGTTACTGGCATTTCCGTCGCGTCGGCCGCCGTCTTCACACGGATCGCGGTGCCGCAGATGGAGGCGCATCAATACTCGACAGGGTTCGCAGCCGGGACAGTCGCCGGGTCGTCGGTGCTCGGCATGATGATCCCGCCCTCGCTTCTGTTGATCATCTTCGGTTTCGTGACGGAGACGTCCATCGGCGCCCTGTTCCTGGCTGCCGTGATCCCCGGCCTGCTGCTGGCCGTGGCCTTCTGCGTCTACATCTATCTGGCCGCGCGCTTCGCGCCCGAGCGCCTGGGCTGCCCATCCGTCGCGGACGACATCGAGCCGGTGTCCTGGGCGGAAATCGGGAAGGCCATGGCGCCGATCCTCGTTTTGATGGGCGTCGTATTGGGCGGCATCTATGGCGGCCTGTTCACCCCGACGCAGGCGGGTGCCGTGGGTGCAGCCGCGACGCTGATCGTGACCGCGCTGAAGGGTCGGCTGTCAGCGCCGATGTTGTGGAAGGTGATGAAAGATACCGGCATCGTGTCGGTCACGATCCTGCTTCTCGTGATCGCGGCCAGCGCATTCACCAAGATGCTGGTCATGTCGGGCATCCCCAACGCTTTCGCCCAGATGCTGCTGGCTGAAGGCGTGGGGTTCTGGCTATTCATCCTGGGCTATTTCGCGGTGATCGTCATCCTCGGCATGTTCCTCGACTCCACCTCCATCATCCTGATTGTGGTCCCCTTGGTGGTCGCCGCCGTGCCGCAGATCGTCGGCGCCCATGTACCGGGCGACGCCATGGTCTGGTTCGGGATCGTCACGGTTCTCGCCGTGGAAATCGGCCTGCTGACACCGCCCTTCGGGATTAGCGTCTATGTGGTCAAAGCCACGCTCGATCGCGAGGACGTGCCAATCGGCGCGATCTTTCGCGGCGCATTGCCCTTCGTTGGGATCATGGCGGCGGTGATGCTCCTGCTCACGGCGGTGCCCATCCTCACCACGATTTGGAGCTTACCGTGATGCTGCCCGCCCCGCCCCGTCCTTCTGCCGGAGTCCTGCGCATGACCCTTGCCCTTCTCGCCGCTTTGGTATGTGGCCTCCTGCTTTCGGCGCAGCCGATCCTCAACGGCGTACTGGCCCGCGCTGTCGCGTCACCGGGAACCGCGGCGATGATCTCCCTTTTGGTGAGTGCCCTTATGCTTGCACCCTTCGCGGCAGCGGGGGGTGGGCCCGATCTCTCGGGCTTGGGGGCAATCCCATGGTGGGCCTGGCTCGGCGGTCTGGCCGGTGCGGCCTTCGTTGCAGGGGGGATTGGCTTGGCACCCGCGATTGGCCTCGCGGTCTTCCTGTCGGTGGTGGTGGCCGGCCAATTGCCCGGCGCACTCATCATCGAGGGCTGGGGCCTTTTCGGCGCAGCGCGCAGCCCAATCAGCGGCAGCCGCGTGCTTGGTCTTGTCCTTGTCCTCGGCGGTGTCCTGATTTTCCGGTTTGGTCGGTTCTGACGATGGCGGGGGGGATCGAGACGAGTCAAAGCCTCGCCCGCGGGCTTGAGGTGTTGGAACTGTTGTCGGACCATCCGGCAGGCCTGACATTATCGGATGTCGCAAAACG
Source organism: uncultured Jannaschia sp. (assembly GCA_947494145.1). GTDB lineage: Bacteria > Pseudomonadota > Alphaproteobacteria > Rhodobacterales > Rhodobacteraceae > Jannaschia. The sequence continues at coordinate 60,830 of CANLTZ010000019.1, read as the reverse complement.
GCTCGACCTGGCCCGCGCCGGGGCGCGGCGGGCGCTTCACACCCTGCACCTGGCTGGCTACGCCCGACAAAGTGGCCGCCACTTCCTCCCCACGGGCCGCCCTGTTCGCATGGCGGGCCCGGCGCGGCCCGACAGTGAATGGTGGCGCCGGGCGCTGCCACCCATGGAAGCGATGTCCCAAGAAACCGGCGAGGCATGCTCACTTTCGATCCTGGACGGGCCTCACATCGTCTATGTCGCCCGTTCGCCCGGGACACGTGTCTTGTCGGTCCAGCTAGAAACCGGCGCCAAGCTTCCCGCGCTCTACACATCCATGGGCCGGGTGCTTCTGGCGGATCTAGAACCCCACTGGCTGAACGATCTGCTTGGCGATCTTCCGGCGCCGCCATCGCCGCGGGCCATCTGTGACCGACAGACCCTTCTGTCTGTGATCGCCGGCGTGCGCGCGGATGGCTGCGCAGTGGTCGATCAGGAGTTGGAGGAAGGCCTGATCTCTGCCGCGGTTCCCGTCAGGTTGCCAAACGGTCCCTGCCTCGCGGCGCTGAACCTCAGCTCGATGCCGAACCGCCATTCCTCGGACTGCATGCGCGACACCATCGTGCCCCGCCTCCATGCAGCCGCCGAAACGGTGGCCCGCGCCTTGACCGAAACGCCCTAACCCAGGAGGACGCCATGTCCCGGAACTTCACCGAAGAGAACGCCACCCAGGAAGTCCTGGCCCGCTACGACGATTGCCCCGATCCGCGCCTGAAGGAGGTGTCGCAGGCGATCGTCAAGCACCTGCACGCCCTCATCCGCGAAATCGAACCCACCACGCAGGAATGGATGCAAGCCATCGAGTTTCTGACACGCACGGGCCAGAAATGCGATGATGTCCGGCAGGAATTCATCCTTTTGTCTGACGTCCTGGGTGTCTCGACACTGGTCGATGCGATCAACAATCGCAAACCGCCCGAGGCCACGGAATCCACCGTTCTGGGCCCGTTCCACATGGTTGAATCGCCGCCCCTTCCCAATGGTGCGGACGTTGCCCAACACGGAACAGGCGAGCCACTGGTCGTGACCGGCCAAGTCGTCAGCGTCGATGGCACGCCCCTCGTCGGCGCAAAGGTTGATATCTGGCAGGCCAACGAAGAAGGCTTCTACGACGTACAGAAACCCGGCGAGCTGCCGGACTTAAATTTGCGCGGCCTCTTCACGACCGAAGATGACGGGCGCTATTGGTTCCGGTCGATCACACCGTCTTATTATCCGATCCCGACGGACGGACCCGTGGGTGAATTCGTGACCGCCTCTGGCCGCCATCCGAACCGGCCCGCGCATATCCATTTCATCGGCATGGCCGAAGGGCATGAACCAGTGGTCACCCATCTCTTTGTCGAGGGCGATCCCTGGATAGAATCCGACGTGGTGTTCGGCGTGAAGGAGACGTTGGTGCGCGACTTCGACCTTATGGACGATCCCGCGAAGGCGGCGGAATACGGCGTGTCGAACCCCTTCCGGCACGTCCACAACGTTATTACGCTGGCCCCGGTCTGAGCGATGGCGGGACATCATTATATCGTGATGGGCCAAGACGTTCCCAATTCGGAAGCTGACCGAGCGGAAGCCTTTTCCGCCCATAAGGCCCGGCTCGACGCGCCGCCGCCCGGCATCCGCGTCCATGTCTCTGGGCCCCTTTACGGGGCGGGCGGGGAGCCTACGGGATCGCTTTTCATCCTGGAAGCGCCGGACCTTCCGACTGCGCGTTCCTTCGCCGAAGCCGACCCATACCTGCCCGGTGGTGTCTGGCAGAGCGTCGAGGTCAGGCAATTCGATTGGCGGCGTGGGCGGCCGTGACCGGGCTCGTCCTATGGGGCCGCCCAACGTCGACCAACGTGCAGAAAGTGCTTTGGCTGCTGACTGAACTGGGCGTCGCCTTCGAACATCGCATCGTGGGCGGCCCCCATGGCGGCCTGGACGACCCGAGCTTTCGCGCACTGAACCCGAACGGGACCATCCCTGTCCTGCAAGACGGCGCGCTAAGCGTTTGGGAAAGCCACACTGTCCTTCGCTATTTGGGGGATCGGTTCCGCGCCGAAGCCTTGTGGCCGCGCGACCCGGCCGCACGGTCGCGGGTTGACCGGTGGCTCGATTGGCAAGCGACAACCGCGTGGCCGCCGATCCGGCTGCTATTTCTAGGCCATGTGCGGGATCGCAGCCTTTCCCTGGATGCCCCAGAAGCGAAGACTGCGCTGACGCAGATTGACGTCACGTTCGCCCGGCTTGCCGATGCAGTTGGCAATGGTGGTTGGGTGGTCGGTGATCGTATGACCCTGGCCGACATCCCGCTCGCGGTCGCCGTCTCTCGGTTATCTCGCATGGAATTGGGTGTCGACGTGCCATCCCCGGTGGCTGAGTGGATGGCCCGCATCGCCGCGCGGCCAGCCTTCGATGTCGTCCGCGACGGCGAAGACCGCCTTTGGCAGAACGTCCGATAGCCGGGTCCGCCCGTGGCCCAGCGGATCCGATTGTCGGCGATGGGCCAGTCAGGCACCCGGCCTGGACAGAAGCGACCGGCAGGCCGCGTCCAAAATGCCGTGCGGATCCTCTGGCAGTCCCATGGACCGCCACGCCACATGATGGTCGGGCCGCACCAGAATAGCGCCGTCATCATCCACTTCGCGCGCACGGGCCCAGTCTCCGCCAGGGTCGCGCAGCGCTTGGCGCGGGCCGATGACCTTCACATCGATGGTCGGCCCACCGGCTTGGCGGATTGTGTCGGCAGCCGCCTGCCAGGCCCGACCGCTGATCCCGGTCAAGAGAACGAAGCGTCCGCCGCCGGTGGCGTCCAAAGTGGACAGCTTGTTGCCGCCCGCGTCTTCCAGCCAGACATGTGGTAGTCGCGCCCCCGGATAGGTCGTCGGCTGATAGTGAAGCTCTGGGTCCTTATCAAAGGCGGGCGCCGCGCCATCTGACAGCACGGCATCGGATGCATAGCGGTGGTTCATCTCCACCCCGTGGGCGTCGAACTCGTACTTCTTGAAGGCGATGGCTTCACGCAGGGCAGCACGCATCGCCTCGCCGCCTTCGGACGCGAGGTGGTCGAGGTTCTTCTCTAGGGCGGCTTGGCTCACCTCTTCGCCCATCCCCAGGGCCTGGAAGATCGGCCCGAACTCTCCCAACGACTGGTTTGCGCGCCGCACGATCTGCGCGGCGATGGGGGCGCGTTCCTGGGAATAGGTCTCGAGCAGACCCGGCCCCGCCTCGCCACGCAGAACGGCGGCCAGCTTCCAGGCGAGGTTGAATCCGTCCTGGATCGATGTGTTCGAACCCAAACCATTCGAGGGCGGGTGCCGGTGCGCCGCGTCGCCCATGATGAAGACGCGGTCCTTTTGCATATGCGTGGCCCAAGCGTCGTTCACCGTCCAATAGCTCACGCCAGTCACGGCCACGTCCAGCTGGGGGTCCCCGACGAGTGAGCGAATGATTTCCGCCGCCTCGTCGTCGGTCAGCTCTGGTCGGGGCTGGTTGATGTCGTAACCCCAGATCGCCAACCACTTGTTCCAGGGGCGGACCATGCGCACCACGCCCATGCCAATCCCGCCTACGTTGGAGCCGGGTTGCATCACCCAGTAAAGGACGCTGGGCCGGTGGGCGACGTATCTGCTGAGATCCGCATCAAAGAGAAAATTGATCGACCCGCCGACGCCCATTTGGCCCTCGATGGGCACGCCAATATCTTCGGCCACTTTGGAATTGCCGCCATCTGCGCCGATCAGGTAGCGCGACCGGATCGATACCTCCTGCCCCGTGAGGCGGTCGAGGCAGATCGTCGTGACGCCATCCGCATCCTGGCCGTGCCGTAGATACTCCATGCTCATGCGCGCCTGCGTCCCGCGCGAACAGGCCGTCTTGAAAAGCAATGGCTCCATATAGGTCTGCGGCAGGTCGTTCATGGCTGTGGGCGAGGCGCGCAGATGGGCGGCCATGCTCTCGGGCTCGGTGCCCCAGGTGCGTAACCGGCCCAGTTCCTCGCCAGCGAGCGACGTGCAGAAGACGTTCGTGCCCATCAGCTCCTTTGGGGTGGCCTGCTGATAAGCTTCCGTCTCAACCTCTTCGCCAAGATCGCGCAGCACCTCCATGGTGCGTTGGTTGGTGATATGGGCACGGGGCGTGTTGGCCAGCCAGCGATAGCGGTTCACGGCCATGTTCTCGACCCCGTAGGTCGACAGAAGCGCCGCTGTCGCGCTGCCCGCCGGGCCGGTTCCGATGATCAGGACGTCGGTGGTGATGTCGGCTTTCATGGCGTCTCCTTCGCGATGCGTCCGCCGTAGAGGCGTCTTTGGATGGGGAAGAGTTGCAGCCCGGTGCGGTCGGAAATGACGCCCCACAGCCCGCGGGGCGCGATCAGCATCACGGTGATGGCCAGCAGGCCCAAGGCCATTAGATACCAGGCGCCGAACTGCGATAGCGTCGATTGCAGCACGAAGAAGACCAGGACGCCGACAATGGGCCCTTCAATTCGGCCGATGCCGCCTATGACCACGATGAAGATCACGTAGGCCATCCAATCGACGACCGAGAAGGCAGCGTCGGGCGCAATGCGCGCGTTCTGCAGGAAGATCAATGCGCCGCAGATACCCGTTCCGAAAGCCGCGACCAGGAAGATGGACCAGCGCATGCGCTTGGCGTCAACGCCCACGGCCCCCGCCGCTTCCACGTTATCGCGCACGGCGGCCAGGGCCAGACCCTGGCGGGACCGCAGAAGCGCGTAGATGCCCGCGACGGTGGCGATGGCCAGAGCCAGCGCGAGCCAATAGGCCAACACATCCCGCGCGGCGGCTGCACGCATATCGAACAGGGCGGCGATGGTTTCGACGCCCCACATATCGGCGCGCGCCTCGCGCGGCAGCGACGTGCCGGTGCCGCCGCCCACGACCTGCCATTGCGACACAATCAGGCGGGCCATATCCGCGATGACCCAGGTGCCGATGGCGAAATAGGCGCCGACCAACCGGAACGCGAAGAACGCTGTCGGGATAGCCAGCAACACGGCCGCCACGCCGCCCAGAAGGATCGCGGGCACCGGGTTTACGCCCCAGACGATCACTGCGCCGAACATGGCATAGGCCCCGAGGCCCACGAAGGCCTGCTGCCCGATGGAGATCAGCCCGCCATAGCCCGCCAGCAGGTTCCAGAACTGCGCGAGAACCAGCATGGTCAGGATGAAGAACAAGTCCTGGATCATGCCCCGATCCGCCCAGAGTGGGGCGGCGACCAAGGCGACCAGCAGGGCTAGCAGACCCCAGCCGAACAGTCGCGATGCCCGCGTGCCGGTGCGAACGGTGTAGGCCGGGGCGCTCAATCGACTGCCCTCGGGAAGAGGCCGCGGGGACGGATCAGCAACACCACCAGAAAGGCCACATGGCCTGCCAGGATTTGCCATTCCGGGTTGATCGCGGCACCGACCGTTTGCGCCACGCCGATGACAACCCCGCCCGCCAACGTTCCCCAGAGCGAGCCGAGCCCGCCGATGATCACCGCCTCGAACGCGTAGATCAACCGCGACGGCCCGATGGCGGGATCGAAGGTTGCCCGCATACCCAGATAGAGCGCTGCGATGGTCACGACGACCATGGCGATGCCGGTGGCCAGGGCGAAGACCGAGGCGGGACGGATCCCCATAAGCGACGCCGTCACCGGGTCGTCGGAGACGGCGCGGAAGGCGCGCCCCATCGCCGTGCGGTAGAACAGATATTGCAGCGCCGCGATCACCGCGATGGCGCTGGCGAAGGTGAGGAAGGGCAGCAGGCCCACGGTCACCGGGCCCAGGTTCAATGCCTCGACTGCTGTCTCGCCAGCCGGAAGGCGGCGACTGTCGGCAGAAGCCGTTTCAAGCAGAACGTTCTGAAGCACGATGGACAGACCGAACGTGACCAATAGCGGCGGAAGGATATCGTCGCCCAGAACTCTGTTCAGGACGCCAAGTTGCAGCGCATAGCCGATGCCGAACATCAGCGGCACGGCCAGGAAAACGGCCAGGAAAGGATGCAACCCCAGCAGTGTCGTCACCCCGAGGATCAGATAAGCAGCCAGGACGATCAGATCGCCATGGGCCAGGTTCACGAGCCGCATGATTCCGAACACCAAACTCAGCCCCGCGGCGAAGAGTGCGTAAAGCCCGCCCAGCAGGACCCCTTGCAGAATTGTGTCGACCCAGATCATGTCTCGGCCACCCCGAAATAGGCCGCGTGGATGTCGTCACGAGAGAGATCGCCAGGGGCGCCGGATAGCGTGATCCGACCCTCGATCATGCAATGCACCTCGTCTGCGACGGCCATGGCCTGAGCGATGTCCTGTTCGACCACAATCACGCTGGCGCCGGCTTCGCGAATGCGCGGCAGCGCCTTGTAGATGTCGCGGATGACGACGGGCGCGAGGCCCAGGCTGATCTCGTCGCAGAGCAGCACGCGCGGGTTGGCCATCAGCGCCCGGCCAATGGCCACCATCTGCTGTTGTCCCCCCGATAGGGAGGTGCCGGGCACGGCGCGCTTCTCGCGCAGAATGGGAAAGAGCTCGAAAACCGCCTCCAGCGTCCAAGGCCCGCTGCGTCCGGCGTAAGCTCCGATCCGCAGGTTTTCTTCGACCGAGAGCGATGGGAACAGCTTCCGACCCTCAGGCACCATGGCAATGCCCAGCTTGGCAATGGCATCGACGGATTGGCCACCGATTTTGGCCCCGTCCAGTCGGACCATGCCCGGCGCGCAGGGCAGAACCCCGGTGATCGCCCGCATCAGGGTCGTCTTGCCCGCGCCGTTGGCGCCGATGATCGCGGCACAGCCCCCTTCGGCCAGGGTGATGTCCACGCCCCAGAGGGCCTGGAAGTCACCATAGCCAGCCTTCAGCCCGCTTGTCTCGAGAAGCGCGGTCATGCCTCGATCCCCAGATATATCTCGCGCACTTCGGGGCTTTGCATGATCTCATCTGGATCGCCGATCCCGATAATCCGGCCGAAATCCAGAACCAGCAGCCGGTCCACCACGGCTGTCAGCGCGTGCAGCACATGCTCGATCCAGACGATGGTTGTGCCCGCCGCCTTGATCTCCAGGATAGTGTCGATCAGCGACGCGCATTCCCCATCCGTCAGCCCGCCCGCGATCTCATCGAGCAGTAGCAGCCGTGGGTGCGTCGCCAGCGCGCGCGCAAGCTCCAGCCGCTTGCGTTCCAGTAGGGACAGCCCACCGGCTGGCGCATTGGCCCGCCCGATCAGGCCAGTCCGCTCCAACACTGTCGCGCAGTCCTCGGCCACGGCGCGTTCCGGCAGATCGCGCCCGAAGGCGGCAGCGACGCAGAGGTTTTCGAACACGGTCAGCGCGCTGAATGGCTGCGGGATCTGAAAGCTCCGCCCGATTCCCGCCAGGCACCTCTGCCGCGCCGGCGTGCGGGTCACGTCCTGTCCGTCGAACATGATCGACCCTGCGTCGACTGGAACGTTGCCGGTGATCAGATTGAACAGCGTGGACTTGCCTGCGCCATTGGGCCCGATGATGCCCAAGGCCTGCCCCTCGGGCACGGCGAAGGACACGTCGTCGGTGACCGTGAGCGCGCCATACCGCTTGCTCACGCCTTGGAGGGCGAGGATCGACATCGGGCCGGACCTAGAGCGGTTGCATCCGGCCGCCGGTCGGGATCTGCGGCGCGGTCGAATTATCCACCACGACCAGGTCCCACACGCCGTCGTTCAGCCGCCATTGCCCGCCCACCAGGGGCGTCTTGGCCACGTTCGTCGCCGCGAAAGGAGGCAGGCCTGCGCCGTCAAAGGCGATGCGGCCGACAATGGTTTCCAACTCGGTGGCGGCGATGGCCTCGGCCACCGCGTCCGGGTCGTCGGCATCGTCCACGCGGCCCATGACATCCGCCGCCATCTCGAACAGCGAATGGACGAACCCGATGGGCTGCGTCCAAGGTCGCCCCGTCGCCTGCGTGAAGGCCGCGGCCATCTCTGCCGCGCTTTGACCTGTCAGGGAGGAGCTGAACGGATGCGTCGGCGTCCACCAGACCTCGGATGACAGGTTGTGACCGCTTTCGCCCAACGCCTCCAAAGACTGCGGGAACAGGATTGCCTTGCCGATACTGGCTGCCTTGGGGTTGAAGCCCTGTTGCTTGGCCTGGTTCCAGAAGGTGGTGAAATCCGGCGGGATCACCACGCCGGTCAGGATCTCCGCATTGGCGGCTTTGAAAGCGTTGATCTGGGCGGTGAAATCGTCGGTAAGGTTCTGATACCGGCCCGGATCCACAATCGTGTAGCCCCGTTCGGACATGGCGGGTGGCAGACCATTGACCGGATCGCCCCAAGCATTGCCGTCGCCATCGTTGGGGAACAGACCGCCCACCTGGCCATTCGTGTCGAACTGGTCCCACATGGCGGCGAAGACGGCGATGACGTCTTCCAGACCCCAGAAATAGTGAAACGCGTAGTCGAAGGGCCGCCAGCTTCCCGGATCGGTCGGATTGCCCTGCTGGCCGATGAACCACGGTTGCCATGGGGCGGTCGTGGACAGCACGGGGATGCCTTCGCTTTCAGCGACCGTCGCGACCGGGTTGGTCGTCTCGGGTGTGGACGCGACCAGGATCATCGACACCGCGTCGTCGATGATCAGTTCCTGTGCCACGTCCGCGGCACGGTTTGGGTTCGACTGGCTGTCCTTGACGATGACTTCAAACGTGTCGCCCGTCGCCGCCGCAAAAGCATCGATGACGAATTGGTCCGCTTCCGAAAAGGCCGCCAGCGGGCCCGATTGGGGGCTGACGTATCCGATACGGATGCGCGCCCCTTGGGCAAGTGCGGGTGCGGCCAGACCAGATGCGGCCAGAAGCCCGCCGGCGGAAGCCGTCTGAATCAGACGGCGTCGGTTCATGGACATGGTATATCTCCTCCCGGCCCCGCGAACGTTGGGGCCCCTCCCTTCGCGCAACATGACACAAGGGAAGACATGCCTGGAAATATGAATCTGGGCATGCAACATATCGAGTTGATATGCAGATAGAACCCAGACACCTTATGCAAGTTGCCGCAATTGTAGATGCTGGCAGCTTCGCGGGCGCGGCCGCCCGCCTGGGCAGTTCGCAACCCGCAATCTCCCGCGACATCACCGCGTTGGAGGCCCGCCTCGGCATCCCGCTCTTCGACAGGTCTGTGCGGCCGGTCGAGGCGACGGCCCTCGGCGAAGCCTTGGCGGAGGAGGGTTCGGCCATCCTGTTCGCCCGCGACCAGGCCGCGCTAAAGATCGAACGAATGCGCGCAGGCACGGCCGGGGTGCTGCGGATCATGGGGCCGCCGCTCGTTATGGACCATGTCGTGACGCCGATGTTCGCCAGCTTCCACGCCAAGCACCCAGCCGTCGAGATCCATATGCAGCCTGGCTATGTCAGCGAGGCTATGGCCCTTGTTCGAACGCGGAAGGTGGATCTGGCGCTTTGCGCCGTTACCGATATCGAGGAGGAAGGCATCGACTTCCTGCCCCTGATTTCGTCGCGCAACGTCATCGCCTGCCGTCTCAACCACCCCCTGACCCGCGTGCCGGATCTGCAACTTTCGGCGATCCGGGACTATGGTTGGGTTTCACCGCCACGCGACAGCCCGCTTGAGCGGGACTTGCGCGCCAGCCTCGCACGCCTTGGTGGTACAACCGCGTCAATCCGCTTCCGCAGCGGGACATCTGCGGGCATCCGCACTTATCTGGAAACCACGGATTGCCTTTCGATCCTGCCCGAAAGCGTCACGCATACGATGTCGAAGCATCACGATGTCACGTCTCTGCAGCTCGATCTGCCGGGCCCGTCACGATATGTGGGGATCCTGAAACGCGGGGATGTCCCGGAAACGCGCTTGGCCGCACGAATGCGCGCCCATCTTGAGAAGTCCTTTGAGACGCTCGCCGTTGAACTGGAAAGAGAAATTCCGCAGTTTCGAGATCGCACGGTCGTTGCGCAGACCTGAGCCGCCCTTACGTGGCAACTGTCCCGTCGTGCTGGGTTTCAATGTCCAGCGGACACGACAAGGGGGCGACGGCAAGCTAGGTTCAACGCATTCCCGCAGAACGGCATTACATCGAATGATGCGGAGCCAGGTCGGCAAAGCGCAACGCACGCGACCACCCTGCAAAAGCTTCGGCAATCAGGATCTTGTCTGAACCAAGCACAAAGCACCGGACGCCCCGATTGGTCCAGTGATCCAGCATGGCCTGGCATTCCTCTGGCGTTGGGGCGAAAATCGGCATCATAATGGGCAGTCCGTTCGCCGCAGCCGCAGCCACCATGCGCGAAACGGCGTCGGCCACGTCTGGGTGACGCCAGTCGCCGCGATGGCCCAATGACACCGAAAGATCGAAGGGACCGACCATCAGCGCTGCAAGGCCCTCTGTTGCTGCGATGGCTTGGATGTTTCGGGCGCCCGCAGCCGTTTCGACCAGGGCGATGGCGCCGGTGCGGCGTTCTTCATCGGCCACGTAGCGCTCCCAATCCCGAATGTAGTGCCCGCCTGATCGGCAGCAGGGGCAGGCCCCGCGTAGCCCGTCGGGACCGAAGCGGGTGGCGGCGACGATCTGCGCGACCTCGTCCGCAGTTTCCACGTTGGGAATGATGACATGTCGGATACCCGTATCCAGCGCCTTCATAATAACCACCGGGTCTGGCGTTGGCAGACGGATCGCGGCGGCCATGTCATTGGCATCGGCAGCACGTGCCAGACGTTCAGCCGTCTCAACTCCGAACGGGCCGTGCTGAGTGTCGAAAATCGTGAAGTCAAAGCCATTGGCACCGAGCAGATCGATAAGTTCAGGTGCCGCAATCTGGGTCCAGGTACCCAACGTGACGGCGTCGGAGGCCAGCAAGACCCGAAGGTCGCGCGTCATGCGTCCAATCCCAGAACAGCCTTGCATTTGATTTCGACCAGAAGGCCCGGCATCGAAAAACCTTTGACCGCGAAGCCCGTCCATGTCGGATAGGGCGGCGCTTTGAAGTACCGATCCTTGACGGCCAGGAAGGTCTTCAGGTCCGCCATGTCGTCAGCGAACCAGGTCTCCAACTCCACCACGTCTGCAAATGTTGCCCCGGCCGCCGTCAGTACCTTGCCTACATTCTCGAAGGCTTGGACAAACTGCGCCTCGGTCCCCTCGACCACGTTCAGCTCCGCATCGCGGCCCACTTGGCCCGAAAGGTAGAGTGTGTCGCCCACGAGGATTCCGGGAGCGTAATGATAAGTGTCGTGGATGTTTTCCATTCCTTTGGGGATGATGACCTGTCGCTTCATCGCTCAGCTCCTGTAGCAGACGTCTTTCACGGCCGCCGCGATGTCGCGGGCGTCGGGCATGTAGGCCCGCTCCAGCCGGTCGTTGTAGGGAACGGGCATCTCGGGCGCACCGACCCGTGCGACCGGCGCGTCGAGCCAGTCGAACGCATCCGACATAATGCGCGCCGCGATTTCCCCCCCGATGCCGCCGAAGACCGGGGCTTCATGGACGATGACAGCGCGATTGGTCTTGCGGACGCTTTCGGCCACGGTGTCGAAATCGAAGGGTTTCAGCGTGCGCGGGTCGATGACCTCAACCTCGATGCCGTCCTTGGCGAGCCGCTCGGCTGCTTGCACGGCACGTTCCACCATGGCCAGCGTAGCGATCACGGTGCAATCGACACCGGTGCGAACAATGCGGGCCTTGCCAGCCGGAATGGCATAGGCGGTTTCCGGCACCGGCGCCTCAGCACCGAGATAGAGCAACTTATGCTCCAGGAAGAGCACGGGGTTGTCCGACCGGATGGCTGTGGTCATCAGCCCCTTCGCGTCGTAGGGCGTCGAAGGCGCGTAGATCTCCAACCCCGGCACGTTGGCAAACAGCATTTCCAGGGATTGCGTATGTTGTGCGGCCAGACGTATCCCCGCGCCCTGTGGGCCGCGAAACACCACGGGAACGCGGGCCGCGCCGCCCAGCATGAAGCGGGCCTTGGCGGCCTGGTTGACGATGGCATCCATCATCAGCGTCACGAAATCGAAGAGCTGCACCTCCACAATCGGCCGCATGCCAGACAGAGCAGCGCCCACCGCAGCGGTTGCGATCACGTTCTCGGCGATCGGCGTATCGCGGACACGTCCTGCCCCGAAACCGTCCAGCAGACCGGGGGTCAGGCCGAAGATACCGCCAGCCTCACCCACATCCTCACCCAAAAGGATGATTGTCTCGTCTGACGCCATCTCCTGCGCGAAGGCCTCGGTGATCGCTGCCCGGTATGCGATGGCCCTCGGGCCGGGCGCGGGCTCGGCCTCCGGCTTGGGTGGTGGCGCCATGACCATGGGCAGAAGGTCGGCCATCTCGGGCTCGGGCTCCGCCTCCGCCAAGTCGATGGCGGCCTCGACCTCTGCATCCACTTCAGCGCGCAGATGGGCAATTCGATCAGCATCCAGATGCCCGGCTTCGGTCAGACGTGCTTCTAGACGCGCTATGGGGTCAACTTCGCGCCACGCCGTTTCTTCCGCTTCGGTGCGGTAGCCCGCCAGATTGGCCCGCATGGAATGGTCATCCCAGCGATAGGTCATGGCTTCGATCAGTGTCGGACCCTCGCCAGCGCGGGCGCGCGCGGCAGCCTGTTCGACAGCGGCGAAGACGGTGGCAGCGGCGTTGCCGTCGATGCGGCGACCCGGAACACCATACCCCTTGGCGCGGGCGGCGATGGAGCCGCCGGCGATGACGGTTTCGGTCGCAGTGGTCAGGCCATACTGGTTGTTTTCGCAGAAGAAGATCAGCGGTAACTTCCAGATTGCGGCCAGGTTCAGGGCCTCATGGAACAGTCCTTCGGACGCCGCGCCGTCGCCGAAGAAGGAGATGCCCACTGCGCCCGTGCCCTGTATCTGCGCCGCCAACGCCGCACCGACGCCGAGACCCATCCCTGCGCCGACGATGCCGTTGGCGCCCAGGATGTTCAGGCTCATGTCGGCAATGTGCATCGACCCGCCAACCCCGCCGCAATACCCCGTCGCCTTGCCCATCAGTTCGGCGAACATACGGGCCATGTCGGCGCCCTTGGCCAGGGTGTGGCCGTGGCCGCGGTGGTGGGTGAGTAGGAAATCCCGATCTTCCAACACGCGACACGCCCCGGCGGCGATGCCTTCTTGCCCGACGGACGAATGGGCAGTTCCCTTGATGACACCCTTGAGGAAGAGTTCTTTTGCCCTGGTCTCGAAGCGGCGGATGCGCAGCATCATGTGCAGCATTTCCACTTCGTCCTCAGGCGAAAGACGGTTCGTGGACGGAGTATCGAGCCCTTGGAGAATCTCGGGACCAGCCATCATCCGCCTCCGTAGACGAGGCGTGGCAGCCAGAGCGACAGGTCGGGCCAGAGCACGACGACGATGAGGCCCAGGATTTGCAGTCCGATGAACGGCCATTGCGCCGCGAAGATGTCTTGCAGCGAAACGTCGGGCGCGGCGCCCTTCAGGTAGAAACACGCGGGCCCAAACGGCGGCGTCAGATAGGCGATCTGCATGGACAGGTTGAAGACGATGCCAAACCAGATCGGGTCGTAGCCGAGCGCCGTCAGGGTCGGCAGGAAGATCGGCATGGTCAGGAACAGAATGCCGATCCAGTCGATGAAGAAACCCAGCAGGATGAAGACGCCGATCATCACCGCCAGGATTACCGCTGGCTCGTCGGACACGCCGCCCAGCACCTCGCGTGCGAAATCGATGCCGCCCATGAGGTTGTAGACCCCGATCAGGGCGTTGGTGCCGAAGACCAGCCAGAAGACCATCCCGCAGGTGCGCAGGGCCTGAAGCAAAACGTCGCCCATCATCGCCAGGCTGAATTTGCCCCGGACCCAAGCCGCCACCGCAGCCCCGAATGCGCCAAGCGCCGCGCTTTCAGTGATCGACGCAAAGCCCGCATAGATCGAGATCAGCACCCCACCCGCCACCAGCATCGGCAGGGCCACGCCGCCGAAAAGCTTCAACTTCTCGGAGAGCGGCATATCCCGCTCCTCCGGCTCCAATGGTGGGCCCATGGCCGGGTTCAGGCCGCAGCGGATCAGGATGTAGGTGATGTAGAAGCCCGCGAGCATCAGGCCGGGCATAAGCGTTGCGAGGAAGAGGTGCGAAATCGAAACCTCGGCCGTCAGCCCGTAGAAGATCAGGATGATCGAGGGCGGGATCATGGTGCCCAGCGACCCGCCCGCCGTGATCGTCCCGATGGCCAGCCGCTTGTCATAGCCCAGCCGCAGCATCTGCGGCAGCGCAATCAGGCCGAGCAGGACGATCTCGCCGCCGATGATCCCTGTCGTCGCCCCTAGTATGACGGCCACGAAGGTCGTCACCACGCCCAAGCCGCCCCGTAACCCGCCCGCCAAGACGTGGAAGGCGCGGTAGAGGTCGGCGGCCACGCCCGAGCGTTCCATGATCGCCGCCATGATGACGAACATCGGCACCGCGATCAGCGTGAAGGATTGGACAAACTCCGCTGTTCGGCTGGAAATCAGAAAGAGCCCGCCGAGCCCGAATTGCGAGACGGCCAGCACCACGGCGATGGAGCCCGACACGAAGGCCACCGGCACCCCCATGATCAGAAGCACCGTCATCGCCAGGACGATCAGGAGCGAGACCGTTGCGATATCCATCAGGGCAGCCGCACCGGTGGGTCATCATCCTGACCGCGCAAGGTGCGATACAGGGCCCGCAGCACCACCACCAAGAATAGGGCCGCGCCCACGAAAAGCGCGACCTTCACATAGGCCGGGAGCGGGGTATTCCACGACGTGCCGGAGCGTTCGGGAAACCAGGTTCCATCGTCCATGAACCGAAACGCCGCCCGGTTTGCGATCTGAAAGGCGGAAAAGGCCAGCCCGCCCAGATAGATCGCGCCGCAGACATAGCCGATGACGCGGAACAGACGCTGCGTGCCCGCGCGCATCCCGTCCACGAAGGCGGTGATGCGCATATGGCCGTCCTCGACCATGCAATAGGCCCCGGCCAGAAGGAACGCGACGGCGCCCAGAAGGCCCGCGATCTCGTGTGCCCAGATGGTCGGCGCGCCGAAGCCGTAGCGGGCCACGACCTCGTAAACCATCATCAGCACGATGATCGCGAAGCCCCAGGACGCCAGCCGTCCGAGCGCGAGGATGATCCGGTCCATGGCCGTCTCCGGAAAGGGCCGGGCGTGGCGCCCGGCCACGCGTGTCAGAGGATGCCGAGCTCGGTCATGTAGGCCTTGTGGCTGTCCACGATGGCTTTGGCGTCACCGTTGCGCGCACCCCAATCGTCCCAGACCTCCAGCAGCATCTCGCGGAAGCGTTCGGCCTGGGCCTCGTCGAACTCGATGAACTCCACGCCGAGATCATTCTTCGCCTCCGCGATGGCGGCCTCTTCCTGCGCGCCCAGCGTCTCGACAAGCGTGTCGGATAGGCCATTGCAGGCGTCCTCGAAGGCGGCTTTCGACTCGTCGGAGAGCGCGTTCCACTTCGACATCGAGACCGACATGTCCGTCACCGGCATCGAATGGCGGGCGAAGATCGAATAGGGCGCGTTCTGGTACATGCCGAACGCCATGTTCAGACCCACATTGGCCAGATCCGAAGCATCCAGCACACCGGTTTCCAACGCGCTGATCGCGTCGCCAGGCGTCAGGTTCACCAGCGAGGCACCCGCCCGCGTCAGCAGGTCAGACGGCAACCCGCCGGGGGCGCGGATCTTGATGCCTTCGAAATCGTCCACCGTGCGGATCGGAACGGTGGAGGGGATCTGCTCCTGCGGCCAATGGATCACGCAGATCATGTGCATGTCGTATTTGGCATAAAGCGCGCGACCCAACTCCAACCCGCCGCCATCGACGAACCATTGGTCGCGCACGTCGGTGTTCGGATAGGCCGAAAGCGTGTCGCCCAGCACCGCGAAGGCCGGATCGACGCCCGCGAAGAAGGTCGGCCCAGTGTAGTGCCCGTCCAGCAGGCCATTGCGCACCGCGTCCAGCGTGTCGGTCGGTCCGACAACGGCACCGCTGGGGAAGACCTGGATCTCCACCGCGCCGTCCGTGGCCACGGCCAGGTCGGCGGCCATCTCCTCGAAGGCGGTCGTCGTGGCGGCCGTGGCCCCCAGGAACGTCTGCATCTTGAACGTTTCCGCCTGGGCGGCTGTGGCCAGCGCCAGGGCGCTGGCAGCGGTCAGGATCGTCTTCATGTCTTCCTCCCTATGGCGCCGGGGCCTCCCGCCCCGGCTCAGTTCATTCCCAGAATGGCGCGCGTCTCGGCCACGTCGGCCACCTCGCGGCCCAGGTTTCGCGCCTGGGCGACGACGCGCTCAATCACTTGCGGGTTCGTCAGGTTCCGTCCGCCCTCGGCATAGGCGTAATCGCCCAACCCGATGGAGATATGCCCGCCCTCGCGGATGATCTTCTCGGTCAACTGGAACAGGTCGCCCTTGTAGTTCACCACCGTCCAGACGCAGCCCTCGGGCAGAAATGCCGTATGCGCATCCAGCCCGGCCACCGTGCCGGGATGGCCCGCGAAGATGATCTCGTCGGTCATGCAGAAGCAGGTGAAGGCGGGGGCTTTCAGGACGCCCATCTTCAAGAACTGCTCGATCTGGCGGGTGAAGCTGACGTTCCAACTGACCAGATACGGGGTCAGGCCGTGGTGGCGGATGCGCTCGGCGAAATACATCAGCGTCGCAGTGGAATTCTTGTAGATCAGATCGGTGGTGTCGTACTCGCCCCGCTCCGGGTTCCACCAATCCACATTGAGCGAGCCGCAATCCATGGGCGCGAAGTCGGGCCGTGTCTCAGGCGCTTCCATCATCCGCTCGATGGCCGCGAACCGGCCGGCGGCGTCCGTGTCGTTGGCGACATAGCCCAAAGTCGGGTGGATCAGCACATCGGATTTAGCGCGGATGCCAGCATTGGTTTCGAGGTAGAAGGCCGGGTCGTGATCCGGCGCGCCATCTTCGGTGCGGCCATGGAAATGAACGATGGACGCGCCTGCATCGGCGCAGGCCAGACAATCGGTTACGACCTCGGACGGCAGAAACGGCACGTGCGGATTACCGCGCCGTGTGGCGAGTTCGTTTACGCGCGCTTCGATGATGATCTTGTCCATGCCGTCCTCCCCATCATCACGATGACAGGGGGCGAGGCATGACGCATAGAGAAAGTTATATCTTCGTTGCTAAAAATGTCATTATCTATGACGATAGATATATGATTGATCCCCCAAACAACCCTTTGGACGCCGCGCGACTTATGGGTGGGGCCTTTCCGGGCCACACGATGCAGCGGATTCGGACGCCCGATGGTATCTATCGCTACGGCTATGTCAGCCCGGAAGTGCGCGACATCTTCGGGCTCGATGCCGATTGGCTCATGGCGCAGAGCGAGGTGGACCATCACTGGATTCATTCCGACGATCAAAGTCGATGGCTGAAGGCGTTGGAGGCCTCGGCGGCGGCCCTGACCCCCCTGGACGAGGAGGTACGGGTCATCCGCCCCGACGGGGCTTTGAAGTGGGTCCGGTCCATCGGCAGACCCCGGCAAGCCGAAGACGGGACGGTCATCTGGGACGGCGTCGCGCTGGACGTGACCGAACGGCGCGAGGCGCTAGAGGCCTTGGAACGCACACTGACCGAAGCGCGCCGCAGCGAAGTCAGTGAAGGCCGATTGGCCTGGATCGCCGCCCATGGCGTGCAGGCCCCCCTGGAAGCCCTCCGCCATGCCATGGCGCAGCTTTCGGCCCGGCGCGGCGGCACACCCGAAGTAGACGCAGCCACCACAGCCTTCACCACCTTTGACCAAGCCCTTGGCGCGGCGCGGGACCTGGTCGCCGCACGGGTCGTCGATGAGGCCGCCCCAGTCACGCGACTGACCCGTCGTCAGCTGGAAATTGCGGCCCTTTTGCGCGAAGGCGCGTCCAATCGCGACATCGCAGATCGCCTCAGCTTGACCGAAGGGACCGTGAAGCTGCACGTCTCCGCGATCCTCAAACGCCTGGGCGTGCGCAACCGGACGGAGGCGGCGCGTGCGCTGCAGGACCGCTAGGATACCGGTCGTTTCTCTCAGCCGTACCTCGCCGTCTTTCTGTCAACAAGGGAGACGGGATCACGTTGTCTGGCTTCCCGTTGCCATAAGCTAGCCCTATCCAATGAGGCAGGCACTTGCGCCAGCACGGGCCCTGCCGTTGAAACGGGCATGCTCTTCGACCCGCTATTGACCGGCAACATCCAAACCGTTCCACCACGGGGACAGTGGCACCATGGGCCGTCTTTGCTGCACAGATCGCGGTCAACGCAGGTTTTTCCTTTACCACGCTGCGCGACCTCCAAGGGCTCTGCGATATGTATGCAAAAAGGGGTTGAGCGATCGAGAACGGCTATGTGGTTTTGTATCTCGGCGACCTTTCGGTCGAAAGCCCCGGCGCCGACACCCTGACCTAGAAGGCTAACACGGTGGATCATGGTCGTCGCGCCGAAGTTTGCCATGCGTCATGGTATTTGCGCTTAGCTTAGGCACCATCGTCCGTGATGCCGGAAGTCTTCTGCCGCAGACGAGATTTGCGCCAACCGGCTCTGCCGCATCGGCGCTACCTCCGACGCATCAATCGACCATCTGCTGGGTCAGCGGTTAGTCTGAGACCGTATTTCGCGACAACCTCGCCCGCGCTGTGGCCGTGGGCGGCGCATCTTCGCCCAAGCGCAGATAGCTCATGCTGGGGCGTTTTCGTGAACGCCATTTGGTCCCCCATCGCTGCATTCGGCGGTTGCCAAAGGTAAGTCTTCGTGGTCGAGGATACGTACATACCGCCAGTTCCGTCAGCCCGTTTCAGGCCCGTGCCGGGACGGTCCGCAAGCAATTGGACCGGTCGCGTCTTTGGTTCGATTGTTCGGACTGCCCCACCTTGGGCAACGGCTGAAGGGAAGGCAGGCATTGCCGATGTGGGATGGCTGGGCGGTCACCTTCGCCAGATCTGGGTTCGTTGGGCGCCCCTGGTTTTCCCACCGCGACCGGCGCCCAACTGCATCGTTCATGCAATCGGAACGATCTATGCGGGTCATTCCGTCGAACTGACCTACGTGCCAGCCAAGCCGTATTTTCGTCCGAATAGCTGAAAGCCACAGATTCATGACCCGCCTCAAATGGTTCTTCGTCTTCTTCCTGAGGTACTATCGAAAGATGGGTCTGCGGGTCGGGCTCTATGCCCTTTTGGCACTACTGGTTGCTTCCCTCGGCCCGTTGTCAGCCACCTGGATGACCCGCTCAATCCCCTTTGATCTGGACTTCGAGGCCGTCATCCCGGTCTTGACGATCCTTGCGACATCCATGCTCGCCGTTTCGACGTTTTCCCTCAACGTGATGGTCGCGGCGCACCGGGCCGCGTCCGAGACGACCACACCGCGGGTCCATCGGATCTTGTTGGAAGACACGACCACCCAATCCGTCCTGGCGACCTTTATCGGGGCATTTGTCTACTCGCTTGGCTCGATCATCCTTTATCGATCGGGGGTCTATGCGGAAGAAACTGCGCCTTTGGTGATG
Organism: uncultured Jannaschia sp.; assembly: GCA_947494145.1. GTDB lineage: Bacteria > Pseudomonadota > Alphaproteobacteria > Rhodobacterales > Rhodobacteraceae > Jannaschia. The sequence continues at coordinate 41,292 of CANLTZ010000019.1, read as the reverse complement.
GGTGTGACGATCATCCTCGTGGCATTGGTTGTCGTGTCGCTTCTGCGTTGGATCGACCACCTGAAAGACCTTGGCAGCGTCGATGAAAGCCTGCGCCAGGCGAAAAGCCGAGCAAGCGCTACCCTGATGGCCTATGCCCGAAACCCAGGCTTCGGTGCTCAGCAGCTTTCTGACCACGTCATCACACCGGGCTCGGTAGAAAAGTTGCCTGTTCCTCAGTCAGGGTTTCTTCAACTGATCGATATCGCCCGTCTGGAAGAATGCTTGCCCGAGGGGGCTGCGATTTACGTCCTTGTTCATCCCGGGGATCATGTCCTTGAGGGCGAAGTTTTGGGCGAGGTTGCAGGGAGCGTCAGCGACGAGGTTCTTGCGGACCTAACTGAGGCATTCACCTTCGGGCCCCATCGCACCTACGAGCAAGATACGGAGTTCGGCCTAAACGTCTTGGCCGAAACCGCGTCGCGCGCGCTTTCGCCGGGGATCAACGATCCCGGAACGGCGATTCAGGCCCTGTCCATTTTGAAAGAACTGATTTGGGGCTATGCAAAGGAACGTCCGTCTTCGGACGCGCAGACTGCGAAAAACGTGTTCGTGCGCTGGCCCGAAGACGCAGACTTGCTGGAGGCCGCCTTTGCAAGCATCGCGCGGGATGGCGCAGGGATGATCGAGGTTGCGACTGCCCTTCGTGGAGCGCTCAATGCCTTGGCAAATAGCGGCAATGACAGGGTCAGAGATGCCGCCCTTCAACTCGGGCGGAGGGCGTTGGACTACTCCGAAGCGGCGGGGTTACGGGATCATGAGATTGACCGACTGCGCCACGTGACGATAGCAGGCAGCGCCTGACCCCATCCTGCGCCTAGCCGTGAGCTGAGTGCGCCCCACGAATGCCGTTCTTTTGGATACTGAAGCGCCCCGCGTATCCGGCCAAGATCGTTCAGATCACTTAGGCCGTCGGGCGGAACAACTTGAACCACGGCTTCGGTGACGAGCCCGGACCTCGCCTTGTCGATTGGTGCCCGGTCAGCAAAAAATCACTTGCATATCAGGTATCTACGCGCAGCCTTTGACCTCAGAAACTTGGTGAAATCGAAAGAAAAAAAGGCATGTTTGTCTTCTTGGGAACCGTCGAGCGCGTGGGACGTTAATCACTCATGCTAAGAAGAAGATTACCTCCACGGGAGAGATAAAATGGAATATGGACTCTTTGGAATTCTGGTTCTGATTGCTGACATTTACGCGCTCTACAATGTGATCACTTCATCCGCTTCGACCGCGTCAAAGATCATATGGTCGCTGGTTATCTTGCTTCTGCCAGTGCTTGGCTTTGTTGCTTGGCTTGTCGCAGGTCCACGTTCCGGTCGCGCGACGGCGTAGGAATTGCCGTGGGAAGACGCTGAATTCCGTGATTGTGTTGAGCCGGTAGGCCTGACGCAACACAGGCAGGGGTAATAGTCACAAGGTGGCTATTGCCCCTCGGCTTTTGAGCTATGCCCGGCCTAGTCAATGTAGTTAAGCGTGCTCGGAGAAAATAAGGAAGATACGATGGCATTTAGAACAGGTCAAACTGTCAAGTGGAATTGGGGTGATGGGACCGCTCGGGGGAAGATCAAACAGATTTATACGGAACCGATTAGCAAGACGATAAAGGGTACGGACGTGAAGCGTAACGCAAGCAACGATGACCCTGCATATCTGATAGAACAGGAAGATGGCGATCAGGTCTTGAAGAGTAAATCTGAAATCGAAGCCGATTGATGGGGTGCAAGAGAAAGAACATGAGATATGTGCTTTGACTTGCCGAACTCACCTACCTTACTGACTGCTCGATCATCGAGGTACACTTGCATTGAATTGGGGGCAGATGATCCGAATATACGTCAATCTACATCTTTGCTTAGTGGTTTTGATTGTTCGGTTACAAGAGCTTAAAGCGCAACTGGCACACTATGTGTGCAGCAGTGCAACCAATTTTCACGCCGGTCATATAAGCGGTCGGGTTGTCGGTGCTTGATCGTCGACTTGTGCGATTTTGGCCAGCCGTTGGATATCATGAATTGTCAGCTTCCCATCCGACCAGGTAGCCACTTGATCCTGCCGCAGCCGGGCAAGGACCTTATTCGTGTGAACCAAGGAAAGACCCAAGGCGTCCGCTAGGTCCTGCTGGCGATAGGGCATGGGAACCCGGTCGGCGGCGCCAAGGTTGACGGCGGCCAAACGGCTGTAAATTCGATGGAAGGCCCAGGCTACTTTCGCGCGTGCATCCATCTGGCCCACAACGGCAAGGGCGTCCCCCAAAAACCGCTCTTCCAACGCAGCAAGACGGGTCAGATCGTAGGCACGCTCTGGATGGGACCGAAACAGTGTCCACAGATCGGAGCGGTTGAAAGTGCACAACCGCATATGGGTGGATGCCTCGACGGAATGGCTCATTTCGAGCATGACGCCCGCCTGCAAGCCGATGAAATCGCCAGGTAGCACGAAGCCGATGACTTGGCGCTGCCCATCTTCCAATGTCGTGTAGCGTAGACCCATTCCCGTCAGACAAGTGAAAAGATGTGTCGAGCTTGTCCCCTGAGCCATGATCTCGGTGCCTGGCTGGGCCTCAAGCTCGCCGGTTTTGAACCGGTTCATGAACGATACCTCGTCCCCGGTCATGTCTTGGAAGGCTTCAAGCTTTCGAAGCGGGCAGTTTTTACAATCAGTCGACATTTTCTCACTTTGCTATGTCACAGATTAACTCGTCCAGCGCGGATCCATGCAATCTCGACGTTGAGGAAGACCGTTGAGCGACATCGGAGTTTCAGACCATGCCCCGGGATATGCGCACCGATCGCGCTCTGATCGTGACTCCGGAGATCCTGGAGGCCATGGACATTGCTGAGCATCTGGCCGGCCAAGGATGGGGGTCCACGACCATGGTGTCGACCTCGCGGGACGCCTTGGCCCAGTTTGGGTCTGTATCCGACCCGTCCGCTGGTTACTCGCTCGCCGTCATTGGTGTGGGCACGGGCCTCGCCGAGACCGTTACTCTGGTGAGCCGGTGTCGCGACGATGGAATCGCAATCCTACAGCTAAACGGGATGACAAGCTCGACGATGTCGGACGGCATCATGAGTCTCGCCAGACCGTTTACAACTTACGATCTGGACGAAGCTCTCACGCAGCTTGGCTTTCGGGTGGCTTAGCGTCCTCGACCAAGGGCAAGCCCGACCAAAACACCAATGCCGAGCGCGCCACCAACCGCCAGACCGGGATTTTGACGAATGGCAGCGGCAGCAGACTGACCCACGTCACGCGCAGTATCTTGCACACCTTCCAAGCTGCCGCTGGCTTTGCGAGTCCCGTCCTCAAGCGTCTGGCGTAGGACGGCGGTTTGCGCCTGCGCTACGTCTGCGATGTCAGATACCGTCGATTTAAGGCCTGCGCTTTCAGCGGTTCCCGCGTTTTGGTCAACGCCATTCTGACTGGAGACAGCGGGATGGATGTTTTCATTAGACATGACGAAACTCTCCTTCTTCTATTGATCTAACGTGAACAGGGCCCATTGGTTCCAAAAACAAATTTGGAACCGGAGGCACGTCGGTGCGTTGGTCGTTTGTCAATGATGGAAAGGAAAAGACATGTTGTATTGGGCCCTGATGTTCTTCGTCATCGCCTTGGTTGCGGCCGTGTTCGGGTTCAGCGGGATCGCGTCTGCTTCGGCAGGGATCGCACAAATTCTATTTGTGCTGTTTGCTGTCTTGTTCGCGGCAACACTTGTCTTGCGCTTCGTGCGCGGTCGTTCCTGACAGCGCCCGGGCCGGGCAGATGGTGAACGTGCCCGGTTCCCTTACAGCCCGGCGTGGGGAAGCGATACGCCCCATGGTCTTTTTGGGAACCAAGGCGGCACCACGGTCGTTTCACCAATGAAGCAATGATCAAAGGAGATATCCAATGACCAGCTCACTAAACGTCATTCCCAGCGAAGACAGTGTTTCAACCGGCGTGCGTGAAACGGCCAAGATCGCCGACGGGCTCGCCGATGTACTGGCGGATACCTATCGGCTTGTGTTCAAGAGTCATGCCTATCACTGGAACGTGGAAGGGCCGCTGTTTTACTCCGTGCATAATATGACGGAAGAACACTATGAAAACCTCTTCAAGGCTGCTGATGAATTGGCCGAGCGGATCCGCGCCTTGGGGCATTTAGCACCGACCGCGATGGCCGATATTATGGCTAGGTCCCGTGTCGAAGATCGGTCCGGCGATATGAGCACCGAAGAAATGGTGCAGGATCTCGCCCGAGATCACGAGCAACTGGCACACAGATTTCACGCGCTTATCGAAATCGTCGAAGACCTCAAGGACCCCGTCACCGAAGACTTGGCTACCGAGCGAAGTGCGTTTCACGAGCAAGCCGCATGGATGCTGAGGGCGATCGCGAAGACGTCGTAACTTGACAGCAAGACAGTGTGCACAAGAACCGTAGATGCGCCCCTGGCAACATCCTGTTGCCGGGGCTTTTCTTATGCTTTCAACATGGCCGAAGATGCGAAGAACATGGCTTGGCTCACGGCCGAGCGGACCTGATGCTCCGAATATGGCTTCGAAATCAGAAATGCAGGCTCCGGCCCTTCACCCGTCAGCAATCGCTCGGGATAGGCCGTGATGAAGATGACAGGGATATGCCCCGCCCCTTCCATGATCCGATTGACGGCGTCGATACCGCTCGATTGATCAGCCAGCTGAATATCCGACAGAATAAGCTGCGGCCTTTCCCGTTCAAAAAGGGCCAGCGCTTCACGTTCGGTCCGGGCAACGCCAGTCACGCGATGGCCCATGTCAGCGGCGATAGCTTCGAGATCGGTGGCGATGATCGCTTCATCTTCGATGATCATGACTGTGCCGGAAATCGATTGCGCCATCTCGTCATAGGCGATACGCAGCAAATCTTGGACGTCGCTGACACTACGGCCCATGATCGTCGCGACCTCGTCGTCAGAGAATTCCTCCAGCGTTCGAAGCAACAACACTTCTCTCGTGTCGGTCGTCAGGTTCGACAAATGACGCTGCGCCTGCGCGGCAAGCCCTTCATCTTCGTCGGCCAGTTTGCCACCGCTGGTCGACCAGATCGAATGAAATGCGGCGAAAAGCCCGACCTTTGGGTCCACGCCAGCGGGGATGGCATTGCTATCCGCGAGGATCGCTTCAAGCGTGGCCACGGCATAACTGTCACCCGTCTGTTGGTTGCCGGTCAGCGCGCGCGCATAGCGGCGAAGATAAGGCAAGTTCGCACCGATTTGGTCGGCCAGCAGGTCTGCGGTTTGCTCCGGCATCTGATCTCTCTCCTGTCTGAAGAATCTGGGAACCAACGCTACGGTGGCGCGTTTGTTCCCGTGCACTAGCTGGCTAGATATCATCACGAGTGGAAAACATGAGCCGAGCGGATCGAACATCAAGGATAGAACAGGAAATCGAGCAGAACCTGAAACGGGCGTTCGATGACGTGGCTGACCAAGAGGTGCCGTCACGCCTGACCGACCTTTTAGCACAGTTGAGGTCCAAAGAAACCGATAGGTCCCAGCAAGATGCGAAGGACGAGGGCGACGCCAATGACAGCTGATCCGAAAGATGAGCTGGTCGAACATCTTGGCGCGATGCGCGCCTTCGCCATAAGTCTGACACGCAATACCGCCCTGGCCGACGACATGGTCCAGGATGCGGTCGTAAAGGCTTGGTCAAAGATCGACAGCTTCCAGCCCGGCACGAACATGCGCGCTTGGCTCTTCACGATCTTGCGCAACACCTATTATTCGCACCATCGCAAGCATCGTCGGGAGGTCGAGGATGGCGAAGGCAATTTGACTGCGGGGCTGGCCCAGAAACCGGACCATGATGGCCGGCTTCAGATGCGCGATTTCAACCAGGCTTTCGATCAGCTTACACCCGAACAGCGCGAGGCGCTTACCCTCGTGGGGGCCGGCGGTTTTTCGTATGAAGAAGCGGCCGAAATGTGTGACGTCGCGGTCGGCACGATAAAGAGCCGGGTCAATCGCGGCCGCGCGCATCTGACCGAAATCCTGGAACTGTCCGACGACGATCCGCTGGAATCCACCGAAGCCGTGACCATGGGTATTGTTGCCTCCAACCAAGGCGCCCTTTGATGCGAACAGTTCGTTTCGGCGGGTTGCGGGTTCGCCTGATCCTACTGATGACGATCGCACTCTTCCCATTGGGGCTGATTTCCCTGGCGCAGACGGCATCGGTGATGGACCAGGCGCGCAATATCAATCGCGAAACGCTTCTCGATCTGACGAACGCCGCCGCGGCCGAGGAGCGTGCCATCCTGCAGGAAGCCGTCGGCGCCGCCACCGGGCTTGGGACACTTGCGCTTGTGACAGACTTGGAAACGTGCCGCAGCGGTATGCGGAACTTTCTGAGCAAAAACGCATCATATGTCTTCGCTGGCTACATCAACGCCGACGGCCAGATGGCATGCAGTTCATCCGACCAAGTTGCCGATTTTTCGGATCTGGAAAGTTTCAAACAAGCCGTCGCCCGCCGCGAAACGTTCGTCGAGGTCAATCCGGACGGGGCGATCACGGGGATGCCCGTCGTGATTGTCAGCGCGCCGGTCTTCGATGGCGAAACGCTGTTGGGGTTCGTTTCGTTGTCGGTGCCGCAATCCGCATTGGACAATGTGCCGCCTGTCGTGGCCGGACAGCCGGTCGCATTCATGGCTGTGAACGTCCTTGGCGAGATCATCAATAGCAGCGAACCGGTTGCGGATAGCACCCTGCACTTGCCTCAAGAGACACCGCTTGAGGCGCTCTTCATGAAAGCGGGCACGACTTTTCTTGACGTAGACGGAACCGGCGAAACCCGCCTGTTCACAGTCACCGAGGTCATCGCCAACAGCTATGTCGTGGTCGGCAGCTGGCCCGAGGCCGTCCTTCTGAACCGTGGGTCATGGGCGCTGACGACTGCACCCCTTCTATTTCCAGTCTTGATGTGGCTGGCCGGGCTTGCCGTGGCGTATTTTGGCCTGCAACGGCTCGTCTTGCGCCACCTGACCCGACTGCGGTCGGGTATGCGCCGTTTCGCGCTCGGTGAGCGCAGGTTCGACGGCCTTGGGCTGGATACCCCGCCCGACGAATTCCGCGATGTGGAGCGGGCCTTTGATCGGATGACCAGGCTCATCACCGAAGCGGAGGCACAGCAAATGACCGACCTTCACGATAAGGAGGTTCTGCTGCGCGAGGTTCATCACCGCGTGAAGAACAACCTGCAACTGATTGCGTCGATCATGAACCTTCAATCCAGAAGTGCGCGGACCGACGAAGCGCGATACGTGTTAGAGAACTTGCAAAGGCGTGTGCGTGGCTTGGCAATGCTGCACCGCTCGCTCTATTCCGGCCCCGAAACGTCGCTTGTGGATGGACAGGATCTCATTACCGCCGTCGTTCGCGACGCATCGGCTGTCCTGCCCTCACCGAGCTTGCAGATTGAGACCGATCTGGTGTCGGTCCCTCTCTACCCTGACCAGGCGGTGCCGCTATCCATGTGGACGGCTGAGTCGCTGACGAACGCCATCAAATATGTGGGGCGGTCGGCGGATGGCCCGCCTCGGATCCTCGTAAGCATGAAGTTAGCGGACGAAAATGTCCTGACCCTCGATATCTCCAATACGGTTGGACAGTTGCTGGTCCAGCCGCCCGAAGGGGGGTCTTCCGGGCTGGGTTCGAAACTGATGGCGGCCTTCACCCGGCAGTTGGAAGGCGAGGCCGAAATCATCGAGGCCGATGGGCAATACTGCCATCGTCTGCGCTTCTCCGTCACCGGTTTCAATGCCGACGACGTGGACTTGCCCGAAGACCCCGCCGCCGATGCCGCCTGATGCCAATGATCCATCCTGACACCAGACCATGTCTGTCAAGGTTACAAAGGTCAGGAACCGCACGCTTCCAAACCGCGTTTCACACCGAACTAAATGACGGAGACACAAGATGTCAGGACATGGCAGGACCGCTAAGCGCCCTCGCGGCATCGGCCTGCGCGGCTGGCTCGATATCGGGTATCGCGTGCAAAAGGCGGTGCTCCAAAAGAACGTTTCCCTGATTGCCGCCGGGGTCGCCTTTTATGGCTTGCTGTCGCTCTTCCCCGGACTGACCGCGGCTGTGGCCATATCAAGCTTGCTGATATCGCCCGACATGTTGGTGGCCGCGTCCGACCGGCTGGCGGCAATTCTTCCAGACGCCGCCGAGTCGATCATCCTGGGCCAAATGCGCGAGCTTGCATCAGCGGATCAGGCCGCTTTGAACCTGGCTGCCATCTTGGCGCTGGCGCTGGCGCTTTTTTCCGCCTCGCGCGCTATTCAGAACGTCATCGTCGGGATCAACATGGTTTACGACGAAGAAGACGACCGTGGATTCTTGAAGTCCATCGGGATCAACATCCTGATGACATTGGGAGTCATCGTAGGCCTGATCTTGAGTGTGATCATCGTCGCAGGTCTTCCCGCGCTCGCCACATACGCCCCCCTGCCGGCTTGGGTCGGGACGCTTCTTGAATGGCTCCGCTGGCCGTTGCTGTTCCTGGTTAGCGTCGGGGGGATTGCTGTTCTCTATCGTCACGGGCCAAGCCGTCGCGCCGCCCGCTGGCGCTGGATCGGGCCTGGTGCCGTTTTGGCGTGCCTTCTTTGGGTCATGGGGTCAGTCGGCTTCAGCCTGTATGTGCAATCGTTCGGCAACTACAATGAGACATTCGGCGCCCTGGGCGGCGTGATCATCCTGCTTACTTGGCTTTGGCTTTCGGCCTTCATCATCCTGCTTGGCGCGCTGGTGGATGCGGAAACCGAAGCGCAGACCCGACATGACAGCACGACCGGTCCCACCCGCCCAATGGGAGAGCGCGGCGCCGTCAAAGCAGACACACTGGGCAAATCGTGGGGTGACAAACGCGAAGGCAATCCGACGTAGCGCTTGGAACCAAATGGCCGCGGAGGGCGTTGAATTCTCAGAAGCTACACAAGGAGTTTCAAGATGGACAACGACCGTATCGAAGGCAAATGGACGGAAATCAAAGGCCGTATTCGTGAGTCTTACGGCGACCTGACCGACGACGAAGTCGAACAGGCGAAAGGTGATCGCGAACAATTGGAAGGTCTCTTCCAGCAGCGGTTGGGCAAGACCAAGGATGAAGCGCGCAAAGCCGTCGACGACCTTCTCGAAAAGGTCTAGCGGCCGCCTTCGGTCGAACGGAAATCACGGATGGGCTGCCCCGAAACGGGCGGCCCAATCGCGTTTCTCAGCCCCCTTCCCATCATCCTTGGAACCTTAATGCCACTTTCCACGTTTACATTTGGAGAACACAAATCTGATCGCAATTCCGGGAGCATGACATCATGACCACGCAATCCGACCCAAGCGCCGTCTTGAAAGATACGATGCAGACCGCCGCTGACACCGGTGCGGACATGGCGCGGGAAAAAGCGACAATTGCCAAGGATCAGACCGCAGATAAAGTCGATCAATGGGCCGAGGCCGCAGCTGCAGCCCATGCCGAAGCGCCCGATGCGTCACCTGCGGGCGACGTTTTGTCCCAAACGGCAGCATCCTTGTCGGACATCGCACATGCCCTCCGCTCCAAGGAAGTGGATGAGTTCTTTGCAGATGCACGTCACTTCGCGAAGGAACACCCGATGATTGCCCTTGGCGGCGCCGCGCTTGCAGGCTTTGTTGCCGCCCGGTTCCTCAAATCTTCCCCGGGAACGCACGCGCAGCGCGCGGCTGACGATCCCTGGAATAACCATCTGGATCGGAGTGCATCATAATGAGCTTGTCGCCACAAACCTCGCCGCTGCACCACTTGGAAAACGCCGCCGCGCATTTCCGGCAGCTTTTGAGCAGCGAATGGACCTTGGCGCGCCGGGAGCTTTCCAGAAACCTGAAGGCTGCTCGTCTGGGCCTCATCCTGGCGGCTTGCGGTATCGCGCTCTTGTTCTCAGCCATTTTCGCTTTAACGGCCGCCGCATTCTTGGGGTTGTCGTTGTTGGGTCTTTCTTCGGCTGTGGCCGCTTTGGTAACCGGGGGCGCCGTGTTGACCCTTGCGGTTGGCTTGATCTGGCTTGGATTGGCACGTCTGTCGCCGAAAGCCATCGCACCGACCGAGACGACTGCCCATGCCGCACAGACCCTTCGCCTTGTTACGGAGAATCTTCATGTCAAATGACACCCTTGCCGCACCTAAAGCCGAAGCAAACGCCCATCGCGATGGTCTGGCTGCCAGCCTGAGCGCCTTATTGAGCAGCCGATCGCCAGACGCGGCTGGCCACGCCGCCATGGGCCAAGCCGGAGACCTTGCACAACAGGTCATCCGCCACGGGTTGGCGGGCATCAAGACGAACCCGGCAGGCTTGGCCTTGGTTGGCGCGGGCCTGGCCGTGATGGCCATGCGCCGTCCTGAGCGTCCTGGCCCTAGCCCAACTGCGCCGCTATCGGCCGATGCAGATGCGCGGATTGCCAAAGCCGATGAACGGCTGGCCAAACAGGCCCGCATTCGAGCCGACAAGGTCGATACCCGCCCAGGTCGGGCGCGGGCCCTCCGACTTCAGCTTGATGCTGGTCTGGACCGGCTGAGCCCGGATGCCCGCGCGCGGGTCCGTGCCGTTCGGCTAAAGGCCATCGAGGCGCAAGAAGTTCTGGAACGTAAGAGCTCCGAGTTGACTGAGCGGGCCAAGCGCACCCAACAGGAACAGCCGCTTTTGACAGCGCTGGCCGTGGCAGGGCTTGGGGCGTTGGCCGGTGCGCTTCTGCCAAGCACCCGTGTCGAGCAGGACTTAATGGGCGCGAAACGCGACCAGCTTTTCCGCGACGCGGAAGCGCTGCTCCGTCAGGAAATCGCCGAGTTGGAGGCACATGGCAAGTCCGCGGTCGATGCGGGAATGTCCGCAGCGCGGGATAGTCTGTCGGAGGCGACAGATCGCACGGGTGACCGTCTGCACCTTCATGCCTGAGGGTCCGACAGAGTTGCGCGTGGCCAACACCCGAACGTATTCGGTGCAAACGATCCTTTTGGCTTGTCTGGTCGGTATCGCCATTATCGCGGCGCTGAGGGCGGCCCAATCGCTTGTCGCGCCCGTTCTCGTGGGATTGATGGTCGGCATCGTCATGGTGCCGGCCGTTCGACGCTTGGATGGCTGGGGCGTTCCAAGGGCGGTTGGCGCGCTTTTGGGAATGGTCCTGGCCGTCGCACTTCTTGCAGCACTTCTTCTTTTTGCCAGTCCCATCGTCATGGAATTCGTGGCAGCGCTGCCGCGCTTGTCGGAGGTTGTCCGTGAATGGGCCGTAGAAACCATGCGGCTCTTTCGTGGCGTCGAACAACTGGGCGCCAGTGTCAGTGACTTGACCGAAAGCGGTGAAGCCGCTGTGGAAGAGGCACTGCCGAACGTCATAGGCGCGCTATGGCTTGCACCCAATCTTGTCGGCCAGATTTTCATCACTGTAGGGACAATCTTTTTCTTCATCCTGACCCGCGATGAAATTTACAAGGCAACCGGCCCGGCGACCTACGCCCGTCTTGGCGAAGCAGACAGGGCTGTCTCTCACTATTTTCTGACGATAACGCTGATCAACACGGGGCTCGGCGTTGCTGTCGCTACGGCAATGTCGCTGATAGGGTTGAGTAACCCACTGGTTTGGGGGGCAGCGGCGGCATTGTTGAACTTTGTGCTCTATTTGGGCCCCGCAATCATCGCCGTATCCCTGTTGATCGCCGGTTTGATTGAATTCGGCGGCGTCATGGCTTTGCTGCCGCCCTTGGCCTTCATGTGCCTCAACCTGATCGAAGCGCAGTTTGCCACGCCGTCCCTTGTCGGGCACCGCCTGTCGCTGAACCCTCTGGCGGTGTTCCTTGCAATCATCTTCGGCCTGTGGCTCTGGGGTCCGGTGGGGGGCATCGTGGCGCTGCCATGCCTCGTCTGGGTCTATGTCCTTCTGAAAGGACCACCGGTCACCGATCAAGCCGAAGCACAGCCTCGCGACGCGGCATGATCGAGAAGCCGAATGTCCGTGCGCAATCCAAGCAACATCAAACCGGCCGCGGCTGAGCTGACGAAGATATCGCGTCCCACGGCTGTGGTTGCAGGCAAAACCAAGGTCTTCGGATGAGCCTCGTCTACTACCCCGACAGCAACCCCGGTATCGCGCGACGGCGATGCGGGCGGGGTTTTTCTTACATTGCTCCAGACGGGACGAGGATCGACGACCCGGAGGAACGGTCGCGGCTTGCCGCTCTTGCTGTGCCTCCCGCCTATGAAAAGGTGTGGATGGCCCCAATGGCGCAGGCACATCTTCTGGCGACCGGACGCGATGCGCGCGGGCGCAAACAATATAGATATCACCCGCAATGGTCGGCGGTGCGGCAGCAGCGGAAATTCGATGTCTTGCCGCAGATCGCCGACGCCCTGCCCGCCTTGCGCCGGTGGATTTCCGACCGGCTGAAAGGTGACCCTGGTACGAAGGACACCGCACTGGCTGCCGCGCTTGCTTTGATAGACCGCGCAGCAATGCGGCCTGGAGATGCAGCCTATACCGCCGCAAATGGCAGTCATGGGGCGCTGACCCTGGAAGACCGGCACCTGACACGCGAGGGTGACGCGATCATGCTCGACTATGTCGCGAAAGGCGGACGCCGCGTGGCGAAACGGCTAAGGGGTCCGCAGCTCGCCCGAACACTCGCCGCCTCTGCCGACCTGCCCGGTTCCCGTCTCTTCGAGTATCGAACGTCCAGCGGAGAACTGGTTCCCCTTCGCTCAGAGCATCTGATCGAGGTGATGGCCGCAATCGGCGGTGAGGAACTGACCCCAAAGGCCCTGCGCACTTGGGCCGGAACCCATGCGGCCTTTGGTGCCATTCGGCAGGCCCAGGGGCAGGTTCAGATCAGGGATATGGCCGCCGCCGCGGCTGAACGCCTGCACAACACGCCCACAATCGCGCGCGCCAGCTATATTCACCCAAAGGTCATTGGCCTGGCTGACGCGGATCAGGGCGATCTACTCACCGTCCGACGCCTTAGGGATGATGGCCCGGCTGAGTTTCGGCGCGATGAACCCGCATTGCGGACCTTCTTGTTGAGCGGTGATCGCAAAGACGAGCCAGCGCAAGCCGCGTGCCTTGCCACCAAAAATGCACCGCCACAATGAAGCAAGATGACCGAATGCGCCGACCGGTCCAACGCCCAGTCGGAACAATTCCCCTGCCCCGCGGGTTCACCACCTATAGAAACGCAAAAGGAGACAGGTCATGACAGCCCCCGACACGAATGTGACAAAGCAAGCCCGTCGCCACCGTCCCGCGCTTTATGGTATTGCGGTTGCTCTGCTTGCGGCGGTCGCTGCATTCTTCCTTATCCCGACGGTTCCAGAAGGTGACGTGGCGGTCGAACCCGCAACGACCGTGACCGACGACGACTGACAGAACTCCATCTACCAATCCAACCAGATGCAACCGCTACGGGCTGACAGCCGGTAGCGGTTCCTTTTTTTTACTGCATTTCCTCGACTTCCGGCTGGATCTGCGCCCATGTCAACATGGTGAAGATCGCCGTCCCGCCGACGACATTGCCCAACAGCACGGGGCCAAAGAAACCAAACAGCGCTTGGCCCAAACCTAGGTCCCCCTGCACCATCAGAAACGCCATTTCGACTGACCCGGCGACGATGTGGGTAAAGTCCCCCAACGCGATGAGCCAGGTGAAGAGGACGATAAGCAGGACCTCGCTGCCCTTAGCGGTTGGCAACATCCACACCAGGGCGGCAATCAATACGCCTGCGGGAATGCCGCGCGCGAACCCTTCCCACGCGGGCATCCCTGTGGCGTGGTGGCTCAAATCCGTCATCGCTTGAAAGATATCCGGCCCTAGAACCGGCGCTTGGGCCAGGAAGATCGCGACCGCGAAGGCCCCGATGACGTTGGCCACCAGCACGATACCCCAAAGCGTGGCCAGACGTCCGACCGTTTCAAGCGACCGATCTATCAAAACCGGCACGACCGTCGTGATCGTGTTTTCAGTGAACAACTGCATTCGTCCCAAGATCACCAGCAGGAACCCGAAGGTGTAGCCCAGGTTCTCCACGATATATCGCCATTCCGCATCCGGCAGTTTCGACCGAAGCAGCGCTTCACCCAATACGGAAAACGAAATCAGTATGCCGGCCGCGATCCCTGAAAACCAAAGGGCGCGGTTCGGACGCTCCAACTCCTCCTCCCCGTTTCGACGGATCGCCTCAAAAATCAGACGCGGAGAAAGGGTCGCCGCTTCCTCGACCGCGGTTCGTTCCTCAGCGCGTTCCGTCAGGTCGTGGGACTCGGTATCTGGCATGGGGCCTCCTGAATGTGTCATGGAACATACGCCCCAAGGGGAAAATCGTTCCCGTGACTGGGAACCTTCGGGCATGTCGGTCGTTAAACACCGATGGAGCAAGTCGAAAACGCCCTGCCGGACAACGTAACGGCCCCACTGATCCAGCAGCTGTCTGGCTGGGTCGACGCAGGCATTTCCGCCCTGCCCCGCCTTGGTGTTGCCATCGCCGTCCTTCTGCTGACCGCAGGTCTGGTATGGGGTCTGAAGTTCCTTATCGCGCGGGTCGGGCGCCGCGCCGGTCTGCGCCGCAACTTGATCGATGTTCTTCGGCTTCTTCTTGGCACGGTGATCTGGCTTGCGGGACTGCTGATCGCGCTCACCATCGTCTTCCCAACGATCACACCGGGCCGCGCTCTGACGACCCTCGGCCTCGGGTCCGTCGCGATCGGGTTTGCCTTCAAGGACACGTTCGAAAACTTCCTCGCTGGTATTCTGATCTTGCTGCGCGAGCCTTTCCGCATTGACGACCACGTCGAATGCGACGGCGCCGAAGGGAAAGTCGAGGCAATCACCATCCGCGACACGCATATACGTCAGACCGACGGGCAGCTTGTCGTCATGCCCAATGCCCAGCTTTTCCACAACCCGGTCACGGTGCGGACGGACAAAGCCTACCGCCGAACGGCGATCATGGTTGGCGTCGCATATGCTGAAAATGTCGACGAAGCCCGGGACGTGATCGCGCAGGCCGTGCGTCAGGTCGACATGGTGCGCGATGACGTCCGTGACATACAGGTTTTTGCCAAAGCGTTCGGCGCCAGTTCCATCGATTTCGAGGTCGCGTGGTGGACCGGCTCCGCCCCCGTGGATATCCGCGCCAGCCGCGACAAGGTCGTCGCTGCCATCAAGGCGGCGTTGGACGAAGCCGGTATTGAAATCCCGTTTCCCTATCGCACACTGACGGTCAATGGCCCGCTTCCGGTCAAGACTGTCGGAGAAGCGGCAGAATAGCCGCCCACCGAAGGCCCTAAATCGACCCTCGGTTAATGCTTGGAAGTGTACCAGCTGACCTGAGTGGGGGGCGTGTTGCAGCCGCCGGGGTCTCGCGCCGTTTTCATCTCTGGGGCAGCGGCGTGAACCGGGCAGTGGCGCCGACATCTCCGGCACGGCGCCGCCACACCCCATGACTGGCCTTCAGAACCCTACTCCGCCGCATCCATGGATCCGCTTTCGTCGGCCCCGTGAACCACGACCACCTTGCCAATGGTCCCACCCCTTTCGAGCTTGCGATGGGCCTCAGCCGCGCGGGCGAGAGGATAGATGCTGTCAACGATGGGTTTGAGCTTGCCATTCTGTGCAAGCCTCGCGACCGCGCGCAAAATCTCTCCATGTCGCTCGCGACCCGGCCCATGGATCATTGGCAGAAGCATATAAATGACGTGAAGCGACAGGCCCCGCACATGTGCGAGTGTCAGGTCCAACTCGCACAGCGATACCGTGGTCGCCACATGCCCGTTCAGCTTGGCCGCGGCGAAGGAGGTGACGATGTTGTCGCCGCCTACCGTGTCGAATACCCGATCAAAGCCCGCGCCGTCCGTCAGGCGCGTGACATAGGCATCCACGCCCTCTCGCGTATAGTCGATAGGTTCCGCGCCCAGATGTCGGATCGCCTCCTGTTGGCCTGACGAACCGGTCGCGTAGACACGCGCGCCAAGCGCGGCAGCGGTCTGCACGGCCACATGGCCAACGCCACCCGCTCCACCGTGGATAAGGACCGTATGGCCAGGCTGTACGTTCATGCGATCAATGAGCGCCTCATAGGCAGTTATGGCGACTAACGGCAGGGCGGCAGCCTCAACCATTGATAGGTTGTCTGGCTTGGGCGCAAGAAGTCGCGCATCCGCCGACAACCGTTCCGCCAATGCGCCACCATGCCCGATCACGCCGGCCGCGCAGCCATACACTTCGTCGTCCTCCGCGAAATCCGTGACTCCTTCGCCTACGGCCCGCACCGTGCCCGCAAAATCCATACCCAGCTGCGCAGGAAGCGGTGGCACGAAGTCGAGCGCTTGACCCAATTCCCGCGCCTTGACGTCAGCGGTGTTGACGCTGCTGGCCGCGATCTCCACCAGGACCTGCCCGGGGCCCGCGGTTGGCTCCGGCACATCCGCGAGGCGCAAAACGTCGGCGGTTCCGAACTGGTCGATGACGATTGCCTTCATGGCATTTCTCCCCCCTTCGAAATCGGCGATCCGTCAACGCGGCGCATCCGCGAGACCTCGAACGTGTTCACGGCGCCCTCGGTCGCAGCAAGATAGGCTGCAATATGAGGCGCGTTCATGTGTTGCTCCCACCGGGCACGATCAGCCCAGGTTTCGTAGAAGAAAAAGCGATCCGCGCGTGTTTCGTCGCGATGCAGATCATAGCGCAGACAGCCATCTTCGTTGCGGGTCGGTTCGACGAGCTTCTTAAGCTCTGCAAGTACCAGCGCTTCATGCCCCGGCTTGCTATGGATGTCGGCGATGATGGTGAGTGTCATCTTGGATGGACTCCTTCGGATTGATTGACACTCCGAAGTTGAGTTATGGCTGCATATGAGACAAGTACGCACTATTCTGACACATAGGTACGTTATGGATACCAATAAGTCTGCAACGACCCGCGTCGCCCGTTTTGAGACCTACGAACGTCCGGCCTGTCCGGTGGAAGCCGCGTTGGAGATTATCTCGGGCAAGTGGAAGGGCGTGGCGCTCTATCACCTCGCGGACGGCACCAAGCGTTTCAACGAACTCAAACGACTGTGCGGCACGGTCACGCAGCGCACGCTGACCAAGCAGTTGCGTGAGTTGGAAGCAGACGGGATGGTGGAGCGGACGGTCTACGCAGTTGTCCCACCAAAAGTCGAATATGCCCTGACCCAGAAGGGGCAAGCTGCAATCCCGATCCTCATGGCCTTGCGCGACTGGGGTCAGGCCAACGTGCTTGGCGAAGCAGATGCCTGATTGATTTCCCAAGGCGCAGCCGGCTGGCCGGGGCTTTGGACGGGTGCCGTGGCCGGCGACCGCGCCAGTCACCTCGCCGCTATTGATCGGCCCGCATTCCGCTTGCGCCCACGACGGGCCCGATCGGGCTGTTGTCATTCAAACCGGCGCAGCCAAAGCCACTGCCGCACGCCGTTACTTCTGGGCGCTGATGTTCGGCTTCGCCAATCAGGAAGGCGACGACGTCGACACGATTATCAAGCATTGGAGCCACATTGTCGCCAAGCGTTCGATGGACTCTCGGCGTTTCGTACCAGCACCTTCTCCATCCAGTCGGGCTTCCGCTATCGCAACGAAAGCAGCACCTTGCTGACCTTCAAAGGTGCAACTACGGGCGGCTTGCTGTTGGGGGGTGCTGCCACCGGCACAAGTCTATGCTGCGGCCAGTCTGATAGCCGTCATAGCCCTTATCTCGATCTTGTTCCTGCGCCATCCACCCGAAGCCCCCCGATCCGACACAACATGCCGCAAGTCGGTCTGGGCATGTTGTCCAATCGTTCGCTTGTCACCTTCGGGCTGGCCAAGATGCCATCTCGTATGGCCGTCTATGCGGTGGAGTCATCCTACTACGAGTAATCCTCGCTCGGGGGGCAGCGCACTGGAAGCCGGGCTGTTCTTGTCGGTGCAAATCGCTGTTTCATGTCTGTTGGTCGCCAGACGAAAAGGCGGGTCTTCGTTCCCTGAAACCCATCGGATCCATGATTGCCTAAGTTGCCTCGTTGCCCAGCGTTTCAAAGATGGCTCCTCAACCATGCAAACGCCTGTAAAATCAACAGACTTGTGCGACGAGACGCCGCCATGAAATGCGCCTGCCTCTCCGACAGGGTGGTGCAAGGTTGCTCGAAAGATGCATGCTAGCTAAGCTGGCGCTGTCACGCTCAACAGGGAGGGTCGAGTGTTGATCAAGCGTTTCCACGACCGAACCCGCGGTCCCGTCCAGGCCCTGCAGATGCGTTTGCAGGGCTGATCGACAGACGACACCCGGTGGACGACGCGTCCACCCCTCCGTCACGACGATCGGCCTTTCCTTGGCAGCCACTTGGCTGTGCTCCGATCGAAAGATGTGACAATGCTTCTCCTTCAAACCCGCGCCCTGGGCGTGACCCGTGCCGCCCCCCTGTTCTCCGACCTCGACCTTGCCATTGCCCGCGGCGACCGCATTGGTCTTATCGCCGCCAATGGCCGCGGCAAATCCACCTTGCTCGGCCTGCTCCACGGTATTGGTGAGCCGACGACCGGTGAGATCATCCGCAGCCGGGGCCTCGTCACGGGCCTCGTGCCCCAGGACCTACCCGAAGCGTTGCAAG
This sequence comes from uncultured Jannaschia sp., assembly GCA_947494145.1. Lineage (GTDB taxonomy): Bacteria > Pseudomonadota > Alphaproteobacteria > Rhodobacterales > Rhodobacteraceae > Jannaschia. The sequence goes on along the minus strand of CANLTZ010000019.1, from coordinate 22,604 downwards.
ATGTGCCACTCCGGGAGGCGGTGCTATCGGCGCTGGACCCCGAGACGGCTGATAGCGAAGGCTGGCGCGCCGATGTCGCGCTACATGACTTGGCCGTGCCGCTGGAGCTGGGCGACCGCCCGCTCGGCGCGCTGTCGGGCGGGTGGCAGCGCGCCGCCCTGCTGGCCCGCGCCTGGGTGCCCGAGCCGGACGTGCTGCTTTTCGACGAGCCGACCAACCATCTCGACCTTCGCCGGATCGGGCATCTTCAGCGCTGGCTCGCGACGGTGGCGCGCGGCATACCCTGCCTGGTGGCAAGCCACGATCGCGCCTTCCTCGACGCCGTGACAACCCGCACATTGTTCCTGCGCGAGACGGCGTCGCAGGTTTTTACCCTACCCTACACCCCTGCCCGCGCCGCGTTGGACGAAATCGACACCGCCGACACTCGGCGACACGAGACGGAGCTGGCTAAGGCCAGCCAGCTGCGCAGACAGGCGGCCAAGTTGAAGAACATCGGGATCAATTCCGGCTCAGACCTCCTGACGACGAAGACGAAGCAGCTCACCGACCGGGCGGATCGGATCGAGACTGCGGCCCGTCCCGCACACCAGGAGCGGTCGTCGGGCAAGATTCGCCTCACGAATGCGGGAACGCACGCCAAGGCATTGGCTACGCTGGATAACGCCGTGATTCGCGCCCCTAACCGCACACTGCTTTTTGAGACCGGGCAGCGTTGGATCGAACGGGGCGACCGCATCGTACTGCTCGGCGCCAATGGGACGGGTAAGTCGCGCTTCATTGCAGCGATCATCGATGCGATTGAGGGCAAGCGCCCGGACCTTCGCATCGCCCCGAGCGCAATCGCCGGCCTGTCGCGTCAGGATCTATCCCAAGTCGATGAATTCACCTCACCCTTCCACGCCGTGACGCAGTCTTCGGCGGTGGGCGACCGATCGGCCCGAGCCCTGCTGGCAGGCGCGGGGATCGACATAGCGATTCAGGACGTGCCGCCAGATCGGCTTTCGGGTGGCCAAAGGTCACGATTGGCCATGCTCCTGCTGCGTCTGGAGCGACCCAACTTCTACATCCTAGACGAGCCGACAAACCACCTCGACATCGAGGGGCAGGAGGCCCTGGAGGGCGAGCTGCGCGCCCAGGGCGCCACAAGCCTGATCGTCAGCCACGACCGCAGCTTCGTAACGGCGGTGGGCACGCGGTTTTGGGAGATCCGCGACCGACGCCTTCGGGACGTGCCCGGCCCCGACGCGTTCTTCACGGAACAAATGGGCATGTCTTGAACGAACCAGCGCAGGCCAGTTCGGCGTAGGAGTCTGAAACACCACCGCGGAGGTCGTGAAGCGCCCCCATCGAACTAATGAAACGGCCCCGGTTGAAGGTGGTTTCGAACACGAGCCGAAATGTAGCGACGCAACGCGCGGCCTCCAATTTGCGCGCGGGGCAAGCGCAAGCCTAATGCCCAGCACTGGCGGTGGGAAAGACCCCGACCAACGGTGTACGGCGCATTACTGCGCCAGGGCCGTTTCCAAGGATCTCGCAAGTTTGCTGGCCAGCTCTTCAATCTGGCCGTCTTCGATAATGAAAGGCGGCGCGATCAGGATATGGTCGCCTTCGCGGCCGTTGATCGTTCCGCCCGCAGGGTAGACGATCAGCCCTTCTTTGATCGCCGCCGCCTTCACCTTCCCATGTAGCTTCCGATCTGGGTCAAAGGGGCGTTTGGTACCGCGATCTTCGACCAATTCGATGCCACGGAAAAGGCCCCGACCGCGAATGTCCCCCACATGGGCATGCTGCCCGAAGGCGGCATCCAGTGCGTCTTGAAGCTTAGCGCCCTGTCTTTCCACGCGCACCATCAGATCGCGATCCAAAAGGGCGCGCAGAACGGCATGACCACAGGCGGCAGCAATCGGATGGCCGTGATAGGTATGACCGTGCTGAAAACTGCCGGACCCGGCGGCAATGGCGTCATAGATCTCGGCGGAGCATAGCATCGCGCCAATCGGCACATAGCCCGCACCCAAGCCCTTTGCGATGGTGACGATATCGGGCGCGATGCTATCCTGTTCACACGCAAACAGGCTGCCTGTGCGCCCCATGCCGCACATGACCTCATCGAGGATCAAGAGTACGCCATGGCGGTCGCAGATCTCTCGCACCCGTTTGAAATAGCCATCAACGGACGGCACGGCGCCGGCGGTGGCGCCGACGACGGGCTCTGCGATGAAGGCCATGACGGTTTCGGGCCCAAGGCGAAGGATCGCTGCCTCCAATTCATCGGCGGCGCGGCGGCCGTAGGCCTCTGGGCTCTCATCCTCGTGTCGTTCGCGGTATTCAAAGCAAGGGGCGATGTGATGGGTTTCGACCAGGAGCGGCGCGTATTTCTCGCGCCGCCAGGCATTGCCGCCCGCTGCCAGCGCCCCAAGCGTGTTACCATGATAGCTCTGTCGCCGCGCGATGAGCTTGTGGCGACCGGGCTGCCCAATTTCCAGGAAATATTGCCGCGCCAGTTTGATCGCCGCCTCGACGGCCTCGGACCCGCCAGATACCAGATAGACCCGGTCGATCCCTTCCGGTGCTCGCGAAACCAGAAGGTCAGATAGCTGTTCCGCGGGTTCAGACGTGAAGAACCCGGTATGGGCAAAGGCGACATTGTCCAGTTGCGCATGTATCGCCGCGCGCACGTCCGGGTCGGAATGGCCCAGGCACGACACCGCCGCACCGCCGGACCCGTCGAGATAGGCGCGCCCTTCGGCATCATAGAGGTAGCACCCCTCACCGCGCACCGCAGTCGGCAGGCGCGACGGACCGCGCCCGAAAACATGGCTCATGGCCGCTACTCCCCGCGGACGACGAAGACCGATTGCTTGGCGTGTCTCACCACCCGGGCCGCGTTCGGCCCCAGAAGGTAGTCGCTTAGTTCCGGCGTGTGGGAGCCCATGACAATGGCGTCCACCCCAAGTTCGTTGGCCGCAGTGATGATCTGGTCATAGACCCGACCGTGCATGACGTGGGGATGCACCTCTTGCCCGTCGGGGATGTACTCCGTGACCCAACGTGCCAGGTCCTCGCCAACCTTGTGCAGCGCTTTTTCTTCGAAGCCCGCCTCGAAAAAGCTGCCAACGACGGACATCCCGAAATCCGGCACGACAGTCATGACATGCAGAACGGTGTCCCCCGAATGGCAAAGGTCAAGTGCCGCGGGCAGCGCTTTCTGCCAGCTGTTCCGCGCCGACAAGTCAATGGGCAGAAGGACGGTTTTGAACATGCTTACCCCTCCTCAAAAGGCCGGTTGCGTTTGGCGCCGACGTTGCAGAATGATCACCAACCCCAGAAGCAACAGCGCCGGTATGTAGAATATCTGCTCTGGCATCCGGGCTTGCGCGACTTGCACAGATGCCAGTTGGACTGGGTCGTCGGTGTAGAAGTCGAAGTCGATCAACGCCTCCGCGGTCTCGGAACCGAATGCTGGCTCATCCAGGCGCATGACATCGCCTTCAGGCAACAGCAGCAAGCCCGTATTGGCCAGACGTTCCGCCGGGGTCGCCCCGACGGCATCGACGACCAGTGTGGTTTCTGCCGTCTCCCCGGTATTGAAGTCGGGCCCCTGGATCAGCAGCCGTAGCTGTTCCCCCTCGGGTGCTTCGCCTAGGGCGGTCTCGAACTGAAGGGGCGGTATCTCGCGGAATGGATCCTGCACCATGTTGAGCCAGACATTCGGCACGAACAAGGTGAAAGCCACGACCAGAAGCGCCACGCTTTCATAGATGCGCGACCGTGCGAGGAAGTAACCTTGGGTCGCCGCCGCGAAAAGCAGCATCGCAAATGTCGCCACGATAAAGACGGAGATCGCTTGGAAGATGCCCGTCCATGTTCCGAGATCCACGCCATAAAGGATCAGCGTGGGATTGAAGATGAACAGGAACGGCAACGCGACGGTCCGAAGCGAATAAAAGAAGGCCGTGAAACCCGTCTTGATCGGATCGCCCCCAGACACCGCTGCAGCGGCGAAACTGGCCAGGCCCACGGGTGGCGTCACATCCGCCATGATCCCGAAATAGAAAACGAAGAGATGCGCCGCGATCAACGGGACGATCAGACCTTCCTGCGCGCCCAGCGATACCACGACCGACGCCATGAGCGACGACACCACGATGTAATTGGCCGTCGTCGGTAGCCCCATCCCAAGGATCAGGGAAAAGAGCCCAATCAACACCAGCATCACGAAGAGGATGCCGCCTGACAATTGTTCGACCAGCCCCGCCAGCTCCGTCCCGATGGGTGTGCGCGTGACGGTCGCCACGATGATGCCCGCCGCAGCCGTCGCGACGCCGATGCCAATCATGTTGCGCGCGCCTGCAATCAGACCTTCGCGCAGGTCGATCAACCCGCCCTTGAACTCGGCCATCATCTGCGCCGCCTGCCCCCGGAACAGGGCCTTCAAGGGGCGCTGCGTGGCGATGATGCCTATCATCAACGCCGTGGCGAAGAAGGCCGAACGCGCGGGCGACTGACGTTCCACCATCAGGAACCAGACAAGCACGACGATGGGCAGGACGTAGTGCAGCCCCGTGGAATAGATGTCTTTCACCTGCGGCAGTTGGATTTTCTCCGCGTTGGGGTCGTCGACTTCCAAGTCGGGCTTGCGGGCTGCGATCGCGACGAGCCAGACATAAACCGCGGCCAACAAGCTCATCATGATCGGGCCAGTCAGGTCCGGCACGGCGGCACGCAGGGCGCCGACACCGTAGATAAGCGCCGTGAACCCGGCACCCGCGACGGCGAAGCCAATGAAGAACTTGCCGATCATGCCCACGAAGCTTTTGGCCTCGCCCAAGGCGGGCATTTCCTTCTTCAGCGCCTCCAGGTGCACGATATAGATCAGTGCGATGTAGGAAATCACCGCCGGGATGAAGGCGTGCTTGATGACCTCGACATAGGAAATCCCGATGAATTCGACCATCAGGAAAGCCGCCGCGCCCATGACCGGCGGCATGATCTGACCGTTGACCGAAGACGCAACTTCGACCGATCCGGCCTGTTCATTCGTGAACCCCACGCGCTTCATCAGCGGGATGGTGAAGGTGCCGGTGGTGACCACATTGGCAATGGACGAGCCCGAAATCAGCCCCGTCATGGCCGAGCCCACGACCGCCGCCTTGGCAGGCCCACCCCGCAGATGGCCAAGCCCCGCAAAGGCGAGTTTGATGAAGTAATTCCCCGCCCCCGCCTTATCGAGAAGGGAGCCGAACAAGACGAACAGGAACACAAACGCCGTCGACACGCCCAGCGGAATGCCGAAGACCCCCCCGGTATCAAGCCATTGAGCGTTGATCAGGGCAGTGAAGCTCAGCCCTTCATGCTCAATCAGGTCGGGGATCAGAAGCCCCTGCCCCATATAGGCGTATAGCAGGAAGAGCGATCCGACGATGGTCAGCGCCGGGCCAAGCGCGCGGCGGCTGGCCTCCAGCAGCACAAGGATGCCGACCGCGCCCACGATGACCTGGAATTGGGTCGGCAGCCCCGACCGGGCGGTCAGCGCAAGCGCGTCGGCAAACCAGAAGATGTAGAACGTACAGAAGGCCCCAATGGCCATCAGGACCCAATCACCCACGGGGATGCGGTCGCGCGGTGAGGTCTTGAAAGCCGGATAGGCCAGGAAGGCCAGGATGACCGCAAAGAATAGGTGCAGCGGCCGGGTCTGCGATGAATTCATCACCGAAAACCATTCGCCAAACCAAAGCATTGGCTGCGCAATCCAAAGTTGGAACAGCGACCAGATCAGCGCCAGCCCTGCGATCAGCAGTGCGACGTTCCGGTTCTTCGGGTTGCGCGCACCGCTATCGGTGCTTGCAACCAGATCCTGCAATTCCTCATCGGAGAATTGGCGCCCCTCGCGCCCGTCGGTATCCGCCGCCATCGGGCTGCCCCCTTGTTCGGCCGTGCCAGACGGCCCGTATCTTGGAAACCGGGCAACACGTGCTGCCCGGTCCGTGCGTATCTCGCTTGGGTCAGCCGATCATTCGATCAGGCCAGCCTCGCGGAAGTAGCGCTCGGCCCCAGGATGCAGCGGCGCGCTGAGGCTGTCATTGGCCATTGCAGCGGCGTCGAGGTTTGCAAAGGCCGGGTGCAGGCTGCGGAACTGGTCCAAGTTCTCGAACACCGCAGCGACGACGGTATAGACCACCTCTTCCGGTACATCGGCCGAGGTCACGAAGGTCGCACCGACACCGAAGGTCTGCACGTCTTCGTCGTTGCCGCGATACATTCCACCCGGAATCGTCGCCGTCCGGTAGAAGGAGTTTTCCTCTACCAGCGTATCGACGGCGTCATTGGCAACCGTCACCAGGACGGAGTCGCAGGCCGTCGTCGCTTCCTGGATCGAACCCGACGGGTGACCGACGGTGTAGATCATCGCGTCGATATTGTTGTCGCAAAGCGCCTGTGACTGCTCAGCCGCCTGCAACTCTGACGCAACGGCGAAGTCGTCCATCGTCCAGCCCATGGCGCCCATCAGCACTTCCATCGTGCCGCGCTGGCCAGAGCCAGGGTTGCCGACATTCACGCGCTTGCCTTGCAGATCTTCGAACGAGGCGATGCCTGCATCGGCGCGCGCGACAACGGTGAAGGGTTCCGGGTGCACCGAAAAGACAGCGCGCAACTCTTCGAACGGGCCCTGTTCTTCAAAACGCGACGTGCCGTTGAACGCATGGAACTGCCAGTCGGATTGCGCGACCCCGAACTCCAACTCTCCACCGCGGATCGCGTTGATATTGAAGACCGAGCCGCCGGTCGATTCAACACCGCACCGAACCCCGTGATCGGCACGGTCACGGTTCACCAAGCGGCAGATCGCGCCGCCCGTCGGATAATAGACGCCGGTCACGCCGCCTGTGCCAATGGCGATGAAGGTCTGATCCTGAGCAGACGCAACGCCGCCAGAAAGGGCCGTGGCACCAGCCACGACAGCGGCCATCACAGTCTTGTTCATATTCTACTCCCTGATGTTTTTCGTGTTGGATAAGCGACAGTGAAGCAAACCTTTGAAAAGCGTCAAGCGCTGGCGTCACGTGTTTCACATGTCGACCGCGTGCCCAGTCGACCGGCCGGGCCGGGATCTTACCAGCTTGACGCCGCCAAGCTGATCCGACGCGGCGATGCAGATTGGCAAGGAAATCGAGACGGCAGATGCCATTACGTCAATCAGTCTTACGAGTTGCCCAGCCCATCCAAGGGCCAGTCGAAGCCGACCCAAGGCCAAGACACGTCCGTTCGGCCCCCTGGCCTAGAACCTGCTAACAGCCGCGTCCTCGCGTCGCGCCCCGACTTCTTGGCTGCGGTTCTAAGAAGCGTCCGTTCCTTGTGGTCAGGCTTCTGCTTGCGCCGCTTTAGGTCTCGATCTGCGACAAGGTCGCCGGACGCACGGGAAGGACATCGCCATCCACCACACGCGGCGTGCCCAGCCCGGCCTTCGACAGGGCCTTGCCGACGCGTGTATCGTGGCGTCGCAACGTTACCGTTACGTCGCCGCCACACGGCACGGTCTTATCAGAGTACCGAAAGATCACCTGCGGCGCCAAAAAGAGATCGCCAGTGTAGAGCCTGCGGGCTGCTAGAACGGGCGCAAGCTAAGCCCGCTGCGCGCGATAATCGTTACAAATTGGTTCCCGGGGGCGGATCGGGCCCTTCGATGTGATCGTTCAACTCAGTTGCGATGGCGGGTAAGCCGGTGCCACGTGGACCGCCCGCGGCCAGAACACCCAGCAACCGGCCGCTCATATCAAATAGCCCGGACTCGGATGACCCCGCACATCCATGTTCACGCCCACAATGCTGCCCCTCTACGGCAACGGAACGATGCCGGTGTCCTCTGGCGTGATCTTTTTGACCGCGCCCTAGGGTGAGGGATGGCAGCTTGGTGCCGTCGCACTGCACCTCGCAATCGAACGTGGTCGAGCTGGCTGGTAGCGAAAAGGGTGGTCCGAAATGCAATGCGCTGCCGACGCCACGACTCTTTGTCGATCAGCGTCACCGAGAACAGGTGCTGACCTACGGATCGGAATGACCGCTCGTGCCTTTATACACGTTCAAGATCATCCCCGCATTGCGCGACACCTCACGCTGCACTGTGCCGTCCGGTGAACAGCGTGCATTGCCCCAGCGTGGAGGCGCGTCGCCATTACAGATCCAGAACGAGTCGTGTTTTGGTGCGGTCGATCCCCAGCAGGTATCGTGACGTTGATGAAATGCAGGATGATGTGTTTCGTGCCCGTCGACAGATAGCTGAAATCGTGCTGCCAGGTATCGGCCGCCCGTGGCAGGCATGGGCCCGTCAGGCCCGATTTCGGCATTGGGACTTACGTCAAATGAGCAGACGAGCCCTCAGAACCGTATTCCAGCCAAGCGCGATCCTTAGGCTCAAGATTAGCATCCATTGCAGCGTCATATGATGCCAACTCATTGTCGGTCAGTGCGCCGTGCCATTTACCGCTCGAACCGCTGTGAAAGAATTCCGTGTCCGACTTCATGAACCCCTTGCCTCCGGACGGCGCGAAACGTTCTGCATTGGCCTTCATATGATCAAAGCGCGCGGCCTGAACCAGGTGATCCATGACAGTGGCAGGATGTGATATGCCCAACAGGCCGGACACCCTGGCAAAGGTGCCCGCCAAATCGCGGGTCATATCGGCGTAATGAAAAAGCGACACGTTTGACCGATCGGCGACAGCACAGGCAGCCTTATAATGCCGCAAGATATGGGCAAGTGGCATAGCATCGCCGTCGAAACCCTCCGCCCCGCCGTCCAGGAAACGGCGGAAGGTAATCCCGTCCGTATCGTTTTCGGGATACCACATATCGAACCAGGACATCGGGATGTTGCGGACGTGCTTACGATACGAGAAATGCGCGTCCAGGGGATGACGAAACACGCAGATATAGATATAGTGCGCGTGGTCATCGAGCGGCAGCCCGTCCATGGGCGTATGACTTTTCATACTGCGCCGGTGCTGCATGGCTTCAAGCCGCGCGGCGACCTCCGCAATCTCGCGGATGCGAATATCCACCCAGGGCATTTTGACCGATAGTTCGGTTACGACGTCAGGATCGCCAGAAAACAGCAGGGCCACGATGGTTTGCATCCAAGTCGTTCCGCATTTCGGAGGCGTCACGACGAACACATCGTCCGGCCGGATATTCACCCGGTCCCAACGTCTGCTGTCGGTCAAGGGGCCAAGGTAAAGCTTTCGGTTCGTCATGTTTGGAGGCGCCTGCATGCGGTCGTGTTTGGGAAGGGAGCCATGGCAGAGTGCAACAAAGACGTGGCGGCGCGCCAGAAACTTGTCTTCAAAACACCAATCCTATGCCGGATTCTTTGGTTCGATTGCGGACCGCGTCCTAATATGTCGTTTTCGACATTCCAGGGATTTGGCAGGTTACAGAGCGATTGAGACATGGCGGCCATTGACCATACCTATCGCTACGCAAAAGCCTCCGTTCTGCGACCCAGCACCAAGGGGCGCGAACTTGCCCTGGCATGTGACCATGGGTCTGGGGCCGACGCGGCGCAGCACTTCCTGTCGGCGCGGGCCTTCTATCCAGACGTCACGGCCAAGGGCCTACGCGCCGTGTCCGAAATCGTCGGCACCCGGTTTTACGTCCCACCCTCCATGGTTGCCCGCATCCTGCGCGAGGCCGATCCCGTGGCCACCGTCAGTCCCGGCGCCGTTCGCTTCGAAGGGTTTTCGGCCTGCTGCAGCACCTATGCCCGGATGGATCTGGGCGATGGGGCGCTCGATGTCTCATATCGGCGCAACGGGACCACGAATGTCGATTTCGGACCGGACCTGCGCGCCGCGCTCGCCGGTATCGGCAAAGACACCGAATTGGGGCTGAGGATCGGCGCCGCTTCCGTGGACATCACCCGCGACGGGACGACCATCGTCGAAAAGAAGGTGCCGCTGCCCCTTCGTTGGATCAAAGGGTTCGCGCAGGTCCAGGTCGCGCTGGCGGGCATGACCCACGCCTTCCGCCTGAACCGTCTTGGCGCGCAGCGCTTCCTGCGGGCGCTGCCACGGGGCAAGACCGATCACCAACAATGGGTCTCCGTCACCGGCGGCACGGCGCGCGTGTCGCCCCGCAAGATCGACGGGGCGGTGCCTTTGCGCGGCTCCCATAGACTACGCGTGATGGAGAATATGGCCGCCCGTGCCGAGGCACTCGACGTCTTCCACAACCCGCAGAACGACGCGACCGCCTGGGTGCTGGATTTTGGACCGCAGCGCTTCTCCATCGTGTTGAATGCGGAGCCATGGCGCGGCTTTTCCGGCGATGGCGGCATCTTGTCCGGTGTCGCGACATCGGATGGAACGGCCGCCGCGACGCTGCGCGCGTGGCTCAATTGGCAGGATCGGATCGACATGGACACGCTTGCAGCTAGCACTGGCTTGCCCCGCGACATCGTTGATCGCGCCCTGGCCGACTTGGCTGCGACCGGCCTCGTCGGCTTCGACCTCAGTCTGGGCGGCTACTTCCACCGGGTTCTGCCCTTCGATGCGGACCAGATCGAAGCCTTGAACCCCCGGCTCCAAGCTGCCCAAGCGCTGGTGGAGGCCGGGGCCGTCACATTGGCAGGCCTCCATGCCGATGTGGCAAGCAAGGACGTAGTCCACCGCGTCAGCCCAGACGGCGACGGGTGGCGCTGCACCTGCCCCTGGTTTGCAAAGACCGGCGGGCAGCGGGGCCCGTGCAAACACGTGCTCGCGGTTGAAATCACTAAAGAGGCAGGCGCATGACCGAAGACGACCTTATCCACCTGCTCTGCACCCAATCCGCGCGCCATGTGCTGGACACGCTCGCCCAACGCCCCCAGGTAGAGCGGCGCAAACATGCAAAAGCCGTGATGAAGCTTTACAAGCTGGTCGAAAGTCGCCGCTTTTCCAGCAAGCCCATCGACGGGCCGAAGGTTAAAGACGAGGAGGCCGTCACGATCGGATTGCTGGCCACCGCGACGCTGACGGACCTCAAGAAACTCAGCTACTTTCCCCATTTCGGAAAGGTTTCCCTATGCGACGCCGTCGCGGCATTGCAGCCGGATTGGACGCAGGGCCTGGTCGACCATCTGGTCGAAAGCTCGGCCCATTTTGTTGGCCGCGTGGCCCCGCTTTGGAAGGCTGGGTTTTGCGACCGGCCCGAAAGCGATGCGATCATCCTCGGCTACTATGCCGGTCATTTCACGGCATATGAAGATGACGAACCCCTCCTGCTGGAACGCGATGTCTGGCGGTTCTTCGCAGTCGAAGGCGGCGGCGAATTCAGCCTCGCCAACCATGACAAATACGCGGCATCCGGCGGCGACGGCTGGGAGGCCCGCCTGATCGCCTATGCCGAAAACGGCAAGCTGGATCGGCAACGCCTACTCGATGCCTCGCTCGACGCGTTGGAGCGCGATTTCGGGCAGTTCCGCGCCGGATGGTATTCGCGGTTTCACGTCGCCATGGCACCGACACCGGCCGAAATCTCGGCCCGCGCCGACCGCTATCTGCGGTTGCTCGGCTCATCGGTGCCGCCCACGGTGTCGTTTGCGATCAAGTTCGTCCAAGCGCTCGACAAATCCGAAAGCCTCGCGCCTGATGCGATGCTCGCCGGGTTGGAGCCCGCCTTGCAAGCGCGGTCCAAAGGCACGGTCGCCGCGGCGCTCAAACTGGTGGCGCGCGCCGCCAAGCGCCAGCAAGCACTGCGACAGGACGCAGCCGCAAGCGCACTGCTCGCCCTGGTTTGCGAGGATGCGGGTGTCCAGGGAAAGGCGCTTGACCTGTTCGAGACGCTGGACGGCCAGGACAACTCGGCACTTCGCGACACGCTGGCGGACTATGTCGATCTTGTCGCGCCCTCGGTCCGGGACCGGATCGCTGCTCTGGCGGGTGTGACGCCCACACAAAGCGCCGATACCATCACGGCAGGAGACCTCTTAGCCCCCGTCCCCATCATTCCGGTCAGCAGCGCCGAAGAGGCCCTGTCGCTCTTTCTGACCGTCTTGGAAAATCCGCGTGACCCGTTCGAGGTGGAGCGTGCCACCGACGGCCTGTCTCGCTTCGGACCCGCGCTGCGCGACGACGACCAGCGACTCTCTCCCCTCCGAAAGCGGGCCAAGCAAGTCTGGGACAAACGCGGGGACAGCGACCTGCGCGAAATCCTCGCCGTCTCGGGGTATGCGCTGACGGAGGGGAAGTCCATCGCAGAGATCCTGCCCCCTACACCGACCGAAGGCGTGCTTCAGCACTACCACCTCACGACGCTGGCCCGCTTCCACATGCGGCGCAATAACGAGATATCGGCGCGCATCTTGGCGGGGGCCGGATTGCCGCTGCTATCACTGCCCAGCGATTCCTCCGGCACGGTATCGGTTGCAGATTTGACGACGCGCCTCGCCGCCTATCATTCGGCGGGCGTCGTGCCAGGAACAGCCGACCTTTCCTTGGCCCTGATGCGGCTGGGGGATGATCGGCCCAGCAAGCCCCCAGCACCAATCCATGAAACCGAAGCGGGCCGCGCCTTGGCCTACGCCCTCGGGGCCGATATGCCCGTCGGCCCGACGGCAGAACTCTGGGCCTCGGCCTGGCGGGCCCGGCGACCGGTTGAAGAAGACGCCCGCATCACCGCACTCTTTGATACGCCGCTTCCGGATTGCGGCGTTCCGATCCAGCAAAACCTGCAAGTCGGTCGTGAGCACAGCGGCCACGGAAACTACTTCTGGGTCACGGTCGCGGTGCCCCCGTCACCCGAACTCCCGAATGAGGCCGATATCCTCCCGGCGCTCTACGCGTTCCACCCGAAGCGGCAGACTTTCAATTCATCCAATTGCGGCGCCACCTTTGCAGACATCGCCTGGGCCTCCCTGACGATGCCGACCGATCTGGAGCCGTTCTTCGGGCAAGGCATCCTGCAACAGAACACGTATGACAAGCTGAACGACAACCCCACCCGCGCCTTTCTGGAACCCTTCTTCCGCCCCGGCGGTCCGATTGGCGACCTGGGCGCTGGTCTTTTGGCCTATGACATGGCCTGCGAAGACAAGTCGGTCTCGTCGCTGGCCACCGAGGCAGCGGCACTCGCCCTCCGTCAAAAGCGCCTGTCGAATGACCAACTGGCCGCAGCCTTGAAGGCCTTCCTGATGTCCGCGTCGCTGCCGACCACGCGTTGGACAAAGGCGCTCGCCGCCATGGCGGAAGCAGGTGCCGAAGGTCATGTCCGCGACATCATCGCCCTGATCCTGGATTTTCCAGCCGACGAGACCCCCAGGGATATGGGCGGAATGCTGGAATTGTTCTACGAATTGCACGTCGCCGCCGGAACAGCGCCAGATCGACCCGCGACCCTCGCCTGTCTGGCGACCATCAAGGGCGGCGGAAAGGTCGCCAAATTCTCCAAGAAACTTCGCATCATGGCCGCCCAACCAGCCTAGGATCTTAATCCTTAGCTCTTCACCCTTCTTCAACGCCACAGGACGGGCTTTCTGCAGTCAGCCCGATAGTCCGAAACGCCGCCGTCGAAGGAAATGAAACGGATGGTCCCCGCGGTCCGTCGACACGTTGAGATCACCGGTTGAGGCCGCCCAATACACCGGCGACGTGTTTCAATGGCCCATGGCCGACTATGTCGTGGCGTCTTCCCTTCTCGGCAGCATGCTCCGCATGCGCCCAGCCGGAACAGATCTCACCATTTATCACTGGCCAGTGACTATTATGGTGTCGGGTCGTGGCGCATCACACTTCATGGGGACGCGTTCAAAACGGGAGTGTCCCATGCGTCTCAAGTCTCTGCTTCTTGTGCCAGTGCTGTCGGCACTTTCGATCATTGCGGCCTATGCTGCTCTTCAGTTCGCGGGTGGGTCGGGCCTTGCATGGCTGGGCGTTGTTCTTGCTTCCGCGCCCTTGCCAGGTGCCGTTTTGGCTTGGATGGCAATGCAGAACGTCGCTCGGACATCTGCCAATCTCGTGCCCGGGTGGGTCGCGATTGCGATTGGCTTCGCGGTTGTGCTTTGGGCCGGCGCACCTGCCGTGCCACTGGGCCTCGCTACCGTAAGCGCCTTAGCCTTCGCATGGTACATCTTTTCCTATTCGCGGTTTGATAGACAACCGTCGCAGAGCTTAGTGTTGGGAGAGAAGCTTCCCGACTTCTCGCTCTACGAGAGCGACGGAGAAGCGGTGAATTCTTCGGAATTTGCAGGCCACCCAACCTTGTTCATCTTCTTTCGTGGCGATTGGTGCCCGCTTTGCATGGCGCAGATCAAGGAAGTGGCCGCCGCTTATCGAAGACTTGCGGAAACCGGTGTTGAGGTCGCACTGGTGAGCGGCCAAACCGAAAAACAAACCAAAGCTTTGGCCGCCCGCTTTGACGTGCCGTTTCGCTTCTTGATGGATGACGGATTTCAAGCCGCCCGGCAGCTAGGCGTCTTTGCAGATAGCGGCACGCCGACGGGTCTTGAGGTTCTGGGCCACAGCTCTGACACGATGCTGCCAACGGTCGTCGCCACCGATGCGTCTGGGAAAGTGATTTTCCTCGATCAAACGGACAATTACCGGGTGCGCCCCGAGCCGGAAACCTTCCTGAGGATCTTCGAACAACACACCAATCAGGAGGCCGTGGCATGACGTCGCCAGCAAATCCGGTCTACTTGGGACGCTATATCCGTTCGCTCACCGATCCCCGCACGGGCCGCCACCTCGCCAAGAACACCCTTGGCGACGATGTCGCGCGCTTTGGCGATATTGCTCTGCAAAGCAACGACTATCTGGCGCTGGCGCGTGACACCCGGATTGCACAGGCCAAAGCTGAGGTGTTGCTGGATGAGGGGCATGGCGATGCGATTTCCAGGGTCTTTGCGCACCACCTGAACGATCGGCATCGTGCCTTCGAACGTCGCGTGGCCGGAATGATGGGTGCTGACGATGCGGTCCTGGTCATGTCTGGCTACACCGCCAACCTGGGCGTCATCGAAACTTTCGCGCTGGAGGGCAAGCCCGTCTACATTGATCAACGCGCCCATGCCTCGCTCTGGGCTGGGATTCCATCGGCACGCGCCAAAGCGTGCCCCTTCAGGCACAACGATCCCTGGGATCTGGCACAAAAGATTGCGCGCAAGGGCCCTGGATTGGTTGTCTTCGACACGCTTTATTCCACCAACGGCGCCATCGCACCCCTGCATGATCTGGTGGACGTGGCTGAAGCCGGGGGCTGCGTGATCGTGGCTGACGAAACCCATGCCTTCGGCACCCACGGACCAGAAGGGGCGGGACTCATCGTGGCTGAAGGGCTAGAAGATAGGGTACACATCCGAACTGCGGGCCTGTCCAAGGCGATGGCAGCCCGCGGAGGCGTCGTCGTGGGGTCGGCGGCAAACATGGAATGCTACCGCTACGAAGCCAACCCGATGATCTTTTCCACGGCGGTGTTGGGCTATGAGGTGGCCGGGTTCGACAAAACGCTCGACATCATCGCGAATGAACCGTGGCGGGCGCGCAAATTACACCTCAACCACGTTCTGTTGAAAGAGGGATTGATGGCGGAGGGGTTCGACGTGTCCGCCTCTGACAGTCAGATCATCTCGCTCGTGACAGGTTCGAACGAAAACACCGCTGCGTTTCGCCAGGCTCTTGCGCGTAAGGGTCTCGTTGGGTCGGTATTCTTGCCGCCCGCTACACCGCAGAACGCGTCTCTCATTCGGTTTACCGTCCATGCGAACCTGACGCGCGATGACATTCAACGCGCCATTGGCATTTGTGCATCTGCACGTGATGACCTTCATCTGGCCCCAGGGACAGCACCGCTTCTGGCGGCTTGAGAAAAGCAAAAATTGGCATCGGGACGACAGCATCCAGAATGTAAAGGTTGAGCCAGACTGCCAGAAAGTTCAATGACCTGGGCTTCGAAGTCCATCGCTCGTTGCCTTTAGACCGCCGAGATCAAGACTTGCGATGCATGCGCTGCCGAACCGCGACTTGAATCTGACGTCTTCGATATATGGCAGGCGGATGGAGATCGCGGGCCGCAGGACAAAGAATCCAACCGACAGAATGCGCTTATCGAAATCGTCGCGCTGGACGCGAAGTGCAAATTCGCGCCGCCGGTCAGCCATAAAGAGATCACAAATATTCGCGAATGATTGTCGTGCCTTGGCGCTGGTGCAAGACCGCGCGGAAACCGAGAGCAGAGAGCATGACACCAACCGCGCCAGAGCAAATTGCCGAGCTTCATGCCACCTCTGTCGATTTGGCTGGGTTGCTGACCGTTCTTGGCGACAACCTCTATTCATCGCCGCGCGTCGCGCTTCGCGAATTGATCCAGAATGCCCATGATGCCTGCATTCGCCGTCGTATCGAGGATGGGCCCGAGCTTCCGGCACAGATCACCGTCGCCTGCGATCCGGCCACGCGAACGGTGACGATCAAAGATACAGGCTCGGGATTGACCCATGCCGAGGTGCGGGAATGCTTGGCCACGATCGGAGCGGGCTACACCGCCGGATTGCGTAAGGCCCAGCCCGAGGTGGAGGCGATTGGCTATTTCGGCCTTGGCTTCCTGTCGGCTTACGCGGTCGCCGACTCCGTGGAGGTGCGCACCACCTCCTACCAGGAGCCGGACCGGACCTGGTGCTTTCGTTCCTCAGACGGTGCGCGCTTTACCCTGGCCCCGGATGCCACGCGGCCCGTCGGCACCCGGGTGTCGTTGCGGCTGAAAGAGGCCCATGCGGCGCTGGCCACACCCAATGCGCTGCGCAATCTGGTGGCGTGGCACTGTCCGCTGCTGGCGATCCCGGTGACGATGGCGGGGGATGCGAGTCCGGTCAACGATCTGACGCCGCCTTGGCGCGCGGACCCCGCCATGCCTGAAATTCGGCGACGTAGCCTGCGTCAGGCTTTCGCCGAACATTTCGAGCGCAGTTTCGCGCCGCTTTGTAGCTGGGACATCACCGATGAAACGCTCGGTCTGAACGGCGTCCTTTGGGTGCAGGATGGCAGCAGCTACGCCCATGCCGATGCGCGCAGCGTATCCGTCTTCGCGCGCGGAATGTTCGTGACCGACAAATGTCGCGACCTGCTGCCAAGTTGGGCCGGATTCCTTGGATGCGTGATCGACGCGCGAACGTTGACCCCCACAGCCAGCCGAGAGGACGTGCGCCTGGATGATGCCTACGCATCGGTTCGGGAGGTCGTGCATCGCCGGGTTCTCGAAGGTCTGCGCGCGCTGGCCAGCGAACAGCCGGAAACCTGGCGCAGGGTCATCCGCCGCCACGCGGAATCCTTACGCGGCGCCGCCTTGGCCGACCCGCAGCTCTTCGATCTGCTGCACGAGGAATTGCAGGTGCCGACCAGCATGGGTGACATGACCCTCGCCCGCGTGGTCTCTGCCTCTGGCGGGCGGATCCTGCTGCGGATGGAGGAAGCCAATGGCCATGAGGCGATGCTGTTCCAAGCGCGCCGGATCCCGCTGGTGCTTGGGTATCGTTATGCCGCCGCCGCCCTGTGCCGGGCCTATGCCGAACGCAAGGGGCTGGAGGTTGTGGAACTCGGCTCGGCAGCGGCGGGTCGGGCGCTGTTTCCACAAGCCCAGATCGCCCCGGAAGCGCGCGACCGTCTGGCAAGGCACCTGCCCGCCGATGGGGAGCGTCTTGTCGTGTCCCGCTTTGCCCCGACTTCGATACCGTTCCTTTTCGTCACCGATGAAGAGGCGCGGCTCAAGCGCAAGCTAGAGGCGGACGAAGCCGACCGGCAGATCGGGAGCGCTGCGCTGAGACTTGCACAGATGCACCTGAAGGATGTGGAGGTGGAGGTCCTGCGCGACCTCGTCGCGAATATCGACAACCCGCTGATCCAGAGGCTGAGCAAAACGGACATGTTGGACGAACGCGCGCGTCACGTCCTGGCGGCGATGCGGTCGTACCTGCTGACGCTGAGCGTCGACATCGCCGAGGACGGTGTCGATCCGGCCGCTGAAATGTCCGCGTTCTTCGACAACCTGACGGCGCTCATCGCGGAGGATTGCGCATGAATATCTGGGAATGGGTCGAAGACCTTGAGAACGAGTTGCACAGCACGGGCCAGGACCGCCTGGCCTATCTGATGCGCACCGTTCCGGGGCACTGCTGCGACGGCGACCATGCCTTCGTCGACAACGTCACCGCCGAGGCGTTGTCCCTGGCCCGCGCGCATGGCCATCCTTGGCTGGAGGTTTTCTTCAGACACTGGCACTTGCAATCGCAGGTTCTGCGCCGCGCCCGCGGACGCGACAACCTGCCCGAAGCGGTGTCCCTACTTGAATTCGCCAACCGCCCCGAGACCCGTGAATGCCCGCAAAGCATCTGCGCCGTCCAGGACCTTGCCAATTGCTACGGCAAGGTTGACGGCCCCGGCTATATCGAAGAACGCCTTGCCGTCGCACAGGAGACGTTGGGCCGTATCGACCCGTCCTGGGATTGCTGGCGCTGCATTTCGGCGGAATACATCACTGCCTTGGTCGATGCCGGACGGCTCGAAGATGAGCGGGCGGCGCGCGCCAAGCTGCGCGAAGAGATCGCGCCACACGGCGACCCAGACACCAAGATGCTGATGGGCGAAGCCGAGATGGAGCTCCGCGCGGGCGATTTCGACGTCGCAGAATGCTTGATCGAACAGGCTGAGGCCAAGCGCTGGTCAAATGATGAAAAGACCAGGGTTGAGATATTGCGGGCCGAACTGCTCGCCCGAAAGGGGGATGCCGCCAAGGCGGTCGAAGCGCTGCCGCCCGCCGCCGATGCATGGGTCGACCATTCCGACTTCGTGGACTGGACCCGTGCGGCGCTTGCGATCCGCAAGGCGGGTGGTGACGTGCCCGATCTTGCACGGGAAATCTGGGCGATGGCAGAACATGCGGCGGTAGCCGGTCGCATACGTGACGGCATCACATTGTTTGGGCGTTTTGCCGACCTTTCGCTGGAAGCGCGCGCCCTGCTCTCGACCGGGGAGGCGCTGGATCGCATCGACGCGCTGATCCCGGACCTCGCCCGCGACATGGGCGCGGCGGCCAAGCAGGCCGAACGTCGCGCCGCCTTGGCCGAAGCCGCGGCTTCGACGTCCGACGAATTGCTTGATCGGGAAACGTTGCTGGCCGTACCGGCGGACGGCACGATGCCGGACCTCGACCCGTTGCATCGCGCCTCCGAAGCGGACCCACAGGATGCCGACCTGGCCTGCGCGTTCGGCCAAGCCTTGCACCAAGCGGGGTTCTTGGCCCGCGCTCGCGACGCCTTTCGGCGGGCCATCGCATCTGACCCCGGCCTCATGACCGCCTGGGAAGGCCTGGGCGCCACCCTGTCAGCACTTGGCGATGAGGACGCTTTCCTTCGCGAGATCGTCGAGCGCGACTTGGAAGACCTGCCCGAGGCGGCGCGCAATGGCATCGACTGGGCCGCCGCGATGCATCTGCGCCTCACCGACCCCGAGGCCGCGCGCGACCGGCTGCACGGCCTGCTTGCCCGCGAGGGCGACACGCCCCAGGTCCTTGGCGCGCTTGCCCAGATTGCGGCGGCAGCGGGCGACCATGGGACCGAGGTCGATCTCTGGTCCCGGTGCCTGCGTATCGAAGATGCGCCGGGCCTGCATTGGAACCGGATCGTGGCCGCAACGCTCGCGGGGGATTGGGCTACGGTTCGCGTCTCGGCCGCCGCTCTCGACATGACTTTGCCCGATGGCAGCGGGCCCATCGACGTCGATTGGGGCACGATCCGCATCCGCCTATTGGACGACGACGGACAGCCAGCGATCTGGTACGCCCGGCGCACCGGTCCCGCAACGGCCCGGATCGACCAGCTTGCCCCACCGGGGGAAGTGCAGCGTTACGGGACCGAAATCGTGTTTGACCCCGGCCCGATCAACCGACTGGACCAGGAAGACGAAGACGGACGCCCCTGCGATGCGGAAGGCCAGTATAGCCTTCTCTTCCCAGCCGTACATGTGGGCAAGGTTCCAGAGATGCGCGTCTACGAAATAGATGGCGTGCATCCCGGACAGGATGTGTGGTCTGCCCTCATCACCGCATTTGAGAATGCCGGTTTCGTCGTCGAGCGACAGTCGAACCCAGATTACGTCTTGGAACACGCCCAAGGCGAAGGTGAGCGACCGGGACTTTACGTCTGGATCGGGGTTGCGGCCGATGCCGACCCGGCCGATGCCATTGCGATCTTGGTCGACCATCTCGGCATTGGGTCCGAATTGGTCTGGCCCGGTTTGTCGATGGCAGCAGGCGATTCCGGGGCCGTGGAGGACCAGCGTGAGGTCATTGAGCGCTATTCCCTCGCGGTGTGAAGAAAGCTCAGGGGCACTTTCGGGCCTAACCGATCCTTCACGTTGGTTTGCGATGCTGCAAGGCAGCATCACCTACCCGCGATGATTGTCCGCAAAGTGCTATTGCAGGCCTGAGTTTTGGCTACTCATTCAGTTGCAAAACATCCGTGACCAAGAGGTCGCCAGATTCCATATTCCACAGCTCGCGTGCTTCTATCTGGACGCGGGCCCCCTGGCGTGTGGTGGCCATCAATTCGGCCAGAACAGACGGATCGGCGGCGCCCTTGTAGATCGTCAGCGCATAGTCGGCCGATGGGGCGGCGGCGATCTTCGCGACCGTTCGTTCGGCGATGTCGGAATTATACGGGAACTCCGACTCTTCGATGGTGGCAGAATAGGCGCCCCGGCCGCTGGAATTGTGCCCCACGACGATGGCGACCTTGCACGCCGGGCAACCGGCGATAGGGGCGTCAGCCGGGCCATTGGCACCGGCATCTCGCGCGGCGGCAGCGACACCTTGGCCAGGGTCGATCCGGCGGCGGTATCCTCTTCCACGCCGTTGCCATGGCCGAGCGCTTCCAGCGCCTCGACCGTTCTGGCCGCAACCCCCACGAGATACGGATCCACCGGGGACAACGCCCTGCGCAACGTCGCCGCGAAATCTGACCAGAAAGTCTCGCAGCTGTCTGTCGCACTCATGCAGACGCCTCCGATGAGGCCATGGCGGCGCAGACCGCCTGAACCGCCCGTCCGAAGGCGAGTCGGCGTTCTTCAATAGACCGTCCGTCCGGCTTCAGCGCGCGGCGGATAGCCGGAAACCGCGGGTCACGCCAGAACACAATCTCCAACGGAAGGCTCATGGCGCCGATGGCCACCTGATCGACCGGATCCATGGCAAGCTGTTCCGTCTCCCGGCGGACCATGGCTGCCAGTTCCGCGCGGTCCTGCAGGTCCATCGCATCGGCGCGGCGAGCGGACAATGCGTGCATCCAACAGGCCATCTTCGCATCGTCGGCGTATGGGGCTTTGAACGGTACAGATCTGCGAGAACCTGGGCCTGTCCTTGCAGATCGTCATCGGCTACGTACGCACGCCGCTCCGCGAGCAACCGTCGCGGGCTGCGGACGGGCCCGGTCCAACCAGCCACCGCCAGCGCCAGCGCCTGACGGTGGGAGGATCGATATCGAAGTAGCTGCCCCAAAGCATCACCGGTACGAGGAATTGCAAACGTCCCGAAAGGCTGATGATACCGTGACGCTCGGCCCGGCGATCGGCGAAATCTGCCAGGTTGAGCAAATCATCCGCGTCCATATTTCGTATAGTCGGCGCGAATGCCTTGCGGAGGAAAGCCTCCAAGCCGCGGCAGACGCATCCGACGCCGCCCCTCCCGATTGAGGGCTTCGCCGTCGTCTGTCGCGATGTCGTTCAACGCCAGCATCGCGCCGGATCGTGCGCGAGGGCAACGAATGAGTAAAGACAGGCCTCTGGCACCCAAGATCGCCATATGGCTCTCAGCATCAATGAATGCTTCTGCGGATCCCGGCCCCGTGGTTCTGGGCGACGTGCCGCTTTCCCGAGGGATGCGCTTTTCGGGGCCTGTCGATAAGACCCGACCGATCTTGACCGCATTGGGCCTTGCAAGCCCGATACGGGATGCCGACGGGAACGGCCTCTTGGTGGAGCATGAGGGCCTCACGGTCGAGGTCACAAAGGGGGCAGAACCGGACCAACCCGGGACCATACCCCCCGGGCTCGCAAGCATGATCTGGGACGGCCGGACCACCACGACATTCCTTACGGACGCGGCGCGCCTTCCCGGCTTCGACGGCCTCGACGGACTGCCGGGCGTGGAGTTGACGTGCCTTTATGACGGCGAGGCCGCCACTTCGCTGGCAGGTGTCGCCCCATGGCTGATCCAGTTGGACATGGACCACGCCCTCGCGCATCACTTGTTCAACGACACCGGAACGTTCTGGGCTTTGTGGCCCCACGGCGCGGGTGTCTTCCTTCGATCCGAAGAACCTTTGGGGACGCTCCGCCGCTCACTGCGTCGGTTCACGCGGCTCCCCTTGCTGTTGGGGCTGTCACCCGCCATGCGCGGCCAGTTCTTCGACGAAATCGACGCGACGATTGCCATCGACCCGGAAGAACAGCTGGCCGCAGGTTCCGGGTGCTGAACGTCATCGACGACTTCAGTCGGGAATGTCTGGCCGCCGTCGTGGACACATCCATAGGTGGGGCACGTGTCGCCCGCGAACTGGATCGTATCGCTGAACTGCGCGGCTATCC
>CANLTZ010000018.1 GCA_947494145.1 uncultured Jannaschia sp. | reverse complement strand
CAGACCGCCGAGATCGGGATCATATGCGCCAGGTTCAATGTCGAGATCGGCGCCTGACGGACGTTGGCGTAGAGATGGCCAGGCAACGACCCGAGCCAGGCCTCCACCGCGTTCAGCGTTTCCGGAATGCAGGTGAAGTCGCGGCCCTGAACGACCTTCTCGGCGAGCTTGATCTTGGTGTCGGCGGCGCGCTCGTCCTCGTCCCAGATGGTGATTGTCGCGGTGACATAGGCTGCGCCGACGACGTCCGAGCCGAGTTCCTGCAGCGCTTCGTCCGCATCGAGCGCCTTGTTGTCGGCATCACTGTCGAGGAGCGTCGAGGCCTCGTTGGTCATCACCTCCTTGAGGATCGCAGCGACCGATTTGCGCTTGGCGAACCACTGGCGGCGGATGCGTGTGAAGAGTTTGGTGGCATCGGTCTTGTCGAGACAAATCGCGCGGGTTGCCCAGCGATACTCGAAGGCCTGCGCGTTCAGTTCGTCAAGCAGTCCCGGCCAGGTCGAGGTTGGGAAGCCGACGATGGAAAGCGTGCGCAGGTGCGCATTGCCCAGCCGCGGAGCGAGACCTCCGATCAGCGGCTCGTCTGTGAGATAGGCGTCGAGATGCATCGGCGTCTCGGGCACGCGGACGGCTTGCCGTCGCGTAGAGACGGTCGAATGCAGATAGGTCAGTGTTTCTCCGTCGGACAGCCAGGCAGCTTCCGGCATGAAACCTTCGAAGAGGTCGAGCAGCCGATCGCTGCGGGACCGGAAGGCTGCCACATGTTCGCGCGGGTTCGCGCCCTTGCTCGGCGCATCCTCGAAAAGCCATCCGCTCGCTCGGCTCGTATCGTCCGCTGGCGGCATCCAGGTCAGGGTCAGGAAATAGCTGCTCTCATAATGCGAGGAGGCTTCCTCGAATTGCGCGCGCCGTTCGGCATCGACCAGCGCAGACACCGGATCTGGAAATTCCGACAGCGGATACTCGCGCGCCGGGATGCGCTGCGCTTCGACGAACACGGCCCAGCCCGACCCCAAGCGTCGCAGCGCGCTGTTGAGGCGGGCCGCGGTCGAGACCAATTCTGATGGCGTCGCGGAATCTAGATCTGGTCCCCGAAAGGTCGCCGTCCGCTGGAAGCTGCCATCCTTGTTGAGGATGACGCCGTCAGCAATCAGCGCCGCCCAGGGCAGAAAATCCGACAGCAGAGCGGCTTTGGAACGGTATTCGGCGAGGCGCATCATCGGGTCACACCCCCATCCAGGTCGGATAGCGGAGGTGACGCCGCGCGACATCGGCGATCTGCGCGTCATGCTTGGCCGCATAGACCGCGAGCAGATGTCCCACAGCCCAGAGGACGAGGCCGACAAGCCAAAGGCGCAGCCCAAGGCCGACGGCGGCGGCAATCGTCCCGTTTGCGATGGCGATGGTGCGCGGCGCGCCCCCAAGCAAGATCGGCTCGGTAAGTGCGCGATGCACGGGCGCGGTGAAGCCAGGGATATCGGTCGGATCACTCATACCAGAGCGCCGCCGCCGAAGGAGAAGAAGCTGAGAAAGAAGCTTGAGGCCGCGAACGCGATCGAGAGGCCGAACACGATCTGCACAAGCCGCCGCGCGCCGCCTGACGTGTCGCCGAAGGCGAGCGTCAGACCGGTGATGATGATGATCATCACCGCGACGATCTTGGCGACTGGGCCTTCGATGGATTCGAGGATCGCCTGAAGCGGCGCTTCCCACGGCATGCCGGACCCGGCAGCCTCGGCCTGACCTGCGACGAGCAGGAAGCCGATTGCGAGCGCCGACGCGTAAATCGGCAAGCGCGGGTACAGTCGGAGGGTTCGGGTCATGGGGCGTTTCCTTTCGGGTTGGTGAGAAGGGATTTGAGCGCATAGTCGCCCTCGGCGGTGAGACCGGTGACGCGAGCGAGGTCTGCAAGGCGGCGGTCGGCACCGCGGCCCTTGAGGACCGCGAGAACATCGATTGTGTCTGCGATCAGGGCGCGCGGGACGGTGACGACGGCCTCTTGGATGAGCTGTTCGAGACGGCGCAGTGCCCCGATTGCCGAACCCGCATGGATCGTCCCGATGCCGCCCGGGTGGCCGGTGCCCCAGGCTTTGAGGAGATCGAGCGCCTCGGGCCCGCGCACCTCACCGATGGGAATGCGATCCGGACGCAGGCGGAGCGACGAGCGGACGAGATCAGACAGGGTTGCGACGCCATCCTTGGTGCGGAGCGCGACCAGATTGGGCGTCAGGCATTGCAGCTCGCGCGTGTCCTCAATCAGCACCACGCGGTCGGAAGTCTTGGCCACTTCGGCGAGCAGTGCGTTGGTGAGCGTGGTTTTTCCCGTCGATGTGCCGCCGGCGACGAGGATGTTGGCGCGGGACGCAATCGCTTCGCGGAGTGCGTCGGCGGCGATCTCATCCAAGATGCCAGCGCGGACATAATCGTCGAGCGTGAAAACGGCGACGGCGGGCTTGCGGATCGCAAAAGTGGGCGCGGCGACGACTGGAGGTAGCAGTCCCTCGAAGCGCTCGCCGGTTCCGGGTAGCTCGGCGGATACTCGTGGCGCATCCGCATGGACTTCGGCGCCGACATGATGGGCGACGAGTCGAACGATCCGCTCGCCATCGTCGGCGGTAAGCGTGGCGCCTGTATCGCAGAGACCCTCGCCGATCCGGTCGACCCAGAGGCGTCCGCATGGATTGAGCATGACTTCGACGACGGCGTCCTCGTCGAGCCAGGTCGCGATATCGGCCCCAAGCGCCGTGCGGAGCATGCGGGAACCGCGCTCGATCGCTGCTGATTTGAGAGTGTGGACGGTCATTCGCGGCCCCGCATCTGGTTACGGGGTCGATCAAGAAGACCGTTATTGGACGATCAGCAACAGGTTTTGGGGCGTAGTAGTGGGGCGTCGTAGAGCGGCAGGGAAATGCGCCAGAGCTACATCAGTCGCCACATGCTCAGAGACCGTCATCTACAAAAGGCAACCTTCTATTGAAGGCGCTTCCTACTTGGACAAGGGATAATTGAGATACGGAATTAGGGAATTTGAAGCGGTTTCGCCGTCAGCGACGGAACGCGATGCACCCCACAGAGAAGCAAGCAGATGTAAAAACTGGCCTGTTTGGAAGAGTGAGAAGCGCAGCGTGATACCACTCACAGGATGATGCACGGGGATATCAAAATCCGAAGCCCGCTCGGGGTCAGAACCTTGGCCGTCGATGAGACGGACAACCCATGTTTTCGCGAGTTCAGTCACCGGATCGGATCCAGCCTGCAGACGGTCGCCTGTCTCGCCCGGCGCTCTGAGCGCGAAATCCTGAACGGCGCGGATCAGCAAACGGCGCTCGCAGCCCTTCGGATGGTTCAGCGCAGCGTCGCAGCAATCGCCTTCGTGCAGCGCCTGCTGTACAGTGAAACGCCACAGTCCGACGCGACCCGGGACTTCATCGGGTCCCTGGGCGCGCATCTGAAGACGATCCATGACAGTCCCGACATCGATCTCGTGATCGGTGACACGGACGAGTTGCCGGTTGCTCAGGCTCAGACCATCGGCCTCATTCTGTGCGAACTGATCACCAATGCCCTCAGGCATGGGTTTGATGAGCACGAAGCTGGCGAAATAAAGGTGTCCGTAACAGAGCTGCCACCAGGTACGATCAGATTGACCGTCGCGGATAATGGCAAGGGGTATCCCGGTATTCCGCCAAGCGCACGGGATCGCGGGATGGGGCTCATGCGCGAGTTTACGGCGGACGCATGCGGGCGCATGAAATTGTTGGAGCGCGACCGCGGCATGGCCTGGCAGGTGGACCTGCCACTGAGATAAGATGGGTCTCCGATTGGTGGTGTTGCTTAAGTGAGCGCCCGCTATCCGCTGCTCCCCCGTCCCTCGTAGTAAAGCTCGAATACTTCGAGCATCGACGCATTCGCTACGCGCGTTTCTCCTGGCGATAGCGTTCCGGGCTAACGCCAAGTGTCTGGGCGAAAGTGACCGCCAGGTGCTGCTCACTGGAAAAGCCGCAAACCCGAACCACCATGGGGATTGGCGCATTGGTATCGGCCAGCATGCGACTGGCCTGATCAAGCCGCTTCTCGGCAAGAAACGCATCCACGGTCCGACCTGTCGTCGCCTCGAAGCTGCGCGTGAATTGCCAAGGCGGTAGGTCCGCTTCGGCCGCCAATTTGCCTATCGTGACGCCATCGGTCATGCCCGCATGCATTAGCGAGACCACACGGCTGAGCGTTGCATCGGAAAGCACGTGAGCGCTGCCGGGACGCAGCCCATCGGCACATTGAAACAGTCTGACCAGTATGATCTGAAAGAGGGCGTCAGCCCTCAGCGCTTGCGTCGGTCCGCCCCGTGTCACCGTGCGCCAGAGGGCCGCGATACCATCCTGCAGTTCGGTATCGCCGAAGGTCACGTCGCGGGTCAGCACATCGAGGTTTGAAAGCGGCGGCGCGTCGTCTCCGAAAACCGAGGCAACGACACGTTCGGAACAACTGACGATAGTTAAGTCATGACGGCCATCGATATCGAAAGCCACGTTGGAATGGGATGGCTGGAAGCTCAATCCGGGTTTCGAAATGCGCCCTGACACCCAGCCATGGCCCATATCGAGTTTTACATGAGTCGATATCGGCGCTTTGACGAGACCAATGCAGAGTACATCGCTCATCTCGTCGGTCTCGCCATGCGAGTCCTGTCGGACATGAAACACATCGAAAGGCAAGTGCCCGGGCGTCGCGACTTCCGGCGCGAAGCGGCCATAGGCTTCCTTGTACCAAGCGGCGAATTGGGTTGCCGGCTGCGCGGTCACGCCGTCGCCATTTTTCTATAACGTGCCGGCGTCACCCTAAGATGCTTTGAGAAAGCTGTTGTCATATGCTGCTGGCTGGAAAAACCGCAGGCATACGCGATATCGGCGATCGGATCGCGGCTATGCTGCAGCGCATTCTTTGCCCGCGCCAGGCGGCGTTCCATGACGTAGCCATGGGGCGTATCGCCGGTCTTCGCCTTGAATTGCCGAGCGAAGTGAAAGGGAGACACGCCGACTTCACCAGCGATCTCAGGCAGGCTCAACCCTTCGCCGAGCCGGTCTTCGATCAGAGCGCAGGCCTTGGCGATCTGCTCTTGGGATAGTCCCGCGGTACTCCTCGTCAACGCTTGCCCGGACAGCTCGATTAGCCGGACAATCAGGAGCTGAAACAGGCTATCGATCTTGATGCCTGCCATGGGCCCGTCTTTCGCAGCCGTGTCCCAAAGCGACAGCATGAAATGCCGAGTTTCGCGGTCGCGAAAAAGAACGTAATCCGTCAACGCATCAAAAACCCCTGCCTTTGGCGTCATTTCACCCAGAAATCTGCCCAGGACGGCATCGGGAAAAGTCATGACGAGGACATCATGTCTGCCGTCAACCATCATACGTGGAGCGCTTTGCGCTGGCTGGACCACCAGTGCGCTAGCGCTGTTGGCGACTTCTTTCTTTCCGTCACCAAAATCCCAGAATGATCGATCCGCCTCTGCTGAGGCGACCAGACCAAGGAGGTGATGATCGCCCATCTCATCGATACTGTCGTGGCTGTCCTGCTCGACAAAGAACATCTGAAGCCCGGACGCCCCCGCGGCGCGATGCTCCTGCGGGAAACCGGCATAGGCCTGCTTGTACCAGTCGGCGAAACTCGCTCGTGTGGTCATGCTTTGACCTCGCGCCGATAGCGTGCCGGCGTCACGCCAAGATTCTTCGAGAAAGCCGTTGTCATATGCTGTTGGCTGGAAAAACCGCAGGCATACGCGATATCGGCGATCGGATCGCGGCTATGCTGCAGCGCATCCTTTGCCCGCGCTAGGCGGCGTTCCATTACGTAGCCATGGGGCGTATCGCCGGTCTTCGCCTTGAATTGCCGAGCGAAGTGAAAGGGAGAAACACCGACTTCGCCAGCGATTTCGGGCAAACTTAAGCCTTCGCTGAGCCGGTCCTCTATCAGGGCGCAAGCCTTGGCGATCTGCTCCTGAGATAGACCTGCGGTGCTCTCGTCTACCGCTTCCCCGGATAGCTCAATCAGACGGATTAAAAGAAGCTGAAACAGACTATCAGTCTTGATGCCTGCCATGGGCCCGTCTTTCGCAGCCGTGTCCCAGAGTGAAAGTATCAGATGGCGGGTTTCCCGGTCGCGGAAAATCACGTCTCTAGTTAACGCATCAAAAATCCCAGATCCGGGTGTCGCTTCACCGAGGAACCTCTCCATCGCATCATTTGCGAAGGTGATTCCGAGGATATCATGTCTCCCTTCAATGGCCATGCGGGGAGCGCTTTGGGCGGGCTGGATTGACAGGGTGTTTGGAGTGAAGTCCGCGCGCCGCTTACCATCGCCAAAATCCCAGAGACTAGGCGGGCCATCATAGCGCGTCACCAGAGCGATACAGTGAAAATCGCCCATTTCATCGACGCTCTCGTGGCTTTCCTGCTCAACGAATAACATCTTCAGCCCAGACGCTCCGGCGCCGCGATGCTCCTGCGGGAAACCGGCATAAGCCTGCTTGTACCAGTCGGCGAAGCTCGCTTGTGTTGCCATATGCGCTCCCGCCGTTCTGCTCTCGCGACCCCTTCAGTTCCCAGAAAGGCTTTCAAATAGACTGGTTCTTGATAGCACAAACCCGTCGCCGCGCCTTACATAATCTTGCTCGAGGGGTCTGTTCGGCTGAGTGCCTTGGTGCTCGAAAGTCTGAATTACTTATTCTTTTCAACGTGGCGTGCGGTCCTCTGAAACCTCCTTCGTCAGCGTGCGCCCCTTCGCCAGCCGCCGCCCCAGCGTCTCTAGGAACCCGCCATATCGCTCTTTGCCTGACGCCTGCGCCGCCTCGCGCATGTCGTCCGGCAATGGCGGCGTTGTGGTGAGCCAGAACTTCACGAACAGTGCGACGGCTTCGTTGCCGATTGACTGGTCCCTCTCAAGGCGCTCGACCGCCCGGGTCAGCCGATCCAACCGCCGGACAATAGCCGCCTCGCGTTGATCGGCTCCATCGGGCGAAAGGAACGATGCGAGCGCCGCCTCCACGATCTGCGACTTGGAGACCTTCCGCCGTGCCGCGAGCACGTCGAGTTCGGCACTGAGTGACGGGTCGAAATACACATTGAGGCGCTCCTTCTTCATCTAGCCTTCCTCATCCCGGGCGCCTCACAGCTCGATCCCGTCATCGGGATCGAGCGAGGCTTGCCGCGCGACGGTCCCGAACCGGTCGCGCATGGCTTTCGCTCGCTGCGCATCGTCATCCGGGTCGTCGTCGAGATCGGCGAACTCGCTACGCGCGGGCGCCGGATCGGGCGCGATGTCCTCATGTTCCGGCAGATCGGGTTCACGGCGGATGCCGCCATCTGCGTTGTCTTCTCCGGGTTTTCGTTTTTGGAGCGGCGGCGCGGCTATCGGCGCGCTGCCGCTCCAATCGTCTTTCGCGACGCTTGCGACTTTCTCAGGGGTGCTTTGATCAGGCGGCGGACCGATCCGGGCCTTGAACTGCGGATCGGCGTAATAGCGCGCCTTCTCCGCCCGCACTGGCGGCGAACCAGAGACCAGCACTACCTCGTCGGTCGGTGGCAGCTGCATCATTTCACCTGGGGTGAGCAGCGGCCGCGCCGTCTCTTGGCGCGAGACCATCAGATGCCCAAGCCAGGGGGATAGCCGATGCCCGGCATAGTTCTTCATCGCGCGCATCTCGGTCGCGGTCCCGAGCGCATCGGAGACCCGCTTGGCCGTGCGCTCGTCATTGGTCGCGAAGGCGACGCGGACATGGCAATTGTCGAGGATGGCATTGTTCTGCCCGTAAGCCTTCTCGATCTGGTTCAGCGACTGGGCGATGAGAAACGCCTTGATGCCGTAGCCCGCCATGAAAGCGAGCTGGCTTTCGAAGAAATCGAGACGACCGAGCGCCGGGAACTCGTCGAGCATGAGGAGCACACGATGCTTTCGGTTTGCATGCAGATCTTCGGTCAATCGACGGCCGATCTGGTTGAGCACCAAACGGATGAGCGGCTTCGTGCGCGAGATGTCGGATGGCGGGACCACGAGATAGAGCGTCACCGGACGATCATCGGTGACCAGATCGTCGATGCGCCAGTCGCAGCGCGATGTGACCTTGGCGACCACCGGATCTCGATAGAGCCCAAGAAAACTCATCGCGGTCGAGAGCACGCCCGACCGCTCGTTCTCAGATTTGTTCAGAAGTTCGCGGGCCGCCTGCGCCACGACCGGATGCGGTCGATCCCCAAGATGCGGCGTGCGCATCATCGCGGCGAGGGTTTTCTCGATCGACCGCTTCGGATCGGAGAGGAACGCCGCGACCCCCGCCAAGGTCTTGTCTGCCTCGGCGTAGAGCACATGCAGGATTGCACCGACCAGGAGCGAGTGGCTCGTCTTTTCCCAATGGTTCCGCCGTTCGAGCAAACCTTCGGGATCGACCAGGATATCGGCGACGTTCTGGACGTCGCGCACTTCACTGTCGCCGCGCCGCACTTCGAGCAGCGGATTGTAGGCCGCCGAGGTCGGATCGGTTGGATCGAAGAGCAGCACCCGGCTGAAGCGGGAACGATAGTTGGCCGTAAGCTGCCAGTTCTCGCCCTTGATGTCGTGGACGATCGCCGACCCGGGCCAGGTCAGTAGAGACGGCACGACGAGTCCGACACCCTTGCCGGATCGCGTCGGCGCGAAACAGAGCACATGTTCCGGGCCGTCATGACGGAGATAGCGGGATTGGTAGCGGCCGAGCACGACGCCATCCTCGACCAGCAGGCCCGCTTCACGTATCTCGGTCTCAGTGCCCCAGCGGGCGGAGCCATAGGTCGTGACGTCGCTCGCCTCGCGGGCGCGCAGGACTGAGAGGAAAATGGCAACGGCAACTGCGGCGATACCGCCCGCACCGGCGATGATCGCCCCTTCCATGAAGACTCGCGGCGCGTAGGCGTCGTACCAGTACCACCAGACGAAGACGTTCCAGGGCGCGTAGATCGGCAGACCCAGGAATGAGGCCATTGGTTCGCCGAGTTCGGATTGGAAGCCGAGCCGGAAGGCCACCCATTGGGTCGCGGTCCAGACGAACGCGAGGGCGACGATCGAAACGATGACAATCTGACCCCAGAGGATCGCGGTGGCGGGTGTCGTTTGTCGCTTGGTCATGGCTGCATCTCCGGTCTCATAGGGACAGGCCCCGCTTGCGACCGAGCGCCCAGTCGATGCCGCCGTTCGCCATCACCGTTCCGGCAACGGTCTGGCCAAGATGCTTTTCGAGCTGCGGCTTCCAGGGGACGAGCTCGAAGCCCATACCGTCATCGATCATGGCGAACCGCCCCGAAGCGAGATCGAGGCGCTTGGTGTAGGTGCCCGCTATACTCTCGCCGTCACCGGATTTGCGGAACGGGTTTCCCGTCTCATTCGCGATCCTGTTTCCGGTCGCGCTCAATTCCCTTTCGCGCAGGGTCTTCAGGAGATCACGGTTGAAGGTGACGCGCTCGCCTTGCCGTGCGGCCAGACCCTGCTCGACCAGATGATCGGCGCGCAGTTCGAGCGCTTCACGCACCTCTCTGCCGAACCCGCCATGGCTAAGCGGAGCACGTGTCTTCGCGAGGGCGAGCCGGTCGATCCAGGTCGCGCCTTCTGAGGCGACCTGCTTGTCGAGGGGCAGATCGGCGCGACCGACCAGGGCGAGGCGTTTCGCCTCGCCATCCTTCCCGGTCCAGCTCCGCGTCTCGACGATGCCGCCGATCGGCGTGTCGCCGGTCAGCTCGAGATCACGAAACCGGAGGTGATGCACCCGGCCATCCACCCCGTCGATCACGGCATAGGCCTCGCCGGTCAGTTCGTTGTGCAGGCCGCGATCGACGAGCTTGCCGAGGATCGGACGATCCGGGTGGCCCTCGATCGCGAAATCGCCCTGGGCGCGGGCATGGTCACGTCCCATCGCCCGGTGCATGGTCTTGATGATGTCCCCTCTGATGGCGAGGTCGCGCAGCGTGTTCTCCATGCCGGGCTTGAGCTGCCAGACAGCGGGGGCGAGCTTCTCGGCGAGGCCGAAGCGTTCGAGCGTCTGCGCCCGTCCGATCATCCGGCGGTGCAGTTCCTTGTCGCCGATGTCTGGTGCGCCCGGACGCAGATCGGCGAGCCCGAGGCTGTCCTCGGAATAGTCGCGCAGCGCCCCGTCGAGCCTGGTCCAGCGCTCGGCTGTCACCTCCGCATCGAGACTGGCGGCGATTTCTTTCTCGCTGCGCGGACCGAGCTCGAGATCGACCAGCTCCTCGGCGCGCCCGCGCAGGCCGTTGGAGATATAGTCGCGAGAGATGACGAGGTCTTTGCCATTGTCCGCCTTGCCGCGGACCAGCACATGGATGTGCGGGTTGTCGGTGTTCCAGTGATCGACGGCGACCCAGCTCAACTCCGTCCCGAGATCGCGCTCGGCTTGGGCCATGAGATCGCGAGTGAAGGCGCGCAAATCTTCCATCTGGCTTGCGTCTTCGGGCGAGACGATGAAGCGGAAATGGTGGCGGTCCTCCTCGCAGTGTTCGGCGAAGGCGCGGTCGTCGACCCCGTCGTGCTCCTTGTCGAACATGGCCGCATCACGACCGTCCAGCGTAACGCCATCGCGCTTCAGATAGTCGAGATGCTTGGCGAGTGGCGCAGAACGAAACCTTTGCCCGCGATGGCGAACGATACGCGCTTTGATGACGACGCGACGGCGGGCGGTGGAGAGGCTGCGGGCCGTGCGCACGAACTTGCCGCGCCCGAACGAAGATCGACGGTGGCTGCTGCCTCGTCCTGGGAACTTTCGTCCCGTGAAGCCTGCCTTCCGTGCGGCTTGCATGACCTCGCCTACGAAGCTCTGGGGCTTGCGGCTGCGTGTGCCTCGGTCCCTGATCTTCCCAGGGCGAACTTGGAGGTTGTCGTCGCGCCCCCTCATGCCGAAACCCATGGGCAAACTTGCGTGGCACGGTGAAAAGTGTTTTCTAACAGTGCAGTAGGTGCAGGCGCGGCACTATGCGGCTTTGCACGGCACTGAAAAACCCCAGCAACAACAACGCCGTAGCAGTGATCTGCGCGCGGCCTTTTATCTCGCCCTCCCGTCGTTGATATCGGCTGCAATCTTCCGTCTGCCGCATTCCACACGAAGCAGCACGACGGAACGGGGCGGAGCCAGGTCGCTACGATCATCGGTCCGACTCCCCGGTTCTGGAGACGAAAACCGGGTTTGGTTGGCTGTTCTGAGAATTCGGCTGCATCGGGTTTTCTGCGGTCTGCGGATCGGCAGATCTGCGGTCAGGCTCTGCACTCTGCCGCGCTTCTCGCGAGGCCGAAACTGGCGCAAAGAGCGGGGCAGCTTGCCATCGGTCTGCGGAAACCGTGCGGATCGGCTGCGCGTTCGGTGCATCCGAAAAGCCAAGCTCTTGCGAAAGCGCGGCGACGTAGCGGCGCGTCTCGCGTGGCAGAGTGCGCCCGGTGCGCAAGTGCTCGGCATACCGTCCAGGCCCGGCATTGTAGGCAGCCAAGAACCCCGGCGCGCCGAACTGGTCGTACATCTGGCGCAGATAAGCTGTCCCCGCGAGGATGTTCTCGCGGCGCTCGAACGGGTCGTTGCCGAACCCATGCACGGCTCGTAGTTCGGCCCAAGTGCCGGGCATGATCTGCATGAGACCCATCGCACCGGCGCTGCTGACAGCGCGCGGATTGCCCGCACTTTCGGCCCGCATAACGGCGCGTATCCAGCGCTCGGGGATGCGGAAGCGCTGGGCAGCTTCTGCGATATGCGCGTCGATTTCGAAGGTCGGCGCGGTGGTCTCCGCGGAGCGCGGGACCGTATCATGTGCGTCAGCAGCGGGCGGATTGGCGCAGCCGGAAAGCGCGATCAGGATCGCGGAAGCGGCGACAAGACGACAGCTGGAAGGAAGGAGGATTGGCATGCGGTCAGCCCTCCCGCGTCCAGACTGGGACGGCGCGCCCGATAATCGTGTCGCGCGGCAGCGGGCCGAAATAACGTCCGTCGAGGCTCGCCTCGGTGTGGGGATTGAGGAAGAAGATCTGATCGTCGGTGAGCAAATGACAGCCCTGCCAGACCGGTAGCGGGCGGTCGAACCGGTCCATCTCCTTTGCGGTTGCGACGGGCTTGCCATCGATGCTGATCGTCACGCCGATACGGCACACGCATTGTCCGGACAGCGCCGCGACATGCTTGATGAGCGGGACATCGGCGCCGATGTAGCCGCGCTCTAGAAGCCAGTCACCGAGCGCTGAGGGCGGTTCGAGCACGACGAGATCGCGGACATTCGGCGTGTCGAGCGGCTGCACGGCATAGAAGCCGATAGGCACGCTGGCCGACGCGTTCCACACGAGGATCGGGTTGGCGCGGATGATCGCCGAAAGTGCGATCAACGCGATACCGGCGCTGCCGATGAAGAGCGATGGGCGCGCGGGGGTCATGCCGCCAGCGCCCGGCGTCTGAGCCACGCATCATGGCGAAAGCGTGTGTATGAACGGGGCTCGAGATTGCAGGTCAAGCGGTTGTGGACGTGCCGCCAATGGTCCGGGCAGACGTCTTCCGGCGCGATATGTTCGGCCTCGATCTGGTCGATGGCGAGCAGCACGGCTTCGACCTTCGGCCAGCCCGTGAGACGCAGAAGACTGACAGCGCCGGGTGTCACAAGAGGAACGGTCGAATAGCGTTCACCAGGGCCAGCGGCCTGCAGAATATCGATCCGGCTTTCGACGGTGCCGTAGTCGTTGGCCGCCCAGCGAACGAAGGCGAAGATGCTGCCGGGATCAAGACCGACGACGCGCACTGATCGGCTCTTGATCGTCTCTTGAACGATCAGACCGAAACGCAACCAGCGTTCGATGCGGCCTTCGATCCACGTCAGTTCGATGAGAGTGCGCCCGCTCATGAGCGCTTCTCGCCGCTATAGGCCGGTGAGATGGCCGCATGGCGTTTGGCGGGAAGCACGGTGTCGCCGGTATTGTCGGAGGTCGAATGTTTCTCTCCCCGACTGACCCAGGCCTGCAGATCATCGACCGCGTAAACGACTCGGCCGCCGATCTTGGAGTAACGCGGGCCTGTTCCGTAGGTGCGGTGTTTTTCCAGCGTTCGGCCTGACAGGCCGAGAAAACGGGCGGCTTCAGGGGTTCTGAGATAACGCGGCGGCAGGCCGGCATTGGGATCGGGCATTGGGGGCTCCTTTGGTCATCGCGGGTTCCTCGCGGGATGCGAGGGACGGCTGATGGCCAGAGAAGCGGAGAAGAGCGCCCAGGAGGGATGACGAAGATTCCAGGCGAAAATCGTCACCCCCTGGGAACGGCGCAGGAATAGCCATCGAAATGCTGCGGTGATGTCAGTGAGTGCGTCGCCGGCTCGCCGTGCGACCGCGCAGGAGTTGCCGATAACCGGTTCTCGTAAGGCGTCGGCCGTAACTGGCGAGTCGCACCGTCTGCGCTTTCAGGGCGCTCGTCTTCCAGAGTTCGGCTGCGACGCGCTCCGCTCCGAAATACACGGCCGCTATGTCTCGCAGCACGGCGCCAGTTTGACGCGCGTCGTCGGTGCGCAGCGCGTTTGCAATCCGCAGGCGCCGCTGAGCTGTAAACCACCGTCGCGGTCGCTTGCCTGTCAGCCGATCGTGGAGACGCTGCGCCGCCTGCAGACGGATCGGCCAATCCGGATCGACCGGGATCAGGATGCAGAGGGCAGGATCTGCGTCGTCCTGTACACCTGGGAGTGCGACTGTGTCGCCAACCAGCTGGAGCCAGCCTTCCCGTGTGGCGCGCGTGGCGAGCGCGAAGGCGCGCAGTCGCAGCGTTTGGTCCGTCACTGCTTCAGCGGGCGCTTCGGCGATGACATGGGCGATGGCGGGTGCTGCGGCGGGCGTCCAGAAGACCTCCGCCTCGGTCGCATCAAGGTCGGGATCGACCGGGAAATCGTAACCCCCATGCCATGGCGTCGCGCTCGGACAGGGTCGGAAACGCGGCGCGGTAGCGCGCGTTGCGTCGCAAGCATTCCCAGGCGAGGCCCGCCGCGTCGAGGGCCTTGATATAATCGTAGTTGGCTTCGTTGCGCCAGTTGCGAGACATGACTGCACCTCCAACGAATATCCGGCGCATCACGGCTGCCGAGACCGATAAGTATCTGCAACTATTCCGGGAATTCGTAGTGGGTTCAGGGGCATAGAGCGATGCGCGTTCGGCATCGCGTCCTTTGCAGGCTTTCGGTGTCGCCTTTAACGAGCGAGAAGATCTCGGTAGCCGTTGTCAGCCATCCAGCGCGCCCGTTCGAGGTGCTCCGAATGCAGCCGCTGGGCGCGTTCGGGTTCATGGTCGGCGTCTATCCCGAATAGAATCTTGACGATCTCGGAGAGCGTTGCGCCTTCCGCATCTGCGTCGAGCAGGCGCGCATAGAGCCTCAGATGCTGACGATCATACTCGGTGATGGTGTCGGTCCCGGGGGGCGTATCGGCGGCTTCGTGTTGCGGCTCTTCTGTCAATTTGCGTTCCCCCTTCCGCTTCGTGACCCCGCGACAGTTAATGCCTTATCCGGTGCGACTGGCGCAACTGCTCTGTCGGCTTTCGGCCTGGGTCGGACACACGGTGCAGTTCGCACGAGCATTATAATACGTCGCACTAAAATACGCGATAGCCCTTTGTCTGCAGAATGGATATTCGGCAGGTCTTCGGGGACAATCTCAAGCACTACAGAAGCTTAGCAGGCATGAGTCAGGCTGCGCTGGCCGTGAAGATGGGCGTGGATCGCGCCCATGTCAGTTCGATGGAGCGGGGTCAGCAGAACGTCACCATCATCACGCTGTGGCATGCGGCGCTGGCGTTGGAGGTGGAGCCCGATCTCTTGTTGAAAGAAGACGTGTCAGACAGGACGTAATCTGTAGACAGCGGCCTACGCATATGTCGGGAAGCGGACGAAGCTGCCATGTCCTGCGGTTGCGCCAATGACGGCTTTCGGCAGCGACGCCCGAAACCGTATACCTAGTTTTCAGTTCTTCAGTCGCCGAAGCCTGCATCTGACCTTAAGGCACACAGGTTACCGTCAGGGTCGGCAAACTCGGCAGTTACTCCCCACGTGTGCTCGAAGACCTGAACATTGATGCCCTTGCTCTTGAGCGTGGCGCTGGTTTCACGAACATTCGGAACGTTGAAGCGGAGTTTGGTCGGATTTTGCTCCATGGCTTTTATGCTGTCAGAGGCGATACCGCCTGACTCGACCATCAGGTAGGTGCCGCCCAATAGGAAGGTGGTCAGTCTTTCGCCCGGACGATCAATCACATGCAAAGTTTCCAGTTCAAGCATGGAACCGTAAAACGTCACACACTCTTCGTAGTTCTCTGTGAAGAGAATTATCCCTGCCATTGTGAAATTCATGTGTTCCTGCTTTCTGGTTTTTGATTGGCGATGCGCCTGTATTGTGAAGCCTACAAGCTCAAGTGAGGTTTAGATCAAGCGCCAATATTCCAGAGACCAAACATCGCATAGGACCAAGGTGGCGCCATTGATACATGGCGCAGCATTCGACAGTTTGGGCTCGAAGCTGCCAATCGGTAACCATCTTAGCGTTCGCAGCAAAGCACATTTGCGGAGACGGATGCTCCAGAGAGGCAAGAGCCCCGCCCGGTCTCCCGGGCGGGGCTGATGTGCAGCGCTCACTCGCCGTTCTTGCGGCGTGCCCGGGACCAGATGAGGCTGAAGGTCTCCTCGCCGCCTTCGACGACCGTGTCATCGAAGAGGTTGGCGTAGATCGGCTGGGTGAAACTCGGATCGTCCAGCTTGAGGCTCAGATAGTCGCGGTTTTCGTTCGAGGTCTTGGACCAGGCGGCGCCGATCTCGGCGCGGCCGACGAAGACCCGGTGGGAGGGAGCGTTCTCGCCGGAGGTGCTGTCTTCGGGGACGATGCGGACGTTCTGCGCCTGCACATTGAGGGTGACGATTTCTCCGACGTATTCGTTGCCGGTCTTCTTGAAGGTTCCGATGGTGGCCATGTCATTTCTCCTATTGGCTTTCGATCCCGCGCCCGTCGCGGTCTCGATGGCGATCGTCAGGACCGGGACGATCCGCCGACGCAGCCCTTGGCCCGCAGCGCACGCGGAGGACGCCGGGGGCGGACTTTCTTGGACCCGTCAGGGTCTTCCCGCGAGGAATGGGCGAAGCCCAGGGGAAGAAAGTCCGAACCCGGTGTTGCGGCTGAGGCGGTCGAGGCGTCAGCCGATCCCGGTCAGATCAGCCCATTGAGAGGCCGTGACGGACGCGGGTGACGAGGGCATGGGATGAGAAATGACCGCCACCTTCGGACCGGGCAATCCACCGACAACGTCGATCGGAGAAAGACAGGCTCCAGCGTGCAGAACGGCGGGAACAAGATCTCACCCGGCCTGTGGCGATGCGAAAACGCGCCTGCACTTGGCTTGGTCGTCAGTGGTCGTGGGACGGATAGCACCAGGCGATCGATCAAAGACATAGCGAGATAGCCTCAAGCTGGTCGATCCGGGCTTGATCGCTCCCGCACGAGCGATTTCGCTCCGGACCGCGTCGCGGCGGATAGGGTTCGACCGCCGATCACTGCCGGGCTTTGATAGATGGTTTGCCCTAGGGACCCGTCACCCTGCTCCGTTGGCGGGTCGTCAGACTATGATGCTGGCTCGCGCGATGCCTGCCGCCGCAGTTTCCCGGGCGTGATCCCGACCAGTTTTGTGAAGACGCTCGTCATGTGGCTCTGCGAGCCGAACCCACAATCATAGGCGATCGCGGCAATGGATTCTTCCGATTGGTCGAGACGGCGCTTAGCTTCGACGATCCGCCGTTCGAGGACGTATTGGCAGGGACTTTGTCCCATGGCGGCCCGAAAGACCCGGGAGAAATGATATGGACTGAGGCCAGCGACTTCCGCGAGGTCCATCAGTCCGTGCGGTGCGGACACATCCTCATCGATATGGTCGAGGACAGCCTGAATTCGTTTCGCAGGTGCGGTTCTGCATGGCAGCTGCGGGACCGTCTGCATCAGATGCTGTTCTGTTCGGGTCAGAAGGACTTTGCAGATCGCGTCGATCTGCGCATCGCTCAAGGCTTCGGAGCAATCCTGCCAAGCCAGTTGCTGCGCGAGACTGGCCATGAAGTCGTCGCGAACGTGGACAAGCGCTCGGAGGGCTGACGTTTCTCGATCCACGCACCCAATCGCGTCGGGATCGAACGCGACCTGTACACTCCAGGCGGTGCGGGAGGTCTTGATCTCGGTGGCGCTGCCGGACGGCAGAAAGACGAAACTCGATGGCGGCGCTCTGCCATCGTCGTCATCCTTACCCGTGATTTCATAGAGCGCATCCGACGGTCCAACCTGAATGTCGAGGAAGTGGCGGTCCGGCGGAATATCGATGTGATAGGCGCCCGGTCGGCGCACAAAGAGAGAATATCTTTTGCCCTCATACGCCGTGCTGACGAAATCTTCATTTCTGATCTGAAGCATAGATTCGAGTCCCCGCATTGTCCTGGTGCGAGCTTTGCAATGTCATCCGTGTACAGTCTTATTGACACTGGCGGGCTTACAGCATGTTGCTCGGAGTGATTTGCCAATGACCGTTGCCGTTGTGTCAGACCGCACGGTCGACTGCGACGGGATCTGTGAGCAGCATCCTGTAAATCTATGGCCCATTGGAATATTTGCGCATCGCTTTGTTGCAATACGGCTCCCAAAGTAAACGCTAGAGGCCACAGCAAAACACGACGATGTGGCGCGATCGAATCCGCACGAGAGAAACGACCGCCAGACATGCCCGAACACGCCTCAGCGAGAGGTATTGTTATGGACGGTCAACAGATATCATTGCTCCGACAGCTCGATACGCGGGACCTGGAGGTCCTGCTCGCGGTCGCGGAGTGCAGCAGCTTCCGAAAGGCGGCCGGAAGGCTGCATCTCGGGCAGTCGGCGGTATCGCGGCGCATCCAGAAACTCGAAGACAATCTGGGGGTTTCGCTGTTCGAGCGCAGCTCGGTCGGTGCGCGCCTGACCCATGCCGGGTCGGAGTTCGTCGCATGTTCGAGCGCGGTCTTCGAAAACCTCAAGGCGGCGATCGCGCGCGCTCAGACGACAGCCATAGGGCAAAATGGACATCTCAAGATCGGCTCCATGGTGTCCTTCTCTTGCGGCCCGCAAAGGCGGCTGGTCGCCGTGTTTTCGCGTCGCCACCCGAAAGTGAAGCTGTGCTTTTTTGAATGTGGACGTACGCAGATGATGACGATGCTCGGGCATCGGACCCTGGATATCGCCATCGTGTCGGGAACGCCGCCCTGCGAAGGCTATGACAGCGTTCTCCTCGACCGCACCCGCGTCTTTCTGGCGGTGGCCAGCGATGGGCCTTACGGTCAACGGGACAGCGTGCTTTGGGACGATCTTGCCGATGCGCAGTTCATCGTCAGCGCGCGGGAATCCGGCCCTGATATTCACGACTATATCGTCCGCCGGGCGACGCAATTCGGGCGTGGCGCGTCGATCACCCGCCATCAGGTCAGCCGGGAGGGCCTGATGAACCTCGTTGGACTTGGTATCGGTGTGACGGTGGTCGGCGATCATGCCGCCCAAGCGCGCTATCCCAACGTCGCCCTCATTCCCATGGGCGGCGACGAAGAGCGCGTTCCTTTCTCCCTGGCTTGGCATCCCGAGAACGACAATCCGGCGCTCAGGCGCTTCATCAGTCTCGCGCGGATCGAAGCGAGGCGAGAGCGGTCGGACTTGAATGGGAGCGCGCATTTCGGGTGATGCCGACAGCTTCTGTCTTACTCCGGCATGAAGCAACCAGAGAGGTTGGAGACGTCACCAGACACATCTTCGGGTGAGAGACCGCCTGGATCGCCGATCTAGCCGTCATTCGCGGCGCGAAATCCGGGCTCATTTGTTGCTTCCAAGGCGGGGTCGTCGTGCTCGCCTGCGAGGCCTGCGATCCGCACCCACGCGGTTCCGCCAGTTACAATTCCACCGATGATGGCGAAGGCCAGAGTCCAGCCTTCCGATGCGCCGCCGATTTCGGAGAGACCCTTGATCGCGTGAAAGCCAGCGACCCCTGCAGGTGCTGCAAAGAGCATCCCGATGACGAGCTTGACGGGGATCGACTTGATCGACGCGAAGGCGATCTGACCGACGACCAGGGTGGCGGCACCCGCAAAGAACGCAACAACAATGGCCGTGATGACGCCTGCTTCCGTCTCATAGAGGTGCATGCCGACGGTGAGTCCGACGAAGAACGGGAGCGCATAAACGGCGGTTGCGAAGAGCACGTAGACCATGAGGCCGAGCCCCAGAACGCTCAGAAATGCAGACAAAAACATGGGCGGTCTCCTCTTATGGATTGCGCCGCCACCACCGCCATGGCGCGGTCCGAGCATAGCATATTCCCGGTGTTCACGGAATATTCGAAAGGCTCTCGACGCGATGCTATTTGGGCATCGCGGGTCATGACGACCCGCCTTTGGCTTTCCGGAAATCGTATAGCGGGATGCCGAGCACCTTGGCCTTGTCGGCGAGATTGTCGGAGATGCCGGAGCCCGGGAAGACGATCAGACCGATCGGAAGCGTTTCCAGGAGTAGATCGTTGCGCTTGAACGGTGCGGCCTTGCCGTGGCGTGTCCAGTCCGGCTTGAAGACGATCTGTTGGCACTTGCGATTGTCGGCCCAGCAGGCTGCGATGCGTTCGGCGCCCTTCGGTGAACCGCCGTGCAGGAGCACCATGTCGTCATGCTTGGCGCGCACCTTGTCGAGTGCCGCCCAGATGGCCCCGGTATCGGCCACGTCCTGTCCGCCGGTGAAGGCGATCTTGGTGCCGGTTGGGATAAGCGGTTCGAGTTCGGTCTTGCGCTTCGCATCGAGATAGTCGCGGCTGTCGATCATCGTGGCGGTCATGTGCTTGCGATTGACGTGGCTGCCGGAACGTGGATGCCAGGTCTGGCCGAGATGCGCCTCGAAGTGCTCGGCCGCGAGATCACGCATGCCGTCATAGGCGTTGTGCTGTTCGGTGAGCGTCAGCCCTTCTGCGATCAGGCGTTCCAGTTCGACCGAGCGGACTTCGGACCCGTCCTGACTGCGCTGCGCGCGCCGCTGCGCCTGTTCGTTGTCGTCGAGCTTGCGGTCGATGCGGGTCGCCATGCGGTGGAAGACATTGGTGGTCGACCAGAGCAGGTCTTCGAGATCGGGTTCGAGCCGGGTGTCGCCGAGGGCGACGACCATGGCGTCGAAGATATCCGCGATCGCGCCTTCGACGGTTCCGGCGTCTGGGAGTGGCCGCGGATCGGGTTCATCGGCAAACGGTCGATGTCCGAAGAGCTGCAACTCGTCGAGGACGAGGGCTGTGGCGGATCGGGTGTCGGGTTCGTTCTGGGTCATGGGCGTTATGCCTCCTTGCCACTGACCGCGCCTCGCGCGGCCTTCATGGGCGACGGAAAGCGGGACGCGACCGGGCCTGCACCGACGCAATTCCCCACGAAGTGGTACTTCGCGGGGACCCCATGGCTGCGTCGGCCGGAGCGTCAGCGGAGGATGGCGGAGGCGGCGCCGTTTTGGATCGCGATGCAAAGCCGGGTTTGCCCGGCGGCGGAAAACGGTGTCGCCGCAGCCATTGCCGGACCGGGCGGGTTCCGCTCCGGCTCGCCCCTCTCGGGAAGGCCGTCG
Source organism: uncultured Jannaschia sp. (assembly GCA_947494145.1). Classification (GTDB taxonomy): domain Bacteria; phylum Pseudomonadota; class Alphaproteobacteria; order Rhodobacterales; family Rhodobacteraceae; genus Jannaschia. The sequence goes on along the minus strand of CANLTZ010000018.1, from coordinate 72,727 downwards.
GGCGCGGCTCTACGGCGTGAGGTTCGTTCCGCCTGTCCAGCTGACGAAACCGGCTCTGGACGTCAGCAATTCTCGGCGGGGAGCAAATTCGGAACGTCGACTGGCAAGAGCTGGGGACGCAAATGGCTGCGCATCTCGTCGATGCCGCATTTCCGGAGATCGCCGTTGAAATCATCCAGCATGGGTCGCAGCGGCAAGAGGTGCAGGTCACTGTCCGCGAAGCGCTCGACCAGTGCATCGAAAGCCGCCTGACCGGCCCCGTCATTATCGATGGCAACATAGAGTCGGCCGCGATCTGCGGGCGGATCGAACGCTGCGAGATGGTTGCCCGAAAGCGCTGCGGCAACCGGCAGACCGGCAAGTGCTTGCCTTAACGAGAGCATCGTCTCCAGGCCTTCGCCGACAGCGAGAATGTCGGTCGGTGATCCGAGCCTGACGGCGTGGCCGAGCAGATTGCCCATCGCCTTGCGGTTGGGATCGAGCCGAGCCTTTTCGGTCGTCTGCGGATCGAGCCAGGTCCGATGAACGCCGGTCAGGGTTCCGGCAGTGTCGGTGACTTTGGCGAGTAAGGCAGGCCAGGCATCGGGTGCATCAACGGCATCTGCACCCTCTCGCCAGTAGTAGCAGTTCGGATGAAACCGGAGTGCGCCCACACTTCGAAGGCCTTTCAGACCGCGTGCGGAGAGATAACGCTCCGCCAACGTGCCCGCGATCGGCTGACCCATCGCCCAAAGCCGCCGTGCCGCCTCGGGCGATCCACGCGCTACCGGCGTCTGGGGCTGTCTTGCGGGCGGTTCGGGACGTGGCAGGCTCAGAAAGCGTCGTGCCTCGTCGAGCGTGTCGCGAAGTGTGGAGAGATTGAGATTGGCCGCGATGAGATCGAGGAGATCACCATGTTCGCCGGTGGCGGCGTCGGTCCACTTGCCTGCTGCACCCTTGCCGCGGGTCGGCCCGGTGAGCCGGACATAGAGGCTGCGACCAGGCGTGTTCTCGACGTCGCCGACAACCCAGTAGTTGCCATGTTTGCGTCCCTTGGAGAGGTAATGGCGGCACACAGCCTCGGCCTCGCGGCTGAGTTTCTGCGAAAGGTTTGCGGCGGGACTGTCCATGATGGTCTCCTGAATGATGCGCAGAAAAAAGGGCCTGCCGCGTCCGACAGGCCCCAAGCTGAGGGAGTTGGGGGGGAACGTCTCCCGCGGTTGGTGGTCGCCAACTGCTCGAATGTGGGCGAAGGCGGCGGCGACAGGCCCATCTTCGCCGAAGAAGCGACGCTGCGCGATGGGCCTTCAGCCGCCGCCAGCCTGTCTTGGCGCTACGCCCGTGCGATGGTCTGCCTCGGCCGCGAACGGATCGACGATCCGGTGGATTGGTTGCGCTCGCTGCATCCAAGGTTCGGGCCGGATGCAGCGCACCCAATCGGCGAAGCTCGGGATGAAGCCGAGATCCTCGATGACGTGCTGCTCGCCGATCTGGCGCACGGGCACCTCGCGCCCGGTCGAGACCGTGATGACGGTCCCGAAGATGCGCTCGAGCATGAAAATGCCCTCGGCATGGTGGCGCAGCGCCCGATGCCGAAAATCGGCGGTGATGCACTTGGACTCGTCAAACCAATTATGCAGGGCGATATAGTCGTCTGCCGTGCCGCCGAACTTGCGCGCCGAGGAAAGCGCATGGTGATAGCAATGTCCCATGTCCGCCTCCCTCAGAATGTATGCTCGAAGAACTCGGAGTCTTCGAAGCGCATGTTGAATTCGAGGGTGATGGTTTCGGCGGCCACGTCGAAGACGAAATTGCCGAAGGCACCGGCGTTGTTTTCCCAACCGCCATGGGTCTGCCCCAGCAGCTCATAGACCATGTGCTCGATGGCCTCGTCGAGCGGCATGGTCTTCTCGGTCGGCTCGGACTCGCGCCAGCCGAGCGTGAGCAGCGTCACTGAGCCTTCGGGCAGAGCGATCTCGCTGCCGTCGGCTTCGGCATGGACGTTCTCGATGCCGCCGCTGTCACCATACCCGTCGAACTCGACGGTGACGGTTGTAATGTCGGCCTCGGTGAGGACGGCGAAGATCGCCGCCTTGTTCTTGGGGCGGATCGTATCGAGCAACGCGTTGCGCGCGCGCTGCTCGGCCTCCCATTTGGCGAAGTCGAAGGTCGGGGTCGGTGCGGCTTGGGCCGCCGTATCGGTCGTATCTGTCATCGGACATCTCCTTGAAACGAAGAAGGCCCGGCGCAAGGGCCGGGCCTTTGAGTGGGTGATGGGTGCGTGGACTTATTCGGCAGCCTGAAGCGCGGCCTCTTCGTCCTTGATCGCCGGTTCGTCGGGTGCGACATCGCCATCATCGACGATCTCGAACTCCGGCTCGTCGGGCTCTTCGGCGAGCGGAGCCGTGCGCAGCGGCTGCGGGAGCCAGCCTGTGCCTGACAGCAGCTCCTCTGCTGCTTCGACCATATCGGATTTCTTGAACCCGGCGATACGGTCGGCGTCCTTGTCGCCCTTCGCCTCGCGCACCGCGGCGAGGATCTGCGCCTTGGTCACGCGGCCGAGATAGCTGTCGGCCGTCGGCGTCCAGCCTGCAACACCCATGTCGAGGCCCAGCGTCGAAGCCAGCACGTCGGCATGGGCGATCTGGCGCGGCTTGCGGTGGTGTGGTTCCTGCACCGCGTTGACGGTCATCGCCACGCAATGGGCAAAGAGCGCGTCGCGGCTGTCGCTGTCCCATTCCACCAGCGCACCCCACAGATCTTCCGGCTGCTTCGGCAGGTTGCCCGCCCAGGTCTCGATGCCGAGATCGATCGACTGGACATATTGCGCCTCGCCGAGGTTCGGCGCCTGCGAGCCGAACTGGGTTGAGCGCGGGCTGATCTCGACACAGCTGTCCTGGCCGTAATGGTAGAAGAGCTGCAAGACCATCGCATGCAGACAGGCGAGCATCGCCAGCTGCGGATCGTTCGCCAGCGCATCGCGCAGCGCCATCGTGCGATGGACGGTCAGTTCGCAGACGAGGCGGTCCGACAATGGCTTGGTGCCGTCATCATCGTCTTCCTCATCCTGATCCGTCACAGCATCGGATGCGTCAGCGACTGCACCGTCCATATCGGGATCGACGGTCGTGTCCTCCGGATCGTCCTCGGCTTCTTCGACCGGTTCGTCCTCGGGTCGGACATAGCCGCGCTCGACGCGCAGACCGCCGGAGCTGTCGATGCTGACGAAGGCGCCGGCGATGGCGTAGGCTTCCGCCTCGAACCGGATCGGGCGGTTCTGAAGCGCTTCCATCGCCGTCTCGATCTCGCCGAGCCGTTCATCGACCTCCGCGGGAAGTTCATCCACTTCGGCGTAGTCGTCTTCGAGCTTGTCGTACTCGGCCTTGAGCGCCTCGTAGGTCGTCTCTTCCTCTTCGCTCATCGGCTCGGCTTCGCCGCGAATGCGCCGCAGGTCGTAGGTGTGGCCGTAGGGAAAGTCGGTGCCCACCTCGATCCACTTCCAGCCTTCGGCGCGGATGGCTTCGGCTTCCTCGTTCAGCTTCTCGGTGACCATGGTTTCCATCAAGGCCGCATCCTGCAGCCAGCCGCCATCGTCGGTCTGGAAGAGATCGCGCAGCACTTCGCCGCCCGCCTCGATGTAGTTCTCAAGACCCACGAATTGCGCCCGCCGGTCCGACGCGCGCACGGCGCCCTCGGTCAGCATGCGGCGGATTTCGTAGGGCTGCTTGTTGTAATGCTGCTTGAGCGCGTCCCAGACCTGTTCCTGGCGCTCGTGGTCGGGATTGACCGTGAAGGCCATGAGCTGGTCGAGCGTCATCTTCTCTTCCGCATAGGCGTCGAGCAGTGTCGCCGAGACGGCGGCCAGCTTGAGGCGTTGTTTGACGACACCCACCGAGACGAAGAAGGCCGCGGCGATCTCCTCCTCGGATTTGCCCTTCTCGCGCATCGCCTGGAATGCGCGGAACTGGTCGAGCGGATGCAGCGGCGCTCGCTGGATGTTCTCGGCGAGGCTATCCTCTTCCGCTAGACCATCGGTGCGCACGATGCAGGGCACGGGCGCGGTCTTGTTGAGCCGGCGCTGCTTCACGAGCAATTCGAGCGCGCGATAGCGACGGCCGCCGGCCGGGATCTCGAACATGCCGGTTTCTGCGCCGTCCTCGTCGAGCGTGGGCCGCACGGTCAGGCTCGCCAAGAGCGTGCGCCGGGCGATGTCCTCGGCCAGCTCTTCGATCGAGACGCCGGCCTTGACCTTGCGGACGTTCGCCTGGCTGAGAACCAGCTTGTTGAAGGGGATGTCGCGCGAGGCGCTGAGGGTGATTTTCTTGGACTTCGTCATGGGATTTCTCCGCGACGGGCGGTCACGAGACTCTCTCTGACCTCCAGACCCGTCACGAAAACCACGGCCCACCTCTTCCTCTCCGGAAGCGATGGACCGTGGACGGAGGGTAAGGACCGAAGCGGAACGGCGGGCCTAGGCGGCGGCCTCCAGCAGCTTCCTGGCGCGGGTCTCCATGGTGAGGCGCGCATCCTGTTGCGGCTTGGACCGCGCGACCGCGGTGATGCCCTGAACGAAGTCGAACACGCTCTCGGGCGGGCGACCTTCTTCGGCAAGGACGGTCTCGACGATCTTGCCGGTCTCCGCTTTCGAGAAGCCGCGCTTGCGCAGGAAGTCAGTGCGGTCCTCATCGCTGCGCGCGACGATGCGTTCGCGTGCGGAGCGAATGCCTTGAATGAAGGGTTGCGGCGAGGAGTCGGCGAAGTTGGCCAGTGCCGGAGACGCCTCATGCGCGAAGCGGTTGGCGGCATATTTGGAATGCCGGATGGAAATCTCCTGAAAGTCCTCGACGCCCCAGAGATTGCGGTTCTGGCAGACGGCGCGGAGATAGAAGCTTGCGATGCCGAGCGTCTTCGCGCCGACCTCCGAGTTCCAGCAATAGAACCCCCGGAAGAAGAGATCGGGCGAGCCGTCCGGCAGCGTGCCCGCCTCGATCGGGTTGAGGTCGTCGACCAGGAAGAGGAAGACGTCGCGATCCGAGGCGTAGAGCGTGGTCGTGTCCTTGGTGACGTCGACCATCGGGTTGTAGATGCCGGTGGACCAGTCGAGGACGCCGGGCACTTTCCACCGCGTGTCGCCGACACCGTCGCCTGCAATGTGCTGGACGGCGGAAACGAGTTCGTGATCGTAGATGCGGCCATAGTCCGGGCCGGTGACGGCGCGCAGTTCGGTGCGACCGTTTGCGACCTCCATCGTTTTGACCTGCTCGGCCCGGTGGTTGGTGAGGCCGTACTGCAGGTTGATACCCGCCAGCGGCGCCGGAAGCTGACGCAGATAGGCCGCGGGCGCGCTGACCAGGCTCGCGAGCTGGCCGAAGCTCCAATGAGTGGGCGCGACCGGCGCCTCGGCGTCTGGCAGAACGAGCGCCAGCTTTTCTGGATCGTCGCGATGGGCTTCGACGCGGATCGCCGCGCTTTCGACCGTCCGCGTCCGGCTCTGTTCGGCCCGACCCTTCACCGAGGCGTAGAGGTCCGAGAGGGAGAGATACTTCTCGTCGTCGGGCCGCGAAAACCATTCCGACGACACACGCCCGTCGTGCCCGCCGCGGGACATATCCACCTTGTAGCCGCCGCTCTCGGGGCGCTCGTTCATGATCTCAATCGCTGTCATGGCTGATCTCCATGACGGGCGGTCCGAGAGCCTCTCTCTCGACCTCCAAACCCGTCACGGCGATAGCCGCAGACCTCTTACTCTGAAGGGGGCGTTGCGGGGTCTCCCCGCAGAAGGGGTCGGGCGAGACTACAGGCTCGACCGCAGGGGAAGGCTTTCCCCTTGAAGGGCCACTAGTCGAACATCCGGTGCCGAATGCAGCTAATGCTACGTTTCCAAGCCGTTAGGTCGCTTGGAGAATAAAGCCATCATAGGAGTGAATTGTTGCTTCGACGCCTTCGAGGGACGCATTTACGCGGTCGAGGACCTCGGATGTGGTCACGAGGATTTGTCGGTCAGTTCCAGCACCTTTCGCACTGGCTGCAAAGAAGGCGGCTAAATCCAGCTCTCGCATTTGCTGCTGCCCGGGTTCATCGAAGACAGCAAATCCAACATGGTTTGTTTCGTAGCTTTTCGATAATTGTAGCAGCGAAAGTATATACGACCATTTCAGCCGAATGCCATCACTTGCAGACGCCTCGAAACCGATGTCTTTGACCAGCCTGTCGCCATCGTCGTCTTCCGTGACAACTTGGGGGCGGAAGTCGTCTTGGGAGAGCGTGATGTCGCTCGCGCGGAAGGATTGAAAACGAAAACGACCAAGCAAGTCTTGTATGGTGCCTTGAAAAGCATTGATCTTCGCTTGGTCTGACATCGTGAGATTTCCCGGGCCGAGCTCTTTCAGCTCCGCGCGGACGCCGGCCCATTCCTGGGCGATGGTTCGCAAGGCATCGACGGCGCCATCCACTTTCTCCTGCTGCGCTTGCCACCGTTCGAGCCGTGCTTCGAGGCGCACGATTTCTTCCAGTTCCGAGCGAGCGGGGCTCTTGGTTGGTCGAAGCAGGTCGCGCTTGAGGGATCTGATTTTTGAACGCTGTTCTTGAAGGTCTTCGCGCAAGGATTGATACCTGACGTTAATCAGATCAATACTGTCAGATGCCGATCCAAGCATCGCGCGGTATAGGTCCAGCTGCGACTTGATGAAGACAACGTTTTCCTCGAGCCCCATCGCTTCGCGGCTAACGGCTGGCAGCAGTTCTGTTGCCACGGCTTGCTGGCACGTGGGACACGTGTGATCAGTGGCCGCTGACCCGAGCGTTGATCCAAGCTTCTGAAGTTTGAGGGCGTCTTGGTTCCTCAGAAGGTCGACTTCTAGAGCCTCTACACGATCTTTGAAGCCCTGCCGCTCACTGCGCGCGAGTTGGAAATCCTGCCTGAGCACCTGAATCTGTGCGTTCAAATTAGCATAGCGCTCTTCGGCGTCGGCAAGCTCTACTTTAAGTCCAGTCTCAGCGTCATCAACGACGGCAAACTCCGCTTCGTCAAAGGCACTGACCCGACTCCGGATCTCCTCTGCTACATTGCTCAGCGAGCGCCATTCCTCTCCATAGTAGACTGAAAGCTGCACAGCGCCTTCCTGCCCGAAACTCGCAGTTGGCTCGTTGGGCAGCCCTTCGATCCGAACCAGTGTGCTCTTGCCTTCAACAACTTCTTTCCGAAGCTCGCGATAGCGGGTTTGCAGGATCAATAGTTCCTTACGGAGTTCGCTTCTGCGGCGGCGCACTTTCCCTGCGTCAAGATCGAGGATGAACTCCATCACCCGGCGCGGAAGATCTTGTATTCCTAAGTAGGTTGGAAGCGGTCCTTGAATTGCCGACCACCCTCTCTTTTGTTCGACAAAGAACATGGGGAACAGGGTCTCGACATAGAGGAGACCTTCGTCGCCATCAAAGCGAGGCACTTGCGGAAGATCCCAGCCGACGAAAGTGGCAAGGCGATGGTGGAACCCGTCCTCGCGGATCGCTGCGCCTGCATCGTAAAGGAAGAAATCGCGCTGGTTGCCCAGGCCAAGATCGACTTCATCGAGCCGGCAATCCCAAGTCCGCACCAGCTTTTGCTCGGCCGCACCCGTAATGTCGCGGCGAACGGTCATGTACTCGCCGTTATCGTTGGCAAGTTCGATCGCAACATGGGACTCAAGAACAGTTTCGTAAGGGCTATCAGGAGCGCTTTGAATTCGCTCGCGCATGGCGTAGGGCAGTGGGACATCGAGCTTCGGACCGATGGCGCGTTCCAGACCGAGCCCATAGATAATAGACATTAATGTCGTCGACTTACCGGACGTGTTGTCAGCTTGGATGACGTTAAGCCCCGGTGATAAGGGTACATCGACACCATAGGTGTTCTCGGCGGTGATCGAGCGTAGCCTGATGTGGCGGATTTGGATCATAATAGGCGCTTTCCGACCAGCAACAGCTGCTGCACAAAACCTTCAGTTATTTTCGCTGCGAAGCCACTCAAGAATGCTCGTTCGTCAACCAGGGCGTCTTCAACTGAAACGACATCCTTCGCTGCTTCAATTCCCCTCGTTGTGAGAGTGAGTGTTGTCCTGCCGCTACTTACCGACCAAGTTGCAAAACCTTCTCCGACCATAAAATCGAGAGCCCGTGTAAATGCAGGTTCAACACGCAGCCGCCATGTATAGGCTGGAATTTCTTGATCCAGGATTGCCTGAAGTTTTTCCTGAGACGCCGACGAGCGCAGGGCGTCGTTAAGGACGTGCAGTTTTGCGAACGATGCTTTCTTCCCTCGTGAGTGCAGCAAGGCTAAGAGTGTCACCGAGATACGCCAAGATATGCGCATATCGCCAGCGCAGGGTTTTGGACGCTCTCTGAATAAAAAAGTGGCGTCTGAGTCTGTCATTGTGACGCGCTGTTCTGAGAAGCTGCGAAATCAAGCGGGCATTCGATTAGCCAGGTCCCGAGCTGTCCGATTGCGATTGCGCGGATCGCATTCGCCTCCAAGGTTGGGAGCGCGGCTGAAAGCGCTTGATACAGTCGGTCCTGCTCGCTTGTCAGCAGATCTCCAGTTGCGCCGGAAACGGGACCGGACGTCTCAAGCCGGTCTTCTTCCAAGGCTATTGCCATCGTGGCCTTCTCCCAGAGCTCAGGTGCATCGCGTTTCAACTGCTCAAGGGCGTTCTCAGCTCTGATATGCGTACCCAAGAAGCGACGTTTTCGATTTGCTGCTTGTTCGGGGTCAAGCTGCGGGAAGCCGCGGCCAATCTTTTGATCGAGCGTTTCATCAATCGCATTGCCAGTGTCCGAGATCTCATCAGCATCAGGCGTTTTCAATGCCAGAGTAGTGCCACAGGCCTCCAATCTGATTTTTTCTATTTCTTTTGAAAAGTCCTCTTGGCAGTGGACAAGACCGCGAAAATCACTAGTCAAAAACCGCAATCCTGCAGTCTGTATTTCGCTCGCCTTTTTTGCGACAGTTTTGACGACATCTTTATCATCCAGGAACGGACACAGCATAATCCAGCGGCGTATTTCAATGCCGGCTAGGAGTTGTAAAATTTTGTCTTTGTTTTTTATGAGCTTGTTCAAATCACGATTGGCTTTCGCACGCATGGCGCTTGCGGCTTTCCCGGTATCGCCAGTCTCTTCGGGTGCATAGCTTTGATAAACGCAACCATCGGTCGTGATGCACTCGATGCCGAGATCACCCTTCACCCGGGCAGGTATCGGCTGCACGTTCTCGGCGCCATGACGTTCTCGGACTAACCGGAGACTGAACTGTTCCCATTCGTGTCCATCCCAGTCACGGGGGTATTTCTCAATCATGTCAAAGCGGTGCCCCTCGCAACTGCGTTAGAACGAGCATCATTGAAGGTCAAAGCAACGTCAAGTTGAGAATTCGCCGTCTGTTCTCGACTGGGCGTGCCAACTTCGCCCGCCGAGTACATTTGCCGAAAAGTGTAGTTCAAAACCAATGATGTCCCTAAAGGCAGAAATAGACACCACATTTCTGCGCCTTTCGAAACGGTTTTTTCGGAAGGTTCCATTTGAATTGTGAGCTGGCGATAACTGACTGACTGGTCGCAACTTGGCGGCCGGAAAAGAACGCGACCCTTTTGAATTGGTCGGCTGGCATACAACCCTGGAAGAGCCTTCGCCGATTGCCTGCCTTTGCGTCCCAGCATGCTACTACGATCTGTGATCTCTTCAAAGATGCCTGCCGCGTAGCCAGCTTCGGCGCATGCCATCTCCGCGAAAACCCAGCCGACGACGCGCCCACTCCAGTCAAACGGAACGGTTCGATCTCTATGACTACTGCAAACTGCCCGAGCCGAAACCGCGTGGCCGTCCAATCGCGGACGATCTGTCAGATTGGCGGGTCGTGGATGATTGGCCGGACGATGTTCCGGTCACGCCCGAAGAGGTCGATGTCTTCGAACGCTGGTTTCGTGACCTTCTCGACGAAATGTTCGGACCGGAGTCCGGCCGCGAATAGGCGGTCGAAACAACTTGCCCTAACTGCCTCATTGGAGTATGTTAATAATGGTGAAGGAAGCGCCCGTCAGCGTCATCGAGACGCCGGAATTTATCTCCGCCACGGGTCGCATGATGGATGAAGAGGAGCGTGCCTTGTTGGTGGATTATCTTGCCTACAATCCTGCGGCCGGCGATGTCGTTCCCGGCACTGGCGGCGTGCGGAAGCTGCGATGGGCCTTGCCCGGTCGCGGCAAGCGAGGCGGCGCGCGGGTGATCTACTTCTATCATAGTGGTGCCATGCCGCTCTTCGCGCTGACAGCGTTCGCCAAGAACCAGCGCGCCGACATCGGTCAGGCTGATCGCAATGGGTTTCGCGAGCTGACCGCGCGATTGAAGGAAGCCTATCTCAAGAGGAGCGGATCATGAGCGGCAAGGCAGCCGATAGCATCCGGCGCGGGTTGGAAGAGGCCGTAGCCTATGCTGAAGAGACGGCGGACGAGAACCAATACGGTGTCCACATTCCCGCTGTGATCGACGTGAAGGCGATCCGCACGAAGCTGAACATGACGCAGGAAGAGTTCGCCGGGCGGTTCGGCTTCTCGATCAAGACACTGCGCCATTGGGAGCAAGGGCAGCGGGTGCCGGAAGGCCCTGCGCGGGCGTACCTGCTCGTCATCGACCGCAACCCCAAGGCGGTGCAAAGAGCCTTAAGGAAAGCAGCGTGAACGCGCCGCAGCCTGTAATGAAGCAGCGGGCCGCGCTCTACCTGCGCGTCTCGACGGCACGGCAGGCGGAGCACGATGTCTCCATTCCTGATCAGAAGCGCCAGGGCGAGACCTACTGTGAGGCGCGCGGATACGACCTCGTCGAAACCTATGTCGAGCCAGGGGCGTCGGCGACGAACGACAAGCGGCCGGAGTTCCAGCGCTTGATCGAAGCGGGAACGGCAAAGCCTTCTGCCTTCGATATCGTGGTGGTCCATTCGTTCAGTCGCTTCTTCCGCGATCACTTCGAACTTGAGTTTTACGTCCGCAAGCTCGCGAAGAACGGCGTGAAGCTGGTTTCGATGACGCAGGAACTCGGCGACGATCCGATGCATGTCATGATGCGCCAGATCATGGCGCTCTTCGATGAGTATCAGTCGAAGGAAAACGCCAAGCACACGCTGCGGGCGCTGAAAGAAAATGCGCGACAAGGCTTTTGGAACGGTTCGTTGCCGCCGGTTGGCTATCGCGTGGTCGATGCCGAGAAGCGCGGCGCGAAGGTCAAGAAGGTCCTTGAGATCGATCCGCTGCATGCGGACACGATCCGGCTGATGTTCCAGCTGGCGCTGAACGGCGATGGCGAAAGCGGTCGCATGGGTGTCAAGGCGATCGCCACCTATCTCAATGAGCGCAAGCTTTATACGCGTACCGGCGGACGTTGGGGCGTCGGCACGGTCCACCGCATCCTGACCCGCCGGACCTATATCGGCGAGCATGAATGGGGAAAGAGCTACAAGGACGGAACGCCCAAGCAGCAGACCGAAGTCATCACCGTTGCGGTGCCGCCCATCGTGGACCTCGAGACGTTCGATGCTGTCCAGAAGCTCCTCAAGAGGCGCGCGCCGATGGTGACGCCGGGCCGCACCGTCAGTGGGCCGACCTTGCTCACCGGCATCGCCTTCTGCGCGGAGTGCGGTGGGGCCATGACGCTGCGCACATCGGGCAAAGCGAAGCACTACCGCTACTACACTTGTTCAACGGCGGCCCGGCAAGGCAAGACCGGGTGCCTAGGCCGGACGATCCGGATGGACAAGCTCGACCATCTGGTTGCGGAGCATCTCGAACGCCGACTGCTCAATCCGAAGCGGCTGGAAGATCTGCTGTCAGCGCATCTTGACCGCCGGGAAGAGCGAGATACCCGCCGTCGCGATACGGCCAATGAGCTGACGAAACGGGCGGCGGAAGCTGAGCAGCGCTTGAAGCGCCTCTATGGCGCCATCGAAAGTGGGATTGCTGATCTCGACGATCCGTCGTTGCGCGAGCGGGTCGTCGAGTTGACGGCAACGCGAGACCAGGCACGCATCGACGCCGAGCGCGCTAAAAGCGCGATCCAGAATGCAGGCCAGCATCTCTCGCCAAAGCACCTACGCCGAATGGCGAAGTCCGCCCGGCAGAAGATGCGTGGAAAGGACGGCGGATTTCGGCGCGATCATTTGCGGGCTTTGGCGCAGCGAGTCGAAGTAGCAGATCGCGAAGTCCGCATCATGGGCTCGCATGACGAGCTGATCCGAGCGCTGGCCTCTTCGGATGGCGTAGGAACGGCGGCGAACGGCGTTCGCACTTATGTTCCAGGGTGGCGGACAGGAAGGGATTCGAACCCTCGAGACGGTTTCCCGCCTACGCACTTTCCAGGCGCGCGCCTTCGACCACTCGGCCACCTGTCCGCCGGCGGGTCTATGCCAAGGGGCACCATCTTCGCAAGGGGCAACGGGAACGTGAACGGGCAAGACTTGTCGCGGCGTTGCGGGGATGTTGGTCTGCCGTCGCTTCCCGCCGCAGGTACCACCATGTCCATACGCTTTCCGCTTTTCATTGCCCTCTGGCTGGCGCTTGCGCCCATGGTCTTCGCTGACGTAGCCGATATGGCGCCGGAAGACGGCTGGCAGGTCATTGCGACTAATAAGGATTTCGAAACCCTCGCGGCGGATACTCGCGCTGCGGCCAAGGCGGGCGGCCTTGCCGTGGTGACCATGGCAGGGCCCACGGGTGCCGCGGCGTCCCGTGGGATCGAGATCCCGGGCAACCGCGTCATCGGATTGTTCAACAACGACTTTGCCGTGCGCATTCTGCGGTTGTCGACGCCCGCCATGATCGAGGCGCCCATTCGCGTCTATGTCACCGAAAATGCCGATGGCACGGCGACGCTTTCCTATATTCCGCCGTCGCGGCGCTTGGCACCCTATATTGCGGAAACGCCTGAACTTGCGCCCATCGCCGCAGAACTCGACGCGGCCTTTGCGGCCGTGGCCGAAGCCGCGCGTTAGGAACCTTTTTTAAGTTGGGCGCCATCGGTCTTGGACAAATGCTTGGCCGTGAGGGCGCCTTGCGGGCTTGCTGGGCGCGTAGCGGGAAAGCCGCTACCCCCACAATAGCCATCACCCCGCCAGCAAATTCGCCAAGCGGGTCGCTTCCCGGTCCAACGCCGTGCCTTCGGCTGTCGCAAGCACCAAAGTCCGCGTGTCGGGCAGCGGGTCGCGGAGCATCTCCATCCCTTCCAAATCGATCTCAGGCAGGATGGTCGCGCCCGCACCCGATTCCAGGCAGGCGCGGATCGTCATCAAGTGATCCAATACGATACGGGGCCGTGCGGCCAAATCGGGCCGTCGGACCAAGGCCGCCGCGATCAATCGCCCGATTCCCGTCGATGGGGCGAAATGCAAGAACGGCGCGGTTTCCGGCAGGCCGGGTCGCGCCGCCGCCACAAGCCGGTCGCGGGCCAAGACGTGGTGGCGCAGCCCGCCCGGGGGCGTGCCCGTGGCTGTCAGAACGGCTGCGTCCAGCGAGCGGCTGGCCACTTCGTCTTCCAACCATTCGCTCAGGCCTGTTCGAAAGTCGAAACTGGCATAGGGCAGGGCACCTGGCGCCGTTTGCAAAAAGCGGGGTAGAAACCTTGGCCCCGCGCTGGCCACCAGCCCCAGCCGGAACCGGCCCGCCAGCGGCGCATCCGGCCCAGCCAGGGCCCGCAGCGCGGCTTCTGCATCCAGCACATCGCCCGCCCGGTCGGCCACGGCCCGGCCCAACGGTGTGAGCTTTGGCGGGCGTGTCGTGCGGTCGAAAAGCGCAGCACCCAGCGTCGTTTCCAGTGATTTCATCTGCATCGACACCGCCGATAGCGTCATGTTGAGCCGGTCCGCCGCTTCGCGAAAGCTGCCGGTCCGCGCGATCATGCGAAGTGTCTTCAGGTCGCGGTTCTGCATATTCAGTTATCCTGAAGTTACGATCCAACTTAATTCGATGGACCTGAAGCTGTCACCCCTTCAGGTTGCATTCACCTTGTAGGAGAGCTGTTGCAATGCCCAATCTCGTCGCCCGCGCGGCCGCTATTGCGCCTGGTTTCGCTGCCCGCGCCGACCATTGGGACCAGACACGCATCTATCCCGAAGACAATGTGGCCGACCTGGTCCGCGCGGGCCTTATGGGGGCGACCATCCCAAAGGACTTTGGCGGCGCAGGGGCCAGCCTGGCCGACTTGCTTCCGGCAATTGAGGCCATATCCGGCGCCTGCACGTTGACCGGCCGGATTCTGGTGGAAGGCAATATGGGTGCGCTTTCGGCGGTGATGGCCTATGGCACACCCGCGCAGAAGGCCCGCTGGTCTCAGCTCGTGCGCGCCGGCGACAAGCCCGCTATTTGCATCACCGAACCTGGCGCGGGCTCGGACGCGCGGGCGATGACGACCCGCTCACACCGCGTGCCCGGCGGTTGGCGCATCGATGGCGTCAAACACTGGATCACAGGCGGCGGCGTCTCCCGCCTGCACTTGGTTTTTGCCCAGACCGAAGACGGCATTCGCGGCTTTCTGACCGAAGGGGGCGAGGGGCTGCGCGTGGCGCGGTTGGAACGCACCATGGGCCTTTGCGGCATGCCCGAGGCGGAACTGCATTTCGACCATCACTTCGTTCCTGAAACCGCGCTACTGGATGCAGATTTCGGCGATCTCATGGCGGCCTATAATGTCCAGCGCATCGGAGCGGGCACGATTGCCTTGGGTGTCGCGGCCCAAGCCGCGAACCTTGCCCGTGACCACCTTCTCAAGCGCCGCCAGTTCGACCGCCCACTGGCCGAGTTCCAGGGCCTGCAATGGATGCTGGCCGATATGGATACCGAATTGGCCGCTGCGCGGCTGCTGTTGCAGGACGCCGCCGCCTCCGGCGCTTTGCCCGACCGCACCAAAGCGGCCCGCGCCAAGCTTCTGGCGTCGGAAACGGCTGTGCGCGTGGTCGACCGCGCGCTGCAATGCTTTGGTGCCGCGGGCTATTCCGATGCCCACCCGTTGGAGCGGATGTACCGCGACGTGCGCATGTTCACCATCGGCGGTGGCACCGCCCAAGTATTGCGCAACCAGATCGCTGCCCATGTCCTGGGCCAGAAGCTGCCGCAGCGCCCCGCCGCCTTTGACGCCGACCGCGCGGGTGCTATTGCGGCGGAATGACCGCTTCCATTCGCGCCGCCGACGCCCTCGCCCAACGCCTCTACCTCGCCGGATGCCGCCGTGCCTTCGGCATGCCAGGGGGTGAAGTCCTGACCCTGGTGGATGCGCTTGAACGCGCGGGGATCACCTTCATTCTGTGCCACCATGAAAACGCCGCGGGTTTCATGGCCGAAGGTGCCCACCACGTGGACGGTGCCCCTGCCGTTCTGGTGGCCACCGTAGGCCCGGGCGCCATGAATGGCGTGAATGTGGTGGCCAATGCCGATCAAGACCGGGTGCCCATGATCGTCCTGACTGGCTGCGTCGATGCCGATGAAGCGGAGACCTATACACACCAGGTTCTGGACCATCGCGCGGTCTTCACGCCCATCACCAAAGCCACCTTCACATTGACGCCCAACGCCGCCGCCGTTCAAGCCGACAAGGCCGTGCGCATCGCCATGGGGCAGGCGGGCGGGCGCTGCGGCCCCGTCTTGGTGGATGTCCCGATTTCTGTCGCCGATGCGTCCGTCGCGCCCGTGCGAGTCGCGCGCCCGCCTGCGGCATCCGCCGCCATCGGGGCGAAGGCGCTGGCGACCGCCCGCGACTGGCTCTCCACGTCCGAGCGCCCGATCATGCTGGCGGGTCTCGACGCTGTTCGGGACGAGGCTGGACCCCAAATCCGCGCTTTGTGCGAGGCCCACAATATCCCCCTTGTGACCACCTACAAGGGCAAGGGGTTGCTGCCCGAAGACCACTCGCTTGCGCTTGGGGGGGCAGGGCTGTCGCCCAAGGCCGACACCCATCTGCTGCCCCTTTTCCGGGAGGCTGACCTTATCCTGCTGGCAGGTTATGACCCGATTGAGATGCGCACCGGCTGGCGCGATGTCTGGGATCCGGCCAGCCAGAATGTCCTCGACATTGCCCATGACGCCAACACCCATGGGATGCATAGCGCCACGCTAGAGGTGGTGGCCCATGTGGGTGACACGCTCGCGGCGCTGCAAGACGTGGCCCCGCGTGACCGGTGGAATGTCTCTGATCGGCGCGCCGCCCTACGTGCCGACTTCGCCGCCGAAGATTGGGGACCCGGTTCCGTAGTGGAGGTTTGCCGCGATGTCCTCCCGCCCCGGACAATCGCCACCGCCGATAGTGGCGCGCATCGCATCCTGCTCAGCCAGCAATGGGAATGTGACGCGCCCCGCACGCTGCTGCAATCGTCCGGCCTTTGCACCATGGGCTGCGCCCTGCCGCTGGCCATTGGCGCGAAACGCGCGGCACCGGATCGCGCGGTGGTCGGCTTCATGGGCGATGCGGGCTTCTTGATGGTCGCGGGGGAGTTGGCCTCCGCCGCGGCCCTGGGCCTGCCGGTGATCTTCGTGGTCTTCGTCGACCGCAGCCTGGCCCTTATCGAAATGAAACAGCGCCAGCGCCAGATGGCCAATGCGGGCGTGGATTTCGGGGCCACCGACCACGCAGCTATCGCCCGCGCGTTCGGCGGCAACGGTGTCACCGTGGCGGACCGTGCAGCGCTTCGCGCGGCGCTGGTGGAAGCCCAAGACGCCGATACATTCACCCTCATCGCCTGTGAAATCGATCGGAGAGCTTACGATGGCCGGATCTGAAGGCCCTTTGGCGGGGCTGCGCGTCCTTGACCTGAGCCGGATCTTGGCAGGGCCCACCTGTACCCAACTGCTTGGCGATCTGGGCGCCACCGTGCTGAAGGTCGAAAATCCCGCCACCGCGGGCGATGACACCCGCCAATGGGGCCCGCCCTACGTGAAGGATGGCGCAGAAGATACGGATTTGTCGGCTTATTTCATGTGCGCGAACCGCAATAAGTTGTCGGTGGCCATCGATATCGCGTCGCCCGATGGCCAGGCGGAGGTCCGGCGGCTCGCGGCTTTGGCCGATGTCCTGCTGGAAAACTTCAAGCCCGGGGGTCTCGCTAAGTACGGCCTGGACTACAGCAGCCTGCGCGCGGTGAATCCCAAGCTGGTCTATGGCTCAATCTCGGGCTTCGGCCAAACCGGGCCCAACGCGTCCAAGCCGGGCTATGACCTCATGGCGCAGGGCTATGGTGGGATCATGTCCATTACCGGCGACCCCGATGGCGCGCCCATGAAAGTGGGCGTTGGCATCGCCGACGTGATGTGCGGCATGTATGCCTGTGTGGGTCTTCTGGCCGCGCTTCGGCACGCGGAAGCCACGGGTGAAGGACAGCAGGTCGAAGTTGCGCTCGTCGACAGTCAGATCGCGTGGACGATTAATGAAGGCGTGAATACGCGGCTGAGCGGCCAGACCCCCATCCGACGCGGCAATGGCCATCCCAACATCGTGCCTTACGGCGTTTATGCCACCGCCGATGGTCATGTCATCGTGGCCGTAGGGAATGACAGTCAATTCAGGCGCTTCTGCGACGTTCTTGATATAACGGCCCCCCCGGACGATCCGCGCTTTGCAACCAATCCCGCGCGGCTCGAAAACCGTGACGCTCTGGCGGACGTGCTGGAACCGGCCATCGCTGCGAAGACCACCGCGCAGGTCATCGCCGCACTGGAAGGCGCCCGCGTCCCCGTAGGCCCGGTTCAAACCTTGCCCGAGGTTTTCGCTTCCGACCAAGTGGCCGCCCGCGATATGGCCATCGACATGCAGGCCGATGGACTGACCCTGCCGCTCATCGGCAATCCGCTTAAGCTTTCAGCAACGCCGGTTACGTACAGGCACCCGCCGCCCCGGTTCGGGGCAGACAGCGACCGTCTGTCGCGGTCGGACCCCTTTGAAGATGGGTGAGTCGGCGGAAACCGGCACGCGACGTTCGGAAACTTGCTCACCTGACGCTGACGTCCACTCACGTATCCGTCAGCACCGACCCCACGCTATAGGATAGCAAAGGTCGCATCGGTAAGCGTTGTGCGACTCTTAACACGTGCACAACCGGAGCCGTACATGACCCGAACCGACCGTTTCGACCAGCCCGTCACCTTGTCGGATCAGGCCGCCATTGCCGAATGGGATGGTATGGTTGGCGCCTTTCTGGCCCATGGCGCGGCAACGCCCCAACATCTTGGCCGCCTTCTTGAACTGGCCCCCGACTATGCCGCTGCCTATGCGGTGAAGGGGCTGTTTTACGCGCTTCTTGGCCGCCGCGAATTGATGGATGAAGCGCGACAGGCACTCGCCGCGTCCGAGGCGCACATGGAGGGCGCAAATGGTCGCGAACGCGCGCTCATCGCCGCGCTTCGCAATGTACTGTCCGGCCAGCCCGGTGTGGCCATTGAGACGCTCGAAGATGTCCTGGCGACCGCGCCCACTGATACGCTCGCCATGAAGCTTAGCCACGCGCTGCGCTTCGTGATCGGCGACAGTGACGGGATGCGCAGCTCTATCGAGAATGTGCTGCCCCATTACGCGGCAGACCATGCGGGCCGGGGCTACCTTCTGGGCTGCCACGCTTTCGCGCTGGAAGAAACTGGCGACTATGCCCGCGCTGCCCTGACGGGCCGGGCTGCGCTGACACTGGCGCCTGACGATGCCTGGGGCCTACATGCCGTGGCCCATGTCCACGACATGACTGCCGATGCGGAAGGGGGACTCAATTGGCTTCATGGCCGCGAAGCCGCTTGGTCGCATTGCAACAATTTCCGCTTCCACGTTTGGTGGCACAAGGCGCTTATGCTGCTTGAGCTTGGCCGGATGGATGAGGCGCTTGCCCTCTACGACACGGAAATTCGTGCGGAGAAGACCGACGATTACCGCGACATCTCCAACGCCACGTCGCTGTTGAGCCGGTTGGAATTGGAGGGCGTCGATGTGGGCGCCCGCTGGGAAGAGCTGGCTGACCTGTCCGAACAGCGCACGCAGGACGGTTGCCTGATCTTCGCCGACCTTCATTATCTCTTGGCCCTTACACACGAAGAACGGGACGATGCCACCGCGCGCCTTCTGCGCCGGATCGCGGCCGATGCGCAGCGCGCCGATTGCGACGTCTCGGCGCGTATGGCTCGGCCCGGTTTGGATGCGGCCCTTGGGCTCGAAGCCTTCGGTGATGGCAATTATGGCCAGGCGTTTACTTCGCTCACCCGGGCTCGGCCTGAAATGCAAAACGCGGGGGGCAGCCACGCCCAACGTGACGTGTTTGAGCGGCTCACGATCGATGCTGGCCTGCGCGCCGGTCGCTTCGCCGAGGTCGAGGCCCTTCTTGCCGACCGGACCCGCCGCCGTGGCGGCCATGAGGATCACTACGCTGCGGTGCGGCGGCAAATGATTGCTCAGGCCTCCGATGGTACTTGTTCGCAAGGTGCAACAGGTTAATTGACGGTCCGAGCAACCGCAGAATCAACCGTATGAGTGTCACATCCCCCGATGCAGCTTTCGCCCGCCCAGCGCCAATGACGGCGCAGGCGAGCGCGACCGTGCGAGACCCCCGGTTGGATTTCTTTCGGGGGTTGGCGATGTTTATCATCCTGCTGGCCCATACCCCCGGGAATGCCTGGACGCTGTGGATCCCCGCGCGCTTCGGCTTTTCCGATGCCACCGAAATCTTCGTCTTTTGTTCGGGCATGGCTTCTGCCATCGCGTTTGGGCGCAGTTTTGACCGCATGGGTTGGACGATGGGAGCCTCGCGCGTGGGTTTCCGGGTTTGGCAAATCTACTGGGCCCATATCTGCATGTTCCTGGCTATCGCCATGCTTTTGGCCTTGGTCGACAGTTGGGCTGTGCATGAGAAAGTCTATATCGGCACGCTCAACCTGACGCGCTTTTTTTCGGACCCTGCAACGCAGATCGTGGGGCTGATGACGCTCACCTATGTGCCCAACTATTTCGACATCTTGCCGATGTATATGGTCGTGCTGGTGCTGATGCCGCTTTATGTGGCCGTCGCCCGGGTCTCGTTGCCCGCTTTGGCTGCTCTCAGCGTCACCATCTGGCTCTTCGCACAGGAAGCTTTCCTGGAATGGCTGGGCTTGGGCCATCTGCATCTGGCTTTCCCGGCCGAGCCATGGTCGGACCGCACTTGGTTTTTCAATCCTTTCGGCTGGCAGCTCCTTTTCTTCACCGGTTTCGCCTTCATGCGCGGCTGGATTCCCGCCCCCCCTGTGCGTCCCTGGCTCATCGGGCTTTCGCTGGCGGTCGTGCTCGTCAGCTTCCTGCTGTCATCGGTCGGGTTCCGGATGTTCCAGACAGATTTCGTGCGAGATATCTATATTGGCTTGACGGGCTGTACCGAGACCGGCTTCGGGCGCTGCAATCCCATCTTTGATTGGCGACAGGCAAATCGGCCCTGGTTCGATAAATCCGACTTCGCCATCCTGCATTATGCCCATTTCCTGGCGCTGGCCTATCTGTGCTGGGCCGCGGCGGGCGAGGGTGGGCATCGCCTGATCGCGGCAGGCCATGGCCTGGCCGCGCGCATCTGGGATGAATTCGTTGCCATCGTCATGAAGGTCGGCCAGCAAAGCCTCGCGGTTTTTGTCTTTTCCATGGTGCTGGCGCGGGTCAACGGCTACCTGCTCGATTTGATCGGTCGCAACGGTTTTACCTGGGCCTTGGTCAACCTGACGGGCTTCGGCCTGCTGATCGCCTGCGCCTACGGCGCGGGTTGGTTCAAATCCCAACCGTGGAGGGCGAAGCGATGACCACACGCCGCGCTTTCCTGGCCGCCGGCACTTCGGCGCTTGCCCTTTTAGCGGCACCCGCTCGCGCGGCCATGCCCCGCTTTTTGTCATCTGAGCCCTTCGGGCCCGACACCGTCCGCGACATGGCGCGCGCGCTGTCTGTGAAGGACTTCATGTTGCGCCCGTCGGTGCCTGAGCCGTGGATGAATCTGACCTACGACGAATATCGCAAGATCTGGTTCGACACACAGAAAGCGGTTTGGGCGGAAGAAGACCTGCCATTCGAAATGGATCTCTTCCATCCCGGCCTCTACTTCCCGCGCGCTGTGGAGGTGGATGTCGTGTCGGCGGGGCAAGCCAACCGCCTGGCCTTCGACTTTGACCTGTTCACCGGCACCGAAGATGCGCCGCAACTGCCCGTGGATGAAACCATGGGCTATTCTGGCCTGCGCCTGCGGCACCAATTCCCTGGCGAGATGAAGCACCGCGAATTTGCTGTCTTCCAAGGTGCCAGCTACTTCCGCGCCATTGGGGCCGCCCATGCCTACGGCTTGTCCGCGCGCGGCCTTGCCTTGCGGACCGGTGACCCGGAAGGTGAGGAGTTCCCCGATTTCATTCGCTTCTGGGTCGAAGAACCGGTGCCCGGTGATGATCGCATGGTTGTCCATGCCCTGCTCGATAGCCCGTCTGTCACGGGCGCTTACCGGTTCGAGGTCACCCCGGGCGAGGCCTGCGAAATGCGCGTCGAGGCCTCGCTTTTCCCGCGCGTCGATCTGGACCATGTGGGCATCGCGCCGCTGACCTCCATGTTCTTGTATGATCAGACGAACCGTCACCGTTTCAAAGACTTCCGCCCTGCCATCCACGACAATGACGGCCTGCTCATCTGGAATGGCGCGGGTGAGATGCTGTGGCGTCCGCTGGCCAACCCCGTTTCGCTTCAGGTTTCCAGCTTCGTTGATGACAGTCCGCGCGGCTTTGGCCTGATGCAACGCGCCCGCCGCCTGTCGGACTTCGCCGACTTGGAGGCGCATTACCACGAACGCCCCGGCCTCTGGATCGAGCCAGAGGGCGATTGGGGGCCGGGCGTCGTGCGACTGGTGGAAATTCCGTCCGACAAGGAAATCTACGACAATATCGTCGCCTATTGGCGCCCTCGCGAACCGCTGCGGCCCGGTCGCGAACACCGCTTCGCCTACCGCATGACCTGGGGCGACGAAGACGGCGGCGCCGCGCCGCCGCGGCGTGATGACGTTTCGCGCGTGCTCGACACCCATATGGGCCTCAACTTCAACAAGGATGCCTGGCTGGCAGCTATCGACTTTGCCGAACATCCGGCGCTGGACGTGCCTGAAAGGTTCGGTGCGCTTGAAGGTTTGACGATCCGCATCAATTCCGCGCGGGCCGAGACGTCCGAAGGCATCATTCAGCGCAACCCGGAAACAGGGGGCGCGCGTCTGGCATTCACCTTCGACCCTGGCGATTACGACGCCGTTGAGCTGCGGGCCCAGATTTTCCGCGACGGCGCGGCGGTCTCCGAAGTGTGGCTTTATCGGTGGACCCGGTCATGACGGCCGTACCGCAGAACGCCTCCATGCCGCCCCATGCGCCGCTGGCCCATCCGCGCCAGGACTTGGCTCGTGGCTTCCGTGATGATGCCGCGCCAGACCACCGAACCGATCATAGCGCGCTCATCTGGCGGGCTGCGACCTTCCTTCCAGCTTTTGGTGCCACCGTGGCGCTGCTTTGGGGGTTTCTTGCCTGGTTCGCCACCGATGGCACCACCTGGGCCGAGGGTCTGTTGGCTGCGCTGATCGGTCTGGGCTTCTTCTGGATCGCGTTGACCTTCGTGACGGTGCTTGCAGGCTCCGGCGCGCTTTTGCGCAATGCCGCCCCCGAAGATGGGCCCGTGCGCCCGCTGGATGTGGCCCTTCTCGTGCCCGTTCACGAAGAAGCCCCTTGGGACGTCTTCGGCAATGCCGCTGCCATGCTGGAACGGCTAGCCCGTGCGCCGGGGCATCATCGCTGGTCGCTCTATATTTTGTCGGACACCCGCAATCCCGACCGCGCCGCACAGGAAGAGGCTGCCTATGACGCCTTGCGCGCTCGGCTGCCCGATGCCGATATCTGGTATCGCCGCCGCGCACAGAACACAGACCGCAAGGTTGGAAACCTATCGCAATGGGTTGAACATTGGGGCGGCGGCCATGATGCCATGCTCGTCCTCGACGCTGACAGCTTGATGAGCGCGGGCGCCATTCGTGCCCTGGCCGACGCAATGGGCCGTGACCCGGGCGCGGGCCTCATCCAATCCTTTCCGCAACTGATCGGGGCGCGCACCCTGTTTGCGCGCAGCCAGCAATTCGCCAACGCCGTCTATGGTGTGGCCCTCGCCGAAGGGTTGGCCCGTTGGACCGGGCGGGAGGGCAATTACTGGGGCCACAACGCCATCATCCGCACCCGCGCCTTCGCCTCCAGCGCGGGTCTGCCCCGCGTGCGTGGCCTGCGCGGTGGCGACAACCTGATCCTAAGTCACGATTTCATCGAAGCGGGCCTGTTGCGCCGTGCGGGCTGGGGCGTTCGCTTCTTGCCGCGCCTGCGCGGAAGCTACGAGGAAACACCCCCCACGCTCATTGACCACGTGCTGCGCGACCGCCGCTGGTGCAAGGGTAATCTGCAACATCTGGGCCTGCTGGGCACGCGCGGCTTCCACGCGCTGTCGCGCTTCCACCTGTTTCATGGGGCGGTGGGCTATCTTCTGTCGCCGCTCTGGTTCCTGCTTCTGACAATCTGGGCCGTGATCGGCGTGTCCGAAGACAAGTCCGTCATCAACTACTTTTCGCCCGACAACCCGCTTCAGCCCAACTGGCCCGAAATGTCGCCAGTGAACCATATCTGGCTGATGGTGACGCTTTATGCGCTGTTGCTGGCGCCCAAGCTGATCGGCGCCGCGGCTTTGTTGGCTTCTGGCGTGTCGCTTGCCAAGCTGGGCGGGGGATTGCGCTTCGCAACATCTTTGGCCGTCGAGATACTGGTCTCCATCGCCTATGCCCCGGTTCTTATGGTGCAACAGACCCTTGCCGTGGCCTCGGCCCTCTCGGGTCGGCCTCTTGACTGGACACCGCAGGCCCGCGACGGCCAGCGCCAAAGCTGGCTCACGCTCTTCCGTTTTCACGCCTTGGAGACCGTGCTGGGGCTGACCCTGGTGCTCGGCATGACTACGGGTTTCGTGTCGCTCTGGCTGCTTCCCGTAATGGTGAGCCTGCTTTTCGCCGCGCCGTTGTCCTGGCTTTCCGGCGTCCGCCTCCATGGCGCTATGGCCACACCGCAAGAAGTCCGCGCGCCTCTGGTTGCCAAACGTGCTGCCACTTGGCGGGCGGAGTTACGCGACCGCCTGGGTGTCACGCCAGCCGAGTAGGCTGTCGTTCGACTGTCGAGTACGCATTAAGGCAGATGCCGCGCGCTGCGGGGGCTATGGGTCTTTTTTCGTGAACGCCTACGACCAAAGGGCTGCCGCAAGGGCCTTGGCCCACCGCCCTAACTCTGCGGCGGTAGTGCTTCGAACCAGTCGATGGCCATATCAGCCCAACCTGCGGGCACGCCATGGCCGCCGGGGAAGAGCGCGAGTTCCAACGCCGCGCCCTCTGCGCACTCCCAATGACGGCGTTGGAAATCGCCCGTCTCGGAATAGCCGGTGGGGTTTGGTCGGTCGCACGCATTGGCGGTGCGCCAGATGCCCAGCCCTTCAAAAATGTCACCCTGCAACCATTGCCCACCGCGCAGTGGGCGGCCTTCTAGTGGTACAGTTGAATCGCGCCAGCCATGGGTGTGCAGCAGCCGCACTGGCCCCGCGCATTCCTCCGGATGGGGGCGCCAGAACCCGCCCGACACGGGCATATAGGCCGCAAAAGCCCCCGGGGTGTCGCAGGCCAGGTAGTTCACCATGAAACCGCCGGCCGAAAACCCCGCCAAGATAACGCGGTCCGCATCCACGCCGTGGGATTCTGCGGCGTCGGCCACCACTTCCGCCAGAAAGGCCGCTTCATCCCGAGGGTTTTCGCGGCCCAGCGTGGGCAAGAAGTTCCAGATGCCGCCGCCACGCCCATTGCCCCAGGGTAGGCCATTGGGGGCGATGACCGCATAGCCGCGCGCGCGCAGCGCCTCGACCGTGCCACGCATTCCCAGAATGCCACGGCCCGTGCCGCCCGCGCCGTGCAGGAAGATCACCGCAGGCGGGTTATCTGCGGCCTCTGGCAGCACCAAGTGATAGCTGCCCAGCGGCACCTCACAGGCGTCTTCATCGCGTGTACAGCTTTGTGCGACCACGGGCCCTGCGATCATCAAAGACAGGAACGCAAAGACGAGACGCTTCATGGCTGCACCACCGGCAAGCCGCGGTCCAACCAACCAGGTCCTACCCTGGACCCGAGCATTCCTTCCGGAATGTCGATGATCCGCGTGAACCCTGCTTCTGCCAAACGCGCCGACATTCTGTCGGAGCGTACGCCTCGCGCGCAGATCAACGCGACGTTGCGATCCCGCGCGCCATCCGTGAGGTCAGCCAAGGCTTCAATGAAGTCGTCGCGCCGCATGTCGAGTGGCTGGGCGCCTTCCGCGATGCCCGTCTCGGCCCATTCGTCGGGTCTTCGAATGTCGATCAACAGAATATCCCCCGCGCGCAGGGCATCTAATGCTTCCGGCGGCGTCATCTCGGCACCGGCGAAGCGGTCGCGGGCAAAAACGGCAAATCCACCAGCGGCGGCCAGGGCAACAACTCCGCCCCCGCTGAGCAGCAGCAAGCGGCGATCGGGCTGTTCTAGGCTTTCGGTCTGAGACATGTCAAAACCTCCGACTTCGCGGATACCGTGGGCGCGGGAGTGTCGAAAGTCACGATCAAGTGACGACATTGTCGTGCTTGCGGGGCAGTCTTTCTGCGTGTCAATGGCCGCTGTCTGGTGCGGCCCAGAGCGGTTGCTCCGTATCGCTTCAATCGGTGTCTGCGGCGCGTTAAGCTCATCTTCAGACCTTGGCTGCATGTTGCGCCCATCCTCATTCGGAGTTCGCGATGCCCTGCCTGATTCACCATGTTTTTCAGTCCCGCCCGGCGGCCGAGACTTGGGCATGAGCGGTCTTGCGGCACGTCTGCCGGGCGCAACCGGTTCGACCACGCGCGAAGTGGGGCAGGGCGAATTGTTCGTTACCGACAAACCCAACCTTGCGCTGACGGCGACACTTGGATCCTGCGTCGCCATTTGTTTAAGGGATGACCAGGGCCGCGCCGGCGGGATGAACCACATTTTCCAAGCAGTGCTACCCGGCCCCATGGGGGGGGCTAATGTCATCGCCGATATTGAACGCTTGGTGAACCAACTCATGGGGCTTGGCGTTTCCCGGTCGCATATGGTTGCGCGGCTGGCGGGCGGTGCCCAAGTGCTCGGCCGCGGGCCGGGGCCCGGCAAAGCCATTGCGCTGACCTGTCTCGACTATCTCAACGCTGAAAAGATCAATGTCGTGCAGACCGATCTTGGCGGGAAGCGTCCGCGTCGGATATCGTTCGACCCGCTCACGGGGCAACTTCAGATCAACTATCCCGGCTCCGTTCCCGCCGATGTGGCAATGGAACCTCGGGCCACCAATACCGGAAATTCCTGCGAGTTGTTCTAACGTTCCTTTTGTTGCAACGCGCGCCGACATGCCCGTCACACGCGTCCACGTCGCAATCTCGGTGGGAACTCAAGTGCGGATGGCGCCGATCAGAACCCGTTTGCAGATGCTTGCAGATTGCTTGGCAGACATTGGGACCCATAAGCCAAGACGCCCGGTCGAACGAATGATCTGTCGCCAAAGGTTGCTCGCCGATGAAGCGACTCGAATACAGAGGAAAGCAGAGCAGCACAGATGCGCGTTACCTCAGATCATTCGCGCGAACCCCCAGACCACTTGCAAAGGCTACGTCTCTCAGTCTCCGCCCCAGCAGATCACTTTGGGGCTTGGGTCAAATAGCTGGCCAAAGCCGCGCGGCAGCCGTCGGCCCATATCAAGCGGAGCCAGTGTTCGAACGCGGCGCTGAAAGCGGACATGTCCGCCAGATCGCCGTAAAACTGGCTCTGCTGCACCCATGCGCCCGGATCTTTCCGCGCGGCTTGCGCAGCATCGGTCAAGGCGGGCCAATGGGGGTCGTTGGGCGCGATCTTCGATCCGTCTTCGCGCTGGCCCGCGCACATCCGGGCCCAAAGTGCTTCTGCCAAGGCCAGGCCACCAATGCTGCCCCCCGCGTCGAGCGCATCCCTCAGGATCGGTAGGAGAAACCCAGTATGTCTGGCCGAGCCGTCGAAGGCCACGCGCCGCGTCGTGTCGTGGATAGCCGGATTGGCGAAGCGCCGCTCGATCAGGGTTAGATAATCGGCGGGCATCATGCCGGGCACTGGCGCCACATGGGGCAGAATATCTTCGGACTGCACCTGCCGAAAGAACGCTGCCACTTGTTCGTCGGCCATGCAGGACGCAATGGTCGGCAAGCCCAGCACTTCGCCAACATTGGCCAGCAACTGGTGGCCCGCGTTGAGCATGCGAATCTTCATGGCCTCATAGGTTTCAACATCACCCGTCAGCGTGGCGCCCACGTCTTCCCACGGGGGGCGGCCAGCGCAGAAGGCGTCTTCGATGACCCATTGACGAAAGTTTTCGTGCGTCACAGGCGCCGTGTCTTCGATGCCCAGCGCACGCACCAGCGACAGCTCATCCGGGCCCGTGGCGGGCACGATGCAATCCACCATGGCGTCCGGGAAGGCACCTTCTGTATCGATCCAATCGGCCAGCGACGGGTCGTTCAAACGGGCAAGGCCGACCACCGTTTGGCGCAGCACAGCGCCATTGCCTTGCAGGTTGTCGCAGCATTGCCCGGTGAACGGACCATGCCCCGCCGCCCGCCGCGCTTTCAATGCGGCCACGATGGCGCCGAATGCTGTGCGGGGCCGGGTAGGGTGGGTCGCATCGTGGCGGATATCGGGATGGGACGTGTCCAGGGCCCCCGTCACATCCCGGTAATACCCGCCCTCGGTCACTGTTAGCGACACGATGCGGATGGCTGGATCCGACATGGCTGCAATCAAGGGGCCATTGCCTTCCTCGACGGGCAGGAAGTCGACCATGGGCCCAGTTACTTCCACGGCCCGGCCTTCGGGTGCCAGTTCGATCAGCGTGGTCAGGCAATCCTGGGCGAGGAGGCGGTCGCGCATCGCTGCGTCCCCGGGCCGAACACCGGCCCCGATAATGGCCCAATCCAGCGCCAACCCCTTTTGCATCAGGCGGTGCAGATACCATGCCTGATGCGCGCGGTGGAAGTTGCCCAAGCCGATATGCACGATTCCAGGGCGGAGTGCATTCCGGTCATAGCGCGGCACGTCCACGCCCTCGGGCAAGTCGCCGAGCGTCGCATTGCTGAGCTTCATGGGCTCCTCCCGGGCTGCGTGGTCTCTCATCAGCTCATCCACTGGCCGCCATCGACATTGTAGGTTTGCGCCACGACGTATTCCGCTGCGTCGCTGGCCAGAAAGACCGCCATGCCTGTCAGATCCTCAGCCCGGCCCATGCGCCCGAAGGGCACGGTCTCGCCCACTTCGCGCTTCTTCTGACCTGGGGCCTTGCCCTCGTGCTTGGCAAAGAACGCGTCCACCCCGTCCCAATGTTCGCCATCCACCACACCCGGAGAGATGGCGTTCACATTGATCCCGTGGGCGATCAGGTTCAGCCCCGCCGATTGCGTGAGCGAGATGATGGCCGCCTTCGTCGCGCAATAGACGGCCACTAGCGGCTCACCCCGCCGCCCGGCCTGGCTGGCCATGTTGATGATGTGGCCGCGAATGCCCCGCTCGATCATATGGCGGGCCACCGCCTGCATGGTAAAGAGCGTGCCTGCAACGTTGATATCGAAGGCGCGCGCGTAATCCGCGCGGTCGATCTCCACGATGGGGGCGGCTGTAAAGATTGCGGCATTGTTGATCAGGATGTCGATCTGCCCAAGGGCAGCGATCGTGGCATTAACCCCGCTCTCGATGCTGTCCTGCCTGGTTACGTCCATTTGCACGGCCATGGCGCTGGCGCCGATATCAGCGGCTGCGGCCTGTGCGCGGACCATGTCGATATCCGCGATGGCCACGCGGGCACCTTCGGCCACATAGGCTTTGGCAAAGGCCAACCCGATCCCACGGGCAGCACCCGTGATCAGGGCGGTTTTGCCGTCAAGCTGCCTCATGCCAAGCGCAGCCCGTTCGCGTCGAAGCGGTGGATGACATCGGCGCGCGGCGTCAGATGAATGCGGTCGCCATGTTTGAACCCGACTTCCCCACCTGCGCGCACGGTCAATGTGTCGGCCAGACCGGTGTCGTGGATATGGAAGAACGTGTCCGAGCCCAGATGTTCCGACACGCCGACGACGCCGGACCACATCCCCTCACTGTCGGACACTTCGATATGTTCCGGGCGCACACCGATTGTGTGGGCGTCGTGCTTTGCCGCTTCGGCGCCGATGATGAAGTTCATCTTGGGTGAGCCGATGAAGCCGGCCACGAACAGGTTGCGCGGCGCGCGGTACAGATCCAGCGGGCTGCCCACCTGTTCGATATGGCCCGCGCGCAGAACAACGATCTTGTCGGCCATGGTCATGGCTTCCACTTGGTCGTGGGTGACGTAAATCATCGTGGTCTTGAGACGCTCATGCAGTTCTGAGATCTCTAGCCGCATTCCGACACGCAAGGCTGCATCTAGGTTGGAAAGCGGCTCATCGAAGAGGAACGCCGCGGGTTCGCGCACAATGGCGCGCCCTATGGCCACGCGCTGGCGCTGACCGCCCGACAATTGCCCGGGGCGGCGATCGAGGTAGTCCGTCAGGTTCAGCACATCGGCCGCGCCGTTGACCCTCCGGTCGATTTCCGCCTGATCCAGCTTCGCCATCCGCAGGGGGAAGGCGATATTCTTGCGCACCGACATATGGGGGTAAAGCGCGTAGGATTGGAACACCATGGCGAGACCGCGCTTGGCGGGTGCGAGGCTGGTCGCGGCATTGCCATCAATGCGGATTTCACCGCTTGTGACATCTTCCAGTCCTGCAATCAGACGCAGAAGGGTGGACTTGCCGCAGCCCGAGGGGCCGACGAAGACAGCGAATTCCCCGTCTTCGATGGTCAGATCCAGCGGTGGGATGACCTGGGTTTCCCCGAAGCTTTTGGTCACTTGTTCAAGCGTGATACGTCCCATGAAGCGCTCCTATTTCACGGCGCCGAAGGTCAGACCCCGGACGAGTTGTTTCTGGCTGAACCAGCCAAGGATGAGGATTGGCGCGATGGCCATGGTCGAGGCCGCGCTGAGTTTCGCGAAGAAGAGGCCCTCGGGGCTGGAATAGCTGGCGATGAAGGCCGTCAGTGGGGCTGCGTCCACCGCCGTGAGGTTCAGCGTCCAGAACGCCTCGTTCCAGGCGAGGATGAAGTTGAGCAGCATGGTCGAAGCGATGCCCGGGATCGCCATTGGCGTGAGGATGTAGAGCACCTCTTCCTTGAGGGTGGCGCCATCCATGCGCGCGGCCTCCAGGATCTCGCCTGGGATCTCGCGGAAGTAGGTGTAGAGCATCCAGACGATGATCGGCAGGTTGATCAGCATCATCACCACGACCAGGCCTGCGCGGCTGTCCAACAGACCCAGCTGAATGAACAGCAGGTAGATCGGATAGAGTACGCCGACCGCAGGCAGCATCTTGGTGGAGAGCATCCACAACAGGATGTCCTTAGTCCGCTGCGACGGCACGAAAGCCATCGACCAGGCCGCGGGCACGGCGACGATCAGACCCAGGATCGTTGAGCCCCCGGCGATGATGATCGAGTTCATCAGGAAGCGCCCGTAATCCGACCGCTCCATCACAACGCTGTAGTTTTCCAGCGTCCAGTCGAAGCCCAAGAAGATCGGCGGACTGGCGATGGCCTGACCTTCGGTCTTGAAGGACGTCAGGATCGTCCAAAGGATCGGGAAGAAGATCAGCAAACCGACGGCCCAGGCGAGACCTGTATTCACCAGCTTGCGGCGGGGTGTAACAGCACGTGCCATGATCAGTTGTCCAGGTTCTTGCCGACGATCCGCATAAGGAAGATCGCGACGATGTTTGCGAGGATGATGGCGTAGACGCCACCGGCGGAGCCCAAGCCGATATTCTGGCTTTCCAGCACGCGCTGAAAGATGAGGTAGGACAGGGTCCGCGTTCCGAAGGCGCCGCCCGTGGTCACGAAGATCTCGGCGAAGATGGCCAGCAGGAAGATCGTCTGGATCAGGATCACGATGGTGATCGCGCGAGCGAGGTGCGGCAGGATGATAAAAGCGAAGCGCTTGAGCGGTGGCGCGCCATCCATTTCTGCGGCTTCTAGCTGTTCACTGTCGAGCGATTGGATCGCAGTCAGCAGGATGAGCGTCGCAAAGGGTAGCCACTGCCAGCTGACGATCATGATGATCGAGGGCATGGCAGCATCTGAAAGCCAACTGACCGGCTCGGCCCCGAAAAAGCGCCACAGATGCGCGAAGAGGCCATTCACGGGGTCCATGAACATGTTCTTCCAGACCAGCGCCGACACGGTGGGCATCACGAAGAAAGGCGCGATCACCAGGATCCGAACGATGCCTTGGCCCCACATCGGTTGGTCGAGAAGCATGGCGAGCAGGACGCCCAAGGCCACTGTGATAATCAGCACGCCCAGCACGATCATGAGCGTGGTCTGCACCGCAGGCCAGAACGCGCTGGACGTGACGAAGCGGACGTAGTTGTCGAAACCCGTCCAGCCCTGGTCGCCTCCGCGAAGGGGCAGGTAAGTGCGGAACGAGAACCACAGGGTCATGATCAGGGGGACCAGCATCCAGCCAAGAAGCAAGACAACTGCTGGTGCCATCATCAGTCGGGCGGCGGATCTGGACTGCTGCGTGGCCATTGGACACGTCTCCTCTGTTGACGCAGAAGCGCCGTCTCAGATGAAACTCGATTTTCGATTGGGTCGTATCGGGGTATCGAAGGGCAGGGCGTGCCTGCCCTTCGACTTTAGCCTAAGCTCAGCGGTAGCCTGCGGCTTCCATGGCTTCGTTGGTGATGGCCTGTGCCTTGGCAAGCGCCTCATCCACGGTCTGCTGGCCCGCATAGACCGCCGAGAATTCCTGGCTCACTTCGGTTGCGATACCTGCGAATTCGGGGATGGCCGCGAATTGGATACCCACATAAGGGCTCGGCTCCACGGTGGAGTCGTTGGGATCCGCCGACAGGATCGAGTCGAGCGTCATTTGCGCGAAGGGCACTTCCTGGTAGTTCGGGTTCTCGTAAAGCGAGGTCCGCGCACCCGGAGGCACATTGGCCCAGCCTTCGTTCTCGGCAACCAGCTCGATATAGTCGGTCGAGGTGGCCCACTGGATGAACTCTTTCGCGGGGCCTTCCTTTTCGGTGCCCGCCGGAATTGCCAGCGCCCAAGCCCATAGCCAGTTCGACCGCTTGCCCAGACCGTTATCGGGGGCCAGTGCGAAGCCGACGCTGTCAGCCACGGTGGAATCGTCGGGGTTGGTCACGAAAGAAGCCGCAACGGTGGCGTCGATCCACATGCCGCACTTGCCCTGCTGGAAGAGCGACAGGTTTTCGTTGAAACCGTTGGTGGCGAAGCCGGCCGGACCGGATTCGTTCATCATGCCGACATAGAACTCAAGCGTGTCCTTCCAGGGCTGCGTGTCGAACTGGGCGTTCCAGTCTTCGTCGAACCAGCGCGCGCCGAACGAATTGGACATGGCCGTGATGAATGCCCCGCCTTCGCCCCAACCGGCCTTGCCACGTAGGCAGATGCCGTTGATATCATTTTCGCGGTCGGTCATGGCCGCCGCTGCTTCGCGGACGAATTCCCATGTTGGGGCTGTGGGCATTTCCAAACCCGCCGCTTCCATCAGGTCGGTGCGATACATGATCATGGAGCTTTCGCCATAGAACGGCGCCGCATAGAGCGTACCGTCATGGGAAAGGCCGCCGCGCATGGCAGGCAGGATGTCGTCGACGTCGTATTCGGCAGGCAGATCGTCAAGCGCGATGAGCCAACCATTGGCGCCCCAGATCGGGGTTTCGTACATCCCGATGGTCATGATGTCGAACTGGCCACCATTGGTGGTGATGTCCGTGGTCACGCGCTGGCGCAGAACGTTTTCTTCCAGCGTGACCCATTCAACGGTGTGGCCGGTCTTTTCGGTGAAATCATCGGTCAGACCCTGCATGCGGATCATGTCGCCGTTGTTCACAGTTGCGATGGTGATGGTCGTCGCATGGCCGTCGGCGAAAGCCGCGCTGGCAGTAATAAGCGACAGGGCCGTGGCCGCACGAAGTGCGTTTCCCAGTGGCATCCGATTCCTCCCTGATGGATGTTGTGTAAGAAGCGTAAAAGAATGTGTGACGTTGTGTCAACAATAAAACTTTACTCGCGTAAAAACTCAATTTACGCGAGTAAAACCAAGATGTCAGGCAGAGTCCCGCATGATCAACCGGGCTGGAAAGAGCGTCTCGGGCCGGTCGCCAGAGGCGCGGCCCCCCTCGATCAACCGAAAGAGCGTCTCGACCGCGTAGTCGGAGACAGCAGTGTAGTCGTGGGCTGCGGTCGTGAGCGATGGGCAGGTAAAGCGCGAAAACGGGTGGTCGTCATGGGATGCGACGCGCATGTCGCACTCGGCCTCGCGTCCAACCCGAACGCCCTTTTCGTAGCAGGCTGACAAAAAGCCGATGGCCAGGCGGTCATTGCTGCATAGTACCGTCGACGACGGCAGGGTGCCTTGTTCGATGGCTTGAAGTGCTCCTTGGCGTCCAATTTCCTCAAACTCCCAACCCGTGCCGTCGATGGCCACCACATTGGGTGAAAGTCCAAGACGCTCCATCGTTGCAAAATAGGCATTCCGGCGCTTGTTGGCGTTCGGGTTCGCGGGGTTGCGCATCTCAAAAAAGCAGGGCGTTTCCCCCGTTCGCGACAGATATTCAACAGTTTGCGAGACGAAGCTAAAGTTATCCGAGCCGACAAAGGCCGCCCCTAACCCTTCTATATTGCTGTCGAACAACACGGTGGGCACATCCCTCGCAAAGCGCTCGATCGCCCCTTTGTCAGACCCGCGTCCAAGGGGGGCCAGCAGCACGCCCGCGGGTTTCAGTGACCGCAATGTGTCAAGGATATCGCATTCAAGCGCCGGCTCCCCGTGGGAGCTGAAAAGCGACGGCGAAAACCCTGCATTGATGCAGCGCCGCTCGATCACGCGGACGAGTTCGGCAAAGAACGGGTCTGCCAGATAGGGCACCACGATGCCCACATTCTTGGTCAGCTTCCGGTTCTGGTTCATGGCAAAGATGTTGGGCCGGTAATCGTAGCGCTCCAACGCCGCTTCGATGCGGGCACGCGTCGTCGGCCGCACGCTGTCGGGGTCGTGGAAATACTTTGACACGGTCGGACGCGAAATGCCGCTGGCATCCGCGAAGTCCTGCATGTTCCTGATCTTAGTCTCGGACATTGCGAAGTCGAATTCCCTGGCGCCTGTTCAAGCGCGCACGATATTTACGTTGATTTACACTGTTCTTTGCGCGCGCCAAAAAAGCAACTGGAAATCGCGCGTGTCAGAACCGAGGGCGCTGAAACGTCCAATCCGTCCAATGCTTGCGCATCTCTGTCTCATCATCGCGCGCGGTGTAGCCGCAATCGAGGTAATTCTGGTGCAACCGTGCCAAGGCCGCGCGGTCTAGCGTCACGCCAAGTCCTGGCCCCTCTGGTACGGTCAGCCCGCCGCCTTGGAAGGTGAACCGCCCACCTTCGATCACGTCATCCGTTTGCCAGGGGTAATGGGTGTCGCAATCATAGGTCAGATTGGGTGTGGCCGCCGCCAGATGGGTCATGGCAGCGAGCGAAATCCCCAGGTGAGAGTTGGAGTGCATCGACAGACCCAGCCCCCAGATCGCGCAGGTGGCCGCAAGGGTCCGGCTGGCCTGCAAACCGCCCCAATAGTGGTGATCCGACAGGATGACGCGGAACGCGTGCTGCCGGATGGCAGGCGCAACATGGGCAGGCTGCACGACATACATGTTTGTCGCCAAAGGGATATGCGTCTTGGCTTGCACCTGGGCGTTGGCTTCGATCCCCACACAGGGGTCTTCCAGATACTCGATCAACCCTTCCAATCGTGGCAGCAGTTTCAGCGTCGTCTCGACCGTCCAGCCGCCATTGGGGTCGATGCGCAGCGGGGCGTCGGGGAAAGCCGCGCGCAACGCCTCCAACCCCGCGATTTCATCTTCGGGCGGCAAGATGCCTCCCTTCAGCTTGATTGCCTCAAAGCCACCCAGTTCGCGGAACCGATGCGCTTCCGCCACCAACTGCTCGGGCGTCAGGACTTCGCCCCAAGCATCAGGCGCGCCTTCATGGGGATGCTGGCCGAACTTGTAGAACAGATAGGCCGAAAAAGGCACGTGTGCCCGCACATGGCCCCCCAGCAGGTCGCAGACGCGGTGCCCCGTCGTTTTGCCAAGCGCATCCCACATCGCTACTTCGATGGCGCCGCATACCCGGAGGTTCCGGCTGCCTGCGCCCGTATTGTAGCCCTCGACCTGTTCGGGCACCGACGCCTTCACCCGTGCCGCCAACCCATGAATGTCGGTTACATCAAGCCCGCGCAGCGCGGTCGCCACCGCCTCAACGCCATCGATGACCCCGCGATTGCCGTAACTTTCGCCCAAGCCAATCACGCCCCCTTCGGTCTCCACTTCGATGACGGAGCGTAGCGCAAAGGGTTGGTGACACCCGGCATTGTTCAGAAGCGGTGGGTCGTAAAAGGCAATGGGCGTGATGCGAATATCAGCGATGCGGGTCTTGGGGGACGTATTGGACAAGGGGGCTCTCCGAAGGTCGGGCGCGGACCCCATAACCCGCCGAGCCACCGTCGCGGAAGGCAGGACCGAAAGAATACTCTCCGGCATGGATGCCTCAGCCCGTGGACCTCACCCGCTGGTTTTGCGCCTGCTGGCCGAGTATCGTTGCGGCAATATGGGGGGCACATGAAGATAGACTGCGTCGCAGCAACACGCTCGAAGGTTGGGGAAGGCGCCGTCTGGGACGACCGCACCGGCCTTCTGTGGTGGTGCGATATCCCGGCAGGTCTGATCTTCGCCTTTGATCCCAGGACGGGTGAAAACCGCTGCCACGACTGGTTTGAACCCGTGGGCTGCCTGGCCCCCCGTGTCGGGCGCGGCCTGGTTTTGGCTACAAAATCAGGGTTTTGGACGTTCGATCCCGACACCGGCGCGCGCGAAGCGATCCACGATCCCGAAGCCCATCTGCCTGACAATCGTTTTAACGATGGGACCACCGACCGACAGGGGCGTTTCTGGGCCGGGTCCATGAAAGAAGGCGGCCAGCCCGAAGCCGCAGGCGCCTTCTACCGCCTTGACCCCGATGGCCAGGTGACCCTTTGGCGCGATGGGATTTATACCGCCAACGGCCTCGCCTTCACGCCCGATGGCACCCGCATGTACTTCTCCGACAGCAAAGCCCCGATCCGCACCATCTGGACCGCACCCTATGATGGCGCTTCGGGCACGCCAGGTGAGGCCAAGATATTCAAAGATACCAACGGGCTGCCGGGCCGCCCCGATGGTGGCACCGTCGATGCGGAGGGCTGCTATTGGCAGGCTGGAATCGAGGGCTGGCAACTCTACCGTTGGAGCCCCGAGGGGGACATTTTGCACACCATCGACGTCCCCGTCGAAAAACCGTCAAAGCCCATGTTCGGGGGCGGCGATTTGGACATCCTCTACTTCACCTCCCTTGGGGTCGACGATCCCACCGGCCAACCCGAAGCGGGCAGCCTGCACGCGATTTCTGGCCTGGGCTATCGGGGCGTGCCGCAAGTGCCATTCGCCGGATGATCCCCGGTCATGCGAAAAACACCATGGTATCAGTAACAACAGGGTCGTCATGAAACGCCTTCTCATCACCGGCGCGGCCGGTGGCCTTGGCACGCTCTGCCGAAATCGCCTTGCCCACTTGGCCGATACGATCGTGCTCTCTGCCCTGGATGGTCTGGGCGAAGCGGCGCTCAACGAAGAAGTCCGCTACGCCGATCTGGCCGATAAACACGCCGTCGCCGATCTCGTTTCCGGCTGCGACGGGATCGTTCATCTGGGCGGTCAATCCGGTGAAGCCCCTTGGCCCGTTATCCGCGCCGCCAATGTGGACGGCCTGGTGAACCTGTATGAAGCTGCCCGTAGGTCGCCGGTGACGCCGCGTATCGTCTTTGCCAGCTCGAACCATGCCATCGGATTCTATGAGCAGACGGACCGCATTGGCGCCGATGCCGTGCCGCGCCCGGACGGGCTATACGGTGTCTCCAAGGTCTTTGGCGAAGCAATTGCCTCCATGTATCATGACAAGTTCGGGATCGAGACCGCGCGCCTGCGGATCGGCTCATGCTTTCCAGAGCCGCTGGATCACAGGATGCTATCCACATGGCTCAGTCCCGGCGATTTCATCTCGCTGATCGAATGCGTTTTTCGGGTTCCGAGGCTCGGCTGCCCAGTGATTTATGGGGTGTCCGACAATGACACTGCCTGGTGGGATAACAGCGCGGTTTCATATCTGGGCTGGCGCCCGAAAGACAATGCAGAGACCTTCCGCGCGAAACTCGACTCTGAAATGGTCCCGCCCGCACCCGATGACGTGAGCGCGATCTACCAAGGCGGTGCCTTCGCCGGAGATCGCATCCATGAAGACTGACGGAGAGACAGACTTGTCTGCGAATGCCGAAAGGGAAACGGCTTTCTTCCTGGCAAAAATATCCCGGGGGGCTCCGGCTTGCCGGAGCGGGGGCAGAGCCCCCTCCGACCTGTGTCCCACGCGCCGCGTCTGATCTGCCTAAAGTGTTTGCAGATCGTCTGGCAAAAGCGCGTCCGGTACGTTTTGATAGCAAACCGGCCGCAGGAAGCGCCGAACGGCCATCGTCCCGACGCTCGTCGCCCCGAAATTGGTAGAGGCTGGATAGGGCCCCCCATGGACCATGGCATCGGCCACTTCCACACCTGTTGGAAACCCGTTTACCAATAGCCGCCCGGCCTTCCGTTCAAGCACCGGCATCAGCCTGCGCGCCGCCTCGGTATCGGCGTCATCCATATGCAAAGTGCAGGTCAACTGGCCCTCTAGGCTGCGGGCGATGGCGGCCATGTCGTCCAGATCCCGGGCGCGCACGATCAGACCCAGGGGGCCAAAGACTTCTTCGGCGAGGTGCGGGTTCTGCAAGAAGACCTCGGCGCTCACTTCATAGAGATGAGCGCCGACCTGGCGGTCGCTTGCGGCGCGCCCCAGCAGTTCCTGCACGCCGTTTGCCGCTTGAACCCGGGCTTGGCCGCTGCGATAGGCCTCTGCAATGCCGTCGGTGAGCATGGTCTGCTCTGGCACGTCCGCCAGTGCTGCGCGCGCCGCAGCGACAAAGGCGTCACCGTCGGCCCCCTCCAAGGCGACGGCGATGCCCGGATTGGTGCAAAACTGGCCGGCCCCCATGGTGAGAGAGCCAATCCATCCCGCCCCGATGGCCTGGGCGCGGGCCGCAATGGCCTTTGGCATCAAGAACATAGGATTGACCGAGCCCAATTCACCGAAGAAGGGAATGGGTTCCGCGCGCCGTGCACACAGATCAAACAGCGCCCGCCCGCCACGAAGGGAGCCGGTGAACCCCACGGCTTTGATCATCGGATGCTGAACAAGCGCCACGCCCACTTCGTGGCCTGCATCCTGGATGAAGGAAAAGACGCCGACTGGCAGGCCCATGGACTGGATCGCGGCGTGAATGGCTTCGGCCACGATTTCGCCGGTGCCCGGATGGGCAGGGTGGCCCTTGACCACGACGGGGCAGCCCGCCGCGAGGGCCGAGGCCGTGTCGCCGCCCGCGGTCGAAAAGGCCAGCGGGAAGTTCGACGCGCCAAAGACCGCGACCGGACCGATGGGGCGCTGAACCATCTTGAGGTCTGGGCGCGGCAAGGGCGCACGGTCCGGCAGGGCGCTATCATGGCGGCGGTCAAGATAGGCGCCGTCGCGGATATGCGTGGCGAAAAGTCGAAGCTGCATGGTCGTGCGCCCACGCTCCCCCGTCAGGCGGGCCTCTGGCAGACCGGATTCCTCGACGCCGATCTGCGTGATGGCGGGGCCGCGGACCTCGATTTCCGTGGCAATCGTATCCAAAAAGTCGGCGCGCGTCGCACGGCTGGTGCCAGCAAAATCCTGGAAGGCATTTTCGGCCGCCTGGCAGGCCTGATCTACGTGGGACGCATTGCCAAGGCTAAATTCATGGGCCTCGCCCGTGCTGGGTGATGAGCGGAAAGTGCCTTCGGTCGCGACCCAGTTGCCAGCGATGAGGTGCTTGCCGCTTGGAATGAATTTGCCGTCCAACATGTGCTCTCCGATACATCGATCTGTGGGCGTCGCCGCCTGCCTGGCGCTATGATCGTCGGGCCGGACAGACGCCGCAAGGGGGCCTTAGGCGCCCTGGGCCAGGCGGCGGGTGGCGGCGAGGTAGTGGGCCGGGACGGAGATGCCGTCACGGGCCGCGTGGGCCAGCGCTTCAGCGCGTCGTGCGCCGGGTAGGCGGGTGCCGGGCATGTCGGTAATGTCGGTCAGAAGGGCCTCTAGCCGGGCGGCGAAATCCACGTCGGCGCCGGGGCGGATGGCCAGCAGGGTCTGACCCACGCCCGGAGGCGGGCCATCTGCGGCGAAAAAGGACGATGCCTCCGACGAGCGCTGCGCGCCGGTCAGCAGGGCGGAGAGCACTTCGACCATAAGCGCCAGTGCCGTGCCCTTCGGACCGCCCATGGGCAGCATGGTGCCTGCCAGGGCGGCCTTGGCGTCTGTGGTCGGATTGCCATCGGCGTCTAGCGCCCAACCTTCGGGGATGGGTTTGCCGGACTTTGCGGCGTTCATAACCTTGCCGCGGGCCACCACCGACAAGGATAGGTCAACAATAAGCGGGTCTGCATCCGCGCGCGGAACGGAAAATGCGATGGGGTTGGTGCCGAACAGCGCCTCGGCTCCGCCCCAGGGCGCGATGGCCTTGGGTGCGTTGGCGACCATCAACCCGATCAGCCCGGCCTGCGCGATGCGGTCCACCTGGACCGACAGCGCACCGCAATGGTGGGAGCGGGTCACCGTCATGATGGCGATCCCCATCTCGCGCGCGGCGGGCAAGCCTACTTCCAACGCGGCGTCGAGGGCCGGATAGGCGAAGCCGTGCCCGGCATCCACATGGATCGATGCAGGGAAAGGGCGGGTGATCTGCGGAATGGCATCGGGCACGACCTTGCCGCTGCGGGCCTGGGCGGCGTAATCCTCGACCCGGCTGAACCCGTGGCCCGTCTGGCCTTCGGCTTCGGCTGCGACCAATGCGCGGGCGGTCGCCACCGCGGCGGCCTCGGACGCGCCTTGGGCCGCCAGAGCGGCGCGGATCAAGTCGGTGGCCTCGGCCAAGCCGATCGTCTCGACATCTGTCATGGGAACGTCCTGCCATTGGCGGCCCGACCAAGCCGGGCCGCCGAGATAGATCCGCGCTTTACGCGCTGCGATAGAGCTTGGTCATGGAGAATTCGCGGTGGCCCAAAGCCTCCGCCGCGGTGTTGCGGCCATTGGCGGTGCGGCGGATCATGTCGATCAGCGCGTCGCCGGCTTCGTCGATGGTCTGCTCACGGCGCAGGATGCCCGAGACGTCCACATCCACATGCTCACTCATGGTGCGCACGGTGCGCGGGTTTGCGGTGATCTTGATGACCGGCACGATGGGGTTGCCTACCACATTGCCTTGCCCGGTGGGGAAGGTGTGGACGACGGCGCCGCCTGCGGCCATCAGGGTCACGCATTCGGCGGCGGCCGAAGACGAGTCCATGAAATAGAGGCCGTCACCGGATTTGGGCATCTCAGCCGGTTCCAGGATGTCGATATAGGTCGATGTCCGCCCGATCTTTTCCAGGTTGCCCAGGGCCTTTTCTTCGATGGTGGTCAGGCCACCTTCGATATTACCCTTGGTGGGCTGGCTGTCGCTGAGGTCATCGGTCTGATGGGCGAAGATGACGTCGTCCTGATAGGCTTTCCACATGGCGTACCAACGCTCACCCACTTCGGGCGTCGCGGCGCGGTCTTTGCAGATATGCTCGGCGCCCGTGATCTCGGAGGTTTCGCCAAAGAAACCGGTGATCCCCTCGGGCAGCAGCTTGTCATACATGTTGCCCACCGTGGGGCAGGAGCCGAGGCCCGTGGTCGTGTCACTCTCGCCGCACTTGGTTGAGACCCAGAGCTCCTTGATCGAGCATTCCTCGCGCTGAATTTCAGTCGCCTGGTGGACGAAATCCTTTGCCGCCCAGGATGCGGCCCGGATCGTTTCGAAATCACCCTTCTGCTCGATGGAGAATTCGGCCACCTGTTTGCCGGTTTCGCGGATGCCATCGGCGATCTTCTTGGTCCAACCCGGCTCAATGCCGATCACCACCACGGAGTGCACATTGGG
Source organism: uncultured Jannaschia sp. (assembly GCA_947494145.1). Lineage (GTDB taxonomy): Bacteria > Pseudomonadota > Alphaproteobacteria > Rhodobacterales > Rhodobacteraceae > Jannaschia. Next base: position 31,415 of record CANLTZ010000018.1, on the reverse strand, counting down.
GTTGGCGCCGGTGCCAATCATGGTACGGAAATGCAGTTCCAGATCTTCGCCGAATTGCAAACGCCCGTAGGCGTGCGGGATGGCCAGCGTGCCCTTGACGTTGTTGGCCACGGCTTCGCAGGCCGCGTTGGAGATATCGTCCACCGGCAGGATCAGGACGTGGTTGCGCACGCCCACGCGGCCATTTTCGCGCCGGTAGCCATGGAAGGTCATGTTGGAGTATTTCGACATCGAAGCGGCTCCTTACCAGCGCTTGGTTTTGCAGTTGTGGGTGTGGACGTGTTCGCCCTGGCCGATATCGGCGATGATCTTGCCGATATCTTCGCCGTATTTCATGGCTGTGTCCCCGGTTTTCAGATCGGTCAACGCCACCTTGTGCCCGATGGGTACATCGGCTTTGGCGGTCAACCGGAACGTGGAATTGTCATGGGTGATGCAGCACAGCATATCGGTGCCAGCCGTCAGGCCCTCCACCACGACGACGCCGACATTGTCGGCCTTCTCATGGACCAGCAGGTGGGGGATCTCGGACATTGGGGGGCTCCTCTCAAGGTTCCAGAATGATTTTGGGCGCGGCCACGCGACCGGCCCGGATATCGGCGAAGGCCTGGGCGCCGTCGGCCAGGGGACGGGTCTCGGTCCAGTCCAGGGGGCCGAGACGGCCGTCGGCCATGGCGTCGACCGTCCGGCGAAAATCGTCCGCCGTGTAGGTGTAGGTGCCGATGAAGGCAATCTCCTGCAGAGTGCAGCGGCGGATATCCAACCCGGCGGTGCCGGCACCCAGGCCAATATGCAGGATGACGCCGCCAGGCCTTGCATGGGCAGATGCGGTGGCGCGGGTGGTATCGATGCCGACGCCGTCCACAACGATGTCGAATTGAGCATCGCCCAGATCGTCCGGGTGGCGCAGGGCGAATTGGTCCTGGCGCGCCAGATAGGTCCGGCGCAGGTCGTTGGGTTCCACCAGCGTGACGTTGGGCGTGCCTTGGGCCAGCAGCGAAAGGGCCGCGCCCACGCCGATGGCACCGCCGCCGATCACCAGGCCGGTCTGCGCACGTGGGCCCGCGATAGCGCGGCCCAGTCGGACGGCATGCCAGCCGCAGGCGATGGGCTCGGCCAGGGCAGCGCGGGCGGTGGTCAGGTGGTCGGGCAGGGGGATGAGGTTCGCATCCGGCATGGCCACGGCCTGGGCAAACGCCCCTTCGCGCGGCGGCATGGAGATGATCTGGCGGGCGGCGCAAAGGTTGTCACGACCCTCAAGGCAGGCTGCGCAGGTACCACAGGCCACAAGCGGGTTGATCGTCACCCGCTCCCCATCGCGCGGGCCGCCGTTGATGGTGCCCGAAGCCTCGTGCCCCAGGATCAGGGGCGTGGGTCGCCGCGGGTCGTGGCCCAGATAAGCATGCATGTCCGAGCCGCAGATGCCGGAGCGGTCAATGCGCACCAGATGGCTGCCCGACGGCACGTCGGGGTCGGGGACATCGCGGTAGTCAAGCATCTGAGGCGCGGTCTGAACCAGAGCTTTCATTTCGCCGTGAACCCCCCATCCACCATCAGCACTTGCCCCGTGACATAGGCGCAAGCCTCAGAACAAAGGAAGAGTAGGGGGCCGTCGATATCCTCCGGCTCGCCATTTCGGCCAATGCAGGTCTGCGCGGCGTTGCGCGCGGCGCGTTCCGGGTCGGCGAAGACGGCGGCGGTCAGCTCCGTGCGGAAGAAGCCCGGGCCGATGGCGTTGACGTTGATGCCGTCTGCCGACCAGGCCTCGGCCATGGCGCGGGTCAATTGCGCCACGCCGCCCTTGGACGCGCCATAGGCTAACCCGCCGGGAAAGGCGCGGTGCGACTGGAGCGAGGCAAAGGTCACGATGCGGCCCCAGCCCTTGGCCTTCATGGGTGTGATCAGGTGTTGGGACAGGAAGAACGGCACCCGCAGGTTCAGATCCAACGTGGTGTCCCAGCCTTCGGGCGTGACGGTATCGGCTGGCTCGCGCGTGTTGACCCCCGCGGCGTGGACCAGGATGTCGGGTGCGCCGAAAGGGGAAGCGGCTCTGGCGGCCAAGTCGGGGAGGGTCGCGCGGTCGGTCAGGTCTTGGGGCAGGGGGGCGATGTGACCAGCGGGTGCCTCGGCGGCCAAGTTCTCCAATGCTTCGCGCCGCCGGGCCACGGCCACCACGCGGGCCCCGGCTTGGGCCAGCACGAGGGCTGCGCGCCGCCCCAGGCCGGCACTTGCGCCCGTCACAAGGGCCACATGACCCGATAGGTCCACCCCGACCAAGGCCTATTCCTCGACCGTCAGGTCGAAGTTTTCGCCCGGAAAGTATTTGGCCAGCCGCACGTCGGCGGTGCGCGCATGTCCCTCCATCCCCTCTAGCCGGGAAATGCGGGCCGTGGCTTCGGCGATGGGTTTGGCGGCGTCACGGGTAGCGCGCTGCCACGTGACGATCTTCATGTATTTGTGGACCGATAGCCCGCCGGTATAGGTGGCAGCCCGCGATGTCGGCAGCACGTGGTTGGTGCCGGACGCTTTGTCGCCAAAGGCTACGGTGGTTTCCTCGCCCAGGAAAAGCGAGCCGTAGCAGGACAGACGCGCCAGCCACCAATCCAGATCGGCGGCCTGGACCGTCAGGTGTTCGGGCGCGTATTCGTCGGATGTTGCGGCCATTTCCTCGCGATCCTGGCACAGGATCACTTCGGCATAGTCGCGCCAAGCGGCGCGCGCATTGTCGCGGTTGAGTTCGGGCAAATCCTCGATCAGCGCGGGCACTAGGCGCATGACCTCTTCGGCCAGATCGCTGTCATCGGTGACCAGCCAGACGGGCGAGTTGTAGCCATGTTCGGCCTGGCCCACGAGGTCGGTCGCCACGATCATCGGGTCGGCCGTGGCGTCCGCGAGGATCAGACTGTCGGTGGGCCCTGCGATCATGTCGATGCCCACACGGCCGAACAGGATGCGCTTGGCTTCGGCCACAAATTGGTTGCCGGGGCCGACGAGGATGTTCGCGGGCGGCAGGCCGAACAGACCGAAGGTCATGGCGGCCACGCCCTGCACACCGCCCATGGCCATGATTTGATCGGCGCCGCAGATATGGGCCGCATAGATGATCGCCGGGGCCACGCCCGTTTCGGGTCGGGGGGGGGAGCAGGCAACGATATGCTTGCAACCCGCCACTTTGGCCGTGGTCACGGTCATAATCGCAGATGCGATATGGCTGTACCGCCCGCCCGGAACGTAGCAGCCCGCGGCATCCACGGGGATGGCTTTCTGGCCCGCGATAAGGCCGGGAATGACCTCGACCTCCACATCCTTGACGGTTTTCTTCTGCGCCTCGGCGAAGCGTTTGACGTTGTCATGGGCGAATTGGATGTCGCGCTTGAGCTTTTCGGGTACCTGGGTGATGGCCGCCAGAATCTCGGCCTCGGTCAGTAGGACATTGCCGTCATAGTGGTCGAATTTCGCAGCATATTCCAATGCTTTAGCGTCGCCGCCCGCTTCGATATCCGACAAGATGTCCTGGACCGTGGCATGGACGTCGGACGCGTTGCTGGTGGCTGTAAGCGTGGCTTTCTTGAGATACTGCCTCGGCATCGGAACGTCTCTACCTTTGGGTTGAAAATCCGTGAAAAAGCGAGGGCGGTGCGATCCATGTCCGGTCAGTCGGCGCGGCATTTGTGCCGCATACGTGCCGAAGAAGCGCCATGGCCATCCCCCTCCCAAGGTGCGACTCGCCCCCGCTTTACAAATCCGTGTAAGCGTTTAAATCGAAGCAATGCAAGCGCTTTCATTTCCCATCCCGATGACGGACGATCTGCGAGGGCGTGAACTGCTCGCACCAAGGATAGGGGCGTGACCGGAGACACACGGCGCCCGTCGAAACTCGCGGATGTGGCGCGCCTGTCGGGCGTGTCCACCGCCACCGTGTCCCGCTGTTTGAACACACCCGACCGCGTCGTGCCTGCGACACGCGAAAAGGTCCTGAAGGCCGTGGCAGAACTGGGCTATGCCCCCAACTTTTCCGCCCGCGCCTTGGCGGCGCGACAGACATTCACCATCGGCGCGGTCATTCCCACCATGGAAAACGCCATCTTTGCCCGTGGCATTCAGGCATTCCAGGAAGAACTCGGGCGGCTCGGTTATACCCTGTTGATCGCCAGCACGTCCTATCAGGAAAGCCTGGAGGAAGAGCAGATCCGCAACTTGGCAGCCCGCGGAAGCGACGGGCTGCTGCTGATCGGGCACCACCGCAGCAATCGGGTGCTGGACTTTCTGCAAGGCCGCGAAATCCCGGCGCTTGTGGCCTGGGCCCACAATGACGGTACCGCTGCTTTGCCGGCGATTGGCTTCGACAATGCCGGCGCCATGGCGGAACTGACGCGTGAGGTGCTGGCCCGGGGGCACCGGCGGATCGGTGTCATTTCAGCCCAAACTGCGGCCAACGACCGTGCCCGTCTTCGAGTGGCTGGTATCCGGGCGACCCTTGCAGATGTCGGGCTCGGTTCCGCCGCCCTGTCGGTGATCGAAACGCAGTACGGCTTCGACGCCGGGGGCGCGGCTTTTAGCGCGCTGATGTCGCAGGAAGCGTCCCCGACAGCCGTCATGTGCGGCAACGACGTGCTGGCCGTCGGCGCGCTGCGCGCTGCGCGCGAATTGGGCATCTCCGTTCCGAACGACGTGTCGATTACAGGGTTTGACGATATTGAGATCGCAACGCTTGTCGACCCGCCATTGACCACCATTCATGTCCCCCACGGCGCCATGGGGCATCGCGCGGCCCAGATGCTGGTGCAGATGGTGACCGAGAAGCGGCTCAACATGCCCAGCGTCGAGCTTTCGACAACCATCGTGCTCCGGGCGACCCTGGGACCATCGCCTGGAAATGACTGACCCCTGAGCTTGCCGCTACGTCATTGACAGGGTGCTAACCCCCCGCCCATGGTTTTCTCGGCTAATCATGGCCTGATCGGGGGAAGATTTGAGATGGCGAAGGAATGCTGCGGGCCGGGCTATGCGTCCCCTAAAGACGCGATGCAGGCGGAGCGAGAAAAGCTTTTATACACGGTCGCCCTTTATGTAGGGACGGGGGTCGAAAAACCAGACTATTTGGCCACTGTAGATGTGGACCCCGAAAGTCCCACTTACGCGCAAGTTGTCGCGCGAGCGGAAATGCTGCAGATCGGCGATGAATTGCACCATTCTGGATGGAATGCCTGTTCATCGTGCCACGATGACCCGGATATGAAGCGGCAATTCCTTCTGCTGCCGGGGGTGCGAACGACCAATATCAACGTCGTTGATGTGTCCGATGCCGCGGCCCCGAAATTACACATGGTTATCTCTGGCGATGAAATCAAGGCCAAGACAAACCTGAGTGGCCCCCATACCGTCCATTGCCTGGGGGCCGATATCATTGTGTCCATGCTGGGCGATGCCGATGGCAATGCACCGGGCGGTTTTTTGCATCTCGACAAGGATTTCAATATCGTTGGTCGCTGGGAAAACGATATCACGGGGATGAATTATAATTACGATTTCTGGTATCAACCGCGCCACAACATGATGGTCAGCTCTGAGTGGGGAGCACCCAACACGTTTATGCCAGGCTTTGACTTGGATGATGTGGCAGCGGGCAAGTATGGTCAATCGATCCATTTCTGGGATTTCGGTGCCAAGAAGATCGTCAAGTCAATCGATATGGGCGCGGAAGGTATGATCCCGCTAGAGGTTCGCGGCCTCCATGATCCGGCTTCGAACGAAGGATTTTTCGCGGCGACGTTGTCCTCAAACGTCTTTCGGTGGTGGAAAACCGATGGCGGAGACTTTGAAATAGAGAAGGTCATCGATATCCCGACCATCGATGTCGAGGGATTCCCCGTTCCCATGCCCTCACTCATCACGGATATCCTCATTTCGATGGATGATAGGTATCTCTATTTCGCCAACTGGCTCCATGGTGATTTGAGGCAATACGACATTACTGATCGGGCCAACCCGAACTTGACTGGGCAAGTCTGGATCGGTGGCCTTCTAGGCAAAGCGCCTGAGGTGAACGGTGTCACGGTACAGGGGGCACCACAGATGATACAGCTATCTTTGGACGGTAAGCGTCTTTATGCAACCACGTCGCTTTTCAGCTCTTGGGACAATCAATTCTACCCGGGAATGAAGGATAAGGGCGCTCAGATGTATCTGATCGACTGTGACACAGAGAATGGCGGCATGCGGATCAACCCTGATTTCATCGTCGATTTTGGGCAGGAACCTAATGGTCCAAGCCGATGTCACGAAATGCGTTATCCTGGCGGCGACGTTACATCGGATATCTGGATGTGAGCAACGTGTGCTCCGAAATTTCGGACTACGAATGGCGATCATAGACCCGAACCGGCAGCACAATGTCACCTTGCGAAACCGCGGGGTGACGCTATCGGTCGGCGAAGATGAACCCATCTATGAAGCCGCACTGGCGGCCGGGTATCAATTGCCAATTGCCTGCCTTTATGGCGGCTGCATTACCTGCGCCGCGAAAATGATTGCGGGCAAGGTGCGCCAACCCGGCGCCACAGCTTTGAACCGGCGCCAGTCCCAAGCCGGGTACATTTTGCTTTGCGTGGCACGCCCTAAGGAAGATTGCGTGATCGATGTGGGTGTCGAAAGTCACGATCAACTCTATCGCAATCCGTTTTCGGTCGGGGGCTAGATGGCCCACCTAGCCGCCGGTTAGTTCGGTCGTGATACGCACGGGCTGCCCTTCGGCCAGCGATTGGTTTGCAGCTTCCGCAAGGACCAGAGCGTTGACGCCATCTTGGATCGTGGCCGGTATGGGCGTTCCGTTGACGCAAGCATCCACGAAGGCGGACCACTCGATCTGGAAAGCGCGCATGTAGCGTTCCAGGAAGAAGTGGACCGGTTTGGCTGAGACAACGCCCTCGGCCGTTGCCGTCACCACAGTGTTTTCCAACGCGTTTTCAGCCGCTAGCGCCCCATCGGAACCCAAGACTTCAACCCGTTGATCATAGCCATATGCAGCCCGCCGGGAATTGCGGATCGTGGCGAGGCGGCCGTCTTCGTAGGTCAGGACCACGACGCCTGTGTCGATATCACCCACCGCGCCAATCGCCGGGTCCACGAGGCACGTACCGTGTGCCATGACGCTTTGCGGCATCCCAAAAAGAAAAGCGCACATGTCGAAATCGTGGATCATCATGTCCCGAAAGAGCCCGCCCGACACTTCGATATAGCTGACAGGCGGCGGTCCGGGGTCGTAGGAGGTCACGGAAAGCAGTTCGCCCCGACCGATTTCGCCTGCTTCCAATTTGGCCTTCAGGGCAACAAAGTTGGGGTCGAAGCGACGATTGAAGCCCATCATCATCGGTTTGTCATGGCGGGCTGCGATGGTGCGAACTTGATGGGCGCGGGCAAGCGATAGATCGATGGGCTTTTCGCAGAAGATCGCTTTGCCCGCCGCGACCCCAGCTTCGATCAGGTCGGCATGGGTGTTGGTGGAGGTGGCGATCAAGATCGCGTCGATGTCATCATCGGCGAAAACATCGTCCGCGCTGCGTGCTGCGATTTCGTGTTCTTGTGCCAGGGCTTCGGCCGCATCCGACATGACATCCGCAACCGCGATGAGTTCCGCCCGCGGGTCCATCTTGATGGAATGCGCATGGACCTTCCCAATCCGGCCCGCACCAAAGAGGGCGACTTTCATTTCGGTCTTTCCTTTCCTGGCGAGCGCGTGTGCGGTCTCAAATTTGGAATTTTTGTTCCATTTTCGTCATCGGGTCATATACTGCTCCTGTCAAGTCGGGGGACATGGATGAACGATCGGCCCAGAGTTGGGGTGCCACCAGGCAACGTGTCCGATTTGCTCAGTCTGCTGGACAGCAGAAGTGACAGCTTGCCGAAACGGCTTAGGCAATGTGCCGTCTTCACACGCCGCCATCTGCATTTGATCGCGGTGTCCACCGTTTCAGAAATGGCCACTGCGTCTGATGTCGCGCCGTCTGTCTATATGCGATTTTGCCAAGCTCTGGGTTTTTCGGGTTATTCCGAGATGCAGGACCTGTTCCGGGCGCGGGTGACCGAGTTTAGGCCGAATTATGAAGATCGCATCGCCAATCTGCATGAAGACGGCGGCTTGGGAACTGGCCGATTATTGGCGGATTTTGCCGAAGCTGGCCATAAATCACTGATCCATATGACGAACACGGTGACCAGCGATGGGCTCGACCGAATAGCGGAGGGCATGGCGAATGCACGGGTCGTCCATCTGATCGGTTTGCGCCGGGCGCTGTCGGTAGTCAGCAACATGGCCTATCTTTTCGACCAGTTCGACGTCCCGACGAACCTGCATTTGGGCGTCGGCATGTTAAACGCAACAAATGCAATTCAGCCGGGTGACGTGGTTTTTGCAGTGACATTTGCACCCTTTTCACCGGAAACGATCCGCCTCGCGCGCGAGGCCGCGGTGCAAGGCGTTACGGTCTACGGCCTGACCGATTCCGAGCGCTGCCCGATATTCGAATTCGCCACCGATGTCTTGATCACGCGCGAAGATGAAGTCGCCGGCTTCCGGGCGCCCTGCGCATCCATCGCGCTGACTACCGCTTTGGCGGTTGCGGTCAAGGCCACAAGGCGCAACAGTTGACATGTCGCGCTTGCGGCCAGTATCGGAATAAATGTTCCATTTGCGGAATTCGATCTGCAGTGGGGCGGGCGCCCGCGCGTAAGACGGGTATCGTCCGGGGGCGAAAACCCCGAAAAGGTCTAAGGGAGGAACCATGACCAATCTCTTCAAAACAGCGGCAATTGCTGCCATCCTTGGCGTTGCATCGCCGGCCCTGGCTCAGGACATTATCGTTGTCAGCCACGGCCAAGCGAATGATCCATTCTGGTCCGTCGTCAAGAATGGTGTGGACACCGCTGCCGAACATACCGGCGCCAACGTGGATTACCGCGCGCCCGAGACCTTCGACATGGTCGCCATGAGCCAGCTCATCGATGCGGCTGTGAATCAGGAGCCCGATGGCCTCGTCGTCTCAATCCCCGATGGCGATGCGCTTGGGCCGTCGATTGAGCGCGCGGTGGCCGCCGGCATCCCCGTGATTTCCATGAATTCCGGCTCGGACGTGGCGGCCGATCTGGGTGTCAGCCTGCATGTGGGCCAATCTGAATTCGATGCGGGCAAGGCTGCGGGCGAAAAGCTGGCCGAGATGGGTGGCACCAGCGCCATCTGCGTGAACCACGAAGTGGGGAATGTGGCGCTCGACCTGCGGTGTTCGGGCTTTGAGGAAGGCTTCGGCGGTGCCGTGGCCGTGCTGCCCACAGGCAATGACCCGGCCGAGATCGAATCCAAAGTGGCGGCGGCCATCGCGTCCGACGACGGCGTTGACACCGTGATGGCGCTTGGCGCCGGTCTTGCCGGTGAGCCCGCCGTGGCCGCCGTCCAGGCCTCTGGCCGCGACATTCGGGTCGCGTCCTTCGACCTGTCGGCCAACTTCCTGCAGTCTATCGTCGACGGCGAAGCCGCCTTCGCGATCGACCAGCAGCAGTTCTTGCAGGGCTATCTGCCCGTGGCCTTCCTGGCCATGACGGCCGAATATGGTCTGATGCCGGGCGGTGATGTGCCCTCGGGCCCGAACCTCGTGACCGCCGACAAGGCCGCGCAAGTGATCGAGCTTTCGGCCCAAGGTATCCGCTAAGCGCCAAGGCCTGACTTCGCGACTGGGGCCGCGGCGTATTCCTGCGCCGCGGCCCTTTGTCCGAACGGGCCAGTAAGACACGAGAAGGGGGGACCAGGAATGGCAGGGAACACAGCGGCCGTGGATGAACGGCTCAAGACGGAAAGCTTCGGCGCGCGCATGATGAAACGCCCCGAGCTTGGAGCCTTCGCCGGCGTCATCTTGGTGACGATCTTCTTCCTGGCCACGGCCGATCCCGCCATGTTCACCCTGTCTGGCGTGATCAACTTCATGACCCCCGCCGCTCAGCTTGGCATCTTGGCCATTGGCGCGGCCCTACTGATGATCGGGGGGGAATTCGACCTCTCCATCGGGTCCATGGTGGCCTTTGCCGGGCTTTTCTTTGCCGCCGCCACGGTTACCTTCGGCCTGCCGCTGACAATCGCCATTCCGGCGACTTTCGTCTTCGCGGCGGCCGTGGGCTCGATCAACGGCATCATCGTAATCCGCTCGGGCCTGCCATCCTTCATTGTGACGCTCGCGTTCCTCTTCATTCTGCGCGGGCTGTCGCTCGTGGGCCTGAAGCTCGCCACTGGTGGCTCGACCCAACTGCGCGGCGTGCGCGACGCGACCGAGGGTGACTGGCTCGCCCCGTTCTTTTCGGGCGACGCCTTTGGCGGGCTCTTCCTGTGGCTTGCCGAACAGGGCTGGGTGGAGACGTTCAACAATGGCACCCCCAAAGTCCCGGGCATCCCGGTCGAAATTCTCTGGTTCGTTATCATCGCAGCCCTCGCCACTTGGGTCCTGCTGCGCACACCGGCGGGCAATTGGATTTTTGCGGCGGGCGGCGACACCAACGCGGCGACTAATTCCGGCGTGCCGGTGCGACGTGTCAAAATTTCGCTCTTCATGGTGACGGCCTGCTGCGCGGCCATGGTCGCCATCATCACCGTGATGGATGCGGGCTCCACCGATGCGCGGCGCGGTTTCCAGAAAGAATTCGAGGCCATAATCGCCGCGGTGATCGGTGGCTGCCTTCTGACAGGCGGCTATGGCTCGGCCATCGGGGCGTTCTTCGGCGCCATCATCTTCGGCATGGTGGTGATCGGCCTGACATATACCGATTTCGATCAGGATTGGTTCCAGGTCTTTCTGGGAGGCATGCTGCTGATCGCCGTTCTATTCAATAACGCCATTCGCAAGCGCGTCACCGGGGAGCGTTGAGATGACCGACGACAGCAAGTTTCATCATGGCGACGCGACGGACGCAGCGCCCATTCTCGAAATGAAGAATATCGAGAAGCATTTCGGCAATATCATCGCTTTGGCAGGCGTCAGCTTCGATGTCCGCCCCGGCGAATGCCATTGCCTGCTGGGCGACAATGGCGCAGGCAAATCCACCTTCATCAAGACCATGTCGGGCGTCCACAAACCGACCAAGGGTGAGATCCTGTTCGAGGGTCAGCACATGGATTTCTCATCGCCCCGCGACGCGATGGAGGCGGGGATCGCCACCGTCTTCCAAGACCTCGCCATGATCCCGCTGATGAGCGTGACGCGCAATTTCTTCATGGGGCGGGAACCGACGATTGGGTCCGGTCCCTTCAAACGGATGGACGTGGATCGCATGAACCAGATCACCATGGATGAGATGCGCCAGATGGGCATCAACCTGCGCGCCCCCGACCAAGCCGTGGGCACCCTGTCGGGCGGCGAACGTCAGACCGTTGCCATCGCGCGGGCGGTGCATTTCGGCGCCAAGATTCTTATCCTCGATGAACCCACATCGGCCCTGGGCGTGCGCCAGACCTCCAACGTGCTGGCCACGGTGGACAAGGTGCGCAAGCAGGGCATCGGCGTGGTTTTCATTAGCCACAATGTACGCCACGCCCTGGCCGTCGGCGACCGTTTCACTGTGCTCAACCGCGGCAAGACCCTGGGCACCGCTAAGCGCGGTGAAATCTCGCCCGAGGAATTGCAGGACATGATGGCGGGCGGTCAGGAAATGGCGCAACTCGAAGGCTCGCTCGGCGGTACGGTCTGACCGGCGCGGATAACGGAGGCGCCCAAGCCCGACCTTCTGCGCAAACCCTTCGGCACCCGCGGCAAAGTTCATGAGATCACGCCCGAGAGCGCGGGTTGGCGCTATGTGGAATTCGCGCTTTACCACCTGCGGGCAGGCGACAGCGCGGCTGAAGTGACCGGCGACCGCGAGGTGATCTTGGTCCTGGTCGAAGGCAAGGCCCATGTCACCAGCGCAGGTCAAGATTGGGGCACTCTTGGCGACCGGATGAACGTGTTCGAGAAATCCCCGCCCCATTGCCTCTATCTGCCGAACGGCGCCGATTGGCAGGCCAAGGCTGAAACCGATTGCGTGCTGGCCGTCCGCTCTGCGCCGGGGCAGGGCGGGCACTCCCCCCGCTGCATCGGGCCCGCCGGCATCACCCTGACGGAACGCGGAAAGGGCACCAATACCCGCCAAATCAACAACATCGCCATGGAGGCCGAGGATTATGCCGACAGCCTGCTGGTGACCGAGGTCTTCACCCCCGCAGGCCATTGGTCATCTTATCCCAGCCATCGCCACGACGAAGACGACGGGGCCTGTTGCATTAGTTTTTGCATTTGGCCGGTCTTGGTCTTTTGAAGTTCGTCATGCCGCGTCGATCACCGTTCAAGCACCATCGTTTTCCACGTGATACCGTCCTTTGCGCGGCACGCTGGTACTTGCGTTATCCGCTTTCTCATCAGGATGTTGTGGATCTCCTTGGAAGAGCGAGGCGTCATGGTCGACCGATCGACGGTGTATCGCTGGGTCCAGAGGTTCGGGCCCGAATTGACGAAGCGAACTGGGAAACATCTGCGGCGGGCGCGCGTCGACTGGCACGTCCCCTCTCGGGCATTGCGATGCAATACCCTGCCGGGCGAGGGACGAGACGGACATCCGCGTCGGTGGGAAGTAGCGCTATCCTGGTGCCCGACAGGCGATTGCACAGCAATCTGCCGAAAGGGTTGGCGAGCCATCGACGCAAATGGACAAATGATCGACTTCCGGCTGACTGCACGGAGAGATGCAAAGGCCGCGAAGGCCTTTTTGAATAAAGCGATTGAGCGAGTGCGCCTGCACCGCCCTGTCACGATCCACACCGACAAGGCACCCACGTACAAAAGAATAATCCAGGAAGAAAATCGGCGCTATGATACGCATTTTGACGGCATACGGCATGTTGACAAGAAGTGGCGGAACAACCCGATCGAAAGCGATCACGCCGCCAGGAAGCGGCTTCTCGGATACCGCCAGAGCTTCCGCTCCCTGCGAACGGCCAAAGCAACACTCAGCGGCATAGAAATCATCCGAACGATCAAACGCGGCCACATCCATCACAAGCAACCAGGCGTCACAGGCGAGATCGCGTTCATCAAAGGATTGTTTGACCCCGCCACAGCATAGCCCAGTCTGAAAAACCGGCATCCATAAACAGATGACCGCAGATGGCCAATTCACGCAACCTTTATAACCGCCCCATGCGCCAGAGGGGATTTGGAGTTTGGTCTGATGCGCTGTCGGGTGCTGACATGTATCCGGCCTCGTGATGCGGCCGTCGATGCCGCGGATCCGTGTGGTGGTCGAGGACCAGGTCCAGATCAAAGCCGCGTGCTCAAAGGCACTCTGTTGCGCTCTGGGTGTCCCGATCCCGTCTCACGACTGCTGCGCCACACGTCTCCTTGTCCTCTTCCGCTCCGACGCTCCCCGATCGACGACGGCCTACGCCGCCGCGACTGGAGCCTTGTAGACGCCGCCGCGGGCCATGAGAGCCCAGACGATCCGCGCCGGTCGCGGCTGGCTCGGACCGGTGGCGCCGCGCCGCTCCGTGTTGGCCGTTGCCACGCGCACCAGCATCCCTGGCTTGCGCACGAGCAGCCCGCCCAGCCACGTGCCCTCCTGCGCCATCGGGTTCGTGCGACGTTTGATAACGACGCTGTTGGCTCCGATGATCAGCAATCGCCTCAGCGAACGCTCCCCCATCTTGGTCGTCGCGCCCAGCCTCTGCTTTCCGCCGGTCGAATGCTGGCAGGGCTTCCGCGCTGCAGGGTGGCGATGGAGGCGTGTGGTGTCGCGCACTTCTGGGGCCGGGAGATCGGCAAGCTGGGCCACGAGGTCTGGCTGATCCCGCCGGCCTACGTCAAGCCGTTCGTGCGGCGTCAGGAGAATGATGTGGCGGATGCTGATGCGATCTGCGAGGCGGCACAGCGGCCGACCATGCGCTTCGTGCCGGTGAAGAGCGAGGAGAAGCAGGGGGCGGCGGCAGTGTTCCGGTGCGCGCGCTGCTGATCCGGCAGTGCAGGCAGACGATCGACGCGCTGCGAGGCCATCTGACCGAGTTCGGGGAGGTCGTTCCCAAAGGCGCGTGGAACGCACGGCGCCTGGCCGAGCGGGTGGAGGCCGAGGACGACACCTTGCCCGAGATGGCGCGCGCCACCTTGCAAGTCCTGGTCGATGGCCTGCGCCATCTCGACGAGTGGATTGCGGCGCTCAACGCGGAGATCGCCCGCCGGGCGCGACAGGACGAACTGGCGCGTCGGCTGATGACGATCCCCGGGGTCGGCCCGCTGATCGCGGCCGCGCTGGCGACGCTTGTCCCGCCGCCGGAGTACTTCCGGCGGGCGCGCGACTTCGCCGCTTGGCTCGGGCTGACGCCAAGGCAGCACCTCCAGCACCTGCCCCCGCCACAGCTTGCGCCAAAGCACCGCCCGTCCCAATGCGTCCACCCCGTGCAACTGGAATACATTCTTCGCCAGATCGAGCCCGACCGTGGTAATCTCCCACATGACCGTCCTCCTCGTGGATCGTCGATGACCCACCTTGGCACACCAGATGCTGTCGGGCGGCGGTCACACCATCAGTCCCTGTCAGAAACGTCAAGCAGCGGACTTAGCGTCTCAATCGTCGAAGCCGTGGCGCGTGGACATGGTGGGACGCTGACGCTCGTGCCGCAACAGCCGGGGCTTCCGGTCGTACTTGAGCTTCCGATTGGAGCGGCCCAGGGCGGTGCTGCGAAGGTCGCGTAGCCGCAGATTCTCCCAATACGGCTTACCTTTTTGGACGCTTGCCGGACACGCGACCAGGCTTGGCGTCAAACACCGTCCATGGTTTCCGCGACTTGCATCAGAAACCCGGTCACGAACGTCAGGTGCCCACGCTCAACCCAGAGGCGCAGGCCATCGGAAGTGCCGGTCACCAAAGCCGACGCGCCAGCAAATCGCAGCGCAGCTGAAGGGGAGCCCTTCGGCGGTGGTGAATTGAGCCCATGGGCCAACAACTCCAGCGCGCTCGGGCCGGTTAGGGACAGACAGGCGAAACGACCGCCCGCGGGACTGAACGCGAAGCCATCGGCGTTCCAGCCTGCCTCCGACACAGGCGGGGCAGCGGTGATCAAAAGCGCCTGATCGCGCGCAATGCGGATAGCGTGGTCGGACGTTTCGGGCGTCTGGGCAAAGCCCAGCATGGACGCCCCTGGTGCCAAAAGGGCCAGGGCGGCCTCTAGATCGCCGGAAATGAGGCTTTGATACCCGGTCTCCTGAGGCGCGACGCGGATGCCGTTGGTGTTGATCGTCTCCGTGGCCGTCAGCGGCCGATCCGTCCAATCGCGTTCATCCATTGAGCCGCTCCCCCTTGGGATCGAAGGCGCAGGGTGGCGTGACTTCGGCCACGCGGATCAAACCATCATTGAACAGGCGGACCTCGGCGCCGATCTTGGCATGGCCATTTTCCAGCAGTGCCAGGGCGACGGGGCGCCCAAGATTGGGGCTGAAATAGCTCGACGTGACGAAGCCCAGGGACCGGCGGGGCCCATGGTTTGGGATCAAATGCGCCCCCGTTTCGATGACGCTTCCGCCTTCGGGCACGCGCAGTCCGACCAGTTGGCGCCGGGTGTCTTGGATGGCTGCTGGCGTGAACAGGGACCGTTTGCCAAGATATTCATCCGCGCGCTTCGTTCGCGGACCGCCCCAGCTGAGGTCCTGGGGCATGGTCTGCCCATCGGTGTCTTTGCCGATGACGATAAACCCCTTTTCGGCGCGCAGGATCATCACGGCCTCTAGCCCAATCCATCGACCCTCGGCCCCGGTTAGCGCCCTGTCGAGATCTGCGCGAAGGGTGTCGGCCAGTTCGGTCGGCACGCTGAGTTCGTAGCTCATATCGCCGGTGAAACTGACCCGGGCGACGCGCATCTTGCCACCTTTATATGCAATCTCAGCCACGCCCATATGCGCCAAATCGGGCAATGCGATCCCTGCGGCACCACAAACGGCGCGCGCCTTTGGCCCTGTCACCGTCAGGGTCACAAAGCCCTGTGTGACGTCGTGGACAAACACCTGGCCGCGCCCGATACGGTCTTGGCGGGCATCTTCAAGCCGGCCGCGGACGCCGTCCACGTGGCTTGACGAGGCTGACACCACGAAGTGCGTATCGCTCAACCGCAGCACGACGCCGTCATCGTAGACGATGCCTGTCTCCGACAACATGAACCCATATCGCGCGCGCCCGGGCTTCAGGGTGGACATTCGGATGTAACCCGCGAAATCCAGAAGCTTGGCCGCATCCGGGCCGATCACATCAAGCTTTCCAAGCGGAGAGGCGTCATAGACCCCAACCGTTTTTCGCGCGGCCAGCGCCTCCTGCTGCGCAAGCGTGGCTTCATCCCCGACGCCGTAGACCGCAGGGCGCAGCCAGCCCCCGTATTCGCGGAAACGCGCCCCGGCGGCGCGATGTGACGCTTCCAACGCCAGGCGTTTGAGCGGATGGTAAAGCGCCCCGCGCGCAGGTCCTGCGATGGCGCTCAGCGGTACCGGCTGGAAGGGGGGGCGATAGGTCGTGGTCCCGGTTTCGGGAATTGTGCGGTTGGTCAGCGTCGCCATGGCTGCCAGGCCCCCAAAATTCGATGTCCGTCCCTGGTCAGTCGCCATGCCGAGCGTGGTGTAACGCTTAAGGTGTTCGACCGAAGTGAAGCCTTCGCGCGCGGCCAGCCCAACATCTTTCAGCGTCACGTCGTTTTGCAGATCGACCCATTGTCGACCGGGCAGGGAGGTATCGGGGCGGAACGGCGTGGCGGGATCTGACGCGGGGAATGTGTCGCCTGCGGGATCGCCTCCGGCACCTGCCCCTTTCCCTTCCTGTAACGCGGTGGCGAGATCGAGCGTGCCGCGCGCGGCGCCCACGACGGTCATGGGCGCGGTCCCTGGGCGGGGCACGAGCATGTCGCGGTCTTCATCCCAGTCCAGCTTGCCGCCTGCCTGACACCAGATATGCACCGTGGGTGTTGTCCCGCCCGCGCAAAGGATCGTGTCGCAGTCGAAGTGTTTGCCGCTGACGGTCGCCCCCGTGACGCCGTGCCGCCCGAGGGCCGCTTCGATGCGCGCACCTGCCATATGCGTCACACCCTCCAGCCCCGGTGTATCGTTGCGGCTGTCGATCAAGGTCACGTCGGCCCCTGCATCCACCAAAGCCTTCGCGACGGGGTAGCTGTTGTCAGTCGCTGTGGCCAAAAGGATCTTCTTGCCAGGCACGGCGCCATGGGCATGCAGATGATGAAGCGCGGCCTCGGCAGACAGAATGCCGGGCAGGTCATTGTTTGCAAACCACAAGGGACGCTCGATCCCGCCGGCGGCCAGGATGCAGCGCTCGGCTCGGATGCGCCAATGCCGATGATGTGGTCCGCGTTGCCACGCGGCAAATGTCCCGTGGTCGAACGCGCCCCAAAGGGTCGTGTCGGTCAAGACGCGACCACCGGCCCTTTTGACCGTCTTCTGCGTTTGCGACGCGAGATCCCGCCAGGGCGTGCCCTCAATCTCTCCGCCGCGCCGCCGGAGCGCACCGCCCAGATGCCGCGCGTCTTCCACGAGCCACACAACCCGCCCCGTCTCTGCCGCGCTTCGCGCAGCCGCGAGTCCCGCAGGGCCCGCGCCGATGACCAGCACCTCGCAGGCGGCGGCGACCTGAACGCTATCGGCAGCGGGCGCAAAGTCCGGATCGACCCGTCCCAGCCCGGCCATCCGGCGGATCAACGGCTCATAAAACCTCCAGGGCAGGCGCATGAACGTCTTGTAGTAGAAACCGGCCGGCAAGAAGCGCTGCGCGAAATCCATCACGCCAAACAGATCCCGTCTTGCGTTGGGCCACGCATTGACCGACGCAACACGCATGCCGTCTTGGGCATAGGTCAGCGTGGCGCGGGCATTGGGCCAATGGATGCCTTTGTGGCGCACGTCGAAAACGGCGTTGGGTTCGTCGGCGCCCATCCCCCAAAGCCCACGGGGGCGATGATATTTAAAGCTGCGCCCCAAGATGCGGTGACCTGACGCCAACAGGGCGGAGGCCAGGGTATCCCCCTCGAAACCTTCGATGGTTTGGCCGTCGAAGGTGAAGCGCAGGGGTTTGCTGCGGTCGATTTCCGCGCCGAGGTCCGGGTGGCGCCAACCGCTCATGGCGCGTGCCCGGGCAAGGCCTCGGACCCGGTGACCTCACGGCTCACCGTGTCGCGGGTCATGATGAAATACTCACCGCAGGTCAGGTGCAGCCAGACTTCGCGGGCCGACCCTTTTGGCGAGGCGTTTTCGTACAGATAGGACGACCAGGCCGCGTCAGACACGGCGGCAGCCGGTTCGGGACGGGCATGCCCGGCTTCCACGGCGAAGTGAAACTCCGTCTCATCGCGGGGGCCGCAAAAAGGGCAGGGGAAGTGCTGCATCCTCGATCCTTCTCAATGGGCGATGCCGGATCCGGCCGCTTCGTCGATCAAGCGTCCTTCCGCGAAACGGCGCAGATCGAAGGGGCGGCTGATGTCGTGGTGTTCGCCCTTAGCCAGCAGATGGGCCAGAAGCCAGCCGCCAGCGGGGATGGCCTTGAAACCGCCGGTGCCCCAACCGCAATTGATGAAGATGCCGTCGGGTCCGGCCGGGCCGATCAGGGGTGAGCTGTCTGGAACGACATCCACAACCCCAGCCCATTGGCGCAGCAGCTTGAGCTGGCCAAAGGCGGGGAACATCTCCAGCAGGCCCGCGGTTACCGCTTCCTGCACGGGCAGGTTGCCGCGTTGTCCGTGGGTCGGGACCCGGTCGAGGCCACCGCCGAACACCAACTCACCCTTGTCGGATTGGCTAACATAGGTGCCGGTGCCGAGATACAACAGAACCGTATCGAGACAGGGCTTGACCGGTTCGGACACGAAGGCCTGAAGCGCATAATCGTGGATCGGAAGCGCCACATCCACATGCGCCATCAGCCCCGGCGTGGCGCCCGCCGCGGCAATGCCCAGCCGTTCCGTTTGGATGGGGCCAAGAGATGTTTCGATGCCTGCGACGGCACCACCCTGGACATCGATGTCCGTGACTTCGCAATTCTCGATGATGTCGACGCCAAGGGCGCTGGCCGCCCGGGCATAGCCCCAGGCCACTGCATCGTGGCGCGCGGTTCCGGCGCGGCCTTGCCAGATGCCACCCATCAGCTTGTAGCGCGCATCGGGGCCCGTGTTCGCCAAGGGCAGGTGGGCGGCGGCTTCTTCGGCGCCCATGAGTTTGCCATCCACGCCGTTCAATTGCATAGCATTGGCGATGCGGTTGCAGATTTCCATCTGTGCGGGCGTGTGGGCGGCAATGAGCATGCCGCGCTGGCTGAGCATGATGTTGTAGTTCAACTCACGACTCAGCCCTTCATAAAGACGCAACGCCAAGTCATAGAGCGCGACACTTTCGGGGTAGAAATAGTTGGAACGGCAGACGGTGGTGTTGCGGCCCGTATTGCCGCCCCCGATCCAGCCACGTTCCAACACGGCGACCCGGGTGAGGCCATGGTTCTTCGCCAGGTAGTAGGCTGTGGCCAATCCATGTCCGCCGCCCCCGACAATGACGGCGTCATAGGCAGGCTTGGGCCGGGCCTTGGCCCAGGCGGTCTTCCACCCCTTATGCCCCGATAGGCCGTGCTTCAGCAGTGATAGCGCGGAATAGCGTTGCATCATGCCAACCCCAACGCGTCGACATCGCGCACGAAGATGGCAATCGCGCTTTCATCCGGCTCGCGTCCAGTGAAACCCTGCACATAAGGGCGGACCCGGGCCAGACGGGCGTCCATCGGCTCGCGCGTATCGAGCGCGTGATAGCCCAATTGCATGAAATACAGGATGCGTGCCCGGGCATCCGCCTCTAGCGCGTCGTAGCCAAAGCGCGCAAACATGGCGGTGACGGTCGCAATTCGGTTCGCATCCGCGGTGTCGATGCGGGTGCGCAGCGTCTCGTCCCGGCGGGACCATTCGCGCACCGCGAAGTCGAGACCCCGGTCGAACCGTGCAGGGTCGATGAAACACCGAAAGAAGTTCAGAACCGCCTCGGTGATATTGGCAGCCGGGCGGGTGCAATGCGCGGCGATGCTTGACGTGTTGCGCGCCTCCCAATCTTCCAGAAGGGCGTCAAGCAGGTCATTCCTATTGCGGAAATACCAGTAGAAGCTGGACCGTGAAACGCCCATACGTTCCGCCAGGGACAGGATCTTCACCTGCTCCGCCCCGTCATTGACCAGCGTGTCGCGCGCCATGGCAAGCCAGTCTTCGCGGGTGACCTTGGTATGGCCCGCAAGCGGTTCCCTGGTGGGGTCGTCCCGGTGCAGGACCGGTGTATCGGGCGCGGCCATGCCTCAACTCTCCGGCGGGGCGCCGCCTTCGGCCGTGCGCTTGTCGATGAACGCCCGCAGCGCGTCGAGCCGATCGGGCGGCGTGGCAGAGACGTGTGGCGCGGCCAGGATGGCTTCCCAGACGCCCGTCGCACGTGTGGTCGCATCCAGCGCGCCGCGTTCGGACCAAGTCCCGAAATTCGCGTAATCGTGGACGACGGGTTCATAGAATTCGGTCGCGTAGCGTTCCATCGTCTGGGGCGCGGCGAAGAAATGGCCCGATGGCGCGACATGGGCCAGGGCGTTGGCGAAGCCGATCTCATCGGTGCCGGCCTTGTTGCCTGCACAAAGCTCGGCCACCATGTTGAGCACTTCGACATCGGTCACGATCTTCTCATAGCTGACCGTCAGGCCGCCCTCCAACCAACCCGCCGAATGGATGATAACCGTGGCCCCAGACAGAAGGCACCCCCACAGACCCAGTTGGTTTTCGTTTGCCGCCTGAACGTCATTGACGTTTGAGGCCGAGCCGGCGGCTGACCGCCAGGGCAGGCCCAGGAACCGCGCCATCTGGCCCGCCGCCAGCGACGCTTGGAAATGGGTGGGCGTACCAAAGGCGGGCGCGCCCGATTTCATATCGACGTTCGACGTGAACGTCCCGTAACAGACCGGCGCGCCGGGCTTGGCCAATTGGGTCAGCGTGATGGCCGCCAGGCATTCGGCATGGCTGAGGGTGATCGCCCCGGCAACCGTGATCGGCGCCATGGCACCCATCAAAGTGAAAGGGGTGACGATGCACATCTGCCCATGGCGCGCAAAGTCGATCAGCCCCTGGGCCATCGGGATGTCGAGCGTGCGCGGGCTGTTGGTGTTGATGATCGTGTAGGCGTGGACACCTGCCTGAAATTCCGCCTCGGTCAAGCCGCGCGCTATGCGGAGCATCTCGAAGTTATCAAGCGATTGCGGTGTTCCCCTTGCATAGAGAAAGGGGAACTTGTCGGTCAGCCCGATCTGTGTGCGGATGGTGAAGTAATGGCGCAGATGGGTCGGGACGTCCTGTGGCTCAACCGAGGGTGACATCATTTGGAAGACGTCGAAGTGATGCGAAAGCCGGGTATATTCCTCGAAATCCCGGGCACTGCCGGGGCGGCGCCCCCGCTTTAGGTCTGTGGCATGTGGCGCGCCCGCGCCGGGCTGGAACGCCAAGGCACCCAGTTCCAGTATGATGTCGCGGGCTGGGGCGCCAGCCCGGCAATGGATGGAGCTTGGCGCCGTGGCTAGCGCGGCCGCAACGATTTCGCGACCAAGATAGACCATCTCGCCATCCACCTTGGCGCCCGCTTGCTCAAACAGCTTGCGGGCTTCGGGCAATAGCACTTTCATCCCCAGCTCTTCGAGCATGCGGAGGGCCGT
Organism: uncultured Jannaschia sp.; assembly: GCA_947494145.1. Lineage (GTDB taxonomy): Bacteria > Pseudomonadota > Alphaproteobacteria > Rhodobacterales > Rhodobacteraceae > Jannaschia. The sequence continues at coordinate 9,662 of CANLTZ010000018.1, read as the reverse complement.
TTCGTGCATGTTCGCCGCTTCATCGTCCGAGAAGACGGACATCACGGGGAAGGGGTTGCGGAGTTGCCGATAATTGGTCGTGCGGTGGCTGGTCGGCGCCGTGCCTTCGCGCCGCCGCTTTGAGCGTCGCGCGGGTGCGACTTTGGCCGGGGTTTCCGTCATAGCCGCATTGCCTTTCCCGCCGGATCATAGGGCGACGCCGGAATGACCTTTGCGCTACGCTCCGCGCCAACGACATGGACGGTCAGGCCCGTATCTTCAGCGGCGGCATCATGGTCCAGCATGGCCAAGGCCAGCGACTTGCCGACCGTATGGCCGTAGCCACCAGAGGTTACGAAGCCGACGCGCTCACCATCCCGCCAGACCGGTTCAAACCCGCTGGCATCGGAATCGCCATCTTCGATTTCGAGCGTCGCAATGACTTGCGCAGGCCCGTTCCCATCGCGTTCGGTCGTGGCTGCGGCCCGCCCGACAAAGTCGCCCTTGTCCCAGGCAATCCAGCGATCCATGCCGGTCTGCCGTGGCGTATAGCCTTGGGTGAATTCCGCCGACCAGATGCCGAAGCTCTTTTCCAACCGTAGGGACTGCAACGCGTTGAAGCCGTATTCGCGTATGCCCAGATCGGCCCCGGCTTCCAGCAGCAGCCTGCGCAGGTGGATATGTTCGGCAGCCTTGCAATGGATCTCATAGCCCAACTCACCCGACACGGACAAACGGCCAACCTTGCAACGATGAAGCCCAATGTCGAAGCTGCCGCAGCCCATGAAGGGCAGGGTGCCCACGGGCCCGTCGGTCAATTTCTCGATCACCTTTCGGGAATTGGGGCCCGAAAGAGAGAAGCCCACGATATCGTCCGATATATCGCGCAATGTCACGTCTTGGCCCATATGGTCGTGGAACCACCGCAGATGCCATTCGCGCAGATAGTAGCTGCCCATGATCCACCAGGTGCCGTCGCCCCAGTTGAAAACGGTTAGGTCACCCTTCAGCTTGCCGGTTTCCGACAGCATAGGGGCAAGACGTGCGCGTCCTGGCGCGGGCAGTTTGGAGGCCATGATCTGGTCCAGCCACGCTTCGGCCTGTGGGCCCGTCACCTCGAAGCGCGAAAAGCCCGAGATATCCAGCAGACCCACGGCCTCACGCACGGCGCGACATTCCTCGGCCACAATGTCAAAGGCGTTTGAGCGTTTGAGCGTCGGGTGTTCTTCGAAATCGGAGGTGGGGGCGAAATATAGCGGGACTTCCAGCCCATAGCTCGCGCCCCATTGGCAGCCCGCCGCACTCATCTCGGAATGGGCGGGCGGCATTTTCAGGGGGCGACCCGCGGGCAGTTGCTCGTTGGGATAGGTCATCACGAAGCGGCGCGTGTAGAATTGCCCTGTCGTTTCCTTGATGAACCGCTTGTTCTGCGCGTAATCGCCATAGCGGGCCACATCCATGCCGAAGACATCGGCCTCGGGCTCTCCGTGGATCATCCATTCCGCCAGCGACTTGCCAACGCCGCCGCCCTGCAGAAAGCCCGCCATCACAGCGCAAGCACACCAATAGCCGGGCTTGCCACGGACGGGGCCGACCAGCGGGTTGCCATCGGGTGAGAACGTGAAGGCGCCGTTGACCCATGTCTTGACGCCCACATGCTGCAAGGCGGGGTAGCGTTCAAACCCCAGGGTTAGTTCACGTTCAATCCGGTCGGGGTCTTCCTGTTGTAGCTCGAAGCCGTATTCCCACGGGGCGCCGTCCATCATCCAGTGTTCATGGTCGATCTCGTAGATGCCCAGAAGGATGCCCTTTTGGTCCTGGCGCATATAGGTGAACCCTTCCAGGTCCACGACGAGCGGCAGTTCTTGGTCCAGTGCCGCGACTTCGGGGATCGTGTCCGAAATCAGGTAATGGTGGTTGAGTGGGGAAACCGGCAATTCGACCCCGGCCATGCGCCCCACTTGCTTGGCCCAGAGACCGGCGGCGTTCACCACGTGTTCACACGTCACGGTGCCCTTCTCGGTCACGACCTGCCAACCATCGGCGGTTTGGTTCAGTTCAAGCACGCGGTTGTTTTCCACCACCGTGGCGCCATGCTTTTTCGCGGCGCCCGCATAGGCGTGAACCGTGCCCGTGGTGTCGATATAGCCTTCGCGGTCGGCCCACATGCCGCCCAGAATATCGTGGGGCGACATTATGGGACAAAGCTCTGCCGCCTCATCGGGGGTGACCAGCCGCACGTCGTCGATCCCGATGGATTGGAAGGTGCGATAGGCCGATTGCAGCCATTCCCAGCGGTCTGGTGTGCCCGCCAGCGTCAGCCCGCCGGTCATGTGCATCCCGACGGATTGACCCGACTCCTTCTCGATCTCCGACAGAAGGTCGATCGTGTAGGCCTGTAGGCTGGCAATGTTCGGGTCCGCGTTCAGCGCGTGGAACCCGCCAGCCGCATGCCAGCTTGAACCGGCCGTCAGAACCTTGCGCTCGATCAGGCAGACATCGGTCCAGCCGAATTTCGCAAGGTGGTAGAGAACCGAGGTACCGACGACGCCGCCACCGATGACAACAACCCTGTAGTGACTATTCATGGTCGTCCTCCCACTGCCATTGGGGGACGCTAGCCTTCGGTTTTGCCTAAGTCTAGACAGAAGTGTCCATGGCCGACCGTGACCCGCTACCACAGGCCATCTTTGCGAGACTTCTTGGGCAGCGGGGTCGACGCCAGGTCTTCGCGCTTACGCGCAACATTGGCAGTTTGACTTCGATATGCTGGCTCAACCTTTTGTACCGGGTCCGATCGTTGCCCGGCGTCGCTATGTTCTTTCGCAAATGCGCTGCAATCGTCGATTTTATGGTACCGTCCTTTGCCTTAGCGGCAGCCAGGCGGACGTCGCCTTCGCGCCATCGAAGACAAGCAACGGCCCCCTGTTTCGCCAGCGTCCCATATGGCTGGCCGGGAAGTCGTGCATCCGCGCGGCGATCTCTGCGGCATGGGTTTCGTGCGCGAAATGCCCGCTATCGACGAAATGGATTTCGGCGTCCGGCAGGTCGCGGGCAAAGGCGCGTGCGCCATCTGGCCCCAAGAAGGGATCGTTCTCGCTCTAGACGGCAACGAGCGGAGGCTGGTCTTCCGAAAAGTAGATCTGCAATACGTGACGCGCCCGACGCCGGGCCTGATATTCAGGCGAGCTTCAGCGCTGTTCCGTTGAGGCAATGCAGGAACATGCCCTCGACCGGGACATGGTGCCCGATATGCGACCCGCATCGACGGCAATGGATCTCACCCATGGCGGTCTGCGTGTTCAAAGCCATACCGGCTTGGCCGTATTCCGGCACCGGCCCGTCAAGCCCGAACATCACAGCATTCGGGATAGCATGGTGGAAGAACACCCAGCCCTTATCGAGGGGTTGGAACCAGTGCCCTTCATAAAGCGGCAGGTCGCAGCCGCGGCAAAGATACTGGCCATCATGCGCCTCACGCCAGAGATCCGTGGTCTTCGGACGCTCCGTCTGCGCGCGGCGCAAGATATCGTAGACGAAGTCATCGTCCCCAAGATGGGTGCGCCATTCTGTCTCTGTGCGGGTCACTTCATAGGGAAAATCCGACTCCTCCGGGATGTAGATGGCGATGGACTGTCCCCCACTGCGGACCGTGGTTTGAGCGGTGGCGGAATGCGGAGCGAAGGCGATACCGGCTGCAAGTACTGTGGTCGATGCCAGGAGGTTCCGGCGGGTGAGATTGCTTTCTTCCATGGGGTTGATCCTTTCGGTGGGGTGGGCACGGTCTCCTGTACGAGCTGATCTCAAATGCATCTTTCTCTCAGCGCGGACATTTGCGCCGCATTGAGCAACGACTCCGACAGGCGGTTCAAGTGCGGCGCGGTCTTGTCGTTGGGTCCGCCCGGCGGGATCCTGCCGGGATGGCGGATCATGCGCTCCTTGCGACCTGACACGCAGCGTCCGGTTCGCCGCCAGAAATCGATACTCGAACTGCGGGGCGGGGCGCGAAAGATCACCCGGGGTTTGATGTCGACCGATGGCAATCAACCTAACCCGTGGGGCCAAAGGTTTCGAAATGGATGTGCTGGGTTGGGACGCCGGCACCTTCCAACCCGTTGCGGATATCGGCGAGGAATTTGGCTGGCCCACAAAGCATGTAATGCGCGTCCGGCCCTGCGTTCAAATCCAGCAGTGTTTCCCACGTCACCCGACCTGTCCCATGGTAGTCAATGCCCAACCTGTCGGTTGCTTCTGGCCTACTGTAGCGGACACGCGCGGACAGATTGGCGCGGCCATCGAGCAGATCGGCCACCTCTGCTTTCAGCGCGTGCTGCCCGCCGTTGCGCGCGCCATGGACGTACCAGACCGGTCGGTCGCTATCTTCCCGCGCGGCTGCGTAGAGCATCGACAGCATTGGCGTCAGACCGACGCCAGCGCTGACAAGGACAAGCGGGCAATTGCTGCAAGAAACGACGAATTCCCCGGATGGGCGTCGCGCATGGATGCGGTCGCCGATGCGGATCTCATCATGGAGGAAGCGCGACGCGAGCCCACGGTCCTCCCGCTTGATGCTCAGCCTGTAGGTCTCGCCAAAAGGATCGCCTGAAAGCGAATAGCTGCGCCGGGTTTTGCCAAGTTGGCCCGGGATTTCCAATTCTATGGGCAGATGTTGACCGCCCTCAAATGGCTCCAACGGGCTGCCGTCGGCGGCGGCCAGGTGGAAAGAAGTGATGTCCTTCGACTCTCTGACCTTGTCCGTCACCACCAACTCCCGCAGATCGGCGTCGTCCCGCGTCCAGCGCAGGGACAGCGCGCTTGGCCGGTCGATCACAACGTCGATCGTCACATCGATTGTTCTGAGCGCGACAGGGTCTTGGCTGCCCTTTGCATCCCAATCGATCATGGCGCGGCCGGATAGCTGCAACAGCCCACCGGTTTCGAAATCCACGAAAACCAGACCGATGCGTGCGTTTTCAAGCAGGTTCCCGATGGTGTTGAAGAAGTTGTTGCCCGCATAGTCTGGAATGCGCAGACGATTGGCGTCCACCACTTGGACAAAGCCCGGCTCACCCCCGCGATGGGATGCGTCGAACCCGTTCGAGACGTGATCGCCTTTCCCTTTATACCCCGTTCCAACAAACAGCGTGTCGGCGGCGCGGATGCGGACGATTTGATCGTCCGTCAGTGCGGTCGAACGTGTGGCGGTTGGCGCGTCGCCGGTTGGCCCGCGGCGCCAATCCCGCTCATGAATGTATTGCGGACAATTGCCGAAGCTTTGCCTGATATCGATGGCGTAGCGGGCGCCATCGGCGCGGAACACCCCGCTTAGCCGGTTGCGACGGCGGTTGGCCAACTCAATCCCGAGCATCCCGATTTCGGTCCCACTGGTGAGAGCCCCTGCCAGCGGGTCTTGCGGGTCCGGTTTGGCGTCGATGACCAGGGTCTTGGCGTCGGGCGAGCGCAGGAAGCCTTCGGGCCCGTCAAGCAGCGTGACCCAGTGCCGACCGGCTTCATCTGCCCCGGCCAAAACGAGAAACGGCAGTTGCGAAAAGAACGCCCGATGTTGATCGGGCATGAAAGGGCGGATGAACCCGGCCGCCCCGTCCGCGACATCAGTCACACCGACGCGCCTTTGGGCCTTGATTTCACCAGCGTGGAAGGGGTTTGCAGCATCCAGCATTGCGCTTTCCTCGGGCTTAGAGGCCAGGTCCGTGGCCACGGCGCAATCGCCGTGGCACACGACAATTAGGCGGCTTCGGGGATCGGTGACGGGGCCATCCCCACGAAGTTCGGTTGCGCTTCGATGCGCGCCAACCAGGCCCGGATATTGGGATAGGCCTCCAGACTGACACCGCCTTCGGGTGCGTGGGCGATATAGCTGTAGCCTGCGACGTCGGCCAAGGTGATCCTGTCGCCGACCAGGAAGGTCCGGCCATCCAGCGCTGCATCCATCACCTTGAAAAGATCATGTGACTTCGCCACGGCGGCGGCATGGTCCAGCGGTGCGCCGAACACAGTCACCAAGCGCGCAGCACAGGGGCCGTTGGCGATTTCACCGGCGGCGATGGACAACCAGCGCTGCACCTCGGCCTTGTCTTGCGGCGTCCCGCCGATCCAGGAAGCGTCATCCCCGTATTTCGACACGAGGTAGGTGATAATGCCGTTGCTGTCCGACAGGGTCACGCCGTTGTCGTCGATTGCGGGCACTTGGCCGAGCGGGCTGACCCTGAGATAGGACGGCGCTTTGTGCGCCCCGTTCGCCATATCCAAATCGACGGTTTCATAAGGCACGCCAAGAAGCGACATCATCAACTGCACGCGGTGGCAGTGGCCTGATTTGGGATTACGGTAGAGCTTGATGGGAGAGGTCATGGGATCCGTCCTTTCCTAGAAGCCAAAATGGCTGAGATTGGGGTGGTCGTCGGGGCGTCGACCGAGCGGCCAACGGAACTTGCGATCTTCTTCGGCAATGGGGTGTTCGTTAATGCTGGCATGGCGGTGAGCCATGTAGCCGTTTTCGTCGAACTCCCAGTTCTCGTTGCCGTATGCGCGGAACCAATTGCCACTGTCGTCGTGGTATTCGTAGGCGTAGCGCACCGCGATCCGGTTGCCGTCAAAGGCCCAGAGTTCCTTGATAAGCCGGTAGTCGAGCTCCTTTGCCCATTTACGCGTCAGGAAGTCTTCGACTGCCGCGCGGCCTTGCACAAACTCGGCTCGGTTCCGCCACTTGCTGTCGGGTGTGTAGGCCAAAGCGACTTTGCCCGGATTGCGGCCGTTCCAGCCGTCTTCGGCCAGGCGGACCTTTTCGGCGGCGCTTTCGGCAGTGAAGGGCGGCAGGGGGTGACGCGGGGCTTCGGAGGTCATCGGAGCGGTCCTTTGCATGTATGGGGCGACGGGGCGGGCCTGCGGGAAAGGGGCGGTAGGCCGCAGGTTTATGCAGCGCGGGCCGGTTGAAACACCGGGACGTCGACCTCGGTCTCGAACCCTTCGTCGACGTGGTTCGTCAGCACGTTCAGGGCGACGCGGCCCACGATCTCAACCAACTCGGCGTCGGTATCTACAGAGTTGCGGACCTCAGTGATATTGCTCTGCGTGATCCGGCCACGTTCCCTGGCGACCTTGGTGGCAAAGCGGATGGCGGCATCGACCTTGGTGTCGGTGGACCTGCCATCGCGGTTTGCCTCGGTCTTCGCATCGCTGAGCTTGGCGAGGTTCTTACCCAAGTAAGTGTCGGCGCTGTTGCAATAGTCACGCCTATTGCAATTGGCGATGGCAAGGGCGACCCGTTCACGGGTCGCGGCATTGACTTGGCCTTTGCCCAGGGCGCCATTCAGGCTCAGATAGCCTTCTAACGTGGCGGGGCTGTTGCCGATCAGGCGGAACATGTTCGGCGTGGAGCTCCGCATCTTCTCGACGCCTTTCCGCAGGTCCTGGCTGGCTTCGGGGGCGTCGGCGATGGTGACGGCCGTGTTGATGCGGGACATTGGGGCTTCCTTTTCAGGGTCATGCTACTGCGTGTGCCGTCTTGGCGGTGATACGAAGCTAGACTGCGCCATTGTCCGATTGAATATATCGAAATTAAAAGACATTATTTCGTGAAACAGCAGCAATGTGATCAATGGACCGATTGCAAAGCCTCCAAGTGTTTGTCGCTGTAGCCGAAGCCGAAAGCTTTGCGGCCGGCGCACGCGCCTTAGGGCTTAGCGCGCCTTCCGCCACGCGAGGGGTCAATGCCTTGGAGGATCGGTTGGGCGCCCGGCTTTTTACCCGCACGACGCGGCGGGTCCGACTGACCGATGTGGGGCGTGCCTATCTCGACGACGCGCGCCACGTCCTTGCGCAACTGCAAGCCGCCGATGACGCGGCCTCCGGCGCTGCGATAACCCCGGTGGGTAAGTTGCGTATCACCTGCTCAAACGAATTCGGGCGCATCTACGTCATGCCCATCCTGACCAGTTTTCTGGACACCTATCCCGATGTGACCAGCGATGTGCTAATGGTCGACCGCATCGTGAACATGGTCGAAGAAGGCTTTGACGTCGCGGTTCGGATCGGTCCGCTGCCATCTTCTGGCCTGTCGGCAGTCAGGGTCGGGCAAGTTCGGCGTATTGTCTGCGGCGCACCTGAATACTTCCAACGGAACGGTATTCCGCAGACGCCGGCAGACTTGCAATTGCACCAGATTATTGCAGGGACGCCCGTCAGCCCTGTATCGGAATGGCGCTTCGGGCGAGACATGCAAGACGTCGTGCGGGTAAAGCCACGGCTCTCGGTGAGCAGTGTCGCGGCGGCTATCGACGTTGCGCGGCAAGGCTGGGGCCTGGTGCGCATCTTGTCCTACCAGGTCGGCCCGGATTTACTGGAGCGCTCGCTCCAATCGGTTCTTGAGGACTTCGAGCCGGAGCCGCTGCCCATTCATCTTGTCCAGGTCGAAGGGCGACGCGCGCCAGCCAAGGTCCGCACCTTCATCGACTTCGCAAAGGAGCGACTGCGGGATATCTCAGTCTTGAACTGAAACATATTACTGCCGTTTAAGAAAATAACGGCTTTTGAAGTTGGCATATTAGTCTGAAAATCGACATGATCTAGCTTGCGTTCAACCTATTGATGCATTGCCGGAGCTGTGATCAGCCTCATCTTGGTGGTGCAATTTGATTGTTAGTGCATGACTGGCCTTGGTTCCATCTGGACGATGGTTTCTGGGGTCGGTGGGCGGTAGCCCAGAGCACTATGAGGGCGTTTCGTGTTGTAGTGTTTCCTCCAGTCTTCGATCAGGATTTGGGCCTCGCGCAAGCTGTAGAAGATTTCGCCATTCAAGAACTCGTTCCTGAACCGAGCGTTGAAGCTTTCGCAGTATCCGTTCTCCCACGGCGAGCCAGGTTCGATGTAGGCCGTCTTCGCGCCGACAGCCTTGATCCAGTCTTGGACGGCTTGAGCAACGAACTCTGGGCCGTTATCCGATCGAATGAACTTCGGCACGCCGCGCAGGATGAACAGGTCACTCAACGCATCTATGACGTTGACTGAGTTCAGCTTACGATCCACGCGGATTGCCAAGCATTCCCGTCTGTATTCATTGATAATGTTGAGCGTACAGAACGATGAGACCTTGTCCGCCATTGGTCCGAGGACAATGGTCGAATGCCGTCGTCAGTCCGACAATGCACGAAGTCGTACGACCAAACATGATCGCAGTGTTCAGATGGCAATCGAACGCACGATCCATCATTCAGCCAGAGCCGCCCTTTCTTCGGTTGTTTCATTGGCACTTTCAGCCCCTCTCGCCGGTTCGCCATGATGGCCGCCACCGGTTCGAGGCCCATGGCGGACGCCTTTCGATCCGTTTGTCCCCTCTCGGCAGATTGCTTTGCAATCGCCTGCCGGGCAACGGTGTCACATGCCAGCCAGCATCTCTCAGCAGCGCAGCGATCCTACGATAGCCGTAGCGCCCATATTGCCGGGCCAATTCGATCATATCGGCAACCAAAAGGTCTTCGTCAGTGCGTCCAACAGGGACTTTGCGCTGCGTGGATCGGTGTTGCCTCAAAACGCGGCAGGCGCGGCGCTCGTCGTCCATTGGGATCGGACCAATGGCGCCTCAATGAATGAACCGCGCCGGGTTTGCCGGAGGCTCCAACTCCTGAGTAGGATGGAGCATCATGAGCAAGACGACGAACAAGTAT
>CANLTZ010000017.1 GCA_947494145.1 uncultured Jannaschia sp. | reverse complement strand
TACGCAGCTCTGGATAGATCAGACATAGCCGCGTAACTAAGATCAATCAGCCTCCGGCAAACCCGGCGCGGTTCAGTTTGATTTCTTCGAGTTACCCATCCAACTCGTCGTTGATGAGCTTGGGCAGCTGAGGGGCGGGTAGCTATTTAAGTGCTATCCATTCACCCCAGAACCGGAATCAAGCCCGAAGGGCGCCGGTCCATCGCGTCGCCATTGTCGCTCGGACCAATGGCGCTCCAATGGCGACCGCCCCCACGGCACGGCGATTTGGCTGATCTCGGCGCGCCGCTTGAGCAACGCAATGAACTGGCCACCATAAAGCGCCGCAGAACGACCGTCGGATCGCCGCACCGCGGCCCGTCGATGGACCGGCTTTCGCGCGGGGGGGCGGGGTTTGTTTCGTGTTCGGACGGGTCCCGCGTTGGGTCGTGGCGATCAAGGTGGGTCAGCGTGGTTTGGGTGGCGGCTGTCACCCGCGCCACCTATCCATTTCGGTCCGAAAAAGATGTACAAACTGGGAAACACCCCCTCCAGAACACCCCCAATTTGTGAAGAAGCGCCCCTATGACCCATCTCACCGCCCTCGACGGGACCCCCGTCTCCGCCCTCTGCTTCGGCGCCATGCAGTTCGGCGGCAAGGCCTCGGAAGCCGACAGCCGCGCCATGTTCGACGCCTGCCGCGCCGCTGGTGTGACCTTCTTCGACACCGCCCATGTCTACACCGAAGGCCGCTCCGAGATGCTGTTGGGGCGCTTCGCCGCCCCCGAGCGAGACAGTCTGATCATCGCGACGAAGGCCGCTTATCAGGGTGGGGCCAGTCGGGACAACATTCTGGCGTCGCTGGATGAAAGCCGGGCGCGGCTTGGCATGGATGTGATCGATATCCTCTATATGCATCGCTGGGACGGTGACACCCCGCTGGAGGAGACGTTCGAGACCCTGGCCAAGCTGCAATCCGACGGCGTGGTGCGCTACCTTGCCGTCAGCAACTACGCGGCCTGGCAGGTGATGAAGGCCCAGGCCGTGGCGGCCACGTTCGGCACGCGCATCGACATGATCCAGCCGATGTATAGCTTGGTGAAGCGGCAGGCTGAGGTGGAAATCTTGCCCATGGCCGTCGACCAGGGGATCGCCGTCGCGCCTTACTCGCCGCTTGGCGGCGGTTTGCTGACGGGAAAATATGCTCAAGGCGAAGGGGGACGGCTGGTCGAGGATACGCGCTATGCCGCGCGATATGGTCCGGCCTGGATGCACGAGGCAGCGAAGGGGTTGGCTGCGTTGGCGACCGAAGTCGGCCACGCGCCCGCGACCCTGGCCGTGGCCTGGGCCATGGCGCACCGGGCCGTGACCGCGCCAATCATCAGCGCCCGCGACGCGGTGCAACTGGCGCCGTCCCTGGCCGCGGCGGGCATCACGCTCGGCGAAGATTTGCTGGCGCAGATCACGGCGCTTTCGCCCACGCCGCCACCTGCCACGGACCGATTGGAAGAGGCGTGAACGCCCGGTTGCGATCGTTTCCGGCCTTGGCGCTTGAGTGACGAGGCACCGCCGTGTGAGTGTCGCGGGGTGGAACGGGACTTTTTGATTATCGGGGGAGGCATTGCGGGCGCATCGGCCGGCCATGCGCTCTCTGCTTTGGGTACGGTCGAGTTGTGGGAGGCGGAGGAGGCTCCGGCCTACCATGCGTCGGGCCGGTCCGCGGCCTTGTTCGAGGAACGGTATGGTTTGGCGCCGGTTGTCGCGCTCAACCGCGCGTCGCGGGCCGACCATGAGGCGGCGGGCTGGATGTCGCCGCGCGGCTTGATGCTTGTCGGGGTCGAGGGCGAGGAAGACGAATTCACAAGCGACGCCAAGAATTTGGGGCTGACAGCCATCACCCTGGACGACGCTCAGACGCGCGTGCCCGTCTTATCGCAAGCGGTGACGCGGGCGGCCTTTCACGGGGATGCCTTCGATTTGGACACCGGCGCGATGGTGCAAGCCGGGCTTCGCGCCGTGGCAAAGGTGCGGCTGGATTGCCGGGCCGACACCATCGAGGCGGTGCCGGGCGGCTGGCACGTGCGGGCGGGCAAGGTGGAGGTGACGGCCCGCAATGTGGTGAACGCGGCGGGTCCTTGGGCCGATGGTGTGGCCGAATTGGCCGGGGTGCGGCCCTTGGGGTTGACGCCGCTGCGCCGCTCCATGGCGCGGATCGCGGCACCGGGCGGCGCGGATGTGCGCGCTTGGCCCATGATGCTGGGCGTGGCAGAGCGGTGGTATGCCAAGCCCGATGCCTGGGCCTTGCTGGTGTCTCCTGCCGAAGAAGACCCGGCAGAGCCCATGGATGCCTGGCCGGACGACATGGTTCTGGCCGAAGGCTTGGCCCGCTGGCAGGCGGCGGCTGAGCCGGAAGTGACGCGGCCCATCGCGTCCTGGGCGGGGCTTCGAACCTTCACGCCGGATAGGTGTCTGGCCTTGGGCGCGTCGGAAAGGCCTGGGTTCTGGTGGTGCGCGGGGCAGGGTGGCTACGGCTTCCAGACGGCGCCCGCGGCGGCGCGTCTGCTGGCCGATCTGGTGGCGGGGCGCGCGTCGGAACTGGACGCGGCCACCGTCGCGGCTTTGTCGCCCGGGCGGTTCGCCTGATGCGGCGGGTGCCCATGGGGGATGCGCCGGGCCAGCCCGATGCCGATGGTTTGATGTCTGCGCCTGCGGCGACGCGCAATCTGGGGCCCATCCTGGACGTGTTGCTGCCGCGCCTGCCCCGCAAAGGCAATGTGCTGGAACTGGCCTCGGGCACAGGCCAGCATATCGCGGCTTTAGCGGCCCACCGGCCCGACCTGATCTTCCATCCCACCGACGTGGATGAGGTGCGGCGTGCCGCCATCGACGCGCGTTGCAAGGGCCTTCCCAACGTGGCACCTGCGGGCGAGATCAACGCGGGTGAGCCCGGCTGGGCCATCGAGGGCGCGGCGGATGCCATTTTGGTGGTGAATCTGCTGCACCTGATTTCAGATGCGGAGATGTCGAACCTGTTGGACGAGGCCACGCGAGCCCTGGCCAAGGGGGGCTTGCTTGCGATCTATGGGCCGTTTCTGCGCGATGGCGTGCCCACCAGTGACGGGGACCGTGCCTTTGACGCCAGCTTGCGAGGACAGGACCCGGCTATTGGCCTGAAGGAGATCGAGGTGATCCAGAGCGTGCTAAGCGCACTCGGCTTACGGGTCGAGATGGTGGATATGCCAGCCAACAACCTCTTTGTCTTGGCGCGGGGTGGGGCGGGGATTTAGAGCGGTTCGGAGTTTGCCCGAACGGTCTTACTTGAGAGAAACCTTATCGCATGTGCTAGGTGCAAGCCGGTCTATAGACGGGCTGCGGTCCGGCGATGGACCGGCGTCCTGCGGGCTTGATTCCGATCCCGCTCGGAGCGGGGAAAGAGGGAGTTCACCATGAGCGTTATTGGTAATGTGAGGCATCCGTAGGAGTGGTTTCAGACAAACCGCGGACGCAACTCCTCCAAAACCGCATGCGCAGCCGCATCCCAGGGCGCCGCCAACGATCGGAACAGCGTCGCCTGGCTGGCATGGATCAGCCCATCGGACAGCACCTTCAGGTGGTTGGCACGCAGGGTTTCCCCGGTGGAGGTGATGTCGGCGATGGCCTCGGCACTCTGGTTGAGAACCGTGCCTTCGGTGGCACCTTGGCTGTCGACAAGTTGGTAATCGGCCACGCCGTGGTCGCGCAGGAATTCACGCACGAGCCGGTGGTACTTCGTGGCGATGCGCAACCGGTGGCCATGGCTGGCGCGGAAGGCGGCGGCGACGGAATCGAGGTCGTCGAGCGTGTCCACATCGACCCAGACGTTCGGCACCGCCAGCACCAGGTCGGCATGACCGAAGCCCATGGCGGCGACCGCCTCCACCCGGGTTTGCCAGGCCGGAAGCTTTTCGCGTACCAGGTCGCTGCCGGTGACGCCCAGATGCAGGCGCCCGGCAGCCAGTTCCCGGGGGATTTCGCCCGCCGACAACAGCACCAGCGCGATATCGGCGCCTTGGACGCGGCCCGCATATTCGCGGTCCGACCCGGTGCGTTCCAGCGTGAGGCCGCGCGCGCCGAACCAGTCGAAGGTCTTTTCCATCAGCCGCCCCTTGGACGGCACGCCCAGACGGATCATGGCAAGACCTTCAACAGGCCGGGACGGACGACGCCGCCCACGGCGGGCACCCCCGTGCCACCGCCCAAGATGGCGGTCAGCGCGTCGTAGCGCCCTCCGGTAGCCAAGGGCGGCAGGTCGGGTCGGTTGGGCGCGGAGAAGGTAAAGGTGAAACCGTCGTAATATTCCATGAGCGAACGACCCCGCGCAGGCGCGAAGGGCAACTTGGCGGGGTCGATGCCGCGGCGGGCCAGTGCGTCTGCCCGGGCGGCGAGGGCGTTCGCGGCAGGTGCCAGCGATGGCAGATCGGCGGCCATGTCGCGGATCGGGTCAATGGCTTCGGCGAGCGGCGCGTCCAGTGACAAGAGGGCGTTGATGATTTGCGCCTCGGTCGCGTGGATGGGCGGTTGTGCGGCGTCTTGAGCCAGATGCGCCAGACGGGCCGCGACCTCGGTGACGCTGCGTTGGCCGACGGCTTGGCCGGCCTCGGCAACGATGGCTTCGGGTGTCTCGGCGGTGAGCCTATCCAAAAGGGCGGCGCGGGCGGGCGCGGGTGCGGCGCCGGAGTAGCGATCCATCAGGCGGCGAAAGCGGGCGGGGCGCCAGATGTGGCGGCGCAGGGCAGCCCGCCGCTCTGGCGAGGTGCCAAGGCCCTCGACCGCGGCAATCAGCAGACCCAAATCACCCGTCGCCGGGACGGCGGACCAGGGGGCCAGCACGTCGGCGATCAGCGCAAAGACCTCGGCATCGGCGGCGGCGGGGTCGCCGCCATCGAACAACTCGAACCCCACTTGCAGATATTCGCGGGGGCGGCCCTCGTCGGTTTCCTGGCGGCGAAAGATCTCGCCCGCGTAGCAATACCGCGCGGGCGCTGCCCCGCTTGCCATATGGCGCTGCACGATGGGGACGGTGAAATCGGGGCGCAGCATCATCTCACCCGCGATGGGGTCGGTGGTGGTGAAAGCGCGGGCGCGGATGTCTTCGCCATAAAGGTCCAGCAGGGCGCCCGCCGGTTGCAGGACGTCCGCTTCGAACATCTGGGCCCCCGCATCGCGGAAGTGCGCCAGGATATCGGCGGCGCGGGCGCGGTCGGCGGTGGAAATCACCGGAAGAACGGTTTGAGCCGCGCCACCAGACCGGCGCGCGGCACTTCGAATTGGGAGGGGTTTTCCTTCCATTCCTCCAGGCTGGCCTGTTCGGCCAGTTTGGCACCTTTCACGAGGTCTTTGACCTGCACGACATCGCGCGCGGCCTCATCGCTGCCTTGGATGATGGCGAAGCGGGCGCGGCGTTTGTCGGCGTATTTCAACTGGTTGCCGAAATTCTTGGGGTTGCCCAAGTAAACTTCGGCCGCGATGCCCGCTTTGCGCAGATCAGCGCAGATTTCCATGTAATCGGCCATGCGGTCGCGATCCATGACGGTGACGATGACGGGGCCTTCGGGCTGCGCGTCGAGGCGGCCTTTGGCCTGTAGCGCCGCCAGCAGCCGGTCGACACCGATGGAGACGCCGGTTGCAGGCACCTGCTGGCCCGTGAAGCGCGTCACCAGGTCGTCATAGCGTCCCCCACCGGCGACCGAGCCGAATTGGCGCGGGCGGCCCTTCTCGTCTTTGATCTCGAAGGTCAGTTCGGCCTCATAGACCGGGCCGGTATAGTAGCCCAGGCCGCGCACGACGGAGGGGTCGATGACGATACGGTCAGCTTCGTAGCCTTGAGCTTCGAGTAGGTTAGATATCTGCTGAAGTTCAGAGACCCCTTCCAAGCCTACGTTTGAAGCTCCGACAAGCTCGCGCAGATGTTCCAGGACAAGCGCGTTGAACGCTTTTTTGTCGCCAATCGTCCCACCTCCCACTAGTTCTGCGTAATTTGTACGGGCATGTCTTAGGATGTCTGTTTCCGTAGCATTTCCAGTGAGTTGTTTGCTAACTATGTCCAGGCGGTTTTGGACAATTTGCTCGGCGTTAATGAATTCGAGGACAACCCGTATTTGTTCGGATTTCAGGTCCGCTCCTTCGGTAAAATCCCCGCTTTCATCTTTTCGACCACTTCCCAGAAGTGCCCGGACACCATCGAGTCCCAGGCGGTCCAGCTTGTCGATCGCGCGCAGTACGATCCCACGAGCGTTGTGGTCGTCTTCGGGGATGCCCGCCACCTCCATCACGCCGTTGAGCACCTTGCGATTGTTGATGCGCACGACGTAGTCGCCGCGCTCGATCCCGACGGCCTCCAACGCATCGGCGAGCATGGCGCACATCTCGGCATCGGCGGCGACGGAGGCCGTGCCCACCGTATCGGCATCGCATTGATAGAATTGCCGAAACCGCCCAGGCCCGGGTTTTTCGTTGCGCCAGACCGGGCCCATGGCGTAGCGGCGGTAGGGCGTGGGCAGGTCGTTGCGATGTTGCGCATAGACGCGGGCCAGCGGTGCGGTCAGGTCGTAGCGGAGCGCAAGCCAGTCGCCGTCCGTCTCGCCACCCTCCTGCCAGGCGAAGACGCCTTCATTGGGGCGGTCCACATCGGGTAGGAACTTGCCCAGGGCCTCGACTGTCTCCACGGCCGACGATTCCAGCGGCGCGAAGCCGTGCAATTCGTAGACCTGGGCGATCTTGTCTAGCATCGTCTTGCGTTCGGTCACCTCGGCGCCGAAATAGTCGCGGAACCCCTTGGGCGTCTGGGCCGAGGGGCGACGGGGTTTTTTCTGCTTGGCCATTGTCCCGGTCCTGTCAGTCGCGCCCGTTCCTACGGCCCACCGCCCCGACCCGCAACCACCCCCGGAGGCTGCCATGGAAGCGCTGGAAGAACGCATCGCCCACCTGACCCGCATGGTCGAGGATTTGTCCGACGTGGTGGCCCGCCAATCGGGCGAAATCGCCACGTTGGAGCGACGGGTGCGAATGCTGATGGAGCGGGCGGCGGAGGCTGAGGCCGAAGGGGCCGGAACAGCGCCCCTGGCCGACCAGCGTCCGCCCCATTGGTGAGCGCCGGGGGTTTTGCACCCCCGGACCCCCGCAGGATATTTGCGCCAGGAAGAAGGGGGCGACGGACTTAGAGGTCGCGGTAGGCGATGAGTTCGATCTGCTGGGCGTCGAGGGTCGCGCGAAGGTCGGGACTGGTGAGAACGGTGAGGCATGAGGCGCGGTCGGCGGCCACATCGCGGTAGCCTGCATGGCCCAGGGCGCGCAATTCGGGGCCGTCTCGGGCGGGGTGGTCCACGAAGATATTGGTGCCGCTGTCGAGGGATTGGAGCGCGGTCTCGAACTGTTTCAGCCGGTCGGCGGCAGCGCGCGGATGGGGGGCATAGCCTTGGAGGCGCGGTAGGGTGCTGCCCATGGGGTCGTCCTTTAGGCCAGCCTTCCGGGCGATGGTGCGGAGCAGGTCGCCCAGGGCGGGGTGCAGGTCGCCCAGATGGCGGGCCATGTGGGTGGAGACATGGCTGGCTTGCGGGAACAGGCTGCGGCCAAGGTTGATTTGGGCGCGGATTTCGGCGGCGATCTCGTCCATGGACCAGTCGCGTTCGGCAAGGCTGGGGCGCGGGTCACCCGCCCGCGGCAGGAGGAGGGGAAGGAAGGCGCCGGATTCGTCGATCAGGCTGGGGGCATGGGTCAGGGGGCGCCAGCGCAGGCCATCCCATTCGCTGGTGAGCGTGATGTGCAGGCCGATATCGATCTGTGGATGGGGGGCGAAGAGGTGGGCGGCATGGGCGACCCAAGGGCCGGGAACCATGACCTCCACGCTGCGTGCGATGCCATGGAGGCAGGCCTCGAGGCAGCCAAGATTGGAGGCGAGGCTTGAGCCCGCATCATCGACGCGGACCAGAAGGTGTTTGGCGGACATGACGCGGATGCTAGCAGGCGCGCTGCCCGCGCGCTTGCCATGGATCGTCGCAGGGGCTTAGCCTTCGGGCAGGGTGCCGCCAAGCTCATCTTCGATATGGACGTGGATGATGGTGTCCATGTCCGGCTCCGCCGTGAAGCCCATGGCCCGTGCGCGGACGGGGTCGAAGGCCTTGGGCCAGCCGCCCACGATGGCTTGGATTGTCGGATCGGGGTCGCGGCGGATGCGGGACGCGGCGACGGGGCCTGCCACGCGTTCGAGCGCTGCGATTTCGTCCCCGACGGTGGCATCGACGCCGGGCAGGTTCAGGCCGCGGTCTTGGCCCAGGGGTGTGAGATCGCATTCGGCCGCGTGCAGAAGGAAGGCCACCGCGGCGCGAGGGCTGGCAAACCAGTGGCGTGTCTCATCGGGGACGGGCAGGACAGCATCCTGGCCTGCAAGCGGCTCCCGCAGGATGGAGGAATAGAAGCCAGAGGCGGCGGCATTAGGTTTGCCGGGCCGGATGCAGATGGTGGGCAGCCGAAGCGAAATGCCATCCAGCACGCCCTTGCGGCTGAGATCGTTGATCAGAAGCTCCCCCATCAATTTCTGCGTGCCGTAGCTGGTCAGCGGCTTGGGCTGTACGTCGTCGCCGATCACGTCGGGCAGGGGCGCGCCGAAGACCGCGATGGAAGATGTGAAGACGAAGCGGGGGCGGTAGGCGTCTTGGGCGGCAATGGCTTCGCAAAGCCCCAGCGTGCCGTGGAGGTTGACGGCGTAGCCCTTGGGCAAGTCTGCCTCCGCCTCGCCGGAGACGATGGCGGCGAGGTGAAAGATCACATCGGGGCGCGTGTCGATTAGGGCGGGGGCCGTGGCCGGGTCGGACAGGTCGGCGGCGAGGGCGGCGCCGGGGATACCCGTGGGCAGGATAGGGGCCGTGATGTCGACCAAGGTGAGGCCGGTGATGGCCTGCCCTTGCAGCGTGCCGCGGGCGATCAGGGCCTCGGTCAGCTTGCGGCCGATCATGCCGCCGGCGCCAGTGATGAGAATGTGCATGGGGGCTCCGCTGGGTTTGGCTGACCTTGGGCGGTCTTGGCCGAGAGAAAGACAGGTTTACCGGGTCTGCAAGGGGGGCTTTGACATGGAACAAGGAACGGGGGCGGCGCGACCATTAACGAAGGTTAGCGGGCGCTATCCTGCGTTCGCTCGTTTCGAAAGGTAAAGTTAACGAATGGTACGGTTTGTAACGATGATTTCTGTTCTTCTATCGCTGTCGGCGCCCGGTTTGGCCGCGGTTCCGCTAGCGCCCCACAGCGCGGTGGCCAGTGAGGTCGCCCATGGCGGCGGATGCCGGAAAAGCTCACCCCCAGGACAGTGCTGTCATGCGGGTTCAAAGCCGCTGCATTGCCATTGACCGCTAACGGATCAGGCCTTCGGCGCGGAACAGGTCCCGCATTTCCACGTGGGGACGTGGGCCAAGATGGCTGATGACTTCCCGGGCGCAGGTCACGCCCATGCGGGCTGCGGTGAACAGATCGTGGCCCGCGCAGACGCCATATAGAAACCCGGCGGCGAATTGGTCGCCTGCGCCCGTGGCATCGACCACCTTGGTCGGTGTGACCGGCGCGGTGATGCGCGCGGAGCCGGAGCGGACCCAGACATCTTCGCCCGAGCGGGTGCAGGCCACGATTTCGCAGACTTCGGCGGCGCGGTCGAGCGCGGCTTCCAGGTCGTCGGTTTCATAGAGCGTCATCCATTCGACGTCGTTGCCGATGGCAATATCCATGTCTTCGGCGATGAGGCGCTGGAAATCGGCGCGGTGGCGTTCGGCGCAGAACGGGTCTGAAATGGTGATGGCCGAGCGGCCCCCCGCCTCTTTCATGCGGGCGGCGGCTTTGGTGAAGGCGGTCTTCCCGTCATCTTTGTCGAAGAGATAACCTTCGAGGAACAGCAGCTTGCCGCCATCGAAAATGTCGGGGACATCGGCCGATGAGATATCGGCGCCTGCGCCCAGATAGGTGTTCATCGACCGCTCCCCATCGGGGGTGACGAAGATCATGGAGCGGGTTGTGGGCAGCTCAACCGCCATGGGGTCGTTGGGGAAATCGGTGCCAGCGGCACGCATGGTGGCGGCGTAGAAGCGGCCCAACTCATCATCCTTGACCTTGCCGATGAAGGCCGTCTGGAGGCCCAGCGACCCGATGCCTGCCAGGCTGTTGGCCACCGAGCCGCCGGGCGCGCGGATATGTTCGCCCATCGCATCGTAGAGCAGGTCGGCACGATCACGCTCGATCAGTTGCATGATGCCCTTTTCGATTTCCATCTGGTCGAGAAAGGCATCGTCGGAATGGCAGAGGATGTCGACGACAGCGTTGCCGATGCCGATCACGTCGTAGCTTTGCGTCATGGTGTGGCCTTTTGCTTGGCGGGAAGCGCCGGGGGGCCAGCCCCCCGGATCCCCCGGAGTATTTTTGCCAGGATGAAAGGGTTAGGCGGTTTTGTCTGGGAAGGGGCAGAGGTCTTGGATGGAGCAAGCGCCACATTTGGGTTTGCGGGCCACGCAGATATAGCGGCCATGGAGGATCAGCCAGTGATGGGCGTGGCGCTGGAAGTCGGCAGGGACATTGTCTTCGATGGCGCGTTCGACGGCGTCCACATCTTTGCCGGGTGCGATATGGGTGCGGTTGCCGACGCGGAAGATGTGGGTGTCGACGGCCTGGGCGGGGTGGCCCCACCACATGTTGAGGACCACGTTGGCGGTCTTGCGGCCCACGCCCGGCAGCGATTGCAGGGCGGTGCGGCTATTGGGGACCTCGCCGCCATATTCATCCAGCAGGATTTGGCTGAGCTTGATGACGTTCTTGGCCTTGTTGCGGTAGAGGCCGATGGTTTTGATGTGCTGGGTCAAGCCCTCTTCGCCCAGGGTCAGCATCTTGGCGGGCGTATCCGCCACCTGGAAAAGCGTGCGGGTGGCTTTGTTCACGCCGGCATCGGTGGCCTGGGCCGACAGCGCCACGGCCACGACCAAGGTATAGGCGTTCACATGTTCCAGCTCACCTTTGGGTTCGGGCTCGGCAGCCTGGAAGCGTGTGAAGATTTCGCGCTGGGCCGCGTAGGGCAAGGGGCGGGGAAGCTTGGCCATTTGCCCCTTCTGGACCGCGCGCGGCCCGTGGGCAAGGCGGGCGATGGCGCAAGAACCGGGTCGCGGGGCGCGGCGGTGACGCCTATCTTGGGGGCATGACACAGATGCTTGCGGATAATCGCCCCGACCTCGATGCCCATGAAGGGCAGTATCACTACGGCGTCATGCGCCGCGCGATTGACGCGGTAGATGCAAACCCACATGCCACGCTGGACGAGTTGGCGGCGGCGGTGGGTCTGTCGCCCGCCCATTTCCAGCGCGTCTTCAGCGCTTGGGCCGGGATCAGCCCCAAGCGGTTGCAGCAATATCTGTCGCTGGGCCATGCCAAGGCGCTGCTACAAACGCGGCACACGCTGCTGGACACGTCCATGGCGGTGGGGCTGTCGGGGACATCGCGTCTCCATGACCTTTTCCTGCGGTGGGAGGCCATGTCGCCCGGGGATTACGCCCGCGGCGGCGCGGGGCTGACCATTCGACATGGCTGGTTCGATAGCCCGTTTGGAGAGATGCTGATCATGGCCACGGATCGCGGCATCTGCGGCCTTGCCTTTTCGGCCGAGACGGGGCGTGAAGCGGCCTTGGCCGATATGCGGTCCCGCTGGCCCCGAGCGGCGTTCGTCGAAGACGCCGAGGGCGTCGCGCCCGAAGCCGCCGCGCTTGGCCGAATGGAGGGCGAGGCCCGACTGCACCTGATCGGCGCCCCCTTCCAGATCAAGGTCTGGGAGGCGCTGATGCGCATCCCCTCAGGCCACGTGACCACCTATAGCGACATTGCCGGGGCCATCGGCAGCCCACGTGCGGTACGCGCCGTGGGCACTGCGGTGGGGCGCAACCCGGTTAGTTGGCTCATTCCCTGCCACCGCGCCTTGCGGAAGTCCGGCGGGTTGGGTGGCTATCACTGGGGTTTGCCCGTGAAGCGTGCCTTGCTGGCTTGGGAGGGGGCGCAGACCGAGGGGGCGGCGTGACTATGTGCGTCGCGACAGCTTACTTGTCAGCTGGGCTTGGCGCTGCCTCTGGAAACTGGCGGCCTGCCATGTAGACCGCCGCGATCCGGGTGGCGAGCTTGGGCGAGATCGTTCCGCTCGCGACTCGCGGCCAGATATCGCACTGCGCGGTATCAAGCAGGCGGGGGTAGCGCGGGTGAAACATCACCGGAATAGTGTCGTGCTGCCGCTGGGTGAGAACCGCTGCACGGTGTTTCCCGCCGGTGACGACAAAGCAAGCCCCCCTGTTCGATCTAAGCACGTAGCCGCGGATATGCCCAAAGCGGTCAGGGCGATAGCCGACCCGATCAAGGGAGTCGGCGATGGTCGTTAAGCGTGAATACTCTCGCTCAATCGTTTCTTTGGAAGCCGGACCCATGACGCGATATGGGGCCTTTGTGGCCTCATCCGGGCTGATCGACCATGGCAGAAGATATGCTGGCAGATTGGCCCCGGTTTCGCCTGCGGCGTACTCTGGGCCGTAGAACTCCGATAGCGTTTCAGGTTGGACGACCTCGTAGAAGCTGGCCAACGCGTGGATGCCCTGTTCCATCGCTTGGACCATGGGGTTGCCCGAGCCATAGGCATAGCCGCCGGCCATGCGCAGAAGCGATTGAGGCACATTCAGGACGGGCTGCTCGGTGCCGATCCAGAAGCTAGCAGCCACAAGTTCGGACGCCGAAGCCACATCGATTTGGGGGGGCAAACGGGTGGTGCCCTTGAAGGCCTTTGCAGCGGCCTTCAGTCGTTTCTTCAGGGGGATGTCGGCCACAAGATCTATCCGAGTTGGTCTCCAGAGGTGATTTTCACAAATCTGTTGCCGGGCAGCAAGGGCATCAGACTGAGAACCGATCGACCGTACTCAATCACCCAATTGTTCGTCTTGCGCAGGGCAAGGCGTATCGTAGTCAGCGGCACTTCACCGACCTGTCATCACCTACCCGCGTCTTTGTTATTGCTTAACGAGCGGTCGTGAGGTCATGAGCGGCGAAGGCCCGCGCATCCCAAGCTTGTCCAACGGGCGGGCTGGAACCGACCGGGCCGCCCGTGCCTTGGTACATGGCATATCAAAAGAACAAGCGGATAGACCGACATGACCCTTTTTGCGAAACCCCTTCCTTTGGCGCTGATTGCGGCGCTCGGCCTGAGCGGCTGCGTCCAATCCACCACCGGTGAGCCCAATCGCACGGCGAACGGCGCGCTCATCGGCGCGGCTGCGGGTGCGGGGCTCGGCGCGATTGTGGGCGATGGCGATGCGACCGAGATCTTGGCGGGTGCCGCCATTGGCGGGCTTGTCGGTGGGGGTGTCGGGGCGCAGCTCGATCGGCAGGCTGCCGATTTGCGCCGCCAGATCGGCGATGACCGGATCACCATCACCAATACCGGCAGTGAGTTGATCGTGAACCTGCCGCAGGACATCCTGTTTGCGACCGAAAGCGCCGCGCTACGGGCCGACTTGCAGGCCGATATTCGCGCCCTTGGCAGCAACTTACTGCAATATCCCAACACTTTGGTCCAAGTGATCGGGCATACGGACAATACCGGCTCAGCCGGGTTCAATCAGGACCTGTCGGAGCGTCGTGCCCGGTCCGTGGCAGGCGTGCTGCTGGAAACCGGCGTGCCGGGCAACCGCATCTCGACCATCGGTCGCGGCGAAGCCCAGCCCATCGCCACCAACCAGACGCCCGAAGGGCGCCAGCAGAATCGCCGGGTCGAGGTCATCATCACGCCCTTTACCTAAGGGACACGCCCTTTGCGCTTGCGTCTTCCGGCCCTGGTCATATCTTTTGACCAATTGCGGGCCGGGGGACGCGGACGATGCCATTCCAGAAGATCACGTCTGAACGGCTGGCCTCGGCGGTCATTCGGCAGATCGAGCATCTGATTCTCCGGGGCGTATTGCGCCCTGGCGATCGCCTTCCTCCTGAACGCGAATTGGCCGAGCGGCTGGGCGTGTCGCGCCCGTCGCTGCGTGAAGCCGTCGCCGATTTGTCGGAACAGGGTCTTCTGACCACCCGGGCCGGGTCGGGAATTTATGTGGCCGATGTGCTGGGCAATGCGTTTTCGCCGGCGCTTACCCGTCTTTTCGCCAGCCATGACGATGCTCTGCTCGACTACATCGCCTTTCGCCGCGACATCGAGGGCATCGCGGCGTCGCGTGCTGCGCGCCATGGGTCAGACACCGATCTGGCGCTGATCGACACGATCTTTCGCAAGATGGAAACGGCCCACGGCAAGCGTGACCCGTCCGAAGAAGCGGCGCTGGATGCGGATTTCCACATGGCCATCATTGAGGCGAGCCATAACGTGGTCATGCTGCACATGATGCGCTCGATGATGGATCTGCTGCGTGAAGGGGTGTTCTACAACCGCTCCGTCATGTTTCGGCAGCGTATGACGCGGGATGCGCTGCTGGATCAGCACCGCGCCATCAATGAAGCGCTCCAGATGCGCGATGCAGATGGCGCACGGGCCGCCGTGGAAACCCACTTGGCTTTCGTACGCAGCGCCTTGCGGGACCAGCACGAAGCCGACCGCCACGAGGAAGTCGCCCGTCTGCGGCTGGAGCAAGAGGCGGGGCGGTGAAGCGAGAGGGGCTGCCCGCCATTAAATCGGTTCTCAAAACGCTCGGTTAAGGTTTTCTAGGACGCGCAACAGCGGCCCCTTCACCGTGTGCGCAGATAGGCCATCACCGCCGGACGCACTGTCTGTTCGCCACTTTCGCGGGCATCTT
Source organism: uncultured Jannaschia sp. (assembly GCA_947494145.1). Taxonomy (GTDB): domain Bacteria; phylum Pseudomonadota; class Alphaproteobacteria; order Rhodobacterales; family Rhodobacteraceae; genus Jannaschia. The sequence goes on along the minus strand of CANLTZ010000017.1, from coordinate 84,323 downwards.
CGATGACCTGGCGGACTTCGGCCAGGTTGGAGCGGAGCAGGATATGCTTCACCGGCCCGATGGACGCCGGGCGCATGGACAGACAGCGCAGGCCCATGGCTGCGAAACACAGCGCCTCTACTGGGCGGCCCGCGTCTTCGCCGCAGAAGGACACCGGCGTGTCCGTCTCGGCGCAGCGGTTCACGATCTGCTCAATCAGGGACAGGAAGCTGACGTTGAGCGTGTCATACCGGCGGCGCACGCGTTCATTTTCCCGGTCGGCGGCAAAGAAGAACTGCTTGAGATCGTTGCCTCCGATGGAAATGAAATCCGCCTCTTCGAAGAAGCGGCGGGGCGAAAATGCCATGGACGGGGTTTCCAGCATGGCGCCCACACGCAGCGTTTCCGGCAGGGTATGGCCCAGGGACTTTTCGCGATGCACTTCGCGCAGCAGGTGTCCGCGCGCGGCCAGGAATTCTTCCAACTGCGCGATGAAAGGGAACATGACCGTCAGCGGGCGGCCATCGGCGGCGCGCAGCAGCGCCTGCAACTGCATCCGCATAATGCCCCGCTTGTCGAGGCCGACGCGAATGGCCCGCCAGCCCAGGGCAGGGTTCGGCTCATCCTCGGCCTTCATGTAGGGCAGCACCTTGTCGGAGCCGATATCGAGCGTGCGGAACGTCACCGGCTTGCCGCCCGCCGCATCCATGACCCGGGCATAGAGCGTGGCCAACTCACCGCGTTTGGGGATTTGGTTGCGGGTCAGGAATTGTAGCTCAGTGCGAAACAGGCCCACCCCTTCGGCGCCCGACCCGGCGAGTGACGGCAGATCGGCCATCAACCCGGCATTCATCATCAACTCGATGCGGTGGCCGTCGGCCGACACACAATCCGTATCTCGGATCGACGCATAGCGGCGCTGCGCCTGGGCGGCCATGGCCAGCTTTTCCTGAAAGGCCGACCGCACCATATCGTCGGGCCGCAAATGGGCGATGCCCTGGTCGCCATCCACAAGGATGGGGTCGCCGGACAGCGCCTCGGTCGTGATGCCGCGCGCTTGCAGCACCAGCGGAATGGCCCATGCGCGCGCCACGATGGCGGCGTGGCTGCCCACGGCGCCTTCTTCCAGCACCACGCCCTTCAGGCTGCGCCCGTATTCCAGAAGCTCGCCTGGCCCGATATTGCGCGCCACGAGCACTGCGCCATCGGGCAGGGCACCGCCTTCGCGACCCTGACCCGTCAGCATCCTGAGCAGGCGGTTGGACAGGTCATCCAGGTCCGCCAGCCGGTCGCGCAGATAGGGGTCGGCGTTGCGCATCCGCGCGCGCGCGGCGGTCTGTTCCTTTTCCACGGCGGCTTCGGCGGTCAGGCCGGCGTCGATGTCTTCTTCCATCCGGCGTAGCCAACTGCGCGAATAGGCGAACATGCGGAAGGCCTCGATCACCTCTTCTTGGGCGCTGTCGCCCGACGCGTCGGTCAGCATCTGGTCGACCGAGACGCGCAATGCGTCGATGGCGTTGCGCAAACGGGCCAGTTCGCTTTCCGGGTCGTCGGACACCATCCGCGTTACGACCACCCGCGGGTCATGTAAATGGACAATCCCTTCCGCGGCGCCTTCCTGGCCACTGACGCCTCGGAATAGGGCCTGTTGCTGGTGGCGCGGCCTAAGCGCTTCGCCCTCACCCACAAAGGCGCCCAGTTCAGCCATTTCCGCCAGGACCATGGCCACGACTTCGAGGGCATAGACCTCATCATCGGAAAACTCGCGTGCTTCCCGCGATTGCACGACCAGCACGCCCAGCCGTTCGCCCAACCGTTGCACCGGCACGCCCAGGAAGCTGGAAAAAACCTCTTCGCCGGTTTCAGGCATGTAGCGGAAACCGGGGGTGCCGGGGGCGTCTGCCGTGTTGACCGGCGCGCGCAGACGGGCGACGCGGCCCACCAACCCTTCGCCAACCCGCATCCGGGTGACATGGACGGCGGTCGCATTCAGCCCGTGGGTCGCGCAAAGTTCCAGCGTGGTCTCATCGCGGTGCAGATAGACCGAACACACTTCGGTCGTCATCGATTCGGCCACCATGCGGACGATTCGGTCCAGGCGCTCCTGCCCCTCGGCCGATTCGGCCATGACGGCCTGAAGCCGCCGCAGCAACTTACGGCTTTCGCTGTCCTTGGTCGTTGGCATGGGGTGTGGCGCGCTCCTTCCCCTGACCTATACGCAAGGCCTGTGGGGGAGGGGAAGGGCCGCAAGCCCATCGCGCGCCGCGATCATCGGATCGGCACGATTCGTGGAGCAATACCGTCAACAGCGGCGGATCATTGAGCACGAGCCGAGTCGGCGGCCCGCCAAAGGCCGCCAGCGCAAGCGCTGCGATGGCAGCAATCCAAACAATGGAGATATCGCGCAGGCGTGGCATGACTGCGATCATGCCAAAGGGATGCTAAGGAAGATTTAAGGCGGTGTTTGTGATGCCAGATGCATGCGCCGCGTTTGTGCAGGTCGGTCCATCGACAGGCCGCGGTGGTGCGGCGATCCTACAGTCCTGCCACGCCCTTTATGGCCGCCACATTCGTCCTCCTCTGAGGCGATGCACCAAGGTTCCCCAAGTCGCCGGGCCGGGGGCGGCCCGTCGATGGGCCGGCGCCCTGCGGGCTTGAGTCCGGTCTGGGGGCCGAGCAGGCAAGGCTGCCTTAAGCTTTCTCCAACTCAAAAACCTCATGAAGCTGCTGAACCGCCAATTCCATGAATTTCCGGTCGATCAGCACGCTGATCTTGATCTCGGATGTGGTGATTACCCGGATGTTGATCCCCACATCCGACAGCGCGCGGAACATTTTCGACGCCACCCCCGCGTGGGACCGCATCCCGATGCCCACCACCGACACCTTTGCGACGTTGCTGTCGGTGATCAGATCGTGGAACTCGATCTCGCCCCGCTCCAACGCGTCGCGCACTGCGGTTTCGGCCCGGGCCACCTGGTTGACCGGCAGGCTGAAGGTCATGTCCGTGCGCCCATCTTCGGCGATGTTCTGCACAATCATGTCCACGTTCACGCCCGCTTCCGCCAGCGGATCGAAAATCGCCGCCGAAACGCCCGGTCGGTCGGCCACCGATACCAGTGTCATCTTCGCTTCATCGCGCACAAAGGCGACCCCGGCGACCACGTTCGATTCCATGATGTCCTCCTCATGGCAGACAAGCGTGCCTGCATCGTCGCTCATTTCGTCAAAACTCGACAACACCCGCAGCCGCACCTTATAGCGCATGGCCAATTCGACCGAACGGGTTTGCAGCACCTTCGCGCCCAGGCTTGCAAGCTCCAACATTTCCTCGAACGAGATACGATCCAACTTGCGGGCCTGTTCGCAGACCCGCGGATCGGTGGTGTAGACGCCGTCCACATCGGTGTAGATATCGCAGCGCTCTGCGCCAAAAGCTGCCGCAAAAGCCACCGCCGTCGTGTCAGACCCGCCGCGCCCCAGCGTGGTGATGCGCCCCTCGGGGCTGATCCCCTGGAAACCTGCGACCACGGCGACCTGCATCCCCTTGGAAAAGCGGTCGTCGAAATTGTCGGTGGGGATTTCTTCGATCCGGGCGGTTGAATGGGCTGAACTGGTGCGCACGGGCACCTGCCAACCCTGCCAAGACCGCGCCTCGATCCCGTTTTCCTGCAGGACCAGCGCCAGAAGTCCGGCGGTGACATTCTCACCCGAACTGACGACGGCATCGTATTCGCGCGCATCGAAGAGCGGCGAGGTCTCATTGACCCAGCCCACCAACTCATTGGTTTTGCCCGACATGGCAGAGACGACAACGATCACCTCATAGCCCTTGGCCACTTCCACGCCCACGCGCTTGGCCACCCGCCGGATGCGGTCCAAATTCGCGACGGAGGTCCCGCCGAACTTCATCACAAGACGGGGCATCTGTCGCTCCGATGGGTCGGTCGCGGCCTGTTACAGCGCTTTTCGAGAAACCTGAACCAGCCTTTCCGAAAAACCTGCCTGCATGGCGTTGATGTTGCACCGCGAGTCGCAGGGCCGATGTCGCGACGCGCCTTGTTCGGACAGGTCATGCCTGCACCAGCCCCCGCATCCGTTTGCGCGTGGCGCCTTGCTACTGCGCGCTGTCTGCGGCCAGATGCGCAAGTTCATCCCGAAAGGGGGTGCCATGCCCATCGCCATAATCGCCGCCGCGGCCCATGCCCCCGTGCTGCACTGCCCGGAACCGCTCAGCTTCTGGGGCGGCGTGGACCCGGCGACAGGGCGGGTGATCGATGCGCATCACCCGCTGCAGGGGCAATCGGTCGCGGGCAAGGTGCTGGTGCTGCCCACCACACGCGGCTCCTGCACCGGCAGTGGTGTGCTGCTCGACTTGATCCTGAATGGTCTGGCCCCCGCCGGTTTGGTGTTTCGCGAACCCGAAGACGTACTGACATTGGGCGCGCTGATCGCGGCGGACCTGTTCGGCCATTCTATCCCCGTCCTTCGCGCCGCATCCCCCGCCTTCGAGACCATCGCCGCCGCCCCCAGCCTGCGCATAACGGCCACGCAAGTCGACACGGGGACCGCGACCTTCGTCACCGAACCGCTCCGTCCCGACACCGTCATGCTCAGCCCTGCCGATCAAGCCATGCTCGACGGGGCCGACGGCGCCGCCCCGCGCCTTGCCATGGGCATCCTGCGCAAGATGGCCGCGATTCAAGGCGCCGATGCGCTTATCCCCGTCACCCGCGCCCATATCGACGGCTGCATCTACGCCGCCCCCGCTTTCCTGACATTCGCTGAAAAGCTTGCCGAGATGGGCGCGCAGGTGCGCATCCCCACCACCACGAACGCCATTTCCGTCGACCGGCGCCATTGGCAGGCCCAGGGCACGCCGCCCGACCTGGGTGGCCCCGCCAGCCGCCTGGCCGATGCCTATCTGCGCATGGGTGCCGCGCCGACGTTTACCTGCGCACCCTACCTCGCCCCGGACGCGCCGGAGGCTGGGGAGGACATCGCCTGGGCGGAATCGAACGCCGTCGTCTATGCCAATTCCGTCTTGGCCGCGCGGAGTGTCAAACACCCCGATTTCCTTGATCTCTGCATCGCCATAACTGGCCGTGCGCCCCGCTCCGGCGTCTATCTGGACACGGCTCGCGCCCCAGGCCGCGTGATCGAGGTCGTAGCGCCCGTGGCTTGCGATGACGCCTTCTGGCCCCTGCTGGGATGGCTCGCGGGCAAGGCGGCACCTGACTACATACCGCTTCTGCGCGGATTGGATGCGCTTCGGCCCAACCAAGACGACCTGAAGGCGCTTTGCGCCGCCTTCGGCACCACCTCCGCCGCGCCGATGCTCCATATTGACGGGATCACGCCTGAAGCCGCCACGCCCCCCACACCGGATGCCGACCAACGGTGCCTTATCCCCGCCGATTTCGAAGCCGCCTGGACGGAATTCGCCCTGCATGCCGACCATGTCGACCTGGTGGCCCTGGGAAGCCCCCATTTCTCCCTCACCGAATGCAGCGTCTTTGCCGACCTGATGGCTGACCGCCCCCGACATCCCCGAACCGATGTGGTCATCACCACGGCCCGCGCCACCCTGGACGCGGTCGAGGCCGCGGGTATCGCCGCCCGCCTTACTGCTTCAGGCGTCACAATTGTCGCAGACCTCTGCTGGTGCTCTATCTCCGAGCCCGTCTTTCCACCCCGCGCCCGCACCGTCCTGACCAATTCAGGCAAATACGCCCATTACGGCCCCGGCCTTTCCGGTCGCAAGGTGGGCTTCGCCAGCCTCGCCCAGTGCGTCCACGCTGCCCTGACGGGGGAGGCCCCACGCGCGATGCCACCGTGGTTCGATCGGTGATGCACCGACCCCATGCAGCTTCTGATCAGGTACGTGCGGGGCGGCGGACAAGCTGGTCTACATTGTTCCGGCAGGGTCGGAGCAATTGTGCTGGGCAAAGCGCTTGACCAATGGGGTGCAGGTTGGGGCCAGTTGGCCCGACCAGCCTCCTGCTCCGTCTGGTTGTCGGCGCGTCAAAGTGCATATTTTTGCTAGGAAGAAACGGGCACCCGCTATTACTTTAGGTGCTTCGCCGCCTCTTCCGTGACGATGTGGGCGATGGTGTCGCAATCCTCCGCGTCGAACGTAAGCGGGACGCGCATGTCCAGAAGGCGGGCCAATACCCGATCGGTGTGTGGAAGATCCTGAGGTGTGACGTATTCCCAATGTATATGGGCCGAGGTGAAGCCGAGGGCGCTGGCATGGCCAAACCACTTCCATTGGACCCCGCGGGCAGCGCAACCTTCGATGAAGTCCGGCACGCGGTGGGGCGTGTCGGCCAGCACTTGGATGGACGAGCCCACATGGCTTTCCGCTGCGGGCCGCGGGATGATCGACAAGCCCGGGGCGTCGTCGAAGGCGGTTTCCAGCAGGCGGTAACGTTCATTCCAGTCTTGGGTGCGGCCGGCCAATTCCCTCAACTGCGGGCGAAGGATCGCGGCGCGCAGCTCATCCATGCGGCCCGACACGTTGGGCATCAGGCCCTTGTGGCGCGCAAAGACGTCTTCGGGGGGTGCGGTGCCGTTTTGAGCATAGAGCATGTAGCTGCCCGAAAGCAGCATCATCCGCGCCGCCAGATCGGTGTCGTCGGTCACGATCAGCCCGCCTTCGCCGGAATTGATGTGCTTGTAAGTCTGGGTGGAATAGCACCCGATGCGACCCCACCGACCGGAGGGTTTGCCCGCCCACGCCGCACCCATGGTGTGGGCGCAATCTTCGACCACGGCGATATCGGCATGGTCGCAGATATCCATCAGCCGCTCCATGTCGGCGATATGGCCACGCATATGGGACAATAGCAGAACGGGCGCGCGGTCGGCCTTGGCCGCCAAGTCGTCCAGGTCGATGACCAGGTCCTCGGTCACCTCCACCAGCACAGGGCGCGCACCAACTGCGGCGATGGCGCCGGGCACGGGCGAAAGGGTCCAGCCATTGGTGAGCACGGGGTCACCGGGCTCTACCCCCAGGGCACGCAGGGCGCAGCCCATGGCATAGCCGCCTGACGCCACGGCCAGGGCATGTTGGGCCCCGGTCCAAGCCGCAAACTCTTCCTCCAAGGCGGCAACTTCGCTGGGATCCGCGCCATAGCGGTGCAGATCGCCGCTGCGCATGACGCGGTTGGCAGCGTCGATGGCGGCTTCAGGTAGGGGTTGTTGCCGGGTGAAGGACTTGGAAAAACGTTCCATGCTGCCAGCTACGCGCGCTGGGTCCTGGCGGTCAATGAATCCCGGCGCTCTGCCGCCACGGGGCGCGTCTTCTTCTTCCTGGTGAAAGTATCCCGGGGGAGTCGATCTTTGATCGACGGGGGCAGAGCCCCCACTCCGAGAGAAAACGCTACAATCCGATCTCGGACAGGACAGCCTCCAGGTCCATGAAATCGTCCAGCAATGCTTCGGGGCGCAGATTGGCCACCGCATTGGGGCGCGCGAAGGTCACCAACACACAGGGCACGCCAGCAGCTTCGGCCGTGCGACGGTCGGTATCGGTATCGCCAACCAGGACCGAACGCGCCATGTCCCCGCCGGCGCGCAGCACCGATTGGACGTAATGATCCGGGTGGGGTTTGCGCACGGCCAGCGTGTCAGCGCCCACCAGGCTGTCGAAAAGATGGGCGGCATCCAGCGCCTCCATCAGGCTCTGGGCCAGACCTTCGGGTTTGTTGGTACAGATGCCCACGGCGTCACCGCGGTCGCGCAGGCGGGCGACAGCATCGCGGGCGCCGGGATAGAAGCTGGTATGGCGGGCGATGTCGTTTGCGTAGGCGTCCAGCAGCGGCTGATAACCCGCATCGACCTCGGCCTCGTCCACCGGGCCCAGGCGGGACAGGCCCAGTCGCAGCATGGCACGCCCACCGCGCAAAGCGGTGGCGCGATCTTGGTCGGCCTCTGCGTCCAGGGCGACGTCGCGGCCCAGATGGCGAAAGGCCGCGTTGGCCGCGGCCAATAAATCCCCTGACGTGTCGCATAACGTTCCGTCCAGGTCGAAGATCACGCATCGTTTCATGGCGCCGGGCCCTTCTGTCGCAGCCGGGCTTGGAAGGCCCGCGCGGTCTGCGTAGAATGCCCAGGCCATAAGGGAAAGCGGACACATGCCCACAGCCCTGATCGTTCTGGCCGCCGGACAGGGCAGCCGCATGCGTTCCGACCGACCCAAGGTGCTGCACGCGGTGGCCCATGCGCCGCTTCTGGCCCATGCGCTGGCCGCGGGCGCGGCATTGGAGCCCGAGCGCACGGTGATCGTCGCGGGCCATGGGGGCGATGCGGTGGAGGCCGCGGCGCGCCATATGGGCGAAAACCTCGTCGTGGTGCGCCAGGACAGTCAGGACGGCACGGCCCATGCCGTGGCCCAGGCGCGCAGCGCGCTGGCGGGCTTCGAAGGCGATGCCATCGTTCTTTATGGCGACACGCCCTTCATCCGACCCGAAACCCTGGCCGCGATGCAGTCCGCGCGCCGCGACGGTGCCGACGTTGTGGTGCTGGGTTTTGAGGCGGCGGAACCGGGCCGCTACGGCCGGCTGGTGGCCAATGGCGACCGGTTGGAGCGGATCGTGGAGGCCAAGGATGCCACCGAGGCGGAACTGGCCATTGGGCTGTGCAATTCCGGCGTGGTGGCCGCCGATGCAGGGCTTCTGTTCGATCTGATCGACCAAGTGGGCAACGACAATGCGGCGGGCGAATACTACCTCACCGATATCGTAGGCCTGGCGCGCGCCGCGCGGCTGTCGGCCCGCGTGGTGACCTGCGATGAGGCGGAGACCATGGGCGTGAACACCCGCGCCGACCTGGCCGCCGCCGAAGCCGCCTTCCAGGCCCGCGCTCGTGCGGAGGCCATGGAAAACGGCGCCACGCTGACCGCGCCGGAGACGGTCCAATTCGCCCATGACACCCATCTGGGCCGCGATGTGGTGGTGGAACCCCATGTGGTTTTCGGCCCCGGCGTCACGGTGGAATCCGGCGCCACCATCCGCGCCTTCAGCCATCTTGAGGGCTGCCATGTCTCGGACGGGTGCATCATTGGGCCCTATGCGCGCCTGCGACCGGGGGCGGAGTTGGACCGCGCCGTCCGCGTCGGCAATTTTGTGGAGGTGAAGGCCGCGCAGGTCCATGAGGGTGCCAAGATCAACCACCTGAGTTATGTCGGCGATGCCGAGGTGGGTCCGCGGGCCAATATCGGCGCGGGCACGATCACCTGCAATTACGACGGCGTCTTCAAGCATCGGACGGAAATCGGGGCTGAGGCTTTCATCGGCTCCAACACAGCGCTGGTGGCCCCCGTGCGGGTTGGGGTCGGGGCGATGACAGGCTCCGGCAGCGTGGTGACGACGGATGTGCCCGACGGCGATCTGGCGCTGGGGCGCGCCAAGCAGGTGAACAAGGATGGCTTGGGCGCACGGCTCATGGCGAAGTTACGCGCGGCGAAGACCAAAAAGAAAGGCGGCTGAGGTATGTGCGGTATCATCGGAATTCTGGGCAATCATCAGGCGGCGCCGATCATGCTCGATGCGCTAAGGCGGCTGGAATATCGCGGCTATGACAGCGCCGGGATCGCCACCGTGGATGGCAAACGGCTGAACCGGCGCCGTGCCGTGGGTAAGCTTGTTAACCTGGCGGATTTGCTGGTGCATGAGCCACTGGCCGGCACTGCGGGCATCGGGCACACCCGCTGGGCGACCCATGGCACGCCCACGGTCTCCAACGCCCACCCGCATCGCGCGGGGCGCGTGGCGGTCGTCCATAACGGCATCATCGAAAACTTCCGCGAATTGCGCACTGAGTTGGACGGCCCCTGGGAAAGTGAGACCGACACCGAAACCGTCGTGCGGCTGTGCGAGAAGCACTTGGATGCGGGCATGTCCCCGCAAGAAGCCGCCTTCGCTACCATCGACCGGCTGAGCGGTGCCTATGCCCTGTGCTTTCTGTTCGACGGGGAGCCCGATTTGCTGATCGGCGCGCGGCACGGCCCCCCGCTGGCAATCGGGCATGGCACGGGTGAGATGTTTTTGGGCAGCGACGCATTGGCCATGGCGTCGCTGACCAACAAGATTACCTATCTCGAAGATGGCGACCGCGCCGTCGTGCGCCGGGGTGGCGCGCAGATCTTCGACGCCCAGGGCCGCCAGACCAACCGGGAAATGCGCAGCGTACAGGTGGACCATCGGCGCATCGAAAAAGCGGGGCACCGCCATTTCATGGCCAAGGAAATCCACGAACAACCCCAGACCCTGTCAGACCTGCTGGGCGTCTATGTGGACGGCGACCGGATCGCACCCCCGGCGGAATACGACTTCGCCGCCACCGACCGCATCACAATGGTGGCCTGCGGTACGGCCCATATCGCTTGCACCGTGGCCAAATACTGGTTCGAGCAATTGGCGCGTCTGCCGGTTGAGGTCGACATCGCTTCCGAATACCGCTACCGTGAGCCGCCGGTTGGCGCGGCCTCCACCGCGCTGTTTGTCAGCCAATCTGGCGAGACAGCGGATACGCTGGCCGCGCTGCGCTATGCCAAGGGGCGCGCGAAATCGGTGGTGGCGGTGGTGAATGTCGCCGAAAGCTCCATCGCGCGGGAATCGGATGTGGTTTTTCCGATCCATGCTGGGGTGGAGGTTGGCGTGGCCTCCACCAAGGCCTTTGTAAACCAGTTGGGCGTGCTTTTGTCGCTGGCCATCCTGGCGGCGCGGCAACGGGGCGAAATCGACGCCGCGCGCGAGGCGGAACTGTTGGCGGGGCTCATGCGCCTGCCTGCCCTGATTTCCCAGGCCCTGGCGGTGGAAGAACGCTGCGAGGCGCTGGCGGGGCGGTTGGCCGAAGCCTCCGACATTCTGTTTCTGGGGCGCGGACCGATGTACCCCATGGCCCATGAAGGGGCGCTGAAGCTGAAGGAAATCAGCTATATCCATGCCGAGGCCTATGCGTCTGGCGAATTGAAGCACGGGCCTATCGCGTTGGTGGAACGCACCCTACCGGTCGTCGTCTTTGCCCCCATGGACCCGCTTTTCGAGAAGACCGTCAGCAACATGCAGGAGGTCATGGCGCGCGAAGGCCAGGTCCTGCTGGTGTCGTGTCAAGACGGGCTCAACGCCGCCGCCGATGGCTGTTGGGAGACGCTGGCCATGCCGCGGGTCGACCCGGTCTATGCGCCGATCCTCTATGCGGTGCCCGCACAATTGCTGGCCTATCATACCGCGGTGGCCAAGGGCACGGATGTGGATCAGCCACGCAATTTGGCGAAGTCGGTGACGGTGGAGTGAACGGCCAAGACGCGCTGGCCGCCTTGCGGGTGGCGGGCGGGGCCGAAAAAGCGGCAAAGGATGCCGCATACCACAAGACGGACCGCGAAACGCTGGGGGTGCCGGGCGACGTGCTGTCGGACCTGACAGCGGACTGGCGCACTGGGCTCGACCCGGCCGCCCGCGTCGCCCTGGCCGACGGGCTTTGGCGCACCGGCGTGTTCGATGCCCGGCTGGCGGCCGCCAAGGTGCTGGTGCAGGCGCGGATGCGGCCCGACGACGCGGCCTGGGACTTGCTGTGCGATTGGGTGCCTGAGTTCGACGGGTGGGCCATCGCCGACACAGCCTGCGGTGCCATCGGTCGCCGGCTGGTGGCCCGGCCCGAACGTCTCGACGTGGTGGAGCGCTGGGCGCGGTCAGACCTGCTTTGGCTACGGCGCACGGTGTTGGTGGCAACGCTGCCCTGGACCAAACAGCGCCATCCCTCCGACGCCGAACGCGCCGTGCGCGAACGGGTGCTGGGCTGGTGCGCAGAGATGGTCGGAGATGAACGCTGGTTCATCCAGAAAGCCATCGCCTGGTGGTTGCGCGACCTGTCCCGGCGCGATGGCGCCCGGGTGGCGGCCTGGCTCGACGCTCATGGCGCGGAGTTGTCGGGCTTTGCACGGGCAGAGGCGGCGCGTCTATTGGAGCGGGGGTAAAGCGGTCCTCCGAGACCGCTACGGGGCATGGGCCTGAAAGGGCGCTGCTGCTCCGCCGCCCGCCCGGGCAACATGGCCGACATCTGCGTCCGACACTCCAAGGGCGGGGGCCTCTGCGGGCGTGGCATCTACAAGGCGAATGGGCGACCTCTCAGATCGCGTCCATCGGGCCATCCTCACCGCGGTCCGTCAATGGCCCGACTTGCATCCAGGCGCGCCAAGGGCGGCGCCAGATCAACTCCGTCCGCCCCCAAAACGGCCCCGTCGCCGCTGGCCCGAAGCGTGTCCTGCGCGCGCTGCCACGTGGTCGCATGGTCCTGGATCGTCCGCAGGAGGTCCCCCGGCGACATGGCGTGGGGCATGGATAACCCCAGCCCATGGGCGATCAGCTCGGAGCAATACCACTTCCCGCGGGCATTCCGGCGAAAGTTGAAAAGTTGGCTCGTAAACATGGACAACAGGTCATAGGGCTCGCCTACCTTTTCGGCGGCCCGGTCCCAGGTGTCCTGGGGCGCCCAGGGCACCGCGTAGATGGACCATTTCGGCCTTTCGAGCGTCACATCCTTAATGCGCACCCCGCCATCCCGACCCGATGCACTTAGGCACGTGACAGTGTCGCCGTGCCGGGGCCTTTGCGGCTGGCGGATCAATTCACAATGGGAATACGATGACCGCGTCGCCCAGCGGACCACAATGTCCGACATGCGTCCATGCCCCCGATAGAAGGCCACCCAATGCTGGCTCATGGAACAAATCTCCGGGATTAAATGTGGGATAGCTTGCCCCAAGGCCTCAACTTCCTCAACGCTGGACGTGAGCTAGAGCAACGTTTATGAATTGAACGATCGTTCAGTTTCTGAGGGAGGGAAGCGACATGTTCAACGCCACCATGCAGTTCGACCTGGACGACGACGCCAACGCCCTGCGCGACATGGTCCACCGCTGGGCCCAGGACCGCGTGGCGCCGCTGGCCGCCGACATCGACGCCACCAACACCTTCCCGCCCCATCTATGGACCGAAATGGGGGAGCTTGGCCTTCTGGGCATCACCGTGCCCGAGGCCGATGGCGGCGCGGGTCTGGGCTATCTGGACCATGTTATCGCGGTCGAAGAAATCGCCCGCGCCTCCGCCTCTGTCTCGCTCAGCTATGGGGCGCACAGCAATCTCTGCGTCAACCAGATCGCGCTCAACGGCACGGCCGAGCAGAAGGCCAAATATCTGCCCGGCCTGATCTCCGGCCAGCATGTCGGCGCCCTTGCCATGTCCGAGGCGGGGTCCGGCTCGGACGTCGTGTCGATGAAGTTGCGGGCCGAAAAGCGCAACGATCACTTCCGCCTCAACGGCACCAAGTATTGGATCACCAATGGCCCTGATGCCGAAACCCTGGTCGTCTATGCCAAGACCGACCCCGAAGCCGGCTCCAAGGGCATCACCGCCTTCCTGATCGAACGCGCCATGACCGGCTTCTCGACCAGCCCCCATTTCGACAAGCTGGGCATGCGCGGCTCCAACACGGCGGAGCTGATCTTCGAAGACGTGGAAGTCCCGTTCGAAAACATCCTGGGTGAAGAAGGCCGCGGCGTCCAAGTCCTGATGTCCGGGCTCGATTACGAACGCGTCGTGCTGGCGGGCATCGGCACCGGCATCATGGCCGCCTGCCTGGATCACGTCATGCCCTACCTGGCCGAGCGTAAGCAGTTCGGCAAACCCATCGGGTCCTTCCAGCTGATGCAGGCAAAGATCGCCGACATGTATACCGCCATGAACTCTGCCCGGGCCTATGTCTATGAGGTGGCCAAGGCCTGCGACCGCGGTCAGGTCACGCGCCAGGATGCGGCGGCCTGCGTGCTTTATGCGTCGGAACAAGCGATGAACCAAGCCCACCAGGCGGTGCAGGCCATGGGTGGGGCGGGCTTCATGAACGACACGCCGGTCTCCCGCCTGTTCCGCGACGCCAAGTTGATGGAAATCGGCGCGGGCACCTCTGAAATCCGCCGGATGTTGGTCGGGCGGGAGATGATGGGGGCGATGGGGTGAGGGTGCTCGCCCTCCTTTGTCTTGCGACGACGCCCGCTGTTGCCCAGGACATCACGTTCAGCCAAGTGGCCACCGCGACCTGCTTGGCCGCCGACGGGCCGCGCGAGACCTGCATCGGCCGATCCGCCGAGTTGTGCATGGAAGAAACCCCCGGCGGCTGGAGCACGGCTGCGATGTCCACCTGCACGTGGGCCGAGGTCGCGTACTGGGACGACCGCCTCAACGCCGCCTATGTCGCGCTCCTGGCTGCTCACGAGGCTCGCGACGCCGACAACGCCCGCCTGGACTTTACCGTCCCGTCCCTCACAGACACCCTCCGCGACATGCAGCGTAGCTGGATCCCGCACCGCGACGCCACCTGCGCCTATGAACGCGCTTGGTGGGGCGGCGGCACCGGCCAGGGCCCGGCGGGCGCGGCTTGTGTCTTGCAGATGACCGGAGAGCAGACGTTGGAATTGGAAGCTCGGTTGGCGGAATCGGGACGGTGAAGGTCGCGGCACATACCTGTCGCGGCCGAAGAAAGGGTCGCAGCGCAACCCTTTCGGCGATCCTTATGGCTGCAATCTGCGGCTATTCCGGTGCCCAAGCGGAGGGTTTTCTGATCCCATCCGAATGGAATGAATACGAAATCAATCCAGTCCGGATGGACGAAGCCGTCGGCGCCTGCGTCGCCTCTCTCTATCTGTCCGTGGCTGCGCCGCTCCCTTGTGCGATGACGCCGGTGCAGGCGTGCAAGCTGGAAGATCCACAATGGGGCGGGACGCGAACGGGAAACCTGATATGCTTAGGCGCTGCCATCATATCCTGGAACCGTGTACTGGATGAGTCATTGACGCATCTGCGGAAGGAGTTCTCCCACCAAGACGCTGTCGAGGCCGACAGCCCTTCAACCCGAGAACTGCGGATGCCAGCTTTGGCCAAAGTTCAGGATGCGTGGGAAGCATATCTCATAGCCGAATGCGGCCTTATCGCCGCGAAGTACCGCCTTGGGACGTTCGCGGACGTCTTCACATCGCAATGCCACATCGAGATGATTACGGCGCGCATTGTGAGCCTCGTCCGTTATAGCGAGCAGCCATGAAACTCCCCACCACACTCCTCCCCAATTCCGAGCAGGCCAAGGCGAACCGTGAAGCCCATCTCGCCGCCCTGGCCGAGATCCGAGAGGCCGCCGAGTGGGCCATGGCCGGGGGCGGTGCCAAGGCCCGCGACCGCCACCTGAGCCGCGGCAAGATGCTGCCGCGCGACCGGGTCGCGGGTCTGCTCGATCCTGGCTCGCCTTTCCTGGAAGTCGGCGCCTTCGCGGGCCACGGCCTGTACGACAACGCGGCCCCTTGCGGCGGGGCCATCGCGGGGGTGGGGCTTGTCCATGGCCGCCAGGTCATGGTCGTCTGCAACGATGCCACCGTGAAGGGCGGGACCTATTACCCGATCACCGTCAAGAAGCACCTCCGCGCCCAGGAGATCGCCGAGGAATGTCGTCTTCCCTGCATCTACCTCGTTGATAGCGGCGGGGCGAACTTGCCCAACCAGGATGAGGTCTTCCCCGACCGCGACCATTTCGGTCGCATCTTCTACAACCAGGCGCGCATGTCCGCCAAAGGCATCGCGCAGATCGCTGTGGTCATGGGCTCCTGCACGGCGGGCGGTGCCTATGTTCCGGCCATGTCCGATGTGTCGATCATCGTGCGCGAGCAGGGCACGATTTTTCTGGCTGGTCCGCCCTTGGTGAAGGCCGCCACGGGTGAGGTCGTGACTGCCGAAGATCTGGGCGGCGGCGATGTCCATACAAGGCTTTCCGGCGTGGCCGATTACCTTGCCGAAGATGACGCCCACGCTTTGGCGCTCGCCCGAGAGGCTCTGAGAAATGTGCATACTGGGCAACTTGGCCCCGAAAGTCCTCCCGTTTCTTACAATTTCGACCCGCCGGCCTACGACCCTGAAGAAATACTCGACGTCGTGCCCGCCGATCTGCGGACGCCCTACGACATCCGCGAAGTCATCGCCCGCCTCGTCGACGGCTCCCGCTTCGATGAGTTCAAGGCCCGATTTGGCGAGACCCTGGTGACCGGATTTGCCGAAGTTTGCGGCATGGCGGTGGGGATCGTGGCCAATAATGGCGTGCTCTTTTCGGAGGCCGCACAGAAGGGCGCCCACTTCGTGGAGTTGTGTTCGAAGCGGCGTATCCCTCTGGTTTTTCTTCAAAATATAACGGGCTTTATGGTGGGCCGCCGGTATGAGAACGAAGGCATCGCGCGCCACGGGGCCAAGATGGTGACGGCCGTGGCGTCCACATCGGTCCCAAAGATCACGATGCTCGTGGGCGGCAGCTTCGGCGCGGGCAATTACGGGATGGCGGGCCGCGCTTATCAACCCCGCTTCCTCTGGACTTGGCCCAATTCCCGCATTTCCGTCATGGGCGGCGCCCAAGCCGCCGGCGTTCTCGCCACCGTCCGCCGCGACGCCTTGGAACGCCGCGGCGAAAGCTGGAGCGCCGAGGAAGAAGCCGCTTTCCGCCGTCCCACCGAAGAGATGTTCGAGCGGCAATCCCACCCCCTTTATGCCAGTGCGCGGCTTTGGGACGATGGCATCATCGATCCGCGCAAGAGCCGCGAGGTGCTGGCGGCGAGCTTGCGTGCCGCGCTGAATGCACCCGTCGAGGAGACACGTTTCGGCGTGTTCCGCATGTGATTGCGTTCATGAATTTGTGCGGTGCGGCTTTGCCGCAGGATCCTTGTTTTGCTGGGGGCGCTGCCCCCCGGCCAGAGGCCGTCCCCCGGAGTATTTTTGCCAGGATGAATGGCCACGGGCCATGGTCTTGCCGCAATTTGGGCGTAGCGCGCAGGTATGTTTGCGCGATATCCGAAGGACCGGCGCCTCACTCTGCGCGATCTGATCCGCGTGAAGGTGCAGCGCAAGCTGATCACCTGGCCGATCTATGGACTGATCCTGCTGAGTGGTGTGTTCGACGACGTGCGCGCCGACGCCTTGGCCAAGGCGCCCCAGCTTGCCACGCAACTGGAGGCGTCGCTTGTGGCTTGGCGCACGGGGCAGTCCGGGACGCATGTCGCGCGGTTGGAGCCCGATTGCACCCGTATCGAACGCGCGCCCGGCATCGTCTTTCACAGCGCGCCAGGGTGCGACACCCGCTAAAGGAACAGCCATGACCGCGTTGGCGCGCGTATTGGAGCGCCTTCCGGGGGCTGAGCCGTTTCGCATGGGCGACGGCCCGGAACTCTGTGCCGAGTGGACCGCGTTGATCCTGTCGGGGGCCAAGACGGCCACTTGCAGTGCGTTGCGCGACTTTGGCGAAGGCGGCGCGGCGCGGCCCTTGGTGGGGCGCCGCGATGTGGCGTGCCATTGGGACTGGACGCCAGCTTGCGTCATTGAAACCGTTGAGGTGACGGAGCGGCGGTTTTGCGACGTTCCGGAGGGTTTTGCTTTGGCTGAGGGGGAGGGGCGTTTCGCCGATTGGCGCGTGGGGCATATCGCCTACTTCCAGCGCAATGGCGGCTGGGCCGAGAACATGTGGCTGATATGTGAACGGTTTCGCCTAGTGGAGGTGCTGGGGTGAAGGTGCCGCGCTTGACGGAGAAGTTGGCAGATCGCGCGCGCGCGGCGCTGCCGCGGCTGACCCTGCCCGAGATCGGGCGGGCGGTAGAGATACCGATCTATCTGATTCATAATTCGCCCGACCCCGAAGACTACTTCTTCATCTTCGATTTCGAACAATTTGTGGAGCGGTCGCGCGCCGGGCTGTTTGCGCGGCCCAAACTGAAGGTTTGGGCGGGACGGGACGATTTCGACCGGCGCACCTTCGCGCGGGAGTTTCGCAAGGGATTTGCGCGGGAATTCGACATTGCCCGCGCGATGCTTGCGGAGGAGGAAAGCAAGGGGCGCGGCTGGCTGGGCTGGTTGCCGGGGCCGTCGGATTTGGTCGGGTTGGCCTCGACACTTGCCACGAATGTGGTGCTGCTGGTGGCCTTGTCGGCGGGAAAAATGATCTTCGGTGAATGGCGACGACCGGGATGGTTGCAGCGCCGGTCTGAGGCGGAGGCTTTGGAGGCCGCCATCGCGGAGACCCAGGGCAAGGTGGACGCGGCCTTGGCGCGGGTCGAGATCGTGCTGCACATGGACCTTTATCGCCACGCTTGGCGCGGTCAGCCGGGGGGGCGGTTGACGGGGATGGACTACGACGCCTGGCCGTTGCCGCATTTCGTGGCGCAGCATCTTGAGTTGGGGGCGGGTTAGTGAAGCGTCGCGCAACTGAGGCGTCGTTCTTCGCGCTGCCCTATCTGGCCTTTTGCGGCATCGCCGCGCTGCGTTTGGCGCGTGGGGAGGCGCCATGGGGTGATGCGCTTTGGGCTGTGGTGGCCCTTTTGGCGGTCGTGACGATCTGGCGGGGGTGGGTGGGACGCTTCTTTTGGCTGATCTTGTCGCTGCTGGTCTGGCTGGGTGCCATCATGCTGCTAGCCAACACCCTTGCTGAGTGGGTGCCCGCCTGGCTGCTCTTACCACTCCTCGTGTTGGCGCCGGGCCTGGTTTTTGTCGCGGCCTGGCGGCTCGGCGATGCTTGGGGGCAGGCGCGGGCCGCGCGATTGCGGGCAGAGGGGCGAGGCATTCGGGAATGGCAATGGGTTTACGTAGGGCGCGCCGCGGCCCTGGCCCATCCTCTCGCCCGGCCATCGCTGGGTCTTTGGGTGTCGAAGTTATTCGTGATGTTTCAAGCTACTTTGGCAGTTCTGTCATTGATCTTGCTGGACATGCATTGGGGCTGGCAGGTCTGGCTGGCCAGCGTTGTCGCGTTGGATATTGGGACGCTTCTGGCGCTTGGGCTGGGCGCGCCCATCGCCTATCCGCTCATGTTCGCGGTGCTCGCGCTCGCCTTTACGTTCAGCACGCCACTTCTGGTCTACTGGGCCGATGGCGTGCGTCCGAACTTGATCTATCGGCACCGTTTCGAGCGGCTTATGTCCGGGGGAGACACCTAATGTTCCATAAGATCCTGATCGCCAACCGGGGTGAGATCGCCTGCCGGGTCATCCAGACCTGCCGGAAGCTGGGCCTGCGCAACGTGGCGGTGCATTCGGATGTGGATGCCAATGCGCTCCATGTGGAAATGGCTGACGAGGCGGTTGGCCTGGGCGGCGCGGCCCCGGCGGACAGCTATTTGCGGGGCGACGCGATCATCGCGGCGGCGCAGGCCACGGGGGCGGAGGCGATCCATCCGGGCTATGGCTTCTTGTCGGAAAATCCCGACTTCGTTGAGGCGGTGAACGCGGCGGGGCTAGTCTTTATCGGGCCCTCGGCTGAGGCCATTCGCAAGATGGGGCTCAAGGACGCGGCTAAGGCTTTGATGGAAGCCGCCGGCGTGCCGGTGGTGCCCGGCTACCAAGGCGACGACCAGTCCGCGGCGCGGTTGGCGAAGGAAGCGGGGCGCATCGGCTACCCCGTTCTCACCAAGGCCGTGGCGGGTGGCGGCGGCAAGGGGATGCGCAAGGTGGACGCACCTGGCGATTTCGATGCCGCGTTGGAAGCCGCACGGTCTGAGGCGCAGAAGGCTTTCGGCAATGACCGCGTGCTGATCGAGAAATGGGTGAACACGCCGCGCCATATCGAAGTGCAGATCTTTGGGGACGGGACGCGCGCGGTGCATCTGTTCGAGCGGGACTGTTCGCTGCAACGGCGCCACCAGAAGGTGATCGAGGAAGCACCCGCCCCAGGCATGACGCCCGAGATGCGCGCCGCCATGGGCAACGCCGCGACCCGCGCCGCCGAAGCCATCGGCTATGCTGGCGCGGGCACGGTGGAATTCATCGTGGATGCGGGCGAGGGACTGCGGCCCGACCGGTTTTACTTCATGGAGATGAACACGCGATTGCAAGTCGAACACCCCGTGACCGAGGCGATTACAGGCGTTGACTTGGTGGAATGGCAGTTACGTGTGGCAGCGGGGGAGGGCCTGCCAGAAGCGCAAGGGGATCTGTCGATCACCGGGCACGCTTTCGAGGCGCGGCTTTACGCAGAAGATGCCAGCGCGGGGTTCTTGCCCCAGACTGGGCGGCTGTCGCATCTGCGCTTTCCCGATGGCGCGCGGGCGGAAACGGGGGTGCGCGCCGGCGATGTGATCAGCCCGTGGTACGATCCGATGATTGCGAAACTCGTGGTCCATGGGCCCACACGGGCGTTGGCGCTGCGCGCGTTGGAGCAGGCCTTGGCGGCGACACAGGTGGCGGGAACGGTGACGAACCTGGCTTTCCTGCGCAAGTTGGCGACGCATGAAGGCTTCGCGGCGGGCGAGGTGGATACCGGGCTGATCGACCGCAACCTGGACGCCTTGGTTGCCGTGCCGGTGCCGTGTTCGCGCACGCGGGCGCTTGCCGCCCTTGGCGCGTTGGGCCTGGACAAGGCGCAGTGGCAGGAGGGGTTGCATCTTTGGGCGCCGCTTGGCTGGACGCAGCCCTTGGTCTGGAAGGGGGAGGAGATCACAGCCCGGGTCGAGGCCTTGGGTGCGGGGCAGTTCCGCGTGACCATTGGCGACGTCGTCCACGACGTCGCGCGCGGTCCGGGCTGGCGTATCGACGGCGCGCCGGTGGGGGCTGAAATCGCGCGGGGCGACGGGGCCGTCCACGTCTTCTGGGGCAATGCGTATTCCTTAGACGTGCCGGACCCGCTGGCCGTGGATGCAGCAGCGGGTGTCGCGGCGGGCACCATTGAGGCGCCGATGCCGGGTCTCGTGAAAGCCGTCCATGTGCAAGCGGGGCAAGCGGTGGCGGAAGGGGCGGCCATGGCGGTGTTGGAGGCCATGAAGATGGAACACACGCTGGTCGCCGCCCGTGACGGCACGGTGGCAGAGGTGCTTGTCCGAGCGGGCGACCAGGTGGAAGCCGGTGCCGCGCTGGTCCGGTTGGAGGAAGAGTGACGGGGGAGGGGAAGATGGCCGATATCGTACTGCATCATGTGCCGCAAAGCCGGTCGCAACGGGTGCTTTGGCTGCTTCATGAGTTGGGGGTAGAGTTCGAACTGCGGGTCTGGCCTTTCGACAAAACCCTGCGCAGCGCGGATTTCCTGGCGTTGAACCCGGCGGGGCGGGTGCCTGCGCTGGAAATCGACGGACGCAGCCTGTGGGAGACGGGCGCCATCGCGGAATACCTTTGTGAACGCTTTCCCGAGGCTGGGCTTGGACGTGCGCCAGGCCATGGCGAACGCGCGGATTGGCTGATCTGGGTGCATTTCGCGGAAACGATCAGCCAGCATGCTGCGGCGCTGACCCAACAACATGTGGCGCTGCGCGAAGACTGGATGCGGTCCCCCACGGTGATGAAGTTGGAGGCCGCGCGCGTAGGCAAATGCTTCGACGCCATCGAGGCGCGGCTGGATAATGATTGGCTGCTGGCCGATTTTTCTGCGGCGGATATCTGCGTGGCGCAGGCCACCGCCATGGCGCGGCATTTCCACAAGGTGGGGGACCGGCCAAAGATGGCGGCCTGGCTGGACCGCTGCACGGCGCGACCGGGCTGGGTGGCGTCCGACAGTCATGCGGGGATCTACGGGCAGGAGTTCTATGATGTCCCAGCGGGCTGAGATTTTCGAAGTGAGCCCGCGCGACGGCCTCCAGAACGAGGCGCGGATGATCCCCGCCGCCGAGAAAATCGCGTTGGTGGATGCGCTGTCCGCTGCCGGGTTTCGGCGGATCGAGGTGGCGTCATTCGTGTCGCCCAAATGGGTGCCGCAAATGGCGGACGGGGCCGACGTCTTGGCGGGCATCCGCCGCGCGCCGGGCGTGCGCTATGCGGCGCTGACGCCCAATCTGCGCGGCTGTGAGGGCGCGCGGGCGGCCCAGGCCGACGAAGTGGCGATCTTCGCCAGCGCGTCGGAGGGATTTTCGAAGGCCAATCTAAACGCCACCATTGCCGAAAGCCTGGCGCGGTTTGGCCCCGTAGTGGATGCTGCGAAGGCGGATGGGATGCCTGTGCGGGGCTATGTATCCTGCGTGACGGATTGCCCCTTTGACGGCGCCGTGGCGCCCAGTGATGTGGCACGCGTGGTTGCGGCCTTGCGGGAGTTCGGCTGCTACGAGGTCAGTCTTGGCGATACGATCGGGCGCGGCACGCCCGACGCCGTCGACGCCATGCTGGCCATCGTGACGGGCGAGATGGAGGCGGCGCAATTGGCGGGACATTTCCACGATACGTCAGGCCGTGCCTTGGAAAACGTGGACGTGGCCTTGGCCCGGGGGGTGCGCGTCTTCGACGCTGCGGTGGGCGGTTTGGGCGGCTGCCCCTATGCGCCCGGCGCGTCGGGCAATGTGGCCACCGAGGCGTTGCTGGCCCATCTGACGGCAGCGGGTTACGAGACGGGGCTGGATGCGGGCGCCGTGGCGGCGGCAGGCATGATGGCAAAGGGAATGCGCGATGGCGGATAAGGGTGCGGGCGATACTCTGCTTGGCCTCTTCTTCTTGTTGGTCATCCCGGCGGCGCTGATGGGGGCCGTGCTGGGCCTTCGTTTTCTGGCTATTTGGGCGGGGCTCGGTGAAGTGCTGGCCTTGGCGCTGGCCGTGGGCGTTCTGGCGGCAACGTCATGGTTTATTTGGTTCATCATGCGCGAAGATACCTCCGTGACGCCCGCGCCCCTGGCTCGCAAAGGCACCACGCGGATCAGGATGGAGACCGCGACGTTAGAGCGTGACGCCGACGAAGACCTCAACACATCGGATTTCATCTGGATCGCCAGCCTTTTGCCCGAAGATCTGTCCTCGATGCGGTCTGGCATCGCCGAGCTCGACATGGAGACATGGCGCAACCTGCCCGCTGGCGACCCGAGGGAGCGTGTCGTTCTGGACCTGCTCTATTTCCAGATGGAAAACGCGGCGGAGTGGTCGGTGGACGGGCGCGCTTCGGTCTGGTTGCTGGCGCTGTCCGACCTGCGGGCCGCCTTGGCAGATGCCGTGGGTGAAGATGACCGGGACCCGCCATCGCCCCCCATGCCTTACATTCCCCGGGACCGGTTGAATTGAGCCGCGTCGACCCGTTTCGGGCGGCCGAGCGCTTGATGGGGATGAATGATGCCGCGTGGCGGCGTCATGCCAATCCTTGGTCGGGCTGGACCCGGTTGCTGACAGGGTTGCCGCCCCTTCTGCTGGCGGTCTGGAGCCGGGTTTGGCTGGGTTGGTGGGCGCTTATACCTGTGGCCCTGGCGCTGGCGTGGATATGGCTGAACCCGCGCGCCTTTCGCGCGCCGAACCACTATGATGCCTGGATGAGCCGGGCCGTCTTGGGGGAGCGTATCTGGATCGAACATCGCGCAGACCTGCCCACCGATCACCGTCTGGCGGGCAATGCCTTGACCTGGGCCAGCGTGCCCGGCGCGGTGGTTACGGTCTGGGGGCTGGCGGTGCTTTGGTGGGAAGGCGTGGTCTTTGGTGCGGCGCTGACGATGCTGCCGAAGCTGTGGTTCTGCGACCGGATGGTTTGGATACATGAGGATTGGCTGCGCGCCGGACGCGCGGTGCCAGGGATGGAGGGCGAATGACCGAGACGATCCAGGTGGCGCGTGATGGGCGCGGTGTGGCCACGGTCACGCTGAACCTGCCACAGACGCATAACGCGATGTCGGCGCAGATGATGGACGAATTGACCGCCTTCGCCCAGGCGCCGGATGCCCGCGTGGTGGTGCTGACGGGGGCGGGGAAATCGTTCTGCGCGGGCGGTGATCTGCGCTGGATGCAAGCGCAATTCGGGGCGCCAGCTGAGACCCACGCCGTTGAGGGGCGCAGGCTTGCGGGGATGCTTCAGGCGCTGAACACGATGCCGGTGCCTCTGATCGGACGCGTGCAGGGCAATGCGTTTGGCGGTGGCGTGGGGCTTTGCTGTGTCTGCGACGTGGCCGTGGGGGTCGAGCAGGCGCTGTTTGGGCTGACGGAAACCCGGCTGGGCCTGATCCCCGCGACCATCGGGCCCTATGTGATCGCCCGGCTGGGGGAGGGGCGGGCGCGGCGCGTCTTCATGTCGTCGCGGCGCTTCGGGGCTGCTGAGGCGGCGGAGCTTGGGGTTCTGTCCAAGTTGGTTCGGCCCGAGGCGCTAGACGAGGCGGTGGAGGCAGAGGTTGCGCCCTATCTGGCTTGCGCGCCCGGCGCCGTGGCCGATGCCAAGCGCTTGGCCCGGGCGCTCGGGCCCGCCATCGACGAAGCGACCATTGGACGCAGCATCGACGCGCTCGCTGCCAGGTGGGAGGACCCGGAAGCGGCGGAGGGCGTGGGGGCCTTCTTGGAGAAGCGCAAGCCCGGCTGGGCGCGGTAGGGTCCCGTAACAAACTGCGCCAGTGCTTGCCGTGGGGACTGGGTTGAGTAGACTCGGACGCAATCTCCTCATCAGAAGGACGTGCAGGCCCATGATCACCCGTCGTGTCTTTTCCATATCGCTCGCCATGCTTCCGCTGTCGGCTTGTGCCGAAGCGCCGCCCGTGTCGGCCCTGCCCACGCAGCGCCCATCAGACCCGGACCTGATTCCGCGGGTGACGCAGGGCTGGGCGTCCTGGGTCGAGGGCTTCAAAGGGCGCGCGGCGGCCCAGGGCATCCGCCAGAATGTGATTGAGGCGGCCTTTGATGGCGCGGGCTTTGTGCCCGGCGTCGTGGCGCGCGACCGCAACCAGACGGAATTTCGCCGCTCGTTCGAGGATTACCTCAACATCGTCGCCTCCGAGACGAAGGTGGAGCAAGGGCGCGCCGCTTTCGCTGCGCGCCAGACCACGTTGCGGGCTATCGAAGAGCGCTATGGCGTGCCGGCTGAGATTGTCGCGGCCATCTGGGGCGTAGAGAGCAATTACGGCACCCGCCGCGGTGAGATCCCCGTCGTCAGCGCGACATCCACGCTGGCCTTTGACGGTCGGCGAGGGCGTTTCTTTGAACAACAGCTGGTTGCAGCGCTACAGATTTTGCAGTCCGGCGATACCACGCCTGACCGCATGGTGGGAAGCTGGGCAGGCGCCATGGGTCACACGCAGTTCATTCCCACCAGCTACCTACAATCGGCGGTGGACTTCACTGGCGATGGACGCCGCGACATCTGGAGCGATGACCCCTCGGACGCGCTGGCCTCGGCGGCGGCTTATCTGCGTGATGCGGGCTGGCAGCGCGGCGCGCGCTGGGCGGATGAAGCGCCGGGCGGCGATCTGACCCCCGATGCGGGCGGGCCGTCCTTCCGAACGGGGCCAAATTTCCGCGTCATCAAGCGCTACAACAATTCCGACAGCTATGCGCTGGGCGTGGGATACCTTGCCGACCGGATTGCCGGAGCGGGTCCGTTGCAAGCCCCGTTCCCGCCCGACCGCTTCGGATTGGTCAAGGAACAGCGCGTGGAGTTGCAGCGCAAACTGACGGCGCTGGGCTTCGACACCCAGGGTGATGATGGGGTGATCGGCCCCAATTCGCGCCGCGCGATCGAGGCTTATCAGCGCTCCGTCGGGTTGCCTGCCACGGGGGACCCGTCGCCCGCACTTTTGCAGGGGCTCTGACGGCGCCTTTCTGGCGGGAAATGGGCTTTGAAGCCCGTTGCAAGGCCGTTCTACCGGCCCTGTATCTTAGTTTGCGCCGCCAGCGCGACGATATCGGCCTGGCGTTTTCCCAACCTGACGCCGGAACGCCACCGTGAAATGGGACTGGCTGCTGAAACCGGTCATATAGGCCACCTCGATCAATGGCAGCGCCGTGGTGGTTAGCAAGGTCTGGGCCCGGTTGATCCGACACCGCAGGATATAGGCATGCACCGTCTGACCCATCACGTCCCGGAAGCCGCGGGCGAAGTGGTACGGGCTGAAATGGACATGCCCGGCCACGGCATCGATACTCAGATCGCCGTCAAGATGTTCGTCGATATAGTAGCAGGCGCGCACGACGGCCTCGATCATACGATCCGACGCGGTGAGTTGAGGGTCATCCCCGGCCTGGCGTTCGCTGCGAAGTTTGAGCACGCGGCGCAGAATGACCGGGTCCAAGTTCTTCAACAATTCGCGGATGTCGGCGGTTTGCACGTCGACATTGTCGAGAAGTTCACCTTCTTCGACCAGGCGCCGCAGTAGCGCCTGATGTTCGATGTCTTCTGGCACGGTCATAACCTCGGCAGGCCCTTCGGAGTGATCGAAGGGCGGGGATGCAGGCGGTGCGACCGTCGGCCGCGCGTTTTGTGAGTGATGGACGCCATCGAAGTTCAATACATCGAAATTAGGAACCGATATTTCGATCTTTGGCGGTCTTTCGAATTCTTAAAGGTTTTGGCGCGAACCTCCGCCGAAAGCGATGCCGTTGATCTTCGCGTCGCGCTTGCCTAAACGAAGGCTGACCGGACGTTGGAGACCTGTGATGAGCGACATGTTGATGGAATACCTCCCCATCCTCATCTTCCTGGGGGTCGCCATCGGCTTGGGCTTGGTTCTTATCTTGGCCGCAGCCATCCTGGCCGTGCGCGCGCCAGACCCGGAAAAGGTTTCAGCCTATGAATGCGGGTTCAACGCCTTCGACGATGCGCGGATGAAGTTCGATGTGCGGTTTTATCTGGTGGCGATCCTGTTCATCATTTTCGATCTGGAAATCGCCTTCCTGTTCCCCTGGGCCGTCAGCTTCGCGGGCCTGTCGGATGCGGCATTCTGGTCCATGATGGTCTTCCTGACCGTATTGACCGTGGGCTTCGCCTATGAATGGAAGAAGGGCGCCCTCGATTGGGAGTGACGCCCACCCGCCGTCCTTAGCCGAAGGTCTGCCATAGAAGCCCTGCCGCAAACGCACCGGCCAGGGACATCACGATGTAGAGCCCGAAGACCCGGGGCCGCACCAGTGCCCAGACGGCGATGGCCGCGGGCAGGGAGGTCACGCCCCCCGCGATCAGGAAGGCGAGGCCAGCGCCGGGCTGCATTCCCTGTTCAATCAGGCCGCCGACCAAGGGCAGGGCAGCATAGCCATTAAGATAGGCCGGAACGCCCACGATTGTGGCCAGGGCAATGGGGCCAAGCCCGTCGCCGCCCAGCAGGCCGGTGATGGTTTCAGCGGGCACAAAAGCCAGCATCAGGCTTTCCAGCAGGAAGGCCAAGGTCAGCCATTTTAGTAGGAAGAACGTAGTTTTCTTGGCCTCGGTGGCGAAATTCGCGCGTCGTGCGTCTTCCCTCCAGAACGTCCAGACGATGGGTTTCACGCGCCGTGCCGCGGTGCCGCCGCAGCCGCCGTCACCGATTTCGGGGCGCAGCGGGTCCTGCAGCGCGCCGGTCGCACCCAAGGCGTGGGTCACATAGCCACCCAGAAGGCCCAAGCTAAAGGCCGTCGCCGTTTTGGCCAAGGCAAAGGGCAGGCCTAGGACACCCATGGTCAGCACGAACATGGACGGGTCCATCAGCGGTGAGGCCAGCCAGAAAGCCATCACAGCCGATAACGGCACACCCATGGACAGAAGCGCCGCGATCAAGGGAATCACCCCGCAGGAACAGAAGGGCGAAACGGCGCCAGCCAGCGCAGCCATGGCGACGGCCATGATGGGTGCGCCGTGGAAGGCCCGGGCGATCTGGCCGTCTGCGCCGGTGGCTTTGGCCCAGGCGGCGATCAGGATGGAGAGCGCGAGGAAGGGCGCGGTGCCGAGCAGGGCATCGAGTGTGAAGCCCAGGCTTTCGCGCGCCTGGCCCATGTCGACCAACGCTAGGGCAACAAGGATGGCAAGGATAACGGCCCAAACCTTGTGTTGGCGTAGCCAGGTTAGGGGGCTGGGGCGGTGCGGCAGATTCAGGTCCGTCATCGTTATATCCTTAGAAGATTGGTTATATCGGGCCCAAAAAACGTCAGGCGACGTCCCTTGGTTCAGCGACTCCGGTGCAGCATTCCGATGTCAGGAACTGGATCAGGCCGTCCATACGGTCGAAGTCGACCCGGGTGACCACTTCGCGGCCCTGGCGTTCCTGCACAAGCAAGCCTGCGCCGACGAGGCTGCGCATATGGTGGGCAAGGGTCGAGGCGGGAATACCCAGATGGCCGCCGATCTGGCCCACGGTCGCCCCATCTTTTCCGGCTTTCACGAGGAAGCGGAAGATGTGCAGCCGGGCCTCGTGTCCGAGGGCGGCAAGGGCTTGGGCAGAGGCGCTGTGATCCGTCATGTTTTCTAAATAACCAGAAATATAGTTTTATCAAGCTAAATCTCGCTCATTGGCTACCATCGGTCGCGGTCATGGGGGCTGACATCATAGCAATTTGAGACGTAGTCTGTCGCCGTCGCGTTGACCGCCCGTGGGGTGCGGGCTACACCGCGACCGACCCCCGGCGGACCAGACCCCGTCGGGACGTATTCCCAGAGCGGAGCGGAGCCATGGGCGTGCAAGCCGGACTGAACACTGCCGGAGCGGATAAGGAGCATGCGACGCAGCTTCTCAACCGCGAATTGCAGGACAAGGGCTTCCTGCTGACCTCGACAGAGGACATCATCAACTGGGCGCGCACCGGCTCGCTTCATTGGATGACGTTCGGGCTTGCGTGCTGCGCCGTCGAGATGATGCACACCGCCATGCCGCGCTACGACATGGAACGGTTCGGGACGGCGCCGCGCGCCTCACCGCGCCAGTCGGATCTGATGATCGTAGCCGGCACGTTGACCAACAAGATGGCGCCCGCGCTTCGCAAAGTCTACGACCAGATGCCCGAGCCGCGTTATGTACTGTCCATGGGGTCCTGCGCCAATGGGGGCGGGTATTACCATTACAGCTATAGCGTGGTGCGCGGGTGTGACCGGATCGTGCCGGTGGACCTGTACGTGCCCGGCTGCCCGCCCACGGCGGAGGCGCTGCTTTACGGGCTTTTGCAGCTTCAGCGCAAAATCCGCCGGACGGGGACATTGGTGCGATGAGCGAGCAACTGGAAGAACTGGGTGCGCATATCGCGCTTCGGCAGCCCGATCTGATTTCGGGTCACAGCATTTCCCACGGGGAGCTATCTATCGAATGCACGCCTTCGGACGTGCCTGCTTTGATGGAGTTCTTGAAATCCGACGAGCAGTGCCGCTTCGCGTCCTTGGTGGACATCACCGCCGTGGATTACCCTGGCGATGACCGACGCTTTTGCGTCGTCTACCACTTCCTGTCGATGTACCGAAATCAGCGCATCCGGGTGAAGACCCATGTGCGCGAGGAAGAAATCATCCCCTCGATCACCGGCATCTACCCTGCCGCCAACTGGTTCGAGCGAGAAGTCTTCGACATGTTCGGCATTCTGTTTTCGGGCCACCCGGACCTGCGGCGCATCCTGACGGATTACGGTTTTCGCGGGTATCCGTTGCGCAAGGACTTCCCCACCACCGGCTATACTGAAGTCCGCTACGACGAGGTGCAAAAGCGCGTCGTCTATGAACCCGTCTCGCTGACCCAGGAATACCGGCAATTCGATTTCATGTCCCCGTGGGAGGGCGCGGAATA
Organism: uncultured Jannaschia sp.; assembly: GCA_947494145.1. Lineage (GTDB taxonomy): Bacteria > Pseudomonadota > Alphaproteobacteria > Rhodobacterales > Rhodobacteraceae > Jannaschia. Next base: position 54,890 of record CANLTZ010000017.1, on the reverse strand, counting down.
CGTGCTTCCGGGGGATGAGAAGGGCGAGGCGAAGTGACGCACGAGGGCCAATGCCTGTGCGGGGCCTGCCGCTTTGCCGCCACACCGGTGGCTCTGGAGGCAGGCGCCTGCCATTGCGGTCTTTGTCGCAAGATTAGCGGAGGCATCAACCTAGCGGTCAATTGCCTGGACGTGACTTGGAACGCAGATGCGCCGCTTCGGACTTATCCCTCCAGCGACCATGCAGAACGTGTGTTCTGCGGCATTTGCGGGGCGAACCTCTACTGGCACGGTCTGGATGACGATCCGGGCGATCAGGCGATCGCGCTCGGCGCGTTCGACAGACCCGGTGATTTCGCGGTGACGCGAGAGATCTTTGTCGAATACAAGCCCGACACCTATGCCCTGGCCGGCGATTTGGTCAGAATGACCGGGGCAGAGGTCCGGGCCATCTCGGCATCCCACTCGGAGGGGCCTGCATGATGGTAGGCGATCCGAACCGTGGCCGCTATCAGGAGCATTTGGGCTTCTTGCGTTTGGAAAGCCCATGGAAACTGCCGACCAACGAGTTTTGGGCAGGGACGCGAGGTGTGAAAAATGGCTGAAACGCTGACCGGAAGATGCCTGTGCGGCGCCTGCACCTTCACTGCCCAGGAAGGCGAGATGGGGGCTGGCATCTGCCATTGTGGCATGTGTCGCCATTGGTCAGGCGGCATGTATATCTCCGTCGATTGCGGGACCTCGGTCACGTTCGCCGAAGGGTCGCCCACCGGCTCCTACAAGGGATCGTCCTGGGGTGAGCGTATCTTCTGCAAGGAATGCGGGTCTTCCTTGCTCTGGCAGACGCAGGATGGCGCGAACCAGCATGTCTCGATCCAGTGTTTCGAAGACCCCGGGCAGTTCGAACTGGGGATCGAGTTGTTCATAGACCGCAAGCCCGGCAACTACGCCCTGACCGGCGAGCGCAAGACGATGACGGAGGCCGAGGTCTTCGCGATGTTCGCCCCTGAAGGAGGCACCGAATGATGGACGGCGACCCCAATCCGCGCGGATATGAAGACGCCCTGACCGGCGAGCAACAGATCCGCAACTTCAACATCAATTTCGGCCCCCAACATCCGGCAGCCCACGGCGTGCTGCGTTTGGTTTTGGAATTGGACGGCGAAATCGTCGAACGCTGCGACCCCCATATCGGCCTGCTGCATCGCGGGACCGAGAAGCTGATGGAAAGCCGCACCTACCTACAGAACCTGCCCTATCTGGACCGGCTCGATTACGTGGCGCCGATGAACCAGGAACATGCCTGGTGTTTGGCCATCGAGCGGCTGACCGGGGTTGAGGTGCCGCGCCGAGCCAGCCTGATCCGCGTGCTGTTCTGCGAAATCGGCCGCATCCTGAGCCACATCCTCAACGTAACGACACAGGCCATGGATGTGGGCGCGCTGACCCCGCCGCTTTGGGGTTTCGAGGAGCGCGAAAAGCTCATGGTTTTCTATGAGCGGGCCTGCGGTGCGCGCCTGCACGCCGCCTATTTCCGCCCCGGCGGTGTCCACCAGGATCTGCCGCCCGCGTTGATCGACGACATCGACGCCTGGTGTGACAGCTTCCCCGCTGTGCTGGACGATATCGACGGGCTGCTGACCGAAAACCGAATCTTCAAGCAGCGCAACGTCGATATCGGCGTCGTGTCCGAGCAGGAGGTGATGGATTGGGGTTTTTCCGGCGTCATGGCCCGTGGCTCGGGCCTGGCTTGGGACCTGCGGCGCGCGCAGCCCTATGAATGCTATGACGAGTTCGACTTTTTGATCCCCACGGGCAAGAACGGCGATTGCTATGATCGCTATCTCCTCCGCATGGAGGAGATGCGTCAGAGCTTGCGGATCATGAAGCAGGCCATCACGAAGCTGCGCGAACCCGAAGGGCAGGGCGACATCCTGGCCCGTGGCAAGATCACCCCGCCGTCACGGGGCGACATGAAGACGTCGATGGAAAGTCTCATCCACCACTTCAAGCTTTATACCGAAGGCTTCCACGTCCCCGCTGGCGAAGTATATGCCGCTGTCGAGGCACCCAAGGGCGAGTTCGGCGTGTATTTGGTCGCTGATGGCACGAACAAACCCTACCGCGCCAAGCTGCGCGCGCCGGGGTACCTGCACCTGCAGGCCATGGACCACGTGGCGCGCGGGCACCAACTGGCGGACGTGGCTGCGATTATTGGGACGCTGGACGTGGTGTTTGGAGAGATTGATCGGTGAGCGATAGGCGTACGACTTGGGTTCTCATGGAAGTCGGCGCACTTTTTGTGGGAGTCACCGCAGCAATCGCAGCAGCAGTGCAGTCTTATCTGCTTTATCAAGCCAAAGATGACTTCCTGACGGCGATCCTCCTGGAAAAGAGGTTGGAGGCTTGTGCAGGGGTGTCGTCTTCAGCGGTTGTATGGGGCAGAGAGCTGGATGCGTTTGTCGAGGGAGCAAATCGTTTTCCAGAGTTTGTCGCCACGGTTATGTTCGAAGAGCAGATTGAGCGTATCTACCAAGCTAGGCTTGGTCACGAAAACGAATTGCAGAGACTCCTGATTAGTGCTCCATCCGATATCGGTGACCTGGCGTTGCAACTCGATGATGGGGCCGAAAATATTCGGTTTGGGATATCGCGTGAGGACCTTACTGTCATCGATGCCTTCACAACGGGATTGAGCCGACGGCTTACCAACTTTCGGTCTGAGTGCCGTTCCTTGCTGACGAATTCGAGAGAAATCACCTAATGCTCCGCCGCCTCCACCCAACCCAACCTGAGACCTTCGCCTTCACCCCCGCCAACCAGGCCTGGGCCGAGGCGCAGATGACAAAGTTTCCCGAGGGCCGGCAGGCCTCGGCGATCATTCCCTTGCTCTGGCGCGCGCAGGAACAGGAGGGGTGGCTGAGCCGCCCCGCCATCGAACATGTGGCCGAGATGCTGGGCCTCGCCTATATCCGGGCGCTGGAAGTGGCGACCTTCTACTTCATGTTCCAGCTTCAGCCGGTGGGCAAAGCCGCCCACATCCAGATCTGCGGCACGACCCCTTGCATGCTGCGCGGGTCCGAGGATTTGGTCGCGGTCTGCAAAGAGAAGATCGCGGCGCGGCCCCATGAGATTTCGGAAGATGGGCAACTGTCTTGGGAGGAGGTCGAGTGCCTGGGTGCCTGTTCAAACGCGCCCATGGCGCAGATCGGCAAGGATTATTACGAAGACCTGACGCCTGAGACTTTCGCTGACTTGTTGGAGCGGATGCGCAAGGGCGACGTGCCGACCCCGGGCCCGCAAAACGGTCGTTGGGCCTCTGAGCCGGAGGGCGGGGTGACGTCGCTGGCCGATTATGCCACTACGCCCGACCATGCCTCCAACGCGTCAGTTACGCTGGCGACTGATATTGGCGACACGCTCAAGCGGATCGACGGCACCGAGGTCCCGCTCCGCGCGCCGTGGCAAGGGGCAGACGCTGCCGATGCAGATGCGACAAAGGCAAAGCGCGACCCGCATCTGCCACCTGCTGGACCGGATGGCGCGCAAGCGGGCCGATTGCCCGGCGACGCGGACGCGCCCCGGGCGCGGGGCGACAGCTCGGACGGTCACGCGAATGTGCGCGGCTCGGACGCGACGGCCAAGGCGCGGCCAGAGGCCGATTCGGTCGCACCGGACTCCGCCGCCGCGACCCCTTCCGCCGCCGCCGCGACGCCTGCCAATGCCAAGAAGCCCGAAGCGCTTGACGCGCCACGGGACGGAAAAGCGGACGATCTCAAGCAGATAAAGGGCATCGGTCCAAAGCTTGAGGTGCTTTGCAACGATCTGGGCTTCTACCATTTCGACCAGATCGCTACCTGGACGGACGACGAAGTGGCTTGGGTCGACAGCAATCTGGAAGGCTTCAAGGGCCGCGTCACGCGCGATGAATGGCGAAAACAAGCTAAACTGCTTGCCCAAGGCGGCGAGACCGCGTTTTCTGCCCGCGTCAGGAAGGGGGACGTCTATTGATTTGGGTTCCCCACGGATCTGGGGAGCACCATCATGGACAGATACCAAGGTAACACCACGATACATCCGGTCGGCGCGTTGGAAAGTGCGGCCATTTGCTGCGGCATCGGCGCATTGGCGGGTGCTGGTACGTTCGCATTGCTGCTTGCCCTGGCGGGCTGGACATTCTTGCAGGCCGTATTCGCAGGCTTCATTGTCGCTGCCGTCCTGGTCGTCTTGCTGCTGCTGACAGTGGGCCGGGTCAGAAAGCCTGCCACTGAAGACATCAAGGCGGCTGGTGAGGGTCAGACCAGCGATGCGCCCACCCCACGCGAGCCGTCCGATCTGATGCGTCCGCGCAACGTCAACAAGCCGTCCCCCCATCGAAGCGAGATCCCGCATTCGATGATTTCTGATACAAAGGGGGAAGTGCCGCTCAACGACCCCAAGGTAAACAAGATCCCCGGCGCACCCGAAGGGAATGTGCCTCTGGTGACTGGCGCGGCCCCCGCCGCTGCTGCCGCTGCGGCGCCAGCGCCTGCTTCCAAGGTCGAAGCAGCGTCCAAGCCTAAGCCCGCGCCCGAACCTGCCCCGACGCCGGCCCCGAAGGCCGAATCTGCCCCAACCCCAGCGGCCGCGGCGCCGGGTGAAGGCACCAAACCCGCAACGCTCGACAAGGCGCGGAACGGTAAGGGCGATGACCTCAAGAAGATCAAAGGTGTGGGCCCGAAACTCGAAAAGCTCTGTAACGAACTGGGCTTCTACCATTTCGACCAGATCGCCGCTTGGACCCCAGCGGAGGTCGCGTGGGTCGATGACAATCTGCAAGGCTTCAAGGGCCGTGTCAGCCGCGATGATTGGGTCGACCAGGCCAAGCTTCTGGCCGCAGGTGGCGACACGGATTTTTCCAAGAAGGTGGATAAGGGTGGGGTCTATTGACGCCACCCCCTCGCGTCGCTTGACGCGGCCATCCCTGACCTGTTGAAGAGGGCCCGAAATGACCGGGCCCTCAGCGCGTGATATGCTGATTGCAAAACGCCAGAGAACGGCGTCGATTGTGATCATTGGAACCTTCGCCATCTGGGTGATCGTTCAAGCCCTTGGGGCGTATCTGGGGCTGCCGGTGCGTTGGGTCGCCTTGGTGGATTTGGTTGCGCTGGCGGCGCTGGCCTGGGCCCTGATCATCGTGGTGGGCGTGTGGCGCATGCGCCGCGAGAAGGAGTAAGCGGAATGTTGCAAGATCAGGACCGGATCTTCACGAATATCTACGGCATGCATGACCGCAGCCTCAAAGGCGCCCAGGCCCGCGGGCACTGGGACGGGACCAAGGACCTGATCGCGCTGGGCCGCGACAAGATTGTTGACATCATGAAGGCCTCGGGTCTGCGCGGGCGCGGGGGTGCGGGTTTCCCGACCGGCCTCAAATGGTCTTTCATGCCCAAGGAAAGCGACGGTCGGCCTGCCTATCTGGTGGTGAATGCCGACGAATCCGAACCCGGGACCTGCAAGGACCGGGAAATCATGCGCCACGATCCGCATACCCTGATCGAAGGTTGCCTGATCGCATCCTTCGCCATGGGGGCCCATGCTTGCTACATTTACATCCGTGGTGAGTACATCCGCGAAAAGGAAGCGCTCCAGAACGCCATCGACGAAGCCTATGACGCGGGTCTGCTCGGCAAGAATGCCGCGAAATCGGGTTGGGATTTCGACCTCTACCTGACCCACGGCGCGGGCGCTTATATCTGTGGCGAAGAAACCGCCCTGATCGAAAGCCTGGAGGGCAAGAAGGGCATGCCCCGCATGAAGCCGCCCTTCCCGGCGGGTGCGGGGCTTTATGGCTGCCCCACCACTGTCAACAACGTCGAAAGCATCGCCGTCGTGCCCACCATCCTGCGCCGTGGCGCTGAATGGTTCGCGGGCTTTGGGCGGCCCAACAATGCGGGCACAAAGCTTTTTGCCATCTCGGGCCACGTCAACAAGCCCTGCGTGGTCGAGGAGGCCATGTCGATCACCTTCGAGGAGCTGATCGAGACCCATTGCGGCGGCATCCGCGGCGGCTGGGACAATCTCAAGGCGGTAATCCCCGGCGGGTCGTCCGTGCCGATGATCCCAGGCAAGGACATGCGCGAAGCCATCATGGATTTCGACTATCTGCGCGAACAGAAATCCGGTTTGGGTACGGCGGCCGTGATCGTCATGGATAATTCGACCGACGTGATCAAGGCGATCTGGCGGCTCGCGGCTTTCTACAAGCACGAAAGCTGCGGCCAGTGCACCCCTTGCCGCGAAGGCACGGGCTGGATGATGCGCGTGATGGACAGGCTTGTCCGCGGCGAAGCCGAGGTCGAGGAAATCGACATGCTGCTCGACGTGACGAAGCAGGTTGAAGGCCATACGATCTGCGCGCTCGGCGATGCTGCCGCCTGGCCCATTCAAGGCCTCATCCGCCATTTCCGCGATGACATCGAAGATCGCATCAAGCACAAGCGCCCCCGCAAAGCCGCGCCGGTGGCCGCGGAATGACGGACCTGGCCGCCTATTCCCACGCCCTGGCCTCGCTGGCGGGCTGGGGGCTGATGATGGTGGTCCTGGCCGTCCTGTCGGTTGTGGGCACGCCCCTTGCCAAGACCGATAGCGGGATGCCGGTGCGCGACTATTCGGACCCGTTCTATCGCCGTGACCGTGCCTTTCGAAACGCAATCGAGACAACGGGCCCCTTCATCGCGGTGACGCTTGCTGCCATCCTCGTTGGGGCATCACCCTTTTGGGTGAACCTGTTTGCCAGCATCTTTCTGGTCTCGCGCATCGCTGTTGCTGCCGTCCATATCGGGACGGAGATCCAGGCGCTTCGCTCTGCCATCTGGTCGGTGGGCATGATCTGCGTGCTGGCCTTGGGTTTGATGGGTCTAGTGGGGGCCTTTTCGCTATGAAGCGTGCCGCGATCCTTAGCCTCGCGCTTGCTGCTGCCTGGCCGGCTTTGGCCCAAACGGTCCCGTCCGAGCCGGATGCCGCCCGCGCCCTTGCTCAGAACTTCGCGGTCTCCATGGATGCCGATCGGGATGGTGAGATTTCAGCGGCCGAGATGGTGGCCTTCAGCGATCAGGTCTTCGTGTCGCTCGACGCCGATGGGTCGGGTGACGTCTCCGTTTCGGAATTGCAGACCTGGGAATTCGGCATGGGCGATATCGCTGCTTTCCGGGGTCGCGAACAGGCCTATATGGCCGTCATCGCCTTGGTTCACGACATAATGGACGCCGACAAAGACGGCGTCGTCAGCGCTGAAGAACATCGCGAAGGCATCCTGGTGTCGCGCGACAGGTCGGATGTGAACCGGGATGGCCGCCTTGAGACCGAGGAATTTCTGCGGAACTTCATCTATTCCATGGCCATGCGGAGTGCTCTGCAACCATGAAAGCCGTGGCCGCCCTTCTGATATCGGCCTTGCCGGTCGTCGCCGAACAGGTTCCGGCGCCTGAGTATTTCGTCACCGCATCAATGGAGTCATCCACGGCTCAGGCCTTGGCTGTGTCATGTACGACGTTGTCTGTGGACCCCATCGCGATGACGAGGCTCAGCGAAGATGTGCTGGAACAGCTTGGTGAGGACGGCTTCCTGCCCGACAATATCGCTGAGCGGATGGCCGATCCGTCCGGGGCCATTGCCGATTTGCAGTCAGCCTTCCTCGCGCGTCACGACCTAGCCGATGGCGCGCCCGAAGCGCAGGTTTGCGCCGCCGGACGTCGGGAAATCGCCGATGGGACGGGGATTGGTCGCCTGCTTGTGGAGGTTGAGGGATGAAAACCGTTACGCTCGTGCTGGTTATCGCCTGCATGCTTTCTGGCTGTGCCACGATACGCAACGTCGGTTCTGCGGTGACTTCGCCACTTCAGGGGATCACACCGGGTGCGTCGCAGTCGCAAATCAGCGGCGTTCGGTTTCGCACCCGGATCACGTCGATAACCTCTGACGACCGGGGCTTCGTGACGAATACCGGCGGCGCAGACCGCGCCTTGCCCGCCGCACTTGAGGCCGCGCGCCTGCGCGCGGTGGAATATTGCCTGCGCCGCTTCGGCGGCTCACAGATCGTATGGGTCGACGGACCGGACCGAGAGACTGACCAGATCGCGCTGGATGCTGGGGGCAGCCTGACCCTCACCGGTGCCTGCGTCGTACGCTGAAGGAAGAACACCATGGGCGACCTGAAGAAAATCGTCATCGATGGGACGGAAGTGGATGTCCCCGCTGAAATGACCCTGATCCAGGCCTGCGAAGAGGCCGGGATCGAAATTCCGCGTTTCTGCTATCACGAACGCCTCAGCATCGCGGGTAATTGCCGGATGTGCCTGGTGGAGGTCGTTGGTGGCCCGCCCAAGCCCGCTGCATCCTGCGCGATGCAGGTGAAAGATTTGCGCCCCGGTCCCGAAGGCCAGCCGCCGCAGGTCAAGACGAACTCGCCCATGGTCAAGAAGGCCCGAGAAGGCGTGATGGAATTCCTCCTCATCAACCACCCGCTTGATTGTCCGATCTGCGATCAGGGCGGCGAATGCGATCTGCAAGATCAGGCCATGGCCTACGGCGTCGACTTTTCCCGCTTTCGGGAACCCAAGCGCGCGGCCGTCGACCTCGATCTGGGTCCGCTGGTCGAAACCCACATGACGCGCTGCATTTCCTGCACCCGTTGCGTGCGATTCACCACCGAGGTGGCGGGCATCACCCAGATGGGGCAGACCGGGCGCGGCGAAGACAGCGAAATCACCTCCTATCTGGGCGAGACGCTGAAATCGAACATGCAGGGCAACATCATCGACCTGTGCCCCGTGGGCGCGCTGGTGTCGAAGCCCTACGCCTTCACGGCCCGTCCGTGGGAGTTGACGAAAACCGAAACAGTCGATGTCATGGATGCGCAAGGCGCCTCCATCCGCGTGGATACCAAGGGTCGTGAAGTGATGCGCATCCTGCCGCGCAATCACGACGGCACCAATGAGGAATGGATCAGCGACAAGACCCGTTTCGTCTGGGATGGCCTGCGCCGCCAGCGGCTCGACAAGCCCTATATCCGCGAAAACGGCAAGCTGCGCCCCGCCACCTGGCCCGAAGCGCTTGCCGCCGCCGCCAAAGCGATGAAGGGCGGCTCAGTCGCCGGGCTTGTGGGCGATCTGGCCCCAACGGAAGCTGCCTTTGCCCTGCGCAAGCTGATGGATTCCATGGGCGGTGTCACCGAATGCCGCACCGATGGCGCGGCCCTGCCGCCTGCCGACAGGGCGGGCTATGTGGGCACGGCTGCCATCGAAGATATCGACAGCGCCAAGCGTGTCTTCTTGATCGGGACCGACCCAGCCACTGAGGCGCCTGTGCTTAACGCCCGCATCCGCAAGGCTTGGCTGCGCGGCGCCACCGTTGCGCTTCTGGGGGAAGCGGTGGACCTGACCTATGACTACATCCATCTAGGCACCGACCGCGCGACCCTGGCCGATATCGCGGCCATGGATCATTCCGACAGGCGCGATGAGCCCGGCGTCATGATCGTCGGCCAAGCCGCGTTGCGTGGCGAAGACGGGGCCGCCGTGTTGGCCACCTGCCGTGCCATGGCCGACGACGCGGGCGCGGGCCTTCTAATACTGCATACGGCCGCGGGCCGTGTCGGCGCCATGGATGCGGGCGCCACCTGCGATGGCGGCATCGCACAGGCGCTATCGGCGGATGTGATCTACAACCTGGGCGCCGATGAAATCGACATTCCCGCCGGGCCCGTTGTTATCTATCAGGGCAGCCATGGTGACAGGGGCGCGCACCGCGCAGACGTGATCTTGCCGGGTGCGGCCTGGACGGAAGAACAAGGCCTTTTCGTGAATACCGAAGGCCGCCCGCAACTGGCCCTGCGGGCCGGGTTCGCCCCGGGCGAAGCCAAGGAAAACTGGGCCATCCTGCGCGCGCTTTCCGCTGAACTGGGGCACCAGTTGCCCTTCGACAGCCTGCCCCAATTGCGCCGCGCCCTGATTGAAGCCGCGCCGGAACTGGCGGAAATCGACCAAGTGCCGCAAAACAAGGTCCAACCGCTGGGCGAAGTGCCGCCATTGGGGGATGGTGCCTTCGGCACGGCTTTCAGCGACTTCTACCTGACCAACCCTGTGGCACGCGCCTCTGAACTCATGGCGGAGCTTTCACAACTGGCGCGCGCCCGCGCAGACCAACCCATTGCCGCTGAGTGATGGACCCATGGCGCCTGACCCCTCTGGCGCTGATGGGGCTGGCGGCATGCCAGCCGTCCGAGGTGCCGGACGTCCAAGTCTTTCGCCCCGACTACCAGGGCGTCGAAACGCGACTTCTGGCGGACGACTTGGTCAACTTGGTGGTCACCATGCGCGGTGCGCGCGACATTCAGGACGTGCTCGACTACGCGGATTGTGCGGTGGCGCAATATACCCTTATCCGGGGCTATGGCTTCGCGCGACAGGTACGGACAAACGTGGTGGAAGAGGGTGGCCTTTGGCAGGGAGATGCGGTTTACACCATCTCGCCGGCAGTCCCCCGTGGGCTGAGAACGATAGATGCCGAATTGGCGGTCGCGGACTGCCGAGCCAAGGGCATACCGACCGTATGAGGACGACGTAATGGCAGAGTTCCTGGCAACTCCGGCGGGTATCGGCCTGACGATATTGGTGCAAGTTCTGGCAGTCGTCGCCTTCGTGATGATTTCGCTGCTGTTTCTCGTCTATGGCGACCGCAAGATCTGGGCCGCGGTGCAGATGCGCAAGGGCCCGAACGTCGTGGGCGTCTTCGGACTGCTGCAAACGGTGGCCGATGCGCTGAAATACGTGGTCAAGGAAATTGTCGTGCCCGCCGGCGCCGACCGCGCCGTCTTCATGCTGGCGCCGCTGACATCCTTCGTGCTGGCGCTGATCGCCTGGGCGGTGATCCCGTTCAACGAGGGCTGGGTTCTGGCCGATATCAACGTGGCCATCCTCTATGTCTTCGCGGTGTCCTCGCTTGAGGTCTACGGCGTGATCATGGGCGGCTGGGCGTCCAACTCGAAGTACCCGTTCCTCGGCTCGCTCCGGTCGGCAGCGCAGATGATCAGCTACGAGGTCTCCATCGGCCTCATCATCATTGGCGTGATCCTGTCCACCGGTTCGCTCAACTTCGGCGATATCGTCGCGGCGCAAGACGGCCCGCTCGGCTTCTTCAATTGGTATTGGCTGCCACATCTGCCCATGGTCTTCCTGTTCTTCATCAGTGCCTTGGCCGAAACCAACCGCCCGCCCTTCGACCTGCCCGAAGCGGAATCGGAACTGGTGGCAGGCTACCAGGTCGAGTACTCCTCGACCCCCTTCCTGCTGTTCATGGCGGGCGAATACATCGCCATCTTCCTGATGTGCGCACTGATGTCGCTGCTGTTCTTCGGCGGCTGGCTGTCCCCTGTGCCGTTCCTGCCAGATGGGCCATTCTGGATGGTCGCCAAGATGGCGTTCTTCTTCTTTCTCTTCGCCATGGTGAAGGCCGTGGTGCCGCGCTACCGCTATGACCAACTTATGCGTCTCGGCTGGAAGGTGTTCCTGCCGTTCTCGCTGGGCTGGGTTGTGCTGGTGGCGTTCCTTGCCAAGTTCGAAGTGTTCGGGGGCTTCTGGGCGCGGTGGCCCGAGGTTGCGGCGGTGGTGCAGTGATGGCACGTCAGGTGTACAGTTTCGAAAACTCTGAAGTGAGCCTAGAGATCCGGCGCGCTGGCGATGATCGTGAAGGTTTCTGGCTAATTCAGAAGAAACCCGACGTACTCGTTCCAGAGGGACTATCGACGCGGGGGTTACTCTTTTGGTTTCCGACAGAGCATGCAGCCCTCGATGCAATAAATTACGGGCACTGCCACAGGGCATGGGACGGCGCGAAGTTTCGCGATCTTGGGGTTCCGGAGAAGTTGTCGAACTGGGCCGTGTCAGAAAGTGAGTTAGGAGCGTTCGAGACATGACCCAGATCGACTGGACCCGGTCCGCCAAGTACTTCCTGCTCCAGGATATGTTCCAGGGCCTGGCCTTGGGCCTGAAGTACTTCTTCCGTCCCAAGGCCACGGTGAACTATCCGCACGAAAAGGGCCCGCTCAGCCCGCGTTTCCGCGGGGAACATGCGCTGCGTCGCTATGCCAATGGCGAAGAACGCTGCATCGCTTGCAAGCTTTGCGAAGCGATCTGCCCCGCTCAGGCCATCACCATCGACGCCGAGCCGCGCGACGACGGCAGCCGCCGGACGACGCGCTACGACATCGACATGACGAAATGCATCTATTGCGGCTTCTGCCAGGAAGCATGCCCCGTTGATGCCATCGTCGAAGGGCCGAACTTCGAATTCGCGACGGAAACCCGGGAAGAGTTATTCTACGACAAGGAAAAACTCCTCGAGAACGGGGAACGCTGGGAAGCGCTCATCGCGAAGAATATCGAGCTGGACGCACCCTACAGATGACCGACCCCGCCAACCCCTTCGCCGCCTGGATGACCCAGATGCAGGACATGGCCAAGGCCATGAACCCCGCGTTGGAAAGCTTCACGCCTCAGGGCTTTGAGAAGCTCTGGCCCACCATGCCGCCCGAGGTGATGGAGCAATTCGCGGGTAAGGGGCTCAACCCCGAAGGACTCGACGCGAAGACCAAGATGTTGCTCACCTTGGCGGGCCTGACAATGTTGGGCGCCCAGGCCGAAGCGCAGGTCCGTATGACCGTCCGCCAGGCTGCGGCCCAGGGCGCCACGAAGCAGGAAGTCGCGGAAACCATCGGTCTGATGGGCCTGTTCGGGGGCTTGCCCGCCATGAACAAGGCGATGGAGCTTGCCACCGAAGCGTTGGAGGAAACGGAATGACCGTCCTGGATTTCGCCTTCTACCTATTCGCGGTCCTGACCGTGACCGGCGGCCTGATGACCGTCGTCAGCCGCAACCCCGTTCATTCGGTCCTCTGGCTGATCCTGACATTTCTGTCCACGGCTGGGTTGTTCGTGCTGATCGGGGCCGAGTTTGTCGCGATGCTGCTGGTCATTGTTTATGTGGGCGCGGTCGCAGTGCTGTTCCTGTTCGTGGTCATGATGCTCGACGTCGACTTCGCCGAGTTGAAGGCCGAAATGGCCCGCTACGTGCCGCTGGCTGGGCTGATCGGGGTGGTCCTGCTGATGCAACTCGTGATCGCTTACGGCGTCTGGGATGCTGCCGACGGGGTCGAGATGGCCGAAAGTCTCGCCACCCTTCCGCCGCCCGCCGAACTCAACACCACCGCGCTGGGCCTTGTCCTCTACGACGAGTATTTCCTGCAATTCCAACTGTCTGGCCTGATCCTGCTGGTCGCCATGATCGGCGCCATCGCCCTGACCCTGCGCCACCGCAAGGATGTGAAGCGCCAGAACGTGCTCCACCAGATGTGGCGCGACCCGGCTGAGGCGATGGAGGTCCACGACGTCAAACCGGGGCAGGGGCTGTGATGCGCGCCGCACAAAGCGTCCAGTTCGTGGCCTTCGGGCTCAACCCCGGTGCGATCGTCCTCCGCTAACCGACAGAAAGAAACGACCCGTTCCTCAGATGATCCGCACCGCCCTCCTCCTCCTCGCCACCACCGGCCCCGCCGTCGCGCTGGACTTGGCCGAGTGCACGCGCATCACCCATGTGTCCCATGGTGGTGAAGCGCGGCATCAGGATATCGGCCAAGGCTGGGTCTCCTGGATCGAATGGTGGAGCCAGGAGGGCGTCTATACCGACCTACACGTGGCCGATTGCCAGGCCCAACGTGTGGTCGTCAGCCGACTGCGCGAGGAATATATCCGCGACCGTCAATTCGACCGCCGCGATGACGGCCTCGAAGTCTTTGACCGCCACTTGCGCCGGTCACCCGCCTTCTACTCGCTCAATGACCTGGCCGAAGAATTGGCCCGCATCAGCCCCGACACCCGCCTGGAAGACCAAACGAAAGAATCCTGTGCCTGCGCTGCCGCGTATCCCGATGCGCGCGGCGCGTTGGAGCAATTCGCATTGAACTGACGCCCCAAGCGGCGCATGACGCCGCATGACACGACAGGGCGCCAGACGCCCGAAGGAACGACCGAATGATCGGACTAGAACACTATCTTACCGTAGCGGCGGCCCTGTTCGTCATCGGTATCTTCGGGATCTTCCTGAATCGGAAGAACGTCATCATCATCCTGATGTCGATCGAGCTCATGCTGCTGGCGGTGAACATCAACTTCGTCGCTTTTTCGGGTTTCTTGGGTGACCTGACAGGTCAAGTCTTCACCCTGTTCGTCCTGACCGTCGCCGCCGCCGAAGCGGCCATCGGCCTTGCCATCCTGGTCTGTTTCTTCCGCAACCGGGGCACCATCGACGTCGAAGACGTCAATGTGATGAAGGGATAAGGTGATGGAAACCATCCTCCTCTTCGCCCCGCTGGTTGGCGCCCTTGTCTGCGGCTTTGGCTGGAAGTTCATTGGCGAAAAGCCCGCCATGGTGACCTCCACGGCGCTTTTGTTTCTGTCGGCATTCTTGTCCTGGCTGGTCTTTCTGCTGGGCAACTTCCCGGAAAACTCGATCCCGCTGTTCACTTGGGTGGAATCTGGCGGGCTGGTGGCCGATTGGGCCATCCGCATGGATAGGCTGACGGCGACCATGCTGATCGTGATCACCACGGTGTCGGCGCTCGTCCACCTCTACAGCTTCGGCTACATGGACCACGACCCGCAATGGCGCGAGGGTGAGGTCTACAAGCCCCGTTTCTTCGCCTATCTGTCGTTCTTCACCTTCGCCATGCTGATGCTGGTGACCGCCGACAACCTGCTGCAACTGTTCTTCGGGTGGGAAGGCGTGGGCGTCGCGTCCTACCTTCTGATCGGGTTCTATTGGCGCAAGCCGAGCGCGGGTTCGGCGGCCATGAAGGCCTTCATCGTCAACCGCGTGGGCGATTTCGGCTTCCTTCTGGCCATCTTCGCCATCTTCTACGTCACCGATTCCATTCAGTTTGAGACGATCTTCGCGCTTGCCCCCGAGATCGCCGAGACCACCATCCGCTTCCTCTGGACGGATTGGAACGCGGCAAACCTGATCGCCTTCCTGTTGTTCGTGGGCGCCATGGGCAAGTCGGCGCAACTGGGCCTGCACACCTGGCTGCCCGACGCAATGGAGGGGCCGACCCCGGTGTCCGCCCTGATCCACGCCGCCACCATGGTCACGGCGGGTGTGTTCCTCGTCTGTCGCATGTCGCCCATCATGGAATTCGCCGATACCGCCATGGCCTTCGTCGTTGTCCTGGGGGCGGCCACCGCCTTCTTCGCGGCGACGGTCGGGTTGGTGCAGAACGATATCAAGCGCGTCATCGCCTATTCCACCTGTTCGCAGCTTGGCTACATGTTCGTGGCTGCGGGCCTGGGCGCCTATTCGGTGGCCATGTTCCACTTGCTGACCCACGCGTTCTTCAAGGCGATGCTGTTCCTTGGCGCAGGCTCCGTCATCCACGCCATGCACCACGAACAGGACATGCGGAACTATGGCGGGTTGAAGGACAAAATCCCCTACACGTTCTGGGCTATGATGATCGGCACACTGGCCATCACTGGCGTTGGCATCCCACTTCTTTATATCGGGTTCCCCGTGGGCTTCGCGGGTTTCGTGTCGAAGGACGCGATCATCGAGGTCGCCTATGTCGGCAATACCGGCGCGTTCTGGGCCCTGGTCGTCGCCGCCATGTTCACCAGCTTCTACAGCTGGCGGCTCATGTTTCTGACCTTCTACGGCACGCCGAGGGGCGACAAGCACACCCACGAACATGCCCATGAAAGCCCAGCGACCATGACCATCCCGCTGGGCGTGCTGGGCGTGGGTGCCGTGCTGGCGGGCATGGTGTTCTACGGGCCCTTCTTCGGCAGCCAGGCTAAGGTCGACAAGTTCTTCGATATCTCCCACTCGGAGGCCGCGGACCACACCGCAATCACCACCCATATCATAGGCGCCGCCAATGCCGCCGATGACGACCATGGTCATGGCGAACCCCGTGCCCCCCAGACGCCGGGCGAGGGTGCCATTTATGTCGGCGACGACAACAACGTCATCAATGAGGCCCATGAGGTCCCCGCCTGGGTCAAGGTGTCGCCCTTCATTGCCATGTTGCTAGGTTTCGGCGCGGCCTGGCTTTTCTACATCAAGGCCACCTGGCTGCCGAGGCAATGGCAACAGAACCTGGGCCCGCTCTACGGGTTCCTGCTCAACAAGTGGTACTTCGACGAAATCTACGACGCCGTGTTCGTGCGTCCCGCGAAAGGCCTGGGCCGCCTTCTTTGGAAGAAGGGCGATGGCACCATCATCGACGGTGGCATTAACGGCCTCGCCATGGGAATCGTGCCGTTCGCCACCAAATGGCTGAACCGGGCGCAATCGGGATACATCTTCACCTATGCCTTCGCCATGGTGATCGGGATCGTCGCCTTGATTACCTGGACGACCATCGGGGCGGGGAATTGACGATGACGATCGTTCTCGGAGCTGTTCTGTTGGCTGGAGCCCTCGTGATGCTGTACGGCGACATCGCTTGCGGGATCTGGAAACAACAAGATCACAGACGGTCCCAAGACGGGGAGCCGTCGCATAACGGGAAACGCGCGGCTATCGGCATCGTCGTCGTCGGTGCGATTCTCTACGGTGCGGCCGGTGCGGCCATCTGGCATTGGAGCGTTGCGATGACCTCGGCCCTCCTGGTTCTGGTCGTCGGTTTTGCAGTGTTCTCGACTGAAGAGAAACTCAATGGATAATCTCCTCTCCATCGTCACCTTCACGCCGCTTATCGCAGCGCTGATCCTGGCTATCTTCCTGCGCGGTGACGACGAAGCCGCGCAGCGCAACGCCAAGTGGCTGGCACTGGGCGCGACGACCTTCACCTTCATTGTGTCGCTGTTCATCCTTGCCGGTTTCGACCCCGACGATACCGGCTTCCAGTTTGTGGAAGAACGTGCCTGGATCGCGGGCCTGACCTACCGCATGGGCGTCGATGGCATCTCGGTTCTCTTCGTGATGCTGACCACCTTTTTGATGCCTCTGGTCATCGCCGCCTGCTGGGATGTGACCACACGGGTGAAAGATTACATGGTCGCCCTTCTGGTGTTGGAGACGCTGATGATCGGCGTCTTCTGCGCGCTCGATCTGATTCTGTTCTACCTCTTCTTCGAGGCGGGCCTTATCCCGATGTTCCTGATCATCGGCATTTGGGGCGGGGCGAACCGCATCTATGCGTCGTTCAAGTTCTTCCTCTATACGCTGCTCGGCTCAGTCCTGATGCTGGTCGCGATGATCGCCATGTATCTGGATGCGGGCACGACCTGCATCGGGGCCTGCGGCGCCAACAATGTCGAACTACTGACCCACACTTTCCCGTCGGAGCCGTTCAGCGTCCTGGGCATTGATATCGTGGGCGGGATGCAGACGCTGCTTTGGCTGGCCTTCTTCGCCAGCTTTGCGGTCAAGATGCCGATGTGGCCCGTCCATACCTGGCTACCGGATGCGCACGTGCAGGCACCCACAGCGGGGTCGGTCGTGCTGGCGGCGATCTTGCTGAAAATGGGTGGCTACGGCTTCCTGCGCTTCAGCTTGCCGATGTTCCCCGTAGGCTCAGAGGTGCTTGGCCCGTTGGTTTTGTGGCTGTCAGCCATCGCCATCGTCTATGCCTCGCTGGTCGCGATGATGCAGGACGATATGAAGAAGCTGATCGCCTATTCGTCGGTCGCCCATATGGGCTTCGTGACCATGGGCATCTTCGCCGCTAACCAGCAGGGTCTGGACGGCGCCATCTTCCAGATGATCAGCCACGGCTTCATCTCGGGCGCGCTCTTCCTCTGTGTGGGGGTGGTCTATGACCGAATGCATACCCGTGAGATCGCCGCCTATGGTGGCCTGGTGAATCGAATGCCGGCCTATGCGCTGATCTTTATGCTGTTCACCATGGCCAATGTGGGCCTGCCCGGCACGTCGGGCTTTGTGGGTGAATTCCTGACGCTCGTAGGCGTCTTTCAAGCCAATACCTGGGTTGCCCTGGTGGCCTGTACGGGCGTGATCCTGTCGGCTGGCTATGCGCTGTGGCTTTACCGCCGGGTCGTGTTCGGAGATCTGATCAAGGAATCGCTCCGCTCCATCACCGACCTGACGGGCCGCGAAAAGGCGATTTTCGCGCCGCTTGCTTTCTTTACCATCCTGCTGGGTATCTATCCCAGCCTCGTCACCGACATCATCGGCCCCTCCGTGGCCGCGTTGGTCGCCAATTACGAAATGGCCACCGCCGACCTCGCGCTTCAGGGCGCGGTCGCGAGCGTCGACAACTGAAGGGCCTGCCCATGTCTGCCGACCTGACCCTTATCCTGCCCGAAATCATCTTGGCCATCTACGCCATGGGGGCGCTACTTTTCGCGGTCTATACCGGCAAAGATGCCCTGGCCCGCCCGCTGATCTGGACCACCGCCGCCGTTCTGGTGGCCATCGCCTTCTGGTCGATGGTCTCGTTTGAGGCGGGCAGCGGGTTTTCCGGAATGATCGTCAAGGACAGCTTCGCCCAATTCGCCCAAGTGGTCATCCTGCTGTCGGCGGCCATCGTGTTGGTGATGGGGCAGGATTACATGGGCCGGTCCGAGCTTCTAAAGTTCGAATACCCCCTTCTGATCACCCTTTCGGTGATCGGCATGATGGTCATGGTGTCTTCGGGCAACCTGCTGACCCTTTACATGGGGTTGGAGCTTCAGTCCCTGTCACTTTACGTCGTGGCTTCCATGCGCCGTGACAGCGTGCGCTCCACCGAAGCCGGGTTGAAATACTTCGTGCTGGGGGCGCTGTCTTCGGGTCTGCTGCTTTACGGGATATCGCTCACCTATGGCTATTCGGGCACGCTCGACTTCGCGGGCGTCATCGCCGCAGCCTCCGATGGGGAAATCGGGCTGGGCCTGCTTTTCGGCCTGGTCTTCATGATCTCCGGTCTTGCGTTCAAAGTCTCCGCCGCGCCGTTCCACATGTGGACGCCCGATGTCTACGAAGGCTCCCCCACGCCGGTGACGGCCTTCTTTGCCACCGCGCCCAAGGTCGCCGCCATCTGCATGTTTGCCCGCGTGACCCACGATGCCTTCGGCACTGTGGTTTCCGACTGGCAGCAGATCATCGTCGTCCTGTCGGTCCTGTCGATGTTCCTAGGTGCCATCGCCGCCATCGGTCAGCGCGACATTAAGCGCCTGATGGCCTACTCCTCCATAGCCCATATGGGCTATGCCCTCATGGGCCTCGCTGCCGGGACGGCCCAGGGCGTCGAGGCGATGCTGCTCTATATGTCGATCTACGTGGTGATGAATATCGGCACGTTCGCCTTCATCCTCTCCATGACGCGCGACGGGGTCGACGCCACGGATATCGCCTCGCTCAACCAGCTATCCAAATCGCGCCCCGGCACCGCGCTGGCGCTGCTTGTCTTGATGTTCAGCCTTGCGGGCGTGCCGCCCACGCTGGGCTTTTTCGCCAAGTACTACGTGCTGACCGCCGCGGTCGATGCAGGCCTGGTCTGGCTGGCCGTGCTGGGCGTTATCGCCAGTGTCATCGGGGCGTTCTACTATCTGCGGATCGTGTTCTACATGTATTTCGGAGAAGCCGATCAAACGCTCGACGGCGACATGCCTGCAATCCAGATGGGCGCGCTCGTCGTGGCGTCGGCCCTCATGCTCGCCCTCTTCCCAGAGCTTTTGGGGCTGGAGCCCGCGGCCACCCAGGCCGCCACGTCGCTGGTCAACTGAGTGCGCGCCTGGCCGCAAGGCACCGACCGGATCATCCTGCCCGAGATCGACAGCACCTCGGCTGAAGCCGCGCGCCTGGCCCCCGGCGCCCCTACCTGGGTCCTGGCGTTGCGCCAGACCGCCGCCCGGGGCCGCCGCGGGCGCCCGTGGTCCATGTCCGAGGGCAATTTTGCGGCCTCGCTCGTCTGGCGACCCGATGGCGATGCGGCTGAACACGCGCTGCGCAGCTTCACCGCCTCTCTCGCGCTCCATGACGCGCTGACCGAACTGGGGGCAGCGGGTCTGTCGCTCAAATGGCCTAACGATGTCCTGCTAGAAGGCCGCAAGTTGGCGGGCATCCTGCTGGAAGCCCCAAAGCCAGGCCTCGTCATCCTCGGCATTGGCCTCAACCTCACCGCCGCGCCCCCCGCCGACGCAGTGGAACCCGGCGCCGTGCCCCCCATCTCCCTGCTTGAAGCCACTGGTCTGCGCATCACGCCCGAGGCGATGCTCAACGCCCTGGCCCCCGCCTTCGCCGCCCGCGAGGCGGAACTGACCACCTGGGGCTTCGCCCCCATCCGCCGCGCTTGGCTCGATCGGGCCGCCCGCCTTGGTGAATCCATCACCGCCCGCCTGCCGACCGAGACCCTGGACGGCACCTTTACGGATGTGGACGATGCGGGCCATCTGATCCTGTCCACCGCCACCGGCACCCGCCGCATCTCGGCGGGCGACGTTTTCTTTGGGCCGATCCCATGCTCCTGACTATAGATTGCGGCAATACCAACACCGTCTTCGCAATCTGGGACGGCAACCGCTTCATCGCCAATTGGCGCTGTGCGACGCAGCATCAGCGCACGGCTGACGAATACTGGACCTGGCTGCGCACGCTCATGGTCCTGAATGGCGTCGATGTCGTCATCACCGAATGCATCATCTCGTCCACCGTGCCGCGTGTGGTCTTCAACCTGCGCGTCCTTTGCGACCGCTACTTCGACACCCGCCCCCTCGTCGTGGGCAAACCCGAAACCGCCCTGCCGGTGAATCCCCGCGTCGATGAAGGCACCATCGTGGGCCCCGACCGGCTGGTGAACACCGCAGGCGCCTTCGACCGACATGGCGGCGACCTTATCGTGGTGGATTTTGGCACTGCCACCACCTTCGACGTGGTGGACCATGACGGCGCCTATGTGGGCGGTGTCATCGCCCCCGGCGTGAACCTGTCGCTAGAGGCGCTGCACATGGCCGCAGCCGCCTTGCCCCATGTGGATATCAGCCAACCCCAGCGGGTTGTGGGCACCAACACCGTGGCCTGCATGCAATCCGGCGTCTTCTGGGGCTATGTTGGCCTCATCAAGGAAATTTGCGCCCGCATCCGCGCGGAACGCGACCGGCCCATGCGGGTTATTTCCACCGGGGGGCTGGCACCTTTGTTCCAACAGGCAGACACTCTCTTTGACGCATATGACGATGACCTGACCATGCACGGCCTGACCGTCATCCATAGACACAACAAGGATACCTGAATGGCGCGCGATAGGCTCATCTACCTCCCCCTTGGCGGGGCGGGCGAAATCGGCATGAACGCCTATATCTACGGCTATGGCCCCGAGGGTCGCGAACGGCTTATCCTTGTGGACCTGGGCATCGCCTTCCCCGACATGGACACAACGCCCGGGGTGGATGTCATCGTGCCCGACATCGCCTGGCTGCGCGACAATCTGGACCGGCTTGAAGCGCTCTTCATCACCCATGGACACGAAGACCATGTGGGCGGCGTGGGCCACCTGTTTCAGCAGCTTGGCAAACCCATCTATGCGCGCGCCTTCACCGCCAATCTGGCGCGGCGCAAACTGGCCGAAAAAGGTCAGGACGAAAACATGGTCAAAGTCGCAGGCACCTTCCCCGACAAGGTCGATGCCGGGCCCTTCCAGGTTAGCTTCCTGCCCGTGTCTCATTCCATTCCTGAAAGCAGCGCGCTGGTCATCGACAGCCCGGCGGGCCGCATCATTCATACCGGGGATTTCAAGCTCGATACCTCGCCTGTCCTGGGCGAACCCTTCGACGCCGATCTCTGGGCCGAGGCCGCGCGCCCCGGTGTCCGCGCGCTGGTGTGCGATTCCACCAATGTCTTCAACAAGCATGAAGGAAGGTCAGAAGCGCTGGTGGGCCCCAACATCCAGGACCTCGTCAGCCGCTCCAAAGGCATGTTCGTCGCTACCACCTTCGCGTCAAACGTGGCGCGCCTGCAGTCGCTGGCCCGTGCGGGCGAAGCTGCGGGCCGGTCCATCTGCCTCATGGGCCGCGCTATGCGCCGCATGACCGAAGCGGCGGTGCAAGAAGGCCTGCTGACCGACTTCCCCAAGACCGTGTCGCCCGAAGATGCCGCCGACATTCCGCGTGAAAACCTCATGCTGATCGTCACCGGCAGTCAGGGCGAACGCCGCGCGGCGTCGGCCCAACTGTCCCAAGGCAAATATTTCGGGATGGAACTCGAGGAAGGCGACACTTTCCTCTTCTCCTCGAAAACCATTCCGGGCAACGAAAAGAGTGTTGCCCGCATTATGAACAACTTCTCTGAAATGGGCGTGGATGTCGTCACCGACGATGACGGGCTCTACCATGTGTCTGGCCACGCCAACCGGCCCGACCTGGAAGAAATCCAGCGCATCACCGACCCGCAGGTCGTCATCCCCATGCACGGCGAACACCGCCACCTGCGCGAACATGCCAAGCTTGCGCTGGCCAACGGCCGCGCGGGCATCGTCGCACCCAATGGCACCATGGTGGACTTGGCAGGCAACCAGCCCGAAATCGTCGATCATATCGAATCCGGTCGCACCTATCTGGACGGTTCCGCCCTTGTGGGCCAGTTCGACGGTGTCATCCGCGACCGTATCCGCATGGCGCTCAACGGCCATGCGGTCGTCGCCGTGATGGTCGATGACGACGACGAAATCCTTGAAGACACCTGGGTCGACCTGCGGGGCCTACCCGAACTCGGCGACCGTGGTGCGCCCCTGGCTGACCTGATGGAACAACACCTCGCCGGGCAACTCGCCCGCGTCGATACCCGCACCGCGGGCGATGACGATAAGCTTGAGGACGTGATCGTCAAAGGCGTCCGAAAAGTCGCCCAGGACGAAATCGGGAAACGCCCCGAAGTGACCGTTCTGATCACCCGCCTAGCGGCAGAATAGGTGGGCCGCGTCCGCTTGGCGTAGTTGGTGGGCACGTAAACATATATAAAAAGCAATGGGTTGTCGGTTTTTGGCTTGACGTTTGGTCATGATCCACCGGCCATTGTTAGCAGTTTGGCCATGGGCTACGCGCTCCTCAGTGAAACGAAGGGGTAACGAAAATGCGTCTCGCTCTCATCTCCATTCCATTGATCGCCGCACTCGCTGGCTGCGTCGTGGATCCACAGGCCGCCGAACAACGCCGGGCCTCTCTGATTGAGTCCACGATCCCGAACGCCGCAGACCGCCAAGGCGTCTTCCTCGTCTTCCCGGTCGAGTCGCGTGGTTCGGTCGGTGGACTGAACTTCGTCTACGAGCCTTCGGTCCTGTCCGAAGCCGAGGCACAACGCCGCGTCTCGTCCATCTGCGAACGGTTCGGCCGTTCCGGTGCCATCAGCGTTTCGCAGGACCTCGGCGAAAGGTCGGCCACCCGCGGCGACGGCTCGCAGATCACCGTTCGCGACATGTGGTTCGATTGCGAAAGCTGACCGCAATTGCGCCGGACGGCGGGATTTCGTCCGGCGCTCCGACGGCCCGATGACCGGGCGGTCTGGCTATTCAGATTTCTGCACAAATTGGGAAACGACCCCCGAGACTTACCTCAACTTGCAAGTAATCGGCCGTTTCACTCCGCAGCCAGACTCAGCGCGGCTTCCACACGGACAGCGGCAAACTTGAACTCAGGGATTTTCCCGAACGGGTCCAAAGCCGGGTTCGTGAGCAGGTTCGCCGCGGCCTCGACGTAGGCGAAGGGCAAGAACACCATGTCGGGGGGCACTGCCCGATCCGCCCGCGCCAGCAGCGTGACCGATCCGCGCCGCGTGGTCAGGCGCACATGGCCGCCAGCTTCTATGCCAAGGTCGCGTAACGTGCTGGGGTGCAAGGAACAATTCGCCTCCGGCTCCACCGCATCCAGAACCGAAGCTCGCCGCGTCATGGAGCCGGTATGCCAGTGCTCCAACTGCCGTCCAGTCGTCAAGATCATCGGATACTGGGCGTCTGGCACTTCGTCCGGCGGGATGACCGATGCGGGGGTGAATTTGGCGCGCCCCTCAGGTCGTGGGAAACCATCTCCGAAAACAATGGCTTGGCCCGGGTCACTTTCGCTCAGCGATGGGTAGGTCACCGCGCCCTCGGCTTCCAACCGCTTCCAGGTGATGTTGTCGAGCGACGGCATCACCTGTTTCATCTCGGCAAAGACCTCGCGCGGATGGGTATAAGTCCACGACAAGCCGCACCTTTTTGCCAGCTCGGTCGTGATCCACCAGTCTTCCCGCGCCTCGCCCGGCGGCGGCACCGCAGGACGGCCCATCTGCACCTGCCGGTTGGTGTTCGTCACCGTCCCAGCTTTTTCGTACCAGGCAGAGGCAGGCAAGATCACATCGGCGTAATTCGCTGTTTCCGTGAGGAAAATATCCTGAACGACCAGATGGTCCAGCTTGGCCAAAGCCGCCCGCGCATGGTCCAAATCTGGGTCCGACATGGCCGGGTTTTCGCCTAGGATGTACATTGCCTTGATGTCACCCCCATGGACCGCCCCCAAAATCTCCGTCACCGTCAAGCCCTTCTCGGCCAGGGGTTCGTCGCCCCAAAGGCCCGCGAATTTCTCACGCACGGAGGCATCGAGGACGGACGCATAATCCGGCAAAAACATAGGGATAAGCCCTGCGTCGGAGGCCCCCTGCACATTGTTTTGCCCGCGTAAGGGGTGCAACCCGGCACCCGGCCGCCCCACCTGGCCCGTCATCAGCGCAAGGCTGATCAAGCAGCGCGAATTGTCGGTGCCGTGGACATGCTGACTGACGCCCATGCCCCAGAAAATCATGGCAGATTTCGCGCTCGCAAAGGTGCGCGCGACGTCGCGCAGGACCTTTGCCTCGATGCCGCAGATGTCGCTCATCTTCTCAGGGGGGAACCCTTCCAGATGGGCGCGCAACGCCTTCCAATTCTCGGTCATCGCCTCGATATATTGACGGTCCGTCAGGCCTTCTTCGGCGATGACATGCATGATCGCGTTCAGCATCGCCACATCCGCGCCGGGCCGGAATTGCAGCATATGCGACGCATGGCGCTTCAGCGCCTGTCCCCGCGGGTCCATCACGATAAGCTTCCCGCCCCGCTTGGCGAATTGCTTGAAATACGTGGCCGCAACCGGGTGGTTTTCTACCGGGTTAGCCCCGATGACGATTGCCACATCGGCATTTTCGATCTCGTTGAAGGTGGCCGTCACCGCCCCCGAACCCACGTTTTCTATCAATGCCGCCACGGAGGAGGCATGGCAAAGCCGCGTGCAATGGTCGACATTGTTGTGGCCAAAACCTTGGCGGATGAACTTCTGAAACAGGTAGGCTTCTTCGTTCGAGCACTTGGCCGATCCAAAACCCGCGACCTCCCGCCCGCGGCCTTTCAGCCCCCGTACCGCAACGTCCAGCGCCTCGTCCCAATCCGCTTCGCGGAAGACGTCACGCCAATTGTCGGGCGACACGTTCAGGCCCTTGGCCGGCGCGTCGGCGCGTCGGATCAGGGGCTTCGTCAAGCGGTGGCCATGATGGATGTAGTCGAAGCCGAAGCGTCCTTTGACGCACAGCCTACCTTCATTGGCAGGGCCGTTGATACCGTCCACCTTCACAACCCGGTCGTCCTTGGATTTCAGCGAAATTTGGCATCCGACGCCGCAGAACGGGCAGATGGACTTAGTCTCCCTATCCCAGTTGGAGCTATCGCCGACCTGCGCGGCATCCACCATCGTGGCTTCCATCAGCGCACCAGTGGGGCAGGCCTGCACGCATTCGCCGCACGCCACGCAGGTGCTGTCGCCCATGGGGTCGTCGAAATCGAAGACCGGATAGGCATCGTGGCCCCGGCCCGCCATCCCGATCACGTCGTTGACCTGCACTTCCCGGCAGGCCCGGACACAAAGGCCGCATTGAATGCAGGCATCCAGGTTCACCCGCATGGCCACATGGCTGTCATCCAGCAAGGGGATGCGCTCGGCCTCCAGGGTGGGCAAGCGGCTTTCGGTCACGCCCTGGCAACGCGCCATCTCCCATAGGTGCGACGTCTTATCATGCGCCACCTCCTGCTCTGGCTGGTCCGCCACGAGCATTTCCATGACCATCTTACGCGCCGCGTTTGTCCGCGCGCTGTCGGTGCGCACGACCATCCCTTCCGACGGTTCCCGAATGCAGGACGCCGCTAGGACACGTTCCCCCTCGATCTCCACCATACAGGCCCGGCAATTGCCGTCAGGGCGGTAGCCCGGCGCAGGCTTGTGGCACAGATGGGGAATGATCAGGCCGCGGCCATGGGCCACCTCCCAGATGGTCTGGCCTGCCGATGCTTCAACCTCTTGGCCGTCCAGCATGAATCGGATCGCGTTGGGCATGGTCGCTCCCTCTCTTGCCGACACGATAGAAGCCAGTAGGCCAAGACGAAAGACCGCGCGCGACCCGCGCCCTTCAGGAAACGACGCGCCCCTTCATCCTGGCGGAAATACTCCGGGGAGTGTGAGGGGCAGCGCCCCTCACCCTTTCCGCGCGAACAGCCCGTACCACAGCCAATCTGGCAGGAATTGACCGCCCCGAAAGAGCCAGGAAAAGATCGTCGGGAAGCTGCGCTTGAAATCGTCGGTGCACATCAATTCGAACATCGCCTGGGCGGCGTCTTCGGGTTCCATGAGGAAGGGCATGGAGAAGTCGTTCTTGTCGGTCAGGCGCGTGCGGATGAAGCCCGGATTGGCCACCTGCACCACCACGCCCGTATGGCGCAGATCGGCATACATACCTTCGGCCAGCCACATGACACCGGCCTTGGACGCGCCGTAGCCGGTGGCGCCGGGCAAGCCCCGAAAGCCCGAAAGGGAGCCCGTCAACACGATATGGCCCGCATCGCGGGCAACCATGTCGCCAATCACCGCGCCCACGGCGCGGGCGGCGCCCGTGAAGTTGACGTCGCACATGGCTTCAACTTGTTCGGCGTCCCAGTCCTGCGCAGGTTGCGGCCAGTAGACGCCTGCTAGGAACACCATGCCATCCACGGGCCCGATTTCGGCTGCTGCCGCTTCGACCGATCCGCGGTCAGAAACGTCACAGGCCACGGCGCTGGCGCGGCCGGGCAACGCGTCCACCAGCGCCTCCAACTTATCGGCGGAACGGGCCGAGACGATCACCTCAGCGCCGACCTTGGACAATTTCATGGCTAGGGCCGCGCCCAACCCCTCGGAGGCGCCGATCAGCCAATATCTTTTTCCGGTCCAGTCACGCATGGCTTTTCTCCGTCCTGCTCGTTTCGCCCTCGATCCCGCTGCGGGCCAGCAGCAGAAGGGCAAGTGCCTTCAAGCCCAGCGGGACCCCGGCGTAAAGCAGTGTCAGCGTCCAAAGCGCTTGCGCGCCGTTTTCGCCGCCCGCCTCAAAGTCCACGGCGTCGAGCACGGGGAATAGCACGATGGCCGCGACGGCCAGGGATGCCTTGCTCACAAAGCTCCAGAGACCGAAGCCGTCGGCGGCAGCGGGCGCCACCTGCCCCATGCGGCGGGCGAAGAGGGCGGGCAGCAGCGTCAGATCGGCCCCCAGTGCGGCGCCTGAAGCGATGCAGACAAGGGTAAAGGCGGCCAGGTCCCCTGTGCTCAGGGGCAGGGCGAAAGCAAAGGTGACGATGGCCAGGACCATGCCTGCCATAAGCGCGCGCTTGGTGCCCCAGCGTGTGGCAACGCGGCCCCAGATGGGCGCGGCCCCGGCTGCCGATAGGAAGAACAGCAAAAGCAGCGGCCCTTCCCAGCCAGGTGCCGCAAGCCGGTCAGCGACGTAGAATAGAAATAGCGTCGAGGTGACGGCCACCGGCGTGGCGTTGACCAGCGCGATGATCAGAAGACGCCGTGCGGGTGCATCCGACAGGATTGCGCGCAGGCCGGTGGAGGGCGCGGTGCCGGTGTCGCGCCATTCCGGCGCCATGGCCAGGATGGCGCCAAGGGCAGCCAGCGCGAAGACGATTGCATAGATGGCGAAGGGCGCCCCGGTGCCAGCCAGCATCGTGGGAAGTGCGGCGGCCAGGCAGACGCCCAAGAGCGCGCCGGTTTCGCGCCATGTGGCCAGCCGCACATGCGCATCCCCCATGGCCGCGGCGCGGGCCACGCCCTGGGCGTAGAAGGCGATGGTAAGGTACGAAAAGGCGGAAAATAGCAGCGCCAGCGATAGGGCGAACCACCAAAGCGGGGGCAGCATGGGCGGAAACGCGAAAAGCATGGCCATAGCGGCGGCCATTACAGTGCCCGCAAGGGTCACCGTCAGGCCGCGGATATGGCGAGTGGCTTGGGCCAGGCGGCCCAGAAGGGGGTCTTGCACGACATCCAGAAGGCGCAGGGCGAACAGGGCCAGGGAGAGCTGCGCCAAGGTGACCCCGTAGCTGTCCACATAGAATTTGGGGGCGTGAATGTAGATGGGCAGGCCCGCCGCCGACAGCATCGCCGCGAAGGCTGCATAGCGGGGTAGGCCCTGCGTCACCGCGATGTCTCGGATCCCGGCGGTGCGGGGCGGGGCCGGAAGGCCGCGCCCTTCCACCAAAGCTTGAGCGCTTGCCAGTGGATCAGGCTCAGCACCCGGCGCGATCCGAAGGGGCGGCGCAAGGCAGCGCGCAGCAGGCCCGAAGATGTCAGCGGCACGCGCGGTCCGGTCAGCGTGGCCAGCAAGCGTCCATGCTGGCTGCGATATTCGATCCAGATACCGATGCGGTCCTCGGTGATGTCGAAGCGGAAGGTGTAGCCGCCCTCGACCGGCTGAAAGGGTGAGACATGGAGCACCTTGCGCGCCGTTAGTGTCTGCTGAGCTGTTATAGGGGACATGTTGTCGGCATGGCACAAATAGGAATGGCGGTCGCCATAGGTATTGGTGACTTCGGCGATGACGACGCGCAACTCGCCCGCAGGGTCATGGGCCAGCCAGAAGCTGACCGGGTTGAAGACATGGCCCAGCACCCGCGGCTGCGCCAGCAGCAGGATGCGGCCTTGGTCGAACGCGGGCACGGCCTCGGCCAGCACGTCGCGCACCCACGCGGTCCCGCGGCCCTGACCCGGGGCGCCACCATGGTCGGCATCGCGCAGATAGGCCAGGTTGAACCGCTCGCGCGAAAAGAGGCGCGGGGTCGGGACGTTTTCGGCCTCTGGCTCCAGCAGGATATAATCCACCCCGTAGCGGAAGGCGTTGTTCACGCCTTCGGCTTGGCGGCCATGAAAGGTTCGGCCGGGGATATGCTGGGGCAGGAAGGTCATTCGGCGGCCACGGGCAGGGGCGTGCGTGCGGCCATTCCCTCGACCACGTCAATTGCGCTGGCAAAGCCGTCTTCATGGAAGCCGTTGCGCATCCAGGCACCGCAGAACCAGGTATTGGACGTGCCGTTCATCGCGCGCACGCCTTCGACCGCTTCCATCATCGCCAGGTCGTAGACCGGGTGCCGGAATGTGGTGACATCATGGATCAGGTCGTCGCGGATGGGCTGCATCGGGTTCAGCGTGGAAAAGAGCGGGTCTTCAAACGGGATCGGCTGCAGCTTGTTCATCCAGTAGGTCAGGCCAAGCTGGTCGGGTCGGGCGGCCTGTTCGGTATAGTTCCACGACGCCCATACCTTGCGGAGCTTGGGCATGGCCGATGGGTCGGCGTGGAGAACGGCCTCGTTGGGCTGGTAGCGGATGCGCGACAGAAGCGTGGTTTCCGTGGGCGAGGCATCTGACAGCATGGCTAGCGAATCGTCTGAATGGGTAGCGAGGATGACGTCGTCAAAACCCTCCCACTCCGCTCCATATGTGCGGATATCGACCGCGCCGGGACGGCGGCGGATGCCTTCGACCGGCGCGCCCAAGCGCAGCATGGCGCCATCAGCGCGCAGCTTGGCTTCCAGCCGCCGGACATATTCGACCGAGCCGCCTTGGACCGTATACCATTGATGCTGTCCGGTATGGTGCAACAGGTTGTGGTTGCGGAAGAAGCGGATCATGGCCTGAGCCGGAAAATCCATCACTTCGCGGCTGGGCGTAGACCATATGGCGCCTGAAATCGGGCCCAAATACCAGTCGCGGAAAGTGGGGCCGAGGTCCATCCCCTCCAAGAACGCGGAAAGTGGCAGGTCCGGGTCGTTGGCGGCGTCGGCAGCGCGGGCATTGAAGCGCAGGATGTCGCGCACCATGCCCAGAAACCGCGGCGACAGCAGGTTGCGGCGCTGTGCGAACAGGGTGTCGAGCGTTTGCAGGCTGTATTCCACGCGTCCGCCATCAAGCGAGGCGGCGAAAGACATATTCGATTCGGCCACTGGCACGCCAAGTTCATCGAACAGGCGCACCAAGTTGGGGTAGTTCACCTTGTTGTAGACGATGAAGCCCGTATCGACTGGCTGATCGCCGTTCTTGCCGGCGGTGATGGTGCGGGCATGGCCCCCCAAACGTGGCTCCGCTTCGAAAATCGTGATGTCGTGATCGGTCGACAGGGCGTGCGCTGCGGCCATGCCGCTGATGCCGCCGCCGACAACCGCAATGCGGCGTCGGGGCGACGTGCCAAGAACTGGGGTCAAGTGGTCCGTCTTTCGTGAGTGTTCTTTGTTTCTTGCGTTAGCTTCTTTACGCATCCCGAGGCGGTACGGATCAACTGTGGCATTTGAGACAGTTGTTTATCTTTCGGGCCACGGAAATGTGATCCGCCTTGGTCCATGTGTCGTAACTCGCTCAAAGGTTGATTGACTTGGGCCTTTCGTCGATACTGTTGACGGGTGTACCCTCGCACGCCCACCCGGATCGGAGAGCCCGCTTGTCGTTCATGCCAAATGACGAGGCCTATTGGACAAACCAGCTGGTTGCAGTCGGCGCCGAGCGTGATCGCGCGGCTTTTGAAAGTATCTTCCGCCATTACGCCCCGCGCGTGAAGGCGTTTCTGATCCGCACCGGGCTTAGCCCCAGTGCAGCGGAGGATTGCATGCAGGACGTGATGGTCACGGTCTGGCGCAAAGCGCATCTGTTTGATCCGGGTCGGGCTTCGGTCGCGACCTGGCTCTTTACGATTGCCCGCAACCGCAAGATCGACATCATCCGCAAGGCCCGCCGCCCCGAACCCGAAGAACTGCCCTGGGGGCCCGAGCCCGAGCCAGAGCAGGCCGATGTCTTGGCGCTTGCGCAAGACAGTCGCAGGCTGGCCCAGGCCGTTGCGCAGTTGCCGCCAAAGCAGCGTGATTTGGTTGAGCGGGCTTTCTTCGGTGACCGGACGCATAGTGAAATTGCCGCAGATACGGGTTTGCCCCTGGGCACGATCAAATCGCGTATTAGATTGGCTATCGATAGGCTCCGTCATGCGATGGAAAACGAAGTCAAAAAGGCCGTGCCCGTTGGGCTTGAGCCAGGGAATGGAGTGGAAGACAGATGACCGTCACGCACCCGATTGGGGATGACATGCTTTTGTCCTACGCGGCGGGCAACCTGTCCACGGCACAGGACTTGATGGTTGCGACTGCTGTGTCGCTTGATGATGAAGCGCGTGTTCGCCTTTCTGGCTTCGAGGCCATGGGCGGTGCCCTATTGGATGAAACTGAAGTCGCGCCGCTACGCGATGGGGCTTTCGAAGACGTCATGTCACGCATCATGGGCACGGCGCCCGATGACACTGTGCACACTGACATCAAGACGGGCCGTACCGATTGCGTGCTTCCCAAACCGCTGCGCGACGCGCTTGGTGGCGATTTGAACGACGTCCGTTGGAGTTCTGTGGGCCTTGGCGTCAAGCAGGCGATCATCCCCACCGACGATGAGGGAACTGCCCGTTTGCTGCGCATCCCAGCCGGGCAGGCCATGCCCGACCATGGCCATGGCGGCATGGAAGTGACGCTCGTGCTGCAGGGTGCTTTCCGCGACGGGGATGAGCGTTTTGCCCGTGGGGATGTGGAAATGGCCGATGACGAGACGGAACATATGCCGGTCGCTGATCTTGGTGAAGACTGCATCTGCCTCGTGGTCACCGACGCGCCGCTGCGGTTCAACGGTCTGTTGCCAAAGCTGGCACAGAAGTTCCTAAAAATCTGACGTGACGCCCGCCGAATGGCTGGTTTTTGCATCCTTTTTGGTCGCTTTTTGTCACGACCCCCGGGCCTAACGCAGTCAATTGTATCTTCGTGTCGTTGACCGATGGTTTCCGCCCGGCTTTGTGGTGCGTGGCGGGCATTTTGTCTTAGGCGACCTTATTCCTGACATAGTCTTCGACCGGTGTGGTCGCTTTGCTCGCAGCATCGCCGACGGCCTTTGCCACGTTGCAATATGCAGGCGCCACGATTCTGGTCGCATTGGGTGTCAGGGCCTGGATGCGGGCCGGGGCATCTGTCGTCGATGCGACCACGCCAGCCAAATGTCTCGTACCGAGCGTGTTGCTAAGTAACGAAGGCGACTTTCGCCTGATCCTTCACGATCGCCACATTCAACGCGAAATCCGTCGCGGGCTATCTGGTGGCATTTTCGCAATTCGTCTCGACCGACACACCCATCGCAGAGCAAATGGCGGTGACGTGCCGACCGCCCTGGCACTGACCGTGGTCAGCTATACGGGCTGGTGCGCTTTGGGGGCATGGCTTGGCACACTGGCACTGGGCGTGGTGGCGTCCCGCAGATTGCGCCGCGTCTTAGCCCTTTGCTTCGTTTTCTATGGCGTGGGGCTATTCCTGCTCTGACGCGAGGGTCGCGCCGTAAAGCGGTACGGTCGAGATCGACATCTTGGCCGACCCTTCGGTCAGTTCTTGGGCGTGGACGAGGTAGATCAACGTCTGGTTGGCCTCATCGAAGATTCGCTTGATGCGCAGGGTTTTAAGGATGATCGACCGACTTTCGCGAAAGACCTGTTCACCCCCGGGGGACCGGTCAATAGCGCCTAACTCGATAGGTCCGGTCTGGCGGCAGGCGATGGACGCATTTGACGGATCCTCGAACCAATTGCCCTGGCTGAGCCTGTCGATGAGTGACCGTTCGAAATAGGCGATATGGCAGGTCACGCCAGCGACCTCCGGGTCGGCAATGGCCTCTATGATGATGTCGTTTCCGACCCAGTCGACGCCCACTTCGCCCACTTCTTCGGCTGTGGCGGGCAAGGCTAGCAGGGCGGCGGCAAATGCAAGATACCTCATCTTCTGATAACCTCCTGAAGGTCCGGGTGGTTCCCGCACCAAGACAGTGCGGGCGCAAATCGTTCGTAACGTCACCCGAGTGGAAATGCAGCCCGAGTGCGACATGACATGGGGTCCGCTGCGCAAACATGTCTGCACGGCCGCCGCCCAGATGCGTCCTGGTCTCCGTTCGCGCCTTTGTTGCCAGGGCTTTTGCTTGTGATATGCGTCGGGATTGTCCGGTGAGGACGTACCGTGGTCGCGGGGTGTTTTGCGGCGTAGCACGGTGACGCTGGCGGTGAAGGCAAGGAAGGCGGATGATCGAAGCTTGGCTGGCCCTGCAGGCCCTTTTGTTTTCAGCGGTTGTGGTTGTTGGCCTGTCGATCCTACTTCGCGCGGTTCGGCACCAAGACGGCGCGCGCGCTTATCTTGGCGACCCGGCATCCCGCGGTCGGCGGCGCCTGTGGGTGGCCCTGGCGGTCGCGGTTGTCATTATGCTTATCGCTACCTGGCAGTTCGTTCTGTAGCGAGGTTTGGCGGGCGCCAAGACCGACTACAGGTTTTCGCCTTGATGAAAACCGCTATAGGCAGGCGGCAATGGCCGATATCTCCACCCCTTATGATCCGCCCGACGGGCCCATCCCCGTCGTTTACCAAGACGAACATCTGCTGGTCGTGGACAAGCCCCATGGGCTTTTGTCGGTGCCGGGGCGGGGGGCGCATCTTGCCGATTGCCTGATTGCGCGCCTAGCGGAAACTTGGCCCGAAGTGCTGCTTTGTCACCGGCTTGATCGGGATACGTCCGGCATCATGCTCTTCGCGCTGACCAAGTTGGCGCAGCGCAAGATGGGTCGTCTGTTCGAGGTCAAGAAGGTCAAGAAACGCTATGTCGCGCGGGTGTGGGGCGTGGTGGAGCGGTCTTCGGGCACGGTCGATCTGCCGCTGATCGTCGATTGGCCAAATCGCCCCTTGCAACATGTGAACCATGAGACCGGAAAACCATCGGTGACTGATTGGCAGCGCGTGGCGGTCGAGGGCGATACAACACGGATGCGGTTGATGCCCCGCACCGGGCGCAGCCACCAGCTGCGCGTCCATATGCGCGAATTGGGTCATCCTATTCTGGGCGACCCGTTCTATGCCGACGGCCCCGCCCGAGAGGGGTGGGGCCGCATGATGCTCCATGCAGAAGGGCTCAAATTCACCCATCCCGTCACCGAGCAGGTTCTACGGATGGAAGCACCCTGTCCCTTCTGAGGCGGGGTGCCTTGGCCGGGCGGTTCAGATGGCCGCCGACGTATTTTCTTCGGGTCGGTGCGCGGCCACGACCAGCAGGACCGTTCCGCCGATGGCCCAGAAATAGGCAGCGTCCAGCCCGCCAAGCGACAGGACCAGGGGGGCGGCAACGAAGGCCGCACCGACCATGGCGTCGACGGCAAGGTGCAGTTTGTAGGGTAGAACTTTCGCCAGACCCGTCTGGTGGTCGGTCAGCGCCGTTAGCATCAGCGCCGCCAGGCCCGTGGTGACCGACAGGGCGGTGGCCAGTTCAGACAGGCCCAGAAGGAAGGGCATCGCCATCAGGCCGATGGCCACGGGGTAGTCGATATAGGCGTGCATTGTTTTGGTGATGAAGCGCATTGGGGTCTCCTCCGGAGATAAAGATTGCGTAGGGGGAAGTCCGCGCCCGGCAAGCCGGACGAGGGGGCGGGCAGCGCGGTGCCCGGATCGGCGTGGGGCCCGCAGGGGCCGTCGCGCCACGCTTACCGGATGGGCGAAACGCCGTCTGCGCCGCCTATCATTTCGGCATCGAACGATGCCGCACTGGCAGGGGTGGCGGTGGCGGTTGCCACGAGAGCCGATGCTGCAAGGGCCACAGCCAGGATCAGTCGGGTGTCCATGTCATATGGCTCCGTTAAGTGTCGCTTGGTTAGCGTTGACCTTTGAATATCCATGCCAACCTATTGCGGCAAAACACATGCTCACACAGAGGCGTGATTGTTGACCAACCGGTCCCGATCTGCGTTCTCTGCCGCTTAAAGGAGGCGTGATGGCCCGACCACGCGAATTTGAGATCGACGAAGCCGTCGCCCACGCTCAGGAAGTCTTTTGGCGGCAGGGATATGAAGGCGCGTCGCTGGCCGACTTGCTGCGTGAAATGGGGATTGCCCGCGGGTCGCTTTACAAAGCCTTTCAGGACAAGCGGTCGCTCTTCTTGCGGGTGCTTCGGCTCTATGACGGACACACGATCAGTGGTTCCGTCGAACTTCTGACGGACAGGTCGCGTCCGAAGGGGCGCGCGCGGGTCGCGGCGCTGTTCGATGCGGCGCTTGACGATGTGCGGGCGGGAGACAGGCGGGGTTGTTTGCTGTGCCAGACGGCGGCCAGCTCTGCCGTGGACGACCCTGAAATCTCCCAGACGGTGGGTGAGATGATGAATCGGATGCGCAAGGGCCTGCTGGAGGCCACGGGTGATCCGGCCTTGGCCGACCAGCTTCTGGCCCACTACGTCGGCTTGCGCGTTCTCATCCGCTCTGGCGCGCCGCTTGCCATGTTGGAGGCG
The DNA here is from genome assembly GCA_947494145.1 of uncultured Jannaschia sp. Classification (GTDB taxonomy): domain Bacteria; phylum Pseudomonadota; class Alphaproteobacteria; order Rhodobacterales; family Rhodobacteraceae; genus Jannaschia. The sequence continues at coordinate 19,258 of CANLTZ010000017.1, read as the reverse complement.
GGCGCACAGGCGGCGCTTGCTCGCATCTGATCGGGCGCGGCCCGCGTGTCTCTGGTGTCTGGCCCATCGGGGTCTTACGTTGCCGTTAAGGCAACCCGAAGGAGTCACGCCATGAGCCTGCGCATCAACCAGGACGTTCCCGATTTCGAGGCCGAGACCAGCGATGGCCCTATCAAGTTCCACGACTGGATCGGCGACAATTGGGCCATTCTGTTCAGCCATCCGAAGGATTTTACCCCGGTTTGTACAACCGAGTTCGGGGCGGTCGCGCAATTGTCCGACGAATGGGACAAGCGCGGTGTGAAGGTCATCGGCATTTCGGTGGACGGGGTCGAGGACCACAAGAAGTGGAAGGGCGATATCGAAACCTTCGGCGGCGCCAAGGCTGGCTTCCCGATCATCGCGGACGAAGGTCTCGCTGTGTCCAAGGCCTATGACATGCTGCCCGCCGATGCCTATCTGCCGGATGGGCGGACACCCAATGACACGGCCACGGTGCGGTCGGTCTACATTATCGGGCCGGACAAGAAGCTGAAGCTGTCCATGACCTATCCAATGAATGTGGGCCGCAACTTCGCCGAGATCCTGCGCGCCGTAGATGCCCTGCAGGCCGCCGCAAAGCACGGTATCGCCACACCTGCCAATTGGGAGCATGGCAAGGACGTGGTCATCCCAGCCACTGTGTCCAACGACGACGCCAAGGCTAAGTTCGGCGAATTCACGACCCACTTCCCCTATCTGCGGATGACCAAAGACCCATCCTGAGCACCAATCGCGACGGCAACGGGCTTCGAAGCCCGTTGCCACGCTGTTCGAATGGCGTTCTGCCGTACGGTGGACCGAATGGTCGGTGTTCCGCTGAACCATCTTGGTGCGCCGATTCTGGAATGCTGGTTTATAGCGGTTCTCGAAAAACCTGAGCCATCAGCTTTTCGGGAAACGGTGCCACATCAATGCGATGTCGGGACGTTTTTCGAAAATACTGATTCAGGTTTTTCGAAAACCGCTTTAGCGCAGACGCTCCAACAACGCCTCTGCGACGCGTGCGAATGCTGCGCGATCTTCCTTCGGCAACCCCTTGAAAAGCGAAGTCAATTCATCGGCCCGGTTCATCCGAGCCGTTTTCACGTGATCCTTCGCATGATCGTTGAGCCGGATCAGCGTCTTGCGGCGGTCCGTCGGATGGCGTTCGCGGACCAGCAAACCCTCTGCTTCCAAGCTATCGATCAACCCCGTGACAGCTTGAGGCGAAATCTGCAGATGCTCTGCAATGTTGCGCATGGGGCAGGGGCCGTTCTCGGCCAGATAGGTCAGAAGCGAAATGCGCGTTGCTCTGGTCTCACCACTTCCTTCCAAACGCCGCAGCGCCGGGATGAGTCTATCCATCAGCGTGGCCAACGCCTTGGGAGAATGGGATTTTTCCATGTGCTCAACGTTGACCGGTCACGGCCCGACGGTCAAGCTCAGCGGGCGCTTGGGGCCACGCCGCGCAGCTTGGCCGACATGGCGGCGATCTCCTCGGGTGACCAGCGACAATGGTGGCGTTGGGTGGTAGCGGGTTGTTGGCCGAGTCCCAGTCGCGGAGCATCGCGATGGGCCTGCCGGGGTCGGACCGGACGGGGCGCGAAGTTGCCACCACATGTGGGGCAGACGTCGTGCAGCACCTCTTCGACGCATTGGACGCAATAAGTGCATTCGTAGCTGCAAATCCGGGCGTCAGCCGCATCGGGCGGCAGGTCGCGGTCGCACAATTCGCAGTTTGGGCGCAGTTCTAGCATTGAGGACCTTCCGGCTTCAAATGTCGAGGATCAAGGGACAATGGTCCGAGACTTCGGGGTGGAACACGACGTCGAACCCCCGGATGTCTTCGGGCCGGTTGACCAGCATATAGTCTGCAAAGCGCCCCGGTTTGGTGTAATGAGAATTGCGCGTGCCGGGAAAGCCGCGTGCCCTGACCAGTTCGGTGAAGCCCGCGCCTTCCAGCAGGCCTAGGGTTTCGCTGCCCGGCTCCACATTGAAATCGCCGCAGATGATCCGCGTGTCATTCGGACCGGCAAGCCCGTCGGACAGAGCCAGCAGGCGCCGCGCTTGGGCGGCACGTTCCGGTGTGTCCATCTTGCCCCGCAGGTCGCGGAGCCCGTGCATATGGGTGATGCTGAGCGTCCGAGCCGTCGTCGCGTCATGGACCCGGATGCCATGTGCACTGCGTGAACGGGGGTGGTCGCCGTAACCATCAGCCGAGAAATCCTTGTGTACGAAGCCTTGGACTTGGCCGATCACTGGCAGTGCGCGGTGGACGAACGTGGCAAGGCCCCATTGAGAGGGGATTGCGCTGTCGCCTTCCCACAACACGCCTTGGGCAGCCGGGCAGAAGGTGGCCTGATGATCGGGAAGGGCGCGGGCCACGTCACGGAAGAAGTTCGCCCGTTGGGGCAGGACATGGTCGCCATCGCGATAGGTGAGCCAATCAAGATCGGTCGCAGGGCTATGGACGACTTCCTGTAGGCAGAGGATGTCGGGTTGGCTTTCGGTGAGGTAAGGTAGCAGGTCACTGTGCAACTTGCCGCCCCAGCCGTTGAGACACATGATCCGCATAGTGCAGGGCTCCGTCGGGTCGGCGCCATCTGACGCAAGGGGATTCGCCACGAAAAAGGCCGCCCTAGGGGCGGCCTATTCGCGTCAAGCTGCGACGTCGATTGCCGTCAGCCCTGGCGGGCTTTGAACCGGCGCTGCGTCTTATTGATCACATAGACCCGACCCTTGCGGCGCACAACGCGACAATCGCGGTGGCGCTGCTTGAGCGAGCGGAGCGAGTTGCGGACCTTCATGGCCTGTCTCCTTCGTCGCGGCGCGGCGATGCGCCTGTTTCAGTCGTGCCCGGTTCCGGGCGGTGATGGTGGGCGATACTGGGATCGAACCAGTGACCCCTTCGATGTCAACGAAGTGCTCTACCGCTGAGCTAATCGCCCCGACACGCAGCAACCACAAGGACCCCTTGTCGCCTCGGCGCATTGGTGGGGGGCAGATAGAGTCTTTCACGAAGGCGTGCAAGGGGGCTTTCGATGGTTTGCCCACTGCCCTATTCTATCACGCAAGGAGACCTCCCCTCGATGGCGCGAAACCCGTTCCGACTGACCCTGCCAGATGTTGTCACGACACCCCTTGTCGTGGCGTCTCCGCATTCTGGGCGGGACTACGACGGGGCTTTCATGTCGTCCACGGTGCTGGATGCGGACCGCATCCGGTCATCGGAGGATGCATTCGTCGATCTTCTGATGGAGCGCGCGCCAAGTCTGGGCGCGCCTTTGCTGGCGGCGGCTGTGCCGCGTGCGTTCCTGGACCTCAACCGCGCGCCAGAGGAATTGGACCCAGCCGTCATCCAAGACGTGCCTCGCGGCGCGACCAATCCGCGGATCAGTTCGGGTCTGGGTGTCATTCCCCGCGTGGTGGCACAGGGACGCGCGATCTATAGCGGCAAGATCAGCCGGGCCGAGGCGCGCGACCGGATCGACGCGATCTGGCAGCCCTATCATTCCAAGCTGCGGGAATTGATGGATAATGCCCGTTGCCAATTCGGTCGGGCCATTCTGCTCGACTGCCATTCCATGCCTCACGAGGCCATCGAGGGCGCCAGCGTAAAGGGCAAGGTGCCCGAGATTGTGCTGGGTGATCGTTACGGAGCGTCGGCTGAGGCGTCGCTGATGGATATGGCGGAAGATGTTTTTGCCGGGCTCGGCTTCCGCGTCGCCCGCAACGCGCCTTTTGCGGGCGCCTACACAACCCAAGCCTACGGGCGCCCCTCGCAGGGCTGGCACGCCATTCAGATCGAGGTGGATCGCGCGCTCTATATGGATGAGGTGACGATCCGCCCCAACGCCCAGTTTGACACGATGCGCAATTTGATGACCGAAGCGGTGTCGCGCATCTCGGATGCGGTGGCCGGTCCGGCGGACTTGGCGGCGGAGTGACAGCTTGGTTGGGAAGCCACTGATTTCGTTAGCTGGAAGTTAATTTGCTCCGGGTGCTGCCGTGCTACCTTCTCCCAAAGGGACAAGATTGGAGGACACGACATGCTGGATCTCGGCAACCGCGAATCGATCTATCAGCCCACGCAGGAAGGGTTGAAATTTCCCGAACGCCCGACCTTTGCAAATGTGGAAGACGAACGCCGCTATCTAAAGGAGCGTTTGGTGGGCGCTTGCCGCGCCTTTGCGTTGCAGGGCTTCGATTATGGGTTCGCGGGCCATCTGACCATCCGCGACCCGGAGCGGCCCGATCTTTACTGGACCAATCCCATGGCGGTGCATTTTCGTCAGGTGAAGATGTCGAACCTGATCCTGGTGGACCATGAGGGGAAGGTGGTGGAGGGCGATTATGCCGTCAATCAGGCCGGGTTCGTGCTGCACGGGGCTGTCCATGAAGACCACCCGGACATCTTGGCCATGTGCCATGCCCATACTGTCTATGGCACGGCCTATGCGGCCTTGAAGCGGTCCTTGCCGCCGGTGACACAAGATGCCTGCGCCTTCTTCGAAGATCATGTGGTGATCGAGGATGAGGCGGGGCAGGTCGCCGTGGAAACCAAGGCGGGCGGTAATGTCTCAGCAGCCTTTGCGGGTGTGAAGGCGGCCATTCACCAGAACCACGGGCTTTTGACGGCGAGCCGCCATTCCATCGAATCCGCCGCATTCTGGTTCATCGCGCTGGAGCGGTGCTGCCAGCAGCAACTTGCATTGGACGCTTCGGGCCACACGCCAACCTTGGTGGCCCCGGACCGGGCCCGATATTCGCGCGAACATGTCGGGTCGGATTACATCGGGTGGCTGCATTTCCAGCCGATCTGGGATGATTTGGTGAAGACGCAGCCGGATATTTTTGATTGAGGTCCTTGGCGTTTGTGGGTTCGGAGCCTGACGTTGCCGCTCTGTCCTTGGGCCGAATAAAGCCCGCAAGGCGCTGGTCCATCGCCGGGCCGCCCCGCGGTCAAGCGATATGGTTGTTGCTTGCACAGAACCTCGGGCTTTTGCGGATTTTGCGCGGGCCTATTGGGTAAGGGGTATCGGGCCGGGCCGCCTTCACCGTAGCGACCGGCCCTTGACGATGGCGTCGGTTCCGAACCGTTCGCGGATGGCGTCGGTGGCTCGTTCAGCGGCGGCGCGGCGATTAGCGTGCGGGTCCAACAGGTCTCCGGCCCGGTCGGCTTGGTGGGCGGGCACAAGGTCTGAGATGCCCACGCCGATCAGGCGCGCCTCGCCTGTCCGGTCCAAGGCATCGAAGAGCGCGCGCGCTTCGCGGTAGATGCGGTCGGCCATCTGGGTTGGGTCCGTCAGGGCGTGGCGACGGGTGATCGTCGTGAAGTCCGCGCGTTTGAGCTTCAGCGTCACCACACGACCGGCCATGTTCTTAGCCTTGGCCCGGTCGCTGACCTGTTCGGCCAAGCGCCAGAGATGGCCATCGAGGATATCGGCATCGCCGGTATTCTCCGAAAACGTTGTCTCTTTCGAGATGGATTTGACCGGGCGATTGCGGCTGACGCTGCGACGGTCTTTGCCCCGCGCCAGATGCCACAGCCGGTCACCCATGCTGCCGAACCGGCGGCTCAGATCGGCGCGGTCCCAACGGCGCAGATCGCGGATGGTGTGGATACCCGCTTTCTTCAACGCCTCCTGCCCGACGACGCCGATGCCGAAGATGATGCCCACAGACTTGTCGGCGAGAAAGCTATCGGTCTCGGCCCGGCCGATGATGGAAAAGCCGCGCGGCTTGTCGAGATCTGAGGCGATCTTGGCCAGAAACTTGTTGTGGCTCAATCCGATGGACCCGGTGATGCCCAACTCATCTTGCATCCGCTTGGTCAGGCGGGCCAGCATCACGGCGGGCGGTGCGCCATGCAGGCGCTCGGTGCCCGTCAGGTCCAGAAATGCCTCGTCCAGCGAAAGGGGCTCAATGGCGGGGGTCAGGTCCTCCATCATGGCGCGGACTTGTCTGGAAACTTCGACATAAAGCGACATGCGGCCCTTGATGACCACCGCATCGGGACAAAGTTGTAGCGCCTTGAACATCGGCATGGCCGAGCGCACGCCGCGAATGCGCGCCACATAGCAGCAGGTGGAAACCACACCGCGCCGCCCACCGCCGATGATCACAGGTTTGTCCGCCAATTCCGGCCGGTCGCGCTTTTCGACGGAGGCATAGAACGCATCGCAATCCATATGGGCGATGGACAGATCGAAAAGCTCTGCGTGGGTCGTGACGCGGGGGCTGCCACAGGCCGGGCATCGGGGCTGATCCCCATGGGTATGCAGGCAGTTGCGGCAGAGGGATGGCATGGGACGAGTATAAGGCGTTTCGGTCGGAAGCTGTATCGGGATTTACGGGCCCGGATGCCTTCGACGTGCATGGCAACAGAGGGCGAAAATGCTGCATCTTGCCGTTGCCCCCAGGGCCCCGCTGATTCATGGTGCCGCGAATTTTGTGGCTAGGGACAAGTCCATGGATATACAGGCGGAACTTCTGAACCTTCTTGGGGAAAATGCTGTTCTGATCGCCATCGCTATTGCGGTGATTGTCGCGATCCTTCTCGGGGTGCGCATTGTCCCGCAATCCGAGAAATATGTCGTCGAACGCTTTGGCCGACTGAAGTCGGTGTTGGGCCCGGGGATCAACCTGATCGTGCCGATCCTCGATAAGGTCGCCCATAAGGTCAGCATTCTGGAGCGTCAGTTGCCCAATGCCAGCCAAGACGCCATCACCCGCGACAACGTACTCGTGCAGGTGGAGACCTCCGTTTTCTACCGTATCTTGGCACCGGAAAAGACCGTCTACCGTATCCGCGACGTGGATGGCGCCATCGCCACCACCGTGGCCGGGATCGTGCGTGCCGAGATCGGCATGATGGAGCTGGATGAGGTGCAATCGAACCGGGCCGAGCTGATCACCAAGATCAAGGCCCAGGTCGAAGACGCCGTCGACGATTGGGGGATCGAGGTGACGCGCGCCGAAATCCTCGATGTGAACCTGGATACGCAGACGCGGGACGCGATGCTGCAACAACTCAACGCCGAACGGGCGCGCCGGGCCCAGGTGACGGAGGCGGAGGGCGAGAAGCGCTCGGTCGAGCTGGCCGCCGATGCGGAGCTCTACGCCGCCGAACAGGCCGCAAAGGCCCGCCGGATCGCCGCAGATGCGGAAGCCTATGCCACCCAGGTCGTGGCCAAGGCCATTGCCGATAACGGGTTGGAGGCGGCGCAATATCAAGTCGCGCTCAAACAGGTGGAGGCGCTGACGGCTTTGGGCACCTCGGGCGGGTCGCAGACGGTCGTCGTTCCGGCCTCGGCCATGGATGCCTTCGCGGACGCCTTCAAGATGCTACGCGGACCGCGGGCCTGACATCCGCGCCGCCCCGGCCCCTTACCTTGCGGAGGGTGGGGGGCTGGGCTAAGCCCGTGGCCATCTTTTCCTGACCCGGACCGGCCGTCATGACCGACACGAATATCAAGGCGCAGGCGCGTTCAAAAGCCAGTCAGGACAAGTCCTGGGCGGGCATCGCACAGAAGATGCGTGCCAATATCGAGGCTTTCCCGAAGGACAATATCGCCTCGCATATGGTGCGCCTGCGTGAGTTGGAATTTAGCCGCCCCAATCCCAACGCCTTCTACCTCAAGCGCGACCTGGCGCGGGAATTCGGCCAGAACATTCTGGCGACCATCGACAAGACGCTGGATAATCCTCTGTTTTTTCCAGATGTCCAGGCCGGGCAATACCGCGCGGCACCGATCAGCCCGATGACCTATCTGCTGAAAGTGATGCCGGCTGAGGTGACCGACATTATCGAGTTCGGCAGCGGCTGGGGCTCGAATCTCTTCCAGCTCTACGTGGGACTGGGGGGTACGCGGGCCAGCAATGTGCGTTTCCACGGCGCTGAATATACCGATTCCGGTCAGGCTGCCGCTGCCGTGCTGGCCGGGGTCGAAGACGATCTGGATCTGCGCGGCTATTCCTTCGACTATCGCGCACCCGACCTGAGCGAGATCGACTTCAAAGGAAACCACGTCTTCGCGTTCACGCGCCACTCTGTCGAACAAGTCGATGACATCAGCCCCGACCTCTATGCACAGCTTCATGCGCTCGGCAAGACGGTGACCCTCGTGCATCTGGAGCCCGTGGGCTGGCAGCGAAACCCCGATATGTTGCAGCGGCGGCGAGAAAACGATGCCGCCTATTTCGAAGAGATCGGGCGCAACTTCTCGAACCGGGTCCATTCAGTGGTCCAGCAGCAATCCAACGCGGCCTGGTGGTCTTGGCGCTTAGATTACAACAAGAACCTGACGCCCATCATCGATGATTTCATTGGTCAAGGCAAAGCGCGCATGGTTCTGGAGGCCTTGGACATTGCGGCAGTCGGCAATGCGCTGAACCCCACATCCCTGTTCCATTTGGAATTCATCTATTGAGGTCTGATATGCCCCCGATGCCCATGACCGAAGAAGACATCTGACCATGATTTGGTGGGTCTGGATGCTGTTGGGACTGGTCCTGGCCGTGCTGGAAATGCTCGCGCCCGGCTTTATCTTGCTGGGCTTTGCCATTGGGGCAGGCCTGATTGGCTTGGGCCTGCTGACGGGTGTTTTGGGTGCGTTGACCGCGGCGTCCGGTTCCTATGGTATCGCGGTTCTTCTGGTGCTGTTCACGGTGCTGTCCGGGCTCGCCTGGCTGGCGCTGCGGGCGATCTTTCAGAAGCCTGGGCAGGAACCCAAGACCTTCGATCACGACATCAACGACTGAGGCGCGCGCCTATATCCCGGCCAATTCCGCTTGGATGGCCAGCGCGGCAGCTCGTGGGTCAGCGGCCTGGTGAATGGGGCGACCAACGACGATGTGGTTGGCCCCCGCCTGGATTGCAGCGGCCGGGGTTTCGACACGTTTCTGGTCGCCCAAGGCCGCCCCGGATGGCCGCACGCCGGGGGTGACGATCAGTTTTCCCACCGCTTCCGGCAGCGCGCGGATTGACGCCGCTTCGCGTGGGCTTGCGATGACGCCGTCCGCACCCGCCTCGAACGCGCGGGCCGCACGGGTGACGACGAGGTCGGGCAGGTCGCCCGCCACCATGAGGCCCGCATCTAGGTCAGCCCGATCGAGCGAGGTTAGAATGGTCACCGCCAAGATCTTGGTGTCGCCCTTTGCCTGAGCCGCCGCCGTGACCACATGGGGGTCGCCGTGGACGGTCAGAAAGTCGTGCCCGAAGGCTGCGAGCCCGCGCACGGCAGCCTCGACCGTGGCGCCGATATCGAAGAGCTTCATGTCCAGGAAGATGCGCTTGCCGTGGTCATCCTTCAGCTCGTTGGCCAAGGCGAGGCCCCCGCCCGTCAGCATACCCAGGCCGATCTTGTAGAAAGATACAGCGTCGCCCAGCCGGTCAGCCATCTGCAAGCCCGCCAAAGCATCGGGCATGTCGAGCGCCACGATCAGTCTGTCATCGGCAGGTGTTTTGGTCATGATGCGCCCTCCGCTGCTGGCTGGTGGCCTGCGGGCAGCGCGGTGTCAATCGCTGGGGATTTGGTCATGGGGTTTGGGTGAGATGTCTTTGCGAGTCACGTCGTTGACTGACCTGGAAGCGCCGGTGGGCCTTCGGCTGAGATGCAAGGAGGGTCTGATTGGAGCCCAGACCTCCCCGATGCTGCGGAACGCATAAATGGCGGCATTGGCGACAATCGTTCAGCTTTTTAGTCTTCGCGCCCGTGCAAAACACATCCCCTCAGACGTCGTCTGGAGAACTGCCGGCAGAGTTCATAGTCTTGTAAAGGTACGCCACGATGTAGCTAGCCCGGGGCCTTTGAATATGACGAGGATAAGACTCAAACCGAGTTGAGCCACCGCCTCTCCGTCTTCTGCGGAATGGTGCGCAAAACTTCTCTGAGTTATTTGGTTCCTTGCTCTCGTCGGAGCACGACATACCACTTAATAATACAGCTGCATTAACGAGGGATTGAACAATGGATTTTCTTTTTGAAGACTATGTCGACGTCATTCAGTTTGATGCGAACTACGTGCCACCAGAGAGTACGGGGCAGCCTCAACCACAAACAGAAGTCAGCGAAGCCGCCGCCTTTGATGGGGTTATCCGACCGCCACTGCCAGACGACTTTCCGTACCGAGAACCAGATATCGGAGATATTCTTGAAGATTTCCTGAGGCCAGAGCCCGAATATGAACCGGTAGATCTGAACGAAGTGCCACAATGGCAAATCGATGCTGCTCAGGAAATCCTGGAAGTCCTTAATCAAACTAACCCAAATCTGTTTCCTCTGCTTGAGTCAATTGCGCAACTCGAAGAAGTGCCTGAGCACATAGAGAATGCCGCCATCAATACGGTCATAGATACTGTCGTTGAGGCAAGCGAGAACGGATCGCTCGATGACGTGCTGGACAAGTACGACGATGTCGCAAATGCGGCGGCCGATTGGGAGGACGCCAACGACTTCGAGGACCCATATCTCGATTGGGATTTCTTTGATGATGTCTATTTCTGGGCTGACGATTCCCCGTCTTGGTGGGGCGATGATTATGGTCTCTACTAAGTAGGTGCACTTTCCCGATCATATGCCGATGCCGGCACGTGAGGCTGTCACGTCCGTCAAGCGCGGGCACTACCCGGATGCTGTTGCGGTGTTCCTTTACGGCTCAATGCTGGCGGGTACCGCAACTGCGGTCAGCGATGTTGACCTGTTCTTCGTCACCCCTCCGGGTGACGACATGCATGAACGGCGTTTTGACAAACAGGGCGTCCGGGTGCAGGCGACAGCGGTGCCCGTCAACGCGCTACCGCACTTGCCAGAGATCAGTCGAAAGGCCAAACGTCCTGTCGGACTGATAGGCTTGGCCCATGGACAATTGATTGATGGGGACCTGCCCGAATTGGATCGTCTGCAGGACACTTGTCGATCCGTGCTTGTCAAAATCAATGACCTGCTGCGCGACAAGACCGAGGCCAATTTGCGCATCGCCATCGACACCGCAGAGTCCGCAGCTGCCGCGAATGGTCCGGGCGGTCTGGCCCTCGCCTTGCGCGCTGTACCCATGTTGCTGGAGGTGGAATTGCAGCGGGCAGCAGACGATCACAACGCTTCGCGCAGCCAATACCGCCGCCTCGCAGAGCGACATCCGAAGATCGTCACGGATTACGCGGTGATTTCAAATGACATCTTGGCTGGCAATTTGACCACTTTGCGGGACAAAGCAGAGGCACTGAAATCGCTCCTCCCACCCGAACCCGCAGTCTCGGTGCGGCGAAATCTGTCACTCAAACGGCTTCTTGGTCCGCAGCTTGGCGGCGCGCGTCGGTCTGGACCAGTTTGATCTGGACAAAAGGCTGACTTCAGCGCTCTGGGACAAACAAAAAGTGTCTTTGCAGGCGACGTTGAAAGCTTTTTCGCAGCATCTAAACCCCGGTTTCCGCATGACATGTTTTTCGCTGAAAGGGGCGCATTGCGAAAGCAGCCATTCAGCGAAAAACCTCCAAAGCATGCCCCGTCCCGCATGGCGGCCATCGGTAACAACCTCTAGAATAACTGGTTCGCGTCAGAACTGCTTGGTTTCGATAAAGGCTTCGCACAACGGCACGCTCCGGCCCAATAAAGAGAGCCAGGGCTGTTTTCTGAACAACGTCTCCATGGCCAAACCGCCTAGCCATTGCGAAACCATCCGGAATCGAACCCAGATGAACCCGCGGGGCCCCCTATACCCCGTCCGTCAGGCCACCCATGGTACAGACGCGTGCCCACTCTTCGGGTGTCACGGGTTGGACGGAGAGGCGGGCGTTGCGGACGAGCGACATCTCCGCCAGGTCGGGCGTGGCTTTGATATCGGCCAGTGTCACGGGCTTGGGGAACGGTTTGAGGGCCCGAATGTCGACGCATTCCCAGCGGGGGTCATCCGTCGTGGGGTCGGGATGGACGGTGGCGCAGATTTCGACGGTGCCGACGACGGCCTTGTCCGCTTGGGAATGGTAGAAGAATCCGCGATCACCCAGCCCCATCTCACGCATGAAATTGCGGGCCTGGTAGTTGCGCACGCCGTCCCAGGGCTCCCCGACCTTGCCCTTCGCCACTTGGTCGTCCCAGGACCAAACGGAAGGTTCTGATTTGAAAAGCCAGTACCTCATCTGTCGATGACCCTATTCCAAGCTTCGATGCGCACATCTTCAAAGAGGCCTGCTTTGGCATAGGGGTCCGAGGCCACGAAAGCCTCCACATGGGTCCGATCCTCGGTGTCGAAGATGATGAGAGAGCCCGACATCTCACCGGCCGCATCGACGAGGGGCCCAGCCTGGATGGCAAATGGGTCCGCGCGAAGATGGGCCAGATGTGCGTCCCGGTTGTCCTTGCGGACCTGCAGGTGGCCAGGTTTGTCGGTGCAGATCAGGGCGTGAAGCATGGGGTCATTCCGTGGTCAGGTCGCGGTCTAGAAGGCGCTCCATCGCATCCTTGACCGTCAGGCTGCCATCCACAAGGGCGGTGGTCGCAGCGGTGACCGGCATGTCGAGCCCGTGGCGGGCCGCCAGGTCCAGCGTGGCGCGGGCGGTGGCCACGCCTTCGGTGGTGGCGTCAGGCGGCGCGGTCCCGGCGCCAAGGGCATGGCCCAGTGCGAAGTTGCGGGAGGCAGGGCTGGACGCGGTGAGCGCCAGGTCGCCTAGACCGCTGAGACCCATGAGCGTTTGCCGTTCCGCCCCCATGGTTTGGGCCAAGCGCAGCATTTCGGCCATGCCGCGGGTCATGAGCGCCGCGCGCGCACTTTCGCCAAGTCCTGCGCCGATGGCGGCGCCGCAGGCGATGGCCACCACGTTCTTGAGCGCGCCACCCAGTTCGACGCCAGTGACGTCCGTCGTGCGGTAAAGCCGCAGGCGCGGCGTGGAGAGGTCGGATTGCAGTTGTTCTCCCGCCGCGTCGTCCGCGCAAGCCAGCACCAGGGCCGTAGGCAGGCCCTGGGCGATATCGGCGGCGAAGCTGGGGCCGGACAGGATGGCGATGGTGGCGTCTGGCCAGCGATCCGCCAGCGCAGCAGTGGGGCCGCGAAGTGTGGTTAGATCGACGCCCTTGCTGGCGGCGACGGCGCGGTGGGGCGCGAGGTCAAGCGCGGCCAGGGCCGGTGTCAGTTTCTGAGTGGGGATGGCGATAACCAGGGTATCGCAATCGTGCAGAAGGGTCGCATCGGCGGTGGGCGTGATGGTGTGTGGCAGCTTCGCTGAGGGAAGGCGCGGCGTGAAGCGGGTCGTCGCGGCATGACCCATGGCCTCAGCATCCCGGCCCCAAAGCATCACCGGCTGCCCGGCGCGGGCCCAAGCAATGGCCAGGGCTGTGCCGAAGGCCCCGGCACCCACGACGCCAATCACGCCTTGGCCCCCCGTTTGCCGGATCCCAGCATGGGTGCGGCGCTTCGGTCCAGTGGCCAGCGCGGGCGCGCGGCGAGTGTAAGGTCATCGCGGTGACCTTTGGCGAAAAGCTCCGCCCCGGCCCAGGCGATCATGGCGGCGTTGTCTGTGCAAAGGCGGAGGGGCGGCGCCAAGAAGGCAGCACCCGCATCCGCGGCAACGTCTGCGAGCGCCGCGCGCAAAGGCGCGTTGGCCGCCACGCCACCCGCCAAGGCGAAGGCGGGGGCGCGGGTTTCGGCGATGGCCCGGCGGGATTTCTCGGCCAAGACGTCTCCCACAGCCAGTTGGAAACTGGCGCAAAGGTCGGCGCGCCGCGCGCGAGGCAGGCCGCCATGGTCTGCAACGACGGTGTCCCGGGCGCGCAGAACCGCCGTCTTGAGGCCGGAAAAGGACATGTCGCAGCCGGGCCGGTCCAAAAGCGGTCGCGGCAGGGGGATGGAAGGCGTGCCCGTCGCGGCCTCCTTCTCGATATGGGGGCCACCGGGTTGGGGCAGGCCCAGAAGGCGCGCGACCTTGTCGAAGGCTTCGCCCGGGGCGTCGTCTATGGTTCCGCCCAGGCGGGTGAAGGTGTCAGCACCCTCGACCCAGAGAAACTGGCAATGGCCGCCGGACACCAGAAGCATCAGGTACGGATAGGGCAGCGCATCGGTCAGGCGCGGCGTCAGGGCGTGCCCGGCCAGGTGGTTGACGCCCACAAGCGGCAGGCCCGTGGCGGCGGAAATCCCCTTGGCGCACATGACCCCGGCCAGGACGCCGCCGATCAAGCCCGGCCCCGCCGTGACCGCGATGGCGTCGATGTCGCGTAGGCTGGTCTGGGCGTCGGCCAGGGCGCGTTCGACGGCGATGTCGATCTTTTCGGCATGGGCGCGGGCGGCGATTTCGGGGACGACACCGCCGAACGCGGCATGCAGATCGGCTTGGCCCAGCACCACATTGGACAGGATCGTCCCGCTGCCATCACCGTTTCGGCGCACCACAGCAGCGGCCGTGTCATCGCAGGAGCTTTCGAGCCCCAGAAGGGTCATGTCTTGTGCCATCGCCCGCCCGGGTCCAGTCTCCGACTGTCATCTAACCGCCGTGAAGGCCCGGAACAATGCCGCTGCCCCTGCTTCTGACGCGCCCGCGCGCAGCCTCCGACCGGGTGGCGGCGCGGTTTAAAGGGGATGCGGCGCGGGTGGTGGTATCACCTCTGCTGCGGATCGAATTGCGCGGAGTGCCGGAGGTGACGGGCGGTGTTTTGCTCACATCGCGGCACGCCGTGGCGGCTTGGCAGGCGGCCGACGGGCCTGCGGGCCTGCCCGCCTGGGTCGTTGGCCCCGCCACGGCCGAGGCGGCGCGCGCGGCGGGGTTTGATGTCCGCGATGTGGCACCGACGGCCGTGGCGCTGGCGGAAATGGTGCCGCTGGATGCGCCGCCATTGGTACATTTGAGGGGGGAAGTGCAGCGCGGTGATTTGGCCGCGGCACTACGCGAAAGGGGAATCACTGCTAACGATTGCGTGGTTTATGACCAGGTTGCGCATCATCTGACCGATGAGGCGCTGGCTCTTTTGCGGTCGGGGTCGGTGGTTGTGCCGCTCTATTCGCCGCGAAGTGCGACGATCTTCGGTGACGAGTGTCCGCAGGCCATTTTGGGCAATGTCCGTGCGGTTTGCCTAAGTGACGCGGTTGCAGAAGCCTGCCCCGTTACGCCGGTTTTGATCGCCAATCGGCCGGATGGAGCGGCCATGGATCAGGTCATCCGCTCTGCCCTTGCGGCGATCGGCGGTTGAGGGGGAACCGGGGACAGTCTAGGAGTTGACATACGCGCGGGGCTGCCACACCGCGCGACAGCCGGAGGTGCCGCATTGGCGCGAAAGACGAAGAAAGCTGGGACCGGTCCTGAAACGGACGCGAAGCCCGACCTGCCAGATACAACCGTTGAGGATGCCGTTGTGGTCTCGGACGAGACAACTGCACCCGATATGGCCCAAGAGCCAACGAGCGATGGGGCGACCAGAGACGTTGACGCCGATGTCGATACGCTGGAAGCAACCGACGTCAACTCGGATGACCCAGATGTGCTGCTCGGAGATGATCCGGCAAAGCCTGTGGACGAACCCGAGTTCTCGCAAGATGGGGCCGAGTCCGAGACGAAGGCAAACGAGGCCGATTTGTCAGACCCGAAAAACCCGCCCGAGGTTGAGGGTGAGCCTGAAACCGAAGCCACCGATGCGGATTTGGCCGCAGGAACAGATGCCGAAATGGACGCGGATGTTCCCAAGGCAGACGACGCAAGCGATACTGAGACCGTCATCGACGACCAGCCCGCTGCGCCGGACGCCCCACCGCCTATTCCACCTCAAACGGCGGAGCAACGTGGCCCGGGTTTCGTACCCTTGGTCTTGGGCGGCTTGATCGCGGGCGCCATCGGCTATGCCATTCCGACATTCTTCATGTCCGACACCGCCGTTGAGCTCGATACCGCCCGGATCGAAGCCGTTGAGGCGGAGCTGGCCGCCCTGCGCGATGCAGCGCCTGCTGGTGGAACCGAGGATGGCGCGGCACCGATTGATTTGTCGTCTATTGAAGCGACACAGGCCGATTTGGCCGCACGCCTTGATAATTTGACGACACGTGTCGCGGCGCTCGAAGGTAGTGCGGCATCGGGCACGGCCGCGGGGGCGTCAACGGCGAATACAAATACGGGCGGCGACCAATTAGCCGCGCGCGTTGAGGCTTTGGCCTCAGATGTGGCAGCCCTATCCCAAACGGTCGAGGGCAATGGCGCCGAGATCGCGGGGCTGAGCGACCTTCCCGCGCGGCTAGACGCCCTTGAAGCAGAGCTTGCGGCTTTGCGCAGCGAGACCACGTCGGTCGAAGACGAGGCGCAGGCGCTGGCCCGCGAAGCCGCGCGCAATCAACTGGTTCTTGCAATTGATTCTGGGCTGCCCTTTGCCGAACCGCTGTCCGTTTTGGGTGATGCGCCGGACGCGCTGGTTGCGGTCGCGGAAAGCGGTGTCGCGACGGCTGCTGCGCTGAGCTCGGATTTCCCAGCGCTGGCCCGGGACGCCTTGAGTGAAGCGCGCGCCGGTGAAACGGTGGAGGGCGGACTGGGCTCCCTTGCCGGGCGGTTCCTGAATTCCCGCTCGCTGGAGCCACGGGAAGGCAACGACCCGGACGCCATCCTGAGCCGGGCGGAAGCCGCCATGCGCGCAGGCGATGTCGACACGGCTTTGGCCGAGCTTTCGGAACTGCCGGAGGCAGCCCGCGCGCCCTTCGCGGATTGGATCGCCCGGGCCGAGGCTCGCCGCGATGCGCAAGCCGCATTGAACGAATATTTGCAGGACGGATGAGGTTTTCGCGATGCTATGGTCTCTCTTCAAAATCCTGCTGCTGCTCGCCATCGTGGTTGCGTTGGCCTTCGGGGCGCAATGGATCCTGTCGCTATCGGGTGAGGTGCTGATTACCTTCGCAGGCAGCGAATACACATTGTCGCCGCTGATTGTGGTGCTGGGCCTTTTGGTTCTGACACTGGCGCTTTGGATCATCTTCAAGCTGACGGGCCTGCTGATCGCGGTGCTGCGCTTCATCAACGGCGATGACACGGCCATCGGCCAGTATTTCAACCGAAACCGGGAACGGAAAGGCTATGAGGCCTTGTCGGACAGTCTGATCGCCTTGGCTTCGGGCGAGTCGCGGGAAGCTGCGGCCAAGGCGCAGAAGGCTGAAAAGTACCTTCAGCGGCCAGAAGTCACGACGCTGGTCGTGGCCCAGGCCGCCGAAGCCGCCGGTGAGACGGAGCGCGCGCGCGAGGCGTGGAAGCAATTGGTCACGATCGACCGTACCCGGTTTGTCGGGGTGCGCGGTTTGATGCGGCAGAAGCTTGATGAAGGCGATACCGCAACTGCCATGAAGCTGGCTGAGAAGGCTTTCACCCTTAAGCCGCGGCATGTTGAAACGCAGGACACGTTGCTGCGCCTTCAAGCCCGGGACGAGAATTGGGAGGGCGCCCGCCGGGTGCTGACGGCAAAGCGAAAATCCGGTGCGCTGCCCAAAGATGTCTATGCACGGCGCGAAGCCGTGCTGAGTCTTGCCGATGCCCGTTACCAGCTTGCCAAGGGCGAAACCACCAAGGCGCGGGCGGAAGCGTTAGAGGCCAATCGCCTGTCGCCCGAATTGGTGCCAGCGGCCGTTCTCGCTGCGCGGATGCATCTGGAGACCGGTGATAAGAAGCGTGCGGCCAAGGTGCTCAAGGCCGCTTGGGCCAAGTCGCACCATCCTGATTTGGCCGCGGCCTTCGCCGATATCGAACCAAGCGAGACACCCGATGCCCGGATCAAGCGTTTTCAGCCGCTCTTGAAGCTGGACCCGTCGGCGCCGGAATCGAAAATGTTGGAGGCGGAACTGCATCTGGCTGCCGAAGACTTTCCAGGCGCCCGTCGGGCCCTTGGCAATACCTATGAGACCCATCCGACCTCGCGGACATTGTCGCTGATGGCGGCCATTGAACGGGGCGAAGGCGCGTCCGAGGCCGTGGTGCGCGGGTGGTTGGCCAAGGCGCTGGGCGCACCGCGTGGGCCGCAATGGGTTTGCGAAAATTGTGGCACTGTGCACGGGGCATGGCTGCCTGTCTGTACCACTTGCGAAGCCTTCGATACGCTGGATTGGACCGAACCACGCGCGGGTCAGTCGGCCACGGCGGGCCTGCCATCGGACATGCTGCCGCTTCTTGTCGGGGGCCCGAATGAGGCGCCTGCGACGACTGTCCCGGCACCAGTGGAAAGTCCTGCTAACGGCGCGACGGACACGCTCGACGCAGAAGTCACGCCACCCGGCGGGAACGGGGCCGCTGCAACCAAGGGCGATGGCTCGCCCGCGCCGGAGGCGCCGCGCGCCTGACACATGGCCATCCGGTGGGCTCCGCAAAATTCAGGGCTGGAAACGGTCCCGAACCCCTGCTAGGACGCCCGCCACGGAGCCGCTGTAGCTCAGCTGGTAGAGCACGTCATTCGTAATGATGGGGTCGGGGGTTCGAGTCCCTTCAGCGGCACCAATAAATTCAATAACTTAGCGCCATGCTGCGCGGGTTAGTGAGTTTACAGGAAGCACATAGGTATCACCGTAAAGGTCAATCGAGGTAAAATCGCCTCACTCCCGGTCGCTTCCTCCCCCTAACAAACAGTTAGAGATAGATAGCTACATAAGCTTGTTTTCCTCGGAGCCGCCTTCGCGCCCCTCACACACGCGGCGGAGGTGGCTGCGAGGGAAACAAGCGAGTTTTCCTTGGTGAGCAAGAGCATCCACGGAGACCGTGTTCACCCCGTCGCACCTTTGGCGAAATTGCAGTCGGGACAGGCAACCTGACCATTTTCGACGGTTGTTTTTCCTCCCGTAGAATGCGGAACCTTGTGGTCTGCGTGCCAGTTGTTCCATTTCAATTTCTCAGAACCCTTGCATTTGATCCGAAGCTGGCATCTCGACCCATCTCTCCTATAGATTGCCAGCCGCTGCGCCTCGGAAAAGATGCGGGTCGGGTCAACTAGCTCGATGTCCGGTGCGGCGAGGTAAAAGCGGCGCTGCATGTGCTCTAGGCGCTTGGCTAGGGACTCTGCTGCATCGGTCGAGTAGCTGGTCAGGCGTTGATACTCGACCAGTTGAACATCCCGGTTGTCCTCGTCCTTTTCCATGTCGGCGCGACGTTCCGCTTCAAAGGCGATGAACCAGTCTTCCAGCTTCTTCTCCGTTCCTTGGTGTACATAGTTGTCGATCAAGGATGTGAACCGCGCCGGGTTTGCCGGAGGCTCCAACTCCTGAGTAGGATGGAGCATCATGAGCAAGACGACGAACAAGT
>CANLTZ010000016.1 GCA_947494145.1 uncultured Jannaschia sp. | reverse complement strand
ATGGATTTTGCTGGCGTCACTCGCCCTGACAAGCGGCGCGTTCCTGTTCTTCGGCTTCGGCGGCCGTCGCGCGACCCTGACCCGGCGCGATGGAAGCGTCGCAATCCTCACCGACCAACTTGCCGAGGTGGCAGCGGACCGCGACCGGGGCCTGATCTCCGGGGCGGAGGCGGAGGGCGCCGAGATCGAAATCAAGCGCCGCCTCCTTTCGGTGGCGCGCCGGACGGAGGCGGCGCCGGAGCGCCGGGGCTCGGGCCGCGCGATCGGCGCGCTGCTGGCCGTCGCCGTACCCGCGGCGGCGGTGCTTCTCTACCTCCAGATCGGTGCCCCCGAGGTCGCGGGTCGACCGTCCGAGGAGATCGCCGCGCAGCGGGCCGAGGCGGCGCAGGTCGCCGCCCTGACCGCCGAGCTGAAGGCGCGGCTCGAAAGCGACCCGGAGGGCGGCCCGACCGAGGGCTGGGTGCTGCTGGGCCAGACCTACATGAACATGGGCCGCTATGAGGACGCGGCCGGCGCCTTCGCCAGCATGGCCGAACGCGAGGGGGCGGATTCCTCGGTGCAGTCGCGCTATGCCGAGGCGCTGATCGCCGCCGAGAGCGGGGTCGTCACGCCCAAGGCGCGCCGCGTCATCGACAGGGCCATCGCCCTCGACTCCGCCAACCCGGCGGCCGTGTTCTACCTGTCGCAGGCCCGCGAGCAGGAAGGCGCGCTCGTCACGGCCCGCGCGCTGCTGGTGGAGCGGCTGGACTCGGCGGACGGGTTCCAGCCTTGGATGGAGCTGTTCATCGCCTCGGCCAACCGGCTGGGCGAGCAGACGGGCGACGCGCCGCTCGACCTGACGCGCTACGCGCCGATGCTCGGCGGCGGGCGGGAGCCGAGCGCGGCAGACGTCGCCGCGGCGCAAGACATGGCCCCGGAGGACCGGATGGCCTTCGTCGAGTCGATGGTCGAAGGGTTGGCCGCGCGGCTGGAAGACGAACCGGGCGATCTCGACGGATGGATCCGCCTGATGCGTGCCTACGATGTGCTGGGGCGGACGGAGGATGCGGCGGAGGCTCGCACCCGGGCGCGGGCGGCGGTCGGTGCCTTGCCGTCCGACGATCCGCGACGGGTGCCCGCGCTGCGTGCGCTGGATGGGAAATAAGCGGCTTTCGGATTGCGGCGTATCAATCCGATCTAAGTGCGACTTCCGTTCCGAGGGCGGCCCCGAGCGCGTCCATGACGGCTCCGGGCGTCAGGACCTCCGAGAGCGCGATCCCTTCGGGAGCAGCTGGACCGTAGACGATGTTGAACGGGATGCCGAAACGGCCCTGCGCCTCGAGGAAGGCGGCGATCCGAGGATCGGGGCGGGTCCAGTCGGCCTGTATGGCGACGACCGACGGCGCCGCCAGCGCGTCCACTACCGGCGCCCGCTCCAGCACCAGCGTCTTGTTGGCCTTGCAGGTCAGGCACCAGTCGGCGGTCACGTCGACGAGGACAGCGTGGCCTTCGCTCACATGGCGGGCGATGTCGGCGCGCGCGAAGGGCACCCATGCAATGACGTCGTCGCGACCTGCGGCGCGAGCCTCCGGTTGCATGAGCGCCGGCAGCGCGATCATGGCGACCGCGAGGCCCGCCGCCGTCGCCATCGCCCAGCCGCGCGCGGACGGCAGGACACGCATCAGGGTGATGAGCCCGATCATCCCGACCAGCAGTGCCGCCACTGACCAGGCAAGCGCCTCCGACCGGACTCCGGCAAGCACCCAGAGAAGCCAGATCGCCGTGGCCGCCAGAAGAAGTCCCAGAACCGCCTTGACGGCGAGCATCCAGCGGCCGGGTCGCGGCAGGGCCGAGACGACGCCCGGGCGCGCGGCGACGATCAGATAGGGCAGGGCGAGGCCCAGCCCCATGGTGGCGAAGACCGCCACGACCTCGAATGCGGAGCCCGTGAGCGCGAAGGCCACCGCCGTCCCCAGCAGGGGTGCGGAGCAGGGGGTGGCGAGCAACGCCGCGAAAGCGCCGGTCGCGAATTCCCCGGCATGGCCTCGGCCTCCCACCGTCGCCAGCCGCGTGGCAAGACCGGGCGGCAGGTCGATATCGAACAGGCCGAAGAAGGACGCCGCGAAGAGGGTCAGGATCACGGTGACGACGATGAGGAAGTAGGGGTTCTGGAACTGCGTGCCCCATCCGACCGCGTAACCGAGGCCCTTGAGGCCGATGACGCCGCCGGCCAGGGCCAGCATGAAGGCCAGCGTGCCAGCCGCCGTGACCAGGAACCCCGTCCGGACCCGGCCAGGCGTCTCCTGCGCCGATCTGAGGGCGGAAGACAGCTTGATCGACAGAACCGGAAGGACGCAGGGCATCGCATTGAGCACAAGCCCCCCGGAGAAGGCGAGGGCGAGGATCCAGCTCAATGCCGACCAGGATCGTCTCGGCTGCGCCTCCGCATAGGGCGGATCCGGCACCGCGACGCCGGTCGCGATGTCCTCGAAGGTCGCGGCGTTCGCGCCATCGGTGACCGTCAGGGTCAACGGTGCGGCCGGATCGGCCAGTGCCAAGATGGGAAGGGAGGCCCAGAGCCTGCGACCGTTTGCGGAAACGCGGATATCCGGCGCACCGAAGGCGGTGCCGTCGCCCAGTTCCGGGAAGAGGTCGGGGGACCGCCATCCCGCGGCCCGCTCAAGCTCGACGGTCAGGGCAGCGCCGTCCGGGGAAAGGGCGGCGGCGCGAAGCTCCATCCCCGCCGCCTCCGGCGACAGCGGCACTTTCTCCACCCATTCGGCGATCACCTCGGCCGCGCTCCGATCAATGCCTGCCCCGGCCGGGATGTCGAGGGCCAGGTCGAAACTGAGCGGCACGCAGATATCCGAGCAGGCGAGCATCGAGATCACCGCGCGCAACGCGACGGGTCGCCCCGGCGTGTCGAGGCCGATGCGGATCGGATGGACCACCTCGTCGCGATAGCCGAAGTTCTCGATGCCGAAGGCGCGGAAGCGCTCGGGCGCGGGCCAGAGGACCTCCGCCGACGCGACGTTCCGCGAGCCGGCCCAGTCCACCTCGGGCGGAAGGCCGACCTCGCCAGGCGAACGCCAATAGGTCTTCCAGCCCTCCTCCAGATCGAGGACGAGGCCCGCCGAGATCGTCCCCGCATCGGGCCCGATCCCATCCTCGACGGTGATGAGCCGCGCGGTCAGTGCGGGGGACTCATACGACTGCGAGGTGGCGGCGATGGCGCCCCCGCCGCCGAGCAAGGCCAGCGACAGGACGAGTCCGGCCAGCCGGATCATGCGCAAGCCTCGATGGGGCCATCCGCCCGTTCCCGCGCGATCAGCCGCTCCAGCCGCGCATCGCTGATCTCGCCCTGCACGACCGTCCGGCCGACCACGAGGGCCGGCGTGCCGACGAAGGCAAAGAGTTCGGCCAAGGCGCTGCTTTCTCGCAGCTCGCGCCGGACGTCTTCGCCGTCCATGTCCGCGAGCAGTCGGGTCTTGTCGACGCCCAGATCGTCGGCCAGCACCTTCAGGTATTCCGGGGTGGTCCGGAACGGCGACCGCATCAGGCGCTTGTGGAACGCGACATAGGCCCCCTGCCGCTTGGCGGCGAGCGCGGCCTGCGCGGCCAACATCGAGGCCTCGCCCAGAAGGGGAAGTTCGTGCCACGAGATGCGCACGCGGCCGACGGAGGCCGCCTCGATCTCCGACAGCCGGATGGTGAGCGCCCGGCAGTAGGGGCAGTTGTAGTCCGAGAAGGACGCCATCGGAACGACGTCCGGATCGCGGTCGTCGCCGTAAAGCGCTTCGCACGGCTGTGCGCTCACCCGCTCCAAGGCCGCGCCGGTGTCCAGGCCGGGATCGTCGTCAAGGCCGAGGAACAGGTCGAACCCCGTCGAACTGTCGCCGCCGGCGATCCGGCGGAAGCCGGCCGGTCGCGCGACCGGTTCGAACTCCAGATCCCCGGCGAAGATCTCGGCCACCGCCGGCGGTCCGAACCTCAGCGCCGCATATCCACCCGCGATCGCCAGCGCGCCGATCAGCAGGTTACGTCGTGATTCCGCCAAGGCTCTTCTCTTCTCGTCACCCAAAAATGTGTGATGCGACCTTCCAGCGCCGCAAGGTCCAGTCACAAAATTGCGAATGGATCGGGTGCCTGCATGTCTTTTAAATACAGGTCGCGTCAGGCAGTTCTCTGTCCTAAACGCAATTTCAATTTGCCTCGCCTGTGATCCGCCGCGAAGTTTTGGCGCGGGGGCTGGATGGGGGCCAGCGGCCCATCTGCCATGGGCCCGGCCAGCGAGGAGGAGCACCGCATGAACCGCACGTCTTTGCATCTTGGATACACCGCAGCGATCGGATCGGCGGCCCTGTTGGGGGGCGCGTATCTCTATCAGCTCGCAGGCTACCTGCCGTGCACCATGTGCATCTGGCAACGCTACCCGCACGGCGTGGCGATCGCGCTCGGCGTGGTGCTCCTGTTCCTGGGACGGGGGCGGGCGATCCTGGCGCTCGGGGCGTTGGCGGCGATGACGACAGCGGGCCTCGGCATGTTCCATACCGGGGTGGAGCGCGGCTGGTGGGAAGGTCCTTCCACCTGCACCGGCGGCGCGTCGGACCTCTCCGCGATGACCGGCGCCGATCTTCTTTCCTTCGAAACGGCCGAGACGCTCGTCCTTTGCGACGAAGTCGTCTGGGAGTTCATGTCGCTCTCGATGGCAAGCTGGAACGCCATTCTCAGCGTTCTCCTCGCCGCGGCGTGGATCGCGGCCTTCTACTTGGCGGGGCGTTCCAGAGAGGCATGATCCGCCGGACGCGTCCCGTCACGTCGCCGCACCGCGTATGTCCTTGCCTTCCGGCGCTGGATGCCAAGCAACCGTGTCGAGTAGCAGACGGCTGCCAGAACGGAGGAACCGGAATGCTGACACGGCGACACTTCATCGGGGCGGCGGCTGCGCTGTTCTCCGCACCAATCGCGGGGCCGAGCCTCGCGCAGACCCTTCCCGTCGGCGTCGAGGGGCGCGCGCCGATCTCGGATCGGGACATGTGGAAGGCGTGGGACGCGCAGGTGACGCCGGCCGACTACGATCCTGCCACGTCCAATCCCTGGGGCATCGATCAGCGCTTCCTGCCCCGGGTCGTCGAGGCGAAGCCCGGCCTCCTGCCGGGGGACGTCCATGTCGACGCCGTGGCCCGGTACCTCTATCACATCCGCCCCGGCGGGACGGCCATCCGCTATGGCGTGGCCATCGCACGCGGCGATCTTTACGAACCGGGCATCTATGCCATCCGGCGCAAGGCGCGATGGCCCGTCTGGCGTCCGACGCGGAACATGATCGCGCGCGACCCGGAGATTTATGGACAGTTCGCGGGCGGCGTGGACGGTGGCCCGCTGAACCCGCTCGGATCCCGCGCGCTGTATCTCTACGAGGGCGGGCGGGACACCTACCTGCGGATCCACGGCTCGCCGGAGGCCCGGTCGATCGGCGGGCGGGCGAGTTCGGGCTGCGTGCGCATGGTCATGGCCCACATCATCGATCTTTACGATCAAGTCGAGACGGGATCGACGGCCTTCCTCTACCCGCCGGAGGACGCGCTCGCTGCGACCTGATGCGTCGCCGGGTCGTCAGGTCGACGCCCGGCATATCGGGTTCCCCTGCGGCGTGCGCAGCGGCAGCAGGGTCGTCTCGACGGGCCCGTCGTGCCAGTACCAGTAGCATCCGTCCTCGGGCCGGAACTCGATCGCGCCGAGGTTCTGGTACGGCGCGGCCATCGCCAGGACGGCCTCCGGAATCGGATCGGTTCCGGTGGCGGCGCCCATACCATCCGGCGGTCCGAGGGCGGCGCAGCCTCCAAGCGTGAGTAGGAGCATCGAGCGCGACGTGCGCATTCCAGACCTGTTCATTTCGGTATGTTCCTTCATGGGTTCAGTCGCATCATGGATCGAACGCGAACCCCGAGCGCCCGTTCTCGCAGGATAGCGAACGAACGGGACCGTCGTCGTCCTGCACCTCGCAGCCCGGCGGGATCAGGGGCCGACGTTCCACGTCGCGCGGACAGAGCGTGGTGCCCGAACATGCCGACAGCAGGAGGACGCCCGTAACGACGATCGGCAGGCGCACCATGCGTCTCAAAAGCGTGACCGAAATGTCCGCATTCCTCACGACCGGGTTTCATCAAGGGGTTCGTACCGCCGCTCTGCGAGGAACGACCCCAATCTCCGGGTCCGGATCGGAGCATCCGGCGCGGGAAGGTCAAGCCGTATCTCGACGGGGCGGCCGCTGCGCACCATGTCGTTCATCCCTGCACCTCCAAATAGGCCGGATCGCCTCGCATGGGATATCGATTCCACAGCTCCCGGCCCGGCAGGGCGTCGTTCCACTCGGTCGATGTCGAATTCGCCCCGCTGAGCATTGGAAATGTCACGACATTCCAGCGCTGTACGGTCCGAAGCTACGCCGCCCGCCGTCTTGACCTCACGAGAAACCATCCTCGTTGCCGTCGGGGCAATACCCGTTGGAGGCCACATGAACTTCGAGAACCTGTACTCGCTCGGCCCCACGGAATGGAGCCTCTTCGCCCTCATCTTGATAATCTCCTACGGCGCGCATTTCGCCTTCGGGGGCCACTTCGCACTCGCCTCCTTTCGACTCGCGCCCCGCTACCGGGTCGTGGCCTGAATGAGCGGAGTCATGATGGGCTGCGCCGGGTTGAACCTGATGCGCGAGCACGACGCCCTGATGCAGGCGTTCCGCTGGACCGGCGTGATCTGGCGGCAGGGGCTGTTCACCGTCGCGGACGTGACGTCAAAGCTGATCTACGGCCTGATCCTAAGCCGCTTCCTG
This sequence comes from uncultured Jannaschia sp., assembly GCA_947494145.1. Taxonomy (GTDB): domain Bacteria; phylum Pseudomonadota; class Alphaproteobacteria; order Rhodobacterales; family Rhodobacteraceae; genus Jannaschia. The sequence goes on along the minus strand of CANLTZ010000016.1, from coordinate 110,655 downwards.
CTGCGGCTCGGCGCATCCGAAGTCTACCGCCCGTCCGCGGAAGCCTTGGGGCTGGAGCCCACACCTGCCGTCGACGAGGTCCGCGCGATCCGATGATGCCTACCGGTCAGCCGCCGGCAGCCTCGGTCCGGGCCGCCTGGGCGGCGCGTTCGCGCGCGGGCCAGGTGGACTTGATGTATTCGAGGACGTCGCGGACCTCGGCGTCCGACAGGACGGCCTCGAAGCCGGGCATGCCGCTGTCGAAGCCGTCCACGCCCTGCGCGGCGAGGGCCGCGGTACCGCCAAGCTTGGTATAGGCGAACAGCGTCGCGTCGTCGTGGTGCCAGGTATGGCCGGTCTCGTCATGGGGCGGGGCAGGCAGGCGGCCGTCCGGGCCGGGGCTGCGCCAGTCGGGCTGGCCTTCGAGCGCGGCGCCGTGGCAGGCGGCGCAATACTCGCCGTAGAGCGCCGCCCCCCTGGCCAGATCGATGGGCGCGGCGATGGCGGGCATGGCTCCGGGGGCCGCCCCCAGTTGCGCCCCGCCAAGCCCCCACCACGCGCCGCCCGCCGCGAGCGCGGCGACGAGGAGCGCCGCAGCCTTCCCTCTCACGCCGCGACCCGCAGGAAGGCCATCATCCCCGAAGCGGCATGGCTCAGCATGTGGCAGTGCAGCATCCAGTCGCCCGCTGCAGCGGCGGCGAACGCGATCTCGACCGTGGCGCCGCCCGCCACCAGCGTGGTGTCGCGCAGATCGCCCAGCGTGCCGCTCGCGCCGATCTCGTGGAAATGCATCCCGTGCAGGTGCATGGAGTGCGGCCAGTTCGAGCGATTCTCGATCGCCAGCCGCACCGTCTCGCCCGCCGCGAGCTCGGCCAGCGGCGCCATCGCGTCCGCCGCGGTCCAGTCGGCCCGGCCGTTGAACGCCCAGTAGAAGCCCGCATCCGCCATCTCGCGGAAGCCCGCGCGCTGGCCGCCCACGCGCGCGCCGTCCATCCGGCCCATCGCGCCGCCCTCCATCACCAACCGCAGCGGGCGGGCGTCCGCCAGCGCACCGAGCGCGGGCACCGGGTTGGGCGGCAGCGGCGCGGGTGCGAGGCGGACGGCGGCTGTGCCCGCGCGGACGGGGAAGGCCATCTGAACTACGGGCTCTCGCTCATGGCGGATCAACAGCGCTTCTTCGCCGGCCTCGGCGGTCACGTCGGCGATCACGTCGGCGCGTTGCGCGGGGGCCAGCACCAACGTCTCCAGCGGGCGCGGCGTGGGCAGAGGCATGCCGTCCAGCGCCACGACCCAGCCGTTCATGCCCTGCAGCGCCAGCTCGAAGATGCGCGCGTTGCTGGCATTGATCAGCCGCAGGCGCAGTCGGTCGCCGCGGCGCACCGGGTGGGATGCCTCGACCTGGCCATTGGTGGTAACGACGTTGCCATGACGTCCGCCATGACTGGCGTCATGGGGCGCATCGAAGTCCAGCACCTGCGTACCGTCACGGTTCAGGCGCCAGTCGCCCAGCATCGCGACAATCTCGTCGTCCACGTCCGGGCGCAGGCCCTCGCGCTCCTCCACGATCAGCGGCGCGTGCAGGCCGCGGCCCACCTGCGCGGCCGAGGACCGGTGTGCATGGTACCAGTAGGTCCCGGCGTCGGGCAGGTCGAAGGCGTAGTCGAAGCTGTCGCCGGGCGCGACGGGGGCCTGCGTCACACCCGCGACACCGTCCATCCCATTGGGCAGCCGGACCCCATGCCAGTGGATCGAGGTCGGCTCCGGTAGGGCGTTCAGAAGCCGCCGTTCCAGCCGCGTGCCCTGCATCATGCGGATGCCTGCACCGGGCGCCGTACCGTCATAGCCCCAGACCGGCGTGGCTGGGTAGGGAGGCGGCAGGAGCTGCGCGGGGCCTGGACGGGCCTCGATCATGATCGGGTCGGTGGCCGCACGGGCGAGCCGGGGCAGGGCGGGCAGGGCCGCGGAGGCGGCGAGCAGGGCGCCGAAGCGGCGTCGCGTGAGGGTCATGGTATGGGTCCTGTCATGATCGTTCCGGCCGACGGCGTCGCGCCGCATCAACCGATCCCGTTGGTGCGCTGCAGCGCCCGGATATAAGCGGTGATCGCCTTGACGTCGGCTCGGGTCAGCCCTTCGATGGCGGGCATGTTCCCGAACTGCCAGTGATGGGCCTGCACGCCCATTTGCGTCGCCCGCCAGAAGGATTCGTCGCCGTGATGGCCGGGTTCGTAGGTGATGTGCACCAAGGGCGGCGCGATGCCATTGCGTCCGGCTGCGTTCACGCCGTGGCAAGCGGCACAAACCCCTTCGTAGGCGAGCTGGCCGATCGCCTCCAAATCACCCAGCGTCTCCGGTAGAGAGACCTGAACGATGGGTGCGCCCTGCGCGATGGCGGAAGTGTCGGGCGGGACCATGGAATGGCCGCCCGCAGGCGGATTCAAGGCGGTCCACGCAACCGCTCCGACCCCGGCCAAGACCACGGCACCTACAGTCAGGGTCAGGCTGTCCGGCTTCATCGCGCGCCCGCCGTGTCGAACCGCATGCCGTCCCCGGCCGCGCCGCCGAAGGCGAACATGTCGTACTCCGCCGTCGGATCGTTGCCCATGCCGGGCGAGCCCATCGGCATGCCGGGCGCCGAAACGCCGACGACGTCGGGCGCTTCCGCCATCAGGCGGTCCATCGCATCGAAGGACACATGCCCCTCGATGACGTAGGTGCGCCCGTCCGGGGCGGTCAGCATGGCCGTGTGGCAGGACCAGAGATCGTCGGGCACGCCCGCGTCGACCTTGGCCCGCGTGACGTCGTCCACATCCGTGGTGTCGACCACGTAGCCCGCCTCGCGCGCCAGGTCGGCCCAGCCGGTGCAGCAGCCGCAAGTCGGGCTCTTGACGACGGACAGGGTGGCCGGCGGGGCGGCCAGCAGCGGGGCGGCCCCCGCGACGAAAGCGGCGGCACCGGTTGCGGCGATCAGGGCACGGCGGGTCAACATGGTCATGGGGAGATCCTCGGGGTCAGGCGGGAGCGGCGTCGTAGCCGGCATCCTTGAGCGCGGCGCGCATGGCGTCCGCGTCGCGCGCGGTGTCGATCTCGACCCGGCGGTCTGCTTGGTCGAACGTCACGCGCGCGGCCGGGTCGACGGCGGCGACGGCCTTCTCGATGGAGGCGCGACAATGGCCGCAGGACATGTCGGGGACGTGGAACTTCATGGGGGTTCTCCTTGGTTTCAGGGCAGGTGGGGGTTTCCCCCGCTGGAAGGTCAAGGGGCGCTCCAGGATGCGACGTCCTGCCGCGTCGATGGCACCGGGGCAGGCGCGGACGGACGCGCCCTTGACCCGGGTTCCGCCCGCCGCCTAATCCGACGGGATGATCCGTGCGATGTTCCATCCGCCATGCAAACGACCCGCGACGGGGGCCCGACGAAACGGCCCCGTGGCATGCGACGTCCCGAGGGGGCGATGATGGCCGTCTTCGCGTTCCTCGCGGGCGTCGCGCTGGTCCTCGCAGCGTTATGGGACGTTTTCCGCTCCTTGGTGCGCTCACCGCTGCGGGCCGGGCCGTTCACGACCGCCGCCGAATTCGCCATCTGCCGGGGCATGCTGCGATTGTTCCACCTGAGCGGTCGGCGAGCCATCCTGGGCGCGATCGGCCCCGTCTCGGTCCCGGCCCGCGCGCTGGCCGTGGTGGCAGCGCTGATCGCGGGCTGGGCCCTGGTGCTGCAGGGGGCCGAGGGCTGGATCCTGATCTCCAGTTCGAACGCGCCCGCGAGCCCGTGGGAGCGGCTCTACCTCGCGGCCTACGCGGTCGCGACGCTGGGCTTCGGCGCCTACGAGCCCGACAGCCCGACGGCGCGGCTGCTGACGGCGGGGGCGTCGCTGACGGGGTTCATCGTGCTGACGTTCTCGGTCGGCGCGGTCTCGACCATCTCGCAGGTGCTGGCGGCGCGCGACGCGGTGGTCGCGGCGATGCGGGCGCATGCGGCGGCGCTGGCGGCCGGGGCCGACCCGGAGGCCGCGCTGGACCGGACGCTGGACCTCGTGGCATCGCCGCTATCGGCGGTGGCCTCGGCAATGCGGACTTTGCCGGTGCTGCACCGGCTGCACGGCGAGACCGAGTCCCAGGCCTTCAGCGTTGCGCTGGACCGCCTGGACCAGGCGCTGCCAACGAAACCGGCCGACCCGCGTGCCCAGATGGCGGCGCAGGCGATGGACGAAGTGCTGGAAGTCCTGTCGCGGGGCTGGCTCGGCCGATGGTTGGAGGGGCCGGACACCGACCGGCGCGCGCGCATTGCGGCGTTCCTGCGGGCCGACCGGCTGACGCCCCGGTCGGAACCTTGACTGGTCAGGCCAGTTCTGACTGCGCCGTCAAAGGCCGCCGCGCCACCGCCGGGATGTCGGTCTCACCCTCGCGCACTGCCAAAGTATCGTCGTCCGCCTTGCCATGGCAGGACCGCCCCATCAGTAGGAACATCGCCCCGTGTACCGCAAGACAGAGGACAAGCGGCGCGAAGGCCGCGGCCAGGCTCGCCGCGCCGGTGATCGTCCCGCCGAGCAGGAAGAACGCCGCGACGGGTGCCAGCATCACGATGCAGCACGCCATCATCCCAAGGTTCATCAGGTTCAGTCCGGCCAGTCGCTTCATCGTCGCGTTCCCTTGCAGATCAGATCCTCCACGCTGCACCACGCTCCTACGCGGGAAGGTCAAGTCGCATCAGGCCGCGCACTCCTCACGCTTCCGTGATCGATCGGCGTTTGACCCTCCAGCGCGGGAAGGCGCGAGCGGTCGGAAAAAGGACCGCGAACGCGGCCTCCACAGCCGTCCGCCGGGGCAGGGGACCGAGATGAGAAACCACCCAACGAACCTCGCCCCGTGATCGTGTCGCGGGTCCTCATCGCGCTGGCCCTCGTGCTGGCGGGCTACGTTGCGCAGACGGCACCGTCGCTTGTTGACCGAGAAGCCCCCGACGCCGTCGCGGCCGACCAATCCCATGTCCATGACGCAAAGGCTTCCGCGCCGGATTGCGACCCGAAGCCGGATTGCAAGCCGACCGCGGTCTGGATCGGGAGGCCCCATCAGGGCGGCATGCCCGGTCGGGCGCGTCCGGTGCGCCATGCCGCGCGGCCCGTCGATCCGCAGGCGCAGCCCGGCCGCGATCCGCCGGTCCCCATCGGCCTGTCCTGAACAAGACCCTGCGGGTCCGCCCGCAAACCGAATTCTGGATAGGACGAACGACATGAAAACGAAGATCACCCTTCTGGCGCTGGCCGGAAGCTTGGCCGCGGCTGCGGCTGTCGCCCATACCGGCGCCACCGGCGTCGTGCTCGAACGCATGCAAGCGATGTCGGAAATGGCCAAAGGCGTGAAGGCCGTGGCGCCGATGATGCGCGGCGCGACCGACTACGACCCGGCGGCCGTGCGCGACTTCGCCGCAATGGTCGAGAGCCATTCGGGCGAGACGATGGTCAGCCTCTTCGAGGAGGGCACCGGCGGCATGCCGTCGAAGACCAAGCCGGAGGTCTGGTCCGACGCGGAAGGCTTCGCCGCGCTGGCCGAGGAGTTGGCCGTGCGCGCCCGGGGCCTGGCGCTGGCGGCGGAGAACGCGCCAGGCGGCGCGGCTGCGGGCGGCGGCGGCGCCTCGATGATGGGCGGCGGCGGCATGATGGGCGGTGGCGCGGCCATGGGCGGCTCCGGCGGCGGGTCCATGATGGGTGGCGGGTCCATGATGGGCGGCGGCGGCGGCATGATGACCGCCGAGGCGATCGGCGCGATGCCGGCCGACCGGGCCTTCGCCATGGTCGGCCAGACCTGCGCGGCCTGCCACACCGGCTACCGGGCCGGGGACGACTGACATGCGCCGCCTTTTATGGGGCGTGGCCGCCGCCGGCATCCTGGCCGGCGGCGCGGTCCTCGCCGTGATCGCCTGGCCGGTCGGGGCCATGCCGCGCCCGATCGAGCTGGCGGGCGACCCCGATCGGGGTGCCTATCTGGCCCGCGCAAGCGGTTGCATCGCCTGCCATAGCGATTTCGAGCGTGGCGGCGCGCCGCTGGCGGGCGGCGTGGCGCTGACGACGGAGTTCGGCACCATTCGCTCGCCCAACGTCACGCCCGGCCCCGCAGGCATCGGCGACTGGGACGTCGAGGACTTCGCCCGCGCCGTCCGCCAAGGCGTCTCGCCCGAGGGGGAGCCGTATTACCCGGCCTTTCCTTATCCGTTCTATGCGGGGTTCTCGGACCAGGACGTCGCCGACCTCTGGGCGGCGTTCCAGACGGTGCCTGCGTCGGACGCGGCCTCCGTCCCGCCGGACATGCGCTTCCCCTTCGATCAGCGATGGGGGCTGAAGCTGTGGCGCGCGCTCTATCAGCATCCGCCCTTCGTCGAGCCGGTCGCGGGCCGGGACGCCGTCTGGAACCGGGGCCGGGAGCTGGTCGAGGGGGCCGCCCATTGCGCCGCCTGCCACACGCCGCGCAATGCGCTCGGCGGGCGCGACCTTTCGGCGCGCTACGCGGGCAATGACGACCTGCCCGGCGGCGAAGGCGCCCCGGCCATCGACGCGATCAGCCTGGCGGCGAACGGCTGGGACGCGAACGCGCTGGCCTATGCGCTGCGCTCCGGCATCACGCCGGAAGGCGACGTCTTCGGCGGCGGCATGGGCGAGGTGGTGATGCAGGGCACGTCCTGGCTGACCGACGACGATCTGCGGGCCATGGCGACCTACCTGATGGACCCCGATCCGTGACGCGCAGGCGGCGGCCCGCCGATGCCCGGCTGCCTGCGAACCTTCCCGTCACGGAGGCCGATTGACAGGATTCGGGTCCGGGCGCATCTCCTCCCGACGATGCGAAACCTGGCCTCCATACTGGTGCGATTCGGCGCCGTGATCCTTCTGGTCCTGTCGGGGCTGGCGGGCACGCAGGCCGCCGCTCAGGGCATGGGCCACGGTGCCCATTGCGCCGAGCGCGCGGCCATCGAAGGCCCCTCAGTGGATGCGGGTGATGCGGACACGCATGTGGTCCCGCACGCCTCCGACGAGGGGGTGTCGCATGACGGCACGCATGGGCCATGCACGGCGCATCAATGCGCCGGACCACTGCTGGTCGACGCCGAGATCGGCGTCGCCTACCTGCTGGCGCGTGTCCCGGCCGGGCGGTCTTTCGATACGATCTTCGTCATCTTCCGGCCTGAAGCGCCGCAAAGGCCGCCCCAAGCCTGATCCCGCTCCGCCCGGCGCTTGCCCGGGCCAACGACCGGCGTGACGCAACCCGCACGCCGACAGGATCGATGCTTTCGGGACAGGACACATTCATGACCCTCCGACTCGCGGCCCTCATGCCGCTGGCGCTGGCCGGCTGCGCGGCCGCCACGCCCTTGCCTCCGGCCAGCCTGATGGCGCCGGCGGCCTCTCCTGCCGCGCCCGTCATGGCGCCGAAGACGCTGACGATGCGCGACACGCCCGCCACCCTGACGGAGCCGGGCGACTGGCGCGACCTCAACGACGCGCAATCGCCTGCGGGGGTGACCCGATGAACGCCCGCCGCAGACTGACCGCCGGCCTCGCCGTCGCGGCGCTGCTGGGCGGCTGCGCCACCCCGGCCGCCTTCGGACCCGCGCAGGAGCGGGCGGGCTTCGCCTCGGTGTTCGGCACCTCGAAGAAGGCGACCGGAGCGGACACGGTGTGGCTTCAGACCCCCGCTGAGATCGCGGCCAACTCCGAGCGCGTCGCCGCGATCGTGCGGGGCAAGACCATCTCGGCCGATACGGCCGTGCAGGTTGCGCTGCTGAACAACCGCGCGCTTCAGGCCGCCTATGCGGAGATCAGCATCTCCGCCGCGGAGGCATGGCAGACGGCGCTCCTGCCCAACCCGACCCTGCATCTGGGCGTGTTGGGCATCGGCGCCCCGTCGCTGAACGGCTACCGGGTGATCGAGGGCGGCGTCGCCGCGAGCCTGATCGCCCTGACGACCCGCAAGCAGCGGAGCCGGATCGCCGATATCCGCTTCCGGCAGGCACAGCTGGCCGCGGCCTCCGAAACCCTGAGCATGGCCGCCGAGGCCCGGCGCGCCTGGATCGAAGCGGTTGCGGCCTTCGAGGCGTCGGCCCTTCTGGGTCGGGCGCAGGAGACGGCTGCGGCCGGGGCAGAGTTGGCGCAGCAACTGGGCGCGACCGGCGCGCTCAACCGTGCGGGTCAGGCCCGCGAACTGGCCTTCGCCGCCGAGCTGGAAGCGCAACGCGCGCGGGCGCGGCTGGACGCGGAGCTCGCCAAGGAGCGGCTGACGCGGGTGATGGGCCTGTCGGGCGCGGACCTGCGCTATTTCGTGCCCGATGCGCTGCCGGGGCTGCCCCGCCTGGCCGCGCGCGAGAGCCTGGAGGCCGAGGCGCTGGCGGCGCGGGTGGATCTGGCCGCCGCGGCGCTGGAGCTCGAGGCGGTCGCGCAGCAGTACCGGCTCGACGACCGGACGCGCGTGCTGTCGGACATCGACCTGGCGTTCGGCGTCGAGATCGAGCGCGAGGAGGACGGCGCCGTCGAGACCAACGAGACCATCGGCCTCGACGCCGAGATCGCGCTGGAGATCCCCGTCTTCGACAACGGCGCGGCGCGGCTGCGCCGGGGCGAGGCGGCCTACATGCGCGCCGCGCATCTGCTGGCGCTGAAGGCCGTCGAGGTGCGCTCCGAAGCGCGCGAGGCGCATGTCGCGCTGGTCGGCGCGCATCGCATCGCGCGGCAATGGGAGGGCCGCGTCCTGCCACTGCGCCGCACCGTCGAGGAGGAGGCGCTGCTGAGCTATAACGGCATGATCACCTCCACCTTCGATCTGCTGGCCGACACGCGTGCGCGCCTCGACGCGAGCCTCGCGGCCGCGGCCGCGCGCGCCGACTACTTCATGGCGGAGGCCAACGTGACGGCCGCGCTCTACGGCGGCGGGGCCATGGCACCCGCCGGTGGCGGCAGCGCCGAAGCGCCTGCCGCGGCAGACCCTGGACATTGAGGAGCATGGACATGACTTCGAATCTCAGCCGCCGGGGGTTCCTCGCCGCCGGCGCTACCCTGGTGGCCGCCGAAGCGGTGGCCCAGACCTCGCAGGGCGCCGTTCCCGAGGCACCCGTCGCCGGGGGCGCGGCCACGGCCGTACCGCCGTTGCCCGTGCAGGGCCGGCCGTACAACCCGGTCGTGACCCTGAACGGCTGGTCGCTGCCCTTCCGCATGAATGGCAACGTGAAGGAGTTCCATCTGATCGCCGAGCCCGTCGAGCGCGAGATGGCCGATGGCATGGTGGCCCGGCTCTGGGGCTACAACGGCCAATCGACCGGCCCGACCATCGAGGCGGTGGAAGGCGACCGGGTGCGCATCTTCGTCACCAACCGCCTGCCCGAGCACACGACTGTCCACTGGCACGGCCTGATCCTTCCCTCGGGCATGGACGGGGTGGCGGGCCTGAGCCAGAAGGCGATCCCGCCAGGCAAGACCTACGCCTACGAGTTCGACCTCGTGAAGTCCGGCACCTTCATGTACCACCCCCACGGCGACGAGATGGTCCAGATGGCCATGGGCATGATGGGCCTGTTCATCGTCCATCCGCGCGACCCGGCCTTCATGCCCGTGGACCGCGACTTCGCGTTCATCCTGGCTGCCTACGACATCGACCCCGGAAGCCAGATCCCCCGCATCATGGAGATGACGGACTTCAACCTCTGGACGTGGAACAGCCGGATCTTTCCGGACATCGATCCTCTGGTCGTGAACAAGGGCGACCGGGTGCGGGTGCGGGTGGGCAACCTGACGATGACGAACCACCCGATCCACATGCACGGCTACGACTTCAAGGTGACCTGCACCGACGGCGGCTGGGTCCCGCCCGAGGCGGCCTGGCCCGAGGTGTCGATCGACATCCCCGTGGGCGGCATGCGCGCCTACGAGTTCGACGCCGTGCACGAAGGCGATTGGGCGATCCACTGCCACAAGTCGCACCACACGATGAACGCGATGGGCCACGACATCCCCACCTTCATCGGCGCGCGCAAGGACCGCCTGACGCAGATGATCCGCCGCGAGCAGCCGGAATACATGCCGATGGGAACCGCCGGCATGGCCGACATGGCCGAGATGAGCATGGAGCTGCCCGCCAACACGGTGCCGATGATGGCGGGCTGGGGCCCGCACGGGCCGCTGGAGATGGGCGGCATGTTCTCGGTGGTGAAGGTCCGCGAAGGGATCGCGCCCGACGATTACGCCGATCCCGGCTGGTACGAGAACCCGCCGGGCACAGAGGCACAGGAATGGACGGGCGACCTGCCCGACCCGGTCCGGCAGGACAGCGCCCGGACCGTGCTGACACCGCCCCCGGCGATGCGCGACTGACCTTTCTACACTTGAGCAGAAGGAAGTCTTACGATGAAGAAGACACTGATCCTCCTCGCCATGTCCGGGACGCTCGCCGCCCCAGCCTTGGCGTCGCAATACCATCTCGGACAGCATGAGGGTCCGGCCCTCCATTCCGCCTCGATACCGATCGGCTACCCGGGCGCACCGGTTCTGATCGACCGCACGATAAAGATATCAATGGCGGATGCGCCGGACGGGGCGATGTCCTTCGACGTCGGATTCATCGACATCCGTCGCGGTGAGACGATCCGTCTCGTCCTGACGAACGACGGCGCACAGCCTCATGACTTCGTCATGGCGAGCCCCGAGGAGATCGCCGATCACCGCGAAGCGATGCGCGGCGCGGGCGAGATGATCCACGAGGCCGGATACGCGGCGCAGGTCGCGCCGGGTGCGGTCCGGACGCTCGTCTGGACGTTCGCGAACGAAGGCGAATTCGCGTTCGCCTGCCTGATTCCGGGCCACTACGAGGCCGGAATGAACGGTCGTCTGACCGTCGAATGAACCCCCCAAACCTTGGTACCTGAAGGACCTGAAATGACCAGACTTACGATCCTGACGACCCTGCTGGTGTCGCTCAGCATGCCCGCCCTCGCCGCAGGCACCGGCGAGCACGGGCATGACGACGAAATGGCGGCCGGTCGTCCCGGCAAAGCCGCCGAAGCGACACGCGCCGTCGAGATGACGATGCGCGAGCTGGACACCGGCGAGATGGTGTTCGAGCCGGGCGACCTGTCCTTCGCGGAAGGCGAGACCGTCCGCTTCGTCATCACCAATGCCGGGATGTCGACGCATGAATTCGTGCTCGACAGCCTGGAGAAGAATGCCGAGCACAAGGCGCTGATGGAGCGCTTCCCCGAAATGGAGCACGACGACCCGAACGCCGTGCGCCTCGAGCCGGGCGAGAGCTCCGAAATCGTCTGGACCTTCTCGAAGGCCGGCGGCTTCGAGTTCGCCTGCCTGCTGCCCGGCCATTACGAGTCCGGCATGCACGGCCCCGTTTCCGTCAACTAGAACCCTGGAGCAAACCCCATGAAACGACTGATACCCCTTCTCGCCGCGCTTGCCCTCACGTCCGCGCCGGCCTTGGCCGACGCCCATTTCGTCAAGGCAACAGTCAAGAAGCTCGACGCGGAGGCCGGCAAGGTAACGCTGATCCACGAAGAGCTGACCAATCTCGACATGCCGGCGATGACGATGGTCTTCGTGCTGGCCGAACCGGCCATGGCCGAACGGCTCGCCGAAGGCACCGCCGTCGAGTTCGCGGTCGACCGCGTGAACGGCAAACTCACCGTGACCGAGCTGCGCTGAGCGTCCGCCGCGCCGTCCCCGGGGGCGGCGCGGCACGCCCGCATGGAACCCTCCCGCGCTGGAAGATGCGTTTGGCTGTCGCCGCGCGATCATTCCCGCCCCGACAGGAGGACCATTCCGATGCATCCGACATTCAAAGCCCCCCTCGCCATGCTGCTTCTGGGCGTGACGGCGGCCCCGGCCATCGCCCCCCCGGCCATGGCGAGACCGACGTCACGTTCACCTGGGGCAACCGCAACACCGATTTCGATCCCGCCTTCGACGCCCAGTTCCGCGCCCAGCTGGTCGAGGGCAGCGCCTCGACCTCGACCGCGCTGCTGGCCGGCGGGCTGGTCCACCCCTGGGGCATCGACCAGCTGCCTGACGGCTCGTTCCTCGTGACCGAGCGGCCCGGCCGCCTGCGCCACGTCACGACGGGCGGCACCGTCCACGACCCGATCGCCGGCGTGCCGGAGGTCTACAACGCCGAACCGTCGACCGGCTGGGCCACGCAGGCGGGCCTGCTGGACGTGAAGGCGGGGCCGGACTTCGCCGAGGACCGCATGATCTACCTTACCTATTCCAAGCCGATGGGCGACGGCATGTCCGCCACGGCCGCCGCGCGCGGCGTGCTTTCCGACGACATGACCGAGCTGACCGACGTCGAGGACATCTGGGTCCAGTCGCCCCCTTCGGGTGCAGCGATGCATTACGGCTCGCGCCTCGTCTTCCCCGGCGACGGCACGGTGTTCATCACCACCGGCGAGCACTTCACGGAGCAGTATCGCGACTACGCGCAGGACATGGACCGAACCTACGGCAAGGTGATCCGCGTGAACCTCGACGGCTCGATCCCCGAGGACAATCCCTTCGTCGGCCGCGCGGGGGACGACGCGATCTGATCGCTCGGCCACCGCAACATCCAGGGCGCCGACCTCGCCCCCGACGGCAGCCTCTTCGTGCTGGAGCACGGGCCTGCCGGGGGCGACGAGGTCAACAAGCCCGCGCCGGGGGCGAACTACGGCTGGCCGCTGGTCTCCTACGGCGAGCAGTACGAGGGCGAGCTGGTCGGGACCGGCGAGGCCAGCATGGAGGGGATGGAGCAGCCGCTCTATTTCTGGGATCCGGTGATCGCGCCGGGCGGCGCGAACTTCGTCACGGGCGAGATGTTCCCGCAATGGGAAGGCGACCTCCTGATCGGCTCGCTCTATCCCGGCGGTCTAGTGCGGCTGACCTTCGGCGAGGACGGCTACGTCGCCGAGGAGGAGCGCCTGCTGCGCAACCAGGGCCGCGTGCGCGACGTGGACGTGCTGGCCGACGGCTCGATCGTGTTCCTTACCGATTTCGAGAACGGCTCGATCATGCATGTCACGGCGAACTGAGGCCCGCGCCCGCTTGGCTTCACGTGACGGCGTCCGAGAACCATGCGACGCTTATCGAGCGGGTGTTCAAGATTTTCCGTGATCGTGAGGCAGGGCCGCGTCGGCCCTGCCATCTGCGGGCCGCACCCGCAGGAAGACACCGACGAAGATGAAGACCGCCGCCATCATCCCGATCGCTACGAAGACGATCAGCGGATCGGTTTGCCATTTGAGCCAAGAGAAGGCACCGAGGACGACAAGGTCCAGAGAGATCGCGCACAGCAGGACCCATCCGGCGGCCCCGACCTCGCGACGCTGATGTCGGAACACCCCCCAGTGGATGATCATATCCATGACGAGATAGAAGAAAGCGCCGAGCGAAGCGATCCGCGCAAGGTCGAAGAACACGGTCAGGAATGCCGCAATGACGACCGTATAGACGAGCGTATGGTCGCGGATGACCCCGGGCATTCCGAAATGGCTGTGCGGGATCAGACGCATCTCCGTGAGCATGGCCAACATGCGCGACACAGCGAAGACACTTGCGATGATGCCGGACGATGTGGCGATCAGCGCCAAGGCCACGGTCAGATAGAAGCCGGTCCGTCCCAGAGTCGGGCCGGCTGCTTCGGCAAGGGCGTAATCCTTCGCTGCGACGATCTCTGCAAGCGTTAAGTTCGAGCCGACCGCGAAAGCCACAAGGAGATAAACCACGACGCAGATGCCGATCGAATACAGGATTGCTCGCCCGACATTACGATGCGGATCGGTGATCTCGGCACCGCTGTTGGTGATCGTCGTGAACCCTTTGAACGCGAGGATTGAAAGAGCCACGGATGCCAGGAACCTTGGCGCGGCCGTCGTTTCTCCCCCGGAAGCGGCCTCGAACGAGACGCCGCCCGCCCAAAGTGCCGCAACGCCAAACAGCGCAATGCCGCAGACCTTCAGGACGGCCATGACGATCGAGAACAGCCCTACCGACCGGTTCCCGGCCGCGTTGATCAGGTAGGCGAAGACGATGAGACCCACGCCGAGCGCGGGAACGAGCCAGCCATCCGGGTCGACGCCCAGTCCTCGCAGCAGGTAGGTCGCGAAGGTCCGCGCGACGAGGCTTTCGTTGATGACCATCGAAAGCGCCATCAGCAGGGCCGCGCCGGCGGCGACGATCGTCGGGCCATAGGCCTTCTCTAGGATCATCGCGATTCCACCCGCCGAGGGGTAGGCGTTCGACATCTTGATGTAAGTATAGGCGCTAAACGCGGTGACGAACGCGCCCGCTACGAACGAGAGCGGGAAGAGGGGACCGGCGAGCTGGGCGATTTGCCCCGTCAGGGCGAAGATCCCCGCGCCGATCATGACCCCTGTCCCCATGGCGATCGCTCCGGCAAGCGAGATGCTGTCCGGCACATATTCAGATTTCATCGAAGTTCCCTTAAAAGGCAGCCCGCACTCAAGTACGGGTTTGAAGGCCGCGCCGCCTCTGGAACGCGCACGTCAGATGAGCCTGACTTTCACGCCGACGGGCACGCGGGAGAAGAGTTCGGCGATCTGCTGATTGTAGAGGCCGATGCAGCCCGAGGACGACCGCCGTCCGATCTTGCGCGTGTCGTGCGTGCCGTGGATCAGGTAGGCCGGCCAGGTGAGGTAGAGAGCATGCGTGCCGAGCGGGTTGTTCGGCGCGCCGCCCTCGACCCGTTGGGGAAGCGAGGGGTCGCGCTCGCGCATATTCGACGTAGGCGTCCAGGAGGGGGCGACCTTCTTGCGGACCACCTCGGTATGGCCCCGCCGTGTCAGCTCGTCGGTCATGGGCACGGAGGTCGGGTAGACCGTCATTCGCCCATTTGCATCCCAGTGCTGAAGCATGCGCGACATGGTGTCGGACAGGATCACGCCCGCGCCAAGCTCGTCCCAATGGTCGCGCCAGTCGTGGACGCGAAAGCTGGCGAGGTTGCGCCGCACCTCGTCCTGCGAAGCCAATACCGGGGGAGCGGCCATCAGGGTGGCTCCAGCGGCCGCGCCCGCGAGGAACGCGCGTCGGCTATGTCGTTTCGGGTTCGTGTTCTGGTCCTGCATCTTCGTGTTCTGGTCCTGCATCGGTCCTCCTGCCTGTTCCACGCTTCGCCGGTGATTTGAACTTGCGAAGACCGATCGCGTGTTCCCCCGCCGGAAGGTCAACGCCCTATGCGATCACGGTACCGTGAACGGGACGCTTGACCCTCCCGCGGGGGAAGCTCCCACCTGCTCCAAGTTCCACAGGAATTTCTCCATGCCTGACACCACCGCTCCCCGCCGCCCCTTACGTCTTCTCATGCTCGCCGCCGCCCTGGTGGTGGCGGCCGTGGTCCTGCTCTGGCTCACCCCATTGGGCGATACTGTTAGCGGCCTGGTGGGGGAGGGCGCGCTGACCGACCTGGTCGCGCGGGCCGGGCCTTGGGGACCCCTGCTGCTGATCGCGCTGATGACGGCCGCGATCGTGGCAAGCCCCATTCCCTCGGCTCCTATCGCGCTGGTGGCGGGAGCGGCCTACGGACACTGGTGGGGCACACTGATCGTGGTCGCAGGCGCGCAGGCAGGAGCGATGATCGCCTTCGCCATCGCCCGCGCCCTGGGGGCCGAGGCGATGCGACGACGCTTCGGCGACCGAATCACGCAGGGCCTCGCCGGATCGCAATGGGCGCTGATGGGCACGGTCTTCGTCAGCCGCCTGCTGCCCTTCGTGTCCTTCGACCTGATCTCCTATGCGGCAGGGCTGACGGTGCTGCGGCCCTGGCGGTTCTTCCTGGCCACGCTCGCGGGCGTCCTCCCGGCCTCGTTCCTGCTGACTCATTTTGGGGGTGCCCTGACCGGTGAGAGCGCGACGCGCGCGGGACTGGCAGTTCTGGGCCTGGGCCTCGTCACCGGCTTGCCCCTGGCCTGGGCGGCGTGGCGCAGACGGCGCGGCTAGAGCCGCACCCCCCTGAGCCGCAGCGCGTTGCCGATCACCGAGACCGAGGACAGGCTCATGGCCGCAGCGGCGAAGATGGGCGAGATCAGCACGCCGAGGAACGGATAGAGTACCCCTGCCGCCACCGGCACGCCGGCGGCGTTGTAGGCCAGCGCGAAGAACAGGTTCTGGCGGATGTTTCGCATCGTCGCCACCGCCAGTCGCCGCGCGCGCACGATGCCGTTCAGGTCGCCCTTGACCAGGGTCACGCCCGCGCTCTCGATGGCCACGTCGGCGCCGGTGCCCATGGCGATGCCCACATCGGCCGCCGCCAGCGCCGGCGCGTCGTTCACCCCGTCGCCGGCCATGGCGACGCGCGCGCCGCCGGCGCGCAGCTCTTCCACCAGAGCCGCCTTGTCCTCGGGCAGCACGTCGGCGCGGACCTCGTCGATGCCCAGCCGGTTCGCCACCGCGCGCGCCGTGCGGGCGTTGTCGCCCGTGGCCATGACGATGCGCAGACCCAGCCGGCGCAGCTCGGCCAGCGCCTCGGCCGTGGTCTCCTTGATCGGGTCAGCCACCGCGACCAGGCCGGCGGGGGCGCCGTCGATCACGACGAACATCACCGTCTCGCCTTGGTCGCGGCGCGCACCCGCCTCGGCCGTGGCCCCCGTAGCGTCCAGCCCCAGCCCCTCCAGCATCCGGGCGTTGCCGAGCGCGACGGCGCGTCCCTCGACGGTGCCCTGCACGCCCATGCCCGTCACTGCCTCGAAGTCCTCAGCTTGGGGCAGCGACAGGCCTCCCGCCTCGGCGCCGCGCACGATGGCCTCGGCCAGCGGATGCTCCGACCCGCGCTCCAGGGCGGCAGCGAGGCGCAGCAGCTCCGCCTCCTCCATGCCGCCCTCGGGCAGCACGGCCACCAGCTCGGGCTTGCCCTGCGTCAGCGTGCCGGTCTTATCCACGATCAGCGTGTCGACCTTGGCGAAGCCCTCCAGCGCCTCGGCGTTCTTGATCAATACGCCCGCCTGCGCACCGCGCCCCGTCGCCGTCATGATCGACATCGGCGTCGCCAGCCCGAGCGCGCAGGGACAGGCGATGATCAGCACCGCGATGGCCGACACCAGCGCGTAGGCCAGCGCCGGCGCCGGGCCCCAAATCGCCCAAGCGACGAAGGCCAGCACGGCGATCGCGATGACCGCGGGCACGAAGCGGCCCGCCACCGTGTCGGCCAGCTTCTGGATCGGCGCGCGCGAGCGCTGCGCCGCCGCCACCATGTCCACGATCCGCGCCAGCATCGTGTCGGACCCGACGCGCCGCGCCTCGATCACCAGCGACCCGGTGCCGTTGATGGTCGCGCCCGTCACCGCGTCGCCCGGTGCCTTCTGGACAGGCACCGGCTCGCCCGTGATCATCGATTCGTCGACGGAGGAGGATCCCTCGACCACCTCGCCATCGACGGGCACCTTCTCGCCGGGGCGGACGCGCACCCGGTTGCCCACTGCGATCTCTTCCAGTGAGACCTCGGCCTC
Organism: uncultured Jannaschia sp.; assembly: GCA_947494145.1. Classification (GTDB taxonomy): domain Bacteria; phylum Pseudomonadota; class Alphaproteobacteria; order Rhodobacterales; family Rhodobacteraceae; genus Jannaschia. The sequence goes on along the minus strand of CANLTZ010000016.1, from coordinate 93,203 downwards.
GCTACCGTCGGAGCGGATCACCCGTGCCGTCTTGGCCGCCAGATCCAGCAGCGCCCGGATCGCCGAGCCGGTACGCTCGCGCGCCCGAAGCTCCAGGATCTGGCCCAGAAGCACCAGAGTGACGATCACCGCCCCGGCCTCGAAATAGACGCCGACCTGTCCGCTCAGGGGGTCGCGGAAGCCTGCGGGGAAAAGTCCCGGCGCGATCACCGCCACGGCACTGAACAAGTAGGCGGCAACCACCCCCATCGCGATCAGGCTGAACATGTTAAGGTTCCAAGTCCGAAAAGACCGCCAACCCCGGACGATGAATGGCCAGCCGGCATACAGGATGGCGGGCGTGGCAATGATCAGCTCGAACCAGCGCACCGCGCGCGCGGCGATGAAGCTCTCGACATGCAGCCCGACCATCGGCCCCATGGCGATGATGACCAGGGGCGCCGACAGCACCGCGCCGACCCAGAAGCGGCGGGTGAAATCCACGAGTTCCGGATTTGGCCCATCGTCGACCGGCGGCACGCCCTTGGGTTCCAGCGCCATGCCGCAGATCGGGCACTCGCCGGGTCCGACCTGCTCGACCTCGGGATGCATGGGACAAGTGTAGGTGGTGCCTGCCGGCATCGGCTCCGGCGTGGGCCTGCCCTTGAGGTAGGTGTCGGGTGTAGCCTCGAACCGTTCCTTGCAGGGCGTTGAGCAAAGATAGAAAACCTCGTCGTCATGGCGCGACAGATGCTCGGCTGCGGCACGATTGACGGCCATGCCGCAGACGGGATCCGTCGCTTCCACGTAATCCGCCGGCGCGACGGCAAAGCGATCGCGGCAACGATCGGAGCAAAAGTGATAACGGTGATCGTCATGCACGTGCACGGGCTCACCACCGGACGGGTTCACCTCCATGCCGCAAACAGGGTCGCGAACGAGGGGTATCGTCTTTTCTCGAACGTTCATGGCCACCTCCTGCGGTCAGGCTTGGCCAAGAAGATGGGGGTTCCGGTGGGGGGAAGGTCAACAGCCTTCATGTCAGGCGCTGTTTGAGCGTTCAACTTTTCTATTATTACATAATACGGATTACATATTTAACTTGGTCAAGTCTTGACCAACTCCTCCCTAGCGCCCTATCTTGCCTTCTGCAGAACTTTGGAGGCCGCCATGCCCACCGTCATCAAGACCGGCGAAGCCAAGACTCGGCTCAGCGAGCTCCTCGCCCGCGTTGAGGCCGGCGAAGAGGTCACGATTGCGCGTGGCGACGTGCCCGTGGCGCGGCTGGTGCCCGTCGCGCGGACCGGCGACGCGCGGGCCGCGGTGGCTGACATCCTCGCAGCGCGGGCGGGCCTCAAGCCCACCACCACCGACGAGCTGATTTCTTGGCGCGACGATGGCCGGCGCTGAGGCGGCACACGTGAGTCTCATTGTCGATGCCTCCGTGGCCGCCGTTTGGGTGCTGCCAGACGAGGACAATGCCGCAGCTGACGCGATCCTGCACCGCGTGGCGGCCGAGGGCGGCGTCGTACCCGGCCTCATCTGGCACGAGTTGCGCAACATCCTCCTGATGGCCGCACGGCGTGGACGCTTGCCCGAGGCCGAGATTGTTCCCTCACTGCTACGTCTGCGCCGTCTTCCGCTGGAGGCGGTGGACATGGGCGCGGTCGGCGACGCGGGCATCGTCGCCCTCGCCACGCGACACCGCCTGACCGCCTACGACGCAGCCTATCTCGCTCTGGCCCAGACCCGTGCCCTGCCATTGACGACGGCAGACCGCGCGCTCCGGCGCGCCGCCGACGCGGAGGGCGTCGAACTCGCCTGACAAGTTGTCAGGCGTCTTCGTCGATGGCCACACGACGCGCCGGAGGTCGGCGACGTGGCGGTTTGGTCGGGATGATCTCCGGGACAGGATCAGGGCCCAGCTCGCCCGTCAGCCCTGACACGTCCTCAGCGACCGCGGGCTCGGCTTGGTCGATTTGTTCGCCAACGCCGACGTCATCGCTCCTAACCGGCGGCGCGCGCCGTCCCTTTGGTCGCGCCCGCGCCCGGTCGCCTACTGCGGCGACGCCTCCCTTCGCTTCGGCCGCGAATTCCGCGCCGTCAACCAGGTCGAGGGCGGCGCCCGCCTCCTGCCCCTCCGACAGGAACGCGCGCATCTTGCGCGGCCGGGACGGCGCCGGGACGGTCGCGGGCGGGTACGGCAGCGGATGGCCCGCCCGGGCCGCGTCGATGCGCTTGAAGTGCCGGTCGGCGTAGTGGGTGATCCGGTCCGCCAGGATCGGGTACTGTCCCTCGGGGAGGATCAGCACCTTTGACGTGTCGAGACGCAGCGTCTCGGACGGGGAGACCAAGGGCCGCTCCTCGGAGCGCCGCGAGACATTGCCACTCTCGTCCAGCCTCTGCACCGCCCCCTGGCTGCGGGTCTTGGCGACAATGGTCGTCCTCCCAAGCGCGCTCGAAAGGACGTCCGCCGTTCGGTCGTCCTGGGGCGTCATGTAGATCTGCACGCCCGCAGCCGCGAGCAGCGCGCGCCGGTCAGTCTCGCCGTAGACACTCTCCAGCCCGGGGATCGACTGCGTGACGATGAAGAACCGTCCCCCGTAGGAGCGGATGGTCTTGAGCGCCTGCAACACGTTGGGCTGGGGGCCGAGCTGGTCGAACTCGTCGAGGACGAACATAACGGGATGCGGCTCGCCCGGACCGGGCTGAGCGCGTTGCAGCGAGGCGATGGCATCGGCGAAGAGGAGCCGCACCAAAGGCGCAAGCGTGCGCAACTCCTCGGGCTGGATCGCGATGTAGAGCGTCTGCGCCTCGCGCCGGAACGAGGCGAGGTTGAAATCCGACGCGCTCGTCGCCCGGTCGACCGCCGGGTCGAGCCAGAGTTGCAGACCCGCGCCGCGGATTACCGACACGTAGCTGTCGAGGATCTTGTCGATCTGATCGGCCATGCCGAGGAACACCTCGCGCACCACCGCGATCCCGGTCTCCTCCGCAATCAGGCGGTAGCTCTCCTTCTTGGCTCCGCCGCCATTCATGATTCGCAGCGCCTCGCCGATGGTGGGCGTGCCGGTCTCGATGGCCCGCAGGCAGGCGACCACGAAGAGCGACCGACCGGCCTGGAAGAAGCTCTCGGCGTCCTTGGATTCCACCGACAGGAACAGGTCCGTCATCGTGTTGATGGCGGTGAACTGCTGCTCGGTGGACGGCAGCGCCGCAATGCGCGCCAGCGGGTTGAAGCGGTGCGTGCGGGTCCGGACCTCGCCCCCCTGCCCGTCCTCGCCATCTTCATCTCCCACGTCCGATGCGTCGACGTAGTCGAAGGGCGAAAAGTACCACACCTTGTTGCCCAAGGCTCTCGTCCGGTGGATCGAGGTCGTGGCGAAGTTCTCTCCCTTGACGTCCAGAACCACGGCGCTGCCGCGGAAATGCATGAGGTTGGGGAACACGAAGCCGACGTTCTTGCCCCGCCCCGTGGGCGCGATCATGATCGCATGCGGAAAGCGGTCCGGCGTGGCCGAGACGAACCTCCCGGCCTTCTCAGGCCGCCCGAGTTTACCATAGAGGAAGCCGCCCCGGTCGAGCCCCGAGACCATCCGGTTGCGCCGCATCTCGCGCACCGACTGGAAATGCGCGTCGTCGTAATCCGTCAGCCCGCCGCGCCAAGCGGAAACGAGGCCGAGCGCCGCGAGTACGACCATCGGGCCCAGCGTGAGCATCCAAACCGAGCGCAGCACTGCCGGGTTGGCTTCGAGCTCGTCCGTCGACCATCGCAGGAACCACGGCTCCGCGAAGGCAAAAGTCTCTAGCGGTTCGCGCAGCATCGTCATCGCGGCCAGCGTGGCGAGCGCCAGCCCCAGCACCGCGCCACCCGCAAGCCCGACCGCGGCGGCCAGCGGGTAGCGCCAGCGGCTCTCCATCGACGTGATCATCGGATCAAAGCTCCAGTCCATGCTCCGGCGCCGTCCGGCTCCGCGCCTCCTGCGCGCGCGCGGCCAAGTCGAACACCATCATGCGCTCACGCGCCGCTCCCACGGTGGCGCTGTCTCGCGCCTCTGGTTCGGCGTCCCAGCCGGCGGCGGCCAAAGCGGTCAGCTCTGATCGCACGACGTGACGCAGGCCGGGATCAGCGACGTGATCAGACAGCGCACCCCCCTGCCCCGCGACCACCGCCTCCGTCTTCTCCTCGCCCATCTCGCCCTGCACGGCGCGAACGAACTCCCGAACCACGTCGACTTCCGCAAGGCGGGCCGATGCGGACGCGGTCGACAACGCGGCCCGCGCGACTGGCTCGCGCAGCTCGGGCGTCATAGCCAGCTCGGCCGCCGCCCGCACCGCTGCGCCTCGCGCGGCTTGCTCCATCGCATCCCAGGCCGCGCGCTCTTCGCCTGCGGGACGCCCCGCCTCGATCGCCTGCGCGCTTCGGCTCGGCCAGGCGAAACGTGCCGCCACCTCCTCGGCCGTCACCTCGGATCGCTCCAGCAGCGACGCATGCGGGGTGAGCGCCACCTCGACGCGGTCCTGGAGAGCATTCAACGCACGTTCCGCCGATCGCGTCGCCTCCCCCTGCCCGTCCGCGAGCGTGCGCAGCGCGTGTATCATGGGAACCGAATGAACATCCGTTCCGCGCGATAGCGGCTCGTGTCCGGCCAGCACATTCTGACCCAGCACCGCCTGCACTGCCTCGGCCTTCGCGGCGAGCAGATGCTCCAGTTCCGCCTTCTCCGCACAGCTTTCCATGTCCCGGATCGCCGTCCAAGTCCGCTCGGCCTCGCGTTCCAGCGCCTCACAAGCTGCCGTCAGCCGCGCTGCCGGATCCCGCTCCGCCAAGCCGACCGCCTCGAACCCCGCCATGATCATCTCCCCTCGTCCAAGCGCATCCGCCGCCGACCGCGCGGCCTTAGAAAGGCGCTCCATGAATCCATCCTCATCCGGGCCCGCGAACCCCGCGACCTCCGCCAACCGCGCGTAGTCCTCGGCAAAGCCGCGCACGACCTCGAGCCGCGCATCGCGCTCCGCCTCCGCCATCCCCGCCATGAATGGCGTTCGTCCCTCAAGGTGCGCGGCTGGGATATCGGCTTGTCGCGGCGCATGCTCAACGATGCCGCGGCTGAGCCGTGATGTGGCGTTGAGCGCCAGTCTGTGCTCGGCCGCTACGGCAACGTGCAGCTCGCGCATCAGATCGTAGGTGATCTCCGAATGACGACTGATCGACAGGAACCGTCCTTCATCCATGCCGACCTTATCGACGATGAAATGCGCATGCACATGCTCGGTATTGGCATGTAGTGCAGCCACGTAACGGTAGCGGTCCCGATGCTCGCCGCTTGCGAACAGCGTCTGGCCCCAATCACGCGCGATGGCCTCCGCGACCTTGGGATCGGTGTTCTGGGGGAAGCTTAGGATCAGATGGTCGGTATGGCCCCGCTTGGGCGCGCCGGCCCAAGAAGCCGACCAATCCGCGACGATGGCCTCAACGCCCTCGGCCTCCAGAGATCGATCCACGCCGATCTGGTTACTCCATGCCGACATCCGGGCCTCGTCGCGCAGCACGTAATCCGCCTGCCGCCGCAGCTCGGCCGGCGTATGGCATCCACCTTGCGCCACCCGCTTCACCACGCTCTGCGGCACCCGCAGTACGTTTCCGGCTAGACCTGCAGCCAAGCCCCCTGCCCCGCCACGCCCGCTTCCGAGCGCGCGCGGCCCACGACCGTGGATCCCGCGGGCGTTCCGTCCCAGTCCGAGCAGAACCTCGCCGATCACCGCATCTTGGACGGTCCCGCGGTCAGCCATCGGTCTCGACACCATTTGGTCGTCGACTATCTTCAGGGAGCGTCGCGCCGATCAGCTCGGTACGCACGAAGGCGCCCCGCATGGACGCCGCCCGCAGCGCCTGGACGGCCCGCGCGACCTCCTCCGTGCGCTCCGATAGACGCCCGACCAGCGCAGCGTCGCGCGCGTTCCAGCGCAGCTTTCCGACATGACCGAGGCGCAGGAGTTGGACGAGGTTGCGTGCCAGCGCGTTCAGTTCGCGTGACGTCCGACCCAGTTCCTCGAGTTCGTCCGCCCTAAAATCAGCAACTCCGGCCGACAAACGGATCATCCGGCGCAGCATGTCGGACGTCGTCGTCCCCGCTTCGTCAACCATTGTTGCGAAGGCGTCTGCTTCTTGGGGCGTCACCCGAGCTTGGATGATCCGACCCTTGGACGTCCGATCCGAAGCGACCGCACATTGACGGATGCGCGCCACCGTTTGCCTGGAGCAGCCGTACCGACGGGCGATCTCAGCATCGGAATGTCCTTCTGAGGCAAGGTTTAGAACCTTCTGGCGGTCATCTTTCCCGAGCCGAGCTGCCATGTCGTCAGCCCTCCCTGCTCGACTGTCCAAAAATGTCATACAAGATACCATTCCTGTCAACGTCCCCCACAGGGGGTCCGTTGCGGCACTTTGGGCCAAGGCCCAAAGTGCCGTCGGGTGCAGCCCGACCCATCAATCATCCAACAACGCGCGCCGCAGTCATCTGGCATCGCTCAGAAAGCTTCAGCATGGCCTAGAACGGGTCGCACAAGGCTATAACAAGTCGAGACTTAATGCCTCATCAACGATGGCTCTTGATCTACCCAGCAAGCGCTCTCGGTATCGGAATGCATACTTTAGTTATGACACTATAATGTCCCGCGTCCAACATACTGCATCCTTCATACTGGATTTTTGATACCGCTTTCCGTCATTCCACGTCCAGCGTAATGCATACTACCTATCGCGCGGATAGTTCCGACATAATGCATCCTTGCATGTGCTTTCCCAGCGTACGTTTACATGATTCTTGCGCCTTGGATATCACATTCATACGTCGCGTTTTCCGATATCTAATATATGCATCCTGCATACCTGTGTTTTTGGTAACGGGTACATGTGTGCCACACTACTGCATATTGTCAGGTTCCATCTTGTCATCTTGCGCGGCAGCAGAAACACTTCCTGCACAACGACGGCACACATCGGAGCGACACGTATCAGGTCATCCGGCGGAAGTGCTGCACACATACAGGCATAGACGAGGCTCGCACCATGATTACCGTCACTTCGCTGTCCACCAAGGGCGGCTCCGGAAAGACCACCTTGATACAGATGCTCGCATCGGGCGCGCTCGCGCGCGGACTTCGGGTCCATGCTCTTGATGGAGATACCGACCAACAACTGACCGAATGGAGAGCGAAGTCGGACGCTGCGGACTGGAACGGGCTAACCCGCGTTTCCTGGCCCGAAGGACTCACGATCGGTCCGATCCCAGATACTGTCGACGCGCTCTATGAAGCGCTCAACGGCTGGGAGGAGGAAGGGATCGATCTCGTGCTGATCGACACCCGGCCAGGCGAGAATCCCGAGACAGAGAACCTCGCCCTCGCAGCCGACATGATCATCGTTCCAGCCGTGCCGACGCAGAGCGACTTCGTCGCCGTGCAGAAAACGCTGGATTGGATCGACCGGATGGCCGCAACCTTGGCCGAGGGTTTTCCCGAACCATTGCGCGGCGTGGTGATGCTGAACGCGCCACCCAAGGCGATGGCTCTCGTCACTGCCGCCAACGAGGCGGAGCTGGCCCGCGCGCGCGACAAGGTCCACGCTCAGGATCTGGAAGTCTACGAGGTCGTCAAACGCATGCCGATGCTGCCCACGCCGGTCCCAACCAGTCAGACCTTCCGGCGCATGCCGTTGTCAGGGCCTCTGACGGTAGTCCGCGATACTTACGCCTCCGATCCGCGCAGCCGGTTGGCTGCCGGTCACGTCAGGGCGGCGCTTGACTATTGCGAGGAGCTTCTCGTCGATATCGAGACCGCTGTGAAGAACCGTGAGGAGGTCGTGGCATGATCAGGAAAGTGCCGCAGAGAACCGGTATTGGCGTGTCCAACGCCGATAGGCACGCGCGTGCAGAAACACTTGCCGTAAGCGCGGCAAAATACATGGAAGCACGCCCGGTGGGGGAGGAGGCCAAGGCGGTGCCTAAAGTTGCAACGGAGACGCCACCACCGCAAACCATTGATGTGGAAGGTCATGCCCAACCTACTTCAAAACCCGAGGTAAAGCCTGAGCCTACGCCGAACTCAAAAGCTGCCCCGAAGGCGCGCAAGCCGCGTCGAACGCGGTCGCGCGCAGTAAAATCGGATTCGGCAGAAACGGAAACGGCAGGGCAGGGGGGTGAAAAGCCGGCCTTCCATATGCGTGTCCTTCTCGCGGACACCGCGCGCATCGACGATATGGCCGAAGTCGCGGGCGTGTCCGTTGCTTACATCCAGAAGGCGTTGCAGAAGGCCGTTCTGGTACGCATGCGCGAGTTGCGCGATGCCGACGACTGGAGCAGCTACACCGATTTAGCAGCGCCGCGACTGGAGGATTCCCGCGGGGAAGGTCCGGCCTTCGGACGCACGACGATGAACCTCTCGGTCGAACAGGTCCGCGAAGTGCACAAGGGCATTCACGACCCCCTGCGAATCCATTCGACGGGGCAGGTGCTCAGCGCCTTCGCCCGCGTTCTACTCGTCGAGGAGCTTGACGCGCTCGAGAAGCGCATCGACGACTAGGAGCAGCGCAAAGAGGGCAGGGGGGACAGATCGAGGGTGAAAGCGTCCCTGGCGGTCACCACCGCGATCCGCCCGCCCTCGCGCATCATTCGAGACATCTCGTTCCAGGCGTCCGGGTCGGACATCGCCTGCGCCGCGACCCCGTCCTTGAGATCGAAGGCGGCCTGCTCGCCCGTCTCTGCAAGAAGCACTACACGATTAGCGTTTCGGTCCTTGGGCATGAGAACGACAATGATGCCCTGAGGCGTCGTTCCATGAACGCGATCCGGGTCGCAGACGACCGTAACCTGACCTGCGTCTGTAGCTGCAATGTAGGTGTCGAGTCCGCGTACTAGTTTCCGGTCCCACGCCATAGCGGCTTGACCAATCACCGGCGTGATAGTTGCCAAGATGGCGATGACGCGCCGGATCATTGTTGCTCCTTCGTTCTCACACGACGGACTACCTTAACACCGACACTACCGGCAAGAGACCAAAGGGAGCCGCCCGATCTGAAAATCATGAAACGCCCTGTATGTAAGTATCCCACAGGTATGCAGAACACGAATACTACCGAATGGGAAAGCCCCCTCGGTCAACCTCCTGAGGGGTACATGTACGAGAAAATTATTCGCGCTTTCGCTCCAGCAGACCAATGAGGCTTCCCAACAGATTCAACTCGCCCGCCTTGTGTCGCCGAGCCATGGCGCGCAGCAGCCCACCGGGTCGTCGAACTGGGGCGGCGGGATGATCACGGTTCGCGTCGATCACCAACACGGCCAACGTAGCAGCCTCATCTCCCATGGTTCCAACGGCCTCCTCCCAAGCCGATGGGCTAACGCCCAACTCGGGAAGTCGACGGATCGCAGCCAGGGTGAAATCTCGCATCCGCGGATCCCGGTTTCGCGTGTCGTAGTCGAGGTAGAGCCGAAGCTCGTCCGAAGCGATCGCTCGCAGTGCTTGAGGCGTTAGTCGATCCAGTCCTGGTTGCACTTGGGGTTCATGCTTGTGCGCCGCCTGATTTTTCGCACTATTTTCTTCTATGTCAGCGGCGGCGTTAGCCGGCGCGTTACAAAATTCAAAGGAAGTGTTAATTGTAGTTTGTATATAGGACCGGAAACTTGTTGCCGTCTGACCGGAAGAATCACGACAACTCTCAAGCAATTCGTCCAAGCGATCGGCTAAATCACCAGCCTTCTCCACATGGTCCGAGAGAGCGTCCAAGGACATCGCGCGCAACTCGGCAGGTACGGGCCACGATAGAAACGTCTCCGTCGCCTCGCGCGCGGCGGGATCTCCTGGCTGCGTCGTCTGCACTTCCATCAGCGCGTCCCTGACCGCCCGGTATAGGGCACTGCGCCGGGCGAGCAGCGCCGCCCGCGCATCCCATTCGGCGCGTTGGCGATCTCGAAGGGCCAGCAGCGCAGGGATCCTCTCGATGAGCGGGGAGAGTACGAGGCCGCAGCCGCCATGCGAAGTGCGCGCGCCGTTGGCCAGCGTACGCCGTTCGATCAGGCCCATGCGCTCCAACCGCGCCTCGTCATAGCGAACGGCACGCTCCGATTTGCCGAGCTCGGACGCCAGCCGCACTTGTCGGGCGTAGCAGACAGGCTCCACGTCCGGACTGGTCCAATCAGAGGGGCGCGTGCGTTCCACGATCTGAAGCAACGTCAACAACGCCGCCTGACTAAGCTTCAGCGCGCGTCGAAGCTCCAGCAGGAGATCGCGGACCTGACTGCGCTGCATGCCTTCGGGCAGCACAGGATGGGGGCCGGACGCATGTACGTCGGCATAAGGGGAGTAGGACGACGCCGTGGTCGCCTGTGAAAATGACATAGTGTTCTCGCCTGTGATTGAAGCGAGGTGGTTGGCAAGCCACACCTATTCACACAGATGCGGTTTTTTCTTGCTTGCAATGTCGGAGGGCTCTAAAACCAATCTTGACTGAAGATCTTGTTCAGGGCGCCAACCCTGGGTTCATTAAGCCCCCCTCGCTTGGTTTCACCTCGCGGGGGGTTTCGCTTTTTAGGGTCTGCTCTCCTCTCTTGACCTTATCTTCGTGGTTCACGGTGGCGTCAGCTCGCAGCCGATCCGCACCGCATCCGGGCCGTCTGCGGTCTTACTCGCCGCTTGCCCGTTTCCAGTCCGCCTCCGGCTCGCCGAGCCGACGCTTCATGGCTTCGTAGGCTTTCGCCGGGACCATATAGGCCATCACCTTGTTATGGTTCAGAACGGCCACGGCCTCGCCATCAGCGCGCGCCATGACGCCGCTCGGGCTTTTCTTGAGATCTGAAACGCTTACTGCAACGCGGGCTTCCATTCTCTGCATGCGCGATTCTCCTCAAGAATGCGGCAAGAGTATTGATATTAGCACCGAATTCAATCTCGAAATGATCCCGCATGATCGCTCTCAGTACTGTATTATCTCATGGTCATGTGTGCCTCCGTGGGCGCGCCATTCTACGGCAACGCCGCGGAAGTAACCCTCGTAGCTGCATGCTTCCTTCCTGCGCGTCGTAAAACCGAGCCAAGCGCGAGATATGGCTTCCGAAACATGTGCATCGCGCCAACTGAAGGCACCGGTATCGTCGTAGGTGCCGATCCGGACACGCTGCCGAAGGCGGCGGCAGGAATGGTCGCCCTCATGGTTCTCATGATCGTATTCATACCAGTCCACATCGTAGACGACGATAGACCGGATAAAATCGAACGCAGGCCCGGACACATCGGCATCGGCACCAGGCGTCGCCCCGTCATAGGAGGCTGGGACTCGCATGAGAGCATCCCGCAGTGCCTGTGCGCGTCCGTCGACCGCGCGAGCCATCGGAACGGGTCGTCCCGACAACTCTGCGACCATCGCGGCGAAGCGCTTGGCTGGATCGCCGTCGCCCGAGGCCGCGCTCATTGGGCAGCGCCAGATCTGAAGGGGCGGCTCGATAGGCCAGGGCGTGATCCGGCGGATGAACTCCGCCTTGGCATGGGCACAGGGTGCCGAGGCGGGCCAGCCTCCCGCGAGGCAGAGCAGTATCGCGCAGTCGACCGCGTAGGCCTCGGCGCGCATGGGTGCGAGGCCGGTTCCCAGTGTCATGACCAACGCGGCAGTTGTCAGCAGTTTGCGCATCGATGCGCCTCCTTCGGTTCGTTTGTCTCCATGGGATCGATCATTCGGGGAACAGGCGGCGATACGCCTTCAATGTGGCCTGCACGTCTGCCCGCATGGTCCGGCCGGCCGCGTCGAGGCAGATGAGGTAGGACTGCGCATCGTCGAAATAGACGCTGTATTCGACACGAAGCTCGGCCTCGTACTCGCGCAGCAAGTCGGGCGACGCGGCCGATGGCGGGACTGGAGGCAGACAGTCGAACGAGGTCGTTTGGGCCCATGCCCATGGCCCACCCGTGAGGACTGCGAGGCAGGCGAGGAAGACCGGCACATGCCGGTATCGTCTTTCCTGCTGTGAAACTCTGGCTCGATCAAGCTGGCGCAACGTCATGTTCTCTTCCCATGAAATCCGGTTCCCCGGCCCCTTGTGTTCATTGTTTGTTCTTAGTTAATCGTCAACCCGGCCCCGACGTCCACTATGTCAGGGGCAATAATCAACCGGGAAGGCGGAAAGCCGAGACCGAGTGGAGCGAGCGGATGGATCGGCTTTGCCGAGACGTCCGCCGGGGACGACACAGCAGGCGTCAGATCGATGACGGCCTTGCTGGCGGCGCGGGTGCGTGCTGCCAGACTCTCCCTGCGCGTTCCGTTCGGTATGTGACTAGGGAGGGCAGGAGCCATGACAAATCGCAGATGCCTGGCCGTCGGAGTCTGCCTCATGGTCATCGCGCTGTCCGGTACGTCGCAGGCCTCGGTGATCGACTTGGGGGCGGACGAGATACCTGGCCGTGTCTCCGGCGCGGTTCTCGATTTCGACCGCCTGCCTGTAAAGAGCACTCGCACCGCGCCTAAGATCGAGTTGGAGGTTACGCACAGCCCTGTGCAACGAAGCCGCCCGGAAATCGAGGGCCTGATCCTCGACGTGGCGCTCGCTCATGCCGGCCACCCGGCACTGCGTCGGGCCGGTCTGACCGCAGGCCAGTGGCACGCCTTCTTCCGATCCAACATTGCCGTGGAGAGCGCGTTTGACCCCACTGCCCGCAGTCATGCGGGCGCGGTCGGGCTGGGGCAGCTCATGCCCGCCACGGCACGCGATCTCGGGGTCGATTTGCACGATCCCGTCCAGAACCTGCACGGCTCCGCCCGCTACCTCCTCGCGCAGGTGGAGCGGTTCGGCAGCCTGGAGCTGGCGTTGGCCGCCTACAACGCCGGACCGGAGGCCGTTGCGCGGCATGCCGGTGTGCCGCCTTACGCCGAGACCCGCGGGCACGTGCGCAAGGTGATGGCGATCTATCGAAGTTCCCTTGGAGAAATGTGATGATGAAACGACCCCCCAAGCTCGCTGCGACCGCGGCGCTGCTCCTTCTCGCCTCGGCGATTCCCGCGCTCGCGCAGGACCTGTCGCCGGTGACCACCATGCTGACCACCGTGGTCACGGCGCTCACCGGCCCGATTGGCCGCGCCGTCGGCATCGTCGCCGTGGTCGTACTCGGTGTCATGCTGATGTTCGGGCGCATCAACGCGGCCACGTTCGGCGGCGTGCTCGTCGGCATGGCCATCGTGTTCGGCGCGGCAACCGTAATCGACGGCTTCGCCGGCGCACCGACCTGAACCCTATAACATGCTTCCCCACCCGGCAGGGTGGGGGACACTTTCGGAGACAATGCCCATGCGACGCACCCCGGTCTTCCTCGGCCTGATGCGCCCCTCGACCTTCCTCGGCCTGCCGCTCGGCTACGGCGTGGCGCTCAGCCTCGTCACCTTCGTGCCGTTGATCGGCACGGGCAGCCTGTGGTGGCTGCTCGTACCCGTGATCGTCTACCCGCCGCTCTGGCTGGTGGCCGATCGCAATCCGCATGTCTTCGATATCCTGCAGGTAGTAACGGCGCGCACACCGCGTACCCCCGGGCGGACGGAGAACGGGGGTGACCGCTATGTCGGCTAGCCTCCGTGGTCACGACCTCCCGCCTGCCGCGCGCGACCTACTGGGCACGCGCGTCCCCCGGCACGAACGCTTCGGCCGACATCTGCCGTATGTCTCGGCGCTCCGCGACGACGTGATCCTCACCCGACAAGGCGACCTCATGGCCTCCATGGTGCTCGACGGTATCGACGGGCTAACGGCGGACGAAGCCGCCATTGACGAGCTGTCAGGCACCGTCGCGCGGATGGTTGGCCAGCTTGGCGAACGCTTCGGTGTGGTCGTGCATCGGCTCGCCCGGTCCGAGCGGGTCGAGCTACCCGGAATCGAAGACGCGCCCTTCGCCGCAGCCGTGGACGGCGCGTGGCGGCAGAGCCTCGGCGCGCGCGATCTCAAGCGCCGGGTGCTGATGCTCTCGGTCCTCCTGCGACCGAGCCTCGCGCATCGGCTGCCCCTCGGGCTGGGCCGCGCCAAGCGCGCGTTCCGCGACGATTGTGCGGCCCGAGTTGCGGAGTTGGACGAGGCCATGGGTCTCGTCATGGGCGCGCTGCGCGAGCGAGGCGCCCGCAGGCTCTGCGTTTCCTCCGGGGAGTGGCTGGCGCTGCTCGCCGCCGTGCACGGGCAGGACTACGCCAATGTCCACGCTGCGCCCGGTGATCTGCTGGCCGAGGCGATGACCAATTTCGAAGTCACGTTCGACGGCGGGCGGATGCGCCTGCACGACGGGGTCCGCTCTCGGGTCGGTGCGATCTTCGGCGTCAAGTCCTACCCGCCCGCCACTTGGCCCGCCATGCTAGACGGGTTGGAGCTTCCCTACGACGTCTGCGTCACCAACAGCTTCACGCCACGGCGCACCGCCGAGACGCTGGAGCGCATTCAGCGCGTCCACCGCCAGCGTGGCGCAACCGAGGACGCAGGCGTCAGCCTGACCGAGCAGTTGGTGGAGGCGGCCGACGAGGTCGCCTCGGGCCGGCTGGTCTTCGGCGACCACCATGCAAGCATCCAGGTCTGGTGCGACGACGAGGCGGAGCTGGAGCGCGCGGTCTCCGAGATCTGGCGCGTCGGTCAGGAGGCGGGGATGCTACTGGTGCGCGAGGGCTGGGCGGCCCGCGCGCTCTACTTCGCGCAGGCGCCGGGCAATTGGGGCTACCGCATCCGGTCCGGCATGATCTCGGCAGACAACTTCGCCGAGATGGCCGCGCTGCACGCCGCAGGCCGCGGCCGGGGCGCGAACGAGTCCCCCTGGGGCGCCCCCGTCACCGGCCTGCCCACCGTCGGCTCGACGCTATACCGTTTCAACTTCCACGAGCGGGGCAGGACGGATGCGGAGCCGAGCGTCGGCCATACCCTGGTGCTTGGCCGGACCGGCTCGGGTAAGACGCTGCTCACCGCCTTCCTGCTCGCACAGGCGCGCCGCCTGAACGCACGGGTGGTCGTGATCGACAAGGATCAGGGGCTGGAGATGGCTGTCCGGGCACTCGGCGGCCGCTACGGCGCCGTGAAGGTCGGCCAACCCACGGGCTTGCATCCCTTTGCCACCGAAACAGACGCGCGCGGCGAGGCCTGGCTCGCAGGCTGGCTTGCCGACCTGCTCGCACGTCATCGCCCGCTGGAGCCCGCTCAGACCACCGCACTGGCCGAGGCCGTACGTCAGATCGCCCGGGCCGAACCCGCGCTGCGCAGCTTCGATGGGCTGGCGAGTCTTGTGGCCTCGACCGACGACGAGGGCGACCTAGCGGGGCGCGTGCGCGAATGGACGGCGGAAGGACGGCACGGCTGGGTCTTCTCCCGCCCCGGGGCGGAGGCCGTTCGCCTTGACGAGGAGGTGATCGGCATCGACATGAGCGAACTGCTCGATCTCGACGCCGAACGTACGGCGCTGCTCAGCTACCTGTTCCGCCGTATCGAGCGCACCATCGAGGACCGCCGTCCGACCCTGATCGTGATCGATGAGGCCTGGAAGATGATGGCCGACCCGATCTTCGTGCGCCGCCTGCACGACTGGCTCGTCACCATGCGCAAGCGCAACGCCTGCGTCGTGATGCTGACCCAGGCGCCCGACCACCTCGCCCGGTCGGAGGTCGGTGCGATCATCGCCGAGTCCGTAGCGACGCAGGTGCTGTTTCCGAACCCCCGTGCCGCACCCGAGGACTGGCGCATCCTTCGCTTGGGTGAACGCGAGGCGGAGATCCTGTCCGAGGGCACGGGCGGGCGCCGCCTCGCCCTGATCCGTTCGGGCGGCGACTCGGTCGTGATCGACGCCGACCTGTCCGGCCTTGGTCCGTTGATGACGGTGCTTGGCGGTGGGCGCACCGGCGAGGAGCGCGCGCCGCACGGATGGCGCATCGATCCCGATTTCTGGAAGGAGATGACCCGATGATACGCATTCTCTGTGCCGCTCTCGCCCTCGCCCTGCTGGCGAGTTGCGGCGTCCCCACCGGCAAGCGCTCGCCCTGCGCCGGTGATGCCTCGCCATCCATGTCCTTCGTCTCCGGGGCCGGCCATGCCTGCGACTTCCAGGACTTCTAGGATCGTGCCGGCCATCGTCGCGGCCGGCGCCGTGCTCGGCGGAGCGGCGTTGGCACAGGGCGTTCCCATCGTGGACGGCTCGCGGCTCGCCCGCGCGATCTCGCGCGTCGCCGAGATGGGCCGCGACGCCGCACGCCAGGCCGACAAGTCGGCCGTGCACGGCGAGCAGGAGGCTTTGCACGCCGATCAGCTCGCGGCCTACGAGCGTTTCCTCGAGGGCGCATCCGGCCCCACCGATCTGTCGCGCTTCGAAGCGTCTGGGCTAGGATGGGCCTCCGCGGACGAGACCTATCCCGTAACCGAGGCGCATCCGGACGCGGATCGCCTGTTCGGCGAGAACGCGGACGTGGAGCGGATGATCATCGCCACCGCGCGGCGCTACGAAGGCCATGCCGGCCTCGCCGCGGCGGGGCTGACCCCGCTTACGTGGCGCATCCTGTTCCAGTCGCTCATCAAGCAGGAAAGCCGGTTCAACAACGCCGCCGTCAGCCATGTCGGCGCGCGGGGCTTCTGCCAACTCATGCCTGGTACCGCCTCCGACCTCGGCGTGGACCCTTACGATCCCTGGCAGAACCTCGACGGCGGCGCGCGCTACATCCTGGCGCAGCTCAAGCGGTTCGGGCGGGTCGACCATGCGCTCGCCGCCTACAACGCGGGACCGGGTCGGGTGATGGAGTACGGGGGCATCCCACCCTTCGAGGAGACGCAGACCTATGTCCGGCGCATTCGGCGCTACTACGACGAATATCTCGGCGTCATCACCGGCGTGGACATGACCGGCAGCCTTGTCGGGGTGGATGGCGCCTCGGCGGCCTGGGGCAACTGGGCCGATGCGTCGGTCGGCTACGGCAACCATCTGGCCGGGCAGGTCGAGGCGTCCATGGGCCGGATGGCGGCACTGCTGCGCGAGGGCCGCTCCGCGACCGCCAAGGAGGCTGTCGATCATTCCACCTACGTTCTGGCCGAACGCGCCCGGCTGATGGCGCTGACGCTGCGCCGACATGCGGCAGCCGTGAAGGTCGAGGCCGCGGGCAACCTCGTGGAGGCGGCCGACGCCTTGGAGACCACGACCTTCTGGAGATACGCCGATGACAGCTAGACGCGCCTTCGCGCTCGGCGCCGCCGTGCTGGCGGCTGCCACCGTCCTTCCCGACTCCGCGCCGCGGGCGCAGGGCGTGCCGGTGATCGACGGCTCGAACCTCGCGCAGAACGTGCAGCAGCTGCAGGCAGCACTTCGGGACGCCGAAGCGCAGCTTCGACAGATCGAGGAGCTACGCCGTCAGGTCGAGCTTCAGGTCGACCAGTTGACGAACCTGGAGGGCATCCTCGGCTCGGTGACGGGGATCAACGAGATTGCACGCCTCTATAATGATGCCAAGGATCTCCGGGATCGGGCAGCCAAGATCGTCGATCTCGACGGACTGGTCGACCGGCTGTCGGTCGGCGACTTCGACGCCATCCGCGACAAGCTGCTCGACGGGCAGGTGACGGTGGGCGAGCTGCGCGCGGCCGAGGCCTTCCGCGGGATCATGGCGAATGCGGGCTTCACCCCGGAGACGCTGGAGGGGATGGCCGCCTCCGGCGAACCAGCGGCGGAACGGATCGCGACCACGGCCGCCGCCAACACCGTGGCGATCGGCGCCTCGCAGATGGCTTACGAGGAGGCGGCCGCGAGCCTCGGCCGCGTCGACGGCCTGGTGGACGCGATCGGCGCGCAGGAGACGCTCAAGGAATCGGTCGACCTCAACACGCGCATGGCGGCCGAGACCAACTTCATGCTGGGGCAGATGTGGCGGCTCAACGCGGCCGCGGGCCTAGCCGGCGCACAATCGGGGCTCGACCTCGCCGCCGAGCAGGCACGCACCCGAGCCTTCTTCGACTATGGCACGGGCCCCACCATCGGAGAGGAGACCGAGGAATGAGACATCACCTTCTGGCCATAGCCACGCTGGCGGCGATCGCCGGACCCGCGGCCGCGCAATCCATGGCGGAGCTGTCAGACGAGGCTCTCCTGGCCGACGTGGTCGCAGCGACAGAGGCGCAGGACGCGGATGCGCTGCTGGATGCCATGGGCGAGGTCCGTGCGCGCGGACTGCTGATGTTCGCCGGGCCGCAGGTCTGCGAGGCGCCGGTGCCGGACACGCCGTTCTGGGAGAACGAGTTCTTCGCCGGGGCGGCCGAGAAGGCCTACCTCGTGGAGGCGCGCGAGGCGGCCGTGGCGACCGGCTCCTGCGGTTGCGTCTACGAGGCGCTGCCCTTCGCGGGGTTCTTCGAGGAGACGTTCGGCAGGGGGCCGGCGGAGCTGACGGACGCGGACTACAGTCGCGTCCGCTCCTACCGGCGGCCTGACTGGAGTTCTGTCGAGCAGCAATACCGCACCTTCAGCGAAGAGCGGTGCGGAGACGGCTGATGGCGGTGATCGAGCAGATCCTCGGCCTCGTAGACGCGACCGTCATCGGCGTGGCGGCGCAGACCTATGATGGTGTGCTGACCGCCGTCCGCCCGGTCGTGGCCATCGCATCGACGCTGACCGTGGCGCTGGTCGGCGCGAACCTCGTGCTGCAGACGGTGCCGCTGACGGTGGGCACCGCCGTGAGCCTCGCGCTGCGGATCACGCTGGTGAACGTGTTTCTCGTCTACGGTAATATCACGGCCGTCTACCTCGCGCTAACGGAGGCGCCGGGCGAGATAGGCGCGGGCATGCTGAGCGCGCTGTCGGGCGCGACCGTCACCAACCTCTACGACGGGCTCGACGACCTCTACCGGACGGCGCTGGAGATCGGCGACGCCATCTCGGAGAGCGGCGGCCTCATAGTCGGCGCCATGGCCGGGCTGCTGATGTTTCTCGTCGCCTCGATCATGGCGACGGTGGCGATCATCGTGCTGTCGGCGGCCAAGATCATGATCGCCGTCCTGATCGCCATCGCGCCGGCCATGGTGGCCTGCACGCTGTTCCGGCAGACCGCCCCGATCTTCGAGGCCTGGGTGAAACTCGCCCTCGGCATGGCCTTCGTGCCGCTGCTCGTCGCGGCCATGGCAGGCTTCACCATCTCAGCGGGCGCGGAAGTGGCGCCAGCCGACATGGGCGGCATCGAAACGCTAAGCGAAGCGCTTTCCTTCGTAGTCGTGATGATGCTGGGCGCGGGCCTCCTCGTGCTGGTGCCGTCCTTCGCGCAGTCGCTCGCCGCAACCAACATCGCCATCGGCGGCATCGCGGCCGACGCCGCCGGGCTGTCGCGCAGGGCGGTCGGGCGCGGCGCCAGCGCGACGGCGCGCCTCAGCGCCGGCACCTTCGAGGGCGCTCGGACCGGCCAGCCGCTACGCGGACCGATGGCGCATTACAGCAACCTCGCCGGCCGGGCGGGCGGCCTCATTGGGCGCGGAGCCCGAGCGGGGGCCGGATCCATGGCCGCACGCATGAAGAAAGGATGAAAAGATGAGCGACTTCGACGTGGATCTCGTGATCGGCCCGCGCCGAGCGGCGCGGACGGCTTGGATCGTCGCCGCCTGCGCCGTTGGCGTAGCGGTGGCCATGGCCGGCGTGATCGTGGCGCTGCTGCCGCTCCAGCGCACTGAGGTCTTCACCGTGCTGGTGGACGGCACGACCGGCGCCGCCGAGCGCGTCTATCAGGTGCGGCCCACCGGCATCTCGGACCAAGAGGCGGTGCGCGAGGCGCTTCTGGTCAGCTACCTGTCCGACCGCGAGGGCTATTTCCGCCCCGGTATCCAGGCCCGGCTCGAAGGCGTGCGCCGCCGCTCCTCGGGACAGGCGCGCCGGTCGCTGACGGCGCTCTGGACGCCCGGGTCGCCGGACTACCCGCCGGACGTGCTGGGCACCGAGGCGCAGGTCGACGTCGCCGTGCGCTCGGTCACCTTCCTCGAGCCGGGCGTGGCGCAGATGCGGTTCACGAAGACGCTCCACCGCCGCCGAGAGGCGCCACGCAGCCAGAGTTTCGTTGCCACGGTCGCCTTCGATTTCGCGCCGCGGCAGGAACGCAGCCTCGCGCGCGTCTGGGAGAACCCGCTGGGATTCACGGTCACCGCCTTCCGCGTCGACGCGGAGGCCATTCGGGAAGGAGGCGGAACATGAGGACCGCGACCATCGCATGTCTCGCGGCGCTGCTCGCCGGCCCCGTTCTGGCTGAACGCGCGCCGGTCACCATGGGGCAGGACGCCCGCGTCCGGCATGTCCACTTCAACGCCTCCGACGTGATCCGCGTCGACACGCACCTGCGGGTGAACACCGCCGTGGAACTTGGCGCGGGCGAGCGGATCAACCAGGTCCTGCTGGGCGACAGCGAGAGCTTCGAAGTGGAGGTCCTGTCGAACCGTCAGACCGTGTCGATCAAGCCGGTCGTGCCGCGCGTCTCGACCAACATGACGATCTACACCAACCGCCGCGCGATCGCCTTCTCTCTGACCGAAGGGCAAGAGCGGCGACCGACCTTTCGCGTGGTGGTGAACTTCCCCGAGGACCGCGCCCCGCAACCTCAGCTCGTCGCCGGTGGTCGCGATCTGGGCTACCGCTTCGCGGAAGGGGAAGGGGGCGAGGAGATCCGTCCCCTGCAGGTCTGGAACGACGGGCGGTCCACCTTCTTCCAATTCCGCTCCGGCGTGCGGCCGGCGATCTTCGGGGTGAATAGCGCGGGCTACGAGGTCACGCAGAACAGTACGACACGTGGCACGGTCGTGCGCGTGAGCGGGGTGCGCGAAAGCTACACGGTCCGGGTCGGCGACGCCTACGTTTGCATCACGCGCACGGGGACCAACTACGTCACGGGGCCCGACGCCGACGCCCTGCGGTCGCGGGAGTTCTGACATGGCGGAGACGAAGCGCGAAGAGATCGAGACCTCCCGGGAAAAGCCCTACGTGGTCGAGCGGCCGCGCCGCCGCCCGTGGGCCGCAGCCGCTCTGGTTGCGGCCGGTGTGGCCGGGGCGGGCCTGACGGCTTGGCCCGCCATCAAAGGCGGGGAAGCTCCGCCGCCTGAGACCTCAAGGGCGCAGGACTGGCAGGAGGAGGAGGAAGGTAGCAGCTTCGGCAGGATCGACATGACGCCCGAACCTGCACTGATGACGGAGCCTTTAGATAGCGGGCCGCCCCGGGACGACCTGAACGCGCAGCGAGAGGACTTGGAACGGCGCAATGCCGAACTGGCGGAGGAGATGGCCGCCCTGCGCACGCAGCTCGCCGAACTGGCCGAGCGCCCACCCGCCGACGACGGCGCCGCGCTTGCCGAGGCGGTCTCGGCGATGCAGGCGCAGAACGCGGAGCTGGTGGCGCAGCTGCAGGCCGAGTTCGACAACCGGCTGCGCGGCGCCGAGCTGGAGGCCGAACAGCGCCTTGCGCGGGAACGGGCACGCCGCGAAACCGAGGCCGCCGCCGCCGAGGCCGAGAGGCTGCGGCGGGAGCAGGAGAGGCAGGCCGCGACAATGCGGCTGGAGGCACTGTCCCGGCAGGTTGTGGCCGTGGAAGAGGAAAACCGCGACCTGCGCGGGCGGCTGGAGGGCGGCATGGACGACATGACGCGCGCCCGGGCGGAGGCCGACCGACAGGCGGCCGCCGAGGCCGAGCGCCGCGCGCAGCTGGAGGCTCGTCGCGCCGAGGCGCAGGCGCTGGCTCGCGCTCAGGTGCAGTCCGATGGCGTCGTGTTCGACGCCGGTGGCAGCACCGCGGGTGTCGCCGCGGCGGGGCAGGGGACACCGGCCCCCGGCGACGCGACCGGTCGGGCCTTCGTCGCGGGGCTGGCCGAGGCCGCACCGGTGGCACGTGCCACGGCCATCGCGAACCCTGCCCGCACGGTCCTGCAAGGCACCGTGATCGAGGCGACGCTGGAGACAGCCATCGACACCGGTCTGCCCGGTCCGGTGACGGCCGTGGTCACGCGGCCCGTCCATGGCTTCGACCATAGCCACATCCTGATCCCCGCGGGCTCGCGACTCTTCGGTGCCTACAGCGCGGACGTCTCGCTCGGGCAACGCCGCGCATTGGTGGGGTGGAGCCGGATCGTCACGCCGGACGGCCAGTCGGTGACTCTCGCGGGGTTCGGCGCGGATACGCAGGGGCGGTCCGGCCTGACGGGGAGGGTGGACTCGCGGTTCGGGCAGCGCTTCGGCTCAGCCGCGCTCCTGTCGGTGATCGGAGTTGCACCGGCGCTCGCCGCGGCGGAGGCGGGTGGCGGGATCGAGGGCGAGGTGGCCGAAAACATCGGCGCGAACTTCGAGCGCACCACGCGCGCCGCGATCGGCGCCTACGCGACCCTCCCGCCCGTCGTCACGGTCGAGCCCGGCGCCGCGATCATAGTGATCGTCGACCGCGACCTGGAGCTACTGTGATGAACGGGGTGGAGTCCGCCCCGACGGACACCTCCTTCCTGCTGGCCTACCTCGCGCCGCTACGCGAGGCGCTGGACGACCCGGCCACCGTCGAGGTGGTCGTGAACCCGGACGGTCTTCCCTGGGTCGAGCGGCACGGCTCGACCCACATGGCGCTGCTGGTCGGTGTGCGCTTCGACCCCGCCCGGCTGCGCGATCTCGCCCGTGCGATCGCCGGCGAGACCAAGGGCCAGATCTCCGCCCGACGCCCGATCGTTTCGGGCAAGATCGCCCTGCCGGACGGCCGCCCCATCCGCGCGCAGGTCGTGCACGAGCCCGCCGTAGAGGCAGGCGCGGCCATCGCCTTGCGCCGCTACCGCGAGGAGCGGGTCGGGCTGGACGCCTTCGGCCTCCTCCATGGCGAACTCGTTGATCTGGCGCGCAGCCGCCGCAATCGGGCCGGTAAGGTCGTGGAGCTGATGCGCCGTGGCGACGTCAAGGGCGCCATGCGCCGCTGCGTCGAGGACCGGCTGAACGTGCTCGTCTCCGGCGGCACCACGACGGGCAAGACGACCTTTGCCCGCGGCCTGCTGGACCTGATCCCGGCCGGCGAGCGCATCGTCACCATCGAGGACGCGTTCGAGCTGTTCCCCGGGCAGCCCAACCGCGTAATGCTGCTGGCCGAGCGCGACGAGGCCTCCGCCCGCTCCGCCGCGCGCCTTCTGGAGGCAAGCCTGCGCCTGCGCCCCGACCGCATCGTCCTGGGGGAGCTGCGCGGCGCGGAATGCGTGACCTTCCTGGAGGCGATCAACACCGGCCACGCGGGCTCGGTCACCACCGTACACGCCGACACCGCCGCCAAGGCCATCGACCGCCTCGCGCTGATGGTCATGGGAACGGGCATCGCCATGACCTACGCCGACGTTTGTCGCTACTGTACGGCTTCCATCGACGTGGTGGTGCAATTGGGGAGGCGGGACGGACGGCGGGGCGTGGAGGAGGTGATGATGGCGGGGGCGGTCGGTTAGAGGCATCCGAGAGCTGGCTTCTACGTCAAGCGAGGTTGATGACCGCTTCGAACCTACAGAGACCAATGCTGCAAAACGCACGAATGGCAGCTTCGGGTGTTCCAAATGGGTCTAGGTACCCGTCTCCTCCGTTCCAAATCGTAGGACCGATCCTGTCGAAACAGATAATCTGTTCCGCGGAACCGTGCTGAGAGCGTGCGATTAGCGCCGAGCAACCATTGTGCAACACATCGAAGATTCGTTTTTGCGAACACAGGATCGTGAGTAAAACCTCTAGTGGGAACAGGTCGTATTATGTCTCGCTGGGAAATTGATTTGGAGACAGAGATGACCATTTTGAGGCTATCAGCCCTTACTTTCGCTGCCGTCATGGCGATATCGGCAGGCGAAAGTCATGCCGCTTCTCCGAATCCGTTCGGAGAGAACCCGGGCTTCAAGATGGCCTTGGCAGAAGACGTCGAACGTGTTGATGACCTCGCAGCCTTCTATCGCGCCCGGAAGTTCGAGCCGTTCTGGACAACGAATGACGAACAAGGACGGAACCGCCTGAGTGCGTTGATCTTGGCGCTCTCTACGGCGGATTATCACGGGCTCCCGATCGATCGCTTCAATCCTGAAGCCTTGCGAACGCGTATCGCGGCCGCGCGAACGCAGAGGGACCGGGGCCGGCTCGAGGTCGAGATCAGCCGAATTTACCTCGATCTCGCACGTGCGCTGTCCTCGGGCCTCACGGTTCCGCGCGAAATCGATCCGGTGACCATGCCGCGTGATGTGGAAATCATCCCTGTCGACGAGCTTATGCGCAGAATGGAGGAGGGAGACCCGGTCGTGGTGCTGCGCGAACTCGCGCCCCAGTCCCCCGAGTACGTCCGCCTGATGCGGCACCGACAAATGCTCCAGGATGCCGTCGATGACGGCGGATGGGGAGCCAAGGTACGAGCGACGCGTCTCGAGCCCGGAGCGTCGGGGTCGGAAGTCGTTGCCCTTCGGGAGCGGCTCCGGGAGCAGGGCTTCCTCGCGAGATCCGTATCCGCGACCTACGACACACAGATGATTGCCGCCGTCAGCAGGGCGCAAGCCGCAATGGGGTTCCGAGTCGACGGCGTGGCAGGCCCAAGAACGATCGCGGCCCTGAACGTCTCCGCCGCCGATCGCCTTGGACAGGTCCTCGTCGCCATGGAAAGGGAGCGCTGGTTGCCAAGAGGCCGTGGCGTGGGAAGGGAGATCTGGGTCAATCTGCCCGACTTCCACACCACTGTGCTGGACGACGGGATCGAGACGTTCCGCACGGTCTCGGTCATCGGTCAGGCCATAAATGGCAAGCACACGCCCGAGTTCTCGGACACGATGGACCACATGGTCATCAACCCGACCTGGTACGTGCCCCGCACGATCGCCGTCCGGGACTACCTGCCGCGGCTCCGTGCGAACCCTTACGCAGCCTCCTACATGAGGATCACCGATAGCAGGGGCCGAGAGGTAAATCGTTCTCGTGGCTTCTCGCAGTACACGGCGCGGAATTTCCCGTTCTCCATGCGTCAGCCGCCGGGGCCAAGAAATGCCCTCGGGTTCGTGAAATTCATGTTTCCGAACGAACATGCGATCTATCTCCATGACTCACCGGCCAAGAACCTATACGAAGAGGACGTTCGCGATTTCAGCTCCGGCTGCATTCGGCTCAAGCGCCCCTTCGAATTCGGTTACCACCTCCTCGCCGCACAAGAGGAGGATCCAGAGGCATTCTTCCAACGCATCCTGCGCAGCACCAACGAGACGCGCGTAAACCTAGTGTCGCCGATCCCGGTTCACCTTGTTTACCGGACGGCATTCACTGATGCACGAGGTGGGCTAAATTTCCGCGATGACGTCTATGGGCGCGATGCAAAGGTACTTCGTGCCCTTTCGGCCGAAGGCGTCGTGGTCGCCCCTTCGGAAACCTCGGGCCGGTTCATCAGTGCATTGGGTCGGAGCCGGTAGCGTTCGGACGGCCAAAACCCGGGCGACATCGAAGAGCGGGATATGTGGGCACTGCAGTTGCGGAGATAACTTCGCTCTCCAAGTTCATGGCATCTAGCTGATCCACGAATTCGCGGTATCAGATACCATCACCTTCACGGATGCCCTATGCGAGAGTGCCCTGTTGGAGTCACCCTGCATCACAATCACCTCTTGAAGCTACAGCCGCTGTAGATCGCATCTTGGACGGGACAAACGAATCAAGGGCGCTGACATGACCGATCGACACCTCCGCCGCACCGATCTGTTGAACTTCGACGCCACCGCGATCGGCAACCTGATCACGGCGCGGGGTTGGACCACCCTGTCGCCTTTTGAACGCATCGGCGCGGCCTACGACTTCGTCCGCGACGAAATCGCGTTCGGTTTCAACCGCGACGACGCGATTCCGGCCTCGGAGGTGCTGCGCGATGGCTACGGGCAATGCAACACCAAGGCGACGCTGCTCATGGCGCTGCTGCGTGGCTTGGACGTCCCCTGCCGCCTGCACGGTTTCACCATCCACAAGGCGCTCCAGCGCGGCGTGGTGCCCGAAATCGCCTACCGCATCGCGCCCGAAAGCATCCTGCATTCCTGGGTGGAGGTCGAACGGGGTGGGGCATGGGTGAACCTCGAAGGGTTCATCCTCGACGCGTTGTTCCTGTCCGCGCTCCAGACCGCGTTCGCCGGCCGCTCGTCGCTCTGCGCCTACGGGGCAGGGACGGACTGCCTGACCGATCCGCCGGTCGCTTGGACGGGCAGTGACACCTACATCCAGCGCACGGGGATCAACCGCGACCTCGGGCTCTACGACGATCCAGACGCTTTCTATGCCAAGCATACCCAAGCATTCGGCCTCGTGCGCGGGTTTATCTACCGACATGCGATCCGCCACTGGATGAACGCCCGCGTCGCTGGCATCCGCCGGGGGAGGGTGCCCACGATTCCTGGGACCTCGGCGCTCATGGTAGCCGATGATCGATCCGACAGTCTTTCTCCGTTGGGGTCAGAACCGGAGTCTGTCGGTCGCCAGCGGGCTCAGCCTTGAGGGAAATCCTTCTTCTCTCGGGAAGCCTCGTGAACGTGGCAGTGATTGTGATGCTCTTGTGGTCGATCGCTGTTCCGGAGCGACGGCTCTGGCCGCTCCGTGCGGTTACGCCAATGACATTTATCGCAATATGGCTGCCGACTTTCTGGGTGTTCGGCTGTGCAATCGGGTTGGGCATCTTGAACTGGAACGGGCTCGATTGGCCAAACTGGCTTCGTTGGGGCCTCGGACTCCCCCTTATTCTGATTGGCAACGTCGTGGTTTGGAGCGCGGTCGCGAATATTGGTCTGGGGGCGACCAGCGGCGGCCCGGCGGCGTTGCAGGTCGATGGCTGGTATCGATGGTCTCGCAACCCGCAATACTTCGCAGACATGATGATCATGAGTGGATGGATACTGCTTGCCGCATCCGTCTGGGTTGTCCCGGTTGCGATCGGGATCATCATCGCGCTGGCGATCGCGCCCTTTGCCGAAGAGCCGTGGCTTAGGAGGACCTATGGCACGGCTTACGACATTTATCTGAGCCGAACGGCACGGTTTGTCGGTTTCGTGCGTTGAGCCGCCGGACAACGGGCTCCGGGTCTTGGGAGGGAAACTGAAGGATGGGTGCAGGACACGCGCATGGAAGCGGCGATCAAGACGCTTCACCCGAGAAGAAACGGTCGAAGGAGCGTGCGATCGGACTCGCGGCCCTTCTGACAGGCGGCTTCATGGGGGCCGAAGTGGTAGGTGGCGTTGTATCGGGATCGCTCGCGCTATTGGCCGATGCGGGACACATGCTGACGGATTTCGCCTCGCTCGTCTTAGCCTGGTTCGCATTCCGGCTGGCCCGCCGCCCCGCGGACTGGAAGCGAACATACGGCTTCGATCGCTTTTCCGTCCTCGCAGCGCTTGTGAATGGTTTGTCGCTGTTCGCTATCGCGATCTGGATTTGCTTCGAAGCCTGGCATCGTTTGAGCGAACCAAGCACCGTCCTGGGAGGTCTGATGCTCTGGGTCGCTGCGGGTGGCCTTGCAGTCAACGTCCTATCGTTCTGGATCCTGTCGCGCACAGAAGGAGAGAACCTTAACGTCAGGGCCGCCGCGCTTCATGTTCTTGGAGATCTATTCGGTTCCGTCGCCGCCCTTGCGGCAGCCCTCGTGATTATCTTCACCGGCTGGACACCTATCGACCCGATCTTGTCGGTGTTGGTTGCTTTGCTCATCCTGCGATCGGCTTGGAGCGTAGTGAAAGAGAGCGGGCACATACTTCTCGAGGGTGCGCCGGCTGGGTTCGATACGCGCGAAGTGACGACCGACCTCGTCGCTTCAGTACCAGGCGTGGTGTCGGTCGATCACCTGCATGCGTGGTCGATCACTCAAGAACGGCCCGTTGCGACACTCGAGGCTACCATCACGCGAGACGCGGATCAGCTAACGGTGCGGGCTGCGATCAGGGCTAGGATGGAGGAACAGTTTGGTATGGATCACGTGACTGTCGAGATCGACGTCGAAGACGAGCCGACGGTGCAGCATATTCGGGCCTAAGGCTACCGAGCGTTCACGACAGTTAGTCCTCCTCGTCCATTTCGTCGTGGTCATTCGGATCGTCGCCCATACCCTCCATGTCGCTTTGGTCGGAGTGATCGCCTCCGGAAATCCCCGCGCCACGAGGATCGACGTTGATGACGATCTCGACGTTGCCAGCACGCTGGAAGACCAAGACCGCAGGGAAGGTCTCGTCCAGCTCGATAGGATCGCCGCCCAAACCTTCGAGCATGACATGGTAGCCATTGGGCTCGAACGCGATGGTTTCGCCGGGCGGAATGACGATGCCGTCAGGCTGTGATCGCATCCGTGCGATGCCGTCCGCAATTTCGGTCCGGTGGAGGCTCGCGCCTTCGAAATTCGTCGCCTCGACCGCGACCAATCGATCGGGTTCGGTGCCCGTATTGGTCACCGTCAGATAGGCGATCGCCGTCGGTGCGACGCTGGGCATGGGATGAGTGTAGGGATGCCCGATCTCCAGATCCTTGCCCGAAAACTCGTGAGCAGAGAGGGGTAGGGCAGCGGTCGCCGTCAGCAGGAACGAAAGCAGTGTGCGACGCATTGTGGTCTCCGTGATTTGTGTCGTGTTAGTTAGGTGCCTTGGGCCGATCCAGCATCTTCATGTCCGAGTTGTGCAGCTTCGCGATGCCGGTGATCGGCCCGCTCCAGTTCGAGCGTCGTATGATCGATATCGAATGCGTCTCGAAGGTGGATCTTGATCGCGCGCTTCACGTTTTCCGCTTCGTTCCAGCGATCGGTGAGGAGGACGACATGCGCGTCGAAGGCCGCTTGGTGTTCTTCCATCTGCCACAGATGCACATGGTGCAGTTCCTCCACGCCGTCGATCTCTTCCACGGCCGCGATGACCGCCTCCGCATCCAACTCCGGAGGGCAGCCCAGCATCAGTGTTCGGATCGGCCCGCCGATCTCAGTTAGCGCGAGATAGAGGATATAGGCTGCGATCCCGAGCGTGATGGCCGGATCGATCCAGTACAAGTCATAAAGCAGGATCAGGCTTCCAGCGACGATCACCGCAACGGAGGCGAGCGCGTCGGACAAGTTGTGCAGAAAGAGGGCGCGGATGTTCACGCTCCCCTTCTGCATCGAATAGGTCAGCGCGGCCGTAAGGGCATCGACGATCAGGGCGATACCTCCGAGGATGACGACCGTCCAGCCTGAGACCTCGGAAGGCTCGATAAAGCGCATGATGCCCTCGTAGATCAGGTAGATCCCGATCAAAATCAGCGAGGTGTAATTGATTAATGCGGCCACGACTTCCACACGCCCATAGCCGAATGTCATGCGTGCATCCGCGGGACGTCGCGAGATCTTGCGCGCCGCGAAAGCGATGACCAGCGAGGCCATGTCGGATAGATTGTGGATGGCGTCCGCGATCAGCGCCAGGCTTCCGGAGAGGATTCCACCCAAAATCTGCGCGATAGTGAGTAAGCCGTTTGCCCAGATCGCCACCGCGACACGCCGGTCACCCGAAGCCGGATCAAGATGTACGTGACCATGATCGTGCGACATGCGGCGGCTCCAGCTCGTCTATGGGGAGGAGATTGCCGGATGAAGCCGGCCCCCCTTGGGGCGAGCCGAAATCCCTAAATCCACCCCGTTCTGATCGAGACCTAGGCGCTCTAGCCGCTAGAGGTTCAAGGGTTTTTCTGCATTGCCATGGAGGTTTTCTGCCGTTGGTTCGCGCGGCGCGATTCTACGCTCAGGCTCCGATTTCATTATGCTGTGTCAGGCACTCGTCGTGATCGCGCAGAACTCCCAGAACTCGACATTCTCCTACTGTTCCACCGGAGCATTCGTGGACCATCCGAGCCAACTCGACGCGCAAGGCTTCGAGCCGCGCGATGCGTTGCTTCACGTGTTGAAGCTGGCGTCGTGCGATGTCATCGACCTCGGCGCAGGAGCGATCTGGAATGTCTGACAATCCTAAAAGTTCCCGGATCGCGTCTAAGGAAAACCCAAGCTGCCGGGCATGTCGTATGAACGACAGTCGGTCGAGCTCATCGGATCCATAGCGCCGCTGGTTCCCCTCAGTGCGACCGGGTTCGGGCATGATTCCGATCTTTTCGTAGTACCGGATCGTCTGGACCTTCGTTCCGGTCCGGCGCGACAGATCTCCAATGGTCAGCATGTGTCCTCCTAAACCTTCAAGCTTCAGAGGTTTTAGAGTGATACCTGAAGTGATTGAAGGTCCGGCGATTCACGGTCTCGTGATCTAACGCGAAGATTTAGCGCTTGAACCTCTACCTACTAGAGATCGCATCTCCAGTCTTATGCGATCGTGAGGGCTATTTCGAGAAATGTCGAAGCTGAGACTGGTGTTGTGGACTGCCGTGGCCGTCGCTCTCGTTGGCGTCGGTTTTCTGGCACTCGCACCATCTCGCGTGACCTCGATCCCGTTCCTCGTCGCGCCCGAGGCGGACGGCGTGCAGGCGCGGTTTGAACTCACCGACCAAAATGGCATGGTGCAGACTCGGGACGAATTCCGTGGGCGCTGGATGTTGATCTTCTTTGGCTTCACCAACTGCCCGGATATCTGCCCGACAGGCCTGGCCACAATCTCGGCCGCGATGGACAATCTCGGCGCGGATCGTGAACAGGTCCAGCCGATCTTCGTCACCGTCGACCCGTCGCGCGACACGCCATCGCGCCTGAAGGAATACCTCGCCTTCTTCGACCCCGCCATCGTGGGACTGGGCGGCACGGACACGCAACTCGAACGGACGGCTGGCGCTTTCAAGATCTACTACGAGCGCGTCGAGGACGAAGGTGCGCCCGACGGCTATACGATGGGGCACGCGCCAAATTTGCTGCTCTTCGATGATGAAGGTGTCTTCGTGCGCACCTTCGACCGTAACGCCACACCCTCCGAGGTTGCTGACGACTTGCGGGGAAGGATTTAGAAATGACCGTCATATCGACCGGTAGCGCGCTGGATGGCACTGCGACGCGCTATCTCCTAATCGCTTGGGTCTTGGCCCTAGGATCGTCGCTGGCTGTGCTTTTCATAGGCGAGGTTCTGGGACAGATGCCCTGTACTCTCTGCTGGTATCAGCGCGCCTTCATGTTCCCGCTCGCGATCGTGCTCGGGGTCGCCGTCTGGCGAGAAGATACGAAAGTTTGGGTCTATGCCTTGCCGCTTGCGGCAGGGGGTGTCCTGATCGCGGGTTACCACATGGCCCTCTACGTCGGGCTTGTGCCCGCGCCGATCACGCCTTGTTCCGATACCGGACCGTCCTGCACCGATGATGGGATGCTCTTTCTCGGCCTCCCGATCCCGATGATGGCGCTCGGTGCCTTTGCCGCGATCGGCTTCTTTCTCCTGCCTCTTCGACGGATTGCCACATGACCACCAAGACCACACTCCTTGCCATCCTCGCCGTTGCCTTAACGCTCTTCGCCGGTGGCACTTGGTACATGGGCCGCCCGGACACGGCCGCTATCGCGACAGCGGAGCCAGTCCAGGCGCAGGACGCGCTGGTGCGGGGCCATTCGCCGATCTTGGGGCGCGAAGACGCGCCCGTGACCATCGTCGAATTCTTCGATCCGGCCTGTGAGGCCTGCCGCCGCTTCCATCCTATCGTAAAAGGCATTCTCGAGGACCACCCAGACGATGTTCGGGTCGTCGTCCGTTACACGCCATTCCACGGCGAGGCCTCCGAGGTGGCCGTCAAGGTGCTCGAGGCTGCCCGTATGCAGGGCGTGTTTCTTCCCGTCATGGACGCCCTGCTGGAGGCACAGCCCCGATGGGCGTCGCATGGAGGTGCCAACATTGCTCTCATCATGGAGGTCGCCGTCGCTGCCGGTCTCGACGCCGAGGCAGCTGAGACGCAGATGCGCGCGCCCGACGTGATCGGCGTGCTCAACCAAGACCGTGCCGACGTCGAGGCGGTCGGCATCCGCGGAACACCGACCTTCTTCGTGAACGGAAAGCCGCTGCCCGAGTTCGGGGCCGCACAACTCATTGCGATGGTCGAGGCTGAAGTCGCGGCTACGACCGATTGAGCGACCGGGAATGCGTCGGACTTTTCTCGCCTCGGGCGCCGTCGTCGCTGCGCTGGTCTTCGCTCTGCTGCTTGGCTGGTGGCAGGTCGATGGCCCCGGAGCAGACCAAGCTCAGACGGACGATCCCCGGCCTTTGCCGCTGACCGAGATGTCATTCACCTTGACCGACCAATCGGGCCGCAACGTCGGCCCGGATACCTTGGCCGGCAAGCCGGCACTCGTGTTCTTCGGCTTCACCCATTGTCCCGAGATCTGTCCGACGACGCTGTCGGATATTTCGGGCTGGCTCGACGAGCTGGGCACAGATGCAGAGCGGATCACGCCCGTTCTGATCACGGTCGATCCGGAACGGGACACGGTGGAGATCCTTTCAGAATATGTCGGGTTCTTCCACTCGGCGATCCAAGGCTGGACCGGCACGCCCCCGGAGACAGCGAAGGCCGCGGCGGGATTCCGCGTAGGATATCGAAAGGTCCCGCTGGAGGAAGACTACACGATGGACCATACGGCAGGCGTCTTCCTATTCGACGCGACAGGACGTTTCGTGACGGCTATCGACTATCACGAACCGAGGGACTTCGCATTGCCAAAAATACGGCGAGCGTTTCAGAATGAAGAGGCAGGGCAATGAACAAAATTGGAACAATGGGCCTTCTGGGACTGGCGTCGATCATGACTGTCGGCGGCACGACGGCTTGGCGGATGCCTATGGCGGAGCCGCCACGGATTTTGAGCGCGGCGCCGACAAGCCTCGCCGCTCCCGCCGAACCAGCTGCTCCGAAGGTCGCTGTCGCAATGGCGGAGACCCGGCCAGTGACCCTGCAACCATATCTCGACCTGCCTGACATACCGAGTAGTCTTGAGGCGATCAGAGCCGCACTCGCTCTCCCCCCCTGGTCCAAGACCCTCGACCCAGGAGATACGCTCGGCTCGATGCTTGAAGCAGCAGGTGTGGATAGCCCTATGAAGTCGGCAATCACGGATGCGCTCGCGTCAGAGTATGACCTGCGTAAGCTCAAGCCAGGGTACGAATTGCGAGTGCTCTACGGATCGACACCCGTTCCCGTATCGGTCGAGTTGGCCGTCGGCGAAGGCAAAACGATCGAGGTCACGCTTGGATCGACGGTCTCTGCCCGGACAATCGAGCCGGAAGCGGAGCAGGTCGCCCGCGCCGGTGCGCTGGAAGTCGAAGGGTCGATTTACGCCTCTCTGGATCGTGCTGGCGTCCCGACCGGTTTCGCGAATGACCTTGGGAGGATCCTTGATGGGTTCGTGGATATGCGACGGGATTTGCAGGGCGGCGAGCGGCTCAGCATTCTATGGGACGAGACAATGCTTCCGGATGGAACGGCAGTTGGACGCCCGACCATGCGATACGCCGCAGTCGATGTCGAAGGCATGCTGTACGAGGTTCTGTGGCCGAGTGAGGATGCCGGAAGCCGACACTCCATCTATCGCAACGGTGCTCTTCTTAAAGACCTGGTGCCGCCTGTAGAAAATGCCCGCCTGTCGTCGGTCTTCGGCCCACGCCGACACCCCATCTTCGGAGACATGCGGCAGCACACCGGCGTCGATTATGCAGCCATGCGCGGCACGCCTGTCAAATCCACCGCCGCCGGACGTATCGCTTTTGTCGGATGGAGAGGCGGATACGGCAAGGTTGTCGAAATCACACACGGCAACGATACGATGACTCGGTATGCCCATCTCGATGCCATTCGTCCGGGACTGTCTGCGGGGGACGTCGTGGCCGCAGACGATCCAATCGGCGTGGTCGGCGATACGGGCACGGCGACGGGGCCGAACTTGCATTTCGAGGTTCGGATCGGCGGGCGCCCCGTCGATCCAATCGCTCATCAGGGCGATGGGTTCGACAAGCGGCCTGATGGGCAGAGAGCGAAAGCAGCGCTCGCCGCGACGCGGGCGGATTTCGCGGCGCTTGCCGAGATCGACGCATGATTCGCGAAAAACAACTCATCTCCAAGGATATCTAATGGCCGCCATCGCCCAACTCTCTCCGGTAATGCTTGGCCTAGTCGGAAGCTTGCTCGCTGGCTTGATGACGAGCGTCGGAGCACTGCCGGTCCTCTTCGGTAAGACGCCAACGCGCATGTGGCGCGACATCTCGCTCGGCTTCGCCGCAGGTGTAATGCTGGCAGCGTCCTTCTTCTCACTTATCATCCCCGCGCTCGATGCCGCAGAAGAACAGGGGGCGACTGGGGCCATGCCCGCCTTGATCGTTTGCGCCGCCATTCTGATCGGAATGGGCGTTGTTGCGCTGATGAACGAGACGATCCCCCACGAGCACTTCGCCTCCGGCCGCGAGGGGCCCGAGGCGGCCGCCGTGCGACGCGTCTGGCTTTTCATCATCGCCATCGCGATCCACAACGCGCCAGAGGGCCTCGCCGTCGGCGTAGCGTTCGGAGCAGAGGGCTTCGAAGGTGGGTTCCCCGTAGCGCTTGGCATCGGGCTTCAGAATGCGCCGGAGGGTCTGGCCGTGGCCGTGGCCCTTTTGGGAGAGAAATATTCGCGGATGACGGCATTCGGTGTCGCCGCCCTGACCGGACTGATCGAACCGGTGATGGGGCTGCTCGGTGCGGCGGTGATTGTCGTGGCTCAGCCGCTACTTCCATGGGGCCTCGCCTTTGCCGCAGGTGCGATGCTGTATGTTATCAGCCACGAAATCATTCCCGAAACCCATCGAAGCGGGCATCAGAACCAGGCAACGCTCGGCCTTGCTGTTGGCCTAGTGGTCATGCTTTTTCTCGACGTCTGGCTGGGATAATGCGCCCTCCTGTTCAATTCGGCGTTGCCATGGCTGTCGTGGCTCTGGTCATGGATCAAGCGACCAAGGCCGCCGTAGTCGCCAACGCATCACAGCTTGAGGGCGGTCTGACCGTCTTTCCAGGCTTCGATCTGGTCTTTGCCCGAAACACGGGAGTTGCCTTCGGCCTGCTCGGCACCCTGCCACCCTGGGGGCTCGCCCTGCTTGCTATCGGTATCGTCGCGTTTCTCGTGGTCGGGATGGCTCGAACGCACAGTCTCGTGGAGGGCATCGCCTACGGCACCGTGATCGGCGGCGCGCTCGGCAACATCATCGACCGGATACGGCTCGGCGGCGTGACCGACTTCCTCGACTTCTACGTTGGCGTCGCCCATTGGCCAGCCTTCAACATGGCGGACGTCTTCGTCGTCTGCGGTGCGGCGTGTCTTGTGATGCTCGGCGGTAGGAAACCGGCACTGGATGGCGGCTGATCCTCTAAGCTGTTATCTCGATCGGTGTGCCATCGCGCACCATCGCATAGATCCGCTCGATCTGACGATCGGTGGTGGCGATGCAGCCGGCCGTCCAATCGCGCTTGTCCATGGGGTCGATGCCCCGGCGAGGACCGCCATGGATGAAGATATCGCCGCCGGGCGACTGACCCTGGGCCGCAGCGAACGCCCTATCCTCGGCGTTCGGATATGAAATGCCGATGGACAGATGGAACAGGCTGCTCGGATTTCGGCGGTCGATCATGTACCGGCCTTCAGGTGTCTTACCATCGCCCTCGAACTGCTTGTGTCCTTCGGGAGCAAAGCCCAGGCCGATGGGAAAGGTGGCGAGGATCCGATCGCGACCGTCAAGGAACAGTATCCGGTCCGCCTTCCGGATGCGCAATCGCGTCACCTCGGGGCCGTTGTAGGATCGGAACTTGCCGGCACATCCCGCGAGCGCCACCGCAACGCCCCCAAGGAGGGCGGTTCGCCGTGTTAGTGAACTGTTCATCGCCGCCTGCCTCGCCTTTTGTGCCGTGCTATCGTCCCGATTCCGACGCCTCAAGGGGTCAGGACCCTATCGACCGTGGGCGAGGGCGCCCTGTGTCATTCGGGTTCCGATCCGCTCGCCGCCCTTGGGGTCCGGTTCATCTTTTTCTCCCCGAAGCAGTCGAAGCGCATTGGCGACCACCAATAGGGAAACGCCCACATCGGCTGCGATAGCGCCCCACATGCTCGCCATGCCGAACGCTGTCAGACCGACGAATACGGCCTTCGTCGCCAACGCGAGCACGATATTTTGGCGGATCACGCCCATGGTGCGGCGCGAATGTCCGATAAGCCACGGCACCTTGGCGATATCGTCAGTCATCAGGGCGATGTCGGCCGTCTCTATGGCGGCATCCGATCCGACGGCGCCCATTGCGATGGCAAAATGGGCGCGGGCCATGGCAGGTGCGTCGTTCACGCCGTCGCCGATCATCGCGACGACTGCATACTCGGCGACCAATTCTTCGATCGCAGTGACCTTGTCCTCCGGCAGCAATTCCGCTCGGACCTCGTCGATGCCCACCTCGGCGGCCACGGCGCGAGCCGTACGTTCGTTGTCGCCGGTGAGCATAATGATCTTGCGGACGCCCTGCGCATGAAGCCTGGAGATGACGGCGCGCGCGTCCGGGCGGATGCGGTCGCGCAGCTCTATGAGGCCCATCAGGCGATCTGCGGTCCCGATCGCGACTAGTGTGCTGCCCGCACCCTCGATCCGTTCCAGCAGGTCGCGGGGGATGGCTTTATCCAAGCCTTTCTCGGCAGCGAACCTGTCGGAGCCGAGCCAGACGGCCGCGCCATTCAGCATTCCCTCGACGCCCCGTCCAGGCACCGTGCGCGTCTCTTCGGCAGCCTCTGTCGGCAGGCCGTCCCGTTCGCCGCGAGCCAGGATCGCGCGGGCCAGCGGGTGGGAGGACCGCGCCTCCAGCGCGACCGCGGTTCGCAGGAGGTCCATTTCGGGCGTCCCGTCGATCGGATGCAGTCCTGCGACCTCGGGTTCGCCCATGGTGATCGTGCCCGTCTTGTCCATGGCCAGCGCGGAAAGCTTGGCCGGGGCCTCAACATAGGCCCCACCCTTGATTAGCACGCCAGCCCGGGCGGCTGCGGCCAGGGAAGCAACTATGGAAACCGGCGTGGAGATGACGAGCGCGCAGGGGCAGGCGATCACGAGGAGGACGAGAGCGTTATAGAACCAGTCCGCCCAGCCCCCGCCCATGACCAGCGGCGGGAGGACCGCAATGGCGACGGCCAGTAGCATTACGATGGGGGTATAGATACGAGCGAAACGCGTCACCCACTGCTCGACCTCGGCGCGCTTGGAATGGGCGTCGCCCACCATACGGATAATCTTGGACAGCACCGTATCCGAGGAAGCTTTCGTGGCCCGCACGGTAAGGGTGCCGTCGCCGTTGATCGTCCCGGCATAGACCTCGTCGCCGACCTCCTTGGGAGTCAGGGCGCTTTCCCCCGTGATCGGGGCTTGATCGACCTCTCCGTGCCCATTCACGACCTCGCCGTCGAGGGGGATGCGGTCACCGCCCCGGACGACGAAGCGGTCCCCCACGGTGACTTGCTTGGCGGGCAGATCGGCCTCGGACCCGTCTTCGCGGATAACGCGGGCCGTCGGCGGCGCGAGGTCGAGCAGCGCGGAAACGGCGTTCCGTGCCCGTCCCACGCTCCAGGATTCGAGCGTCAGGGAGAGGGCGAAAAAGAAGGCGACGGTCGCCGCCTCGAAGAACTCGCCCAATCCGATGGCTCCGGCTACGGCCACTACCATCAGCAGGTTCATGTCGGGTGATAAGCGTCGCGCGGCCGACCAAGCCTTAGGCGCAACCAGCCAGGCTCCGAAAACGATGGCGAGCAGGAACAGCGTCATCTCGGACAGGGGCATGGGCACCTCCCCATGCCCGGAGAAAAGCCGAAGTGCACCGCCGACGCCCGCTTCCACCCCATGCCACAGGAAGCCCGCCGCCCAGAAGCCCCCAGATAGAGCCGTAAACAGGCGCTGCCGGGAGAAATGCGCGGCTTGGTCGGCGTCGGCGGTCTCATCGTCCCATGGCTTGGCGCTCATGCCGGAGCCGTCGACAATCTCGACGATGCGCGCGTCCGGGAGCGGCGGGGCGCCATCGAGGACGATCATGCGGGCGTTGAGCACGTCGAAAGCCAGATTGTCGGCACCCCCGACCTGCGGTCCGACCACGCGGCGAAGGATCGCGACCTCTTCAGCGCAATCGAGCCCGTTGACCCGAAAACTGCGACCGGTGCCAGGGGCCGGGATGGCCTCGGCCACGCTATCCGCCGCTGAACCGCAGCAGCTGCCGGTCTGGTCATCGTGCGAATGGCCGTGATCATGGGAATGGCGGTGGGATTCTTCGACCATGTCGTCGCTCCGAGATGCTTCGCCGTGCAATCTGGGTCCTCTAGGCCCTAGAGGTTCAAGGCCAAAATCGCAGTTTCTGCAGTTTTTCCACGCGGTCGGAAATCACTTCTTGGATTTCGGAGGATCAAGGGTCATGCCTGATTGTCGAAAGAGCGGAGAGTTATCATATCGAGCCTCCGCACATCATGATGAACCGAATAGGACCAGGCAATGTATCGCACCCGCGCAAGTCTCACTCTCTTCCTCCTTCCAATGCTGGGCGCATGTGTGGGAACTATGGATGATAATGGATCGACCAAGGCACGGACGGTTCCTGACGAAGTCGTCGCGCTCGCCGACCCCAGCCAGAATGTCCTGACGGCTCGGTTGATGCCGGAAGACGGATGCTTTTGGTACGAGTACGTGGGGCCGGTCGAGACGACTCTGCTGCCGCTCAGAACGCCTCAGGGCAATCCGATTTGCGGCCAGTCCAGTGAAGTTGCTCAGGCCGGGGCGTAGAGGAAGGCCCTCGATCCGGTCCGAACGTTCGGATAGAGCGTATTTATATGCGCCATCACCATCCGCACACAGCCCGAGCTTGCCCGTCCACCGATTGATCGGGCGTGAGGCGTTCCGTGGATGCGAAGATAGGTGTCTCGGTCGCCGACAAACAGGTAGAGCGCGCGTGAACCGAGCGCATTCTGTGGCCCCGGCTCCATTCCGTCTGCGTATCGCTCATACTCGGGGTTTCGCTCGATCATGCTTCGAGTTGGGGTCCAATGCGGCCACTGCACCTTGCGGCGGATCGTGTAGGTGCCGGGTTCGTAGAGCTCATCGCGGGCGATCGCCACGCCATATCGCATGGCCGTGCCGCCTTCCTCGATATGATAAAGGTAGAGCGCGACAGCATCGACATGGATGTCACCGGGGACAAGCCCCGCATTCGCCTCCACTCGACGAGGCAGGAACCGCGGCTCCAACCCCCACGGGTTCGAGGTCGCCGGATCGTAGTTTGCGGGTGTCACCTGCGCGTCCCATGCGGCCTTTTCAGCAGCTGTCGGTTGGCGGCTGGCCAAAACTGGCGTCGCAATGGCCGTGGAGAAAAGAGCCGCCGTCGTTTGAATGAAATGCCGTCTCGTCAACATGGCCTAAAGTCCTCGTTTTCAGTCTTCATCGCGTGACGCGATCGGATCAGTTGGTAGGGTCATCCTATAGCTGAAGGTATGCAACCTCTACCGGGTATAGGTTCAAGACCGAAATCCTGTTTTAATTCAGGGGGTGTAGCAATCTTCTTCGGCCCCATCTAGGCGTCCCAAGACCATTGCTATGACCGGACCGCCGATGCACGATCAAAAGACCAAGGACCGCGTTGTTGCGATCGATATGATCCGCGGCATCGCAATTTTTGGCGTCGTCCTGTTCCACCTGGTCTGGGATCTTGCCTTTCTCGGAATGATCCCTGCTCCTTGGGTGTCCAGTCCCCTATGGATCGCGTTCGGACGCACCCTTGCAGGTACGTTCATGGTGCTGGTGGGCATCAGCTTTGCTTTGGCCGCGAGGAACAAAATTCTGGCAAGACCGTTCCTGCGACGCATGGGCGTGATCACAGCCGCAGCCCTCGCGATCACCGTAGTCACCCGCCTGACCTTTCCGGAGGCCTATGTTTATTTCGGAATCCTGCATGCAATCGTCGTGGCCACCCTCGTCTGCGCAGTCTTGATCCGCGCACGGCCCCTGTTCGTCATTGTTCTGGGTATCACGATCGTCTTCATCGGGAATGCCGTCGAGATTTCCGCCTTCGATCCGAGGCATCTTGCTTGGATCGGGTTCGCCGCCGACCCACCTTTCTCGAACGATTTCGTCCCCGTCTTTCCTTGGGTCGGGCTCTCATTGATCGGCCTCGGTGCAGGGCGCATCATAGAAGCCCGCAGCTGGTTCGCATTCCTCGCCGTACCGTGTGTGCCCCTTCGCACGACGCTGGTCTTCGCGGGACGATGGAGTCTGACGATCTATCTTCTGCATCAGCCGATCCTGCTCGCGATACTCGTTCCTCTGTCATGGATCGTCGGCCGTGCATGATGGGATGGCGCTGTGAAAAAATCTGATTGTCGTGGATGTCGGTAGAAGAATTTCTGGCTGCTCGTCAGAATCTAAACGGATGAAAGAGATCGATGGAAACGTTGCTGAATTGGATCGCCGTCAATCCGGTCGCGGTCTACGCGCTGCTCTTCGGGTACTGCGCCCTCAAGAGCGGCGCGCTGCCACTCTTAGCGGGGGTTGTCGCGCAACAGGGAGTACTCGATCCGATTCTGGTGGCGGTGACGGTCTTCCTCGGCGGATATCTGGGCGACGAGGCGCGCTTCGCGGTCGCACGTCGCTATGGCGGCCGACTCTTTGCAGCGCGCCCGAAGATCCGCGCGTGGATCGAACAAGCTGGACGGTTCCTCGACACCTACGGCATCACTTACATCTTCATCTATCGGTATCCTAAGGGCCTGCGTACCATCGGAGCGCTTCCGGTCGGCCTTTCCGGCATGTCCTGGAGAACTTTTACGGTCTTCAATGCTGCCTCGGCCATCGTCTGGGCTGGAGTGCTCGTCGGGATCGGGTACCTACTTGGTGAGCAGATCGCGGCGGCCGCCGAGAGCAGATGGGGTTTCATAACCTTCTTGCTTCTAGTCTTCTTTCTGGGCGCGTCTTGGCTCGCATTTCGCAGTTTCACGCGGTCATTGCTCGATGCCGCTGGCAAATGAGAACAATCGCCATATCGAGAAGAGACAGAAATGGTCCCATATGTATATCCAGCTGGAACGCCCGCAGATCCTCAGGCGTCGCCGTGTCGGGCGAGCGGCCCAGGAACCGAGTGAAGTCGCGCATCACCCGCAGGTACATGGTCTGCGTCTTGGGCTGCAGACCCTTGATGCGAATATTTTCGAGAAACCGTCGGCGCAGAGCGAAAACGTGTTGATCGGGCATGGAAGCCTCTTGGTATCGGATTAAGAAGGCCCCAATCGTCCGACAGACGTGCACATCCACCAAATCACACCGCCCCGATCAGAGCGCATCATTTGCTTCAAGCGCCCTACCGCGAAAGCGGTTTCGTCCTTGTCCGCATAGCGGACAACCACATCCGCGACGAGAACGTTCTGCGATGTGCTTTCTGGGCGGCCCTTGGGCCGCCCAGGCGGGGTAGGGGGTGCGTGTCAGAGCCCCCCGTCCCTGCTCTCGCCCTCGCCTTCCTCCTGCGTGCGGGGTTCGAAGGCGACGAGCTCGGTGGCGCCGATGGGGAAGTCGAGCTTGATCGAGAGGCACTTCGAGCCATCCTCGCGGGTGTTCTCGAAGACGGTGCCCACCCGAGTGTAGCGGGTCTTGGTGGTGCCATTCTGGGTGTAGGTGACGGGGGTGGTGAGGTTGTAGCGGGCCATGTCGTGGTCTCCTTGTGTTTCGATGGGGTCGAAGAGGCCGGATCGAAGGAGCGGGGGCGCAGGCGCGAATGCGGAGGGTCCGCACCCGGCAGGGGGGTGGAAGCCGTATTCGTGCTTGCCGGAGGGGAGGGGACCGACCCGCAGGGCACGCCCGCGCGCGATCCGGCCAGACACCCATCACGAAGAAACGACAGGAGACCACGGGCAGGGATTGGCCCGCTCACAACCTCATCCGCACGGCACCGGACAGCGCACAGATCGGCAAGGCCAAAAGCACCCGCACCCGGTAGCAGACCAAGCAGAGAAAACATCCACGAGGACGGCGGGGCCAGGATAGGACCAAGCTCGACCACCACCAGGCGCCCGAAGTCGGAGAGGGAGCCCATGCGTGAAGGAGAACAAGCGACAGGGCGAGAGGACGTGGACGGGCAGGGAACCGGATGCGCCTCCCTGCACCGGCAGACGCCCGCCTATGGCCCGAAGAGCCGCCGATCCCAGTGCACTGGTTTGTGCAGCGAATGCTCGATCCGGTCGGCGTCGGGATGGGCGGGGTTGATGAGGACGTTCCGCTCCTCGCGCGCGACGACGGACGGCACAAGCAGGATCGCGGAACGCCCCTGGTGGACCCACATCGCCCCGAAATCGACGCTCGGCCCAGGCGGCATGGCGTCCCAGCCGGGCAGGCCGTCCTTCGTGGCGACCTCGTAGGAGATCCCCGCCGGGATCGTGGTCTGCACAGCATGCTGGTTCGGGGGCAGGCGCCCGGAGCCGTGGACGAGCCTCTCCAGCAGGGCGGTGGCGTAGTGCTCGGCCGCGTAGATCACCGGTGTTGCGGCGTCGTTCCAGCGCCCCGGCGCGATGGTAGGACCGGTGGCGTCATAGATCGGGTAGAGCCCGTTCGGGTTGCCGATCCGCCACACGCCGAGCGTACGGTCGAGGCGCTACGCTGTCATCGCGAGAGGATCAGGCGGCGGAGCCAAAACGGAGGCGCTGCAGGACCCCTCGACGAAGTCGGCGCCGAACTCGTTATCGAGGGTCACGTCGATGGGGCGGCGGTCCTCCAGCATCGGGTGGGCGCGGTGCAGGAAGGCCCGGGCCTCTTCGGGCGAACCCCAGACCTCCTCGGCCGGTGCCAGGACCTTGGCCGCGCGGGCCAGCCGTGCGCTCTCCTCGCGTGAGAGCGGCTCATGGCGCTTGCGGCGGCTGGCGAGCGTGGCCTTGGGGATGAGGCGGTAGCGCAGCGCGGGCTCTAGGGCGACGCGGCGGGCGAAGGCGTCGATGGCGGCCAGCGGCAGGCCGTCGTTGATCCGATCCACCAGCGAGAGCGGCGAGCTCGCGCCGGGGAGATCGAGAATGGCTTCGACGGTCTGCATGGCGCGCCTCATCGTGAACTATCTAAGGCTCAAGATGGGACCATACGGTCGATCCTTCAGGTATGCGGCTCACTGATGGCGCTGTGGACCGACAGGATAACGCGCACCAGGCTAAATCTGGCACCGACTGTCTCCACACGCTTCGCCACCCCACCGGGCGTGGCTGCGGCGCGCATAGCGCCGGTCCGGTCTGGCGGGGCCCTCGCGGCCTCCGCCAGACCGGACATCTCGGCCCCGCAGGGGCCGCGCCGCCGCGTATCTCCTTCGCGGACACGCCGAAGGGCGACCCGCCCGGGGCCGCCCTCCTGTCGTCTGGTCAGGTGGGTGGGGGCGCTGCGCCCCTGGTTCACGCCGCGCGGGCCAAAGTCTGCTCTGCCG
Organism: uncultured Jannaschia sp.; assembly: GCA_947494145.1. Classification (GTDB taxonomy): domain Bacteria; phylum Pseudomonadota; class Alphaproteobacteria; order Rhodobacterales; family Rhodobacteraceae; genus Jannaschia. Next base: position 49,841 of record CANLTZ010000016.1, on the reverse strand, counting down.
CGATCCGGGCGACGTGCAGGCCCTTCTTCTCGGCCTTCTCCGCGAGGTTAAGACCGATCCCACCACCGCCGAAGAGGATCACACCCCGCAATTTCGCCCGCAGCATCTCGTCGTTTGCGCGGAAGGGCGCGGCCTTGGCATGGGCGTTCCAGTTGGGGCGGAACAGCACTTGCGGCACCTTGCGGTTGCGCGCCCATGCGGCGGCGATGCGCTCGGCCCCCTTCGATCCCTTGTGGCACAGGACCATGTCGGGGCAGCGGGCGCGGGCCGCATCAAGCCGCGCGAAGATGCGGGCATGGTCGGCCCAGTCCGATGCCCCCGCCACGGCGATGAACGTCCCCTTGACGGTGTTGCGCTCCGCCTCGGCCCGGTCGGCTGCTTCCAACAGGCGCTTCGCCTCGAACACGGCTCCCGTCTCCATCGCGCGCCGCGTGGTGCGGTTGCCGGTGACGGGCACGTAGGCGTCCCCGGTCTCTCGCTCGTAGGCCTCGGCGGCGGCTTCGGCCATGAGGCGCAGCGCGTCGCCCTTCTCTTGCGTCGTCTCGAACTGGCGCTGTGCGGTCTCCAACTCGACCTCGGCCACCTCGGACCCGTCCTGCGCACGGATCAGGGCGGTGATCTTATCCTTTAGCCGATCGGCGGCTTCCTCGGTCAGGGTCGCGCGGCGCTGGAACATGGTGGCAAACGCATGGGCGAGGGGTTCCACCTCGGACGCGAGCCCAGTGTTCTGGATGGTCCCGATGATGGCGTCGAAGGCATCGCCCACGGCGCGGCCCTGCAACTCCAAATCGTTCGGGATGGGTAACTCGTCGGTGCCGGTCTCGGTGAGGCCGAAGAGCTCGATCTGGTCATAGGGGGTCATGGTCATGGGTCTGTTTCCTTCTGTCATCTGGTGCGCCGGGCAGCCCCGGCCTTGGTGGGAAGCGCCTCGCTTCCTCTGTCCTCAGAATACCCCTTAACCCCCTGACACCGAAGGAATATATTGGCCTGCATCGCAAATAAACCTTTTGCAAACAAACCCTTACTCCGCTTGTTTCGATCCCCGACCGAGAGAGCACATCGCCGCCTGCCGGAGGCAGGGGGCAACAAAACCCCCGCGGCCCGAAGGGCCTCCGCATAAGAGAACCGGACGTACCTCCGGCGCGCTTCGCTTGTTTGTCACCCGTCGGTCGGTCGCACAGGCCCAGTAGGCAGGCCAGTCTGAGGGAGGGGTCAACAGGACCGTGGAATACCGGAGCCCAAAGGGGCGAGGATATGCCGCGAAAGCCTGTTGATGCCGACCGTCGGCCTGCCAGGCGTCCGGGCCGCGACCGATCCGGCAGGGTGGCGGACGGGCGGGGCAGGGAGATGGTCCGGGGCGTCCCCCGGCCGAGCGGCGTTCGTCGCCCGCAGGGCGGCGAATCCCCGAGGGCGGGGCGCAACGCTTGCCACCCCTGGATCCGATCCGGTTCGATGTCCCTGCCCGGGACCGATACCCGAAGGGCCGAGACCCGTGCCCGCGACCGACCATGCCCCGTCCGCGTGGAGAGGGCTCCGGAGGAGACCGCGGAGCGCGGAAGGCCGTAAGGCCGCCGGGGCAGGGAGGCCGGGGGTGCGGGGCTCGGGGAGGCGAAGCCGACGAGGGCCCGAAGCGACGCCGCACCGGCGGCGGCGCGGCGGCTCGAAGTGGATGCTTCGGCCCGACGTGGTGGTTCGAGGCGTTGGATCGGCATCCGGATGCCTCTATCGTTCGCCTCCCGAGGACGAGGACATCCGTCGTGGCGCATTACCACTTCACCGCCCGCATCATGAAGCGCTCCGAGAGGCGCTCCGCGACGCGTGTAGCGGCCTACAAGTTCGGGGAGCGGATCCGTCGCGACCGGACGGGACTGGTCCATCGCTAACAGCGCATGGACATGGTGATCTAAACCGGCACCCACGCGCCGGACGACGCTCCGGCCTGGGTATTCGACCGCTCCGCGCTGTGGAACGCGGTCGAGCGCCGGGAGACGCGGGTGGATGCGCAGGTCGCCAGGGAGTACGAGCTGTCGCTGCCGCACGAGCTGGACCTCGACGCGCATGTCGGGATGGTCGGACGGTTCGCGGGTCTGCTGGTGGAGCGGTTCGGCGTGGTGGCGGACTGCGCGGTTCATCGGCCGCCCGACGGCGGCGACCCCCGCAACCTGATCGTCGTGGTGCTGACCCCGACGCGCCGCTTGGAGGGGCGCGCGCTGATGGCGAAGCTGCGCGAGATGTCCCCGCGGACGGTCCTGGTCGAGCTGCGCGCGGCGTGGGCGCGGATCATGAACGAGGCGCTCGCGGCAGCGGACCACGAGGTGCGCGTCGATCACCGCTCCCTGGCGGAGCGGCGCCTGGAGGCTCTGGTCGAGGGGGACACGGACCGTGCGACGGACCTGGACCGCAAGCCACGGCCTCGGCGGCCTCAGAGGGAGGTCCAGTATGAGCGGCTGACGTGGCAGCGTGCAACCAAGCCGGAGGCGAAGCGGTGACGTCTTCGGCGACGACGAACCGGATTGGCGACGGCAACCAAGTCGGTCGGCGACGTCAGCTGGGAGAGGGCGTAACCCGAGACGACGTTCACGAGATCGTGGCATCCGCCGAAGGCGCGGGGCGACGGACGCGGCGCCCTTCGGTCCCACAGGCGCCGCCGGGCATGCGGGTGGGGGGCACCGCGGCGCCCCCCGGCGAGGGCTTCAGCCCTCGCCCTCGCCTTCCTCCCGCGCGCGGGGTTCGAAGGCGACGAGCTCGGTGGCGCCCACGGGGAAGTCGAGCTTGATCGAGAGGCACTTGGAGCCGTCCTCGCGGGTGTTCTCGAAAACGGTCCCCACCCGGGTGTAGCGGGTCTTCGTGGTGCCGTTCTGGCTGTAGGTGACGGGGGCGGTGAGGTTGTAGCGGGCCATGTCGTGGTCTCCTTTCGTTTCGATGGGGTCGAAGAGGCCGGATCGGAGAAGCGCTGGCGCAGGCGCGAATGCGGAGGGTCCGCACACCGCAGGGGGGGTGGAAGCCGTATTCGTGCTTGCCGAAGGGGCGGAGGCACGACGACCCGCAGGGCACGCCCGCGCGCGATCCGGCCAGACACCCATGCCACGAAACGACAGGAGACCACGGGCAGGGATTGACCTGCCTGCGACCTCATCCGCCCATCACCGGCTACCGGCCAGACCGGCAGAACCCGCTGAACACCGTACTCAAGAGCAGATTAGGTAGAGAGAATATCCGCGAGGACGGCAGGGCTAGGACAGGGCCAAGTTCGGCCCCACCGGGCGTCTAAGGTCGGAAACGGGACCTGTGCGTGAATGAGGGCGAGGGCTCCGGGCGAGACGACGCGAACGGGCAGGGACGGACACAACCCTCCCACCGGGGTCGGGCTCGATCATGCCGCGAAGAGACGGCGCAGCGGCACTCGCGACGGGCTGAGCGTATGCCCGATCTCTTCCTCCAACGCGACGTACTCGGACGCCAGCTTCGGCCGGAGCCGCGCCGCCCGGCGCAGATCCTTCTTCGACGCCATGATGCAGAACGAGCAGGAGCATCGCGACATCCCCGCGCGGTAGACCCAGAGCAGCCGCTGCCTGGCGGCGGCGATGGTCTCGAAGACCTCCGCCTCCGTCAGGTGGTGGATCGGCAGCCAGTCGAGCCAATGCCGCCCGGCGACGGAGTTCCGCGTATTGATCTTGAGCGGCGCCTACTTCGCCCGCCGGGGGCTCTCGTCCGCCCGCATGCCCATGTGGGAGACGACGCGCAGCTCGTGCTGCGGGCGGGCGTGCAGATAGCACTGGACCTCGCGGGTGATCGGCCCGCGCTTCAGGTCCGAAGTGCGCTGCAGGATGCCGGGCGTCGGGAAACGCCCACGCCGACGGACCACGGCGAGCAAATCGGTCTGCGCGCTGGCGAGGATCAGCGGCAGGCCCTCGGTCGTCCGCTGGATGCGACGCAGGGTGCCAGGCCGCTCGACCCGGCCGAAGGGCGCGTGCACGACGACGATCTACTTCGATGAGACGATCTCGCGCAGCAGGATCGTCATGGCCTGACTGTCCTTGCCGCCCGAATGCAAGATCGCGAAGAGTGCGCCTGCCACGATCTCGGCGGCGATGGCGGGGGAACGGATAGGCGGGCGGTCATTGGCAATCCTCCGAAGGTCCCTGCGGGGGGATCGACCTCCAGATCGCCAGCGCCATGACGAAGGGCAGCTCGTTCAGGATGGTCACATCGGGATGGCGACGCCGCACCGAGGAGATCGCCGCCTCTATCCGGCCGTGGTGGCGCAGCCCGTAGACGCGCCTATCGACCGGATCGCGCCAGAGGACGCGCTCCGCCAAGGCGCGGCGCAACTCGTCCGCGTCGATCCACTGCTGCAGGAGGGTAGCGCAGTGCAGTTCGAGGTCGGTTTCGAACGCGAGCCCGTCCGGCGTGCGCCAGGGCGGCAGGTTCGCGCGGCACCAAGCGTTGGCGACCGCATAGGCTGCGCGGTCGCCGTGGACGACATCCTCCCCGCCGGTGCCGCCGTTCGAGATCGTTCCAATCCTGCGTCCATTGACATGGAGGTCCGCCGAGTAGAACGCCGTCTCCTGCGAGGCGGCAGCGCTGTACCGGATGGCGTGCAGCTCGATCTTCATGCCAACGCCTCCCCGGTGGGGCGGGAAATGCGCGCAGCACTCGTCCAGGCGGAGGTGCGGACGCGCAGTTCGTAGTGCAGCGCCAGCCGGTCGAAGAACGCCTCGGCCCTGTCCGGCATCGTCGCGAGAGCGAGGGCGTCGGTCTCGTAGAGATCGCAGCGCACTCCAAAGGTGACGTGGACGCGGGCGTAGCTGTCCTCATGTAGCCAGACCTCATGCAGCCCGTTGCGCATGACCACGCGCTCGCCGGAGCGTTTCCAGCAGCGCGGCAGGTGCTCCCAGGCGTCCGACAAGCAGGATGCAATGGTCTCGCCAAGATCGGACCAGGCGTCCCGCCAGAGAACGTGATCATCGGGGTCGAAATAGTCGAAGGGCTCGACGTAGACGGTGCGGCCGGCGCGACTCCAGTAGAGACCCTCACCCATTGGTCCGCCCTCCGGCTGGGGCGACGGATGCAGCACTAGGGACAGGGGGCGTGTAGATCCCCGCTCGCAGCGTGCGGCGCAGATCGCCGAGGGCCTCGGCAATGGCGTCAAAGACCTCCGCAATGATGGCCTCGTTGCGCACGGCCATCCCGCACTTCGGGAAGTAGCCGCGGTAGTCGCCGAGGAACTCGCGCTCGATTGTCTCGACGGCGGTGGTCCAGGTGGAGAGCGCCATGGCGCGCTCCACTTGTGTCACGGTGAGGCCAAGCCGCGCGGCGGCGATCTCGGTCACCTGCGCGACGAGGGCATAGAGCCCGGCGCCGTCGGGGCCGATCTCGGTGATGGGGGTGGTGTCGGTGGAGGTCGTCATGGTCCGGTCCTTTCCGGTTCGTGTCGAGGGACACGGCGGAAAGGGGCCGCCCCGGTCGGAGGCGGCCCGAAAGCGGGCAGGGCGCGTTCGCCGGGATCGGTCTCAGGCGGCCCGCACCCGGCCAGCGACGACGCGCGCCTGCCGCTCGGCCATCCAGTCGGCCAGACCAAGCGCCGTCCGTCCGGCGACGACCTCAGCCCTCCAGAGCCCGGCGGGGTCGCCGCCATGGGGGACCGGCGCCGGGTCCTCTATCACCCCGTTCGCCATCCACGGTGCGGGCTCGATCCGACCGAGCCAGTCCGCCAACGTGGGGATGCGCCGGCAATCCTCGCGGACATGCTGCTCGCCGATCCAGCGGACGGGGATCGCGCGACCATCCGAGTTCGTCAGCGACGTCCCGAACACCGCCTCGGCCTCGAAAATGCCCTGCGCGTGGTGGCGCAGCGCCCGGTGCGTGGGCAGGGCCAGATGGGCCTTGGAGGCATCGAACCAATCGTGAATGACCTGATAGTCGGCAGGCACGCCGCCGTAGCGGCGCGCGGAGGGCTCGGCATGGTGCAGGGGATGCGCCATCAGATGTCCTCCGACTGGGAATGCACCCGATCGACGACGTTGTCGAAGTGGTCGAGGTCGATCCGGTCGGCGACGAGGTCCCAGGTGACGGTCCCTCCGCCGCCCTCGTTGTTCTCGAAGCCGGGGTGCTCGGCATAGGCGACGGACCACAGGAAGTCCGCGAGGCCAGGGATCGCGTCGATCTTCGGAAGGTCGGGCACGGTCGTGATCGCCTCGACGTTCCCGCTGTCGCCGTAGCCGTCGTACTCGGCCTTGAGCGCTGTCGCCCCAAGGGCGCGCAGGTCGGCCAGCAGGCGGGCGCGGTCCTCGCGGCGCTCCCGCCGCTCGCGCTCGCGCATCTCAGCCATGCGGGCTTCCATTGCCGCTAGGACTTCGGGCGAACCCGGCGCGGGCCGCAGTGCGCTCGTCATCATGTCGTCGGTCATCGTCTTCACCTCCATCGGCCCGGATCGGGCCACGCGGCGAAGGGGCCGCCCTGTGTGAAGGACGGCCCGGAACGTGTTGATCGATATGGGTGGGGATCACGCTGCGAGCGCCAGCCTCCCGTCGGCCTCGGCCAGCGGCATCAGCGCCACGACCTTGTAGGTCCCCGGCGCCTCGTCCTCGCGACGGAAGGCGTTCGCCCGATGCTGCGTCCCCATGGGCGCGTGGAAAGCGATGGAGAGGTAGGCGTTGCCCGACCGCTCCGACGTCGCCCGCCAGATCGAGCCCATCCGCACGATCCGCCCCGCGGGCGAGCGCGCCTCGATGTGCCAGTCCGGGTGGTCATCGGTGGTCTTGTGCGCATTCTCGACCGCCACGAAGTCCATGTCGAAGTCGTAGCTGCCGATAAAGCCCGCGAGGTTGCCGTCGTCCAGCGTCTCGATCCGACCCGTCAGCGCGATCGGCCGGGTCTCACCGCCCGCCAGCGGCACGATGCGCCACACGTCCTTCGGCATCTCCTCGTCGCGCACCGCGTTCATGCGCCAGGTCCGCCCCATCTGGTCGGTCAAGGCGATTTGGAAGTACTCGCGCTTCGACGTCTTCGATGTGGCCGCCCACATGGACCCCACGCGCATCACCCGGCCGCGCGGGGTGCGGACCTCGATGTGGTGGTCGGGATGGTTGTCGGCGCTCTTGTAGCCGTTCGGCACGACGCGCAAATGCGCGATGTCGAACATGAGCGTGGCCACGCTCAGATTGTAGGTCTCGCCGTCGGCGTTCCGGGTCAGGGTTCCAGTGATCATGGGTCTTCTCCTGGGGTTTCTCTTCCGATCCGGTTCGGATCACCCAAGGCGAAGCTCCCTCTCTTCTTTCCGTTGCGTGCTCGGACGTGAGCGATAGAGGCCCGCCCGCCATGTCCGCCATGCAGACTTTGCTCTCATTGGGTGCTCCGGCCCAGCGTCCGCTTCCGCGCGGCCCCCTCAGGCGGTCTTCAGATCGGCCCTCGCGTCGCGGATAATCGACCAAGATGAATGCAGGAACAGTCCGGCAATCCCGAAGGCGACGATCAGGTCGGGCCAAACGCTTCCGAGCCATGCCACGAGACCGGCCGCAACGACGACCGCGGCATTTCCGATGGCGTCGTTCCGCGAGAACAGCCACACGGCCCGCATGTTCGCGTCCCCCTTACGGAACCGCAGCAGGGGCAGCACGGCGAGAACGTTGACCACGAGGGCGATGAAGCCGAATAGCCCCATGAGGCCCGCATCTGGCATCGTCTGGGTGAAGGCACGCCAGATTGTCGTTCCAAGCACGCCGAGGCCAAGGACGCCGAGGAAGATGCCTTGAATCAGGGCGGATCGCGCCCGCCAGACGAGGCTCCAGCCGATGGCCAGAAGGCCTAAAAAGGTGATGAGGCCGTCGCCAAGAAAATCGAGCGCGTCAGCTTTCACGGCCTGAGACCCGGCCCAAAAACCCCCGACCATCTCGACAAGGCCATAGCCCACATTCAGGATCACGACGATCCAGAGTGCGCGTCGATAGGCCGGGTCCTGATGGGCTGCCCCCTGCTGTGCATCGTCGTCGCCCTCGATGCGGTCGAACCCGTAACCTGTTGTCTCCACGACCCGCTCGATCTTGGACAGGCTTTCTTCGGGAACGCTTAGGGTCATAATGTGGGTCGCCGAAGATACCTTCACCGCGTCGGGTGCGACCCCGACAGACTGCGCAGCCCGCTCGATCTGGGCTGCATCCTTGGCGCAATCCATGCCGGAGACGCGGTAACGGAAGGTTGCGACGTCGGCAGCCGATCCGGTGTTTTGGGCGTTGGCCATGCTCGCTTTTCTCCTGCTAAGATAAGTCGAGAAATATTATATCAGCGAATAGTGATATGGAACAAATTGCCGCCGACCGCAATTCCGCCGTTACAGATACGGAGCGGCGGGCGAAGCTGTTTCGTGGTCTCGCGGACCCAAGCCGGTTGGCGATCCTCGATGCCCTGCGAGAGGGGCCGCTGGTGGTCCACGAGATCGTCGGGCGCACGGCCCTGACGCAGCCCAACGTCTCTAATCATCTGCGATGCCTGTTTGATTGCGGCCTCGTCATCAGCAGGCGTGATGGGCGCTTTGTTCGCTACCAGATCAGCAGCCCAAAGATCGACGACCTTCTGCGCGATGCCGAGGCGCTGCTCGACGTGGTGGCCGAAGGCATCGAAACGTGTCGCAACTACCGCCTAGATGAGGATGACGTCGCGCCCGGAGCTGCATGAAGGTTGCAAGGACGATAGCTGCCCTTCGTTCGGGCCGTAGCATTCGACAGATTGGGCTCATAGCAGACCTCGACCCCTACTTCCCGATCCGCTTCCGCGGAGAAGACATGATCCCGTCGCCCGTCACGACGTCCAGCCGCTCGGGCGTCCGCCGGGTGATCCGCTCGCCGTTCCCGGACACGCAGACCTCCGCATCCTCGGTCAGCTGGATGATCGAGCCGTCGAACTCGAGGAAGGTGGTCGAGGCTCCATCGTCGGCCTCGCGCTTGACTGCGCCCATCGGGTCGATCTCGATCCAGACGTCGCCGACAAGGACGCGCACCGAGTGGTCGCCCACCTCGATCCCCGACCAGCCGCGCCCCGGCTCGCGCCGCGCGATGATCGCGTTCGGACGGAGCTTGAGCTGCACGTCGTCCGCGCGGTCGGGGCCGCGCAGATGGACGAAGGTTTCCTGATCGGAGGTTTCGGCGCGCAGCCCCGCGCTCGCATCCTTGGGCGGCCAGAGGTAGGGCGTCTCGCGTTTCTTCCGCTCCGGGTCCCGGTGGAAGGCAATGAACATCTGGGCGCGCTCCCAGATGGGGCGGCGGGGCTTCTTGGTGGTCTTCGACATGTCGGTCTCCTCATCGCCCGTGGTTCGTGTCCGTTGCGTAGCCGCGCTTGCGCTTGGCGGTCTCCCAGTCGCGCAGGGCGTCGATCGCCTGTCCCTCGTCGGCATGCAGCTCGATCCGCGTCGTTCGGCTGAGCCCGATCCGGCCCCAGGCCCGGACGAGGGAGGCCCCGCCGAATAGGTCGGGCTGGACCTCCAGCGCGTAATAGCGGTGGACGTTCTCCTCGGCCGCCTCGCGCACGAGGCGCAGGCGGGCGGGGAACATCTCGATCTGGGCGTCCTGCGGCGCAGGCTTGGATCGTCGTGGCATGGGTGCGTCTCCGATGAGAACATCTGCAGAGTCCCAGAGAGTGAGCGATCGGTCCAGTCCGAACTGCTCGCGCTTCGGATCAAGGGCTTATGCGGCGACTTTCATGCCACCGCCTGCCCGGATCGCTTCGATCACCGCCGCCGCGCCGTCGCCCACGGGCACGAATGCCCGAAGCTGATAGGCGACGATCTCCGTGAAGCAGCCCGCGGCCTTCAGCACATCGACCTGCTCCGGTCGCCAGCCCTCGACTTCTAGACGCTTGGTCCCCGCCACGCGGCGGGCACGCAGCGTCAGCCCGCGGCCCAGATCGACGGCCCCGTCCCCCGCTATGGCAGCGGCGACCAGCTCCGCAGGGGTGGTCTCGCCGCCCCGGAACCGGCTCGCCAGCACCACGGCCTGCTCGGGCGAGATCGCCCGACCGATGCGGGCGACGCCGTCCTCCGGCATGACACGCCAGATGCGCTCATTATCGGACGGGATGTCGCGCCAGATCGGCAATAGCAGGCCGGTCAGCAAGACGATCCGGTGGGTCTCGACCTTGGGGAGGTCTGCGACCTCGGTATCCCACAGCCGAACGAAGGTCGCAGGCTCGATCGGTTCCCAATGCGACGAACCGAAGGCCTCTTCCGTCATGGACCCGCGCCCGGTGGGGCGCCGCGTCTCGCGGATCTCCGCCATCACGTCGTCGTCGAACACCTGTTGCGGCCGCTTCGAGATCAGCGCGACCTTGCCCGAGGCCGCGTTGCGCCGGGGCGCCATGCGAGCGCCGTGGTCGTGAAAAACCGTCGCGCCATCCGGGATGCGCACCTCGTTCTCGCAGTCCAGCGTGACGGTCCGGGTCACGGACCTGCTCTTCGGACAAGTCCACAGGTCCGCCTCCTCGACGACGGTGATGCGGTCCGCGTGGAGCATCTCGATCCCGACGTCGAGCGTGCCGTTCGCGCGGGCTCGCTCGGTGATCTGCTCGATCTTGGCGGCGAGCGCGCCGAAGAGGGCGTTCTGCATGTCGATGGGCAGGGCGAGGAGGCGGTTCAAGTAGCGCTGCACCGGGGGCAGGTCCTCGAGCATGACGCCCTCTGCGTCGGTCAGGCGCAGCGCCGTCCAGTCGGTGAAAGTCTCGTAGGTCATAGCCTCACAGGTGCCCCGGACCAGCTCGTGGTAGTGGGCGACGAGGGCCCGGCGGGCAATCGGGCTTTCCAGATTGTCGGAAGCGCGGAACAGGTTCTGGCTGCCCGTCTCGCGCTGCCCGCGGGTGAGGGCGCCCAGCGTGTCGAGCCGTCGCGCGATGGTCGAGGTGAACCGCTTCTCCCCGTGCACGTCCGTCGTCACGACGCGGAACCAGGGCGCCGTGACCTGCGCCGAGCGGTGCGTGCGCCCGAGCCCCTGGATCGCCTCGGCGGCGCGCCAGCCCGGCTCGACAAGGTAGTGACGACGCCGACGGTCGCGGTTCCCGGCCGTCGCGGCGGCGTGGTAGGAGCGCCCGGTCCCGCCCGCGTCCGTGAAGAGCAGGACGTCCTTCGTCCCGGCCATGAAGGCCGCGGCCTCGGCCGAGTTCGCCGACCCGGAGCGCGGCACCACCTTCAGCGCGCCGTCAGGCAGGCGGATCGAGCGCTTCGAGCGCCCCGTGACCTCCGCCAGCCGGTCTTCGCCGAAGTGCCAGACGAGCCGGTCGAGGACCGACGGGATCGGAGCGACGGTGTAGAGTTCCATCAGGGCGGCGTCCCGCAGCGCCTCCGCCTCTCGGCTGACCACCGGGCGTCCCTCGGCATCGGTCAGCCGCTCGGCAACCATCTGGCCTTCGATTTCGACGAGCTGATGCGCCTGGATCGGGAAGGCCGTCTGTAGCCAGTGGACCACGACCTCCTTCGGCGTCAGCGCCGCCTCGGTCAGGTCGTCGCCGTCGAGCGCCTCGATGGCGCGGTCGAGATGGCTCTCGCCGGTGGAGACGATCTGTACGACGGGCGCCCAGCCAGCTTCAAGATCGTCCTCCAAAGCCTTGATAAGCGTACCCGCCTTGAACCCGTTCAGGACATGACCGAAGAAGCGCTGCTTCATGCTCTCGAAGCGCGACAGGGCGGAGGCCTTCGCCGCTCCGGCGGTTACGCCGCTCTCTTCGTCGACGATGCCGGTGGCCTCCAAAGCGGCATGAAGATTGGCGTGTATCACCTTGAATGCGCTCGCGAAGCGGTCGTAGACCGCCCGCTCGTCATCGGACAGTCGGTGCTCGAGGATGTCGTATTCGACGCCCTCGAAGCTGAGCGCCCGAGCCGCGTAGAGCCCAAGAGTCTTCAGGTCCCGCGCGACCACCTCCATCGCCGCGACGCCGCCCGCGACCATGGCCGCAACAAAGTCCTCGCGCGTGGCGAAAGGGTAGGCCTGGCCCGGCCCCCAGAGACCGAGCCGCGTGGCGTAGGCGAGGTTCGAGACGTTCGTGGCACCGGTGGCTGAGACGTAAAGGACGCGAGCACGGGACAGGGCGAGCTGCAGCCGCAGGCCTGCCACGCCCTGCTGCGAGGGCGCCGTGCCGCCGCGCGCGCCATCCGAGGAGCCGGCGGCGTTCGCCATCGCATGCGCCTCGTCGAACGCGAGGACGCCCTCGAAGTCGGTCCCGCACCATTCCACCAGCTGTTCCAGCCGCGAGCGGCCTGACTTTCCGATGCTGCGCAGGGTCGCATATGTAAGAAACAGGATGCCACGATGCAGGATGATGTCCTCGTCGGGCTTCCAGCGCTCGAGCGGCACGATGTCCGTTGGCGCGCCGCCGAGATCCATCCAGTCGCGCACGGCGTCCTCGATCAGGGTTTTCGACTTACTGATCCACACCGCCCGCGTCCGTCCGGCGAGCCAGCCCGCCATGACGATCCCGGCCACCTGGCGCCCCTTGCCCGCGCCGGTGCCGTCGCCGAGGAAGTAGCCTTGGCGGTAGGCGGTGGCTTCGGCTGCGCCCTCGTGAGCGGGCTCGATTTCGGTCCAATCGTCGGAGGCGGTAAAGCGGCCAGGCAAGTCGATGGAATGCGCAGCGTCCGCCATCACTACCGTCTCCAGTTGCGCGGCCGACAGCGCGCCGTTGGCGATGATCGATGGGGGCAGGGCAGGGCCGCCGCCCTCCGGGAAGACCGGCACGGGCGGGGCGACGGCGGCCATCGCGACGCTCTCGACTAGGGGCGAGGGGTGATCTACCGCGCCCGCGATCTCGATCCGCTGCGGGGCGTAGCGGGCGTAGACGTCAGAGACCGCCTCGTTGGCGCGGGGCGTGTCGAAGACGGCGAAGAGGATCGGTGTCGGGGCGCTGGACCGAGCCGGGGCGGCAGGCGGCGTCGAGGGACGCGGGCGCCTCAAAGCAGTATCGGAAGCGCATGAGGCCGGGCGGATCGGTGAGGGATCGGTCGGCGCAGCGCGGGGCTCGCGAGCAGGGCGCTCCGGCAGGCGGGTTCGGACGGTACGCAGTGCGGCCTCCAGATCCTCGACCGGCTCAGGGGGGATCGGAGTCTCCGCCTTCGCACTGTCATCCACGCGATCCGCCACGAGCAGCGCGGTCTCCACGCCGGTGCCCATCTTGCGGTAGACCGCGCCGAGCAGGACGAGGTGCAGCCGGGGCGCGACCCGCTCCATCAGCCGGGCCCAGAGCACGGGCTGGCGCGCAGCGCAAGCGGCGAGCGGCAGGATCGCAACGAGCCGTCCGCCGGGGGCGAGGCGCTTGGCGGCCGAGAGCGCGTGCCGCAGCGCGATGGTCGGATCACCTGCGCGAACGGCCGAGGACGAGAAGGGCGGGTTCATCAGGACGACGTCTGCGAGCGTCGCCCGATCCATGAGATCGTCGATATGCTCGGCGTCGTACCGGGTAGGTCTTGCCCCGAACAGCTCCTGCAGGACGGCGGCTCGGAACGGGTCCAGCTCGTTGAGGACGACGTAGCCGCCCGAGCGCCGTGCCATGTGGGCGAGCGCGCCGGTCCCGGCGGAGGGCTCCAGCACGACGTCGCCCGGCCGGATCGCGGCCGCGACGGCGGCGACAAGGGCGTAGGGCAGGGGCGTGGAGAATTGCTGCAGCCGGACCTGCGTCTCCGAGCGGCGCGTCTCGGTCGCGCGTGCGTCTGCGGCGCCGGTCAGACGCGCTAGGCGCGTGGCGGGATCCCTCGCGTCGTCCTTCCGGTCCGCCAGGATCGCCGCGGCCTGCACGAGGTCGTAAGCCTGACGCCAGGACCACGCGCCAGCGGCGTCGGTCCCGCCGGTGACGTCTGTCATATGTGCGGCGAGCGCGGGCGTAGTGAGATCGCCCGCAGCGAGGTCGGCGGTCAGGCGGGTCAGCAGGGTCGGGATGTCACGGCGCTTCATGGGGGTCTCTCCGTTCGGGATCAGGTTCCCCACGGAAGGAAGCCGCCCCTTCCCTTTGCGGGCGGGACGGCTTCGGTAGGCGGAGCGGTGGAACGTCAGGCTGCCTCGGGTTCGGGGATCTCCTCCGAGCGATCCTCATCGCCCACACCGAACTGCTCATCGGGATCGATGTCGAACGTCTCGTCGTCGTCTTCGATCTCCGCCTCGACCGCATTCGTGGTATCCGCGACCTCGATGCAATGGCGCTCGCGCAGTCCGGGGATCGCCATGCCCGGCGGGCACCAGGTCTCGACCGCCTCACGCTGCTCAGGCGTCAGCGTCGCGAAGGGCGCAGCGAAGAGCCGGTCGAGATAGTCCACGATGTCGACCTTCTTCGCGGTGGCGAGACGCGCGGCCTCTTCGGGCTGCTTCAGGTCGGTCGCCAGAAGGTGCAGGAGCTGCGCCTTTTTGATCCGCCCGAAGAACGCCTCTCCGGTGGGGCGCCAGACCGCGCGCATGTCGGGCACGACCTGATGGGCGACGTGGGTCAGCAGCGTCTCGCCATGGGCCAATTCTGAAGGCGCGATCGCCTCGGCCATGACCACGCCGACGATGCGGGCCTTCATCTCCCGGTCCAGGAGCCGGAAGCGTTCGAAGCGTTCGGTCACTGATTGCGCCCCGTCCGACCATGTTAGGTCGACGCCGTCGCGCAACGCGGCGATAGCCTCCGTCGATCCTTGGTCCATGCCGTCGGGCTTGCCGTGTGGACGCTCGCCTCGTGTCGCCGTCACGCCCATGGACCAGGAGATCCGCGTGCCGTGGGCGTTCCAGAGATCGGAGACGATCTTGAACAGGGCCAGATCCTGCGCCAGCGCCGGATCGGCCGCGAGCCCTGCGCCGATGACGACCGCGCGCTCCGTGCGCAGGTCGGCGGCAAGCGAGGCGGCAACCTCCAGCGGCGCAGTGCCCTCGTCGGCGTCTCCCTCGGGGCCAGGCGCGGCACCGTCAGCCTTGGTCGCACCGACGGGTGTCGCCTTTCCCTCGGCCAGGGCCATGTCCTCGGGACGGATCAGGCCATAGATCACCTGCGGGCCGTCGTAGCGCCAGTGGGCGATCACCCCAGCCTTCTCCAGCTGCTCGGGACCGTAGCCCGTCGTCAGCTCGTCGTGCTCCTGCTGCAGGGCCTCGTACTCGTTCTCCAGCGCGTCGAAGTCGGTGCCGTCATCGTTCGCCTCCGCCGCGTCGCGCAACTCGTCGATGGCCAGCAGACGGTCGGCGATCTCCGTGACGCGCTCAGCCATCAAGCCCTCGGGCTCCACCGCGCTCGGGTAGGTCCGCCCGTAGACCCGAAGCGCCTCGTAGTCGGCCGTCCGCCGCCCCTCAGCCCAGGCGAAGCCGAGCCGCGCACGCTCAGCCTTGGCGAGCGCCGTCAGCTTCTCCACCAGCAGCCGGTCGACCAGCGCCTCGTCGGTCAGCACCGAGTCCTCCACGATCAGATCCGCCGTGATCGGCCCGTCCGCGGCGCGGTATTCCGCCTCGACGTAGCGTCCCAGGCCGGAGCCCAGTTTGATCCCGGCCTTCTCCAGCCGGTCGCGGATCGTCCACGCCTGGCGGTACTGGCCTTCCGTCGCCTCGAAGACGGCCCACTGCATGCCGTGGTCAGGATGCGCGGCGAAGGCCTTCATCACGTCCAGACTGATATCCTTGGCCCGCGCCGCGCGGCGGATATCCGGATGCACCCTACCGTAGCGCAGGCGTTCGGTCACGCGGCGGCGCTCGACGCCGAAGAGCGCGGCGATGGAGTCGATGTCGTGCCCGCCGGTTTCCATCATCCGCGCGAAGGCCTCGAACTCGTCGAGCGGGTCCATAGGTGCCTGCGTGACGTTCTCTGCCACGGTGATCGCGGTGGCGGCCGCCACATCGTCGCCGATGGTGCGGCAGGCGATCTTGGCGCGCGCAGTCCAGCCCTTCGCGTTCTTGTCCTCACAGAGTTGGCGCATGGCCGCGAGGCGACGGCCCCCGGCCAGCACGCCCCAGGCGGGCTTACCGTCCACCTCCGTCTTCTGGACGATGAGCGGGTTCAGCAGGCCGAGCGCGGCGATGGACGCGGCCAGCACGGGAATGTCGTCGGCCTCGTAGGCATCGGGCGAGCCCGCGCGGGCGTTGAGCGGGTGCAGGGTCAGGTCCTTCAGCGCGATGGCGGTGTCGGTCAGCTCGGGCAGGGCGGTCTTGGTGATGGGCATGGTCTCGTCTCCGGGTTCTCTCGTGGCCGGACTGGCCACACCCTGAAGGAGGCCCCCTCTGCCCTTTCGGGAGCGGGAGCCTCGGGCTGGCGGATGGGTGGAAGGGGCGCGCGACCTACCAGTCTTCCGGGAACAGGATCGTCAGCACGCGGTAGGTGCGGGTCAGATCGTCGGGATGCTCCGAGCCCCATGCGAGCCGGTCGTCCGAATAGAGGTCGATCTTCCACCACACCCGCGTGCCCTCGACCTCCACGGCGCCAAAGTCGTGCAGGCCGTCGGGGTCGTCCTCCGGTGGGAAGTGGATGACGTCCGCCACCGCCCGCAGGCAGGCGAACACGAAGGGCCGACCGAGCGCCGCAACCGCGGCGGTGGCGAAAACCCGACCGCGCAGCTCCGCGCCGCCGGGGTGGAACGCCCCCGCGACCTCGCCGCCCATGCCGCGGCGGAAGGCGTCGTTCTGCGCGGCAATGCGTGCGGCATCGGGGGCGTAATCGGTGGGTGAAGTGTCGTTCGGCATGGCCTCTCTCCTCGGGTTGGGGTCCACCCGGGAAGGGGCCGCCCCTCCCTTTGCGGGACAGACGGCCGAGCCTATGCGCCGACGGTGGTCGAGGACCTTCCCGTTCCACCTACCATGCGACGGTCAGGTGTCCGCCGGAGCCGTCGCGTCCTCCCCTTGCGCGACGACGCGCCCGCCCCGGTCCTGGATCGCTTTGGCGCTCATGCGGACGGTGTGGGCGTGCCTGGTATCGAGCGTCTCGTAGAGGATCCGAGCCCGCGCGCCGGGATGCCGGCGGTACGCGTAGGCCCGAAACCGGCGCACCTTCAGCCCGCCCGTGAACTCGATCGGCTCATCGAACTCGACCACGTCGCCGGGGCGGACCTTCGGTCGGGCGCGCTTGGCCGCGTGATGGGCCGCCACCCGCTCGCGCCAGCCGGCGGCAAATGTCTCGACCTGCGGGTCGAGCGGCGACAGCAGGTCGAGGAGCTTCAGCGGCGTTGCGGCCTCGTGCGGGCCCACGGTCTCGCACATGGCCTTGTAGCCCCATTCGCCGTTCCGGCGGGACGTCAGCACGATGCCCGCGTAGACGATTGCCCCGGAGGCGTCGGGCACGTAACCGCGCATGAGGGGCTCGGGCGTCTCCCGGCCGGGTTTCGGGGTCAGCCGGATGGCAAGGTACCAGACACTGCCGACCTTCGAGGCCAAGAGGCACTCGGCCGTATAGGGCGCGTCTGGGGCCAAGTCTGTATAGAGGTCGACAATCTCGCCCCGCTCTTCCTCGCGGGTCTTCGGGGAGCGGTAGGCGGCGTAGGTGGTCCATCCCATGGCGGGGTCCTTTCCGATGCTGTTGGTCGCACATGCGAAAAGGGCCGCCTCCACCCTCGCGGAAGCGGCCCTTGAGTCAAAGGATGGCAGGGCGGTCAGGCCGCTACGGCTGTGTGCGGCTCGGTCTCTTCGACATCCCCGGCACCACCCGGCGCGTCGAGCGTCACCCCGCCTTGCGCGGCCGCCTCCACCATCCAGTCCACCGCACGCTGTGCATGCGCGCCGGCGCGGAACAGGAAGCGCTTGTCGGCCCGGAGCACCTTCAACCAGGATCCGAGATAGGCGGCGTGGTCCTCCAAATGATCCGCCGTGAACCCTAGCCGCTGTCCGAGGAGGGCGGCGCCTAGCTCGGCCACGAGTTCCTCCTTGGCATAGGCTTCGTTGCCGAAGGTCGAGGCGCCGAAGGAGCGGTCGAGACGGTCCGGGGCCTTGGTGCGGTGTACGTGCTCATGGCCGAGCGTGGCGTAGTAGCGCTCGCCGCTGTCGAAGCGCTGGAACGGCGGCATGTGGATACGGTCGAGCGAGGGCACGTAGCAGGCCCGGTCACCGCCCACGGCCACCTCCGCGCCGATCGCGTCGAAGAAGGCATGGCAGGCGGGGATCGGCTCGGGGCCGTCCGTCGGATCGCCCTCGGGCTCGGGGTGGAACCGCGCGTCCAGCCCGTCGATCTGGGCGGCGTTGAACACGCGGTAGGACTTCAGAAATCGGTAGCTGTCCGTACCGTCGGACCTTTCGTCGGATGGGGAACACTCGCCCTCGGCATTCCCACCTGCATCCTTCGCCTTTGCCGTTCCGTAGTAGACCACTACGCTGGACTTCTCGCCCTTGCGCACGCAGGCGTCCATCGCCCGGGTCTGCTGAAAGGTCATCCAGTAGGGCGACGTGTAGCCCATCAGCGCCGCGCGCATGCCGAGCAGGAACGCGTTGATCCCCCGGTAGCCCTCACCCCCGTGGCGCAGCGGCACCCCGCCGCCCGCAATGCGCCACGGCTGGCGCCAGGGCAGGGTGCCCCTTTCCAGCAGCGTCACGATCTCGTCGGTAATGAGTTGGGCCGCGTCAGCCCTGGGATGAGTGCTGCGGAGGGTCTTGCGGTTGGTGCGGGGCATCGGCCTCGTCCTTTCTTCGGGTGCGTGAACACCCGGAAAGGCGGCAGCCTTTGCTCTTTCTTTTCCACCCTTCCAACGGGAGCGCGGCCAGTGGTCGGTTCTCTCAACCGGTGCCGCACATCCGGCGAAGGGATCGTCACCGAAGGCCGAGACGCGCCCCGCGCGGCTCGGGGAGCGCAGCGAGTAGAACCCGGTCCCGCGCGGCGGGACGCCCCGAACCTACGGTGACTTGGAAGATGGTCGGGAAGCCGTCGTTCGCAGCAACCACAGATCAAACAGGCTCTGCCCGCAAACCTCCCCGCTGACCGCTGTCCGAATACGAGCGTTGATTGCACTGCAATCACACCCTAAGTTCGTTCCAAGCTTCGGAGATTGACATGGCCAGCATCACGATTCGCAACTTGGACGACGCGGTCAAGCAGCGCCTGCGGATGCGCGCCGCCGAGCATGGCCGGTCCATGGAGGAGGAGGCACGCGACATCCTACGACGCGCTGTCGGACGCGCGCCCCCGTCCGCAAACCTAGGCAAGGCAATCCACCAGCGATTCGCCGCCTTGGGCGGGGCCGAACTGGACCTCCCGCCGCGCGAGCCGATGCCCGAGCCGCCACACTTCGACTGACGCGCCGTGATCGTGATCGACACCAACGTCGTGTCAGAGCTGATGCGGCCAGCCCCCGCGCGGGTAGTCCTGGAGTGGTTCGAGGGACAAGACCCGTCTTCCCTTTACCTCAGCGCGATCAGCGAGGCCGAACTGCGCCGCGGCGTCGCGATCCTGCCCGAAGGACGGCGGCGCGACGCGTTGCGCGGGGCGATCGACGCCATGGTGGCGGAGGACTTCGCCGGCCGGGTGCTGCCCTTTGACGGCGCAGCGGCCGTGGCCTTCGCGACCGTCTTCGCCGAGAGGCGGGCTGCGGGACGGCCGATCAGTTTCCCCGACTGCCAGATCGCGGCTACGGCGCGGGCCCATGGGGCGATGGTGGCGACGCGGAACACCCGCGATTTTGGAGGATGCGGGATCGAAGTCGTGAACCCATGGGAGGGGGCTGGCGGATGAGTGAACTGATGCGGTGGATGCCCCCGCCCCTGGAGCCGGACGGCGTCACGTATGCCATGACGGTTCTATAGAACCATGTGGAGGGCACACCGATGATGAAGACGAAGATTAGCATGTTGGCGATCGACCTGGCGAAGGGGAGCTTCCAAGTCTGCGCTGTTGGGGCGGACGGAGCGGTCCTATCGAACCGGGCGATGTCGCGGACGCGGCTGGCGGCATTGCTCGCCGAGCGGCCGGCCTGCGTGGTGGCGATGGAAGCTTGCGCGACGTCGCACCATTGGGGCCGGGTCGCGCAGGCACACGGCCATGAGGTTCGGATCGTGCCGGCGGCTTACGTGAAGCCATTCGTGAAGCGACAGAAGAACGATCGCGCTGACGCGGAGGCCATCGCGGAGGCGGCCATGCGCCCGACGATGCGGTTCGTGGCTGTGAAGAGCGTGGACACGCAAGCTCGCGCAGTCGCGTTCCGCACGCACCAGTGCCTCGTCCGGCAGCGCACGCAGCTCATCAACGCCCTGCGGGGCCATCTCGCGGAGTTCGGACTGGTTGCGCCGAAGGGGCCGGCCAGCCTGAAGCTGCTGGAGAACGCCCTCGCGGATGAGACCACGGACCTGCCTGGCCCGGTCCGGGAGATGGGGACGGTCTACCTTGAGCAGATCGCGAACCTCACGGAGGTGATCGAGCGGCTCGCGGCCGAACTGGAGGCGGCGACGAAGACCGATGGGGAGTTGCGCCGGCTGTGCACCATTCCTGGGATCGGGCCGGTGACCGCGGGCGCCGTCGCGGCCTTTGCGCCAGATCTCGACACCTTCGACACCGGGCGCAACTTCGCGGCTTGGCTGGGCCTCGTGCCGCGGCAGAGATCGACAGGCGGGAAGACGAAGCTCGGGTCGGTCAGCAAGATGGGCCAGACTGATATCCGACGCCTGCTGATCGTCGGCGCCATGAGCGTAATCCGCTGGGTAGTCCGGAAGGGCGGCAGCCCGAACCGCTGGCTCGCCGCCCTCGTGGCACGAAAGCCGAAGATGGTCGCGGCCGTCGCGCTGGCTAACAAAATGGCCCGGATGATCTGGGCCGTCACGACGAAGCAGGAGGATTACAGAATGGCGTGACCGAAGCCCGACCGGGCGACGGCACGACATGGCCGAAAGGCCGGGGCAAGCGATCGACGAGGAGTAGGTGATACGGACTTCGAAGTTCATGGCAGGGACATTCAGACCCGGGGCTCGAGCGCTTGCAGCTCTCTGAACCGATGTGAACCCCGCCATCCGAACAGCATACCGGCCCGTGGCGTCATCGAAGGCCACATTCTGAGGCCTGACACACGTCCGATCGAAGACCCCGCCGACCCGCGAAGATCAAGCTTGCCAAACAGGGGGCATCCACACACGTCATGGCATACGTGACGCCGTCCGGCTCCAGGGGCGGGGGCATCCACCGCATCAGTTCAGACCTTCAGGGGCGGCTCCTGAGAGGAGTTTCTAGTCCGTAGCGCTCCGCACCAGAGCCTGCTCGCTCATCGCTCACGATGTGCTTTGCTCGCCGCAAGACACCGGTAAATGGTCAGGTGGCTGCGGGAGGAATTGGTATCGCGTCACTTCTGACGATCAGCGCGGCACTCTGCCCATGGGTCGGCATCTTAATCGCCCAGGGAAATGGTGGCGATGCCGAGCGCTCGTACTGGTAGACGCGCACCTCGGGATGCAGCCTGTCATCAAGGTGCCGACCCAGACAGAATACAACGCTGTTGGGGCCTGCGATGAAAAGGTGGACGCGTTTGACCCCTTTCGCCATGAGATCGCCCAGAAGATCAGTGAAATGTTTCGCCATGGCTGATTGCTTGTCAGCAGACCAGTGCGCCGTCGTGCTCAGAGTTGGCAAAGCGAGACGGATCAGAGGCATATCACCGAGAGTCGCCTTAATACCGTCTGCGTCCGAAGGGTAGGAAACAGCGACGGCCAAAGCTACCTCCAGAATATTGTTCTTCAGGCCGTCGATCCCGGAAATGACGAACCGGTCTCCGTCATCTGCGCCGTCAGGTTCGCGCCATTTTTCTGCAAAACGATCCCAGTCCATCACTGTAAGACTAGCTTCATTGCCAACCATCATACCGGTCAGGAATGTCAGCGGCACAGGCGCCATACCGCCGTAGACAAGTCTGACGTTGCCGGAACCCGCCGCGTCGCGCTTCTGCCGGAGCTGTTGCCGCAACCCGGCAATCTGCGAGAGTGCGTCGTCGGGACTGATGATCTGACTCGTTGAGGTAGACTGCCGGTGATCGATTGGAAGGACATCGATACGGCCTTTCAGGCGTTTCGGCACGGCAGGGGCAAGGGGGGTATCAACGGTCTGGTGCAACCCGCGGTGCTCCAGCACAACCACGCTCTGCTTTCTGAGCTGCCGTCGGTCAGCGATGTGATCGATCACACCAAGGATACCCCCCGCAGCGAGGAGCAGAATGCCGAGGAAGACGGTAATTTGGGACCAGTAGACCGATAACCCGCCACCATCCGCCTGCACGGCCAGCCGCAGGACCCGGTCCGCATCGATCCAGGAAAGATCACCGGCCAGCCCGCCGACACTCAACCCAGCGACGATCAAAGCGACTCCGGCACGCAACAACCTCGAAGGCCAGGACGGGATCCGAAAGATATAGGTTATAAATCCGTCGAAAAACCGGTCACCATGTTTGCGCCAGAAAGACATGTATGCGGCCTCCGGATCAGCCAATATTCACGATGAACTGACCGCTGCGCGCGGCCAGTTTGCCATTCTTCACAATAAAACACTCGATACTGTGCTGGCCCCGATAGAGGGTGCTCTCGGAATGGGACAGACCACCCCGGACTGCCGCGTCCGGGCTGAAGCCCCCACGCAGGCAATCCGCATCCTCAGCTTCTCGCCCGGTGTTCACGACCTGCCAGTAGACCTTGAAACGCCCGGTCACCGTCGTGTCCGCCTCAAAACGCAGGCTGCAATTTCTGGGAAGCGGCGCGCCTTTGCTCACGAAGTTCTGCGGCCTGAATCCCTGCTGCGTAAAGCTCGCCGCACGAATATTGACGCGGCCTTCCGCAGCCTGCGGCCATCGCGGCTTTCGCATGTAGGCTGGCGCAAGGACGAGATTCACCGCACGGACCAGGCGCCCGGCAACACCCGGCCTTTTGGCCGGATTGCGACGCCCCAGTGCGCGTTCGACCAGACCCTGCCCCATGCGTTCGCTGAGGACCGCACCGACACCGTCTGCAGTGAGCGCCTGATGTGCCGATGCGAAATCGCTGCGGGCCTGCTGAAGCCACTCATGGAATGCATCCCGGCGCTCAGAGTGCTCTTCCCACTTGTCAGCAAAGTTCTCTTCGGGGTCGGCTGGGTTTTCGACCCAGTCCACGCCGTTGCGACGGGTAATATACCGGTCCATTCCGTGAAGGATCGAGAACAGCGCATCGGAGAGACGTTCTTCCTGGTTATAGGCATGTGCGGCAAGGGTGGTGATCAGGATAGAGATCGGCTTGTCATCCGGCCGGTCGCTGAACATTAGATCGCGATGACGTTTTAGGATCTGGATAGCGCCCTGCAGAGGGGTACGCACCCGCCATGCCGGAACATCCTCAACGCTGGCCTGCATCCTGCGTGCCTCGTTGAGAGCTCGACTTCTGAACGCCTGGCCCATCCGATCGCGAAACCAGAGCGCATAGCCTTTGGGATTGCTTCGTGGCCAGCGGCCGCCAGCCTGTCGGAAGCCGTCGTGTTCGTTGTCTGTGATCGCGAGCGCGGTTGACCCCAGTCGGGCAAGCGTGGGACCCGCCTCACTCAGATAGCGCCGCTTCTCGAAGTCGGGTACCGCAGGCAGGATATCCATGTGAAACTGTGCACCGTCTGCGTAGACCAGGGTCCAGCAGCGGCGCCCGTCTTCGGGTTTGCTCATGCCATAACGCCGGGCATAGGCTTTGACCTCGACGCCGACGCGACGTTTCAGCTCCGCCTGGGTCAGTGCCGACTTCTCGTAATCGAGGCGGCAGACCATATCGATGTCATAGTCTTCTTCGTCTGACGCGGGCCGTATTGCAGTCCCCAGCCGAAATGAACCCTGGACATACACGTCGGGACTGTCATCCCGAACAGTCGAGTCTGGCCGGTGCAACCACTCGCCGAGCGACTTGTAACTGCGCTCAGCCTGTTCATACCGACCGGACGGGACCTGAAGCTCCTCAACCAGGTCTTCCAATAATTGATCAACATGCCTGGTATTCGCCAAAGGGAATTCCATTATATGAAACCTCGATACGGCGCTAGTGCCCGTCGTCTACTGATTTGGCGAACGCAGAGCTGAGTAGAAGAGAGGCGACGAATTCCGCGATGGTATGACAAATTTGCGCTCGGTGATTTACAATGGCCTAAGCGCTAATCTTGATCGTTGGCTCGAATCCCTTCCCCGGTTTTTGATCGTAGATCACCAAAGGCAGATCGGCTTTGGGCATTCGTGAGCGACCCGTTTCGACAGCTGCGGAAGCCGGAAGAACAGGAAATACGTTGATAGTCGCATCCTCGCCGTGGTGGGCCTTGATCCGATCAAAGATCCTGCGAAGGTGAGTCTTATAGATTGCAAGATCGTCCTGTCTTCGCATGATGTCGTTATGAGGATCCTCTGCCGTGATCGACCAGATTGCAGCGTTATCGCCCAGAACCGAGCGAATTCTCTGATCATCGACGGTCGCACTGAGCGCCAGCTTGAGGGCGACTGGTACGTCTTTCGGCCCAGAATACTCGCCAACTTTGAAATTTATCGACGGCTGGTGGAGTTGCCATTTCCAAGTAGATGGCTCGCGGTACTTTTGGTGAACAGATACAGGCATGATGTCACCTAGCAATGTACCGAGCTCGATGAGAAGAGGCTGCGGAGCAAGCGCAAACACACTCAACTGAAGGATTTCCTTCTGCTCTATCCGCTCCTTCACCTTGCGTTGAAACTGACGATGCAGATGCGCGCTTTGCATGCCCCAGAACTCCGGCTCATCATCCTTGATTTCGGAATTCAGCTCGATGTCGATGGTTCGTCGCTCTGCCGGATGTCTGTCGGGTGGCATGGCGGCAAAGATGGCTTTGGTGGAAACCAATGAGTCCATCTGGCCGATAGTTGCCGCGAAACGGAGCACATGAGCTGCGCGATCAGCGTCCATATCTGTTACGGTCTCGATCCGCTCTTCGTGCACGCGCTTCATTGCCACAAGCGTTTCTTCCGGATAGTCGTCCACGTGGTCTACGTCGATTTCCTTGTGATGGATGGGGCACGTCAGCATCAGGTTGCTGATGTCGCGGGCGAGGAGCGGCGAACGGACTTTATCACCCCTTGGACCATTATCGCTATCTGCCACAATATGCGCGATGAAACCGAACTTTCCATCTTCCTTGCCAGCGATTAGATCCCCGACAAGGAGCTTGTTGCATCCTGAAAATTCACATCGACCCGCCGCCAAAGCCCACAACTGGGTCTGTATCTTGGGTGGGATATTTGAACTAGACAATTTTCCGCTCCATTTTGAATGGTGCCGCCACAGCGGGTTATGATTGAATGGTCAAACGAGTAGCCAACGGATTCCCGACTATCGAATGATGCTAAAGTTCCCGCGCTCGCCAGCCTTCGACAAATCCTGCTTCTGGAACTACATCTGCAATTATCAGCTGGCCGGGCTCGGGCAATTGGCCACGTTGAAACGTGGTGATGGTCGCCGTAATCGAGGCGTTGCCCATTAGACGCACGATGACCAACGCCGCAAACGAAGGTCCGCTGTTTTCGATCATATCCGTCATCGAGGCCAAGTCGATCTCGCTAGGTATTGGTGGGAATGTCGGGTGCGAGTGCCATTCGCCAAGATAGTCAACCCGACCAGCGCGACCACTATTCTCCAGCAAGATCCAATCCATCTGTTGTGAGTGCGGCTCAGGCAAACTATCGAAACGATCTCGTGTCCCTGCCTCAAGATCGACAGTGAAACCGACGAGTTCAAATTTTCCCGGAGCTGTCTGTTCTGCAACCAACCACCCGCCGATCTCGCGGTTGCCGCCTTGCTTAAGGTGGATCTGCAGTTTGGCAAGCTGCGAGCGTGGGACTGTGAGGCTAAGCGTCATCTTGTAATCCAAGGTGAGTCATGACGCGTTCAACGCCCTCTTCTGCACAACTTGTGCTGTCTATTACCCATCCGTCGGTAGGACCGAAAATGACCGGATAGGTGTCAAAGGGATGATCAAAGATCCAGCCTTTGCGAAGGCCGATAAAGTATGCAGGTTCCGGATGAACTCTAATCTCCGTTGTTGAAATGGCGTCCAGGGCATGACGAACCAGCCTGTTGGCAATGACCCCTACATCGACGTCAGAGGCGAATAAGGGCTCATCGTCGTCATCGCCTTGTACTCCGTAACTATGTTCGCGGCCCTCTGGCGGTGCCATGCCTTTTTCGTCACACCATGCACGCAATTGAGATGCAGCGATCAGCGGTGGCGGATCTTCAGATGGGATACTTCGTGCAATCAGACCTCCGAGTCCACCCGCGTAGACTCGTCCCCAGACGAGAGGTTTAAGTTTCTGCGTGCAAATGGCCGCTGCCATTCGAAACACTCCGCTATCAGCCGTAGTATCGATGACGAGATCACAAGTGCTGATGATCTCGCTCAGCTGAGCAATATGCTGGACAGCGGATTGAGACGTCAGACTCATACCCAAGGCACCGACTTTCACTGCCTGATTTGTTCGCAGCAATCGGTGCTTAAGAGAAACTGCCTTGTGATGCCCCACGTCCATTTCATCAAGTTCGTTTCGAACCAAGTTATCGGACCACAGAATGTCATTGTCGAGCAACATGAAATGACCGACGCCTTCGCGCGCAAGACTGGCCGCCACTTTTGATCCCAGCGAACCTGCGCCGATGATGCAGATGCTAGATTCTCGAAACATCTTGCCGTGGACTCGGCGCTCTCTAGCCTTTGGGGGTTCAAAGGTATGAAACAGGTCAATCATTCGTTTCGATCCGTTGTGCCGGACACGCAGTAATACCTCCCGTTTGCCATTTGACATGACCACCAACATGTCGCCGGCGCCTTCTATCCATTCTCGCAGCCAAGAAGGCAGGTGCTGGTACAGAAGCTCTTTCTGTTCTTCGGGCTGCAGATCTGGAATATGCTGAATGTCGGGTAATCGATATAGGACCCCAGGGACTACCCTTCCCCCAAATCCCGCACCATCAATCGGCACGCGCAAGCCAGAATCCAGCCCGATGCTCGCAATGCGGGCAACAAGGACTTCGGAAGCCCCAACCCGGCGCTCCAAAGTCATACGAATATCGGTTGCGTGTCCGGCAAGGCGCAACCTTAAGAGGCGGACGGTGTCAGGCGGTAGCATGAAGCGCCGGGAACACCCAGAGAGCAGCGAGGGTAAGTCGGCAGGATGAGCGCTTTCCACGTCCGAGAAACCATCGTCCTTTGGGGTCGCTTCAAGAAGTGCTTTGGCACTCCTTACTACATCCGCGCTCTTGCAGTCGGGATGCCAGTTATCCGGTCTATACTGGAGGCATAGCTCGCCACCCTCGCCGTATTGGTGCTGCGATAGCCGGACTGAGCTGTCGGCTGGAAGTACAAATGGTGGCAGATCTGGAAAGAGTGCTGGGAAAACCAGCCGCAATGGAATGCGACGATCACCGACGAGCAGAATAAACGACCAGGTAAGCAGGCCATCGGCGTTCTTGCCGAATTGCAATTCTTCCAGCCAAGCTGATGCCGTGGCTAGGCTAGCGAGCTCTTCGCACTCACGGATTAGCCGCGCCTCGCCAGCTGTGAACTCCATCAACCAAAACCTTTTGGCTCCGTCGGCCTCCGATCTTCACCACCAAAAACGAGACCCGGCGCAGAAACCCCGGCCGCAGCGGCAGGAGCCACCGATGCCGCACGTGAACCCGCAGATGCCGCTACCCTCGAGCGGGCACCTTCAACAAGGGTGTTGCCAAGGTTCCGTGAGAGCTCATTCAGAACGATATTCGTATCACTGAACCTTTGAACGGCACCAAAATCCGTTCGAGCAGCCTCAAGCCACGCAAAGAAGGAGTCCCGGCGCTCGGGAAATTTTTCCCACCGATCCGCAAAGTTCTCTGAAGGGTCCGTAGGGTTGGCGATCCACGACAACCCATTCAATTCTTCGATTGCTAGATGCATGTCCCTCAGAATCTTGGCAATTGCATCTGATACCCTTGCTTCGCCTGCATAGGCATGAGTCGAGAGCGTCGTGAGGATCACACTGATAACCTTCAGCTCCGGATCCCGCTCCGCGAACCACTCATCCCTGTGACGCTTCAAGATCATGATGGCTGACTGGAGAGGTGTTCGCACCCGAAATACCGGGACGTCCTCCACACTCGCTGTCACTTTGCCTTGGGCATCGAGGAATGCCCTGCGACGTTCGTTCAGCTGTTCGATCTGCCTTGACTTGAACCATGCAGCAAAGCCCCTGGGATTGCTTCGGGGCCAATCATCCGTAATGACACGGTATGTGCTAGTCTTGTCTTTATCGGTGATGGCAATCGCACCTTCCGCAAGCGCCTGATCCGCGAGGTAGGAAGAAAGAACGGCACGCATGTTCGCCTCATTCGGCACAGCCGGCAATACGTCCATGTGGAATTGCGCACCATCTGCGTAGATCAAGGTGCAGCATCGTCTAGGCTCATCACTTACCTCATTCTTGATCCCTCGAGCATCGCGATACGCCTTGAGTTCAGTCCGCAAAAGCGCGCGAAGATCTGCTTGGGAAATTTGCGCTTTCGTCAGAGACCGGAACGAGACAACGATATCGAGATCGTAGTCTTCGTCCTTGGATGTCGGCTTAATCGGTGTTCCGAGCGCGAAAGAGCCTTGGATATAGACATCGGGATCATAATCACGAACCTTGGAATCATCTCGATGCAAAAACTCGCCAAGGTCTTTGTAGCGTCTTTCGGCTTGATCGAAGCGATCCTGCGGTACAGCCAATTCTTCAGCGAGTTTTTCAATCGCGACGTTATACCCGTATCCTGTGTCCGCACCAGCGTTCATATTGAACCTTTTATTCAAATTCTCTCAAACGCAAGATGTCCATTTTGAGGCGGATTTTCAACAGCTATGCCCGACCAGAAGTCACCTTTTTTGCATGCAGCCTTGGATGTGCACTTACCACGAATGGCGGCGGTGGAAGCTGCAATCGCAGCATGAGAAGGTCGCGTCCGGGGTCGGCTCGCTACCATCGTTGCCTAGACTTTGCTGCGATGTCAGCCGAACGTTGGCTTCCAGGCTTGCGGCCACGCAGCATTGATCGAGGCCGAAAGGCAGCTTTGGGCCGTGTCCGTAAGGCGATCCATCATCGGACACCTCGACGGGCGGTCTGGACGACTGCGCGCGGCCAAGACCTCGCGCTGATCGCCCTCGGCGTGGCCGAGGACCGCATCTACACTGATTACGGGCTGCCCTGCGCGAACCGCGCCCGCCCTGGTCTCGGCCAAGCCCTCGCCGCCGTGCGGGAGGGTGACACCCTCGTGGTCCCCAAGCTCGACCGGCTCGCCCGCTCCGTGCCCGATGCCCGCGCCATCGCCGACGAGCTCGAGAAACGCGGCGTGAAACTCGCCTTGGGCGCTTCCGTCCATGAACCCACCGATCCGATGGGGCGGATGTTCTTCAACATCCTCGCCACCTTCGCCGAGTTCGAGGCGGATCTGATCCGCATGCGGACGGAGGAGGGCATGGCCGTGGCCCGCGCCAAGGGAAAGCTGAAGGGCAAGAAGCCGAAGCTATCGGACCGCCGTCAGACCGAGTTGCGTCGGATGTACGACACGGGGGCGTATTCGATCTCCGACCTCGCCGAGGTCTTCGACGTCTCCCGACCGACCGTCTACCGGGTGCTGGCCCGAACAAAAACGGTGGGGGCAGGGGCCGCGGAGTGAACGTCTCGTAGCTGTGCATGAACGTCGCCGCAGATGTCCCATATGGGTCCAGACCCCACTATGGGCGCGTCGCACGAGCAAGGAAACAACTCCAATGAAACGCGGTCCGCAGAGCAGGGCGTTTCACCCCGACTTCTCGTGAGGGCGCACTCAAATATAACGGCGCTAAACCCAATTCCGGCTATTTCAGCGGACTTACAGACGTTCTATCGTTCGCCCGGGATCCAAGAGGAAAACAGTTCTGCTTTGCTTCGTCACCAAAACACGATGCATCATCCTAGAATATACGCCCGATTTTGGTACCGTCGCATGGGTGCTGCGCGAGCTGCAAACATCCGGTGAGGTGCGCGTCAGCCGGGTGTTCAAGTTCAGACGTACGGACCTTATCAGTGCGAACGCTCTCCTCGACCGCGCGTCGGGACATGAGGACGACGATGAGACGTCGGGACCGCTCAAATTCATTTTTGCAAGAACGACAGGTGGGTACCACCGCATCCTTGGTCGCATCCTCGACATCCCCAACGACGTCTGGCTCCAAGCCGATACCGTACCGCTCGAACGCAAGACATTCGCGGCCGAACGAAACGTCAGCATTTTCCGGCGGGTGGCCAAGTCTGTCGACGGTGACGGCCCCATCGTGATCGGCGACCCCGAGATCCACGCCGGCGCGATTTCACCCGAACTATTCAGCGACCTCCAAGCGAGGTTCCCCACCACCGGCGAACTCAACCGATACGCGCAGGCGCGCGTAGAGACCGTCGTGGGGGAGGTGCTTCAACCGATGCGCAGCGCGCAGGAGGCCTATCAGCGGTACCTAGACCGCCGGGCGTCAGTCGTCAGCAGTGCCCCGCTGGCGCAGGCCGATCTCATACGGCTCGAGATCGAAAAATACGTCTACCTCCGCGATCTCATCACGCGGTGGCTGGGGGAGGAGACCGGTCGCAGCGAGGCGGATTGGCAGCGAATGATCACCAAGGTGATCCTGTTGCTGTTCCCCAAATACGTTGCAGTTCTCGAAAGCGTTCCCGTGCGGGACGTCTATTCCAACCCGGCGCGCCCAACCAAGCGCGAGATCGACCTGTGCTTGGTCGACGCGGGTGGCGCGCTCGACGTGATCGAGATCAAGAAGCCCGATGCGGCCGCGGTCCTCGGTCACACGCTTTATCGCGACAACTTTATCCCCACGCGGGAGTTGACCGGCACCGTCATGCAGACCGAGAAGTATCTGTTCCACCTCTCAAAATGGGGGGTGGAAGGCGAGCGGACGCTGACGAACCGCTACCGCGACGTGCTTCCCGAAGATCTCTCGATCCGCATAGCGAACCCCAAGGGCCTCATTATTATGGGTCGTGATCCCGAAGATCGCATGGTGAAGGGGCGGCCTCGCGATCACCGACTCGATCTAGATGTAATCAAGCGGCAGTACGCGAACATGGTCGATGTGCTGACATACGACGACCTGCTACGCCGTCTTGCCCATGTGATCACCTCTCTCCAAAGACGCGAGGAGCAGGCGGAGGAAGACTGAGTTCTTGATGCGAATCGATGTAGCGGAACGTCCCGCCACGTTATGCCTGTTGGCTGCTAACCTACCCGCTCGCCGGACGGCTGGGCGCCGGGGCGGGGCTGGACGCGGCGTTCGTTGCGATGGCGGCGCTGGCGGCGGCGGAATTGGCGCTGGCCGTCCGGCTCTGGCCCGGCGGCGCGCCCGACGTCCTGCCGCACGCCCATCCCGATCTGCCCATGGACCATCCGCATCTGGCCGGCGGCCGCGCCCATGCCCATCCCTTCGTCGTCGACGCGTTGCATCCCCGATGGGGGGCAGGGCATCTGGGGGGGCGGCGTGGCACTTTCGCGCCGCCCGCGCGTTCGCTTCGGGAGGAGGTCGTCATGGGCCAGGAACAATCGCACGATCACGGCCACGCGGGCCATTCTCACCGGCCGACGCTGTCATCCGACGACCCGCCCGGGGCGCGGCGCTCGAAGGAGCGCGCCATCGCCATCGCCGCCGTCCTGACCGGCGGTTTCATGGGGGCGGAGGTCGTGGGCGGCCTCGTCTCGGGGTCGCTCGCGCTGCTGGCGGATGCGGGGCACATGCTGACCGACTTCACGTCGCTGGTGCTGGCCTGGCTGGCCTTCCGGCTGGCGCGGCGGCCTGCGGACTGGAAGCGGACCTACGGGTTCGACCGCTTCTCGGTGCTGGCGGCCTTCGTCAACGGGATCAGCCTGTTCGCCATCGCGGCCTGGATCCTGTTCGAGGCCGTCCAGCGGCTGCGCGACCCCCCCGAGGTGCTGGGCGGGCTGATGTTCTGGGTGGCGGTGGGCGGCCTTCTCGTGAACGTCCTGGCGTTCTGGGTGCTGTCCCGGGCGGAAGGCGACAACCTCAACGTCCGGGCCGCCGCGCTGCACGTGCTGGGCGACCTGCTGGGCTCGGTCGCTGCGATCATCGCCTCGCTGGTCATCCTCTGGACGGGCTGGATGCCGATCGATCCGATCCTGTCGGTGCTGGTCGTGCTGCTGATCCTGCGCTCGGCTTGGGCCGTAGTGCGCGAGAGCGGGCACATCCTGCTGGAGGGCGCGCCCGAGGGGTTCGACGCGCGCGCGGTCGCCGCCGACCTGGAGGCAGAGGTGCCCGGCGTCGCCCGTGCCCACCACGTCCACGCTTGGTCGATCACGCAGGAGCGGCCGATGGCCACGCTGGAGGTTGAGACCGCCCCCGGCGCCGATGCCGACGGGGTGCGTCGCGCGGTCAAGGACCGGGTGCGCAAGACAACCGGGATGGCGCATGTGACCGTTGAGGTGGCGGCGCGGGACCGAGACGCCCCGGCCTGACCCGCGCGGTGCGCCGGTCAGGGCCCGCCGGTCAAGGATCGCAGAACGTGTCATGAAGGGCGCGCATCAAGGCGAATGTCTCGTTGTCGCCCAGCCGGTACAGGATCGTCTGGCCGTCGCGGCGGGTGGCCACCATGCCCGCCGCGCGCAGCCGCGCCAGATGCTGCGACAGGGCTGACTGGCCGAGGCCTGTGACGGCCTGCAGCTCGCCTACGGAGGCCTCGCCGGGCGGCCCGGCCGGGTCCAGCCCCTCGCCCGCGAGGTGGCACAGGATCAGCAGCCGCTTGGGGTTCGCCGCCTCGGCCAGCCGCGCGGCGACATGTGCGGCCCGCGCCTCCAGCGCGGCCATCGTGTCGTCCGGGGGGTCTGATGGAACATTAGAGGCTTCTAATTTGTTCATGTGGGGAAGCTAGCGCGTTGCCCGTCCGAAGACGAGCCCGCGCCGCACGAACGCCGGAGGGACCATGACCGACCATCAGCACCTGACCCGCCATTCCCCGTCCACCGGCCCGGGCAGCCCCGATGTCTGGGGCCTCTACGAGGCCGATACCGGCTCGGTGCAATACGTCGCTGCCTGTCCGCGCACGAGGCGAGCTGTGGCGATCGACGTCGTGCTGAACTTCGACCCCGCCAGCGCCCGGACCTCGACCGAGAGCGCCGAGCGCGTGCTGGCCCTGATCGCGGATCGGGGCCTGACGCTGGAACGCATCCTTGACACCCATCCCCATGCCGACCACCTGATGGCGTCGCACTGGCTGCGCGAGCGGACCGGCGTGCCGAATGCTATCGGCAAAAAGGTACGCGAGATCGCGGAGTTGTGGCGCGACCTCTACAACGCGCCCGACGCCTTCGACGTGGATGCGGCCTTCGACGCGCTGCTGGCCGACGGCGCGGGGTTTGAGGTCGGCGACCTCGCGTTCCGCACGATGCTGTCGCCCGGCCACACGCTGGGCTCGGTCACTTACGTCGCGGGCGACGCGGGCTTCGTGCACGACACGCTGATGTATCCCGACATGGGGTCGAGCCGGGCCGACTTTCCCGGCGGCTCGGCCTCCGAACTGTGGGACTCGATCCAGGCGATCCTGGCACTGCCGGACGAGACCCGCCTCTTCGTGGGCCACGACTACGGCACCGAGGACCGCGAGGCACCGATGTGGGAGGCCACCGTGGCCACGCATCTGGCCGAGAACAAGCATGTTGCGCGCGGGACCGACAAGGCCGGTTTCGTGAAGACGCGCGAGGCGCGCGACGCCACGCTGTCCCTGCCCGACCGGATGCTGCACGCGTTGCAGGTCAACCTGCGCGGCGGCGCGCTGCCCGCGCCCGAGGCGGATGGGCATAGCTATTTCAGGATTCCCGCCAACCGGTTCTGAACCGGGGCGCAACGGAAAGGACGACAAGATGAGCATGAGCATGAGCATGAGCATGAAGGACCTGGTGTCGGAGGCGCGCGAGCGGATCGCGGCGGTGGCTCCCGGCGAAGCGGGCGACGGTCTGATCCTCGACGTGCGCGAGCCGCATGAGTTGGAACAGAAGGGCCGCGTGCCGGACGCGCTGCATATCCCGCGCGGGCTGCTGGAAGCCCATGCCGACCCCGAGAGCCCGATGGCGAGCGAACGCCTGACGGCGATGCGGGGCGGCACGGCCGTCGATCTGCTCTGCGCCTCGGGCGCGCGGGCGGCGCTGGCGGCGGCCACGCTGGACCGGATGGGTTACGACACCCGCGTCATCGAGGGCGGGCTGGAAAATTGGGAAAAGGCCGGCCTGCCGGTCGAGCGCTGAGGTGACGAGGGCCACAACACGGGGCCGGAAGGAGACGGAATGTTGAGAACGAACCGACGCAAGATCGTCACGGGCGGAGCCGCGATCCTCGGCCTCGCCACGCCCACGCTCCTGCGGGGGCAAGGCATGGGCGGGGGCATGATGGACGGGATGGGGCATGGCGGAATGACCGGCCGCAGCACCGTCGGCACCCCGGAGCCCGGCGCGCCGTTCCGGCCGTTGCCCGAACTGGACGCGAGGGGCGGCACGCTGAACCTGAGCGCCGGGGCAGGCACGACCCGCTTCGGCGCGGGGGCACCTACGGCCACGATGGGGTATTCGGCCCCGGACGCCGCGATGTCCTATCTTGGCCCGACCCTGCGGATGCGCCGCGGCACGACCGTCGCCGCGCGCGTGGCCAACGCGACGCCCGTGCCGGTCTCGGTCCACTGGCACGGGCTGAACGTGCCCTCGCCGTCCGACGGGGGCGCACCGCAATCCGTGATCGCGCCCGGCGCGGCCTGGGACGCGACGCTGCCGGTGGCCCAGCCGGCGGCGACGCTCTGGTACCACACGCATGTGCATGGCCGCACCGCGCCCGACCTTTGGGCCGGCCTCGCGGGCGCGCTGATCGTCGACGACGACGCCACGGACGCACTGGGCCTGCCGTCCACGCCGGGCGTCGACGATTTCGTACTGATCCTGCAGGACAAGCGGTTCGGCTCCGACGGGGCCGCGATCTACGATCCCGGCCTGATGGAGATCATGCATGGATATGTCGGCGACGTCGTCCTCGCGAACGGGCAGTTCGCGCCCGAGGCCGCCGTCCCGGCTGGTCCGGTGCGGCTGCGCCTGATCAACGCGTCGACCTCGGCGCAGCATGCCATCGCCTTCGATCGGGCCGCGGTGCTGATCGGCGTCGACCAGGGTCTGCTGCCCGCGCCCGTCGAGGTCGGCTCGGTGACGCTGGCGCCCGGCGAGCGGGCGGAGGTGGTGATCGACATGGGGGCGTGCGGCGCCGCGACCCCGCGCGTGACGGCCCGTGCCATGGCCGGGGGCATGATGGGCGGGGGCATGGCGGGCGGCAGCGCGTCACATGCCCTGATGACGCTGCGCGCCGATCCCGCGCGGCCCGCGCGCGGCGCCGTTCCGGCCCGCCTGACGTCGGAGGAGCCGGACCTGTCCGCCCCCGACGTCACGCGCCGTTTCGCCCTGCAGGAGAACATGGGGCCCCTGCAGATGGCGCGGGGCATGGTCGGGCGCGGGCCCGTCATGGCGATCAACGGCGAACCCTTCGACGCGGGGCGCGTCGACTTCACCGCCCCCCGCGGCGCGGTGGAGCGCTGGCGGGTGACGACCGACTCGATGGCCCATCCGTTCCATGCGCACGGGCTGAAGTTCCGGATCGCCGATCCGCGTCGGCCCGAGGAGACGGGTTGGAAGGACGTGGCCGTGATCGACGGCACGCGGGATCTGCTGGTTCAAATCGAGGCGACGACCGAACGGGGCGTGCCCTTCATGTTCCACTGCCACATCTTGGAGCACGAGGATGCCGGGATGATGGGCCAGTTCCTCACCGCCTGATCCCGGCCGCCGCGCGGTCAGCGCGCGATTGCCACGAGGATCGCGGTGAAGGCCGAGACGCAGAGGGCCGTCCACGCGAGGAGGCCGAGAAGGGCGACCGCCCGACACCTGCCGCCCGGCGGCCGAGATGCGGAGGCCTGCGCAGGCAGGGAAGCCAGAAGCACCGCGTAGAGATAGGCGCCGGATAGGTTCTCGAAGGCCGCCGCGCGTGCCAGCGTGGGCGCTACGACGCGCAGGGCGGTCGCGCGATCGCCCCCGAAGGAGCCGAACCAGTCCGCGGCCAGCACGTAGACGACGAGGTGGAGGAGTCCGAAGATCGTCAGCCGAAGGGGCGCGTCGGCCAGCATCACTATCCACGGGGTTCGTGGAGCGGCGCCGGGCCGGGAGCGCAGGCCGTGCAGGACGAACCCCGCCCACGTCACGGCGAAGACCACCGGCACGCCGTTCAAGGCGACCTGCCGCAGCAGAAGCTGGGCGGCTGTCGTACCGCCCTGCGCCAGCATCTCGGCCACGCCGGGCCGGAGCGACAGATATGCTGCCAGCGGAAGCCCGAGGGCCGCGAGGCTGAGCATCAGGACGTTCCACGCGAAGCGTCCGGCGGGCAGGTCCAGAGCGAAGTGCCGCTCCATCATGGTCCGCCCGTCCGTCCGCATTCGGGGTGGCTCTCATTTGAGGTCATACGCGTCCTTACAATCCGGATGAGCCGAGGGCCCGCTATCCTCGGTAGCGCGTCGAATCCGGACGGGTGGAAGTCGGGGCGTCTAGGGGCGAAACGGGGTCTCAACGCAGATGCCGCCGGTATCGCCAAGCGCTTCTTGACCCTCCAGCGCGGCAAGCCCCCACATCCCGTAAAACACGCATCAGGAGTAAAGATCATGCGCATCGTTCCCACTCTCATCGCAGGCCTCCTTGCAGGGACCGCCCACGCGGACGTTTTCCTGCCGCAGGGCGACGTCGGAAGCGTCCTGCACCTGAACGACGCTCTGGAGGTCGTCGGTCGCGTCGACGGCGTCGAGAATCCGCACGGGCTCGCCGTGGCGCCGGGGCGCGGGCTTCTGGTCATCGGCAGCCTCGCCCAGACGGCCCGCGAGGAGGCCGCGGAGATGGACAAGCCTGCCGACATGGACGCCGACGCGCACGATGCGCATCACGGCGGGGCCTCCGGTGGCACAGGGTCGGTCAGCATCGTCACCCTGGCCCGCATCGCCGACCACGAGCCGATGGCGCGCGTCGAGGTGCCCGGCATGGTGCATCATGTCGAGGTCGACGCGACCGAACGCTATGCGGTGGTGACGCATCCGGGCCTCGAAGGCGTGTCGATCATCGATCTGGACGACCTGTCGGTCCGTGGGCCGATCCGCACCGGTCCCGAGCCGGAATACGCCGTCTACGACGCCAAGGCGGGCGTCTTCCTGGTCTCGAACGCGGGCAACGGCACGATCAGCAGGCTGGATGCGGCGCGCGGCATCGTCCTGTCGAACGTTCCGCTGGACGGCGGACCCAAGCACATGGAGCTCGCGCCCGACGGCACCGTCGCGGCGGCCCTCGCCGACGAGGACGCGGTGGCGTTGGTCTCCGGAGATGGGATTGAGGCCTCTATCGACGTCGGTGGCACGCTCCATGGCGTGCAGATCGACGCGCAAGCGGTGACCGTGGCGGCTACGGAACGCGACATGGTGGTGCGTGTCGACCGGGAGACGGGCGAGCGGCTGGAGCGGTCCCCGGGCACCGAACCCTATCACGTCGCTCTCGGGGCTCCAGGTCTCCTGGTCAGCTCTTCGGCCTCGGCGGAACTCTGGCGGCTGGATCCGATGACACTGGAGACCACCGCCCGGGTCGAGACGGACGGCGTCGTGCATCAGATCCGCATCACCAAGCCGGATTGAGGGAAGGCGAGCGCACCTGCGCCGGCGGCGGAGATTTGGCGGCAGGCTTGCAAGGGTGGACATGCCCGGCGCTCAGCGCGCCTCCCGAACCCGTGCGACCGCCGCCGCCAACGTCTCGGCATCGACGAGACCGGGCAGCAGAGTCTCGCCGACGACGAAGGACGGCGTTCCCGAGAAACCCAGCAGGTCGGCGAGCCGCATGGACTCGGCGATGTGGGCGTCGATTTCGGGCGCCTCCATGTCCGTCAGCAGGCGTTCCACGTCGAGACCCACCTCTTCGGCGATGCGCAGGACGGAGCCGCGCTCGGCCCGCCCCGCCATGCCCATGAGGGCCCAGTGGAACGGCTCGTAGAGATCTTGGGCCCGGGCCGCGAGCGCGGCGCGGGCGGCGAAGACGCTGCCTTCGCCCAGGATCGGCCATTCGCGACCGACGACGCGCACCCCCGGATCGTCGGACATCAACTCGGACAGGATGGGCTTGGCGCGGCGGCAATAGGGGCAGTTGTAGTCGAAGAACTCGATCACCGCGACGTCGCCCGCCGGATCGCCCAGCACGGGCGCGTCAGCGAGGAGCGCGTCCGCTTCAGAGGCGATGGCCGAACGGGCGCTTTCGGCCTGGGCGATCTCTTCCTGCCTTTGCAGGAGGGCCACCGCCTCCATCACGATCTCAGGGTTCTCGAGGATCGCCTCGAGCGCCAGGCGCTTGACCTCTTCTGGGGTGATCTCGTCGGCGAGGAGCGGCGATCCGGCCAACACGGCTGCAAGTAGGAGGGTGGGGCGGGCGATCGATCGGAGCATGGCGTCACCTTGGATGCGGGGGCGTATCGGTGGAGGTTCGTCGGTTCGGTGTCGAAATCCGCGACCATGCGGCACGGCATTCGAGACCCGGACGTCGGGCGTTCCCGCGATGGAAGGTCAAGGCGGATAGCCCGATGCCTGGGCCTTATTCCGCCGGAACGGCTTGTGAAGGGGCCGGGCGCGGCGGGCCGTCGCCCGCGCGCGACGGCGGGGACCAGCGGCGTAGGCGCAGGGCGTTGCCCAGCACGAAGACCGACGACAGCGCCATGGCCCCGGCGGCGAGGATCGGCGACAGAAGCAGACCGAACGCGGGATAGAGCACGCCGGCGGCCACCGGCAGCAGGGCGGCGTTGTAGGCGAAGGCCCAGAACAGGTTTTGGCGGATGTTGCGGATGGTGGCCCGCGACAGGGCGATGGCGTCGGGCACCCCGCGCAGGGAGCCGGACATGAGCACCACGTCCGCCGCCTCGATCGCCACGTCGGTGCCGCCGCCCACGGCAAGGCCCACATCGGCCTCGGCCAGGGCGGGCGCGTCGTTGATGCCGTCGCCCACGAAGGCGAGGCGCCCATGCGCGGCCTTCAGGGCGCGCACCGCCTCCACCTTGCCGCCGGGCAGGACCTCGGCCACGACAGCGTCGATGCCCAGGCGGCGGGCGACGGCCTCGGCCGTGCGGCGGTTGTCGCCGGTGATCATGGCGACCGTCAGGCCTAGGTCGTGCAGGGCGGCGATGGCGGCCGGCGTCGTGTCCTTGATGGGATCCGCCACGGCCAGGATCGCGGCGAGGCGACCGCCCACGGCGGCATAGAGCGGGGTCTTGCCCTCGTCCCCCAGCCGTTCGGCGGCGGCGGCGAAGGGGGCCACGTCATGGCCCAGCGACGCCATGTAGCGGTCGGCCCCCACCTGCACGGCCACGCCGTCTACGGTGGCTATGACGCCCATGCCGGTGACGCCATCGAAGCCCGCCGCCTCGGGCAGGTCTAGCCCCTCGGCCCGGGCAGCGGCGACGATGGCGCGCGCGATCGGATGCTCTGACCGCGCCTCGACGGCGGCGACGCGGGCCAGCACTTGGGCGCGGTCGAACCCTTCGGCCAGGTGCAGGTCGGTCAGGCGGGGCGCGCCCTCGGTCAGGGTGCCGGTCTTGTCGAGCGCCACCACCCGCGCGTCGCGCAGCAGCTGCAACGCCTCGCCGCGCCGGAACAGGATGCCCGCCTCGGCGCCGCGCCCGGTGCCCACCATGATCGAGACCGGCGTGGCCAGCCCCATGGCACAGGGGCAGGCGATAATGAGGACGGCGACGGCGTTGACCAGCGCGAAGGTCAGCGCGGGATCGGGGCCGAACACGAGCCACACGCCGAAGGTCGTCGCGGCCAGCGCCATGACGGCAGGGACGAACCACATGGTCACGCGGTCCACCAGCGCCTGGATCGGCAGCTTGCCGCCCTGCGCCACCTCGACCATGCGCACGATCTGCGCCAGCATCGTGTCCGCGCCCACGGCCGTGGCGCGGATCGCCAGCGCGCCGGTCTGGTTGATGGTGCCGCCCGTGACCGGGTCGCCAGGGGCCTTGGTCACGGGGACCGGCTCGCCGGTTATCATGCTTTCGTCGACGTAGCTGGCACCCTCGACCACCTCGCCGTCGACGGGCGCGCGTTCGCCGGGGCGCAGCTCGACCACGTCGCCGGGGGCGACCTGCGCGGCGGTGACCTCGACCACCGCGCCGTCGCGCCGGACGCGGGCGGTGCGCGGTTGCAGGCCGATCAGCCGCTGGATCGCCTGGGAGGTGCGGCCCCGCGCCCGCGCCTCCAGCCAGCGGCCCAGCAGGATCAGCGTGGCGATCACGGCGGCGGCCTCGTAATAGACGCCGACGGTGCCCGGGGGCAGGACGCCCGGCGCGAATAGCGCCACGGTGGAATAGCCCCAGGCGGCAAGGGTGCCGAGCGCCACGAGGGAGTTCATATCCGGCGCAGCGCGCAGTAGGGCGGGCACGCCGCGCGTGTAGAAGCCCCGCCCCGGCCCCAGCAGGACGGCGGTGGTCAGCACGAACTGGATCAGCCAGCTGGCGCGCATGCCGACGGTGTCGGCGATCAGGTCGTGGAAGGCGGGGACCAAGTGGCCGCCCATCTCCAGCAGGGCCACCGGCAGGGTCAGCGCGCCCGCGATCAGGACGCGGCGCCCGATGGCGCGCGCCTCGGCGTCCCGTGCGTCATCCGCCTGCGGGACCCGGTCGCGCGCGGCCTCGCGCGCGGCGTAGCCCGCGGCGGCGGCGGCGGCGACCAGATCGGCGGCGGCGGCTGTGCCCTCGACCGTGGCGCGGCCGGTGGCGAGGTTGACGCGGGCCGCGGTCACGCCCGGCACGGCGGTCAACGCACGCTCCACCCGGCCGGTACAGGAGGCGCAAGTCATGGCGTCCACCTCCAGCTCGACCGTGGCGGCGTGCACGGAATAGCCCGCCCCCTCGACCGCCCGAACCAGTGCTGCGCGGTCCACCGGGGCGTCCGTCGTCACCTCGGCGCGGCCGGTGGCGAAGTTGGCGCGCGCCTCGGCCACGCCGGGCACGGCCAGGAGCGCGCGTTCCACCCGGCCCACGCAGGAGGCGCAGCTGAGGCCGTCGACGAGAAAGGCCTGTCGGGTGGGAGCGGGAGCGGTCATGGGGTGTTTCCTGTTTGGATCGGCGTTCCACATCACAGATGGGGGTTCCCCCTACTGGAAGGTCAAGTATTCCGACCCGCCCTTGAGATAGTCGGTTGAAGGCTTTAGCTTCCAGTCATGGCATGGAAGCGTCCCATCACCCTGTTGCTTGCCGCAGCCCTGCTGTGGACCGGCCTGCTCGGCGCGAGTGGGATGCTGCATGCCCATGAGAACGTTCATGTTGAATCTCAATCCTATGCGGAATTTGCGCAAGAAGCGGTGGAGTGCTGCCAAGACGTTACCGACCGTTCGCCTAGTTGCATAAGTATCTCCGCAGTCGTGGTGGAACATTCGGTACCGATTGTCCTGCGCGAATTCCACTCGACCTTTCTCGTCGGCCCG
Organism: uncultured Jannaschia sp.; assembly: GCA_947494145.1. Taxonomy (GTDB): domain Bacteria; phylum Pseudomonadota; class Alphaproteobacteria; order Rhodobacterales; family Rhodobacteraceae; genus Jannaschia. Next base: position 8,370 of record CANLTZ010000016.1, on the reverse strand, counting down.
CCGGGTCTTCCGGCCGGCCGCGATCCCCACGAATTCCTCGACCCGCCGCGCGTGATCTGACGGCGCGCCCCAGTGGTGCCCCTATCGATATCCGTTGCGTCAATTGAAACGAGGAATTCGTCATGTCCCCCTATTCCGCCCGCCATCCCGCCTTCGCATGGAGGCCATCATGAACATAGGAGAAGTCGCCGACCGGACCGGCGTACCCGCCAAGACCATCCGATATTACGAGGAGATCGGCCTCGTCACCCCGGCCAGATCGCATAACGGGTATCGGGCCTTCTCGATGCGCGACGTCCATAAGCTGGATTTCCTTGGGCGGGCCCGCGCGCTCGGCTTTCCGATCGAGGATTGCCGCAGGCTGCTCGCCCTGTGGAGCGACGAGAGCCGGACGAGCGCCGAGGTCAAAGGCCTCGCGCGTGACCACTTGGACGCGATCAAGGCCAAGATCGCCGCGCTGCAGGAGATGCGGACCACGCTGACGCATCTGGTCGGGACCTGCGCAGGCGACGACCGTCCCGACTGTCCGATCATCGAGACGCTCAGCGGATGCAAAGACGCCCGTCTCTGACGCCCGACAAGATCCGCGCAGCCCGCTCCGCGAAGGGGGCTGCGCGAAACACCCCAAGACACCTGCCTTCCGACTGGGCACAGTCCGCGCGAGACAGCATCCGTGATCTCGGCAAAACGAGAACCGACCTATTTGGAACCTTCCAGCGTTGGAGAGTCGTTCTTCCCGCAATAGGGCTTTATTTCGACGCGCCCTGAACGTGAACGAATGGAGGACGAGATGGTGCACGATACGACGCGCAAGGGCGCTGCGGGGTCGCATGACAAGTCCGGGGACGGCGGCCCGAACTGGAAGATGTACGGCAACCTGCTAGCGATGGTCGTTACGTCCACCGTGGTCATGTATTTCTTTATGTACTGGAACATCTACCGCCTCAGCGACTTCTGGCTGTCGGAGACGCGGGCCTACATGTCGATGCTAATGTTCGGCACGATGCTGGCCATCATGCTCAGCTTCATGCTGCACATGTACAAGACCCGCTGGTTAAACCTGACGCTCTACGCGGCGTCTCTGGCCATCTTCGCCCTCGGCCTGTGGCTCGTGCGCTCGCAGATCACGGTGCAGGACGAAAGCTGGATGAAGTCCATGATCCCGCACCATTCCATCGCCATCATGGTCTCCGAACGGGCCGCGATCACCGACCCGCGCGCGCAAGCTGGCCGACGAGATCATCGCCGCGCAGGAGAAGGAAATCGCCGAGATGGAATGGCTGATCCGCCAGATCCGCGAGAACGGCGAGGTGGGCGGCGACTATCCCATCGGCGCGGCCGAGGGACCGACCCCCGTCGCGGCCTCGGTGGCGCAGGCGCTGTCGCGTCCGGCGCTGGCCGGGGTGGACCTGGGCGGCATGACCGACGCGGAGGTCGCGCAGGTCGTGCCGGATCCCGCCTGCGCGTTCCGTTTCTCGGAAGGTCAGCAGACCGTGGTCGCGGTGAACGCGTCCGGCGAGGGCGTCATCAAGATCACCGGCCAGCTGGTGCCCGTGTCGCTGATCGAGGGGGAGGTTACGCGCGCGCCCGTGCTCGCCGCCGAAGGCGTCCGGCTGACCGTCACGCCGCAGGAGGGCGGCGCGGGCAGCGACCTGATCTTCGACCTGCTGACCGAGCCCGCCCTGCGCGCCGGATACGGCGGCGTCTACACCTGCACCTGAGGAGGCCGACCATGCCGAAGGACACCACGACCGAAGGCGCCAAGCGCGCCACGATCTACCGGATGGACATGCCGGGGCACACCTGCCCCTACGGCTTGAAGTCTGTCGACCTGCTGGAGCGCGAGGGTTTCGAGGTCGACGACCACCTGCTGACCTCGCGCGAGGAGACCGACGCCTTCAAGGAACGGCACGGGGTGAAAACCACGCCGCAGACATGGATCGGCGAGGAGCGGGTGGGCGGCTACGACGCGCTGATGGTCCATTTCGGCAAGCGCAAGCCCGAGGCCGAACGCTCCGACACCTCCTACCAGCCGGTGATCGCGCTGTTCGCGGTCGGCGCGGCGCTGGCCGTCGCCTTCACCTGGTTCGCCTTCGACACGTTGCTGACCTGGCAGACGCTGGGCTGGTTCATCTCGATCTCGATGGTGCTGCTGGGGTTGCAGAAGCTCAAGGACATCGAGAGCTTCTCGACGATGTTCCTCAACTACGACCTGCTGGCCAAGCGGTGGGTGCGCTACGGCTATGTCTATCCGTGGGTCGAGACGGGTGCGGGCCTGTTGATGACGGCGATGGTCTGGCACTGGCTGTCTGTGCCCTCGGCGCTGTTCATCGGCACGGTGGGCGCGGTCAGCGTCTTCAAGGCCGTCTACGTCGACAAGCGCGAGCTGAAATGCGCCTGCGTCGGTGGCGACAGCAAGGTGCCGCTGGGCTTCGTGTCGCTGACCGAGAACCTGATGATGGTCGGCATGGCGGTGTGGATGGGTTGGCGCTTCCTCTTGTGAAGCCGGGAGATGCCACGATCAGCCGATCGTGAGCAGCCCGTCCTCCGACAGTGCGTAAGGCGGAATGTGGAGGTTCTCCGGCGCCGGGCCCCGGCGGATGCGGCCCGCCGCGTCGTAATGCGAGCCGTGGCAGGGGCAGAACCAGCCGCCGAAATCCCCGGCTCCGTCGCCCAGGGGCACGCATCCCAGATGGGTGCAGACGCCGATCTGCACCAGAAGGGTCTCCAGGCCCGGCACCGCCCGATTGGCGTCCACGGCCAGCGCGTCGTCGGGAAGATTGGCGTTCCGCGCCAATGGATCGGGAAGGTCGGTGACCTCCTCTGCCGTGGCGGCCTCGATCTCGGCCGCCGTCCTGTTGCGCACGAAGACCGGCTTGCCCTGCCACATGACGGTGAGTTGCGTTCCAGGCTCCACCCCGGAGATGTCGACCTGGATCGACAGGAGCGCCACCACGTCAGCTGACGGATTCATCTGATCGACGAGGGGCCATACGGCCATTCCAGTGACGACGGTGCCGACGCCGGCCGTCGCGTAGTAAAGGAAATCGCGCCTCGTGCCCTCGGGCGCTTCTCCGGCATCCGGGTTCATGATGGTCCTCCATATGCATCCGGCAGGCATCTCGGTCGCCGCCTCGGCGCGATCCGACCGGGTTCCACCGCGGTAGGGTCAAGCGGCATTGTCGGGTCAAGATAGGGGCCATTATTGCCTTGGCCTGCCGCCCCCGGCATCGGCCGATCCCATCGTGCGACCTCTTCCCTTCCAGCGCGGTATCCCGCGTAGGGGCTGCGAAACGGCATCGTTCGGGGATCGGCGTCTCAGATGGACATCTCGCTCGCACAGGGCTGCCCCCAGAGGCGGCACGCCCGCTATCCGGCGGTGGATGTCCTGCGCGGCGTCGCGATCCTCGGGGTGGTGCTGTTCCACCTCGTTTGGGATCTGACATTCCTCGGAATGATACCGCCGCACTGGTCCGTGCATCCGGCATGGATCGCGTTCGGTCGGACGGTCGCGGCGACCTTCATGCTTCTGGTCGGCGTCAGCCTCGCGCTTGCCGGACGCGGCGGCGTGGAGCCTCGGGCGTTCCTCCTGCGCCTCGCGAAGATCGCCGCCGCCGCGATCGCGATCACCGCAACGACGCGCCTGCTTCTCGGTGACGCCTTCGTCTACTTCGGCATTCTTCATGCCATCGTGGTGGCCAGCGTGATCGGCGTCGCATTCATGCGCGCGCCCGTCGCGATCCAGCTGCTAGTCGGATGCGCCGCGATCGCCCTCGGCCTTGCATGGCAGCATGCCGCCTTTGACCCACGGGCGGTCGCCTGGATCGGTTTTGCGGTCGCACCCGTGCCATCCGTCGACTTCGTGCCCGTCTTTCCCTGGGCGGGCTTTACGCTGGTCGGGCTCGCCGTCGCCCGTATCGGACTGGACCGCGGGTGGCTGGACCTATTGCCCGACGGCGGCAGCCGGGTCGCGCGCGGGCTGTCGTTGCTGGGACGCCGGAGCCTTGCGATCTACTTGCTGCACCAGCCGATCCTCCTCGCGGTACTATATCCGATCGCCCTGCTAGTGCGGTAAGGGTGCCATCTGACCTGTTCTGGTCAAGTGCGAGGTGACTGAGGGTTGGTCTCGCCCATTCCCGGAGCCAGGTGCCGAACGGCGCGCATGACGAGCCAGAGGCCCGCCGCGACCATCGGCACCGAAAGAACCTGTCCCATGGTCAGCCCGACCTCGCCCAGTTGCACGGCGTAGCCCAGCGGGTTGCCGGGAGCGACGAACTGCGCGTCCGGCTGGCGCACGAGTTCGACCACCGCGCGGGCCGTGCCGTAGCCCGCTAGGAACACGCCCGTCAGCAATCCCGGCCGTGCGAAGGCCCCGCGCCGCCAAGCCAGCCACAGCAGCACCGCGCCCAGCACCGCTCCCTCCAGCGCCGCCTCATAGAGTTGTGACGGGTGTCGGGCACACAGGCCGGCGACGCCGGGGCAATCCTGCGCCGCGGCACCGGGGAAGATCACGGCCCAGGGGAGGTCGGTCGACCGGCCCCACAACTCGCCGTTCACGAAATTGGCGAGCCGGCCGAGAAACAGGCCGATCGGCGTGGCGAGCGCCAGAAGGTCGGCAAGTGGCATGAGCGGGACGTCGCGACGCCAATGGAAAAGCACGAGCGCGGACGCGACCCCGAGCATTCCGCCGTGAAAGGACATGCCGCCCTGCCAGACCATCAGGATCTCGGCGGGATTGGCGAGGTAGTAGGTCGGCTGATAGAACAGGACGAAGCCGAGCCGACCCCCCAGGATCACCCCGAGCACGATCCAGGTGGCGAGGTCCTCCAGCTGCGCTGCAGTCACCGGCGCACCCGCGGAACCCCAAAGACGCGGCGTCAGCACCGCCCTGCGACAGAGCCACCACCCCAGCAGGATGCCGACGATGTAGGCCATCGCGTACCAGCGCAGCGTGAAGGTGAAGACCCCGAGGTCGATCGAGAAGATGTCCGGCCCGATGCCGGGGAAGGAAATCGCAAGCGGTGTCATGGAACGTTCCGGGGTCAGGGGGTCGGTAAGGCGCGAGACGGGCGACGCCGTGGACTGGCTTCGGCGGGAAAGGCCCGCATTGGCACCTCTGTCCGTGCCGACCTTCCACCGGGGAAGGGCAAGCCGATTTCCATCACGGAGGCGTGAAGACGATCCCGCAGGTCAGGCCTTGACCCTCCTGCGATGGAAACCCCGACGTCCTGGTCTAAGGCAGCGGGGAACATGCACATGATACCGGAAGTCGGCCATTTCGCCCTAATTCTTGCCCTGGCGGTCGCCGTCGTGCAGAGCGTGTTGCCGATCGCGGGGGCGGGCACGGGACGGGTTCAATGGATGGAAAGCGTACGGACGACCGCGACTTTGCAGGTTGTGCTTATCGGGCTCGCTTTTATCGCCTTGGTACGGTCCTTCGTGGTCAGCGATTTTACCGTCCTCAATGTCGTCGAGAACTCGCACTCGCTCAAGCCGATGCTCTTCAAGGTTGCAGGCAGCTGGGGCAGTCACGAGGGATCGCTACTGCTATGGACACTGATCCTCGCCATTTTCGGGGCGGGGGTCGCGCTGCTGGGGGGCAATATCCCTGCGGGGCTGAAGGCGCGCACGCTGTCAGTCCAAGCCTGGATCTCCGTGGGCTTCCTGACCTTCATGCTTTTCACGTCCAACCCGTTCGACCGCGTCTTCCCGGCGCCGATGGACGGGCAGGATCTCAATCCATTGCTGCAGGACGTCGGCCTCGCGATGCATCCGCCGCTGCTCTACTTCGGCTATGTCGGCTTCTCGATCGTGTTCTCCTTCGCCGTTGCCGCGCTTCTGGAGGGGCGGGTCGATCCGGCTTGGGCCCGCTGGGTGCGACCTTGGACCCTCGCCGCCTGGATCAGCCTGACCGCCGGGATAGCGCTCGGGTCTTGGTGGGCCTACTACGAGCTAGGCTGGGGCGGATGGTGGTTCTGGGACCCGGTCGAGAACGTCAGCTTCATGCCTTGGCTTCTGGGCACGGCGCTGCTGCATTCGGCGATCGTCACCGAGAAGCGCGACGCCTTCAAGAGCTGGACGATCCTGCTCGCCATCTTGACCTTCTCACTGTCGCTGCTGGGCACGTTCATCGTGCGCTCGGGCCTGCTGACCTCCGTCCACGCTTTCGCCGTCGATCCCGAGCGCGGACTCTACGTCCTGGGGCTGCTGGGCGTGACCGTCGTCGGCTCGCTGACCCTCTACGCCTGGCGCGCGCCGCAGTTGGAGCCGGGCGGGCTGTTCCGCCCCGTCAGCCGCGAGGCCGGACTGCTGATCAACAACCTGCTGCTCGCAACGGCGACTGCGACGGTCCTCGTGGGGACGCTCTACCCGCTCTTCATCGAGGCGATCACCGGCGAGAAGCTGACGGTCGGGCCGCCCTTCTTCAACGCCGTTTTCATCCCCGTCATGCTGCCGCTCGTGGTAATGATGGGCGTGGGGCCGCTCCTGTCGTGGAAGCGGGCAGACCTGGCGGGCGTCGCCCAACGGCTACGGCTGGCCTTGCTGGCGGCGGCCATCGTCGCCGGGATCGTGTGGTATCTCCAGACCGGCGGCCCGATCCTTGCGGTCCTCTCCATCGCGATCGCGGCATGGCTTTTCGTGGCAAGCCTGCGAGAATGGGCACTTCGAATCCGCCTTGGAAACGTCCCTTGGCACGAGGCGGCCCGCCGGGCGCGGCAACTTCCGCGCGCGGCCCACGGCATGACGCTGGCGCATCTCGGCGTCGCCGTCCTGATTTTGGGCTTCGTCGGCTCCTCCGCGTGGAAAGAAGAGCAGATCCTCTTCGCCGGCCCCGGCACGACAGTCGGGATCGCAGGCTTCGACGTCGTGTTCGACGGGGTCGAACCGGTGCAGGGTCCGAACTACGTGGCCCAGCAAGGGCAACTGCGCGTCCTTCGCGAAGGGCAGGAGATCGCACGGCTGCGTCCCGAACGCCGCTCCTATCCGGTCGCGGGCAGCACCACGACCGAGTCGGCCATCCGATCCACGTTCGCGGGCGACCTCTATGTGACGATCGGCGAGCCCGCCATTGGCCCCGAGAGCGGGCAATGGACGCTTCGCATCCTCTACGAGCCGTTGGTCAACTGGATCTGGATTGGTTCGGTCATGCTGATCCTTGGCGGCTTCCTGTCAATCTCCGATCGCAGGCTTCGCATCGGCGCGCCGCGCCGCGCTGCGCGCCGAGCGGCGCTCCCGCACCCGGCGGAGTAGTCCGATGTCGCGCATCCCCCTCGCCCTGCCGGCGCTGCTGGCGATTACCGTTGGCGGCTTCCTGCTGTGGGGGCTGGACCCGGACCGGGACCCGAACGCCGTGCCATCGGCACGGATCGCGCAGCCGGTGCCGGATTTCGTCCTGCCGGCCGTCGAGGGGACAGGCAGGCCCGGCCTGTCGGCCGCCGACCTGCGCGGGGGCGACGCGCCTGTCCTCGTGAACGTCTTCGCGTCCTGGTGCGTGCCCTGCCGCGCCGAGCATGCTGTCCTGACGCGTCTGGTCCGCAACGAGGGCGTACGCCTGATGGGGCTGAACTACCAGGACGAACCCGCGGATGCGGCCCGATGGCTGGACGACCTCGGCAACCCCTACGCGCGCATCGGCTCGGATATCGACGGTCGTGTCGGGATCGACTGGGCGATCTCTGGGGTGCCCGAGACGTTTGTGGTGGACGCCGACGGCGTCGTGACCTTCCGCTACGTGGGCCCGATCATCGCGCCTGGTGCGCAGGAGGAGATCCGGGAGGCCTTGGCAGCGGCGGCGGTTCGGTCATGATACATCGCGTCCTCGCCTCCGTATTCGCCCTGTTGCTCGCCGTTGGCGTCGCCTGGGCGGTCGAGCCCGATGAGATGCTGGCCGATCCCTATCTGGAAAAACGCGCCCGCGTCCTGTCCAAGCAGCTGCGCTGCGTCGTCTGCCTCAACCAGGACATCGACAGCTCCAACGCCGGCGTGGCGCGCACGATGCGTCTGCTGCTGCGCGAACGACTCGTCGATGGGGACAGCGACGCTGAGGTGCTTGATTTCTTCGTGGACCGCTACGGCGATTTCGTCCTGTTCCGCCCACCTTTGAAGGGATCCACCTACGTGCTGTGGCTCGCGCCGTTCGCGATCTTCGGGGCCGGCGCCACGGCGGTCACCATGACGCTGCGTCGGCGTCGACCCCGTGCCGAGTGGGGCGAGACGACCGCGTTGAGCCCCGAGGAAGAGCATGAGCTCATGCAGATTGCGAACAACGGAGAGACCGAGCGGACATGACGTTATGGATTTTGCTGGCGTCACTCGCCCTGACAAGCGGCGCGTTCCTGTTCTTCGGCTTCGGCGGCCGTCGCGCGACCC
>CANLTZ010000015.1 GCA_947494145.1 uncultured Jannaschia sp. | reverse complement strand
ACGCAGCTCTGGATAGATCAGACATAGCCGCGTAACTAAGATCAATCAGCCTCCGGCAAACCCGGCGCGGTTCAAGGCGGTTTCGCGTTTACCGGTAATCTGCCGCGACTGAGTTGGCAAGATGTGAAGGCAGAGCCGAAGAAGCCGGAATAGGCAGGCCTTGGCCATTCTGCGTGCAAGGCGGTTCATCACCGGGCCGGGGGGGGGCGTCGATGAACCGGCGCCCTGCTGGGCTTGATTCCAGTCTGGGGAGGGAGCGGAGAATCTATCTGAGAGCTTGTCGTTTTGATCATTCGGGCAAATTGACAGCATCACAACCCCACCCGCTCCACCTCTTGAAAGAACCGCTCTACATCGCGCCGCTGACACAGCCGCGTCCCTTCCTCCTGCACGGCGGACGCCGCTGCCGCCGTGCCCCAGCAGCAGGCCGTCACCGGGTCTTCGCCGCGGGCCACGGACATGGCGAATGCAGCCACGAAGCTGTCTCCGGCCCCGATTTTTGAGCGTGGAACGACCACGGGCGGGCGGGTCAGGCCGCACCAGTCCGGGCTGGAAATAACCGTGCCTTGGGCGCCAGCGGCGACCATGACGATCTGCGCGGCGCCAGAGAGGCGCAGCGACGTGGCCAGGTCGGCCATGTCCGACAGCGCCGTGAGGCGGTTACCCGTCAGTTCCTCGGCCTCGGCGGTGTCCATGCGCAGCACGAAAAGGCCCGCCGGGGCCTCGGCCGCACGGTTCAGGGCGGGGCCGGACGTATCCATCAGCATCCGCCCGCCCGTGGCGGCGATCTGAGGGGCGAGCTCCAGGAAGAAATCCACCGACAGCCCCGGCGGGAGGGAGCCCGAGGGGATGACCAGCGCGCCGGGCGCCACGGCGGACAGGATCGTGTCGCGCGCGCGGCTGGCATCGCCTGCCGTCCAATCGGGGCCCGGCATCATGAAGCGATATTGCAGCCCCGTGGCGTGGTCCAACACGCTGACGGATTGCCGCGTGGGGTGATCGACGCCCAGGCTATCGACGGTGAGGCCTTCGTCCTGGATCAGGCGGATAAGTTCCTGTCCGGTACTGCCGCCATGGGCCACCAAGGCGCGGCTTGTCCCGCCCAGATTGGCGATCGCGCGGGAGATGTTGACGCCGCCGCCGCCCGGATGGATCAGGGGGGCGGTGCAGCGCAGCTTTCGGTCGGGAATGACGGCGGGCGCCTCGGTCGAGAGGTCCAGGGCCGGGTTCGCGGTGACGGTGAGAATGTCGCTCATACCCGCAACTATGCCGGGTTGCGGCCCGGGGCGGCAAGATGGCCGATAAGCGCGCAGCCCAGGGTTTTGCGCAGGGCGGCGGTCAGCTCATCCACGGTATCGGTGGACACGAACAGCCCGCCGGTGCGGTCCGACAAGCATTTCGCCACGGTGTCTTCGCCGAAGGTCTGTTCGGGATTGTCCCAGGAAAAGAAGTCGCCTTGGGCTTTGAAGCCGATCACATGGACGGTGAGGTCGGCTGCCTGCGCGGCAAGTCGGTCGGACAGCGCGCAGGGGCGGCCGCCGCAGGTCTCGTTTCCATCGGTGACCAGCACGACGATGGCGGCGCGGTTGCGGTAGTCGAGTTGGTTGGCCGCGGCCTCGACTGCGGCGGCCAGCGGGGTCAGGCCATCGGGGCGCAGCGCCTCGATTTCGGCCGTGACGCGGTCGGCGGCACGCGCCATGGGCGGGAAATTCAGCGTAAGGCCCGAGCAGGCATCCGCGCCGCCGGGTCCATAGGTGAAAAGGCCGATTCGGCGCACCCGCTCCACATCCGGCAGCGCGCGGGCAAGGGCGATGCGGGCATCCTCGATCCTTGTGGCGTCTTGGATGTCGAAGCCGATTTCCGACATGGAGGCGGAGCCGTCGAAAACCAGCATGGCATCGGTGGCGCAGGGGCTGGCGGCGGCGGGGCAGGCGAGGGACGCAGCCATAAGGGCGGCCAGGGCCGTATTCAGCCGGTTCTTCGCTGCCCAATCGGGCAGGGCCAGGCGGATTGTCGACCGCACCCCACCGCACTGACTATCACGATATCCGCTCATGGGTGCTATTCTCTAACCGCAATGCCATCTCTGGGATACCTCCGATCATTGCCGAATGTGAGATACAAAACCGGGGCCCAGCACATCATGGACGACACGTTTTCGATTGCCCACAACACTGCGCGATACATGGTCCGAGCGGCCTAGAAGGACCGGAACGACATCGTGCAGGTGGTTCGCCAGGACTGTGAGGATTGCGGAGGCGACCCGGCCACAGCCGCCCGGATCGTGGATGCGGAGTTCCATGCCCTAAGGGCGGAACAAGCGACGTGGCCCGAGGTGACGGATAATGACCGCCTCGATGCGGCATGCGCCGCTTTGAGCGAGCACGGGATCGTGGTGCGCCAGAATTTCACCTGCTGCGGGAGCTGCCGGAACTACGAAGTGGTGGATGAGGTCCGGCTGGAGGAGGGCAACGGGAGGACGGTGCGCGGCTATGCCTTCTTCCATAAGCAGGGGACCGAAGGTGCCATCGACGGCCATACGCTCAATTTCAGCGATGGATCGGTGAAGCCCGACGCCACCAAGGACGATCACGTTTCCATTGGTCGGATACTCGCTGAAAAGATGGAAGCAGCAGGTTTAAAGGTCGATTGGAACGGCAGATTGTCCATGTGCGTGATGGTCGACTTGGATTGGAAGCGCCGTTGGGGCGCGCCCGCAAAGTGGCTGCAACGCGCCTGATCCGGCTTGCATCGGTGTCAATCGGTGTGTAGAGCCGCGCGGTGCCGCTTGGCACAGCCAAAATCAAGACATGCCGCGTTCGTCCCACATCGCTTCGGGGACGTTTCCGGCTAAGGAGAAGCGAAATGGTTAAACTCAACGAACTCCGGGACAATCCCGGCGCGACGCACAAGCCCAAACGCGTGGGCCGCGGCCCCGGTTCGGGCATCGGCAAGACCGGCGGGCGTGGCATCAAGGGCCAGAAGTCCCGCTCCGGCGTGGCGATCAAGGGCTATGAGGGCGGGCAGATGCCGCTCTATCAGCGGCTGCCGAAGCGTGGCTTCAACAAGCCCAACCGCAAATCCTTTGCCGTGGTGAATATCGGCAAGATCCAGGAATTCATCGACGCGGGCAAGCTGGACGCGGCGAACATCACCGAAGACGCCATGGTCGAATGCGGCCTGGTGCGCCGTAAGCTCGACGGGGTGCGGGTGCTGGGGAAGGGTGAGATCACTGCCAAGGCCTCGATCGCCGTCACAGGTGCCTCCAAAGGTGCGGTGGAAGCGGTCGAGAAGGCCGGCGGGTCGGTTACGGTTTCAGCGGCTTCGACGGAATAGACGGTTGTGAGCCGCCCTTAGGGCGCTTACATCACGTGACAAGTTTTCCTGACGCCGCCTGACCGGGAAACCGAGCAGGCGGCGTTATCAGTCATAGAGGGGCTCTCATGGCATCGGCTGCAGAGCAGATGGCCGCGAACATGAGCTGGGGCGCCTTCGGCAAAGCCAAAGAGCTTCGCCAGCGCATCCTGTTCACGATCGGCCTGCTGATCATCTATCGCTTCGGCACCTACATCCCCGTTCCCGGCATTGATGCCGCGGAGCTGCGCCAATTCGTCGAACAGGCGAGCCAGGGCATCGGCGGCGTGCTGAACCTGTTTACCGGCGGCGCGATTGGTCGGATGGGCGTCTTTGCCCTGGGCATCATGCCCTATATTTCGGCCTCGATCATCGTCCAGCTGATGACGGCGATGGTCCCCCAGCTAGAGCAGCTCAAGAAGGATGGGGAGCAGGGCCGCAAGAAGATCAACCAATATACCCGCTATGGCACCGTGGCGCTGGCCACGTTGCAGGCCTATGGCTTGGCCGTGTCGCTGGAGGCGGGCGGTTTGGTGACCGATCCCGGCTGGTTCTTCCGTGCGGCCTGCGTGATCACGCTGGTGGGCGGCACCATGTTCCTGATGTGGCTGGGTGAGCAGATCACCGCGCGCGGCATTGGCAACGGCATCTCGCTGATCATCTTCGTGGGCATCGTGGCCGAACTGCCCGCCGCCCTGGCCCAGTTCTTCGAGCAGGGCCGCACCGGCGCGCTGTCGACCGCCTCCATTCTGGGTGTGGTCCTGATGCTGTTGGTTACGCTGGTCTTCGTGGTCTTCATGGAGCGCAGTTTGCGCAAGATCCACATTCAGTACCCACGCCGGCAGGTGGGGATGAAGGTCTATGATGGCGGGTCGAGCCACCTGCCCATCAAGGTGAACCCGGCAGGCGTCATCCCAGCGATCTTCGCGTCGTCGCTGTTGTTGCTGCCGACGACGGTCAGCACCTTCTCGGGTCAGGAAACAGGTCCGATCATGTCGACCCTTCTGGCCTATTTCGGGCCAGGGCAGCCGCTTTATCTGCTGTTCTTCGCGGGCATGATCATCTTCTTCACGTATTTCTATACGTTCAACGTGTCGTTCAAGCCAGATGATGTCGCCGACAATCTGAAGAACCAGAACGGCTTCATCCCTGGAATTCGCCCGGGCAAACGCACGGCGGAATACCTTGAATACGTTACCAATCGTATCCTGGTGCTGGGTGCAGGCTATCTGGCTTTGGTCTGCCTCATTCCGGAAATGATCCGGCATGAGCTGACGATTACGGCCTATTTCGGTGGCACCTCGATCCTGATCATCGTGTCGGTCGGGATGGACACAATCCAGCAAGTGCAGTCTCATCTGCTGGCCCACCAATATGAGGGCCTGATCGAAAAGAGCCAACTGCGCGGCAAGAACCGTGGGCGTAAGAAAGGGACTGCACGTAGATGAACATCATCCTTTTGGGGCCGCCGGGCGCGGGGAAGGGAACCCAGGCGCGGCGTCTCGTGGAGGAGCGGGGGATGATCCAGCTCAGCACCGGGGACATGCTGCGGGAGGCGCGGTCTTCGGGCACCGAAATGGGGAACAAGGTCGCAGCCATCATGGATGCGGGCGAACTTGTGACCGACGAGATCGTCATCGGCTTGATCGAGGAACGTCTGCAGGGCGACCATGCAGGCGGCTTCATCTTCGACGGCTTCCCAAGGACGCTTGGTCAGGCGGACGCATTGGGCGCGCTTTTAGATAGGCATGGTGCAGCACTGGATGCAGTGGTCGAGATGCGGGTGGATGACGACGCCCTGGTCGAGCGGATCACGGCCCGATCCACCTGCGGGATGTGCGGCGAAGTCTATAACGACATCACCAAACCCATCCCTGCAGACGGCAAGTGCTCCAATTGCGGGGGAACCGAATTCAAGCGCCGGGCCGACGACAACGCCGAGAGCCTGCGCACGCGGCTGATGGAATACTACAAGAAGACGTCGCCGCTGATCGGCTATTATTATGCCAAGGGTGATCTACGATCCATCAATGGCCTGGGCGAAATCGATGAGGTCGCCGGGGCGGTGTCGGACGCCTTGGCCTGACGGCCGCACGTGACGATCTGGTTCTACGCACAGACCGACCCCTATGCGGAGTTCTCAAACTTCGCGCCATTCGGGGTGGAGGTGGAAGGTCTTTGGTGGCGAAGTGTGGAACACGCCTTTCAGGCCGCGAAGTTCACCGATGCCGCCCATCGCGACCGCATCCGACGCGCATCAAAGCCGAAAGCGGCGAAGGCACTGGGTATGAGTCGGGATGTGGCGATCCGGCCGGATTGGGACGCGGTCAAGGATGGGGTCATGCACGACTTGGTGCGCCGGAAATTCGCCACCCATCCCGCGCCCCGCACCTTGCTTCTGAGCACCGGCGACGAACGCATCGTCGAGAACGCGCCGATGGATGCTTATTGGGGCTGTGGGCCTGACGGGCAGGGTCTAAACCGCCTCGGAGAGATCCTGATGCAGGTCCGATCAGAGCTGCGCCGAGAAATGTCTTGACACGGGGCCCGCGGGCCCTTGACCCCACCCCGTCAACCCCCTAAGTCGCAGTCTCCGCCGGGAATCGCATGATTTCCGGTTGTCTGTTTCTGCCCGGCCCATGGGGGCGCCGGGGGTTGTGAAAAAAGGTTCTGGAACTACGGAACCGCAACACGAGAAGGAAGTCTCATTTGGCTCGTATCGCTGGCGTCAACATCCCGACGGGGAAGCGCGTTCCAATCGCGTTGACATATATTACGGGAATCGGCCCATCCAAGGCCAAGGAAATCTGCGAAGCGGTCGGTATCGACGCCGCACGCCGCGTTAATGAACTGTCGGATGCCGAAGTCCTGTCGGTTCGTGAATATATCGACGGCAACCTGACGGTCGAAGGCGACCTGCGCCGCGAGACGCAGATGAACGTGAAGCGCCTGATGGATCTGGGCTGCTACCGCGGCCTGCGCCATCGCCGGAACCTTCCGGTGCGCGGTCAGCGGACCCACACCAATGCCCGCACGCGCAAAGGCCCCGCGAAGGCCATTGCCGGCAAGAAGAAATAAGGAGGCGCATCCATGGCTCGTGACACTCGCCGCGCCCCCAAGCGCAAGGAACGAAAGAACATCGCCGCCGGTGTGGCGCATGTGAATTCGTCGTTCAACAACACCAAAATCCTGATCTCCGACGTGCAGGGCAACGCCATTTCATGGTCGTCAGCCGGGACCATGGGCTTCAAGGGGTCGCGCAAGTCGACGCCTTACGCCGCCCAGATGGCCGCTGAAGATGCCGGCAAGAAGGCTCAGGAACACGGGATGAAGACGCTGGAGGTCGAAGTGCAGGGCCCCGGTTCGGGCCGTGAAAGTGCGCTTCGCGCGCTGGCTGCCGTCGGCCTTCAAATCACCGCGATCCGCGACGTGACCCCCATTGCGCATAACGGCTGCCGCCCGCCGAAGCGCCGCCGGGTCTGATCCCGATACTGTTTTTAGGTTTGGGGCCGTGACATGCGGCCCCAGCCCACGCCGTTTTAACCTCGAGTGTCCGCCCAACCGCCCCGGGGCCGGACGAGAATGGAGGGACAGGGCCCATGATCCATAAGAATTGGCAAGAGCTGATTAAACCCGCGCAGCTTGATGTGCGCCCGGGGAATAACCCCGCGCGGCAGGCCACCGTCGTGGCCGAGCCGTTGGAGCGTGGCTTCGGCTTGACGCTTGGTAATGCACTGCGCCGCGTGCTGATGTCGTCGCTGCAAGGCGCGGCCATCACCAGTGTTCAGATCGATAACGTCCTGCATGAGTTCAGCTCGGTTTCGGGCGTGCGAGAGGATGTCACGGATATCATCCTGAACCTCAAGGGCGTGAGCCTGAAGATGGAAGTGGAAGGACCCAAGCGCCTGTCCATCCAGGCCACCGGGCCCATGGTCGTGACCGCGGGTGATATCAGCGAATCCAGCGGGATCGAAGTTCTGAACCGCGACCACGTGATTTGCCACCTCGATGACGGCGCCGATCTGTTCATGGAACTGACGGTGAATACCGGGAAGGGCTACGTTTCCGCAGACAAGAACAAGCCCGAAGACGCGCCCATCGGCCTGATCCCGATCGATGCGATCTATTCGCCGGTCAAGAAGGTCTCCTACGAGGTGCAGCCCACCCGCGAAGGCCAGGTTCTGGACTACGACAAGCTGACGCTGAAGCTGGAAACCGACGGTTCACTGGCGCCCGACGATGCGGTCGCCTATGCCGCCCGCATCCTGCAGGACCAGTTGCAGATTTTCGTCAACTTCGACGAACCCGAAGCGGCCCGCGATGCGAGCGCCGATGACGATCTGGAATTCAACCCGCTTCTGCTGAAGAAGGTTGATGAGCTGGAACTGTCTGTCCGGTCGGCTAACTGCCTGAAAAATGATAATATTGTCTATATTGGCGACCTGATCCAGAAGACCGAGGCTGAGATGCTGCGTACGCCGAACTTCGGCCGCAAGTCTCTCAACGAGATCAAGGAAGTGCTGTCGGGGATGGGTCTGCATCTGGGCATGGATATCGTCGACTGGCCACCGGAAAACATCGAGGATCTGGCCAAGAAGTTCGAGAACGAATTCTGAGGCGTAGCCCCCGAAAGGGGGGGCGCTTAATGCTCGCAATGGCGGGGAATGTCTGGGCTCAACGCCCCAAGGTGAGGGTCCCGCCACGCATGGGACCCCGGACAAAGCATAAAGAGATTACGGAGATAGACCCATGCGTCACGCCCGCGGATACCGCCGCCTGAACCGGACCCACGAACATCGCAAGGCGATGTTCGCCAATATGGCGGGCTCGCTCATCGAGCATGAACAGATCAAGACGACCTTGCCCAAGGCCAAGGAATTGCGCCCCATCGTTGAGAAGATGGTGACCATGGCCCGCCGCGGCGATTTGCACGCCCGCCGCCAATTGGCTGCACGTCTGAAAGACGATGCCCATGTCGCGAAGCTGCTGGATGTGCTTGGGCCGCGCTACAAGGACCGCAACGGCGGCTATGTCCGCGTCCTGAAGGCGGGCTTCCGCTATGGCGATATGGCGCCGATGGCGATCATCGAGTTCGTCGAGCGTGACGTAGACGCCAAGGGTGCGACAGATCGCGCACGGCTCGAAGCCGAGGACGCGGCCGAACTCTGACGCCCAAAGGCTGCGGAAAAGCGAAAGGCCCCGCCGATCAGCGGGGCCTTTTCGCGTTCCAAGATAGGTGCCGACTCAGGACGGAAGTCGTTTGCCACGCACCTTTTTCATACGCAGCTTCATTTCGATATCGTTAAGAAGCCGGTCGAGATCGACCTCCTCGATGGGGGTGTCACCGATCTTTTCGAGCAAATCTACGCGCAGTTGTTCATCGAGTTGAAGAACTCGCGCGAAAAGTGCCGGATTCAATCGACTGTTCATACTTCGTTAACCATTAAGGCCGTTTAACGTGAGGACGATACGGTTGACGCTTCGAATTGCAACTTGTCTAAAAAGACATGTCTGAAAGACGACGCCTCATGGTGAGTTACCTACAAAGACTGGAGGACCTGGCCCCGCTTGGATACGGGATTGGCCTGCACGTTCGCTATGCGACGCCGATGTTTTACCGTCTGACCTTCCCCCAGGCCTGGCAAGACTTCTATCATGACAATTCCTATCAACTGCGCGACCCGCTTGTGTTTTGGGCGCTCAGCGTGACGGGGCGCACCAGATGGAGCGAAGTTACGCTCCCCGATCCGTTTGGCGTACTCAAGCTGGCCAGGGATCACGGCCTCACCTATGGTGCGACTGTTTCCTGCGGCAAGATCACATCCCGCACCATTGTCGGCGTTGCCCGCGATGACCGTGAATTCACGGATGCCGAGATGGATGAAGTCGCAGACATTACCCATACTCTGCATGAGATCGGCGCCCC
Source organism: uncultured Jannaschia sp. (assembly GCA_947494145.1). Lineage (GTDB taxonomy): Bacteria > Pseudomonadota > Alphaproteobacteria > Rhodobacterales > Rhodobacteraceae > Jannaschia. The sequence goes on along the minus strand of CANLTZ010000015.1, from coordinate 110,732 downwards.
CGCCGACGATCTCACGCCGGCGATGATCGAGGCGCTACGCCTCGTCGGGCAAGGCCACCGCCATACGGCCGCCGCCGCCAGAATAGGAATTTCGGAAAGCGCGCTGAAAGCACGCCTTTCGTCCGCCCGCGAGAAGCTGGGCGCAAAGACCACGGCCGAGGCACTAAGAATGGCGAGAGAATATAGGCTGATCTAAAGCTTACAGCCCAATCCCACATTGCGAGCATCCCACGGTCCCCTGGTGTCATCACTCACCCGGCAGAGGAACTATTGCCAAATGCAAGTCACGACTCTTTCCTTCGACAACATCCACACCCATGGACCGCTCTTCACCGACCTGCTTCGCGCACGGCATCGGACCTTCATCCAACATGCCCAGTGGGATCTTCCCCAGGTGGACGGGATGGAATTCGACCAATACGACACCCCAGCAAGCCGCTGGGTCGCCGTGCATGAATATGGGCGCATTCTGGCTGGCGTCCGTCTGACCCCGACGACCCACCGTTGCGGCATGTACACTTACATGATCCGCGATGCGCAGCAGGGCCTTCTGGGGACCATCCCAAACGATCTGCTTTACGATGAGGCCCCCGTTGCCCCCCATGTTTGGGAAGGTAGCCGGATCTTCATTTGTCCTGACGTTCCATCGGCCGTGCGTGTGCGCGTGCAGATGCAACTTATTGGCCAGATGGTGGCTGCCGGGCGCGAGGTCGGGGCCACTTCGGTCATCGCTATCTTGCCCACCGCATGCGAACGGCTCGCCCGCCGTGTCGGCATCGACTGGAACGTTGTGGGTCCGGTGCGCAATATCGACGGTGTCGATTGCGTCTGCATCCAACCCAGTCTCGCGATGAAGATGCACTAACGTATTCTTGCTGCGGATCACTAGGGCCTGAGGCATCGGTCTTTAGGGAAACGCGCGACATCACTGTGATGTAAGGACGTTCTTCGGGGTGGCGGCGTTAGCTACTTCGAAAACCGCTTTAGTCAGGGAATGTGAATACGTGGAAGCGGCGGCCGGGGGGCCGCCGCTTCTTCGTTTCGGAGGCCGGGCAGAGCGGCTATATCTTCGCCATGGCCGACCTGTTCGACACGCATCCTACCCAAGCCTCCCCCAACTCGGATACGCCCCTGCGACCCGGGCCGCTGGCGGATCGACTCCGCCCGGCTACTTTGGACGACGTCGTGGGGCAGGACCATCTGCTGGGCCCGGATGGCGCGCTGACCACCATGCTGGGTGGCACGCTGCCCAGCCTGATCCTTTGGGGACCGCCTGGTGTGGGCAAGACCACCATCGCGCGCCTGCTGGCCGACCGGACGGGGCTGCGCTTCGTGCAGATCAGCGCGATCTTCACCGGCGTGGCCGATCTGCGCCGCGTGTTTGAGACGGCGCGCAACCACCGCGCCAACGGCACCGGCACGCTGCTTTTCGTCGACGAGATCCACCGCTTCAACAAGGCCCAGCAGGACGGTTTTCTGCCACATATGGAAGACGGCACCATCACGCTGGTCGGCGCTACGACGGAAAATCCGTCCTTTGAGCTTAACGCCGCGCTCATGTCCCGGGCCCAGGTGCTCACGCTGCAACGGCTGACGCTGCGCGACATGGAGCTTTTGACCCAACGCGCCGAGGCAGAGCTCGGCGCCAAGCTGCCGCTGGATGGTCCGGCGCGTGAGGCATTGCAGGAAATGGCCGATGGCGACGGCCGCGCGCTTCTCAACCTGGTGGAGCAAGTCCATGGCTGGGGCGCCGACACCGGCAAGGTGGATCGCGACATGCTGGCCAAGCGCCTGCAACGGCGCGCTGCGCAATACGACAAATCGGGCGACAGCCACTACAACCTGATTTCGGCACTCCACAAATCCGTCCGCGGCTCTGACCCGGATGCGGCACTCTACTGGTTGGCCCGGATGCTCAAGGGTGGCGAAGACCCGCGCTATCTGGCGCGCCGCGTCACGCGCATGGCAATCGAAGATATCGGCCTGGCCGACCCCCAGGCCCAGCATGTCTGCCTGCAAGCCTGGGAGATGTATGAAAGGCTGGGCTCTCCAGAGGGGGAATTGGCCATTGCCAACGCAGTGATCTATCTGGCGCTCGCCCCTAAATCCAACGCGGGCTATGCCGCCTATAAGGCGGCCATGGGTGCCGCGGCCAAGACCGGGTCCGAGCCGCCGCCCAAGCACATCCTCAACGCGCCCACCAAGATGATGAAGGACCAAGGCTATGGGTCGGGCTATGCTTATGATCACGATCAGGCCGACGGGTTTTCCGGCCAGAACTACTTCCCCTACGGCATGAAGCGGCCCGTTTACTACATCCCCGTAGATCGTGGATTTGAAAGGGAATTGGGGCGCAGGCTGGATTGGTTCGTTGAACAGCGCGCCAAGCGGGGCGGTTGACACGGGCCAGGGGGCGGAGGACATGGCGGCGATGATCTTTCCTGTCCTCTCTGTGGCGCTGGGCGGTGCCCTTGGCGCGTCCGCGCGCTTTCTTGTCGGCGTACAATTGGCGCGCCCTGGTTTTCCGGTGGCGGTGCTGGGTGTGAACGTCCTGGGCTCATTCCTGATGGGTCTTCTGGTCGTCTGGCTTGGGCAGCGGGGTCTGACGCAGTGGCAGCCTTTCTTGCTGACGGGGCTGCTGGGCGGCTTCACCACGTTTTCGGCGTTCAGCCTGGAAACCGTAACCTTGATCGAGCGGGGGCAGATGGGGGCCGCGATGCTTTATGTGGCCTTGTCTGTGGGGCTTTCAGTGGGGGCACTGGCGCTGGGCGTCGTCATGATGCGGGGGCTTTCGGCATGAGCGGCGTGCAAACCATCACCGTGGCCGCGGGCGAAGGCGACCAGCGCCTGGACCGCTGGCTGCGCCGCCGCTTTCCGCAGGTGACACAGGGCAATATCGAAAAGATGTGCCGCAAGGGCGATCTGCGCGTGGATGGGGGGCGCGTGAAGGCCAACACCCGCGTGCAGGAAGGTCAAAGCGTGCGCATCCCGCCCTTGCCAGACGCCCGCGGCCCCGCTGCACCAAGGCGCGACAAGGTGACCGAGGCGGATGCGCAGATGATCCGGTCCTGTGTGATCTACCGCGATGACCATCTTCTTGCGCTCAACAAGCCACCGGGGCTCGCCAGCCAGGGTGGCAGCGGGCAGACGCGCCATGTTGATGGGCTGGGTGACGCCCTGCGTTTCGATGCCGACGAACAACCGCGGCTGATCCACCGGCTCGACAAGGACACGTCGGGCATCCTGATCATGGCGCGCAACCGCCTGACTTCGGCGCAATTGTCGGAGGCCTTCCGCAACCGCGAGACGCGCAAGATTTACTGGGCCCTGGTCGCGGGCGTGCCCCATCCGCGCATGGGCACGGTGCGGTTCGGCCTCGTCAAGGCCGGGGGCGGGGGCGATGGCGGTGAAAAGATGCGCGCCGTCCATCCCAGCGATGTGGGCGACGTGCAGGGCGCAAAGCATGCCACCACCGATTACGCCGTGCTAGATGCGCTGGGCAGCCGGGCGGCGTGGCTGGCGCTGGTGCCGGTGACGGGGCGGACGCATCAATTGCGCGCCCACATGGCCGAGATGGGGCACCCCATTGCGGGGGATGGGAAATATGGTGGCTCGGCCCAGGAAAACATGGGCGATGGCTGGGGCGCGGGGTTGGGCGGGGAAATCAGCCGCAAGCTGCATCTCCATGCCCGCAGCCTTGCACTGACCCATCCAATCACGGGCGCGCGCCTGCACCTGACCGCGCCCTTGCCCGAGCACATGGCGCGCACTTGGTCTATGCTGGGATGGGACGCGGTGGATGTGCCCGCGGATCCATTTCAGGAGGATGACCTTGCCTGACCTGCTTGCGATCTTCGATGTGGATGGCACCCTTATAGACAGCCAAGCGGTCATCGTGACGGCCATGACCCGTGCCTTCGAAAGCGTCGATCTGGAGCCCCCGTCCAGCAAACAGGTCCTCAGCCTGGTGGGCCTGTCGTTGCCGCGGATGATCGGGGCGCTGTCCAGTGACCTGGATCCGCGGGTGCAGTCGCAGCTTGTGGCGTCTTACCGGCTCCGCTTCGGGGAGGCCGTCAGCGAGGGCGCGCCGCCGCCCGCCTATGCAGGCGTGCGAGAAGGCCTGGCGCGGCTAAAGGCGGCAGGCGTGACACTTGGGATCGCCACGGGCAAGTCGCAGCGTGGCATCAACCGTTTGCTGGAGGCGGAAGGCTGGCAGGGCCTGTTCGCCACCTGCCAATGCGCCAACTTCCACCCGTCAAAGCCCCATCCCTCCATGATCCGCCGTGCGCTTTTGGAAACGGCGACCGAGCCGGAGCAGGCGGTGATGATCGGCGACACGACCTATGACATGGAAATGGGCCAGGCCGCTGAGGTGGCGACGTTCGCAGTCGGGTGGGGGTATCACGACCGGGACAGATTGGAAGGCAGCGGGCCCGATGGCTATTTCACAGATGTGCCGGGGCTGGTGGATCATCTGTTGGATCGAGCGCGATGAGTGAGTGGAAGGCCAGGCGCTTCTGGAAAAACGCCACCGTGGAAAAGGCTTCGGGCGGGCATGGAATCCGATTGGACGGACGTTGCGTCAAGACGCCGCTCAAGACCGAAATCTCGGTGCCAAGTTTTGCGCTGGCCGAGGCAATGGCCGCCGAATGGCAGGGCCAGGATGAGGTGATCGACCCGCTGTCGATGCCGCTGACACGGGCGGCCAATGCGACGCTGGACAAAGTGGTGCCGCAGCAGGCGGAAGTAGCCGCGAACCTTGCGGATTATGGGGGCTCGGACCTGCTTTGCTACCGTGCTGCGGGGCCGGACAGCCTTGTCGCGCGCCAAGCCATGGGATGGGATCCGATGCTTGATTGGGCCGCGGAAACCTATGGCGCGCGCCTGGCAGTGACGCAGGGCGTCATCCCCGTGGATCAGCCCGCCAACGCCATTGCGGCGTTGCGTGGCAGGGTGGCCGTGGCCTCTGCCTGGGAGCTGACCGCGCTGAGCGAATTCGTCACCCTGTCCGGCAGCCTTATCCTTGGGCTCGCCGCGCTGGAAGGCGCGGAGGCGCCCGCGAATCTATGGGCGCTTAGCAGGATCGACGAAGACTGGCAGGCCGAGCAATGGGGCGAAGACGAGGAGGAGGCTGAGCGTATCGCAATAAAACGTGCTGCCTTCCTGCAAGCGGCTCATTTTCTTAGCCTGCTGCGCAAGCCCTAAGCTCCGTTCCGCCATTTGGCTGGGCAAGGCCCAATTGCTATGCCTGCGGAATGGGCGACCGCCCGGAAATACAGCATCACGCCTTGACCTTCCGCCGCCCATCTGGCCTCTTTCCGGGCAGTGAGGGGGGTGTACATCCTCACATCATAACCAACTGCCCCGATCAACGGGGCAGTGCCGTTTGGGTCACTCGCCCGGCGGTTCATCAGGAAGAGGTTTACTCTATGAAGAAATCCGTACTTCTCGGCACGCTTACCGTGGCCGGTATGGCTGCTGCCGGTGCCTCGGCTGCGACGCTGGAAGACGTCCAGGCACGCGGTTCGCTGAACTGCGGTGTGACCACGGGTGTGCCCGGTTTCGCTGAACCCGACGCCGATGGCGTCTGGCAGGGCTTTGACGTTGCGGTCTGCCGCGCTGTCGCCGCTGCCGTTCTGGGCGACTCGGATGCCGTGACTTTCGTGCCCACCACCGGCAAGACGCGCTTCACCGCGCTGGCCTCGGGCGAAATCGACATGCTGGCCCGGAACACCACCTGGACCTTCTCGCGCGACACGGACCTCAAGTTCGATTTCGTCGGCGTGAACTACTATGACGGTCAAGGCTTCATGGTCCCGACCGATCTGGGTGTGTCCTCGGCCACCGAACTCGATGGCGCCACCGTCTGCATCCAGACCGGCACCACGACCGAGCTGAACCTGGCCGACTACTTCCGTGTCAACGGCATGTCCTATGAGCCCGTGCCGATCGAAACCGGCGCCGAAGCCGTCCAGCAGTTCCTGGCTGGTGCTTGCGACGTCTACACCACCGACCGCTCGGCTCTGGCCGCGCAGCGTGCAGGCTTCGAGAGCCCCGACAGCTACATGCTTCTGCCCGAGGTCGTCTCCAAGGAGCCGCTGGGCCCGCTTGTCCGCCACGGCGACAGCGAATGGGCTGACATTGTCCGTTGGACGTTGAACGCGCTGATTTCGGCTGAAGAGCTGGGCATCACTGCCGGCAACGTCGAAGAAATGGCGGCGGCTGCGGGCGACAACCCCGAGATCAACCGTATTCTCGGCACCGAGGGTGAGCTGGGTTCCATGATCGGCCTGGAAGCCGACTGGGCCAAGAACGCCATCGCCGCCGTGGGGAACTATGGTGAGATCTTCGACCAGAATATCGGCGACAGCACGGCGATCGGTCTCGCCCGTGGTCTGAACGCACAATACACCGATGGTGGCCTGATCTACTCGCCGCCGTTCCGGTAAGAAAAACGGAGAGGGGCGCGGCATCTGCCGCGCCCCTCTGCCATCCAACAAACGATAATCCTGCAGGATGGGATCGGGGCACATGAATGACCCCGTGGGGCATAAAGGCGGCAAAGACCGTGACGCTCTGAACCTGTTGGAACACGGGGAAAGCACATGACGACGATCACCGACCCGCATCGCGCGGAAGGCTTCCGTGTATCGCAGCTAATTAACGATACGCGCTATCGGAGCTATACGTTCCAGTTCATCGCGCTGGTCTGCCTGTTTCTTGCCTTTGGCTGGCTGATCAACAACGCGATCAACAACCCCGTTCTGCAGGAAGTCGGTATCGATTTCGGGTACCTCCAGGCGCCCGCGGGCTACGACATCAACCAGCAGCCCATTCCCTATACCAGCCAAGACACGCATCTGCGGGCCTCGATCATCGGGGCCATAAACACGCTGATCGTGGCGTTCCTCTCCATCGTCACGGCCACCATTTTCGGCGTCATCGCGGGGGTTCTGCGCCTGTCGAACAATTGGATCATTTCCAAGTTGATGGCCGTCTATGTGGAGATCTTCCGCAACATCCCGGTCCTGATCTGGATCATCATCATCTTCACGGTGGCGGCGAACACCTTCCCGCCCATCTCGGAATTCCGCTTGCCGCGAGACGGTTCCGACCCGGATCGCACGCTGCTTCTGGGCATGTTCGCGGCCACCAACCAGGGTGTCTTCATCCCCCGCCTGACCTTCGGCGGCATGGGCTGGATCATCGCCGCGACGTTCATCGCCTCCGTCGCCGGGGTGTTCGGCTGGCGCGCCTATGCCCGCAAGGAACTATACGAAAAGGGGCGGGAATTGCCTGTCCTGTTGCCCGCGCTGGGTATCCTGTTTCTACCGGTCATCGTGGTGAACCTGGTTCTGGGCGGGCCGATGGGCCTTGAGAACCCTGAAATGGGTCGCTTCCGGTTTGAAGGCGGCTTCCTGCTGCGTCCGTCGCTCATCGCGCTTTGGTTCGCCCTGTCGATCTACACGGGCGCCTTCATCGCCGAAAACGTGCGTGCGGGCATCCTAGCCATTTCCAAGGGGCAGACCGAGGCCGCCGCGGCCCTGGGCCTGCGCCCCGGTCGGATCATGTCGCTGGTGGTGCTGCCCCAAGCGTTGCGGGTCATCATCCCGCCGCTGATTTCGCAGTATCTCAACATCACCAAGAACACCTCGCTCGCCATCGCGGTGGGGTACATGGACCTGACGGGCACGCTGGGGGGCATCACGCTCAACCAGACGGGGCGCGCGCTGGAATGCATCATGCTCTTGATGCTGTTCTATCTGACCTTCAGCCTCGCCATTTCGGCGATCATGAATGTCTACAACCGATCCGTCATGTTGAAGGAGCGCTGAGATGAGCGATGCACACGCACATTCCGTCGCTTTCGTCCGGAAATCGGAAATCCCGCCCGCACCGCCGCCCGCCGCTGAAACGGGCGCCTGGAAGTGGATGCGTGAGAACCTGTTTTCCGGTCCCTTCAACACGATCATGACCGTTGTGGGCGTGCTGATCGTCTTCTGGCTGTTGTCGGGCCTGATCCCTTGGATCGTGAATGGCACTTGGGAAGGCGCCGACATTCGCGAATGTCGCGAGATCACGGCCGGGACAACGGGCGGCTGTTTCGCTGTCATCGCCGAACGCTGGCCCCAGCTTCTCTATGGGTTCCAATACCCTGACTATCTGCGCTGGCGCCCGTCACTGGCCTTTGCGCTTCTGTTCGTGGCTGTCCCGCCCGCCCTTTTTATCATGTTCTTGCCGCGCTGGACGCTGATTGCCACGGCCGTCTATCCCTTCATCGCCTATTGGCTGATCTGGGGCGGTACGATCCTGACCCCGGTGGTTGCCGCGCTGGGCGTGGTCTTTGCCTATACCGTCTTCCACCGGGTGGAGCGCTATGGCTTCGTGCCGGGGCTGGCTGCGGGTTTCGCCACGGCCTTCCTGACATGGTGGGTCGGCGGCACAATCGCGGATGAATTCCGCACCTTCGCAGCCCTGGAAGCGGTGGAAAGCCGTGCCATGGGGGGCTTCATGCTCAATATGATCCTGGGCATCATCTGCGTGTCGCTGTCCATTCCCATCGGCATCCTGCTGGCTCTGGGGCGGCAATCGCGCCTGCCTATCGTCAAGGGCTTCTGCGTGGTCTTCATCGAGTTCGTGCGCGGCGTGCCCCTGATCACGCTTCTGTTTGTGGCGAACGTGGTGCTGGCCTACTTCTTGCCGCCGGAATCGAACCTGGACCTGATCGTGCGGGTGGTGATTATGATCACCATGTTCTCTTCGGCCTATATCGCCGAGGTGATCCGCGGCGGTCTGGCCGCGCTGCCCAAGGGGCAATATGAGGCGGGCGACAGTCTGGGCCTGGATTATGCGCAATCCATGCGGCTGATCATCTTGCCCCAGGCGTTGAAGATTTCCATCCCCGGCATCGTCAACGTGGCGGTGGGGCTGTTCAAAGACACGACGCTGGTCTCGGTCATTTCGATGTTCGACCTGGTGGGCATGATCCGGGGCCCGATCCTGTCGTCGACCGACTGGGTGGGCGTCTATTGGGAATTGTGGGCCTTCGCCTGCGTCCTGTTTTTCGTCGTCTGTTACGGCATTTCACAATATTCGCAATGGCTTGAACGTCAATTGCGCACTGATCACCGATAGGGGGCTGAACCCATGGCAATGGCCGATACCAACCCGCAGGGCATGACCGTCTCCGATGAGGTGGCGATTGAAATCCAGGGCATGAACAAGTGGTACGGGGCGTTTCACGTCCTGCGCGACATCGACCTGACGGTTCAACGCGGGGAGCGGATCGTGATCTGCGGGCCGTCCGGGTCCGGCAAGTCCACGTTGATCCGCTGCATCAACGCGTTGGAGGAGCATCAGCAGGGCTCCATCGTGGTGGATGGCACGCCCCTGTCGTCGGACTTGAAAAACATCGACAAGATCCGGTCGGAAGTTGGCATGTGCTTCCAACACTTCAACCTGTTTCCGCATCTGACCATCCTGGAAAACTGCACGCTGGCGCCGATCTGGGTGCGTAAGACGCCTAAGAAGGAAGCCGAAGAAACGGCGATGTATTTCCTCGAAAAGGTGAAGATCCCCGACCAGGCCAACAAATATCCCGGCCAGCTTTCGGGTGGCCAGCAGCAGCGCGTGGCCATCGCGCGCAGCCTGTGCATGCGGCCCCGGATCATGCTGTTCGATGAGCCGACGTCAGCCCTCGACCCCGAGATGATCAAGGAGGTGCTGGACACGATGATCCAGCTCGCTGAGGAGGGAATGACCATGCTCTGCGTGACCCATGAGATGGGCTTTGCGCGGCAGGTGGCGAACCGGGTGATCTTCATGGATGCAGGCCAGATCGTCGAACAGAATGAGCCCGAGGCCTTCTTCAACAACCCGCAGAACGACCGCACCAAGCTGTTCCTGAGCCAGATCCTCGGGCACTGACCCAATGGTGGTTTGGGTCCAGAGGACCACCGTCTTGCATATGCGCGACGGTTTGACTTGTCTGTGTGTATCGACGGCGTTGGCCGGGCAACGGACGCCTTTGTCGGTGTCCGGGCATATGGGCTGAGGCATTCCCGCACACGCTCACGCGGTATCTCGTCTGGGCAGAGCGCTTGGCCCTGACGTCTCGGTCTGACTATGGTTGTAGGCGATGGAAAGCCGCATCTCCCTCCCCCTGAGTTGTGGCCGTGACCGCACGGTAGAGATCCACATGGAAAGCGGCACCAATGGCGAGATGGCCTTGGTGCTACCGGGGTTGCGCTACGGGGCGGAGCGGCCATTGCTGCGCACCGTCATCGATGGCTTCAAGGCCCGCGGATGTGGCATCGCGCAGGTGAATTTCACCTATACCGAAGACGCCGCGTTCATGGCGGCGGATGATGCGACCCAATTCGCGCAGATCGCGTCGGATGGCGGGGACATCGTCGAAGAGTGTTTGCGTTCGAAGGATTATCGTCGGATCTGGCTGGTGGGGAAGTCTCTTGGCACCTTGTCGATGGCGGGGGCTCTGTTGCAGGGCGGCTACCGGCGGGACCGGGTATTCGGCATCTGGCTCACGCCCAGCCTGATGGGGACGCCCTTGTTGGACCAACTTCTAGGGCAGGGTCACGCATCACTGGTCGTGATGGGAAGTGAGGACCCATCCAACCGGCCTGAACTCATAGATCCTATCCTGCACGCGCCTCATTTGGAGCTTCGGATAGTCGAAGGCGCCGACCATGGGTTCACCCACCCGGATGGGGCCAAGGCGTCAGACAAGGCGGTAGAGGAAGCTGCCCGTGCGGTGAGGGATTGGGTTTCGACAATCTGCCAAAGCGTTTCTCGAAAAAGCTGAGCTAGCAGCTTTTCGAAAACCGCCTTGAGCGGCCGATCCGTGCAGGACCCCTGTAAATCCATACGGTGCTGGTCAAGGGATCGTGACCGCTGGCCGGTTGTTCCGTCGAGTTGCCTGAATTCTAATCGATACAGCTGAATTTGCGGGCGCGTTGGCAGACCTGGCGTCCAGCAAGATGTTCAACCGACGGAAAAGGAGACGGATGATGTTTGCGACTTGGAAAATCGCCGTGCCGGTGGTGCTGGCTTTGGGCGTTGCGACTGCGGCGCAGGCGGAGGAGGCCGTGCGCGGCACGTTTACCGGGGCCAGTGATCACGTCACCACGGGCGGCGTGCAGATCGTGCGGACCTCGGGCGGCGGGGCGGTCGTCATTCTGGAAGACGATTTCAGCCTGGACGGCGCGCCAGACCCCCGCGTGGGGCTCGGCAAGGACGGGTCCTATGTGGAAGCGAGCGATCTGGGCGCGTTGGGCGAATTGACCGGCTTGCAGGCCTTCGTAGTGCCTGCTTCGGTGAATGTGGACGATTTCAACGAGGTCTACATCTGGTGCAAGAAGTTCAGCGTACCATTGGGCGTGGCCGCGTTGCAGTAAGCCGTTGGGCGAGGGGGCGCGGGCTCATCGGGCTTTTGCTGCCCGGTTGGGCCGCAGCCCTCTTCGCTGGGCTGGCGCGTGGGTCCCCCGACAGATGAAACGCGGGGGCCGTTGGGCCCCCGCGTTTCGGTCGCTGGGGCCGTCAACTTGGCTTGTAGTAGAAGACTTCCCGTACGACTTGGCCGTCCTTCCAGGTCTGGAAGGCGACTTGGCGTTGGGTGAGGCGTTGGCCGCCTTTTGGCGTCATGTCGAACTCCCATTCAACGGCGGCGTGGTCCCCATCGATGGCAACGCGGCCGACCTTTGCGCCGTGGAATTCCACATTGGCGACGAACTGCTTCTCGTATTCCAGATTGACGGCTTTGCCGACGCGATCCTCGGTTCCGTTTTCGCTCATGACGACATCGTCGGCATAGTAGCGCTGGAAGGTCTCGACGATTTCGCCGCGCAGGGTGCCGTCGATGACGGCTTGGACGTGGTCTCGGATGGACATGTGGGCTTCTTTCCTCAGCGCGACAGCTTCGCGGCGATACCGGCCACGTGGCCGCCTTGGTCGCGCGCCAGCGTCAGTTCGAGGTCGGAAGGGGTGCGGCTGCCATCGCCGCCCGCAATGGTCGCGGCACCATAGGGAGAGCCGCCGCGGACTTCGCTGATATCGGTGAGACCCGAGAACTTGTAAGGCAGGCCCACGACAACCATACCGTGATGCAGAAGCGTTGTATGGAAGGACGTGATGGTGGTTTCCTGGCCACCGCCCGTACCGGTGGACGTGAAGACAGAGCCCACCTTGCCCACCAGTTTACCCTGCGCCCATAGGCCGCCGGTCTGGTCGAGGAAGTTGCGCATCTGGGACGCCATGTTGCCGAAGCGGGTGGGTGTACCGAAGATGATAGCGTCATAATCCGCAAGCTCACCAGGGCTGGCGATGGGGGCGGGTTGGTCGAGTTTGACATTGGCGTTGCGGGCCACGTCGTCGGGCATCAGTTCGGGCACCCGCTTGATGGTGGCGGTGGCGCCGGCGCCGGTCACGCCTTCGGCCACGGCATTGGCCATCGTCTCCACATGTCCGTAGCTGGAATAGTAGAGAATAAGAACGTTGGTCATTTTGGGCTCGTCTGTTGTCTGGATCGGTCGCCCGAAGGCGCCGCTGGATCTGGCAGCAGCGGGCTGCCCGCTGCAAATAACGTTGACGTTAGGGCAGGGATTGGGACGTTTCCACCGGTCGTAAGACTGACTGGCGCAAGAAGGGGCTTGGGGGGCCTACCTATCGCCAGGGTGTCGATATGGAAGCGTGTCAACGGCTTCCAGCGGGTCAAGTGTGCTGTTTCACCCATGACCAGAACCGGGCCGGAAAAAAGCTGGTCAGTGGACGGATCACGGCTGGGCCAAGTGATCTTTTTTCCGGGTGCATCGCAGATTGCAGAGTGAGAAAGTACCAGCCACGAAACGCTCGCAATCCAGCATCATAGGCCCACCGATGGACTGGCCGACGTTTAGGCCTGCACGCCCATCAAAGCGGCGGCGCGTTGTTCGCGGGTCAGGACTTGGGGCGGCACTTTGGGGGTGGTGCCGTCTTCTTCGAAAAAGGGGCTGCCACGCCATTCGCCCGACAGGTTCTTGGCCGCCATGCGTGACACCATGCGGGTGACCATGCGCGCGGCGCCCTTGTGTTTCACCTTGCCACCGGGCTGGGGGATGAATCCTTCGACCTTGGCGTCGGGCAGCGCTTCGGGCGCGTCGAGCCGGTCGGTATTGACGCCCACATGGACCAGGCGCGCTTTGACCGGCGTATAGAAAAGTGGCGTGTCGCAGCAGGTGGCGTACCAGCGCAGCGCACCTTTGGGGGAGTGGCGGAACACGCGGAGGTTTTCGCCACCTTCGGTCACATGGACGCGGTCTTGCGTGGTCTGAAGGATGCCGACCTTCGCAGGATCCGCGAGGCCCAGATGCGTATAAGCCGCGCGGCAATCCTGGCAGTGGCAGATGACGTTGGTATAGGCGCTGGGAGAGACATCGGTGATTTCGCCCCGGAGGCGACCACATTTGCAGGCAAATCCCAGCGTCTCGGACATCAGACGGCCATCCTTCCCGTGTCATCCGCAGGGCCGTCATTCTTGACGGTCTTCAAATGCGGCTTGCCGCGGCGCTTCGAGCCGGGCTTCCCAGAATTAGTATCAATGAAGTCCAGAACCAAGGGTCGGATGTTACGCCGCCAGGAGCCACCGGCGAAGATGCCGTAGTGGCCCGCCTCAGGCTCAACATAGCTGGCCTTTTTGTCGTCGGGCAGGCCGGTCAACATTTCGAGAGCGGCGACGCATTGGCCGGGCGCGGTGATGTCGTCTTTGCCGCCTTCGACGGTCTTCACCGCGACCGAAGTGATCTTCCCGATATCCACCTGGCGGCCATCCACCAGGAAGCGGTTCTGGGCGATTTCCAGGCCTTTGAATATACGCTCGACGGTGGACAGGTAGAACTCCGCCGTCATGTCCATCACGGCCAGATATTCATCGTAGAAGCGGTTATGCTTATCGTGATCGGCTGCGGTGCCGCCTGCCACGGCCAGGATCTGGTCGCGCATGGCGGTGGCGTGCTTTTCGCCGTTCATCGACATGAAGGAGGCCAGTTGCAACAGCCCCGGATAGACCATGCGGCCGACGCCTGGATACTGGAACCCCACGCGTTGCAGCATGCTCTGTTCAAGTTGGCCCATGGTGACGCGGCGGCCGAAATCGGTGACGTCGGTGGCGGCGGCATCGGGGTCGATGGGCCCACCGATGAGGGTCAGGGTGCGCGGCTGGGCCTCGGGCTCTTCCTCAGCCAGCAGGGCTGTGGCGGCCAGCGCCAAGGGCGCGGGCTGGCAAACGGCGACGACGTTGAGGTCGGGGCCGAGTTCTTTCATGAAATCGACAAGGTAGAGCGTATAGTCCTCGATATCGAACTTGCCCGCGCTGACGGGGATGTCGCGCGCATTGTGCCAATCCGTGATCCACACATCGGCATCGGGCAGCAAGGAAGTCACCGTGGACCGCAGCAGCGTCGCGTAGTGGCCCGACATCGGCGCCACCAGCAGGATGCGACGCGCCATGGGTTCGCGCCCCTGGACGTCGAAGCGGATAAGGTCACCGAATGGCCGTTCAAGCACTGGCACGGGGGTTACCGTATGGTCGCGCCCATCTTGGCCGGGCAGGGCCGCGATGTTCCAGTCGGGTTTGACGACCATGCGGTTGAAGGTGCGTTCCGTCACCTCGCCCCAGGCGGCCATCATGCGGAACATGGGGTGGGGCACCATCGCGGTGGCGGGGAAGCTGCCGAAGGTTCGCGCTGTCGCGCCGAGCCATGCATTGGCATTGCGGGCGCTTTCCATCAGGTCGTAGGCGGCCATGAATCGCATGTGGGGGAACCTCGGGTCTAGCTTGCAGGGGCGCGGTTGTGGCATCCCTGGCAATAGGATTGGCATCGGATAGCATGATCCGGCACATTGTGCAGTTGCAGCATAAAAGGGGGAAAAAGCAAGTCATGGAGGGAGGAGATCACGGAAACAATATCGCAAGTGACAGTGTCGACACGGATGTGATCGACGGGGCGGAGGCCTTGTCGAAGCTCAACAAAAACCTTGTTCGTATGGACGAATTGACCAAACGCCTGGTTGCAGCCTTGTCATCGCGACGTTCATCGGATGCCGGATTGCAGGGCCCGGGACCTGAGCTTTACGCAAAGGCAATGGCGGCCTATTGGGCGGAAATGGCCGCGAATCCGGGCAAGATGATCGAGCGTCAGGTCAGTTACTGGGGTCAGGCCTTGAAGCACGCAGTCGAAGCGCAGACGGCGCTGGCCAGCGGAAAACCGGTGCCCCCGCCCGATGAACAGCCCGGCGATCGGCGGTTTTCCAACCCGCTTTGGACCGAACACCCCTATTACAACTTCCTCAAGCAGCAATATCAGATCAGCGCCGCGGCCATCCGCGACACGGTTCACGCGCTGGATGGTCTGGACCACATCGACAAGCGGCGGGTGGAGTTCTTCAGCCAGCAAATCCTGGACTTGTTTGCGCCCACCAATTTCCTGGCCACCAACCCCGAGGCCATGCAGCGCGCCGTCGAGACCGAGGGCGACAGTTTGGTGCGGGGCTTGGAAAACCTCGTGCGCGATATTGAGGCCAACCATGGCGATTGGCTTGTCACGCTATCGGATCCGGACGCTTTCCATGTGGGTGGCAATATCGCGACCACGCCCGGCAAGGTGGTCTTTCGCAACCGGATGTTCGAGCTTGTGCAATACGCGCCTACGACTGAAAAGGTCCAAGCCGTGCCGCTGGTGTTGTTTCCGCCCTGGATCAACAAGTTCTACATTCTGGACCTGAAACCCCAAAACAGCCTGATCAAGTGGATCGTGGATCAGGGATATACCCTGTTCGTGGTATCTTGGGTGAACCCCGATGCCAGCCATGCCGATGTGGATTTGGCCACCTATGTGGACGAAGGCTATCTGACCGCCATCGACGTCGCGCGCGAGATCACCGGTCAGAAACAGGTCAACGCCATCGGGTATTGCATCGCGGGCACCACGCTGTCGGCGGTGCTGGCACTGATGGCGCGGCGTGGCGACAAATCCGTCCGCTCGGCCACCTTCTTCACCACCCTCGCGGACTTCTCGGACCCCGGAGAGATGGGGGTCTTCCTGGACGATGATTTCGTCGATGGGATCGAGCGGGAAGCGGCCAACAAGGGTTATCTCGACAAGTTCTTCATGGGGCGGACATTCAGCTATCTGCGCTCCAACGATTTGGTCTACGGCCCCGCGATCAAATCCTACATGCTGGGTGAAGCCCCGCCCGCCTTCGACCTGCTGTATTGGAATGGCGACGGGACGAACCTGCCCGGGCCCATGGTGGTTGAATACCTCCGCAAGCTTTGTATCGGCAATCAGCTGGCCACCACGGGCTTCGATCTGATGGGCGAAGAGGGGCTTACCCTGGGCGACGTGAAGGTGCCCCTTTGTGCCATTGCCGCCGAGACCGACCATATCGCCCAGTGGAAGGGCGCGTGGGACACCGTGCAAAAGATGGGGTCGAAGGACAAGACGTTCATCCTGTCCGAGAGCGGGCATATCGCGGGCATTGTGAACCCGCCTGCCAAGAAGAAATACGGCCACTATACGAATGAAGACGGCGCCGCGACCCCGGAGGAATGGCAAGCGGCGGCCTCGTTCCACGAAGGCTCCTGGTGGCCCCGCTGGGAGGAATGGCTGCGCGGGCGCTCTGGGCGGAAGGTCAATGCGCGCGAGCCGGGGGGCAAGGATCACCCCGCACTGTGCGATGCACCAGGTACCTACGTGGTGGCGCGCCGGGACGAATAGTAGCAGGGCGGCTGTTGGTGGGTGTGCATCGGCGATAGGGTCGGCGTTCTACCGTGCCGCTGGAAGGACTTCGATCATCTCGTTGATTGTCTGCTTGGCGCGGCGCGTTAGCAATTCTTCAAGTGGTCAAAGACCGTCGCGCCGCCGCGCACCCAAGACTGGCGCGCAGTTTGAGGGTTGCGTCAGGGTGTCGTCCCCACAACCCTGAGCAAAACCGCCTTTTCGGATTCCTTTAATGCTGCGGTGCAGAAAAAAGCTTGCAATGCCGCGCTGCAGCATCTAGGTGTCTGTCAGCCGAAGAGGTACCGGCCCGATGGTCGGGCAGACCCGCAAGGCCCGAACAAACCGAGGAGACCGTCATGAACAAGACGCAAGATTTCACCAAGTACATGACCGACATGATGGGCGCCTTCCCCGTCGACACGTCTGCCGTCCAGGAAGCCTTCAAGACGCAGGCCGCCTTCGCTGAGAAGATGTCCAGCGTTGCCCTGCAAGCCGCTGAGCAATCCGCTGAGATCAGCCATAAGTGGACCCGCGAGACCCTGGCCAAGATGGCGCCCGTCGCCACCGTCAAGGACGAGCCCACTGACTACGCCAAAGCCATGACCGATTTCGCTTCGGCCTCTGCCGAAGTGGCTGCTGAAAACATGGCCGCCTTCGCCGAAGTTGCCAAGAAGGTGCAGATGGAAACCGTCGAGCTGATGATGGCTGCCGGTAAGGAAGCCCAGGAAGACGCGACCGCCGCTGTCAAGAAGGCGACCGCCGAAGCCACCACGGCCACCAAGAAGGCGTCGGCGAAGTAATCGCGACCCCATAGCCATCCCCGTTCCTCCCAACGGGGTGGCGCGCCGGGGGCGGAACGCGTCAAGCGTTTCGCCCTTTTGCTTTTGTGGCGGCAGGTGCACCCGGACATAACCTGGTGATCTGCGTGCCCTTTCGCTTGTGTCGGTGCCCGCGCCTCCGCTACGGTTTGCCGCACCGCATCCTTCGGAGGACATGGCCATGGCGGACGATCAGAAGCCGCTTCTCATCAAGCGCTACGCGAGCCGCAGGCTCTACAACACCGAGACCAGTGACTACGTCACGCTTGAAGACATCGCCGGATTCATCCGCGCAGGGCGCGAAGTACAGATAAAGGACCTCAAATCTGGCGACGACCTGACGCGGTCTTACCTTCTGCAGATCATTGCGGAGCACGAATCAAAGGGCGAAAACGTCCTGCCTCTGGGCGTGTTGACGGATTTGGTGCGTTCCTACACCGGAGCGGCGCAGTCGGTTGTGCCCGACTTCCTCGCGGCGAGTTTCGAGATGCTGCGTTCGGGCCAGTCGAAGATGATCGACAACATGACCGCCATGAACCCCATGGCCCAGATGCCCGGCTTCAAGGCCATGCGCGACCAACAGGCGGCGTTCTTCAAGGCAATGACCGGCGGTTGGGCCGCGACCACCGCGCCTTCGGATACCGAAGGGGAGGCGCCAGCGCCGGAAACCGAAGGCAAGTCCAAGGAAGAATTGGACGCCATCCGCGCGCAATTGGCGGAGATGCAGGCGACACTGGCGAAACTGAACAAATAGGATTGCCATCGGTGCTTGACCCCTTGCCGGGCTGAAAGGAGCCGACGAGCTTTCAGGGCGCGGGCCAAGGCAGGTCGTCGGCGGGCTTGTTGTGGCCGGTCGATGCACCGGCACAGGGCTGAAGCCGCGCATCAAGGCGCGGGGATATAACGCTCCAAGAGAACGCGGATGGGCGCGGAAGCGCCTTCTTCGACGAGGCGAACGGCCAAGATGTAGTCGCCAGGAAGAACCCGGGTCACCAGAAAGCTGTCGAGCCCATCGGGGCCGTCATCGTTTTCGCCAATACGGCGGCCCACCCGGTCAAAAAGCGTCACGACGGGGTCGCCCAGCCCATCGGGGGAAATGGCCTCGGTTACCAACAGGCCCCCTTCGGGAAGGGTGAAGCGATACCATTGCGCGTCGCTGGTCGCTTCGATGTCGCGCAGAATGGCGGCGGACAGGGGCCCAAGATCTGTGATGGTTACGTCGTCATCGGGCAGGGGGGCGAACTCCGCCATGTTGAGGCTGCGCAATCTTTCAGCGGCGGGGTCGAATGCCTCGACAGCGATGGCGATCACGTTGTCGTCGCCGTTCAGGTCTTCGACCTCCAGGCAGTATTCGCCGGGCGGCATGGGGTCGGCCAAATCGATGCGGCTGTTAAGCCCGTCGGCATCGTCATTTTCGGCCCAGATATCGCCGGTGGCGTCGCGCACCCGGACAAGCGGGTCACCGAAATCGCTGCTGGCGGTGATGGTGAGCGGCACGCCGTCTTCAACGATCAGCGCCCAGGCCGGATGTTCGTTGACGGTGGCGAATTCGCGCGAACCGAGCAGCAAGGCAGGCAGGTCCGGTGAGCCGCAGCCAGCGCCGAGCCCGTCAAGACTGACTGGTGGGGTGGCTTGGTCTGGCACTTCGTCTTCGGGGGCAAGATCGCTGTGGGACAGGCGCACCGTTATATCGGTCAGACCCGAGCTGTAGCTGCGGGCTGCCAGGCAATAGGTGCCTGCATCCAGGACGGTGTCGATGCGGCTGGCGAAATTCCCGCCGGAATCGTCGTCTTGGGCCACTTCGGCGCCCGCTTCGTCATAGATGGCGATGTAGGGGTCACCACCGGGCACGGCGGCCACATCAACGCGGATGGGCGCGCTTTCCGACAATGTGAACATGCGCACAAGGTGGCCTGCGATGGGGACCTGCCCATCCGCGTCGAAGACGGTTTCCGAGACTGCGAGGTCCGAAGTCTCGGGTGAGCCGCCGACCCATTCGCCCACCAGGCTGATCCCACCGCAGATGGGGCCGTCGGCCTGGGCGAAGGCCGGCGACGACAGGGCGAGGACAATCGCGGTGAGCGGGAGGGGGAGGCGCGTCATGGAAATCTCCGGGAACTAGGAATGGGACGGGGTGAGGCCGCCAAAGACCTCATCCAGGGCGGCGCCCAGTTTGGTGAACATCTCATCCATCTGGGCGTCGGTCAGGGTGAAGGGCGGGCAAAGGACGATGGCCTGACCCAGCGGTCGGCAGATCAGGCCATGATCGGTGCAGGTATTGGCGATGCGTTCGCTGACAGAAAGGCCAGGGTCCCAGGGCGTCTTGGTCGCTTTGTCCTGCACAGCCTCCAGCGCGCCCATCAGGCCGCGGCCCCGCCATTCGCCGATATGGGGGTGCTGGGCCAAGCGTTGCAGCCCAGCCTCAAACGCGGGTGTCAGGCGGCGGACATTGTCCAAGAGGCCCTCTTGCACCAATGCGATGGCCTTGAGCGCGATGGCGCAGCCCACCGGGTGGCCCGAGGCCGTGAAGCCGTGGGGGAATTCCTCAATCGCGTCGCTGGCGTGTTGCAACCGGTCCGACAGGTCGGGGCCCAGAATGACGGCGCCCATGGGAAAATACCCCGCCGTCAGCGCCTTGGATGAAATGATGGCGTCGGGTGTGAAGCCGTAGCTTTCGCACCCCCACATGTCGCCTGTGCGACCGAAGCCGGTGATGACCTCATCCGCGATGACGGGGATGTTGTTGGCGCGCAGGATGGGCAGGATTGCATCGAAATAGCCAGCAGGGGGCGGTATGACGCCGCCTGCGCCCTGGACGGGTTCGGCAAAGAACCCGGCTATGGTGTCCGCACCCTCGCGTGCGATCATTTCTTCAAGCTCGGTGGCGAGGCGGGCGGTGAACTGCGCCTCCGTCTCATCCGCGCGGCCTTCGCGCCAGTAATGCGGACAGGTGAGGTGCAGAAAGCCAGGCAGCGGCAGGCCGAAGACCGCGTTATAGGGCTTGGCCGTCATCGAGGCCGACACCGCCGTGACCCCATGATAGGCATTGCCGCGAGTGATGATCTTGCGAGCCCGGGGTCGGCCCTCGGCGGCATGCAGGAACCAGAGCATCTTGACCATGGTGTCATTCGCCTCGGACCCCGAATTGGTGTAGAACACCCGCGCCTCATCAAAGGACGAGACGGCGGTGAGCGTCTCAGACAGCATCACGGCCTGGTCGGACATGCGCCCGAACAAGGCGTGATAGCCAGGGAAGCGTGCATATTGGTCTTGGGCCGCGCGTGTCAGGTCGGGATGGTCGAAGCCCGCGATCATGTTCCAGAGACCGGAATTGGCATCCAGATAGCGCCGGCCTTCGGTATCGACCACGTAGGGGCCTTCGCCATGGGTCAGCACGACGGTGCCCCGATCCCGGATCGACGGCAAGTCGGTGAAGCCAAAGAAGCTGTGGGCCTTGGCGCGGGCGTCCCAAGAATTGGGCAGGGCGGTGTCGGGCATGGGGGCCTCCGGGAAGGGGACGCGCGCAGGGTATTGCGCGCTTTGGGTGGCGTCCATGGGGGTCGGCGAGGCCGCGGCTTAACTGCATCACATGGTGTGGAAATGTCCCGGGGGGCGCTGCGTTGGTTTGCCGTATGGGCAGCCAGAGGGCAGGTTACACCCTTGGGGGGAGGTTGCGATGACCAAGGCATTCTTTGGCGCGATCGCCGATGACTTTACCGGCGCCACCGACTTGGCGGCTATGCTGGCGCGCGCGGGCGTGCCGGTAACGCTGCGCATTGGGGTGCCGGAAGATGGCGCGGCCTTGTCACCCTTTGAGGTGATTGCCCTCAAGATCCGCACAGTCCCGCCCGAAGATGCCGTAGCTGAGGCCCGGGCGGCATTGCGCTGGTTGCGGGCGCGGGGTGTTTCGCGGGTGTTCTGGAAATATTGCTCTACCTTCGATTCAACGGCGCGGGGCAATATCGGGCCGGTGGCCGACGCGCTGATGTCGGATATGGGTGTGGACCGGACGGTGCATTGCCCGGCCTTCCCCGAAAATGGGCGGCGGGTCTTCATGGGCAAGCTGTTTGTGGGCGAAGACATGTTGAGCGAAAGCCCCATGAAGGACCATCCGCTGACGCCCATGCGCGACAGCGACTTGCAGCGGCTTTTGGCGCCGCAGGTGCAGCGGCCTACAGGGCTGGTGGCGTTCCCGACGCTGCGGGCAGGGGCGGATGCGGTGCGCGATGCCTTGGCGCGCGCGTCAGGCCATGTGGTTCTGGATGCCATTGAGACGGCGGACCTGACCACCATAGCCTTGGCTGTGCAGGACATGGCGTTGATCTGCGGTGGTTCGGCCATCGCGCAACCCTTGCCCGCTTTGTGGCAGGCGGCGGGCGCCATGGCCGGAACTGAGGCCACGCCATTGCCAAAGCCCGGCCCGGGGCGGTTGGTTCTGTCGGGGTCCTGTTCAGCAATGACGCGGGCCCAGGTGGGCGCCTATCTGGAGCGGGGGGTGGGCTACCGCCTTGACCCGTTGGAATTGGCAGAACATGGGCCCGACGGTGCGCGGACCTGGCTAAAGGCGCAGCCCGCCGAGGCCGATAAGATCATCTTCGCCACCGCCGAACCCAAGGCCGTCGCCGCCGCGCAGGAAAGGCTGGGCGTGGCCCGGGCGGGTGCCCTGGTGGAAGACGCGCTGGCCCTGCTGGGCCGGGACGCACAGGCGTTGGGCATCGGACAGATCGTGGTGGCCGGTGGCGAAACCTCGGGCGCGGTCACCCGTGCGCTGGACGTTGACAGCCTGCGCATCGGGCCGGAAATCGCGCCGGGCGTGCCCTGGTGTTTCACGCCCGATGGCCTTGCAATCGCGCTCAAATCCGGGAATTTCGGCAGCGAGAGTTTCTTTGCCGATGCCTTCGAGATGCTGGACGAAGAAGGCGTCGTCCCCGCCCAGTGACCTGAGGATTGTTGCCCTGTGTCCGACCGTAGCTGCCCCAATTGCGGCGCCGCCCTGCCGGAGCTTCTGGCCCATGCCCGGATGGTGAATTGCGAGTTCTGCGGCGCGTCGGTCGTGCTTGATGACGCGGTGTTGCGCCAGGCGGGCGAGGCCGGGGAGATGCTGGACGCGCCCGAATTGATCGGGCTGGGCCGCAGCGTGCAACTGCCCTCGGGCCTGTTCCGCGCCTCGGGCCATGTCCGCTACGATTACGGGCGAGGCCATTGGGACGAATATCACGGCGACCTGGATGGGGAGCTTGTTTGGGTCTCCGTCGACGAAGGCGATGTCGTGTTGCAGCGCCCCATGACCGCGCCCGCCAATGCGGGCCGCGCGCTGTTTCGCATCGGCGCATTGCTCACGCTGATCGACGGCGATTATTCCTGCACCGAGGTGAACAGCGCCAAGGCCACCGCCTTTCGCGGTCAACTGCCCGAGCCCGTCGCCATCGGCGACACCCACCTTTACGCGAACTTCACCGGCGCGAGGGGGGAGTTGGTGTCCGGTGAGATCTGGGATGGCGGTGTGGCCTGGTATCGCGGCGCCTGGATAGACCCGTTTGACGTGCGTGCCGCATGACCGGAACGGTTAAATCCATCGACTGCACCAATTGCGGCGCGGGACTCGATGTGTTGGGCGGCGGGCGCGTGGTGGTAAAGGTCTGCTCGTATTGCGGCGCGGCGCTGGACGCGTCGGACGCCTATCGGGTCATCGAGGTCTACGACAAGGTCAAGCGCCCGCCGAGCCCTTTCAGTCTGGGCCAGACGGGCACCATCGACGGGGTTGAGTTCACTATCATAGGCACCATCAGCAAGTCGGAGCGCGATGGCGGCGATTTTTGGAACTGGGTTGATCACATGCTCTATTCGCCCACCCACGGCTATGGCTGGTTGACGGTGGAAGACGGGCATCTGCTTTTTACCCGCAAGGTGCGGGATTGGCCGCTGGGCGGTTTCGTGACCTCGCACCGGGTGGAGATGTCGGAAGTCCCGCCGTCTTCGACTTGGCGGGGGCAGCGCTACAAGTATTTCGCCACCTCCGAATGGCGGACAGACTTCGTGGAGGGCGAGTTCAACTGGCGCCCAAAGCGCGGCGCGCGCGGCACCACGGTGACCATGATGCCAGGCGGGGCTGCGTCGAACATGCTGGCCTTCGTCCAAGGCCCCGAAGAGCGCGAGGTGGAAGTGACGCGCTACTGCCCCGAAGCCGCGGAGGCCTTCGGGATCGCGCCGCCGCAGCGCATCGGCACCCACCCGCTGCAACCTTTCGAGGCCATGGAAGGGTCGTGGTTCTACAAGGCCTTCTTCGGGGGCATGGCCGGCCTGGCGGCTGTGTTGGCGCTGGTTTCACTTTTGGTCCAACCGGCCCCTGTCACCCTTTACGACGGTCCCGGCAATGCGGTGCCAGAGGTGATGACCTTCGACGTGGACCGCGTCGACCGGCCCGTCACGCTGAACTTCCGCCATGCCATCAGCAACGCCTGGTCGGAACTGGGGATCACGGTGATCGCCCCCGACGGAACGCCTGTGGCCGATACTTTCCGGTCTGTCAGCTTCTATTCGGGCCGCGATAGCGAAGGCACCTGGACAGAAGGCAGCCGTTCGACCGCGCTTGGCTTCCGCCCACCCCAGACGGGGACGTTCCAGGTGCAGATCGAAGTCGAGGGCGAAAGCAGGGGGGCCCGGCGAGAGCCCCTGCGCGTCATGGCGCAGACAGGCCGGACCAACCCGGTTTGGGCGGCGCTGGCGGCTTTGGGGTTCGGCCTGGCCTTTGTCTGGGTGGCCACGCAGCGCTTCCGCCACCGGCTGTTGCGCTGGCATGGCAGCGATTGGAGCGAGGATTGACATGGTGATGCGTCTGATCGTCGTGGCCGCTTCGGTCAGTGTGCTGGCCGGGTCCGGTTGGGCCTCCTGGTCGGGGATGGGATTGGTGAGCCGCGATACGGGCGCTGCCGTGGCGGCCACCTCGGTGCGCAGCGGGTCAGCGGGGGGCGGCCTGGGCCGCTTCCGCGTGAAATGAAGCAAGGGAGACAACCATGAGCGCCTTCGAAGGCATCCTGTTCGCAGAGATCATCTCGACGATCTTCTATACGTTCTTCGGCCTCTTTCTGCTGCTGGCCTGCTGGTGGCTGATCGAGGCGGTGACCCCCTTCAGCCTCCGCAAGGAGTTGGAGGAAGAAAAGAACATCGCCATCGCCGTGGTCATGGGCGCGCTCTTCATCGCGTTGGCGGTCATCATCTCGGCGGTGCTGCGGTCGTGATCCACGCCCGACGGGGCACGGAGGTCTGGCTGCTGGCCACCACCCTTGTGGTGGCGGTGGCGGGCCTGATCTATGAACTGATCGCCGCTACGGTGTCGAGCTATCTTCTGGGCGACACGATCCGCCAATTCAGCTTCGTCATCGGCGTGTTCCTGGCGGCCATGGGGGCGGGGGCCTGGCTGTCGCGCTTCGTGGCCGACCCCGTGGTGGGCTTCGTGCGCGCCCAGATCGGGCTGGGCCTGATCGGCGGCACGGCGGCCTTGGCCACCTTCTGGGTCTACGGGGTGGCCGACGTGGTGGCGGCGCCTTTGTTCGGCGCACTGGCCCTGGTGGGCATCTTGTCGGGGATGGAAATCCCGCTTCTGGCGCGCATTCTGAAATCCATCGGGGCGGGGCGTTTCCGGTTCGAAAACGTCCTTTCGGTTGACTACCTCGGCGCGCTGCTGGCGTCGCTGGCCTTCCCCTTGCTGATCGTGCCCCATTTGGGGCTGGTGGCGGCGGGGCTGGTCTTTGGCCTGTTGAACCTGGCCGTGGCGGGCGGCACGCTTTGGCTGTTTCGCGCGCAGCTTGGGCCCGGGACGTGGGCGGCCTGGGGCGGCTCGGTCCTGTTGCTCGCCACCGCGTTGGCTGCATCGGGGCCCATTGCGGCGGCACTGGATGCCCGGCTTTACGCCGACGAAATCGTCTTTTCCGAACGCACGCCCTACGCCCAGGTGACCATCACCCGGCACCGCGACCGCACGCGCCTGTTTTTGGACGGCGCCATCCAGTTCGATACCGCCGATGAGGCCCGCTACCACGAAGCCCTGGTCCATCCCGCCATGGCCCAGGCCCCGCGGCGCGCCCGGGTGCTGGTGCTGGGGGGCGGCGATGGGATGGCGGTGCGCGAGGTGCTGCGCTGGCCGGATGTGGAGGCCGTGACGCTGGTGGATATCGACCCGCGCGTGACGTCTCTGTTCCGCGATCGGGACAGGCTGGCCGCACTGAACGGGAATGCGTTGCGCGATGCCCGGGTGGATGTCGTCAATGCCGATGCGTTTACGTGGCTGGACCAGGCAGAGGGCGCCTATGACGTGGCCATCCTGGACCTGCCCGACCCCAAGAATCTGTCGATCTCGCGTCTCTATACGGTGGAGTTTCACCGCAAGCTGCGCGACCGTTTATCGGCTCAAGGGGTTGTCGTGACCCAAGGCAGCTCTCCCTTATTCGCGACTGAGGCATTCTGGATCACGACCGCCACTTTGGACACGCTCTGGCAGGTGACGCCCTACAACGCTTACGTCCCAAGCTTCGGGTTATGGGGCTTCGTGCTGGCGCGGCCAGACGGGCTGCGCGCGCGGCAGGCGGAGTATCCTTCAGGCCTGCGCTATCTGACACCTGCTGTCTGGGACGCCGCGCAAGTCTTCGATGCGGAAACCGGTCCTCGGCGCGCGCCGGTCAACACGCTTACGGACCATCCGCTACCCCGCGCCTATCAGGATGGCTGGCGCGCCTGGTTTCAGTGAAACTCGCGACGATCATCTTCCTCCATGGGCCTTCCAGTAGCGGGAAATCGACGCTGGCGCAGGCGCTCCGCGCGCAATGGACGGGGCCGCTCTGGCATCTTTCCCTTGACCATCTGCGTGATAGCGGCGCGCTGCCCGATGTCTCGGCGAAGGTCTGGGCCGAAATTCGCCCCACCGTTTTCGACGGCCTGCATCGCCTTGTCGCAGGGGCGGCAGCGGCCGGGAACGATGTGATCTTCGAACATATCCTCGATACGCCAGGTTGGGTCGCGGACCTCAAGGACCTGTTTTCGCCCTTCGATGTCCTGTTCGTTGGCGTCCATTGTGGCCTTGATGAACTGGCCCGCCGCGAAGCCGCCCGGGGTGACCGCCGCCAAGGCAGCGCGGCGGATGACTTTGAAACGGTCCACCAGGGCCGGATCTATGACGTGGAACTGGACGGGACGCAGGACGCGGCGGTCAATGCCGCGACCCTCCTGCGCGCCTGGAAATCGGGCATACGGCGCTCCGAATTCGCTAGCTGAGGCCCGACCCCGCCTCGACAGAAAATCGCACTACCCTTCAAACGGGATCGTGACGGGCCCGTCATTGACCAGATGAACCTGCATTTCAGCCCCAAACACCCCGGTGCCGACCTCCACACCCTCATCCCGCAGGGTCTCTACAAAGTGCTCATAGAAAGCGCGGCCTTCTTCGGGTGGGGCCGCACGCGAAAAGCCGGGGCGTGTCCCGCTCGACGTGTCAGCGGCCAGGGTAAACTGGCTGACCACCAGAGCGCTGCCGCCGACATCCAGAAGCGAGCGGTTCATGCGACCCGCTTCATCGCGGAAGATGCGCAGCTTGGCCACGCGCCGCGCCAGGCGGTCGACGCGCGCGGTGTCGTCGCCGGGCATGGCACAGACCAGGATCATCAGGCCCGGGCCGCAGCGACCCGCGACCTTTCCGTCCACCTCGACGCGCGCCTCGGTGACCCGTTGCAGGATGGTTTTCACAATTCGTCGCGGCGCGGCGGGTTCGCGCCCGCGCGCGCGACGGTGATCGCCGCGGCCTTGACCCCCAACTCGACGGCGGCGCGCAATGCGTCCTCAGATGGGGCAGTCTTGGTGAGCGCGCCCGCATCGTGAAGGCCGGCAAGAAGGCCTGCATTGAACGTGTCGCCCGCGCCCACGGTATCGACGACCTCGACACGCGCGGCGGGGACATGCAGTTTCACGTCACGTGTCATCGCAGTGACGCCCTTGGCCCCTTCGGTAATGCAAAGCGTCGTGGCGCCCATATCGAGTACCTCATCTGCGCTGAGCCGGAGCCAATCCATATCCTCGTCCGACAGCTTCACGATATCGGCGGCGCGCAGCAGCCGGGCAAGGCGGGCGCGGAAGAACGGCTCATGCGCGATGAAACCGGGCCGGATATTGGGGTCAAGCATGATGGGCAGGTGCTGGTGCCCGATGGCGAGGCCTTCATAGGCCTGTGCGCAGGGCTCCACCGCGATGGAGATGCCGCCCACAAAAAGCGCGTCGATGCCGTCAAGCGACGGCGCGTCGGAGGGCGAGAGCATCCGCCCAGCGGTGTTTTCGTCGTAGAACGCGTAGCGCGCTTGGCCGTCGTGAAGCGTGACGAAGGCCAGCGTTGTCGGTCGGTCGGACAGGGCGCAGCGGTTTTCCACGCCGGAGGCGTCCAGGGACGCGGCAAGGCGGGTGCCGAACAGATCGGTCGACAGGCCAGTATGGAAGGCCACCGGCGTGCCAAGGCGGCCCAGAGCGATCGCCGTATTGAAGACCGCACCGCCGGGGGCGGGGTAGAAGCCCGGGCCATCGGCCGTGTCGCGCGGCAGCATGTCAATCAGGGCTTCGCCTGCGCAGAGTATCATTCGTCCCTCCCTCCGGTCGCGTTTCCACCATCGCGATGTGGTGGTTGCGACCGACGCTTTAGCCTGCGGGCGCGGTCAGGGCCAGAGCGCGGCTTGGCCTCTCGGTGCTGTCTTCAAGATGCCGGTTATGCCGTCTTGGGGGGGGCACCTGGATACAAGGCGGTCGAAGGATGGAGTGGGGTCGCCTTTGCACCGCGCCGGAGCCCGCCCGCCTACGTCTGGCTGTAGATCGCAGCAGCGATCCCCGCCACGATCAGGGCGGCGATGACTGCGAGCGCGATCTTGATGGCGGAATACGGCCGCTCCCCCTGGACGCGGCCGGTCTGGCCGTTGACCACGAAGCGATAGGATTGTCCGCGATATTTGTAGGCTGCGACCCAGACGGGCAGCAGGACATGCTTGAACGTCACCTCGGAAAGCTTTGTTTCCATTGAATTGATGCGTTGCTGATCACCGCCGATATCCATGCGGACATCGCGCTGGATGACGCGGTCCATGCGGGCACGGGCTTCGGTCAGGCCTTCTTCTAGGGTGACGCGGTAGGCCTCGGCCCGGAAGCCCGCCAGGAATTGCGGGGCATAAGGGGCCAGCGCGGACATATCCCAAGGCTCCAGGGCGTCGGTATGGCGTTTGGGCAGGGAGTTGGAGGCCAGCACCGTCACATCGTCGAAGAAGCGCCGTACGCGACCGCGCCGGGGCGTCCAGCGCACCTTGGGCACCTTCATCTTGGTGGGCTTGCCATCGCGCATGACGGTTTGGGTCACGTAGTAGACATCGCCCCGCTGGCCGGAATAGGCGGTGTCGGTCTGGGCGTCATAGGTCCAAAAGGGCACATAGATGCCGTTCATCTTCTGGCCCTTGCGCGCGTATTTCTGCAGACCGTTGGGCGCGAACCAAAGCCTGCCCAACCAATCATCCATGGCCTTGTGCGCCTGGGGTTCATCCAGATTGAAGGGGATCAGCGCGGCGGGTTTGATATGGCGGTTGGTGCCGGTATCGGTCACCACAGGGGTGGCGCAGAATGGACATTCCGCGGCGTGCAGCGCGGGGTCGAATTCAACCTGGGCGCCGCAATTGTCGCAAGACAGCACGCGGGTTTCTTCCGTCTCCACATCGCTGCTGGCTGTGTTGAGCCCCTCGCGAATGTCGATCTCAGAAATGGCCGAAGGGGCGGCGCGGCCCAAGGGTTCCGCATGGCCGCAATGGTCACAGATCATCCGGTCATCGCCCGGATCGAAGCGCATGTCGCCCCCGCAATTGTCGCAAGGGAAGCGGTGTTCCTGGGTGGTGGGGATCTCGGGCGGACGCTCCGGCTGGACGGTGGGGACTTTCATGGCGCGGTATTCGGTGCGGGTCTGGTTGGGTCACGGCCTTCGCAGGGCGCGCACGCCCTGTGCCGCCCGTTCGTGGTGGCCGAACCCGCGCGCGCAGGCACTCAGACCCCCGGTGGTGGTGGCGGGGGCATGACGGTGAAAAGCTGGGCCAGCTCATCCACGTCATCGGCTTTCATCCAGCCGTCTTGGCCTTGGGTCCAGACAAAGGTTTCGCGGGTCACCTTGCCCTCGGTCACCATGCGGCCAAGCGCGGCCTTGGAAAACGGACCGGTGGTCTGGCCGCCTTCGGCGATGTGCCAGACATGTTCCACCGGCGGGGGTGGGGGCGGCGGCGGTGCAGCGACAGCCGGGGCGGCGGCGGTGGCCTGGCCCCAAGGGCCGGTGGCGGCCTGCGCCATGCCGTGGGCCATGCCCATGCCCATACCCATGCCGATGCCTGCGCCCATGCCGGAATTCGGCGTCGAAGCTGCGGCCTGCATGGCTTCGGCGGTGGCGAATTGCTGATACTTGCCCAGATCGCCGATCACGCCCATGGAGGTGCGCTTGTCCAGCGCCTCCTCGACGGCGGGGGGCAGGGAAACGTTTTCAATGTACAGTTCCGGCACCACCAGCCCGTACTCGGTAATCGTCGCGCTGATCTGCTCGGCGACGATCTTTCCCAGATCGTCTGTGTTGGCCGCCATGTCGAGCACCGGGATGCGGCTGGCAGCGAGCGCCCGGCTGGCGGCCTGGACGATCATGTTGCGGATCTGGAACTGGATTTCGTCGCGCGTGAACTCTCCATCGGTGCCCACGATTTCGGACATGAATTTGGCCGGGTCGCTGACCTTGATCGTGTAGGTGCCGTAAGCCCGCAATCGCACCGGCCCAAATTCCGGGTCGCGCAGCGTGATGGGGTTCTTGGTGCCCCATTTCAAATCCGTCATCCGGGTGGTCGAGACGAAGTAAATCTCGGACTTGAAAGGCGATTTGAAGCCGTGATCCCAGTGCTGAAGCGTGGTCATGATCGGCATGTTGTTCGTCTCAAGCATGTAGAGCCCGGGCATGAACACATCGGCCAACTGGCCCTCATGAATGAAGACCGCCGCCTGGCCTTCGCGCACCGTCAGCTTGGCGCCGTATTTGATCTCGTGGCCATGGCGCTCGAAGCGATAGACCAGCGTGTCGCGGGTATCGTCCGTCCACTCGATGACGTCGATGAACTGGCCGGACAGGAAGTCGAAGATGGGCATGGATACCTCGTTGGATAACGTCAGACGGGGCCGGGGCTGAAAAGCTCTGCCGCGATCTCACGGACGATGGGGCGGGCCTGGTCGGCGGTCATGCCGGGGCGCAGGCGGCGATCATAGAGCATCTTGAGCAGAAGCTCATCATGGCTGGTCAGAAGCGCGAATTCCTCATCATCGTTGAAGATGGAAGGGCGCGCGGTGGGGCTGTCATTTGCCAGACCCAGACCTTGGGCCAGTTCTTCATGGTAGCAGGACAGCCGCATCAGATCGGGATGTTCGGACCGGATGAAGGCGATGGCCGAGACATAGGTGAAGGGCCGGTTGGCATCCGCAGACGCGTAGACCGCACAATAGGTAGAGCGGCTGAGTTGGGTGATTTCGCGGATGGTGTTGCGCGACAGGGCGGGCTCTGCCGCGCTGATGGCCGGGCCCAGGTCGCGCTGTTCATCCAGCGACGCGACGAAAACGTGGTAATTGCCCCCATCCTCCACCAGCCGGATCGAGTGGCCGCTGACGTCACGCAGGCGGTCCAGATAGGCTTCGATCCGGGCGGTGTCGCTTTCGCGCGTGGCCGCGTCGACGGAGTCGCCGAAATGCAGCTCAACGCGGACGGGCGCGCGCCAGCGGCGCAATTGTGCCCGGCTTTGCTGCGCCACGTAGCGCCCGCCCACCTGCACATATTCCGAAAAGAGTGCGATGCGTTCGAAGTTTCGTGTCAGCGTATCGGCGTCGTAAATCGTGTCCACGCCACCGCCATCCTGGCGGAGCAAGCCTTCGGCCAGCAGGCGCTGTTCAAGGCGGCGATAGAAGAGGGCGAGTTTCTGGCTTTCTTCCGAGGGAAGCGCGCTCGTGACTTCTGGCCCCGGAGGCGGGGCCACGACCGCGGGGGGCGCGGTCACGGGCGGTGTTGTGCTGGGCTGGCACGCCGCCAACCCCAACACGCCCGCTGCCAGAAACAGCCTACCGATCACGCCGCGGGGACCGACTTGCCTGCGGTGTCGCCCGTGCCCGTTCCGCGGGCGCTGGCGCTGGCCAGGGTGTCGCGCAATTCCGTCTCCATCTTCTGGAGTTCTTCTTCCGCGGCGGCGCGGCGGGCCTTGCCCTCATCGGCGATTTGCAGGGATTCATTGATCGTGGCGACCAAATCTTCATTGGCCTTGCGCACGGCTTCGATGTCGAAGATGCCCCGCTCCATTTCCTGGCGCACGACGGCGTTGGCTTCCCGAAGGTTGGCGGCGTTGGCTGTCAGAAGCTCATTGGTCAGATCGTTGGCGCTGCGCACCGATTCAGCCGCTTCACGTGAACGTTGGATCGTAACAGCCTGGGCAAGCTGGGTTTCCCAAAGTGGAACCGTGTTGACCAAGGTGGAGTTGATTTTGGTCACAAGGCTCTTATCGTTTTCCTGCACCAGCCGGATCGATGGCAAAGACTGCATCGTGACCTGGCGTGTCAGCTTCAGGTCGTGGACGCGGCGTTCCAGGTCGTCGCGCGCCGCGCGCAGGTCGCGCAACTCCTGCGAGCCGATCATCTTTTCGTCTTCGGGCAGCACCTCCACGGCCTTTTCCTTGGCGGGTATGGTGTCGGCATCAAGCTCGGCCAGCTTGGCTTCCCCGGCAGCGATGTAAAGCCCGAGCTGTTCGTAGAATTCCAGCGTCTTCTCATAGAGTTTGTCGAGCGACTTGATGTCCTTGAGCAACACGTGTTCGTGCTTGAGCAGGTCATCGGTCACCCGGTCGATCTGGCCCTGCACTTCCTCGAAGCGGGCGATGAACTTTCCGAACGGCGCGGCGCGGCCCAGCAGCTTTTCCCACCAGGAGCGTTTGCGCCGCACGTCCAACTCGCTGACCGAAAAGCCGCGGATGGTCGTGACCATGCCGCGCAGTGCGTCGCCTGCCGGGCCCACATCCTTGTTCTTGACGTCGGCCAGCATGGCTTGGCTGATTTGCTGCAACTCGGTCTGGGCGGCAGACCCGAACCCGATGATCGAATTGGTGTCGGACATGTCCAACTCGTCCATCCGCGTGCGGATTTCGGCGGCCACGGGTTCGGGCGCCTTTTCCAGCGGAACAATGTCGGTGCCAGGCTCTGGCAGCGCCACGGCGGTGACCTGAGCGACTTCGGCCGTGTCTTCGGCAGCCTTCTGGCGAGTGGTGGTGAACATGCGTGTCGGTCTCCCCGTGTCAGTCTCGGACGGTCAATCCGTCTCGTTTCAGTCGGTCCCGCAGGACTTCTATCTCCACATCGAGATCGGTGCGGTCGGTTACAAGAAGCGTTTCGCGCTTCGCGTCCATCCCCTGTTCCAGATCGTCGAGCAGGGCGAAATATTCGGCCTTCACGACCGCATCCTTGGTCTGGGCGTAAAGATCGGCAAACTTGGCCGTCGCGTCGCGCGCGCCCACCAGGTAGACGCCCAGGAACTTGCGTGCCGTGGCCAGGTCGCGCGGGTCGTCTTCGATGGCGCGGAACATCACGCGGGCCTTTTCGGCTAGGCGGGCGACGCGGGTCTCGGCCT
Source organism: uncultured Jannaschia sp. (assembly GCA_947494145.1). Lineage (GTDB taxonomy): Bacteria > Pseudomonadota > Alphaproteobacteria > Rhodobacterales > Rhodobacteraceae > Jannaschia. The sequence goes on along the minus strand of CANLTZ010000015.1, from coordinate 77,454 downwards.
CCCGGTCGCGGGCGCGGCGCACGGCGTCGGACATGGCTTCCAAATGCTTCTCGGCCTCTTCGATGGAGCGGGCGACACGCTCGGTCTGGAAGGCATCCACGCCCTCCATCCCCTTGTCCGACATCGGGTCGAGTCCGAAGGACACCAAATGCAGCCCCGCCGCGATCACGCCATAGGCGACACCCGCGATGATGCCATCGAGCCCGGTCATCGCGCCCAGCATCACGCCCGCGCCGACCGCGGCCGCGCCGAAGATCTTGCGGGGAATGGCGGGGCGGCGGGCGACCTTCCGTTCCATCCAGGCGGCTTCGGCCTTCAACCCTTCCCGCGTCAGCAGGGCGCCGCCGAAAATCGCGGCCCCCGCCAGCAGGTTGGCGCCCAAGGCGATGGCCCCATCCTGGGCAAAGGCGGTGGCCACGGGGATAAGGGCCAATGCCATGAGGATCTGGACCCGCGCGCGACCCCTGAGCGGCGCGCGCAAGGTCGGGGCAGGGGCGGTCGTGCCGCTTGCCCCACCGGGTGAATGCTTGCCGCCAAACCGTTTCGCCATGGCCTAAAGCCCTGCGCCGTCAAGCACGCCGGACCCTGCCAATGCCACAAGCACGGCAAGAGCGGCGAAGGCGATCTTCTGCACTCCGGTCGTCATCGGACGTCATTCCCCCATGGCGTTCCGGCGCACGTTACCCAAGGGCGCGCGCGACTGCCAGCCTTCAGCCGGTGCTGCGCCCGATCAATTCGCGGGTGGCGCGATCGGGCACCGGATCGTTGCGCAGATCGGCATGGAGCGAACGGCCCGCCTTGACGCCGGGCCTGTCCCAGATCTCATCCAGCCAACGTGCCAAGTGGGGTTTGTCTTCCAGCGTCTGTTCCTGCCCTTCCCACAGTGACGCCCAAGGCCAGATGGCCATATCGGCAATGGAATAAGCGTCGCCAGACACGAAGCGATTGTCCGCCAATTGCCGGTCGAGCACACCGTAAAGGCGCGCGGTCTCGCTGCGGTAGCGGTCCTTGGCATAGGGCAGGTCCTGGGCTGGATTCATGCGGGGCGCGTATTTCAGGAAATGGTGTGTCTGCCCCGCCATGGGCCCCAAGCCGCCCATCTGCCACATGAGCCATTGATCGACCGCGATGCGCGTCCGCTCATCCCCGCCGCCGAAGCGCCCAGTCTTGCGCGCGAGGTATTGCAGGATCGCCCCGCTTTCAAAGATGGCGATGGGCGTGCCATCGGGGCCGTTCGGGTCACGGATGGCGGGCATTTTGTTGTTGGGCGCGATTTTGAGGAAATCGGGGTCGAATTGGTCACCCTTGCCGATATCCACCAAGTGCGTGCGATAAGGCAGCCCCATTTCTTCCAGCGCGATGGAGATCTTCCAGCCATTGGGCGTGGGCCAGTAATGCAGGTCGATGGGGTCGGTCATGGGCGGGCTCCATTTGGGGCTGTGGTCTCTGGTTTTGTGATATGCGTACCTTCCCGCCCCTGGTGGACACAACTTCGCAGCAGTCAGTCACGCGCCGGGGGCCCTGAATTTGCAGTGTTCCTTCTGCGGCCTTGAGGCTGATATCTAGCGAAAAGAGACCTTACTCGGTATGTCGGTCAATGTTCTTGGGGGATCGTCACTGCACCCTGATTCCTTGCATCCGGCGGACGACCTCGATCGATCCGCACGAGCGCGCGCCGCAAACGTAACAAACCGTTGAAGCATCGCCCCGCTTGGTCTTCTGGATCACGGAATAGACCTGCGCGGGTTTGTCGATCTCCCGAAAATGTGAAACTACCGTCTTTTCTAGTCCATCGCCCAAAGGACCGGGTCTTGCGGTTGCCGGAGATGTCCCCAAACCAAACCGACCCGCGAGGGGCATCCTTGAACTCGATCAAAAGGGCAGGCGTGATCGACAACGCGTGCAGCCTTTGACCGAACACAGACCGCGCGACGAAGGCGCATGTGAGGCACATATGTCGATCCGTCGACCTCCATCTAGTGTTCTCATGCCCGCGACATCCCATGACTTGGATGGCGCCGTTTTTGTTCCCGGTCCCGAGTTGAAAACCCATGACACTGCAATAATGATCGCTCCCCTCCCGGCCTCTGCGACCGCACACACCTTGACCCCTCGCCGCACTGCGGCTACGCCAACACGCGAGGGGATTTGTGCCAGCTTGCGGCCCTCCGACCGGCGAGGCCCGGACGAAAAACCGCTAAAGAGGTCGGGGTGATAGACCCCTCCTTCCCAACCGGCATGATCATCGGCTTGAAGGAGACCGACCCGTGAAAGACACCCCCTCCAAACCTCGTGCCTCGCGCACGCGCGCCGTCCATGCGGGCACGCGCCGCTCGCAATATGGCGAAGTGTCCGAGGCGATGTTCCTGACCCAGGGCTTCGTCTATGACAGCGCCGAAGCCGCTGAGGCGCGGTTTTTGCAGGCCGGGCGCGAAGAATTCATCTATGCGCGCTACGGCAACCCCACCGTGGCAATGTTCGAAGACCGCATTGCGGCGCTCGAAGGCACCGAAGATGCCTTCGCCACCGCGTCGGGCATGGCCGCCGTCAACGGCGCGCTGATGTCCATGCTCAAGGCGGGCGACCACATCGTGTCGGCGCGTGCGCTTTTCGGATCCTGCCTTTACATCGTGGATGAAATTCTGCCCCGCTTCGGGGTCGAAGTGACGCTGATCGACGGCACCGACCTGGCGGCGTGGGAAGCCGCCATTCGCCCGGATACGCGCGCTTGTTTCTTCGAAAGCCTGTCGAACCCCACCTTGGAGGTCGTTGATATCGCTGGCGTCGCGGATCTGGCCCATGGGGTGGGCGCGCTCGTTATCGTCGACAACGTCTTCGCTACCCCGACCTTCAGCCGCGCCGTCGATCTGGGCGCCGACGTGGTTGTCTATTCCACCACCAAACATGTGGACGGGCAGGGGCGCTGCCTGGGCGGCGTGATCTGCGGCAGCCAGGATTTCGTGCGCAAAACCGCCGAACCTTTCCTGAAGCATACCGGCGGCTCCATGAGCCCTTTCAACGCCTGGGTGATGCTCAAGGGGCTGGAACATATGGACCTGCGCGTGCGCGCCCAGGCCGAGACCTGCGCGTTCCTGGCCGCTGAACTCAGCCCCCATGATAAGCTCACCCGCGTCATCCACCCCCACCTGGACAGCCATCCCCAGGCCGCGTTGGCCCGCGCCCAGATGGAGCAGGGGGGCACCGTCCTTTCCATCGACCTCAAGGGCGGCAAGGATGCCGCCTTTCGGTTCCTGAACGCGCTGGAGGTGATCATCATCTCCAATAATCTGGGCGATGCGAAATCCATCGCCACCCACCCGGCCACCACCACCCACCAGCGCCTGCCGGACGATCAGAAGGCTATGCTGGGCATCACGCCGGGCCTGATACGCCTGTCTTGCGGGTTGGAGGACCCGCGCGATCTGCTGGACGATATCCTGGCCGCCCTGGCCCATGCCTGACATCCGCCAGGGCGGGCCCGCCGACATGCCCGCCTTGGCCGATATCTTCTGGCGCGGCGTCCAGGAGGGCGCCGCACCCCGCTACAGCGCCGCCCAGCGCCGCGCTTGGCTGCCCGCGCCGCCTACGCCCGCGGCGTTCGCGGTCCGCCTCGCTGACCAACACATCCTGGTCGCCACCCGCGAAGACAGCCTCGTCGGCTTCATGACCCTGCGCGCCGATGGCTATCTCGACTTCGCTTATGTCCTGCCTGCCGAGCGCCGCCAAGGCACCGCCGATACCCTGCTAACGGCACTGCAAACCCATGCACGCGCCACCCGCCTCACCCGTCTTACGACGCGGGCCAGCGCCATGGCGCGCCCCTTCTTCGCCCGTCACGGCTGGCAGGACACCGGCGACGCCACCACAATGCGCGATGGCATCCCGCTCCCTTCCACGCATATGGCATTCGACCTTTTCTGACGCCGCCTCTCTTCTTCCTGGCAGAAATATCCCGGGGGAGTCCTCGCTTCGCGAGGGCGGGGGCAGCGCCCCCAATAGCTTACATCTGATCCAACCTGCCGCCTCCCGCGTAAGTGATTAGGCCAGGGGTTGGCACCAAGGGGGGAGAAGCCCACCTTACGGCTCCATGCGCGAACCGAAGGGAGGGACGACATGAACGTCCACGCACCGGATATTGACCGCCAGCCGACCGAGCAGGAAGCCCAGGCCGCCCTCGATCTACTGAAGCGTTACGCCGCCAGCGGGCAAACCCCCGTTGATGGGTTTTATCCTGACCTATCCAATATCTATCCCCATCATGTGGCCGATGACACCTATCGCGCCACCTTGCCCGACCTGCAAAACGGGCCCGCAAGCCTGATCAAGGGCACGGACCGGGCGATTCAACATGTGGGGATTTCGAATTTCCGCCTGCCGCTCAGCATCCCGACGCGGGATGGCGCCCATTTGGCCGAGGTGTCGGTGACCGGCACTGTTAGTCTGGAGGCGGGTAAAAAGGGTATCAACATGAGCCGCATCATGCGGTCCTTCTACAAACATGCCGAGGCGCAGATGGGCTTCGACGTGGTCGATGCCGCGCTCGACGATTACCTGGCGGACCTGGAAAGCTTCGATGCCCGGCTTCTGCTTCGTTTTTCGCTGCCCTTGCAAGTGGATAGTCTTCGCTCGGGCCTGTCGGGCTGGCAGTATTACGATATCGCCATGGAGGTTATTCAGGCGGGTCAAACGCGCCGCCGCGTGCTGCATCTGGACTACGTCTATTCGTCCACCTGTCCCTGTTCGCTGGAACTCAGCGAACATGCCCGTCGCACCCGCGGCCAGCTTGCCACGCCCCATTCCCAACGCTCCGTCGCGCGACTGTCGGTCGAGGTTACGGGCGATTTGATGACTGAGGACATCATTGAGATGTGTCGCCGCCAGGTGCCGACGGAAACCCAGGTCATGGTGAAGCGCGAAGACGAACAGGCCTTCGCCGAACTCAATGCCGCCAATCCGATCTTTGTCGAAGACGCCGCGCGGCTCTTCGCGGAAGGCCTGCAAGCTTTGGTGGGCAGCGGCGATTTCCGCGTCGTGGCCTCTCACCAGGAAAGCTTGCACAGCCACGATGCCGTGTCCGTCCTGACTTCCGGCCCCCTCTTTGCGGCCGATACGTTGGAGCCTCGGCTCTTCGGCACGCTCGTCCATCCCGGTTGACCCTCGACCCCGCCCCGCGCTAGCCACTTTGGCGCGGGGTCGCGAGCACCCCATCAGGCCCCGGCCCAAGCGTCGCATCCTTGTCACCGTTCTTGCGGAGGATGCCCCATGGCCGATCCATTTATCACCCCCGACGCCCTTGCGCCGCGCCTGCACCTGCCGAACGCGCCCGTCGTGCTGGACCTGCGCATAGATGCAGACGCATCCGCCTACCCAACCCGGCTGCCGGGCGCGCGCCGCCTGTCGTTTGACGCACTTGCTGATGCAGGTCCGTTTGTCGAACCTGTCGTCGTCTACTGCCAAAAGGGCGGAAAGATCAGCCAGCTTGCAGCCTCTCTCCTCAGACAGCGGGGTGCGGACGCGCGGGCCCTTTTCGGCGGGCATCTTGCCTGGGTCGCCCAGTCCCGTCCCACGGTTGCACTTGACGCCACGCCACGCTGGATTGTGCCGCTGGACCCATGCTGGGCGGAGTTGGAAGCGCTCTGGACCCTCCTGCGGCTTGTCGATCGTGAGGCCCACACTCTCGCTGTCGCCCGCGACCAACTCTCTGCTGCGGCGCGCGTTTGGGACGCCGCCCGGCTGCCGACCAGCGCCGCCGACATCGCGCGTGGGTCCGGCCTCACGCACCCGGTACTTGCCCGCTTGCAAGGTGGCGCCAGCCCGCTTCAACACCTTTTAGATGGCCGCCTTGCACGCAACCCTGACCCCGTCGCGGCCCTCGATCTCGTTGACGATCTCCTGGCCAGCAAGGCCGCGGGATGAGCGTGCCCTTGTCCGAAATGGCCCGCGTCTTCGGACGTATCGGCCTGCTCAGCTTCGGGGGACCCGCCGCGCAGATCGCGCTGATGCATCGCGAATTGGTGGAGCGCTCTGCCTGGCTCGACGAAGACACTTTCCTGCGCGGCCTGGGCTTTTGCACCTTGCTGCCCGGGCCAGAGGCCATGCAGCTTGCCACCTTCGCTGGCTGGCGCCTGCGCGGCTGGGCGGGGGGGCTTCTGGCGGGGCTTCTATTCGTGCTGCCGGGCGCTTTGGTCATGATGGTGTTGGCCGCGGCCTATCTGAGCTTCGGGCGCCTGCCGCTGGTGGAGGCTGCTTTTCTAGGCATCAAAGCCGCTGCCTTGGCCATCGTGGCAGGCGCGCTTTGGAAGTTGCGGGCCAAGGCGGTACAGGGCCCGCTTTCCATCGCGGTGGCGGTCGGGGCCTTTGCCGCGCTCTTCGCATTCAACCTGCCCTTTTGGGCAGTGTTGGTCACGGCACTGGCCATCGGCCTTCTGCGCGGTGGTGCCACTGGCGCCGCGCCCGCCGCGCCCGTCCCGTGGCAAACAACCGTTGGCACCGTGGTGCTCTGGCTCGCCATCTGGTGGGCGCCGCTCCTGGCCCTCATGGCGCTGGCTCCGGGTTCCGTTCCGGCCGAGGCGGGCCTGTTCTTCAGTTGGCTCGCTACGGTCAGTTTCGGCGGGGCCTATGCCGTGCTGGCCGCCCTGGCCCAGATTGCGGTCGACGCCCAGGGCTGGCTCAGCCCCGATCAGATGATCGACGGGTTGGGCCTGGCGGAAACCACGCCGGGGCCGCTGATCTTGGTGACTGTGTTCACCGGCTGGCTGGGCGGCGCCCAAGCAGGCGGTTGGCCCATCGCCATCGCCACGGCGGGCGTGACGCTTTGGGCCACCTTCGTACCCTGCTTTTTGTGGATCTTCGCAGGCGCCCCGCATTTGGAGCGTTTGACCGGCCATCCCCGCCTGCGCGGTGCGCTCAACATGGTGTCGGCTGCGGTGGCGGGCGTAATCGCCAACCTGTCGCTCTGGTTTGCGATCCACGTGATCTTCACCCGAGTCTCCGATGGCGCGGGCCCACCAATCCCCGAGCTTGCATCGCTTGACCCCGTGGCCCTGGTACTTGCCACCTTCGCTCTGATCTGGCTCCTGGCGCTGAAACGCGGGCTCTTTGAAACGCTTGCTCTCGCCGCCATCCTGGGCCTCGGCGCAGGGTTTACCTGACCCGCCCCATTCTTCCTGGCAAAAATATCCCGGGGGGTCTGGGGGGCTGGCCCCCCGGCTGCCTTCACTGCGCCGCGCGCACCGCGTCGGCCACGGATGTGACCACCGTATGCAACAACGCCTCATCCTCGCATTCCGCCATCACGCGGATCAGGGGCTCCGTCCCTGAAGGCCGGATCAGAAGGCGACCGCGATTGCCCAGCAGGCGCTCGGCCTCGGCGATGGCGTCCTTGACAGCGTCCAGATCCAGGGGCGCGGTGCCCAGGCCGAATTTCACGTTCTCCAGCCGCTGGGGCACGGGATCGAAGCTGTGCATCAGGTCCGACGCGGCGCGTCCCGTGCGGATCATCTCGGCCAGGAATTGCAGACCTGCGATCATCCCATCGCCGGTGGTGGCGTAATCGGTCATGACAATGTGGCCCGATTGCTCACCGCCCAGATTGTAGCCGCCGCGGCGCATGGCATCGACCACGTGGCGGTCGCCCACCTTGGTCCGGTGCAGCGTGATGCCGTGATCGCCCAAGTGCCGTTCCAACCCTAGATTGGACATCACGGTAGCCACTAGGGTCTGACCGCGCAGCTTTTCTTCCGCCTTCCAGCGGTCGGCGAACAACGCCATGAGTTGGTCGCCATCGGCCATCTTGCCGTCGGCGTCCAAGATCATGACCCGGTCCGCATCTCCGTCCAGCGAGATGCCCACATCGGCGCGATGTTCGACGACGGCGCGGGCACAGGCATCTGTCTGGGTGGAGCCACAGAGATAATTGATGTTGCGCCCATTGGGGCCCACACCGATGGGGATGACCTCGGCGCCAAGTTCGGCCAGCGTCTCGGGCGCGGCGCGGTAGGCGGCCCCATTGGCGCAGTCGATCACCACCTTGAGCCCGTCCAGCGTCATGCCCGCGGGCACGGTGGTCTTGGCATATTCGATGTAGCGACCCAGCCCGTCATCAATGCGCTTGGCGCGGCCGATATTTTCAGCCTGGGCCAAGGCCACGCCCTCGGTCACCAGCGCCTCGATCTGAGCCTCCGCCTCATCGGACAGCTTGAAGCCGTCAGGGCCGAAGAACTTGATGCCATTGTCGTCGGCGGGGTTGTGGCTGGCCGAAATCATCACGCCCAGATCGGCCCGCATGGACCGGGCCAGCAGCCCCACGGCGGGCGTGGGCACCGGGCCCAACAGAAGCACGTTCATCCCGGTCGATGTCAGTCCCGCGGTCAGAGCGTTTTCGAACATGTAGCCCGATTGACGGGTATCCTTGCCAATGACAACGCGGTGCGCGGTACTTGCCCCCGACCCTTCGCGGCGAAAGTAGCGCCCCGCCGCGGCCCCTAACTTCAGCGCCATCTCCGCGGTCATGTTGCCGTGATTGGCAAGGCCGCGAACGCCATCTGTCCCGAAAAGCCGTTTTGTCACTCGTTTACTCCTGTCACCTTCTGCCAGAGCGCAATGCCTTGGGCGACCTGGGCCACATCATGCACACGATGGACCTGCACCCCTTGTGCCACGGCTGACAGCGTGACGGCCAGAGTCCCTGGCATCCGCTGGGCGGGATCAGGCGCATCGCCAACCACGCCGATGAAACTCTTGCGGGAACATCCCAGCAGAAGCGGAACGCCTAGGCCGTGGAAGACGGCCATGTTTTTCAACAGGGCAAGGTTGTGATTGACCGTCTTGCCAAAGCCGATCCCGGGATCGGCAAGGATCCGCTCATGTGGGATCCCTGCTGCACTGGCCCGGGCGATCCGCATCCGCAGGGCGTCGAACACGTCAAGAACGACGTCCGAATAGCGTGGGTCGTCCTGCATCGTCTCTGGCGTGCCCTGGGCGTGCATCAGGCAAAGGGGCGCGCCGGTCTGCGCAAGCGTCGCCGCCATGTCGCTGTCGAATTCCATGCCCGAGACGTCGTTGACCAGCACCGCTCCGGCGGCGAGGGCCGCGCGCGCCACCTTGGCCTTGCGCGTATCCACCGACAGGCGACGCCCGGGGGCAAGCGTTTCGATGACCGGCAGGATGCGGGCGCATTCTTCATCCGCGTCCACGGCACGGGCGCCAGGGCGCGTGCTTTCGCCGCCGATGTCGAGGATATCTGCGGCGGACATGGCTTCCGCCTGGATGCGTGCGGCCGACGGGCTGAGGAACTGACCCCCATCCGAGAAGCTATCGGGCGTGACGTTCAGGATGCCCATCAGGTTGGGCTGGGACATGTCGAGCCCGGCCACATTGGTGCGCGGCGCAATTAGCGGGGCGAGCATGTCCTGCGGCAACTCGGTCACGGGGACGATTTCGTCGGCGCGGCCCCGTTCGGTCAGCCGCACGCGGTCAAAGCGCAGCCATCCACCGGCAAGGCGAGGGCCATCTGCGCCGGGTTGGGGCAGCGGGATGGCGTAGTGCATCAGATCGCGGCGAGGGACGCGGCATGGCGCGCGCCCTCCAATGGTGTGGTGGCGACCAGCTCCACTGCATCGAACTCAGCGGCGAACCATTGCGCGAGGGTGGTGGCCGCCACGTCGACGGGCCCCTGGGTTGCGTCGAGCACGATGCGCGAAGGCGCCCAGACCGTCAGGCCGCCCTGGCGCAGGGACCAGTCGATTTCGGTCCGACTATCCACCACGATGCAACGCGGATCTTGCGCAGCAAGGCGCCAGGCTGCCTGCTCCAGAGCCAGAAGCGCGATGCGGCGTGCTGCCAGGGGATGGATAGCGTCTGGGGTGGGAAAATCAGGGCTAGCGATCAGGATCGTGGGAATGGGGTCGGCGGCCAGGCGGTCAAGCAGGGGCGGCAGGTCGGGGTCGTCTTGCTGCTCGGGCGCCAGAAGCAACACACGTGGCCGGGGTGTGTCGTCCTCCGAAGGTAGGGCCGCGGCGCTTGCGCGGGACCGGACGATTTCCACCCCCAGCACATGGGGGCCGCGGTCGAGCTTTTCGATCCGCACGAAGACACGGGCGGCGCGGTCATGGGTCAGTACCCGGGCGGCGATGCGTTCGGCCAAGGTTTCCAGCAGGTTGAGGCGCTCGGCAGCCAGTTCCAACCCGATCGCGTCGATCAGCGTGTCGTAAGACAGAATACCGTCCACATCGTCACCCGCTACGGCCTCTGGCTCGGGTGTGACCTCGGCGACGATGTCGAAGCGGATGCGTTGGGTGACCCCGCGCTCTGCCTGAAAGGCACCGATTTCGACGTCGCGGATGTGGTCGCGCAGCGAAATGCGGTCGAGTGGGCGGCCTTCGGCGCGGGCGCGGTCCAAGGGGGCGGCGAAGGCGAGGCGCAGCGCCTCCTGATCGGCGGCTGGGGCGGGGCGGGCGGACATCAAAGCCTCCGACTCTGGGTCGTGAATTGGCCCCCTCAGACCACGACACGCGAACAAACGAAAGCCCCCGAACCGTCGGTTCGGAGGCGCTTCGCGACATTGCAGGGCAGGGGCGTCAGGCGCCTGGTATCTGCTTGTAAAAGATATGCTGACCGACCTTTGTCGTGCGCGGATAGACCTTGTTCCAGTAAGGGTCCACGTAGTCGGCATGGTAATGTGTGGCTTCGGCCGTCAGCGTGCGCGGGGCGCCATCCATCAGGGCACGGGCGATCTTGCCAGCCCGATCCCAAGCCTTGGGTTCGGTGATCGCCTCAGGTTCTCCATCGCAGGTATAGCTGAACTGGCAGGCGTGAAGCCGCCCCGTCCCCTGGTTGACGACCTTGCAGACCGTGTCGGGGTAGCGGGCGCTATCGACCCTGTTGAGCACCACTTCAGCCACGGCGATCTGCCCTTCCACAGGCTCACCCCGCGCTTCGAAATAGATCGCTTCCGTCAAGCAGCGCCATTGGGCATTGCCGGTCGCCGATGGCAGCGTGTCCACGGCGTCGGGATTCATCCCCGCTTGCGGCGCTGACGTCAGGCCGCGGGTCCCGCGTTCAAAGAGCGGGCGCGCGGAACTACCCAGAAAGCCGCCGCCGTGATCAAGGTCATCGATCGGCCCCAAGCTTGCCAGTTTCGCGAAGGCGGCGGTGCCGACACCACCATGCATCGGAGCGAGCGATTGAGATTGAGCCTGCGTCGCGAAGCACACAAGTCCACCCAGCGCAGCCATTTTGGCCGCGTTAAACATGTTACGCATGTAAGTTCGTTCCCCATTCGTCTGGGCGTGCCCGGGTGTACCCTTTGCGGGTTTCTACTCCGTAAACGCCCTACCCATTTGTCTGCAGGGGTGGTGCCTGTAACGGATCGGTAACGCAACCGAGAGAATTCCGTTATTATGTTAAAGGCGGCTAATTTTTGTCGTTATTGTTGCGAAAAATCGCCCATTCCCGAACGTCATCGGCATTATTTTGCTTTTGGTTGACCCAGCAATGTGGCCTGTGCAGCGGCCAATTTAGCGACCGGCACACGAAAAGGAGAGCACGACACATAGTCGAAGCCGGCCAACCGGCAGAAGGCGATGGATTCCGAATTGCCGCCATGTTCGCCGCAAAGCGCCAAGGTGACGTCCGGTCGGGCCTGCCGCCCCCGCGAGGCGCCCAATAGCAACAACTCCCCCACACCATCCACATCCAATTGGCCGAACGGGTCTTCGGCATAGACGCCTTCATTGACATAGGCCGACATGAAGCGCCCCGCATCGTCGCGGGACAGCCCATAGGTCATCTGCGTCAGGTCGTTGGTGCCGAAGCTGAGGAACGCGCTGGTTTCCGCGATTTCGCCGGCACGCAGCGCGGCACGAGGTGTTTCGACCATGACGCCAAGCTTGAAGTCGAAATCGCTATCGGTTTCGGCGCGCACGGCAGCGGCCACGGCATCGATGCGGCGCTTGACCAGCTCCACCTCGCGCCGGGCGGTAACAAGGGGGATCATGATTTCCGGCGTGACCACGGCGCCGTCTTCCTGGGCAGCCACGGTGGCCTCGAATATGGCGCGGGCCTGCATTTCGTAGATCTCGGGCACCGCGATGCCCAGACGAACGCCGCGCATGCCAAGCATGGGGTTATATTCCTGCAAAGCCTCAATCCGGCCCTTCACCTCCGACAGTGGCAGATCCAGCGCTTCGGCAAGCGCGCGTATGCCTTCGCCTTCCGATGGCAGGAATTCATGGAGCGGGGGGTCCAGCAGGCGGATGCAGACGGGCAGGCCGGACATCAGGCCGAAAAGCTCCGTGAAGTCCGCGCGTTGCATTGGAAGCAAGCGCTCCAGCGCGGCGGCGCGATCTTCCGAGCTTTCGGCAAAGATCATCTCGCGCATCACGGTCAGGCGCCCGGTCTCAAAGAACATGTGTTCGGTGCGGCACAGCCCAATGCCATCGACGCCAAAGGTGCGCGACAGGGTGGCGTCGGCCACGGTGTCGGCATTGGCGCGTACCCCGATATCGCGCACCGCGTCGGACCAAGCCATCAGATCCCCGAAGGCGCCGTCCAGCGTGGGCTCGCGTGTGGGGACCGCACCGTCGAGCACTTCGCCGGATGAGCCGTCGATGGTCACTTCGTCGCCTTCGCGCAGGATGCGGCCGCCGGGCAGGGTTAGGCTGCGCCCGCGGTGGCTGACACGCAGGCCGGTGGCGCCGGTGACGCAAGGCAGACCAAGGCCGCGTGCGATGACGGCGGCGTGGGACGTGCTGCCGCCGCGTTCCGTAAGGACAGCATCAGAGGCGTGCATGCCGCGCACATCGTCGGGCGTGGTTTCGCGGCGCACCAGAATGCAGGCCTCATCCCGCGCTTGGGCGGCCTGGGCTGCCGCGGAATCGAAGACCAGCCGGCCAGAGGCCGCCCCGGGCGAGGCCGCGATGCCGCGCGCCAGCACAACGCGTTCGGCGCCATCGGCAACTTGGCGGTGCAGCAGCCGGGCGACGGTGCCTGGCGCGATGCGCAGCAGGGCCTCGGACCGCGGGATAATCCCGTCGCGGGCCAAAGCCGTTGCGATGGCTACTGATGCGCGGGGCTCGCGCGGGCAGCGCACGGCGTCGAGAATGGCCAGGCGGCCTTGGTCGATGGTAAATTCCACCTGCATCTCTTCGCGCAATTGGCGGCGGCAAAGATCCCCGATTTCAAGAAGTTCGCTATAGACCTCGGGCAGCAATTCCTCCAGCGAGCGACCGCGCGGGTCGCGGCGCAGATAGATGGCCTTGTCTTTGGCGCGCAGCGCATCGCGGCCCATGGCCTGACCCATATAGCGGCCCGTCACCTGCGGCTCGCCGGTGGCAGGGTCCACGAATTGCACGACGCCCGCGCCCGACTGGCCGGGGCCCATGCCCTGCGCCATGCGTTGGACGACAAGACCCAAACCGGCATCGGCGGGGGCACCTTGGGCTTGGCGCAGCAGGCGGGCAGAGGTGCCTTCCCAGGCGCGCGCCATGCTTTGCAGCACGGCGCGAAGTTGCTGCACCAGGTCCTGGGGAAACGGTTCATCCATTTCGGATTCGTAGACTTCGCGCGCTTCGGCGGGGCTTGCTGCCTCCATGAAGGGCTGTTCATCAAGGCGCATGACATCGATAGCGAAGGCTCTGATAAACCTCAGGTAAATCGTATCGGCGGCGCGGTCGCCAAGCGTGTTGGACAGCCAAGCGTGGGCGCGGTCATTCATGCCGATATTCAGCACGGCCCCGGGCCCGCCCCAATCCGGCGTCTCAGAGCTGGAGCGCACCGAAAGCAGCATCGGCTGACCTTCGAATAGGGCCATCAGCGTGGCCAGATCGGGCATGTGCCCATCGGCCATTTCGCGAACGATATCAAAGGGGATTGCCACCGTCTGCGGGACCGGCAGCTTCATGCGGATCAGCCGTTGCAGGCATTTGGCACGTTTGCCGTGGCGGTCGGCCCGAACGTCGGCAGTGGGCGTGACTTCGATGAAGCCTGGCGTCTCAAGCATGGGCAATTACCTCGCGCCCGCAGCATAGCGAATTGCTGCATCGCAGCAAGGACTGTCATCCCGGTGTTACAGTCGCGCGGAAGATGGACCAGACAAACGCTGCCGGACAAGCCCAGAGATGCTGAGATCTCGCTCTGCCAGATGGTATGCCGCAGGGTCCTAGTCGCGGTACACCGAAATTATGCACCTACCCGGCTGAGATCGGCGATGCCTTCGCATATGCGCACAATCTCCGACAGCAGGTTCAGCCGATTGCGACGAGTCACCTGGTGTTCGGAATTGACCTGCACGGCCTCGAAAAAGGCGTCGATGGGCGCGCGGAGCGCGGCGAGCGCAGACATGGCAGCAGCATAATCTTCGGCCTTGAGTGCCCCGTCGATAGCAGGGCGGGCGGCATCGAGCGCAGCAAAGAGCGCTTGCTCCTCGCCCGTCTCCGCCAGCTTGGCGTCGGCCCCGTAGGAATATTCGACCCCATCCTTTTCCTGGGCCTGGTCCAGGATGTTCTTCGCCCGCTTGTATCCCTGGATCAGGTTTTCCCCGTCATCCGTCCCGAGAAACGCGTTGAGGGCGCGCGCGCGGGCGACAAGGTCGGTCAGATCATCGGTGCGCTCGCCTGTCAGGCAAGCGTCGATGACATCGTGACGGATGCCTTCGTCGCGCAGATGGACCTTGAGGCGGTCGTGGAGGAAGGAGAGGAGGCTGGCGACTAGTGTAGTACCTTTCGCCATTTCAGTGATTTTGCCGTCGTAGAAGGCCGCGGAGTCTGGGCTGTTAGCGGGTATTAGACAGAGTGTTCCATCGCTAAGGCTCGCTCGGACGGCATTGTCACCATCATAGCCATCGACTTCATCGGCGCCAAAACTTATCAGAACAGCTTGTTGGGGGTCTTCTGGATGTCTCGCGACGCGTGAGGCTTTAGCAGATTTTGCTCTTTGCGTAACGAACGTTAGCAACGCAAAATCAATATGGTCTCGAAGCCGACCAAAGCTACGGTGTTGAAGCAGGCATCTGATAACGCCTAATGCCGCTCGCCTTAGTGCATATGGATCTTTCGAGCCCGTTGGTTTCTCGTCAATGGCCCAAAAACCTATTAGCGTATCGAGCTTGTCCGCCAGCGCCACCGCAACCGAAACCGGCGCCGACGGCACATCGTCGGACGGGCCAAGCGGCGCATAATGTTCCTCGCACGCCTCGGGCACGCCGTCATTGTGGCCCGCCGCCTGGGCATAGTAGCGGCCCATGATCCCCTGCAATTCGGGGAATTCATAGACCATCTCAGAGGCCAGATCCGCCTTGCAGATGCGGGCGGCCTCGGCTGCCAGATCGGGCTTGGCGCCGACAAACGGGGCGATCTCGCGGGCCAGTGCCTCGATCCTGGCAATGCGATCAGCTTGGGAGCCCAGCTTGTTGTGGAACGTAACGTTAGCCAGGGGCTTGGCCATGCCTTCGAGGCCCACAGTCTTCACGCTGCGCAAGTCATTTTCCCAAAAGAATTTCGCATCCGCCAAGCGGGCCGACAGGACGCGGGCATTGCCGTCCAGGATGGTGGCGCCGTTGTCAGCCGTTTCGCGATTGGCCACCGTGATGAAGCGGGTGATGCGGCCCGTTTTGTCCCGGACCGAAAAGAACTTCTGATGCTCCTTCATGGAGGTCTGAAGCACCTCGGGCGGCAGGTCCAGGAAGTCGGCGCCGATCTCGCCCATCAGCACGACGGGCCATTCCACAAGGCCCGCCACTTCCGCCAGAAGGCCCCGGTCTTCGACCACCTCAAGCCCCGCGGCAAAGGCCTGGTTGGTGGCGTCTTGCCAGATATGGTCGGCCCGTTCCTCGGCGTTCAGGACCACGAAGGCACGTTTCAGCTTGGCTTCGTAATCCTCGAACGAGGTGACGGAAAAGGGCGTGGGCGCCATGAAGCGGTGCCCCTCGGTGACGTCGCCCGATGGGATGCCGTCGATGTCCAAGGGCACGATTTCCGCCCCGTCTTCGCGGGTCAGGATGCACAAGATGCGGCGCAACGGGCGGACCCAGCGCAAGGACCCGGCCCCCCAGCGCATGGATTTGGGCCAGGGGAAATCGCGGATCGTGGCCTCCAAGACCTCGGCCACGATCTGGGCGGCGGGGCGACCGGGCCGGGTGATGCTTGCCAGATAGACTTGGCCCTTCTTGTCGTCGCGGACCTCTAGCTGGTCTTTTGTCAGCCCTGTGGCGCGCAGAAAGCCGGCCAGCGCCTTTTCGGGCGCGTCGACCCGGGGGCCGCGACGTTCTTCGGTCGTGGTCGGGCTTTCATCGGTCAGACCCGAGATGGCGAGCGTCAGGCGCCGCGGCGTGGCATGGGCCACGGCGCCCGCATAGGTCAGCCCCGCCTCGACCAAGCCATCGGTGACGCGCTTTTTCAGGTCGGCGGCGGCACGGGTCTGCATGCGCGCGGGGATCTCTTCCGAGAAGAGCTCAATCAGAAGGTCGGGCATATCAAAGGCTTCCTTCGGTGAGCGGCTGGAAGGTGGCGCGGTCCGGGCATTCTTCGCCCACGGGCGTGCCGTCATAGGCGCGGTCGCCGCAATCGTTGAGCGCGTGCCAGGCCCAGCCGCGGCCATCGGCGGTCAGCGCCACGACGCGGTCCACGCCGAAGGCGGCGTTGGAATAGGCGGTGAAGGCGCGCGCGGTGCCATCGGCCAGCAGGGCGCCCAAGGCGGGCGCATCGAAGCAGTCGAACCAGCCGGGCGCGATGGTGGGGGCCGCGTCGGGCGCGGTATAGGCGCGCAGGGCGCCGTCGCCCTGTGGCGCATCCGGGGTGACACCGGCCAGAACGGCAAGGTCCAGGTCATGGGCGAAGCAGGCGCGGAACCCCAGGGGCGACGAATTGGAGGCGATGGCCTGCACCTCGCGCGCGGGGATTTTGATCAGACCGTTGGGGCCTTCCAGCGTCAGCGTGACGGGGCCGTCGACCGGGTCGTAATAGCCGCGCGTCTGCGCGTACCAGAGCCCGGCGCCCGCCATGAGCGCCGTGCCGAGCAGAAGGATGACAACGATCTTGCCCAAGGCGGCCTCCGAACGGGTGGGGTAGCGGGTTCGCCGGGCGGGCTACACCACGCCCCACGGGGGGGCAACCGTTGGGGGCCAGGGCGCGGTCAGATCCAGTCGAGATTGACCTTGCTGGTGGGATATTGCGCGCCGATGCGGCGCCGCATCCGCAGGAAATCGCGGCGCCGGTCGGGGAATTTGCGCTGGTGCGTTTCCACCAGGGTACAGCCGATGGGCTCCAGCAGGTTGGCATCGTGGAGCGCGGGGAGGAGGTTCAGCTCCTCCCCCTCCACATCAAGTTTGAGGAGGGTGACGCGCCAAGGTTTTCGTGCCGTGGCGGGCAGGGCGGCGGGGATGCGCCCAGCGGTCAAGTCGCGAAGCAGACCAGGAAGGGAGAGGACAGGCACGTCGATATCGTTGGCGCCCCGCGCGTCGCTGTCGCGCTTGCCAGACAGAAGTGTGGAGCTGACGGTGGAGGCCAAGGGATCATCGGCGAAAGCGCGGGTGCGGTGAAGCGTGGCTGTGCCCGCCTGGACGGCGACCGCGGCATTGATGGCGTGGACGTTGGGCAGGGTGTCGGTGCGGGTCTGAAGGGCAGCGAACGCCACGGGATCGGGCTCAAATGCGAAGATCGTGGCCCCCGTTTCGGCGAGCGGACAGGTGATGTCGCCCACATTGGCCCCGCAATCGAGTGCAACGTCGCCGGGCCGAAGTTGCGAGAGCACACCATCAAGAATGCCGCGCGCGGCGGCCCGGCGTTCGCGCCCGGCCATGCGGCGCTTGAGGCGCGCGCGTTCAGTGTCAAAAGCGGCGCGCAGGCGGTCCACTTCGGATGAGGTGCGGTCTGGGCTGTCAGCGATTTCCATGATGCGCCCCTTCGGATGGTCGATGCCCGAAGGGATAGCAGCAAAAGGTTTCTGCTATGGAACACCCGGAAAATGCGAAGCAAAAATAGCGAAGGCCCGCCGGTCCCTGGCGAATTTAGGCGGCTTCGGGTGTCCAGCCACCGGCGCGTGTGTCGAGAAAAGCATCGGCGCAGGCTTTGGCCAGCGCGCGGACACGACCGATATAGGCCTGGCGTTCCGTGACGGAGATCACGCCGCGGGCATCCAGCAGATTGAAGATGTGGCTCGCCTTGATGCATTGGTCGTAAGCCGGATGCGCCATGACGATGCGCCGGCCGGTCTTGGGGTCATCGGCGTCGCGTGACAGGATGTCGTGGCAATGACGCTCCGCCTCTTCGAAATGGCGCAGAAGGACCTCCGTGTCGGCGGTGTCGAAATTCCAACGGGCGTATTCTTCTTCGGTCTGGCGAAAGACGTCGCCATAGGTCAGCGCGATCGCTGTTTGCGGGTCGTTGAAGGGCATGTCCATTACGTGGTCGACGCCAAGCACATACATGGCCAAGCGTTCCAGACCATAGGTCAACTCACCCGAAACCGGGTGGCAATCATGGCCGCCTACCTGCTGGAAATAGGTGTATTGGCTGACTTCCATGCCGTCGCACCATACCTCCCACCCCAGGCCCCAGGCGCCGAGTGTGGGGCTTTCCCAATCGTCTTCCACGAAGCGGATATCGTGCAGGTCCATGTCGATCCCGATGGCTTCTAGTGAGCCGAGGTAGAGTTCCTGCAAGTCGGGCGGCGACGGTTTGATGAGGACCTGGAACTGATAGTAATGCTGCAGCCGGTTGGGGTTTTCACCGTAGCGCCCATCGGTGGGACGGCGCGAGGGCTGCACATAGGCGGCGGCCCAAGCGTTGGGGCCCAGGGCGCGCAAGGTTGTGGCGGGGTGAAAGGTGCCGGCGCCCACCTCCATATCGTAAGGTTGCAGCACCGCGCAGCCCTTGGACGCCCAGTAGCTTTGCAGCCGAAGGATGATCTCCTGGAAGGAGCGGGGGGCGTCTTGGGCGGGCATGGAAACCTCCGGGGTTCGGGACCGGCACCGCGTCTATGCGGCAACACTCGGTCCGTCAACGCGGGGCCGCAGGTAGGGTGCGACGGTGCCGTGCCTTTTCCTTTCGGTCCCGTTACGGAAGGTTGGGAAGGTATTTCTTATGATTCCCGAGGGTTCGTTCATGCGCCGCATTTTGGCATGTCTGTCCATCCTAGTCGTCTTTGCCACCAGCGCCGCGGCGCAGGGGCGCGCCTTCGTCCAAATCGAGGCCCATCCAAGTCTGCGCGAAGCGCAGGAGCGGGCGCGGGCCTATGGCGGTCTGTTTCCCGATGTGAACGGCTTCGGACTTGGGCGCGGATGGTACGGGCTTGCCCTGGGGCCCTACGAGGCGACGGAAGCGCAGGCGCGACTGCGCCAGTTGCGTGACAACGGATTGATCCCGCGGGACAGCTATCTGACGGACGGGGCGCAGTATCGCGACCGGTTTTGGCCCGTGGGCGCGGGGGCTTTGCAACCGGTGGCACCGCCCGATGACGCGCCCGTTGCGGGGGTGCCAGCCACGCCCGGCGGTCCGGTAGCGACCGAGACCGCGGCAGCCCGCACGGATATCGCCCCAGAGCCCGCGCCTGACGAGACGCCGCGCCAGGCGCGACGGTCCGAGGCCTTGCTGACCCGCGAGGAACGGATGGAGTTGCAGCGCGCAATGCAATGGTTCGGCTATTATTCGGCGGCCATCGACGGTGCCTATGGCCGCGGCACCCGGACGGCCATGGCGGCGTGGCAGGCGGGGCGCGGCTTCGATGCCACGGGTGTGCTGACCACACGCCAGCGGGCCCGGTTGCTGAACGATTACGCTGTTGGGCAGGCCGCTTTGGGGCTGGGGCCATTGCAAGTTGCCCAGGCGGGCGTTGCGCTGACGGCGCCCCTGGGCTTGGTCGAGTTCGACCGGCTTGAGGCCCCCTTCGTGCACTACAACGCCAAGGACGGGTCAGGCGTCGAGATGTCGTTGATTTCTCAAGCCGGGGATCGCGCTGCGCTGGGGGGGCTCTATGAGATCCTGCAGACGCTGGAGGTGGTGCCCCCGGAAGGCCCACGCGCCAAGAGCCGCGACAGCTTCGAGATCACCGGCGTCGCGCCCGACCGCACGACGCAGGTTTTCGCGAAGTTGGAGGACGGACACATCGTCGGCTACCTGTTAAGCTGGCCCGAGGCGCAGGACAATCTGGCCGCGCGGGCCCTGCCGGAGATGCAGCGCACGCTGGCCTCGACCGGCCCCGCCTTGCCCGCAGATGAAGGGTTTGAGCCCAGCGAGCAGAGCTTCGACATGGTGTCGGGCTTGGAAGTGCGCAAACCCAAGCGCTCGGCCTCGGGGTTCTTCGTCGATGGCAGCGGCACGGCGGTGACGGCCGCCAGTACGGTGGAGGCCTGCGCGCGCGTGACGCTGGACCGTCTGCACGACGCAGACGTCGTGCTGAGCCAGGATGGCGTGGCCGTGCTGCGCCCGGTGGCCCGCCTTGCGCCTGTGGAAGTGGCGGCCCTGGCGCCCAATGCGGGGCGTCTGCGCTCGGCGGTGTCGGTGGGGGGCTTCCCCTATGGCGGCGTGCTGGGGGCGGCCACCTTGTCGTTTGGTACCTTGCAGGATGTGCGCGGGCTCGACGGCTCGGACGACGTGCTGCGCCTGTCACTGGACAGCCGGGATGGCGATGTGGGCGGCCCTGTGCTGGATGCGGCGGGGCGCGTGGCCGGGATGCTGCTGCCCGACCCCGAAGACGGCGCGCGGGCACTGCCGGGTGACGTAACGTTTGCCAAGAAAGCCTCGGCCTTGGCCGGTGTGCTGGATGCTGCGGGCGTAGAGGTCGCGGTGGAGCAGGCGGGCTTCCCCATCGCGCCGGAGGACTTGACGACCCGGGCGGTGGGAATGACCGTGCTGGTGAGCTGTTGGGAATAGGGCGGGCGCTCACGCTTGATTGCGGCTGCGGGGGCGGCTGAAGTCCATCGCCTCGCCTTTGAAATCTATTTTCATCAGGGCTCTATGACGAGTTCTTCATGTCCTTTTCGCCGTTCCATCGGCGTGACCCAAGACTTTAAGTAGCTCCGCCAGCGGATCAGGACCCGCATTGTCTGCATGGTGGTCCGCGTCTGTCCACGGCTCCCACACACGGGCGGTGACCGTGGGCCAGTCGGGTGTGAAGGGCTCAGATGCGTGGCGGGTTTCGACCCACATCCGGTGCAGCGTGGTGTCGCTACAAGTGACTTCCACACCGAAGGTCGAGGCTTCAACGGATCGAGCGGCCTGTGTCCACCAGTTGCGCATCCAGTTGGTTTCGTTCACAGCGTCGGCGATGACCGTGTGACCGAGGGCCAGATTGTCCATCGCGGTGTTTTGCGCGGCGCGGTGTCCGGCATCTTCGGCGGAATGGATGGCGAGGGTGGAGGCGCGCAAACCGGCCTCAAGGCTGTCAATGCGCAGCCAGATGGCACCTGTCTTTTCGGCCAGGCGCCGGGCAAGGGTTGATTTGCCCACACCGGGCCGCCCCGAAAACAGGATCAAACGCCCCGTCACGCCCGCCAAAACCGGCGGGTGAACAGCACGTAGACCACCACCAATTCCAACCGCCCGATCAACATGGCCGCCGCCAGCAGCCATTTCGCCAGATCCGACAGCGGTGCGTAATTGCCCGCCGGGCCGATCACAGGGCCCAGGCCTGGCCCAATATTGGCCACCGCGGCCGCGGCGCCCGAGACCGAGGTCACAAGGTCCAGGCCGGTCAGCGCCAGCGCCACGGAAAAGACGCCCATCGTCACCACAAACAGCACGAAGAAGGCCATGACCGACGACAGCACGTCTTCGGTCACGGTGCGGCCATCGTAGCGGGGGCGGAAGATGCCATGGGGCGAGTGGATGCGGCGCACTTGGGCTTTCACCGCGGCGAACAGGATCTGATAACGAAAAATCTTGACCGAGCAGGAGGTGGAGCCAGCGCAGCCGCCGATGAGCCCCGCAAAGAAGAACATCCCGATGAGAAAGCCGCCCCAGGTCATGTAATCGGTGCTGGCATAGCCGGTGCCCGTCAGGATCGAGGTGAGGTTGAAGAGCGCTTCGCGAATAGCCCGCTCCACCGGTAGGCCCTGGAGGGCGACCAGAACAGAAGCCGCCACGGCGATGAGGATCGCAGCCGTACCAAGGAACGCGCGCACCTGCGGGTCACGCCAAAGGGGCCGGGCTTCGCCGTTGATCAGTTGGACATAGAGAACGAAGGGGAGCGCGGCGGTGATCATGAAAACGGTCGCGATATATTCGTGGCCACCTTTGAAAGCGCCGAAACTGGCATCGTAATTGGCGAAACCACCGGTCGACACGGTGGTCATGGCATGGACGATGGCATCGAAGCCGCCCATGCCTGCGGCGCCATAGGCCAGGGCGCAGGTGACGGTGATCATGATGTAAATGGTTGAAATGGTCGACGAGATCTCGGCCGCGCGGGGCAGGACCTTGCCCATCGTGTCGAACCCTTCGGACCGGAAGATCTGCATGCCGCCCACGCGAAGCTCGGGCAGGAAGACCATGGCCACGACAATGACGCCAATGCCGCCAAACCATTGCAGCAGCCCACGCCAAAGCAGCAGGCCAGCTGGCATATCGTCAAGCCCGGTCAGCACCGTAGCGCCCGTTGTGGTCAGGCCGGACATGGCTTCGAAGAAGCCATCGGTATAGCTGGTGCCGCTGGCCCCGAAGACGAAGGGCAGGGCGGCGAAGATGGGAAGCGCGAGCCAGACGCCGGTGGTTAGCATGAAGGTCTGTTGCAGGCTGAGCCGGTCGCGCACGGCATTGGACGTGGCCAGCGACAGGCACATGCCGATCAGGCCGGTCATCAGCCCGGCCTCCAGAAAGGCGGGCCAGTGGCCGTTTTGCGCTTGAAGATCCGCCAGAAGCGGCAGCGCCATGGACGCGCCCAGGGCCATCAGGAGCAGGCCGATCACGTATCCGACGGGGCGGGGGTCGAGCATCGGATCGGTGTCGGGCGCAGCGGCCGCGCTGTCAAGCGGCGCTGCGGCGGCGCGACTGACTGACGGCCAGTCCCGCGGCGATGAGTGCCAGGGCCGCGAAGAACCGGCCAGGTAAGTCTTCGTTGAGAATCAGCGCGCCAAAGACCATGGACCAGACGGGCACCTGATAATTCACGAGCGTCATGAAGCTGGGGCCCGCGCTGCGGATGACCTGGACGCGCAGAAGGGCGGCGAAGGCCGTTGGGACGAGGCCCAGAAAGACGATGGCGACCATGATGCCGGGGGGCGCCGCGGCGGGCAGGCCCTCGGTCACAACCATGGCGGGCAGCAGCAAGATCGCCCCGACCACCAGGGTCAATGTGCCCAGCCACATGCCGTCGATGGGCGGGCAGCGCCGGGTGAGGATGGAGCCGAAGGCATAGCTGATAGAGGCCGCGATACAGGCGATGCGACCCAGGGCGGAGAGGTCTCCGCCACCGGCGGCGGTGATGCCCGGTCCCAGCAGGACGAGCGCGCCGGTGAGGCCCAGGGCGAAGCCACCCGTCTTGCGCCAGGTCATCCGGTCGCCCGGCACGAAGAAATGGGCCAGCGGCAGCACGAAAAGCGGCAGTACGGCCATGGAGAGGCCTGCAAAGGCCGAAGGCACATGTTGCTGACCCCAGGCCAGCAGCAGGAACGGCAGCGCCGTGGTCAAGACGCCCAATGCCAGGACGAAGAGGCCAAGAGAGGGGGACCAATCGGGCCGCGGGCGCCGAAGCGCCGCGACGAGGGCCAGCAATGCTAAGGCGCCCAGCGTGGTGCGCGCAGCGGCTACCGTGACGGGGCCATAGCCGCGCAACGCGATCGCCACGACCATGAAGGTGCCGCCCCAGATCAGCCCCAGCGACAGAATGGACAGCCAATTGCTGAGGGTAGGTGTCGAGACGGGAGTGTCGGTCGTGCTGGCCATGGGCGGCTGTTAGAAGGTTTCGTCTGCGCTTGGAACCTGGGTCGTTTGCTCATCGGGCTTTTGCGGGCCCTTTGGGCCGCAGCCCTCTTCGCGGTGCGAGGGCCTCAGCCTTCGACACGCCTGAGCCAGAGGCGGTCTTCACGGCGAATGAACCGTCTTTCCTGCGCGAAAGCATAGTTTTCGCGCCCCAAAGGGTCGGCGGCCAGCTTGGTGCGGTAGGTTTCGTAGGCGGCCAGATCGGGAATGTCGTAGATCCCGTAAGCGACGGTCGAGGCGCCTTCATGGGGCGCGAAATAGCCTGTGAGGGTGGCACCGCACCGCGGGATCGCGGTGTTCCAGGTCTGGGCATAGGTGACGAAATCGGCGCGTTGGGTGGGCTCGATTTCATATCGTATGATGCATGTGAGCATGGTGGGTCCGAGTTTGGTATGGATGGTTTCGGGGATAGCGGATTGCCGCGTCGGAATGCTTCGATTAAAATCGAACTATGCAAGACGGACCTGATATTGCCACACTTGCCGCTTTGATCGGAGATCCGGCGCGGGCGGCCATGTTGTCGGCGCTCATGGATGGCGGGGCCCTCACGGCAAGTGAATTGGCGCTGGAGGCCGGGGTGACGCCACAGACCGCCAGCACTCATCTGGCGAAGCTGGAAAGCGGCGGGCTCCTGGCGCGTCGCAAGCAGGGGCGCCATGCGTATCTGCGCCTTGCCTCGCCACAGGTGGCTGGCGTGTTGGAGGGGCTGATGTCCTTGTCGGCCGAGGTCGGCCCAAAACGGGCAAGGCCCGGCCCGAAGGATGCCGCGATGCGCGATGCGCGGGTCTGCTATGACCATCTGGCGGGGCGCCGCGGCGTTCAGATGTATCGCAGTTTGATGCGGAAAGGTGCGCTGGTTGAGGGGCCGGAAGCCACCGCACGGATGGGCGCGGCCCTCGTCCCTCTTGAATTGGACCCCGATACGCTCTCCGGGCGCGCGCCGCTCTGCCGCGACTGTCTGGATTGGTCGGAACGGCGCAGCCATTTGGCGGGACGCCTGGGGCGGGCCATCTTGGCTCAGATGGAGGCACAAGGCTGGGTGCGGCGCGAGCAGGGCAGCCGGGTGGTGCGCTTCACCACCCACGGCGCGCTGGCCTTTGATGCGGCGTTTCCACCGACCTGAGGTGGAATGTCGCGGGTTTCGCTTTTCGGGAACGTATCGGCAGAACCGGCGGTTTGTGCCCCACAATCCTGATCAATGTGAGGACATGACCATGTTCGCAGACCTTTTTCTGCCCATTCTTTCCTTCGGCACGCTTTTGGCGGCCCTAATTTTCGTGTTTTGGAGCCGTCGCAGCACCCAGGCGCGCATGAAGGATGATGATGCACCGAAGTCTACGCTGGCTTCGGACAAAGATTCCCGCGGGACACCCGCCGACGTCTGACTGCGGTTTCCGCCTTCCTGCCCGCGTCGCGGGCCGAGCTGCGACACCGACGCCCATTTGCGTTTTGTCAAATCGTGCGGCATCCGGCTCTGCTTCAAATGAGATGTTCTGGTCCTTGGGCTGCGCGAAGAGCGCTCACTTCGCAAACCCCGTGGGTCAGGGCGCATCATCTTTTCGCGGTGGCGTTTGCCCCGCCCATCACGGGTTGGGAAACGCCCCAAGGGAGGGCAGACATGCAAGCCAAGATGACGACGATGCTCGCCACGGCGGGCCTGATTTTACTGACGGGATGCAACACCTTGACGCCGCAGCAACGGACGGTGGCAGGTGTCACGGGTGGCGCGGCCGCTGGGTTGATTACCGCCGAGGCGTTGGAAGCGGATGACGAATGGCTGATCATCGCAGGTCTGTTGGGCGCATCTGCGGGCACGATCGTGGCGCAGAACAGCGCCAGCCAACAATGTGCCTATGCGCGTGGCGACGGAACGTATTTCGAAGCGCCCTGCCGCTGACGGATCAAGCCAGCAGATCGCGCAAGATGGTGTAGAGCCCGGTAAGCGCAAGATAACCACCAAGCCCATAGGCAATGCCAGTTGCGACAGTCTTGATCGTCCAGACCCCGGGTGGGGGTGGGCGGTCAGGGGAGGTAGTTTTGCCCCAACTGTACATCTTGCCGTCTTCGCGGAACTTTGCCGCTGTGAACAATGCGGTGGAGGCATCGTTTCCGTGCCAGACTTCGGCATGGAGGCTGTGGACATCTGCCTCTTCGCATAGCCGCTGTGCATGGCGTAGCAAGGCCGTACCTACACCCGTGCCTCGGAACTCGGGGGCGGTGTGGATATCTACGATCCCGATCTCAAGGCCCTCTTCGGGCGCAGTCGACAGGTGGATGTAGCCGCAGAAATGTCCGTCAGACTCGGCCACGAACAGGGTCTCGCTTTGCGCGATTGGGTTGCCATTTGCAGTACGAAAGGCGCGTTTGAGGAACAAATCGATGAACGCCTCGGCTGCGTCATCCATCGCAAAACGGTGTGGAAGGCGACGCGCGTGGGTTTCGTGGGTTGTCCGGGTGCACTTCCGAATGACTGCCACATCCGCCTTTATTGCCGGCCTGATGGTGGGGGCGGTGTGCGGGCGCGTCGCCGGGGATGCGGGCGCGAATTGTGCATCTGGGGCGTGTTGCATGGCCCTGGCCTCGTCGTTCTCGGACGAGGATTGGTTTGCCAAGGTGGCGGATTGAAGACGTCTTCTGGCGAATTGCGTGTCAGTTTGCGACCCCCAAAAGAAGAGCAGCGCAAGCCGGTCGCGCCGCGGTCACCGCGCAGCTTGCATCTTCGGGTTTTGGGTCTTGCCGCGCGATCTTTTCGGCCAGGTCCGTAAGCTTGGGCGAAGGGGCGTGGTTCCTGAAATAGGGCGACGTTGGTTCCTAGGCGAAGCGTTCGGACTGAAATAGGTATGTCGAACCCGACGCGATTGCCCAGATCATGGCCCGGGAGACGCCGTTGTCGCGAAAGTGCGGCAGGGTGTGGACGTTTTCGACCGCTGCGATCCGGCCGTGGCCCCGGGGGCAATGCCCCGGGGCGGCATGTTGGTCAGTTGCGGGCCTTGTCGACCATCTTGCCTTCGGAGATCCAGGGCATCATGGCACGCAGTTTTTCGCCCGTTTCCTCGATTTGGTGGGCATCGTTCATGCGGCGGGTGCCTTTGAAGAACGGTTGGCCCACTTGGTTTTCGGCCATGAAGTCGCGCACGAATTTGCCGGTTTGGATATCCGTCAAGATCGCCTTCATGCGGGCCTTGGTTTCGTCATAGGGCAGCACGCGGGGTCCCGAGACGTATTCGCCGTATTCGGCCGTGTTGGAGATCGAGTAATTCATGTTGGCGATGCCGCCTTCATAGATCAGGTCTACGATCAGCTTCACTTCGTGCAGACACTCGAAATAGGCCATCTCGGGGGCGTAGCCCGCTTCGACCAGGGTCTCGAAGCCCATGCGGATCAGCTCCACCAGGCCGCCGCAAAGCACGGCCTGTTCGCCGAAGAGGTCGGTCTCACATTCTTCGCGGAAGTTGGTTTCGATGATGCCGGAGCGGCCGCCGCCGATGGCGGAGCAGTAGGAGAGGCCGATTTCCAAGGCGCGGCCCGAAGCGTCGTTGTCGACGGCCACAAGGCAGGGGACGCCGCCGCCCTTCTGGTATTCGCCGCGCACGGTGTGGCCGGGACCTTTGGGAGCCATCATGATGACGTCGACACCGGGCTTCGGCTCGATCAGACCGAAATGGACGTTGAGGCCGTGGGCAAAGGCGATGGCAGCACCATCCTTGAGGTTGTCGTGGATATGGGCCTTGTAGGTCGCAGCCTGAAGTTCGTCGGGCATGGTGAACATGATCAGATCGCACCAGGCGGCGGCTTCCTCAATGCCCATGACCTGCAGGCCTTCGCCTTCGGCCTTGGCGCGGGAGGGCGAGCCGTCGCGCAGGGCCACGACGACGTTTTTCGCGCCGGAATCGCGCAAGTTGAGCGCATGGGCGTGGCCTTGGGAGCCATAGCCCAGAATTGCCACTTTCATGTCCTTGATCAGGTTCACGTCGCAATCGCGATCATAATAGACGCGCATGGTCTTCCCTCCGCTTGGGTTTGTATCTGGAGGGGTGAATAGGGAGCGATTTGCAGGAAAGCGAGAAGGATTTGGGCTAGATTGGAGTATAGATCGAAGATATCCATTCACCTGAACAAGAAATCACGGAATCTTCATGCTCGATGATGTAGATCGGCGCTTATTGCGTCACTGGCAGGGCGCGCCGGAGATGACCTCGGCCGACCTGGCGGTCGTTCTCGGCTTGCCCGCGGCGCGGGTGGCGCGCCGGATCGAGCGGTTGCGGGAGGCGGGGATCGTGCGGGGCATCCACGGTGTCGTCGATTGGGGCGCGCTGGGCTACGCCGTGGAGGTGTCCTTGCGCATCCAGTTGGAAAAGTCGGTGCAGGGCGCCTTCGACGCCTTCCTGGCTGCGGCGCGGGAGGTGCCCGAGGTCACGGAGATCCAGACCTTCCTGGGCCGCGTCGACGTGCGGTTGACGGCCATCGCGCGGGATATGGGCCATTGGCAGGTGCTGTACCGCGAACGGATTCTGGCACTGCCCCACCTGGCTGAGATTGAAGCGTTGATGCATGTGGCAACGGTGAAGACCGATCAAAGCCTGCCGTTGTGACGGGATGGCTACCCTGGCGATATGAGTATTTGTGCCAGGATGAAGGGGGGCGGGGGTGATTGACGATCTGGACCGGGCAATCTTGCGCGTCGTGCAGGGCAATGCGGCCCTGTCCGCAGGCGCGGTGGGCCGCGCCGTGGGGTTGAGCCAACCGGCGGCCTGGCGGCGGCTGCGGCGGCTGCGCGAGGCGGGCATTCTGAAAGGCAGGGAATTGGCGCTGGACCTGGAGAAGCTGGGCTTTGGCGTCACGGTGTTTCTCGGCATCAAGCTGGCGACCAAGGGGCGTGTCTCGTTGGAGGATTTTGAACGCGCGGTCACCGCCATACCGGAAGTGCGGCGGGTGGAGCATGTGTTGGGGCGCTACGATTATCGGCTGCGTGTGACGGCGCGGGACCTGGCAGATTTCGAGCGCGTCCTGCGACGCCGTATCATGGCGCTGCCGGGTGTGGGGGAGGTGGAGTCGAATGTGCTGCTGAGTGAGGAGCGTTTGCCGGGGCCATTATAGCTATCGGCAGGGCGTGTTTGATCCGGGTCGGTTTGGGGCGGGTTGGTCCGCTCTGCGCTGAGGTTGATAGGCTGCGGAATGCTTGGCTTTGGATGTTCTGCGGGCGCGTCATTGGCGACGTGCGAGATGCCCCTGGGCGCCGTGTATCGAGACGTCACGTCTGACTGGCAGGCGAAGCCCGCATCGCGCGCGCTTCGCCCAGCGGTTTGTTCATGGGGCAAAGACGATACTGGCGCGCGCGATTGGGACGCCAATTTTCGTGCAAGGCGGTGGTGCGTGGCTTGGTGTCATCGCCCGGTTATGTCTGTGGATAAGACGGCGCATGGTGTCCTAAAGGATCGGCATGTCGCCAGCTCCCCTGCAGGCGGCGCGGCGGGGTAACCCGAAAGACGTCCCAAATGAAGATGGTCAGCCCCGCAATTGGCGGCGGTGACGGCCCGGGGAAATGCCCATGATCGACTTGTAGCACGTTGTCATGTGGGATTGGTTGGCGAACCCAGCATCCAACGCGATATTAACCAACGGCTCGTCTGTGTTGAGCAAGCGATCGCGGACGAAGTTCACGCGGTTTTCGGTCACGAAACGGTGGATCGAGATGCCCATTTCGCTCCGAAAGCAGCGCATCAGGCGGAACGGGCTGACGCCCACGGTGCGGGCCAGGTCTTCGGTCGAGATGTTTTCGCCAAGTCGATCCAGAAGCAGCTCTCTGGCGCGTCGGACGGTGTCGCGATCCCGCTCTCCGGTCTTGGGGGTCGCGTTTTGGCCCGAAGCGATGTCCAACGCATTGGAATAGCGTCGCAACATATGGGCGGCCACGACAGCTTCGAATTGGTCCAGGACCAACTTACTAGAGGCGTTGTCGGTCGAAATTTCGCGTAGAAGGGTCGGGGTCAAGCCGCGCATGAAACTATCATCCGTACCCATATGGTCGTGCATTTCGAGCCGGTCTGGATCGACGTCCCATTCACGGCGCGCGAAGCGGCGCAGGTCGGAATCGTCGAGATGGAGTTGCAGGGCGTCCACGGGCCCAGCAAGCTGCCAACTATACGCGATATTGGCCGGGATAAAGGTGCTGCGATGGGCGCGGGCGTTGCGACCCGTCTGTCTGCGGCCATCGAAGCGCATGACGGTGCCGGCGCCCAATTGCATGACCAATGTGTGGTCGGTCGGCAGGACGGGGTTGGACCTGCCCCGACCTTGAAGCACGACGCGGTGGGCGCGCAGACGGCGACCGTGGAAGTGGTTTTTCAAATCCGCTTCAATGTTGCTGATGTCACGAAGTCGCCCTTGCAAGGCTGACGTATCGGTCGCTTCGTTTGCCTGGCTCATCTTTATCTTCCCTGTCTCGCCCGGCTCACGGCTCGGCTCGCCGCGAATTCTTGGCGTATCTTGCGCTTTTTCTAGCACTCGTCGTTCAAGAATGCGGCTGTTTGTCAAATCATGGCGTATCCGCGCCATGGAGCGGATCAGGGGAGCCCGGCGCCAATAGGAAACGGCTGCGGCGGCAAACCGCGCTTGGTATGCCCAGATAGGCTTTGCCCAGATGGTCGCCGTCATGGAACTATGCGCACCAAAGGGAGGCATCGCCATGGCATTGCTCGACAATGTGGACCCCCAGGGTCTTGAAGAATTTTCGGTCGTGTTCACGGATCGCTCGCTCAACCATATGAGCGGCGCGTTCCAGCAGGTTATGCGCGATCTGAATACCGGTCTGCGGGAGGTTTACGGCGCCGACCATGTCGCCATCGTGCCCGGCGGCGGGACCTTCGGGATGGAGGCCGTGGCCCGGCAGCTGGGCCAGGGGGCCCGGGCCTTGGTTGTGCGCAACGGATGGTTTTCCTACCGTTGGAGCCAGATCATGGAGGCGGGCGCCTTCACCGGCGGGGTGGACGTGATCAAGGCGCGCCAGGTTGGCAATGACAGCCGTTCCCCCTTCGCGCCACCGCCGGTGTCAGAGGTGGTGGAACGTATCCAAGCCACGCGGCCTGACGTGGTCTTTGCGCCCCATGTGGAAACCTCGGCCGGGGTGATCTTGCCGGACGACTACATCAAGGCGCTGGCCGACGCCGCCCATGAGGTGGGCGCGCTGATGGTGCTCGACTGCATCGCGTCGGGCTGTGTCTGGGTCGATATGGCGGAAACGGGTGTGGATGTGCTGATCTCGGCGCCGCAAAAGGGTTGGAGTGCACAGCCCTGCGCGGGCCTTGTTATGTTATCGGAGCGGGCACGCGCCCGTGTCGAGGAAACGGCGTCGGACAGTTTCGCCATCGATCTCAAGAAGTGGTTGCAGATCATGGACGCTTATCTGGGCGGGGGCCATGCCTATCACGCGACCATGCCCACCGATGGGCTGCGTGCCTTCCGCGATGCGTTGAATGAAACCCGCGAGATGGGGTTTGAGCGGATCAAGGCTGCGCAATGGGATTTGGGTGACAAAGTGCGTGCATTGCTCAAGGCCCGCGGCGTCCGCTCCGTCGCGGCAGAGGGGTTTGGGGCGCCGGGCGTGGTGGTGAGCTACGCGCCCTCGGCCGAGGTTCAAAGCGGCAAGGCCTTTGCCGCGCGCGGGATGCAGATCGCGGCTGGCGTGCCGTTGCAATGCGATGAGCCGGCGGATTTCGCAACCTTCCGTATCGGACTGTTCGGGCTGGACAAATTGCGTG
The DNA here is from genome assembly GCA_947494145.1 of uncultured Jannaschia sp. Lineage (GTDB taxonomy): Bacteria > Pseudomonadota > Alphaproteobacteria > Rhodobacterales > Rhodobacteraceae > Jannaschia. The sequence continues at coordinate 45,788 of CANLTZ010000015.1, read as the reverse complement.
ACGTGGACGGCACCGTGGCGCGCTTGCAAGCGGTCATGGATCCGGTGCTGGCGGCCGAGGGTTTGGAGACGGTGTGAGCGTCTTGGTTGGCTGCGCCGGTTCGCGCTTGGACCGGCTTTCACCTTCGGGGGCTGGTATGACGCCGGACTTCGGTTAGCGCCGTTCCGGGCTGGCGTTATGCCGCGTGGTTCAGTCCCATCCGCATCAGCATCTTCCGCACCGGCGCCACATCGTGGATCAGGCCCACCCCGCGGGCGCGGGCGGCCTGCACCGGGGCCTTTCCGGCAATGGACGTGCGATTGAGCATGTCGATCCCCGCCATACGGGCGGCGATTTCGGGCCAGCGGCGGCGCTGATAGGCGGCCAGCATGGGCGCGCTGCCCAGCGGGTGTTTGGCGGCCAAGTCGCGGATGGCGGCGATATCCGCCAGAGACGTGTTCAGGCCCTGGGCGCCGATGGGCGGCATGGCATGTGCGGCCTCTGCGGCCAGGGCCACGCGGCGGGCCGTCAGGCGGGTGGCCAGGCGCGACAAGATGGGCCAGCCAGCCCGGCGAGAGACGAGGGTGAGCGGACCCAGCGCGTCGGCGGCGCGGATGTTGGCCTCGGCCTCAAAATCGGCATCGGGCAAGGCGAGGCGGCGGGTCTGTTTGGCTGCGTCATCCATCCAGACGACGGCCGAGCGATGGGTGTCATCGGTCGATTGCAAGGGCACCAGCGTAAAGGGTCCGCCTTGGCGGTGGATCTCGATAGAGACATTGTCGTGGGGCCGCGCGTGGGAGACGGCGAAGACGATCGCGGTCTGGCCATAATCGACGCTGCGCGCCTCAATGCCCGCCATGGCGCGCAGGGGGCTGTTCTTTCCGTCACAGGCCAGGACAAGCTGCGCGGTGATGCGGCTGCCATCGGATAGACGCAGGCGGGCATGGGCCTCGCGCTGCAAAAGTGATGTGACGGAGGTGCCGACACGGGTGGTCACGCTGTCCAGCGCCTCGACCCGGGCCAGCAACTCACGGCGGAGCAGCCAATTGGGAAAATTCCACCCAAATGGCGCGTCGGAGATGTCGAGCGCATCGAAGTCGCGCGACACCGGGCTTGGGCCCGAGGCGTCCATGATGCGCATGGTCCAAAGTTCGCTGCCATGGGGCGCCAGATGCGACCAGGCGCCGGCGCGGTCCAGAAGGTCACGGGCCGGTTGCAGCAAGGCCGTGGTGCGGAGGTCGGCGCCGGGCGCGTCTTCGCCGGTGATCGGCGGGGCGGGGTCGACCAAGGTGACGCGGTGCCCTTCGGCGCCCAAGGCGCAAGCGGCGGCCAGGCCAGCAGGCCCGGCGCCCGCGATGAGGATATCGGTTTCGATCATGGAGGTCAGATAGGGCGTGGTGGGCTGGTCAGCCAGGGGACGCAATGCCGCGCAGGAAGGCCGTCAGGTCGGCCGTGTGGTGGTGGATATGGGGTGCCGGTTCCGGTGCCGGGGCCACGTGAATAGTGGCCATGCCCAAAGCGTGGGGCACGGCGAGGTTGCGGGTCGAATCCTCGAACATAGCGGAGCGGTCGGGGCGCAGCCCATCGCGGGCATGGGTGGCGGCGTAATTGCGCGGGTTCGGCTTCGGGATATGGTGTTCGGAATGCTCGATCCCGTGGATCGCATCCCAAAGCCCGGTGAGACCGCGGGCAGACAGCACCCGTTCGGCGTAGTCGGCAGTGCCGTTGGTGTGGATGATCCGACGACCGGGCAGGACGGCGATGGCGGCGCGCAGATCGGGCGCGGGCGTGAGCACCGAAAAGTCGATATCGTGGACGTCGGCCAAGAAAGGGTCCGGGTCGGTCCCGTGTTCCTCCATCAACCCGGCCAATGTGGTGCCGTGATCGTGCCACCAACGGGCGCGTAGACGCTCGGCTTCTTCGGCGGAAACGGAAAGCTCAGCCATGATCCACCCCACCATCCGTTCCGCGATCTGCGGAAAAAGCGGGGTGTCAGGCGGATAAAGCGTTTCATCCAGGTCGAAGACCCAGGTGGTCACGTGGTCGAAGCCGGTCATGGGGCGGGCTTGCCCGCTCGGCGGTTGATCCGCAAGGGGGGCGGCGCTACTGCGAAGCCAAGGGGACGGACGAGATGAACCAGATACCGACGCGGGATGCGACCACGCAGATACTCGACGCCATCGACCGGGGCGATTTCCGACCGGGCGACCGGCTGGTCGAATCGGAATTGGCGGAGCGGCTGGGCATGTCGCGCACCCCGGTCCGCGAGGCGTTGCAGAAGCTAGAGACGCAATCCGTGCTGGTGCGCGATGGCCGCTCGCTCATCGTAGCGACGCTGACCCATGACCAGATGGCGGAGCTTTACGCGGTGCGCACCGAGTTGGAGGCCTTGGCCGCACGGTTGGCCGCCCAGCATGCCGCGCAGGAAGAGATCAACGTCCTGTTCCAGATGGTGGAGGAGGATGCCGGGCTTTTAGGGGATCCCCGCGCCCTGTCTCGGGCCAATCGGCGCTTCCATGAGCAACTGCACCGGGCCTCCCACAATCGCTATCTGTTGCAGCAACTTGGGATGGTGCACCGGACCATGGCGCTGATGGCCACCACGTCTCTGGCCGCCGAAGGGCGGGGTGAAGTGGCGCTAGCGGAGCATCGCGCCATCGTCGAGGCCTTGGCCGCCCGTGATGGGGACGCGGCTGCCCAGGCCTTGCGGGAGCATCTGAGCCGCGCCTTCGAGACGCGGCTGCGGGAGGAGGCTTTGCGGGTTTGAGCTTCCGAACAATGGGGTCAATCTGCGTGCAAGACGGGCGATCGACGGGCCGCGGTATGGCGATCTGACGGACCTTCTTGAGCGCTTTATGCTCGCCAAATCCATCTTTCGCCCCCGCGATGCGCCAAGACCAACCAAATCGCTGTGCCGGGAGGCGGCCCGGCAATGGACCGGCGCCCTATGGGCTTGAGCCCGGTATAGGGTCCAGCTGCGGCGTAGTCTTCATGTCGATCCCTCAACGTAGGCATCATGCCGAAGCCGGGGCGTTTAGCCCGCTTTGCGGCCCTCGGCCACGGCGGTCTCCAACGCTTCGATCTCCGCAGCCCCAGCATCGCCGCCGAAGGCACCGTGGGCGGTCTTGTCCCAGTGGAAGGGACGCAGCACGATCTCGACGAGGGCCTTGATCATGGCGAGCGTGGCCAAGGGAAAGTAGAACTCGGTCGTGGGGATCCAGCGGCGCAGCTTGCGGTGATGGGGCGCGGCGCAGCCGATCCAGGCGATGGCCCAAGATGCCACCAGCGATGACGCAGTTATGCCGACAACGATATAAATCGCATTGCCGGGCAACCAGTTGGCGATGGGATGGTGGATACCGAAGATCATCACCCCGAGCGACCAGAGCGTGGGCATGAAGATCGCATTCAGGATCGAGCCCAGAAACAGCAAATGGAAGCCAAAGAAGCGCTTCGGTCCAAGATCGCGCCAAAGGGCCACGGGGCGCCGGGCATGGACGAACCAAGTCATTACATAGCCCTTCATCCAGCGGGAGCGTTGCTTGACCCAAGCCAGAGGTGAGGCATTCGCTTCTTCCAGCGTGGTCGTGTTCACCAATTCCGTCCGGTAGCCTTTGCGCGCCAGGCGCACGCCCAGATCGGCGTCTTCGGTCACGTTGTGGGCATCCCAGCCGCCGACATCGTCCAGCGCCTCGCGCCGAAAAAACAGCGTGGTGCCGCCCAGGGGCACCACGAGGCCCAGCCGCGCGATGCCGGGCAGAACCAGACGGAACCAATTGGCATATTCGATGGTGAAGCAGCGAGCCATCCAGTTGCGGGTGGGGTTGTAGTAGTCAAGTTGGCCTTGCAGGCATGCTACGTCGGGCGGTGCGGCGCTGAAGCGGGCGACCACGGCGTGAAGTTGGTCGGCGGCAGGCGCGTCTTCCGCATCGTAGATGCCCACGATATCACCCCGCGTGAAGTTGAGCGCGTAATTCATGGCGCGCGGCTTGGTGCGCGGATGGCCATCGGGCACGGGGATGACGCGCATCCAGGGCGGCAGGTCAGCGGCTTCCAGCGCGTCCAGGGTTTCCGTGTCGTCGGCCTCCACCACGAGGCAGATATCCAAAAGTTCGTTCGGATATTCGAGACGCGACAGCCGCTCGGTCAGGGGGGCCGCGATGTCGGGTTCGCGGTGAAGTGGCACCAGGATCGAGACGCAGGGCAATTTGCGGTTTGCTTGCGCGGCGGGGCGCACGGACTGGAATGTCTCGGGCCGGGCGCGGCGAAGGGCCATGACCGCGGCGGCGCGCAGACCCAGATTGGCGACCATCACAACGAGGCCGATGGTGGTGACCAGGGCAAGGGCCGTGGCCGGCCAAAGAAGCACGGCCAGAAGAAAGGTCATGAGTATGCAGGCAAGGGCGGCGGCGCCGGGGCGCGCGCGCCATTTGCGGCAGCTGACGTCCTGTGGAAGGCGACATTCCGCTTCCCGGGCCAGGGCGGGGCCAAAGACCTCATGCAGGCGCGCATCAAGTGCGCTTTCGGTGGGCACGGCAAACAGACACGGCCCGAAATCGTCCGGAAGCGCGGCGCGCAACGCCTCCACATCGTCGGGGCGGGCCGTGGCGATCAGGGTCATGCCGCCCAACCGACCCCAAGGCAGGGCGCGATAGCGTAGCGCCAGTTCAAGCGGCATCCGCCGGGCGAGGGCATCGGTGGCGGGGCAACTCTTGGGTGCGGGCCCGGCGCGGCCCAGGCCCCGCTGACGCGATAGGGCCTCGGCCAGTTGTTCTTCATCCACAAGGCCGCGCCGAAGCAGCACGTCGCCCAGCCTGGCGGAGAATTGTTTCTGGTGAATTAAGGCATGGGCCAGGTCGGCCGGACCCAGGGCCCCCGATTCGAGGAGAAGCTCGCCCAACCGGCGTCGCCGGATGCGAGGTTGGCGACGGAAAAGCGGAGGCGGCGGCTCAGTCGGCTGAGGTGCCTTCGGCTTAAGTTTTGGAAACGGAACGATCTTCCGATCTGCCGGGAGGGGCAGCGGGGCGCGCGCTCGAAGGATCTGCTGCGCAGCGGAGGAGGCGAGTGGCGGTGACACACCCGGAGGTTGCCCACGGAGTCCTTAATGCAACGTTAATGATATGGACCGGTCGTTAATCGGCCCTGCCAAAAATGCGACACATCCCCGCCCAGGGATTTTCACACAACCAGAGAGGGTTATGGCCAAAGCATTGCTTTGATCGCTATTGTGGTTTTGCAAGAAACGATTAACCGCTGTCTCGTAACGGTCAGCGAATCCTTAATCCGCGCGTGCATCCATGGCCGCGGCGAAATCGTCGAACAGATACGCGCTGTCATGGGGCCCGGGACTCGCCTCGGGGTGGTATTGCACCGAGAAGACGGGCTTGCCTGACAGACGTATCCCGCAATTGGACCCATCGAAGAGGCTGACATGGGTTTCTTCCACCCCGTCGGGTAGGGTCTGGGTGTCGACGGTGAAGCCGTGATTCATGGACGTGATCTCCACCTTGCCATCTGTGCGGCGTTGGACTGGGTGGTTTGCGCCGTGATGGCCGTGGTTCATCTTCACCGTGCGGGCGCCCAAAGCCATGGCGAGCATCTGGTGGCCCAGGCAGATGCCGAAAACCGGCAGGCCCGAGGCGACCATCTCGCGGATCATGGGCACCGCATATTCGCCTGTGGCGGCGGGGTCGCCAGGGCCGTTGGACAAAAACAGCCCATCAGGGCTCAACGCTTTCACGTCATCGGCGGTGGCAGTGGCCGGCAGCACGGTCACGTCGCAGCCCACATGCGCGAGCGAGCGCAGGATGTTGCGCTTGGCGCCATAGTCGATGGCAACGACCTTGTATTTCGGGTCGGTCTGGCGCCCATAGCCTTCGGGCCAGGCCCATTTGGTTTCATCCCAGCGGTAGGATTGGGCGGTCGTGACGTCCTTCGCCAGATCGACGCCTTCGAGACCTTTGAAGGCGCGGGCCTGAGCCACCAGCGCTTCGATGTCGAAGTTGCCCTCGGGGTCATGGGTCAGCGCCACATGGGGCGCGCCCTGTTGGCGGATGGAACGGGTCAGGCGGCGGGTATCGACGCCGCCGATGCCGATCCGGCCCCGTGCGGCCAGCCAGTCTTCCAGGTCGCGCGTCGCGCGCCAGTTCGACGGCTCCGTCGGGTCCCATTTGACGACCATGCCAGCGGCGACCGGGTCGGCGGTTTCGTCATCTTCGGGATTGATGCCGGTATTGCCGATATGGGGAAACGTAAAGGTCACGATCTGACCCGCATAGGACGGGTCGGTCATGATTTCCTGGTAGCCCGTCATGGCGGTGTTGAAGCAAAGTTCCGCCACCGCCGTGCCCGCGGCGCCAAAACCGCGCCCCTTGAAGATGGTCCCATCGGCGAGGGCGAGGCAAGCGGTGGGGGGCTGCGTCATGTCAGGCTCCGAAGGGTGGCAGGCGGGCAAACTCGCCGGGGTGTATGCAGACGCAAAGGGGGCGTCAACCGGGCGCAGGGTTTGCGGATGGATCGCAAGTGGCTATATGCGCCGTTCGTTCGACACCGAAACGGGGAAACAGATGGATTTGCGGGAGCGCCTGAATTCTGGCCTGAAAGCCGCCATGCGCGACAAGGATCAGCGGCGCGTGAGCACGCTGCGTTTGATCAATGCTGCGCTGAAGGACCAGGACATCGCCCTGCGGGCTGAAGGCCGCACCGTGGGCGATGCCGAGGCCACGGCCATCCTGGCCAAGATGGTCAAACAGCGCCGCGAAAGCGCCCGCGCCTATGAAGAAGCGGGTCGGCTGGAACTGGCTCAGCAGGAGACCGATGAAATCGCCATCGTCGAGGAGTTTCTGCCCCGTCGCCTGTCCGACGACGAAGTGGAGGCCGCCGTCGGCGCCGCGATTGCCGAAACCGGTGCCAGCTCGGTCCGCGACATGGGCCGCGTGATGGGTGTGCTGAAGACGAAGTATCCCGGTCAGATCGATTTCGGCACGGTGGGGCCACTTGTGAAAGGGCGGCTCGCCTGAAACGGGGGCGCTTGCGCGCGGCTCGGGCGGGGGCCATGCTGATGCCTCCAATGGTGTGAGGAAAGCGATCATGGCTTTGCCAGCGCGGCAACAAGTGACGTATTGGGGGATCGCGGCGGCGATCTTCCTGTTGCTTCTGTGGTTTCTGGGCCCGGTGCTTCTGCCGTTTATCGTGGGCGGCGCCATTGCCTATATCCTCGACCCGCTGGCTGACCGGTTGGAAGCGATGGGGCTGCCGCGCGCGGCAGCCACGGCCATCATCACCCTTGTGGGTGTTACGCTTCTGGTGCTGGCGGTGGCGTTCCTGATCCCGCTTCTCGTCCAGCAGACCCAGGCCCTTGCACGCGCCGCACCGGGCTATTTTGAGGCGCTGCGCGATTGGTTGACGCTGCGCTTCCCCGACTTGGTGGCCGAAGGCGGCATCATCCGCGAAGGCCTCGCCGATCTGGCCGAGATGCTGCGCGAACGCGGCGGGGCGCTGGCGCAACAGCTGGTCGCGGGCGTCTTCGGGGTGGTCAATGCGCTGGTCTTCGTTGTCGTTGTGCCGGTCGTGGCGTTCTACATGTTGCTCGACTGGGATAACATGGTGGCGCGCATCGACAACTTGCTGCCGCGCGACCACTTGGACACGATCCGCAGCCTGGCCCGGGAAATCGACGCCACGCTGGCCAGTTTCGTGCGCGGCCAGCTAACGGTCTGCCTGATCTTGGGTACGTTCTATTCCGTGGCGCTGATGGCGGTGGGGTTGCAATTCGGCCTTGTCGTTGGCGCGGTTGCCGGGCTGATCACCTTCATCCCCTATGTGGGCGCGCTGGTTGGGGGGGCATTGGCCATCGGGTTGGCGCTGTTCCAGTTTTGGGGGGAATGGACGTCCATCGGGTTGGTGGCCGCGATTTTTGTGGCCGGGCAGTTCCTGGAAGGCAATATTCTGACGCCCAAGCTGGTGGGTGAAAGCGTGGGGCTGCACCCGGTCTGGTTGCTATTTGCGTTGTCGGCGTTCGGTACGATCTATGGCTTCGTGGGCATGCTGGTGGCCGTGCCCGTCGCAGCGGCCTTGGGTGTGATCACGCGGTTCCTCGTCCGCGAATACCAGACGAGCTTGCTTTATACCGGACGGGTCGTGCCGCCACCCAAGACGGACGACAAAGAAGCGGCCGAATAGCACCATGCCCGGGCAAATGGTCATTGAACAGCCGCAGCTTGAGGCAGGGGGGCGCGAAGATTTTATGATTTCTCGTGCCAACGCCACGGCTGTGGCCCTGATCGATGGCGACTGGCCTGGCGGCCGATTGGCGCTGGTTGGGCCCGAAGGGTCGGGCAAGTCCCATCTGGCCGGGATCTGGGCGGCCGAGGCGGGCGCACGCATCGTCGGCGCGCAGGATCTGGCCGGCGATGTGGTTGCGCTGGCTGAGGCGCCATTGGTGGTAGAGGATGTGGACCGGGGCGTGGATGAAGCTGCTTTGTTCCATCTGTGGAACGCGACAGTTTCGTCCGGCACGCGACTTTTGCTGACCGGGCGCAAGGCGCCGTCGGATTGGGGCGTCACATTGCCCGATCTGGCCAGCCGTCTGGCCTCCCTGACGCCAGCGGTGCTGGAAGACCCCGATGATGCGCTATTGTCAGTCGTCCTGTTGAAGCTTTTCGCGGATCGGCAACTGGCGGTGAAGCCCGCATTGGTCGGCTACCTTCTGGGCCGGATGGAGCGGTCCTTTGCCGCCGCGCAATCCATCGTGGCGCGTCTGGACGCGGAATCGCTGGCCCGCGGGACGGCGCCGAATGTGGCGCTGGCGCGGGCGCTTCTGGACAGTGGGGGCGACACGTCCTAGCGTCACGGCTCCGTTACATGACTGGTCCAGACGCTGCATCATGCCCGATACCGCGATCCCTATTCCTGCTGCCGATTTCCTCAAAGCGCCGCTGCCCGCGCCCACCGACCTGGACGAAGAACGCACCAAGACACCTAAGCGGTTTTTCAACCGCGAACGGTCCTGGCTCGCCTTCAACTGGCGCGTCTTGGATGAGGCCGAAAACCCCCGCGTGCCCCTGCTGGAAAGGCTGCGCTTTCTGTCCATCAGTGCGGCCAACCTGGACGAATTCTATACCGTGCGCGTGGCAGGCCTTCGGGAATTGGCCCGCGCCGGAAACCGCACGCCTGCTGCCGATGGGCGCACGCCTGCCGAACAGCTTGTGATGATCGACGAAGATGCCGTGCGCCTTCTGGCCGCCCAGCAGGAGGCGTGGAAGACCCTTAAGCGCGAGATGGAGGCGAAGGACATCTGCCTGCTAACCCCGGACGGTCTGAACGCGGATGAACGCCGCACCATGGGCGACCGGTTTCTGCGCGAAGTCTTCCCCATCGTGTCGCCGCTGGCCATCGACCCGGCCCATCCCTTCCCCTTCATCCCCAATGAAGGCCTGGCCCTCGCCGTGGAGTTGGAGCGCCGGTCCGACAGCCGCACGCTGCGCGCGCTTCTGCCTATTCCCGCCCAGATCGACCGCTTCCTGCGGCTTGAAGATCGGGACGGGCGCATCCGCTTCCTGCCGCTGGAAGAATTGCTTCTGATGCAGATCGAGCGGCTGTTTCCGGGCTATGTCCTGAAGGGTCATTGCACCTTCCGCGTGCTGCGCGACAGCGACTTGGAAGTGGAGGAGGAGGCGGAAGACCTGGTCCGCGAATTCGAGACCGCGCTCAAACGCCGCCGCCGGGGCGAAGTGGTGCGCATGAAGATCACCGCGGGTGCGCCCGAGGGCCTCAAGCGGGAAATCATCGACGAAATCGGGGTCGAGGAAAGTGAAGTGATCGAGGTGGATGGGCTGATCGGTCTGGCCGCGTTGAAAGAACTGGTGGTCGACGACCGCAAGGATTTGCTCTGGACCACCTTCATGCCGCGTGTGCCCGAACGCGTGCAGGACCATGATGGCGACATGTTCGCGGCCATCCGCCAGAAGGACATGCTGCTGCACCATCCCTATGAGACCTTCGACATGGTGGTGCGGTTTCTGCAACAGGCCGCGCAGGACAAGAACGTGCTGGCCATTAAGCAGACGCTTTACCGAACCTCGCGCGACAGCCCCATCGTGGCCGCCTTGTGCGAGGCGGCGGAACTGGGCAAGCAGGTCACCGCCCTGGTGGAGTTGAAGGCCCGCTTCGATGAGGCCGCCAATATCCGCCAATCCCGCCGGTTGGAGCGCGCGGGCGCCCACGTGGTCTATGGCTTCACCAACTACAAAACCCACGCCAAGATCAGCACCGTGGTCCGCCGCGAAGGCGACAAGCTGGTGACCTATACCCATTTTGGTACTGGAAATTACCATCCGATCACCGCGCGGATTTACACCGATCTGAGCCTGTTCACGGTGAACGAGAAGCTGGGGCGCGATGCGACAAAGGTGTTCAACTACATTTCGGGCTATGCGCCGCCTGACGGGCTTGAAAGCCTCACGATCTCGCCGATGCAGCTCAAGGACCATCTTCTGACTTCGATCGCCGCCGAGGCCGAACATGCGCGCGCCGGGCGGCCCGCTGTCATCTGGGCGAAGATGAATTCGCTGATCGAGCCCGACGTGATCGACGCGCTTTATGCAGCCAGCCAAGCGGGTGTGCGCATCGACCTGATCATCCGCGGCATCTGCGGGCTACGCCCGGGCGTGACGGGCCTGTCAGAGAATATCCGCGTGAAATCGGTGGTGGGTCGGTTCCTGGAACACAGCCGCATCGTCTGTTTCGGCAACGGCGCCGGGCTGCCGTCCAAAAAGGCACGTGTCTATATCAGCTCAGCTGACTGGATGGGGCGCAATCTGAACCGCCGGGTCGAGACGCTGGTAGAATGCGTGAACCCGACGGTGAAGGCCCAGATCGTCAGCCAGATCATGGCAGCGAACTTCGCCGATGTGGCCCAAAGCTGGGTGCTGGGCCCGGAAGGCGATTGGATGCGGCCCGATCTGTCTGCTCTTGAGAACCCGTTTTCCTGCCATCGCTTCTTCATGGAAAACCCGTCTTTGTCGGGCCGCGGCTCCGCCGGGGCGAAGGATGTGCCCGCGCTGACCCACTCATCTGAATGAGGGCGCGGGCTGCTTTGGACATGACCGAAGCGCATGCGGGACGCGTTGGCAGATTAATCGCTTCCGTCATCTACATCGCCGGAAAACCTGCGTTCATATTCCGAGAGTGGGCCGGGTGAAGGCGTTCGGTTGCAGGCAACAAGGACGGACGCGGAAAGTAGGGTTAACAGCAGAATACGGGTCGGCATGGGCGGCTCCTTCTTGCATCACGTGGAGGGGTGAAGGTGCGGCACGTGGGCGGCATGGCAAGGCGGCATTGCGCAGCACGGCGGGGATTCGCTGCCGCCACTTGGAAAGCTGATCTGTCACCACCTGGCTCTGCGTTCATTGACCAATCCTGCTTACCCATGCCAGATCGTGAGCGAACCGTGGCGGCGGGGGGAGGCCGGATGCGCGATGATCCTATGGACCCGGACGGCTATGGGCCTTTCGGTGCCCCGCTCTTCGATGGACCCGAGGCGCGGGGTTTGCGCCGTGTCGGTGTCATTGACGTGGGCTCCAACTCTGTTCGGCTGGTGGTTTTTGATGGGGCGGCGCGCTCGCCCGCCTACTTCTTCAACGAGAAGCTGCTCTGCGGTCTGGGCGCGGGCCTGGCTGAATCCGGGCGCCTGAACCCCGAAGGCCGCGCGCGCGCCCTGGTTGCCCTCCGCCGCTTCGCCATCCTGGCGCGGGGGATGGAGGTCAATTCGCTCACTGCTGTGGCCACGGCCGCCGTGCGCGAGGCCGAAGACGGCCCCGCTTTCGAGGCGGAGGTCGAGGCGGAAACGGGTCTGAAGCTTTGGGTGATCGACGGCACCGAAGAGGCGCGGCTTTCCGGGCAGGGCGTGTTGCTGGGCTGGCCCGAGGCGGATGGACTGATGTGCGATATCGGCGGCTCCAGCATGGAGTTCTCGGAATTGTCGCGCGGCGAAGTGGGGGCCGTGGTTTCCGGCAAGCTTGGGCCCTTGAAGCTGGAAGGCCTAAAAGGCCGCTCGGCGCGCAAGCGGGAAATAGATGCGGGCGTGGTCGAGATGGCGCGCGTATTGGGACGCGACCGCTACGACAGGATTTATCTCGTCGGCGGCTCCTGGCGGGCCATCGCGCGCATTGACATGGAGCGGCGGGGCTATCCTCTCCGTGTCCTGCACGAATATATCATGACCCCTAAGGAGTTGCGGGCCACATTCGACTATATCGCAGGCTCCGACATGGGGGAGTTGGGGAAGCTGACGGGGACATCCCAGGCGCGCATGTCGCTGGTGCCCATCGCGGCCGAAGTGCTGTCGCGCGTCATCAAGACTTTCCACCCGAAGGAAGTGGCGGTGTCGAGCTATGGCATCCGGGAGGGCCTTTTGTTTGAGCAGATGCCCGATGTGTTGCGCGCCCGCGACCCGCTCATCGAAAGCTGCCGCTTTGCGGAAGCCAAGGATGCGCGGCTGCCGGGGTTCGGGCGGGTGCTTTATCGCTTCATCTCCCCGCTATTCGCACGGGAGAAGGACCGGCGGCGGCGGCTCATCCGGGCCTGTTGCCTGCTTCACGACGTGTCCTGGCGGGCCCATCCCGATTACCGCGCCGAAATTTGCTTCGACAATGCCACACGCGCCAATCTGGGCGGCCTGACCCATTCGGAGCGGGTCTATCTAGGGCTCGCGCTGCTGCACCGCTACCGCAACAAACGCGAAGGCACCCCGTTCGAGGCCATGGCGCCGCTGCTTGGGGAAGCGGACACTTTGCAGGCTGAAGTGGTGGGCAAAGCCATGCGCTTTGGCGCGATGTTTTCGGCCCAGGATCCGGCCCTGATGGGGGCGCTGAGGCTATACCCCAAGAAAGGCATTCTGGAGCTGTCCTTGCCCCGGGGCGATGGTGAGGCGCTCTTCGGCGAGGTGGCCGAGGCGCGTTTCAAGTCGCTCGCCGCGTCCCTTGGGGCAGAGCCGAAGGTTCGGGTGGTCCGCGCGTAGCGTGCTCATTGGTTGCTGCGCGCCCTCTTCGCGGGGGTCTTGTCGTCATTTGAGGGCGCCAGCACCGCCACCCTTGACCGGGGACTGAGTATTTCCGGACCAGTGATGCCCCCTCCCATCACTGGTCCGGAAATACTCAAAATCCGACATCTGGATTTGCGGCTTGCTGAAAAGCAAGGCGGGGCAGAAGCAGGCATCGCCGCTTGTCCCGGCACCCAGCCCTGTGGCAAGCAATGCGGCACGTCCGTCGCGCCAACAGAAAGACCCCAGATGCTTCTGAGCCGCTATTTCCTGCCCGTCCTCAAAGAGACCCCCGCGGATGCGGAAATCGTCAGCCACCGGCTGATGCTGCGCGCGGGCATGATCAAGCAGGCCAGCGCGGGCATCTATTCCTGGCTGCCGCTGGGTTACCGCGTGCTGCGCCGGATCGAACAGATCGTCCATGAGGAACAGCAGCGCGCGGGCCACATTCCGATGCTTATGCCCACGTTGCAATCGGCGGAGTTGTGGAAGGAAAGCGGCCGCTATGACGCTTACGGCCCAGAAATGCTGCGCGTCCGCGACCGGCACGACCGGGATATGCTTTACGGTCCCACCAATGAAGAGCTGATCACCGACATCTTCCGCTCCAACGTGGCCAGCTACCGGGCGCTGCCGCTGACGCTGTACCACATCCAGTGGAAGTTCCGGGATGAGGTGCGCCCCCGCTTCGGTGTGATGCGGGGCCGCGAATTCCTTATGAAGGACGGCTACAACTTCGATCTGACCAAAGACGCCGCGCTGCACGCCTATAACCGCCACTTGGTGACCTATCTGCGCACCTATGAACGCATGGGGCTGCAGGCTATCCCGATGCGCGCCGATAGCGGGCCCATCGGCGGTGACAACACCCACGAATTCCTGGTCTTGGCTGACACTGGCGAGTCCGAGGTGTTTTATGATTCCGCCGTCACCGATATCCGCCTGGGCGAACGCGACATCGACTATGACGATATGAACCAGTGCCGCAGCGTGATGGAGGAATTCACGTCGCTCTATGCCCGCACTGACGAAACCCATGACGAGGCCGTTTTCGCTCAGGTGCCCGAAGAGCGCCGCCGCTCGGCCCGCGGGATCGAGGTGGGGCAGATTTTCTATTTCGGCACCAAGTATTCCGACGCCATGGGCGCCACTGTCCAGGGCCCCGACGGCAAGCCCACGCCTGTCCATATGGGGTCCCACGGGATTGGCGTCAGTCGCCTTCTGGGTGCGATCATCGAGGCCAGCCACGACGACAAAGGCATCATCTGGCCTGAAGGTGTTACCCCCTTCCATGTGGGGATCGTGAACCTGAAGCAGGGCGATGCCAGCACGGATTCGGCCTGCGAAGGGATTTATCGCCAGCTTGGGGCGGAGGGACTGACGGCGCTTTACGATGACCGCAATGAGCGTGCGGGGGCGAAGTTTGCCACGATGGATCTGATCGGCTTGCCCTGGCGCATCACCGTGGGGCCCCGCGGGCTGGCCAATGGGCGCGTCGAGCTCACATCGCGCCGCGGCGGCGAAAGCGAAGAGCTTGCGCCCGAAGAGGCTATCGCCCGGCTGCGCGACATCTACGCCGTCCATCGCTAAGGATTATAGCGGTTCTCGAAAAACCTGAGCCATCAGCGCTTCGAGCAGCGGTACAACAGTGATGTGATATCGGGACGTTTCTCGGAGGTGCTCATCCGGGTTTTTCGAGAACCGTTTAAGCGGCGCCGATGCGCTTCAAAGCGCGGTGCACCTGCCTTCCAAGGCAGGCGCACCCCCGGATGCTTGACCCCACGCCCCGAAGCCCGCACTTGATGCAGCGAGCAGTCCCGGAGAGGTTCCCCATGTTTTCCCGATTTGAATGGATGATCGCGTGGCGATATCTGCGCGCGCGCCGCTCAGAGGGCGGTATCAGCGTGATGACCTGGATCAGCCTGGTGGGGATCACGTTGGCGGTCTTTGCGCTTATTGCCACGCTCGCCGTGCGGTCGGGCTTTCGCTATGAATTCGTGGATACGATCGTCGGCGCCAACCCCCATGTGAGCGTGCTGAGTTACGGCGAAGTGCTGCCCAACGGCGCCCTGTCGCGCACCATGGAGGAATTTGAGGCCGTGGCCGCCGCCACGATGGATTTGCCCGGGGTGGAGCGCGCCGCGCCCGTCATTCTGGGTCAGGTCATGGCTGCCGCTAACGGGCGCAATGCGGGTGTGCAAGTGGTGGGCATGCGTCAATCGGACCTCGAACAGGTGCCGCGCATTGCCAATCCGGAACTGGCCTATGGCTCCCTTCAGGATTACGGGGCGGGCATCGCCATGGGCGCGCGTGCCGCGCAGGAATTGGGCATCAATGTGGGCGATTCCGTTCGGCTGATCTCACCCGATGGCGTGCGCACGGCCTTTGGGACAAGCCCGCGCGTCAAAGCCTATCCCGTCACCTTCATCTTCCAGGTGGGGCGCTTCGATATCGACCGCACCCGCGTCTATATGCCGTTTGAGGAGGCGCAGCTTTACTTCAACCGTCAGGGTGTGGCCGACGAAGTGCAAGTATCCATAGCCGACCCGGAGACCGTTAACGACCTTGTGCCCGCGCTCCAACAGGTTGTGGGCGAGCGGGGCTATACTTGGACGTGGCAGCAATCGTCGGGGGCGTTTCTGCGGGCGTTGGAGATGGAGGACAACATCATGTTCGTCATCCTTTCCATCCTGGTGCTGATTGCCACGCTCAATATCACCAGTGGGTTGGTGATGCTGGTCAAGAACAAGGGCCGCGATATCGGCATTTTGCGCACCATGGGCCTGTCAGAAGGCACCGTGCTGCGCGTTTTCTTCCTTTGCGGCGCGTCTATCGGGGTGGTGGGGACCGTGGCTGGCGTGGTGCTGGGATGCCTGTTTGCGATCTATATCGACCAGATTTTCAACGTGGTGAATTACATCGCGGGCGGCGGGGTCTGGGATGCGGAGTTCCGCCATATCTCTCGCCTGCCGGCGCGGCTGCAATTGGACGATGTGCTGACCGCGGTGACGCTGTCGCTGACGCTTAGCTTCATCGTCACGATCTTTCCGGCCCGTCGGGCCGCCCGCATGAACCCCGTCGAGGCGCTGCGATATGAGTGACGTGCTGCGCCTGACCGGGATTGCCAAGGCCTACAACCTTGGCAAACCAAACGAGGTCCGCGTTCTGACCGGCGTGGACTTGGCGGTTGAGGCGGGCGAGGTCTGCGCCTTGGTGGCGCCGTCGGGGGCGGGCAAGTCGACCTTGCTGCACATTGCCGGGCTGCTGGACACGCCCGATGCCGGGTCGGTGGCAATCCTGGGGGATGATCTGACGGGGAAGGGCGACCGAGCCCGCACGCGGGCGCGGCGCCAGAAGATCGGCTTTGTCTATCAGTTCCACCACCTGCTGCCCGAATTCACGGCGGCAGAGAACATCGTGCTGCCGCAGCTGGCCAATGGGGTCGACCGCGCGGCGGCAGAGACGCGGGCCAAGGACTTGCTGGGCCGCGTGGGGTTGGAGCATCGGGTGAGCCACCGCCCGGCGGAGATGTCCGGGGGGGAGCAACAGCGCGCCGCGTTCTGCCGGGCACTGGCCAATGGCCCGGCGCTTCTGCTGGCCGATGAGCCGACGGGGAACTTGGACCCCGGCACCGCCGAGACGGTGTTCGAAGCGTTGATGGCGCTTGTGCGAGAAACGGGGATGGGCGCGTTGATCGCGACCCACAACTTGGAACTGGCCGGGCAGATGGATCGGACGCTGCGGTTGGAAGGTGGGCATTTGGTGTAGCCGGATAGGGCGAGCTTGGTGCTACACCGTTTTGAAAAGACTTAAGCCAGCATTTTCGAAGGTTGTCTCGGCATAGCCTTGATGTTGCACCGGTTCTCGAAAAGCTGTTGGCCCAGGTTCTTCTAAAGCGGTTTTCGGAAAACCTGAATCAGCATTTCCGAAAAACGTCCCGCCATCGCACTGATGTTGCACCGTTTCTCGAAAAGCTGATGCTTCAGGTTTTTCGAGAACCGCTATAGAACTGCTATGAACAGGCGTTCTGCGGGCTTTATTCCGGTCCAGGGTGCCAAGCAGATATCCTGTTTGTGGACAGTCCCGTCCCGCGCCGCCTCACCCCAGATGGGCCGCAATCGCATCATAAACGCGGGCGCGGATGTCCGGCGTTTCCATCAGGACTTCGTGGCGCGCGCCGGGGATTTCCTCCAAATGGCCCTTGGGCCAGGATTTCATGCGCACATGGATCGCGTCTTTGGACACGATTTCTTCGTCATCCCCCAAGAAAGTCAGGCAAGGCACGTCTGGGGCCGCCTCGCGCGCCAGGCGGTTCATTTCGCGCAACGCGGCGAAGAGCCAGCCAAGGGATGGGCCGCCCAGGGCGAGCTCGGGATGCGTGACGATCTGGCGTTTCATCCAGGCGAACATGTCTGGATCAGAGGTCAGCAGATTGCCCTTAAACGGGGCGGCCGCCGGGTCGCCCACTTTGCCCGAGGCAGGGGTTTCCCGGTCGCCCAAACCCACCAGCGTTGCCGCCGTCGACGTGCCCCAGGCCAGCGCGCGGCGGCCAGGCGCCAGCGGCAGGCCCCACATGGGCGCCGAAAACACGGCGCGGGCGATTTCCGGGCGCCGGTGTAGCGCGGCCAATCCGATGGGGCCGCCCATGGAATGGGCCATCATGTGCCAGGGACGGGGCATGTCCAGCGCGTCGCAATGGGCCAAAAGTACATCAACGTCGTTCTGGAAGTCACTGAAATGCTTGACGTGGCCCACGCGCGGGTCGCGCTTGGGTCGGGGCGACAGACCTTGGCCGCGCCAGTCGATGGCCGCCGACGCAAAGCCGCGCAGACCAAGCTCGCGCGCGGCATCGGAATATTTCTCGATATACTCGGTACGGCCCTGCAACAGAAGGACAGTGCCGCGTTCCCCGGCCCTCCACGTCGCCGCCCGCAAACGCGTTCCGTCGCCCGCCCGCAGCCAGACGGCCTGGGCGCCGCAGGCCGGGTCGGCTGCGACGTCAT
The DNA here is from genome assembly GCA_947494145.1 of uncultured Jannaschia sp. Lineage (GTDB taxonomy): Bacteria > Pseudomonadota > Alphaproteobacteria > Rhodobacterales > Rhodobacteraceae > Jannaschia. Next base: position 27,767 of record CANLTZ010000015.1, on the reverse strand, counting down.
GGTGGTAGGGGGCGGCCTCCAACGGTCAGAGAACAGTGCCGAGCTTCATGGCCTGGCCCATATCGCCGTCCACGCTCAACTTGCCGGACATGAAGGCGGAGGTGGGGTTCAACTCACCGCTGAGGATGCCGCGGAACGTGTCTTCGTCGGCGGTCAGGGTGCATTCGGCGTCTTCATCCGCGGCGCGTACACCGTCCTGATCGACCATGATTGTGCCTTCGCCTTCCACGACGAACTTGACGGACCCGTCGAAGGTGCCAATCTTTGCTGAAAGCTGTGTGACGGCTTCGTTGATGATGTCGCTCATGGTAACCTCTGGACTGGACGCCGCTTCTGCGCGGCGGGAGCAGGAAGAACAATGATTGACCTGCGCGTCACTCTCAAGGCCCTCGCCATCGCAATTCCGTTTCTTTACGTGACGTCTGCATCTGCGCAAGACGTGCTGAGCCGGGACGCAGGTGAGTTGCTGGATCGGTTGTCGACCTTGACTGCGGAAGAGGAGGCCGTTGAGGCCAACCGCCTTGCCGCCGAGATTCAGGAACGCTGGACCCATTCGGGCAGTGCGGCCATTGACCTGCTGCTGACCCGCGGACAGGACGCCATAGCCGAGGGCGACTATGTGCGTGCCATCACCCACCTGACTGCGCTGACCGACCACGCGCCGGACTTCGCTGAAGGCTGGAACCAACGCGCCACCGCGTTTTTCCTGATGGACCGCTACGGCGAGGCGATGTCGGATATCGAACAGGTCCTCATCCTGGAGCCGCGGCATTTCGGGGCGCTGACGGGGCTGGGCATCATTCTGGAATCGCTGGGGGAGCCTAAGGCCGCGCTGCGTGCATTCGAGCGGGCGCAAGACATTCACCCCGCCGATGACAACATCAACGGCGCCGTGGAACGGCTTGGGACGCAGACCGGGGAACGGACGCTCTAGTGCTCCAGCAAAGAGGGCGGGTGACGGCGGTCCTTGGGCCGACGAATACCGGCAAGACCCATTACGCCATTGAGCGCATGTTGGCCTATGGCAGCGGTGTGATCGGACTGCCGCTGCGGCTGCTGGCGCGCGAAATCTATGACCGGCTGGTGGATTTGCGGGGCCCCTCGGTGGTGGCGTTGGTCACGGGCGAAGAACGCATCGTGCCGCCCCGCACCGCCTATTGGGTCTGCACGGTGGAGGCCATGCCCCAGGGCATGGGCACCGATTTCGTGGCCATTGACGAAATCCAGCTTTGCGCCGACCCCGAACGGGGCCACGTGTTTACCGACCGGTTGCTTCACACCCGGGGCCAGCATGAGACGCTGTTTCTGGGCTCTGACACGATGCGGCCCGCCATATCGGAGCTTGTGCCCGATGTGCAGTTCATCCGGCGCGAGCGGTTCAGCGACCTCACTTATACCGGCTCTAAAAAGATCAGCCGCATGCCCGGACGCACGGCCATCGTCGGGTTCAGCGTTGAAAACGTCTATGCCATCGCAGAGCTTCTGCGTCGCCAGAAGGGCGGTGCCGCTGTGGTCATGGGCGCGCTGTCACCGCGAACGCGCAACGCCCAGGTGGCGATGTACCAGAACGGGGATGTGGATTACCTGGTGGCCACCGATGCCATCGGCATGGGCCTCAATCTCGACATCAAGCATGTGGCGTTTTCGGCGACGTCCAAGTTCGACGGACGCCGTATCCGGCCCCTGATGCCCCACGAATTGGCCCAGATCGCTGGACGCGCGGGCCGCTACACGGAACCCGGCACGTTTGGCACGACCGGTGAGGCCGCGCCGCTGGATGACGGTGTGGCCGATGCCATCCAGCGCCATGCCTTCAAGGCCATCGACCGGCTGAGTTGGCGCAACGACCGGCTGGAATTCGGCACGGCCGAGGCGCTGATCGCCTCGCTTGAGGCGCCCAGCACCGACCGGATCCTGACAAAAGGGCGTGAGGCGGACGATCTGGCCTCCCTCAAGACGCTCAACGCGCTCGAATCCGTGGCCGTGCGTTTGCGCGACGCGCGCGATGTGCGTCTTTTGTGGGATGTGTGCCGTATTCCTGACTTCCAGGGCATCAGCCACGGCGAGCACACGAATTTGTTGGCGCGCATCTTCGGTTTTCTGCACGAATCTGGCACTGTGCCCGAAGACTGGCTGGCCCGTCAGATCAAGCGCATCGACCGGACCCAGGGTGATATCGACACGCTTTCCAAGCGTTTGGCCTATATCCGCACCTGGACTTACGTGGCGCAGCGCAAAGGGTGGGTTGCCAACGAAGCCCATTGGCGTGACGCGACGCGGGCGGTAGAAGATCGCCTGTCGGATGCGCTCCACCTTGCGCTGACGAACCGGTTCGTGGACAGGCGGACAAGCGTGCTGCTGCGGCGGCTGAAGATGAAGGAGGGCCTCTTGGCCGAAATCGACGACAAGGGCCAGGTGGTGGTCGAAGGCGAGGCGCTGGGTCGTCTTGAAGGGTTCCGCTTCCACCAGACCTCGACCGCGACCCCGGATGAGGCCAAGACCTTGCGGCAGGCCGCCACCCAGGCATTGCGGCCGGAATTCCACCTGCGCGCGGATCGCTTCTATAACGCGCCCGACACCGAAATGGATTTCACCGAGCAGGGTGGCCTGATGTGGGGCGACCAGGCAGTGGGCAAGCTGGTGAAGGGGGCCGAGGCGCTCAGACCGGCGGTTGAGGCCTTCGTCGATGACGAAGCGGGCCCCGAGGTCATGCAGAAGGTGCAGCGGCGCCTGCAACACTTCATCGACCGCAAGGTTGCCGCCGCCTTTGAGCCGCTTCTCGCCATGTCGCGCGATGAAACGGTCACTGGCCTCGCGCGCGGCTTCGCCTTCCGCCTGGTGGAAGCCATGGGCGTGCTGCCGCGCGCCGATGTCGTCGCCGAGGTGAAAGATCTGGATCAGGACGCACGCGGCCAGTTGCGCCGCCACGGTGTGCGATTTGGGCAATTCACGATCTTCCAACAGCTTCTATTGAAGCCCGCGCCAACCCGGCTGCGCCTGGTGTTGTGGGGGCTTTGGGGCGACTTGGCGGAATTCCCCGAGGCGCCGCCGCCGGGCTTGGTGACGGTGCCCAAGGTCGAAGGTGCGCCGGGTGGCTACTACCCCATGGCGGGCTACCGTTTGGCGGGGATGCGCGCCATCCGCATCGACATGTTGGAACGTCTGGCTGACATGATCCGCCCGCTCGATTCGCGCGGCGGGTTCGAGGCGACGCCGGACATGCTGTCGATTACCGGCATGACGCTCGAACAATTCGCCGACCTGATGCAGGGCCTTGGCTATGCCGCCGAACGTGGCGAGCGCGAGAAGGTGAAGCCTGCGCCAGAGGCACCGAGCGCGACCACGTCCGACGCCATCGCGGCTGACCCGCAGGAAGAACCGGCGCCCAATACGCCGTCGGAGACACCGCCGGAGACACCTCAGGAAACGCCCGTTGACCCGCCTGTGGAAACCCCGGCTGAGCCACCGGCCGAACTGCCAGGCGAAGCGCCCACACCCGAAGCCCCGCCCGAGATGTCCGACACGGCCGCCGCACCGGATGCAGCCCCCGAGGCGGAGGTCTTCTACACCTTCACCTGGGCCCCACGCCGCACGGGTCGCGGCCCAAGGCGCGACCACCAGGGCGAGCGTCCGCGCAAGGGCAAGCCGAAAGGCAAGGGCCCGAAAGGTCCAAAGAAGGGGCAGGGTGGTCCCAAGACCTATGAGGCCAAGCCAAAGCGCGAAAAGGCCATCGACCCGGACAACCCGTTCGCTGCTTTGGCGGCGCTGAAAAACAAGTGAGCGACGCAAGTCCGAAGCTGCGAATCGACAAGTGGCTTTGGCAGGCGCGGTTTTTCAAGACGCGCAGTCTTGCGGCACGCGTCGTCTCGGACGGGCGAATCCGTGTGAACGGGGAAAAGATATCGAAGCCGTCTGCTACCGTTGCGCCAGGCGATGCCCTGACCTTTCCGCAAGGCGACCGTGTCCGCGTGGTGGAAGTGGCGGCATTGGGCACGCGGCGGGGCCCCGCGTCCGAGGCACAGGCGCTCTATGTGGACCAGACACCGCCGCCAGTCCCGCGTGTCGGCCCGCGGCCCACGGGGCGGGACCGACGTCGGCTGGATGCAACCCGTGCGGGCCCCGACGGTTGAGCGCCGTTTCCAGCCTGCGGTATCCCGTCGCATACCCCTGTGCACCAGGATGTCGTGCAACCATTGAAACGTCATGTGGACCGGGTTGAACCCCGCCCGGTCGCTCGCTACATCGGCTTGGATTTCCAGAAGGACCCGCCCATGACCTACGTCGTCACCGACGCCTGCATTGCCTGCAAATACACTGATTGCGTCGAGGTCTGCCCGGTCGATTGCTTCTATGAAGGTGAGAACATGCTCGTCATTCACCCCGACGAGTGCATCGACTGTGGTGTTTGCGAGCCCGAATGCCCCGCCGACGCCATCCGACCGGACACGGAGCCCGAGATGGAAAAATGGGTCGAGTTCAATCGGAAATATTCCGAAGGGTTCGACTGGCCGGTGATCATCACCAAGAAGGATCCGCTGCCCGATGCTGAGGAAATGGACGGCAAGGAAGGCAAGATGGAGCTTTTCTCGGAAAGCCCTGGCGAGGGTGGCTAACCTTAGGTCAAGAAAATTGTCCGAAGGGTCAGGCTTGGTGACGCTTTCGCGGCAGCCCATTTTGTGATATGATTTTCTAGTGTGTTGGCAGATTGCCTTCGACACATCTGCCACGTTTAGGCCCGCCAACCGATAGCTCGTGGTGGGTCGACATCGATAGCGCGTCACATCCGCGCCGGATATCAACGCCGGCGCCGGGTGTTTCTGTCGCCCAGAGAATCGGGTGAACGCGCCAAAGAGACATCGAAAGGATGCCTATGTCCAAGAAGCCCGAGTTCCGCCCAAACGATTTCGTCGTCTATCCAGCCCATGGGGTGGGCCAGATTGTCTCCATCGAAAAGCAGGAAGTCGCAGGACTTGAACTGGAATTGTTTGTCATCTCGTTCGCCAAGGACAAGATGACGCTGCGGGTGCCGACGAATAAGGCAACCACAGTGGGTATGCGTTCGCTTTCGCCTCCCGATGTGGTCACGAAGGCCATGGCGACTTTGAAGGGCAAGGCCCGGGTGAAGCGCGCCATGTGGTCGCGCCGCGCGCAGGAATACGAAGCCAAGATCAATTCAGGCGACCTGATCGCCATCGCCGAAGTCGTGCGCGACCTGCACCGCAACGACGAGCAGCGCGAACAATCCTATTCCGAGCGTCAGCTCTATGAAGCTGCCCTGGACCGACTGACACGCGAACTGGCCGCCGTGAACGACATGGACGAAGACGGCGCACTCAAAGCGGTGGACGAAATCCTGAATTCGCGGCCTGCTGCTGCCTGATTTTTCAGGACAGATGACAAGGGGGCGCCATTGGGCGCCCTTTTTGATTCAAGCGGTTATATGGCGACGTTCATGTCGACTCATTCCCACCAGCGGTCGATTTCAGCGATATCGTCATCGGACCAACCAAAATGGTGGGCGAATTCGTGGATCGTCACATGGGTCACAAGCTCTTCCAATGTGACGTTTCCGCGTCCTGCCCATTCGTCCAGGATAGCGCGCCGGTAGAGGAAAATGGTGGACGGCTGGACGGGCGCCTCCACGCTCCGCTCCGTCAAGGGGACACCTTCATAGAGGCCGGTCAGGTCATAGGCGTCGTCGATTTCCAACGCATCCAGCGTGGCGTCGTCTGGCCAATCCTGCACGACGAGGCATACCTCTGCCGCATCGAGCGCGAACGCCGCGGGCAAGGCTGCGCGGGCCGCTTCTGCCAGCGCGGCGATGACCTCGATACCGGGGGCCAGCGCGTCTTTCATGCCAAGGTGCGGGGGCCTTCGGGGGTGTCGACGTTTGCTGTCAGCCTCGCCGGGCCAGGTGACACTGTGATGCGCGGCTCCGCGATTAGGGGCGCCAAGGCGGCGCTTAGGGCGTCGGCCTCGGGATGGCGCAGCGTCAGCGCCGTCATCCGCAGCCCGCTTTCGGGGAAGGTGGGCGGGACACTGTCCCATTGGATCAGCGCGGGAAAGCAGCCATCGAACGGCAGGATGCCATCGTGCGGCACCGCCATGCGCCAGCGGAAATTGCCACGGGATAGGGACAAAACGTCCACCGGTACGGGGATGTGGCGGATCGCTGCGTCAATGTCGTCGGTTCGGATGATCCAATTCGACAGGCGCGACGGTCCCGCGCGCCGATCAAGATCGAACCAACGCGGGCGGTCGGGTGCCGTGCCATCGGGATCGATGGCAATGACCTCCAGATAAGCGTCCGGCCCCATCCCGCTCAGCCGGTTGTGGGTGCCCATGGCATCGTGTTGGCCGCCAGGGCCCACGGCATGGCCCAGTCGCCGCTCGACATGGGCCACCCCATCAGAGAGCGTTGCGGCGGAGACGGCGAGGTGATCAAAGGCTTGCATGGGGGACGACGCTAGTCTGAGCGAACGGAAGGCGCAATTGCGCCGCGCGGCCAAAGCGGCCCGGGATGGCGCAAGCCCGCTGGCGCGCGCGGCGGCGGCCACGCGGCTCTATGCGCGACTGATGCATCTGCGCGGTGCCGTCATCGCGGGCTATCTGCCCATCGGGTCCGAAGTTGATCCGCGCCATGCCATGGCGGCCCTGGGCCGCGACAACCGGATGTGCGTGCCGGTCGTGGCCTCGCGCGGGGCGCCGCTGCGGTTTCGCGAATGGTGGCCCGGAATTGCGCTGGAAAAGGCCGCGTTCGGGGTGGACGTGCCGACGGAAGGCGGATGGCGGGTGCCTGATATCGTCATCGTCCCGCTTCTTGCGTTTGATGCAGATGGCGGTCGGCTCGGGTACGGTGGGGGCTTCTATGACCGCACGCTGCCGGGGCTGAACGGTGCGCGCGCCATCGGCCTCGCAGTGGAAGCGCAGCGGATGGATACGCTGCCCCTGGCTGGGACAGACGTTACCTTGTCCGAGATCGTCACGGAAGCAGGGGTTTTCGCCCGCGTGCCCACGGGGTAGGAGGCGGCGAGCCACGCAGCGAGGACGCCATGACCGCCAGTTTCGACCGCTCCGTCAAGATTGCCCCATCGATCTTGGCGGCTGATTTCGCAGCTTTCGGGGCGGAATGCCGCGCGGTGTCAGACCATGGGGCGGATTGGGTGCATGTCGACGTCATGGATGGGCATTACGTGCCCAACTTGTCTTTCGGGGCGACGACTTGCGCAGCCATCCGGCCCCATATTTCGGGCATCATGGATGTGCATCTGATGATCACGCCGGTGGACCCGATGATCGAAAGCTACGCGGAAACCGGCGCCGATGTGCTGACCGCGCATTTGGAAGCCGGACCCCACATTCACCGCACGCTTCAAGCGATCCGCGGGGCGGGAATGCGCGCGGGGCTGGCGCTTAACCCCGGAACGCCCGCGGACGCGGCGCAGCCGCTTCTCGATATGGTGGACGTCATCTGCGTGATGACGGTCAATCCGGGCTTCGGCGGGCAGAGCTTTCTGCATGACCAAGTCAGCAAGGTTGCCGATCTGCGCGCCATGATTGGGGATCGACCGATCCATCTGGAAGTGGATGGTGGCGTTGATCCGACCACCGCGCCTCTCGTCGCGGCTGCGGGGGCTGATGTCTTCGTGGCGGGGTCAGCCGTTTTCAAACATGGGAAGGCGGACGCGCCCGAAGGCTACGGCCGAGCGATTGCCGATATCCGGGCGGCGGCCGAAGCGGCACGCGACGCGGCGTAGGCGCGTCCCGGGAAGCCGTTCTGTAGATCAGTCGACGAGGGGGCTCAGGGCATTAGCCCGACGATCATGATCAAAGAGGCGATCCGCTTGGGGCGTGCGCCGACGGGTGTGGGGTCGCACGGGTTCACAGCCTTTGGCTGCGCGTTTTCGTCGCAAGAGACCGCGACCGTCTGGACCGAGTCGGCAGCTTTCGCCGGGGCAGGTTCCGACATCGCAATGGGCGTCAAGCTTCCCAGGCCGAGGCCGAGCAGGATTACAGCGACACAGATGTCCTGTTTGGTTCGGCGGGTGTTAGGTAAGGTCATTCGGACCCTTTCGTCGGTTTCACCGTATGCGCGTGAGCGCTTGGATCGGGGGATGACCCCTTGGGGAATATGCGGTCAAAGCCGCAGAAAAAAATCGTCGTTTGCCTGCCACCATTCTAGCAACTGCCCCATGGTCAGCGTGCTGGAGCGGCGGTCGTCGAGCTTGTCGATGTCCATACCGAGAAGCAGCGCCAAGCGCCGCGCCGTCCGCGCTTCGTCGGTAGGCGAGCCCGCGTTGCGCACAGTGGCGTCCATTTCCCCGGCTGCGACCATTAGGGCGTTTTCCAGCCGGCGTGCCGCCAGGTTTGGGAAGTCCGTGGCAATGCCGCGGATCAACCCCCGATAAGCGTCCGCATCAGCGTGGAGCCGTTCGAGAATGGTATTCTGAAGCTCGTCGTCAGTCATCTGGCCCTCACTCAGTACGAGGGTCAGATGCACCGTCAGATATTGATCAGCGGTAAATCACCGGTTGTGAAATACCGATGATTTTAGAGGAAAATCAGGGCTTCCAGTCGGCAGCCGCGTGCCCGATCCGGCAGAAGCATAGGTGCGTTCGACCAGGCTGAGAACGCTAAGATAGTCGCGTGCGCGGTTCTCGAACGGCGCGTCATCCTGAATGTCCGACACAACTTTCGATTGCAAGGCGTGAACGCAATCGCCCGCGAAGCCGGGCCAGTCGCGGGCTTTAAGAAGTGTCTCGACCTTGTGCGAGCCGTGGGCACGGGCCGTCACCGCACCGTCGCCCAGCAGGCGCAGCGTGCCGTCTTCGCCTTCCAGCCAGGCCTCTCCGAAGGTGCGCCTGGGATTGTCGGTGTCGAAATCCAGCAAGCGGTTGGCGTCAAGCAGGGCGCGCGCGCCACTGGCATAGTCCAGCAGCACATGGCCCGCATCTTCGCCGCGAATGGCGGGGTTCAGGCGGCGCAGATCGGCATAGACGCCTTCGGGATCGCCAAGCAGAAAGCGGAAGACGTCCAGGTAGTGCACCCCGGTCTCATGGATCAGCAGCCGCGGCATGGTGCGGAAATAGGGCTGGCGTGCGGCATAGGCGTCGGGCCCTTGGCCGTCGCCGGTGCGCAGCCGGAAGGTCAAGTTCAGGGGCCGTCCGATGCGCCCAGCCTCTAACGCAGACTTCATGGTGCGAAACCAGGGCTGGAAGCGGAAGTTTTCATGGATGATGAGCGGGACCCCAGCCGCTTCCGCCTCAGCCGTCACTGCGATGGCTTCCTCCAACGAGGTGCAGAAGGGCTTCTGGCAGATGATGGCACGCGGCTTCGCGGCTAGCCCCGCGCGAATGGCGGCTGCATGGGTGGGCGGGGGCGTGGCGATGTCCAGAATGTCGAGCCCTTCGCCCAACAGCGCCGCCAGATCGCCATGATGGGCCCTTTTGGTCGGGTCGGCATCGGCAGTGGCCACCAGCGTCGCCCCGGGGGTGCGGCCCCAGGCTTCCCGGTGGAATTGGGCGAAGTAACCCAGCCCCAACAGCCCCACGCGCAAGGTCAAAGCCGGGCCATGATCGCGCGGGCCGCGCCCTGCGTGTCAAGCGCCCCGCCCAGATCAACCGTCACGTCGCCCGCCGCCAGACACGCATCCACCGCCGCGTGCACCCGCGCCCCGTCACGAACCAAAGTGTCATCCCCGTGCCGCCGCCCCAGCCAATCCAACATCATGGCTGCCGACAGAATCATGGCGATGGGATTGGCAATGCCCTGCCCGGCAATATCGGGGGCAGATCCATGGCAGGGCTGAAACACCGCATGGTCGTCGCCGATATCGGCCGAAGGCGCCATGCCCAGTCCGCCCATCAGCCCCGCGCCCAAGTCGGACAGGATGTCGCCGAACATGTTTTCGGTCACCATCACATCCCAATCCCAGGGTTTGAGCACGAACCACAGCGCCATGGCGTCCACATAGGCGTGGTCGGAGGTCAGATCGGGATAGTCGCCCGCCACGCCGTCGAACACCTCGCGCCAGAAGGCGAAGGCGCGGAACACGTTCGCTTTGTCCACACTGGTGACGCGCCCCTTTTGCCCCGCGGCTTTGCGGTCGCGGGCCAGGTCAAAGGCAAAACGGCAGACCTTTTCGGTTGTCCGCCGCGTCAGGCGCAGGGTTTCTTCGGCCAGATCGGCCTCCACCCGGCCTTTGCCTTGGGTGTGAAACAAACCCTCGGTGCTTTCGCGGACCAGCACGAAATCCACCACCTTGCCATCTGGCAGGGCCAGCGGCGTGCGCATCCCCGGCACGATCCGCACGGGCCGCACACCGGCATAGAGGTCCAGTGCGATGCGGATATCGATCTGCGGCGTCATCTCCGTGCCGTCCGGGTAGCGCACGGCGGGGTCGCCCAGGGCGCTTAGCAAGATGGCATCGGCCTGGCGCGCGGTGTCCAGCGAAGCCTGCGGTAAGTCAGAGCCGCAATCGAGGTAACTCGCCGCGCCAGCCGGGCAGTCGGTGAAGCGAAAATCGTGGTCAAGGCCACGCAACAGGTCCAGCGTGGGTGCCATGATCTCGGGCCCGATGCCGTCGCCATGGAACACGGCGATTTCGAAAGTCTTGGACATGCACCCTCCCGCTGCGTCACGGTCGGGACCGTAGAGAGCGCCTGCGCGGAGGAAAAGCATGTTCGCAGTCACCGTCACCATCGAAGTGGCCCCCGGGCGGATGCCTGATTTCCTACCGCTTCTGTTGGACAATGCCCGCGCTTCCCTGGGGGAGCCGGCGTGCAACCGTTTCGACGTGCTCACCGACCCGGCGCGCCCCGATGAGGTGTTTCTGTATGAACTCTATGACGATCCCGCGGGTTTCGACGCCCATCGCCAGACCGCCCATTACAAGACCTTTGACCGTGGCACTGCCGATATGATCCGCGACAAGGCCGTCAAGACCTATGGGGTCATCCACGGATGAGCGACTGGGACGTCTTCGCCATCCGCTATGCGGAACGCAACGCCAGAACCCGCGGTGACAGCTTCATCTTCGATGACCACCCGTCTGCGCCCCATGGCATGGACTACTTCATGTGGCTTCTGCGGCGCGGGGCGGAAACCATCCTGGTGGATACCGGTTATGACGCGGCCGAGGCTGCGCGCCGCGACCGCCCCATCCTGACCGATCCGGGGGCCGCGCTGGCGCCGTTCGACCTGACACCGGACGATATCGACTGCATCATCGTCACCCATCTGCACTACGACCACGCGGGCGGGCTACACCTGTTCCCGAACGCGACACTGCATATGCAAGCCGCCGAGATGGCCTACGCCACGGGGCCCTGCATGTGCCACGACACGTTGCGGATGCCGTTTACGGGCGACCATATCTGTGAGGCGGTCAAACGGCTCTATGCGGGGAAGGTCGTCTTCCATGACGGCGACGCGGAGGTGGCGGAGGGCGTCACCGTCCACCGCATTGGCGGCCATTCCAAGGGGATGCAGGCGGTGCGGGTACGCACGCAAGCGGGCTGGCTTTGCCTGGCTTCGGACGCCACGCATTTCTACGAGAACTACCTAACCGGCAAACCCTTCCCCATCGTTGTCGACATGGAGGAGATGCTGGTTGGCTTTGCCCGCCTTGGTGGCCTGGCCTCCTCCCCAGATCTGATCGTGCCAGGTCACGACCCCTTGGTTCGTGACCTCTTTCCCCATGAAGGCGGTGAGATTTGGCGTCTGTCCAATGGTCCGACATCCCCGTTGCCCGACTACGGTCGACTCTCGTAGTGATTATGCGCAGCCGGGCCGAACGTTGCGTCATTTCACGAGAACATCTTGCCAAGGCAGCTTTGCTCATGTGACCAATTGCGAGTGGTAAGGCGTCGTTAACGCGAGACATTCTCTGAGCGCTCCAAGTATCGTACCTTGGGCGTAGCGGGGCAGAACTGGCGCCAGAGCCCTCACACGATGAAAGGGAACCGTGTCCATGCCAGGACGCCATTGGTTGAACCCGACAGAGCCGCCACCTTTCGCTTCCGCCGCGTGCGCGTGCGATCTGTTGGTCCTGTTCGACGTGGATGGCACCCTTCTAGATGGGGGGCGGTTGATCTCGGACACCATGGTGCAGGCTTTTCTCGGGGCCGGTGAAGCGCCGCCCGGCAGCGCGCAGATCCAGGACGTCATCGGCTTGTCGCTACCCGAAATGGTGAGCGCGCTGGCAACCCATCTCTCGCAAGGTCGGCGAGATAAAATTCTGGCGGGCTACCGCCTTCGATACTTCGATGCCGTCGAACGCGAGGCTGAGCCACCCATCTTTCCCGGCGCAGAGACGGCGCTGCTGGCCCTGCGACGTGCAGGCATTGGCCTCGGCCTCACCACCGGTAAATCACGCCGCAGCCTGACCCACATGCTGGATGCGTTGCAATGGCACCGTCTGTTTCGCACCGTGCAATGCGCCGATGACAACCCATCGAAGCCCGATGGCACCATGGTCTGGAAGGCCTTCTTCGATGCCGACCGGAAGGCCCGTCAAACCGTGCTGGTTGGTGACACGCGATACGATATGCAGATGGCCCGAAATGCGGGGATAAGGGCCATCGGTGTGTCCTGGGGCTACAACGCCCCGGATGAGCTGCTGGCAGAAGGCGCCTTGGTCATCGCCGAGGACTTCGACCACCTGACTGAGGTGTTGCTGGACCTATCCGCAAGCGACACCACCAGGACGGGCCGTCCGGTCGAGGCCTGACGCGGTCTTTGGGATGTCCTTCACCGGACAGGAGGTTTGACCGGACTGCTGCCCGTTGGCCTTCGGGCAACCCGATTTTCCGCCACGTTGATCGGACGAGCAGCTTCGCAAGGGTGCAATTATCCAAGAGGGTCGGTTGCAAGATGGCCTGGAAAATCTGGGTACGTCGCACATGTCTGAGAAACGTATCTGCGACCGCAAACATCACCACGAGGTGATTGGAAACGGGGCCCTGCATCGAATACCCAGACTAGGCCAGACTTGCCGAACCGGAGTTGCGGATGCGCCTCGCCCTTGCTTGCGCCCTCTCATGTATTGCTTTTACCGCTGAAGCCGATCCCGTGGTGGTGGAATTGTTTACAGCACAAGGTTGCTCCTCCTGCCCGCCAGCGGACTCACTTCTGGGCGAACTGGTTGGTCGCGAGGATGTGCTGCCGCTGTCCTTTCATGTGGATTACTGGGACTGGATCGGCTGGCCCGATACCTTCGCCGAGCCCGAATTCACGGTCCGTCAGCGCAATTATGCCCGCGTGATTGGGTCCAGTCTGGTTTACACTCCGCAATTCGTCATCGGCGGGCAAGATCAGATCGCGGGGCCGTCGGGCATGAAGCTGGCTGATAGTGTGCAGGCCCATCGAAGTGTCGCGCGCGATATCCTGCATGTGGCGTCCACTCCCAATGGGCCGCAGTTGATCGCTGCGGCGACGGGCCAGCCTGGACGCATCATGGTCGTGGATTATTTGCCCGAAGCAACCGTTCGCATTCTTCACGGGGAGAATGCGGGACGCGAAATCACCTACCACAACGTGGTGCGCGGCTGGTATCTTCTGGCCGAGTGGGATGGCGGTGACCTGACGGTTGAATTGCCCGCCCCCGCCGATGGTGATTTGGAGCGCGCCGTGGTGGCACAAGCCTTCAACGACGGCAAACCCGGCGCGATCCTCGGGGCCGCGCGCGTGGATTGAGCTTCGGGTGCCCTGGGCGTCGTCGAATGCCTTGGCGAAGCGTAATTTCATTTGATTTCATGGTGTTGATTCGAGTCGGCGCTGTATATCGGCCGGCGGCCTCTCTCCGGCTAGCCTTCACTGTCTGGTCCCTTCGATCTTGTTCTGATGCCCGAAAGGCCGGTCGGCGTGCATTTCAGGCCGCGCCTTAACGCAAATTTCAGACTTCGCTGTTTGTGTGTCGCACGAAGCGCATCACAGTTTCGGAGGATGGATGCACGGCACGATTTTCAAATCCATCGAGGGGTTTGTCCTGGATCGCTATGGTCCGGCGGCCTGGTCGCGCATTGTCACCAATGCCGGGCTCCCCTTTGATCGGTTCGAGGCGCTTCGAATCTACGATGACGATACGATCGTTTGTCTGTGCGACGCCGTGACGGAAGAAGTGGGCTGCGGCACCTTTGCACTGATCGAAGATGTGGGCCATTGGATTTGCACCCATCCCCCGTTGGAGGATCTTCGGCGCCTCATCCGGTTCACCGGCGCCACATTCGAAGAAATGGTCTACGGCTTGGATGAGCTTCGCGAACGTGCACGCCTGGCACTGCCGGATCTTGTTCTACCGGAATTCCAAGTGCGTCCACTTGGCAAGGAAACCCATGAAGTGCTGTCGCGCTTTCCTCGACCTGGCGGCAGCGCCATGGCGACCGGTGTGCTGCGCGCGATGGCCGATGATTATGGTGTGCTTGCGATGATCGAACCTGCCCGGCGAGAAGTTATTGACGGCATGTGGGAAGAACGGATCACCATCCACATCTACGAGGCTGAGTACCAGGCGCCGCGCGAATTTGAGCTTGGGGGTGCGGCATGACGTCGATCACGGTCGATCTAAAGGCGGTCGAGATGGGGCTGCCGATGTGTCTGGTCTTCACGGCCCACGGATATGTCGCCCATGTCGGCCGGACGTTGTCGAAAATCACGGATGGACGGCCAGGCGCGAAGCTGGCGGACTTCCTGCGCATCCTACATCCCGCTGTTGAGATGGATACGGCGGATATCCTCACCCATGCCGGACGTCGTCTGAAGGTGGAGCTCGTTGGTGAATGCAATATCCCAGAGGGCGAAGAGAGGTCTTCTTTCAGGGCCGTCGTGGCCCCCCTCGTCGATGGGGGCGCCTTCATGAATTTCTGGTTTGGGGCAGATCCACTGGGCGCCATCCAGCGCCATCGTCTGACCGCGCAAGACTTCGCTGCCGCTGATCCCACGGTGGATTTGCTCTTCGTGCTGGAAGCAAACAGCTTGGTGTTGGGGGAATTCGAGGGGCTTTCAAAGCGGCTCGACATGGCACGCGCCGCGGCCGAGGAAGAGGCCATCACCGATAAACTGACCGGCCTGCGAAACCGGCGCGCCATGGACCTGCACCTGGACAGTCTCACGCGCCAGACCGGCGCGCATTTCGGGCTGATGCACCTGGATTTGGACTATTTCAAATCCATCAATGACACGCTGGGCCATGTCGCGGGCGACTACGTGTTGGAGCAAGTCGCTGGCATCTTACGCGAGGAAGTGCGGCGCGGCGATATGGTCGCGCGCGTGGGTGGCGACGAATTCATGTTGATTTTCGAAGATTGCCAAGATGTCGACTTGCTCAAGGGAATAGCGAAGCGCATCATTTATCGCCTCGAACAGCCGATGATCTGGCAGGGTGAAACTTGTCGCATCTCGGGCAGCATCGGCATTACGATGAGCAGCTTCTACGACCCGCCCGAGGCCGAGCGCCTTGTGGCGGATGCTGACGAAGCTCTTTATGTGTCGAAGCGCGCCGGGCGCGGCCGCCCCTCTGTCGCGACACCTTCGCAAGCGGCCTGAACGCATCGCGGCTGGCGCCGGGGTTTCGGCGAAGAGGCAATTCAAAAGCCGCGGACCTCAGATTGGGACAGAGGGCGGATAGCCGAAGTGCTCCCGACCTTCCAGGCGATGCGGTCGGTGAGCGACAGTAAAGCGGTCTCACCCAGCGCGTCGGGCCAAGATCGTTCTATGCCATCTTGGTCAGAAAGCTGGACTACGGCCAAACAGATTATCGAAAAATCTGAAGCAGATTTTTCGGTAACATCTTGATATTAAACTGATATGACTGCGTTTCAAAAAATGCCTGATGACCCAGGTTTTTGATCGGTGTTATAAGCCACTTTTGGTCAGCGCCCGGCAAAATGCGACCTAAGGCTACATTGAGGCTGCTTGCAGGGCCCATGGCGGAAGGTTGCGTCAGCGGCTAAGCCAATACGTACAAAAACACTTTGGCCCCGACAAAACCCTACGATGGCAAGAAATGTCAGGGATATTGGCAGCCCGTAGGGGAATCGAACCCCTCTTTCCAGGTTGAAAACCTGGCGTCCTAACCGATAGACGAACGGGCCTTGGCCTTGCGTGGGCGGTGTGTAGGCGACGGGCGGCGCTACCGCAAGGGGTTTTTCGAGCGCGGTGGGTGGTTCACTCCGATGCAGACGCGGCCACGTCTTCGATGCGCAACTGAACGGTTTCGCGGCCTTGCCAGCGGTTGATCTCGATCCGGCCCGCTATATGGAGCGGCGCGCCAGACGCCCTTTCAAACGCGGCAGAAACGCCCGACGTTTCGGCGCGGAAGGCGATGGCGTCCAGGCGCTTCGCGCCGCCATCGCTGAGCGTCACTTTCAGGTGCCCTTCGCCCACGGGGCGAAGATGCACCGCGCGCAGATCGGGGAAGGCGAAGCGGGGCGCCGAGGCGCCTTGGCCGAAGGGCCCCGCCTCATCCAATTGGCGGCACAACTCCTCCGTCGCGGCGCTCGGCATCAAGGTTCCATCCACGCGCAGGTCGCGCGGCCCGCTGGTGCCCGCGCCCTGACGGGCAAGCAGCGCATCGAGGCGTGCCATGGCCTCCTCCAGTTTTTCGGCTTCGACGGTCAGCCCCGCCGCCATCCGGTGCCCGCCGCCCTTGATCAGCAGGCTTTCGGCGGCAAGGCGTTGGATCGCTGCCCCGATATCGACCCCCGCCACCGACCTTGCGGAGCCCTGGCCGACCCCGTCTTCTCGCAGGCCAATGACGATGGCGGGGCGGTTGAACGCCTCCTTCAGACGCGACGCGACGATCCCCACGACGCCCGGATGCCAGCCTTCCCCGGCGGCCCAGGCCAGCGCCGCGCCGCCTTCGACTCGGGCTTCGGCTTGCGCGCGGGCATCGTCGGTGACGCGCGCCTCGATGGCGCGGCGCTCGGTGTTAAGCGCATCGAGCCGTTCCGCCAAGGCCGCCGCCTCGGACGCGTCATCACTCGCCAGCAATCGTGCGCCCAAATCGGCGGCACCCACGCGACCGCCTGCATTGATCCGTGGACCGAGCAGAAAGCCCAGATGGTAGGCGCTGGGCGGCGCATCCATGCGCGCCACTTCGGCCAAGGCACGCAGGCCGGGCCGGTGGCGACCGCGCATGACTTTGAGCCCCTGCTGAACCAACGCCCGGTTCACGCCGACCAGGGGCGCCACATCGGCCACGGTGGCCAACGCCACCAAGTCCAGCATCGCCATCAGGTCCGGGCCTGGGTCCCCCTTGGCGCGCAGCAGGCGATTGACCTCCACTAGAAACAGAAAAACCACGGCTGCGGCGCATAGATGGCCAAGCGCGCCGTCCTCATCCACGCGGTTGGGGTTCACCACGGCCAGGGCAGGGGGCAGGGTTTCCGCGCCCAGATGGTGGTCGAGGACGATGACATCGGTACCATCGGCGGCGGCCAAGGCCTCGTGGCTCAGCGTGCCGCAATCGACGCAGATGATCAGGTCGTGGTCGTAGGCCAAGCGCGCGATGGCCGGCGCATTGGGGCCATAGCCCTCGTCGATCCGGTCGGGGACGTAGATCGTTGCCGTCTGACCCTGCAATCGGAGCCACCAGACCAGAAGTGCCGCGGATGCGCCGCCATCCACGTCGTAGTCGGCGAAGATGGCGATGCGTTCCCGGCTTTCGACGGCCCGCAGGAAGCGGGCTGCGGCCACGCCCATGTCGCGCAGGCCCAAAGGGTCGGGAAGCAGATCGCGCAGCCGCGGGGCCAGAAAGGCGGCGGCGTCTTCCGGCAACACGCCGCGCCGCGCCAGATGACGGGCCAGAGGGTGGGGCAGGCCGGTTTGGGCGATGGCCTGGGCGATGCGGTCTTGGGCCGGGTCCAGGCCAACCCATCGCCGCCCGGTCGCCGATGCCTCAACCCCCAACCAGGCCGACAAGGCCGCGCCCCCAGTCAGGTCGGATTGCGGTAGGTCATGCGCCGAACCGACCCGGTCTTGGAGCGCATGAGGATCGTCTCCGCCGTCAAATACCCCACTTCGCGTCGGATGCCCGACAGGATGGAGCCATCGGTGACACCCGTGGCGGCAAAGATCACATCCTGCGTGACCATGTCGTCGCGCGTATAGACCCGGTCCAGATTGGTGATCCCGGCCTTTTCGGCGCGCCCCCGTTCATCGTCGTTGCGGAAGGTCAGGCGTCCAAACATCTGCCCCCCCATGCATTTCAGGGCGGCAGCGGCCAGCACCCCCTCGGGCGCCCCGCCGGAGCCCATATACATGTCGATCCCCGTGATCGCGGCCTCAGCGCAATGGATGACGCCCGCCACGTCGCCATCGGTGATCAGCCGAATGGCGGCGCCGGTGGTGCGGATTTCAGCGATTAGGTCCTGATGGCGCGGGCGTTCCAATACGCAGACGGTGATATCTTCGGTCGAACAGCCCTTGGCCGCAGCCAGCGCATTGACGCGCTGCGATGGCGTCATGTCCATGGTGACCACCCCATCGCGGTAGCCGGGGCCGATGGCAAGCTTGTCCATATACACGTCGGGCGCATGCAGCATCGATCCGCGCGGCCCCATGGCAATGACGGTCAGGGCGTTGGGCATGTCCTTTGCTGTCAGCGTCGTGCCTTCCAAAGGGTCCAACGCAATATCCACTTGGGGGCCTTCACCGGTGCCGACCTGTTCGCCGATATAAAGCATTGGGGCCTCGTCCCGCTCCCCCTCGCCGATGACGACAGTGCCCGCGATATCCAGGATGTTGAGCTGGTCGCGCATGGCATTCACGGCGGCTTGGTCGGCGGCCTTTTCATCGCCGCGCCCGATCAGGCGGGCCGAGGCGAGCGCCGCCGCCTCCGAGACACGGGCCAACCCAAGGGACAACATGCGGTCGTTGAAATCGTGCGTCGTCATCGGATGGGCCCTCATGCTTGGAATATGGCCCCCGGTTACGGGGCGGGGCGGGGCAGGGCAAGCCGTCAGGCCCCTGCCCGGGTCAGGGGGCGGGGCTGATCGCCTGGCTGAGCGTGTCGATCTGGGCCAGTTCTTCGGCGCTGAACGACAGGTTGCCCACGGCGCCTGCGCAATCGATGACCTGCTCGGGCCGCGACGCCCCGATCAGGGCCGAGGTCACGCGCCCGTCGCGCAACGCCCAGGCCAGCGCCATCTGGGCCAGCGTCTGATCCCGGGCCTGCGCCATCTCGTTGAGGGCCTTCAGCCCGTCAATCATCCCAGCCGTGATCCCATCGGCATCCAGGGATTTGCCCTGACTTGCGCGGCTGCCTTCGGGCACGCCGCCGAGGTATTTCTTGGTCAGCAGACCTTGGGCCAGGGGCATGAAGACGATCATGCCCATCCCCTGCTCATCCACTGCGTCCAGCAACCCGTCCCGCTCGATCCAGCGGTCCAGGATGCTGTAGCTGGGCTGGTGGATCAGGCAGGGCGTGCCCAAGTCGCGCAGAATGGCGGCGGCGCGGCGCGTCTGTTCGGCATTGTAGCTGCTGATGCCCGCGTAAAGCGCGCGGCCCGAGCGGACGATGAAATCAAGCGCGCCCATCGTTTCTTCCAGCGGCGTGTCCGGGTCGAAACGGTGGCTGTAGAAGACATCGACATAGTCGAGCCCCATGCGCTTGAGCGATTGATCGCAGCTTGCCACCAGATATTTGCGGCTGCCCCATTCGCCGTAGGGCCCTGGCCACATGTCATAGCCCGCCTTGGACGAAATGATCAGCTCATCGCGGAAATAGCGCAGATCGTCGTCGAGGATTTGGCCAAAGGACCGCTCCGCCGCGCCGGGGAAAGGGCCGTAATTATTGGCAAGGTCGAAATGGGTGATGCCCCGGTCGAAGGCGGCTTGGCAGATGGCGCGCTTCGTCTGATAGGGCGTGTCATCGCCGAAATTGTGCCACAGCCCCAGCGAAATGGCGGGCAGTTTCAGCCCCGACGCCCCGCAGCGGCGATAGACCATCCGTCCGTCATAGCGGTCTTGCGCAGGGGCATAGCGGATGGGGAACTCAACGCTCATGATGGCACCTGGATTTGGAGGGCGACGGGGTCTTCGGTGACCACGCCCGTCTCAACCACGCCCGACAACGCGGAGGAGAGCGCGCCAGGCGCACAAGGATGCGTGACGATCAGCACCGGCGCATCGGCGCCGGGATGGTCGTATTGGCGCATCCGGTCGATGGAAATCCCGGCCTCGCCCAGCACCGTGGCCACCCGCGCCAGCGCCCCCGGCTCATCGCGCAGTGACATGCGGATATAGTGGGCGCATTCTGTCACGGCATGGGCCCGTTGCGCCGCGGTCAGCGACGTGGCTGGCTGGCCGAAGGTGGGCAGTTTGAGCCCCCGGGCGATATCGCAGACATCGCCCATGACGGCGCTTGCCGTGGGCCCTTCACCCGCGCCCGCGCCGCGCAGTACGATCTGGCCCACCGCATCGCCTTCGATGACGATCATGTTGGTCCCGCCTTCCAATTGACCCAGCGGACTTGCGGCAGGCACCAGCGTGGGACGCATGGATTGCTCGATCCCGGCCTCGGTGCGGCGTGCCTCACCCAGCAGCTTGATGCGGTAGCCCATATCGCCCGCGCGGCGGATATCGTCGATACTGACCTTCTCGATCCCCTGAAGCTCCACGCCGTCGAAATCCACCTGTGTGCCGAACGCGATGGCCGCTAGAAGCGCCAATTTGTGCCCTGCATCGATGCCGCCCACATCCAGAGTAGGGTCCGCTTCCAAATAGCCTAGGGCGCGGGCTTCTTCAAAAATATCGGCATAGGGCAGGCCCGAGGATTCCATGCGGGTCAGGATGTAGTTGCACGTCCCGTTCATCACGCCGGACACCCGGGTGATCGCGTTCCCCGCCAGCCCTTCGGTCAGGGCCTTGATGCAAGGGATGCCCCCGGCCACCGCGGCTTCGAACCGAAGCGGCACACCCGCCGCTTCGGCCCGCTCGGCCAGCGCTTGGCCATGCAGGGCAAGCATCGCCTTGTTGGCGGTGACCACGGGCTTGCCGGCGTCCAAAGCCGCTTCGGTCGCGGCCTTGGCCGGGCCGTCCGAGCCGCCCATCAGTTCCACGAAGATGTCCACATCGGAGCGATGGGCCAAGGCGACAGGGTCGTCTTCCCACCCATAGCCCGACAGATCGATGCCCCGATCCTTCCCACGTGACCGCGCCGAGACCGCGCTGATCGAAATCGCGCGCCCGGTCCTGGCCGTCAGCATCGCGCCATGGGCCTCGATGATACGAAGAACGCCCACGCCGACGGTGCCAAGGCCCGCAATTCCCAGGCGGAGGGGGGTGGTCATGGTGCGATCTCCGGGGTGGGGATAGGTTGGCGTCGAACTACCGCTTGGCGCGCCGGGGTGCAACGCAGGGGGCGGCCTTAGCGCGCGTTCAATTCAGCGGCCCGTTCCCGCAGGCGTCGGGCGCGTTCCGCCAGATCATCCGTCCCGGGGCTTGGCACCGCGCGGTTTGCCCCGCGGGCCACGCGCTCGGCCAATTCGTCCTGGGCCTGGGCCGCGCGCGACGGGATTCCCTCCTCTGCCAAAAGCGGCGTCAGCGGCAGAAGGCGCGGATAGGGTTGGTTGCGCGATTGCTCCGATATCACCCCATCGGGGCCGGGTAGGTCCGCGGAACAGGCTGCCAGCAACAGAAAGATCGCGAGGTATCTCATGCGCAGCAGCCTAGGCGGCGGCGGAGAGGCCCACAAGCACCTTGGAATTGAACGCCCGTTCGGTTCTAGTGCCGCCATGGCCCGACCCAGCGGATCAGATGCCGGCGTGACCCGCCCCCGCGTTCTTGCCGCCGCCGAGCGTCTTTTCGCCGCCCATGGCTATGCCGCCGTCTCCATGCGGATGATCGCGGCTGAGGTCGGCATCGGGGCAGGGGCGCTTTACCATTACACACCCGACAAGCAGACGCTTTTGGCGGGCCTGATGCGCGCCCATCTGGAAGAGGTTCTGATCGCCTGGCAGGCCGCCGACCCCGGCGGCGCGCCCATGGCTCGGCTGGACAGCTTCGTGCGCTTCCATATCGGCTTCCACATTGAGCGGCCCGATGCGGTCTTCGTCGCCTACATGGAACTTCGCGCGTTGGAGCCCGATAATTTCACCGTCATCGAGGCACTGCGCCGTCGCTATGAGGCGGTGCCAGAGGGCATTCTGCGCGATGGCGTGGCATTGGGGCAGATGCAGGTGGGCGATGTGCGCGTGGCCGGCATGGCGCTTATCGCGATGTTGACCGGGGTGAACACCTGGTTTCGCGAGGATGGCCGCCTGGACCGCGACCGGGTGGGGGAGATCTATGCCGCCATGGCGCGGGGCATGGTCGGGGCGGGGTAGGGTCCTTCAACCGCCCCAGCCCTCGCACGATTGCCATGCCCTTATGTGCAAGCTGGTCTATCGCCAGGCCCGGGGCCGGTCCGTCGATGGATGGACCGGCGTCCTGCTGGTCTTGGTCCGGTCGATGGCCAAGTGGATGGGGCCACGCCTTTGACCCCTAGGCTCGCTCGGAATATTCCATCGTTTCCGTATTTACGACGATATCTTCATCCGGCCCGACAAAGGGCGGCACCATGACGCGGACGCCATTGTCCAGCACGGCGGGCTTGAAGCTGTTGGCGGCCGTCTGGCCTTTGACCACCGGCTCCGTCTCGACGATCTTGCAGGTCACCTTCTGCGGCAGCGTCGCGTTGAGCGCTTCGTCGTCGTAATACTCCACCTGCACCATCATCCCGTCTTGCAGGAAGGGGCGGCGGTCGCCCAGAATTTCGGCGTCCAACTCCACTTGGTCGTAAGTCGTGGTGTCCATGAACACCAAACGCCCATCGGTTTCATACAGAAACTGCTGGTCTTTCTGCTCCAATCGGACCCGTTCCACCTTGTCGGCGCTGCGAAACCGTTCATTCAGCTTGGAGCCGTTGCGCAAGTTACGCATTTCGACCTGGGCAAAGGCACCGCCCTTGCCGGGTTTGACGTGGTCCACCTTCACGGCGGACCAAAGATGGCCTTCATGTTCCAACACATTGCCGGGACGGATTTCATTGCCGTTGATTTTGGGCATGGGACGCTCGCGGTTCGAAAGGTGGCGTGTGGATAGCCCCAGGGGTCAGCCAGGGCAATATGGCCAAATGTTGACAAAAGGTTGATCGAATCTCGCCGTTGGCCATATGTAGTTCCAGTAGAGGGTTGCCCCAGACCAAATTTGGTAGGTGCGTCCAGGCTGACATGCGCTGGGCGCAACTGTGGTATTACCAGAATGCATAGCGCGAATCAGTCGGGCATGTGTTAGGGCAACGCAACGGGGAAGATGCAAGAGCTATAATGGAGAGAGCGGGTATGACCGATTTCGTGGATGCGACGGCGTTCAACTTTGAACAAGGGCAACGTGCCCGCAAGCTTTTCGCCGCCGTGGTCCTAGCTGCGCTGGACGACGCCATTTCTGACGACAAGAAGTTTGGCAACGGGCCGGAGCAGATTGCTCGGTGGGCGCGGTCTCGCGATGGCCGCGAGGTTTTGTCGTGCGCCGGGATTGACCCCAACGAACGCGTTGTTGCCGGTCTTATGGAGTTCGTGAGCCGTGGCGTGCGCACGTCGGTCGCGCTGTCGCGTGAGGAAAGCGAACGTCGCCAGGCCGCCGAACTGGCCGAGGCCGCGGAAGCCGCCTGAGCCTGTCCGCGCCAGCCAGATGGCCAGCGATACATCTTAGAAAACGCCGCGCGGTTGCGAACCAGTGCGGCGTTTTTCACGTTTGGGGTTGTGGCAGGGCGGAATTTCGCGCCCGACCCGGGCCTCAATCAAATTCGTCAGATGTTAGCAATTGGCGCACTTCGCGACGGACAAGTTTGCGCACATTGCGCGTGATCCGCTCGCCCAATTCACCCGAAAGCTCTTCACGCACGACATCGGCAATCAACTCGCGCAGCCGTTCATCGGCATCCACCTCAAGCTCGGCCAGGCCATCTTCGATGACCTCTTCGTCCTCTGCCCAAAGCGCCGCATCCACCACTGGCGGCTCTTCAGCGGCCTGAGCTGTCCCATGCACCCCATCCCGATGCGCGGTCCCATACTCGTCCAACGGTGCATCCAAGGCCGCTTCGACCGCTGCGGCATCGAACCCTGCATCTTGCGCGTCCTGCTGCCGGTGTAGCGCCTGTTCTTCCGCTGGCGTCAGGATTTCGCCGTCCATGGCTTGCACCGGCTCGCTCGGGGGCGGCATCGCACCCGTATCGAATCCGTTAGACATGGCAGGTGCATCGGCCTCGGGCGCTGCCGGGGCAGATATCTTGTCGAGTGCAGCCCGCACGGCCCCAACGTCAACGCGCTCTGGCTGCGCCTCCGCGTCTTCGCTGTTGAGAATGAGAGTGCCAGTGTCGTTGGCAGCTTGATCCAAATGGCTCTGGTCGGAAGGCGCCATATGACGGAAAGGCGCGAAACTAGCGCCTTCGCCAAAGCCGTCAGACATCGGCGCAGCGATGGGGGCAGGGGCGATCCAAGCATCCATGCGCTGACCCCCCAGGTCATGGCTGAAGGCGACAGCGCCCTGCGACCCAGTCTCGCTTGAGGACTCGGCATTTCGTGCCTCGGGGTCATCTTGGTCTACGGATTGTATGGTCTGAAAGGGGTCCTCGGGCTCGGTTACGCGCTGGGTGGGTGCCAGGACCAACGCCTCTGACTCCGCCTTTGGAGCGTCAACGTCCTGGGAAGGTTTCGCCGGTGTCGTGTTGTCCGTCGCCACGAGCCTGCGGATGGAGGACAGCACATCCTCGATATCTTGGGTCTGCGCCATATCGTTTCCGCTCCGAAATCCATTGCCCCGTCGCGGGGTCTTCGCGCCCCACGACCGACCAGCATAATAGCATGGACGGGGTCGCCCCCGTCCAGCACAGCCTTAAAGAAACGTTAACACTTCGCTCAGTTGCGACCGAAACGCCGCAAAACACTGTCCAACCGGCTGCCCTGAGCAGACGGCGAAGCCGCAGGCGCGTTCGACACCGTCCGGTAGTATTCCGACGGATCATAGCGTTCGACCGACAGGCCAAGGTGCTCGGTCGTCAGCAGCCCGACCGAGGCCAATACGGCATAGACGGCCTGCAAGGCATCCGTTTCGGCGGTCAGAACTGCCGTGCGCGCGTCCAGAAGTTCCTGTTCCGCATCAAGCACATCCAGGGTCGTCCGCGCGCCGAGCAGCGCCTCTTCGCGGAATCCTTCAAAGGCCAGCTGCGCCGCGCGCACCCCTTCGCGGTTGGCCACGATTTGCGCGCGCGCGATTTCCAGGTTGGCCCAGGCCCGGCCTACATCTTCTGTTATAACGCGGGCTGTCTGCTGCAAAGCTGCGCGCGCAGCTTGGGCATTCAGAATGGCTTGGCGGTTCAATGCTGAAAGCCGCCCACCGGTATATATTGGGACGTCGCCCGTAATGGCGCCAACAACCGTGCTGACATCGGGTTTCGAGCGGATGGCCCGACCCTGCACCGACACCGTTGGGAGACGATCCGCCTCAGCCGCATCTGCCAGCAGCGTTAGTGATGTGACATTATGCTGCCCCGCTAGGATAAGCGGATGCACTTGCAGAGCCAAAGCCTGAGCTCGATCGAGCGAGGGTGGCAATTCTGGTGCAGGGGGCGGTGCTGCCAGTGTGCCCGAGGGAAGCTTGCCAATCGCCAGCCTGTAGACTTGGCGCTGAATGTCGACCTGCCCACGTGCCTGGGCGAGGGATGAACGCGCTGCGGCAAGACGCGAATCTGCGATTGCAACATCCGTCCGGGTCACTTCGCCAACATCGAACCTGTCTTGGGCGGCGCGCAATTGCTGCTCCAGCAGCCGGACGTTGCTTTCACGCACGTCTACGATCAGGACCGCTTCCCGCAGCACCAAGTAAGCATTTACCGCGTCGAGAAGCACGGTTTGTTCGAATTCGATCAGATTCCACCGTGCCGCTAAGACAGCTTCTTTCGCCGCGCCGAACCGCAAGCGCCTTTGTCCGCCATCCAGAAGCGTGTAATCAAGGATCAGCCGCAACGACGCGTCGGTCGTGACTGCATCAGTCCCGACCGTGTCTTCAGTCAGCGTCCCCGAAATCTCTGTTTGGAAGGAGACAGTGGGCCGCAAGGCTGCAAGTGCGATGGCGACATCGTCATCTTCGATCTGAAGCAGCAACCGCTGTTGTTCCAGGGACGGAGAGTTCCGGTACGCATGGATCAGCGCATCGGTCAGCGTTTCAGCAGCAACGGGAACGACCGTCATGCCAAACACAAACGCGGTCAACAGCCCTTTTATCGTTGGATTTTTCATCTGCGCCTCCCTCGGGCGGAACATGTCAAAGCGTGAAGCTTCGGGTTGCCCCAAAGCCAGGCAGAACGGGTGCGGCAGCGTTGAAATCAAAGCGCCAAGCGGTGTTTCCATCGATGCGATGACCGATGCGAACCTCGCCTAGGGCGCCGGTTTGGAAGATGGCGGCGATACGTCCGCCTTCGCGCAATTGGTCCGTCAGGGCGCCGGGCATCGCCTCCACCCCGCCTTCCACCAAGATCACGTCGAAAGGGGCCGCTTTCGGCGCCCCCTCGGCCAAGACACCCTCAAGAACGGCAGCATTCAGAATGTCGGCCCGGGCCAGGGCCGCTTCGGCCTCGCCCACCATGTCGGCATCGTCTTCGACCATAACGACGGAGTCGGCCATATGCGCCAGCACGGCCGCAGAATAGCCATAGCCCCCACCGATGATCAGAACCTGGTCCGTCGCCTGGATGTCCAGCGCATCGAGCATTTTCGCCAGCGTCCGCGCCTCGGGCATTTCCCGGCCCGCGCCGAGCGCCAAAGGCGCATCCATATAGGCCACGTCTTGCACGGCAGACGGCACAAAGTCTTCGCGCGGCACGTCCAGCATTGCCGCGATGATCGGGAACTTGGTCACGTCCGACGGGCGGACCTGCGTATCCACCATCATCGTTCGCAAGGACTGCGAGCCTGCCATTTTTCTGATCCGAACCTTGTCGATCACTTATTCGTTAATCTCTGAAAGCACGGATGCCCCCATCGCGCAACGCTGAAAGCCCCTGCGGGCGTCTTGCGGCCCCCGTCTGTGCGAGGTATGCCGCACTCACCCCAGCGGCGAGTTGGCGGAGTGGTTACGCAGCGGATTGCAAATCCGTGTACACCGGTTCGATTCCGGTACTCGCCTCCAATATTTTCAATGACTTACTAGTTTTGCGTCTCATGTGGTATCACCTCAGGTATCACTTTCTTGTTTTGTGCTCGTTTCGTTCAAAAGCTGCTCCCACAGCTTTCTCTTCTCGGCTGCCGTACCGGCGCGCATGATTTGACGGGCAAATCCAGCGTACTTGATGACCATTTTTTTGGTCTTGTGTCCGCTGTAGCTCATGATCTCGTCGTCATCGCAGCCTGCCCAAGCCAACTCCATGACGCCGCGATAGCGCAAAGCATGCAGGTCGTGAGCCAACACTCCCAACCGCTTCCGCTCGTCCCGCATTATTCGAGCGATCTTGAAGTAGCTCATCGGCGACCCGTCTTCATTGGCAAGTATCGGACGGTCTGGGTTGGCCTTGTCCCCCAAGGCTTCTTTCAGTTGTTCAAGCTCGATTTTGAGATTTGGCGTGCAAGGCAGCAGAAGCGCGACACCAGTCTTGTTCTGAGTCAGCGTCAAATTGGTTCCGTCATAGTGACGCCAAGCGAAGCCGTTCAAATCACCGTGAACCGCGCCGGGTTTGCCGGAGGCTGATTGATCTTAGTTACGCGGCTATGTCTGATCTATCCAGAGCTGCGTAG
>CANLTZ010000014.1 GCA_947494145.1 uncultured Jannaschia sp. | reverse complement strand
CCCGTGGAACTGGGCTCCGTGCAATCAGCAGCAGAAAACCGCCTGACACAGGGTCGTGGTCCCAACCAGGCGGTTACGCTGGTTTTGAGTGTTGAGCGACAGCGTGGAGACCGCAAGAGTCTCAAGCGCTTGCGCGGTGGTTTTCGTCAAGAACTCCGTTGGGGATAGATATCCGAGCGCCGAGTGCGGGCGCACGGTGTTATAGTGGTGTCGCCAGCGGCTAATCTCCTCGCGGGCGTGGCGCAGTGACTGGCACCAGTGCAGGTTCAGACATTCATCCCGGAACTTGCCGTTGAAACTCTCCACGAAGGCGTTCTGGACGGGCTTTCCTGGCTCGATGAACCGCAGGCGGATGCGCGTTGGTTCGGACCAGTCGAACATCGCCTTGCTGGTGCCTTCCGGGCCGTTGTCGAGGATGATCTCCTCTAGCAGCCCAAACCGCAAAGCTAGGTCGTCGAGGAAACGTGCCACCCTGGCACCCGAGATCGACACGTCGACGATCTGTCCGGGGCAGAACCGGCTGTGATCGTCCACGATGTTGAGCACGTGGAAGCGCCGGCAATCCGCCAGTTGGTCGCCAACGAGGTCCATCGACCATCGCTGCATTGCCCTTTTGGGCACTTGAGGAGCGATACGGTCACGCCTCGGCAGCTTCCGTCGCCTCTTGGTGCACACCTGTAAGCCCTGCTCGGTGTAGAGCCGATAGGTCCGCTTGTGGTTCACGACCAGCCCTTCCCGCCGCAGCATGGCGTGCGGGCGCAGATAGCCCCCTCTCGGCAGATTTGCGATGCAAATCGCCTGCCAGGGCAATGATAGCGCCGGTTCTCCGACGCCAGTTCGTTCATGCGCTTGATCGCAGCGGCGTCGTCTTTGGGCAGAGGCCGGTACTGCTGCACCGACCGCGCCAGCCCGACGATCCGGCAGGCCCTGCGTTCGCTCAGGCCCATCGCGCTGATCAAGAACCCCACAGCTTTGCGCTTGGCCATGGGGGTCACCAGTTTTTTGCCAGCAATTCCTTCATCGACGACATGTCCAGCATCTGATCCGCGACGATCCGATTAAGCTTGGCATTCTCGACCTCCAGCCCTCGCAGCCGCTTGGCTTCAGATGCATCCATCCCGCCATACTTCTTCCGCCAGCTATAGAACGTGGCCGAGCTGATGCCGTGACGCCGACAGATATCATCCGTCTTGGTTCCGGCCTCGCTTTCCTTCAGCACGCCGATGATCTGTTCTTCAGTGAAACGCTTCCGCTTCATAGGTCTCCCTCCTTCGTTCATTCAAAGGTGGAAAACTCCAGTTCGCAATGGCCCGGATATCGGGGAGAGGTCAGCTCTTACGTGTTCCGGGTTTCTGTTTCATCTCCACTTCTTGGCGGTTACGATGTGCTAGAAACCCTCCCCTATCAAATCGACCTAAACTGTCCCATCGGCGCTAACGGCAGACAGTCGCCACGAAACCGGGGGGACTCCAGAGCACAGGTCATACGCTCTGTGGAAACTTGTAGGCGACACTTGTCAAAACAAATCCACGTCGACCGAGCATAGGCTGTCCGTGGCGCCCAGAAGACGTCCGCGCAGACTGGCTTGCTTCGCAGATGCGACAGCGGTCGCTACGATTTCGGAATTGTCGTCATCCTCCGCCATAACTTCAGAGAGATGGTCCAAGATCCGTGAAAGGTCGCAGAGCGTTTGCTGGACGCTATCGAGCGCCTGAATTTCCCTCACTACAGAATCGCTAGTCGAAACGTAGCCCATCTCCTCCCCAAAGGTAGTTTGCAGATGCTTCAGCTTACCCGCAGCAAAAGCACATTCTTGGGCAAGGCCGGCAACGAAACTGGAAGGTAGAGACAGGCTCACAATTGCCCCACAACGGCTTCAATGCAGTCTTTTAACTCAGCAGGTGTGAAGGGTTTGGTCAGAAAATTGTTCATCCCAAGTTTTCGGCCAGTCTGCACAACCTTCTCGTCACCACGGCCGGTCACGAGGATAAAGCCAACCTTCTTGGTCAACGGATCGGCCCGCAGGTGCTGGAGGAGCTGAAGCCCGTTGAGTTCCGGCATATAGAGATCTGACAAGATCAAATGCGGAGGCTTCTTGCGCGCATGTAACATGCCAGCCTTGCCGTCTTCAGCATACTCGACATTCGATATCCCCAGGGAGTCCAGTGCCTGTAACAGCAGACCCCGGCTTGTCGACATATCATCCACAACCAAAACGCGGAGCATCTCTCTCAATGGCATGTGTTCATTCCCCCTGCCGCTGTCGTGGTGTGTGTGCTTTTTCGACCGTAGGCTGTCTGCCCCAGGAACTCGATATCCTCATGAGGACAAAGCAGTCTTTCCGAGTGGCCAAGCGCCAAGAGGCCACCTGACGCCAAACGATCTAGCAATCGTTTGTGCACAGTTTCCTGCGCAGATCGCTCAAAATAGATTGTTACGTTTCTACAGAAGATGACGAGAAAGCTGTCTGTCCCAGGAAGGGCATGCAGCAAATTATGCTGCCGATAGCGAATGACACTTTGCAAGCTTGGAATCAGATCTTGGTCATTGGGATCAGGATGCCAGCGTGTATCCACTCCAAGATCGGGAAAATCTGCCAGTCGTTCAGTCGCCTCCGGCGTCGGAATACGGTCGCGCGCGCGCGACAGGACGGCTTGGTCGACATCACTAGCCAGAACTCGGGTCCATTTCTGCCAATCTGCACCAAGAACAGCTCGGCAGGTGGCAGCAATCGAAAGGGGTTCTTCCCCTGTCGAACATCCTGCCGACCAAATTGTCATTGGTGACCTTGGAGGGTGCTTGATTAGGAACTCGGCGAGCAACGCGAAATGATGCGGCTCACGGTAGAAATTCGTCACATTGGTCGTTAACGCCGAAATCATATACGACCGCTCGGTCTGGCCGTCTGGTCCTGTGGAAGAGACGATGTTTAGGTACGCGTCGAAGTTTTTAGCGCCCGTATGGCGCAGACGTTTCTGAAGCCTTGCGGCCAGGAAAGTCTGTTTGGCTTCAGGCATGTGCAGACCGGCCTCGCGATGTGCGATCTCTGCCAAACGCCTGAACTGCTCCGGAGCCATTTCAATCACGCCGCGACCTCCGGCAAGGCCGGACCGACCTCGGGGAGCAGGCGTTCCGTCGACAGAACTTGGATCATTACATCGTCGATGACGAAGAGCCGCGATGCCATGCTATTTTCTTCGTCGGCTCCAACCCGAGGTACGTCTTGGAGCTGATCGGATGTCGGATGCACGATATCTGAGACGGCATCGACAAGCAGACCATGAACTCGCGCACCCTGCTGGATGACGATGATCACGTTTCTGGGGTCATCCGGGGTTGCATCTTGTCCCAGCCGTTGGGCCAGGTCCATTACCGGTAGGACCGAGCCGCGCAGGTTGACCATTCCGCGCATGAACGGCGGTGAGTGGGGCAGCGGCGTCGGTTCGCTCCAGCTCCGGATCTCACGAACGTCCATAATGTCGACCGCGTAGCCTCGGCCGCCGCAGCGGAATGTAAGAAGCTCAATACCTTCACCCGCTTGGGCGACTGTTTCGGGATGGTCGATTTTTTCTTCTGTCTGGGTCATTGTAGATAGCCTTCGTTCGGAACAGGCGGAGTAGGGACTCGTTGCAAACCAGAGGTGACGGCAATCCCAGCAGGATCAACGATGAGCGCGACCTGGCCGTCTCCAAGGATTGTGGCGGCTGATACACAGGGCACGTGCCCGAAATTTTCGCCCAGCCCCTTAATCACGACTTGTCGTTGGGCTTCGATTGCGTCGACGCGCAGAGCAAAGGGGCCGTTTTCGTCCGCCTGCACAAAAAGCAGTGCGGTGTCTTCGTCTGGTTCATCAGCCATGGTGGCGGGTGAGAAACCCATCCCGCTTGCCAGATCGACAAGGGGAACGAAGCGATCGTGCAATTGTACGACGTCCTGATCCGGGCCTAGTGTTTCTATCCGTGCTGCCGTCAGTGTCTGTGTCTCTACGATTGCGGACAGCGGAATAACCATTCGTTGGCGAGCACTGCGGACGATCATGCCATCCAGGATGGCGAGCGTAAGAGGCAGGCTGATCGAGATTGTACAGCCTTTACCCTCCGTAGATGAAATTGAAATCGTGCCGTTCAGATCGCGTATGCCGCGTTGCACAACGTCCATACCGACCCCTCGGCCGGACAAAGCAGAGACTTCGGTATTGGTCGAAAAACCGGGCATGAATAGAAGCCGGTCAATTTCGCTGGTATCCAAAACCTTTCCTTCCGGAACCAGACCGCGAGAGACCGCTCGTTCCAGAACTTTGGCTCGGTCGACCCCACGGCCGTCGTCAGATACTTCGATGACAACACGATCGGATTGCTGACGGGCGGAGAGTTTTACAGTACCAGCTTCCGGCTTGCCGGCGGCAATCCTATCGGCAGGCGTTTCGATTCCGTGATCAATGGCATTGCGGATCATATGTGTGAGCGGATCGGCAAGCCGCTCAACAACTGTCTTGTCGATTTCTGTACCTTCACCGTCGGTTGCCATACGAACGTCTTTGCCGGTGGCTTGTGCCGCTTCGCGGACGATACGGGTCATGCGTTGAAAGAGCGGTTTGACCGGTTGCGCTCGGATGGCCATGACACTGTCTTGCATGTCGCGGGTGAGCTGTTGGAGCTCATCAAGCGTGGACACGGCTTCTGAATGCTGGTCCAAACCTGCCCGCATCATTCCCTGGGCAAGCATAGATTGGCTGATAACCAATTCCCCGACGAGGTTAACTAGACGATCAATTCGCGACAGGTTCACGCGAATTGTGGCCATCGTCGGCTGGGAGCCGCCGGATGAGGCTTCACTATTGCTTGCCGCAGCCGGACGAGGTGCGTCCTTTGTCCCCGGGGGTGCTGCAAGGGGCGTGGAGGCATCAGTCGCAGCAGTCGGACCGGTACTTGGCGAAGGCCCGGTGTTTGGAGAGGCTTCGTTGCTATCGCCGCTCACAACCTCGGTCTCACTAAACCCTTCCTCGGAAGGATCATTTTCGGAAGGGGCGTCCTCTTCGCTTTCAACGTCGTCTTCGAGTTCGTGCGAAGAGATGTTCAGAACGCTCAGATCCGTCGTGAACTCAAAAATGCTTTCGATCTCGGTCTCGGTGAGGTCTGGCGCCGTCGGGATGAGCTGGATGTACCAACGAAGACGGGGCACCGATGGGTCCATGTCAACGAGGTCAGGTAGATCGGTGTCGCGAGCCTCAACCTCAATTTGGCCTAAGACTTCAATCGCGCGGAAGAGATACAGCGGCTCATTGCCGCTCACCAACAATTCGGGCAGTGGCTCGAACTCAATGTTCCAGGCTGTGCGCGGCCGCTTTTGGTCTTCGGTCTGAGGTTCAGCTTCGTCTTCGGCATCATCCGAAAGTAACTCCGGATCGAGGGACAGATCGATGAGTACCGGGGCGAAGTCGTCATCAGCCTCGTCGGCAGGTGCCGCTTCGGCAAGCCGTGCCAGCAATGCCGTAAGCTCTGGTAGGTCCACCTCGGCGCTGGCCGTTCCCGACCTGGCCGCTGAGACGAGGTCTACCAGTCGATCGCTTGAACGCAGAAGCGTCGCGATGACATCGGGCTCCCGGTCGATCCGCCCAGAGCGGAGCGAATCCAAGGCCGTTTCGAAGTCATGGGAGAAATGGACAAGGTCACCCAGTTCGAATGCACCGGCCCCCCCCTTGATGGAGTGCACGGCACGGAAGACCGAATCGATCGTGTCGGGATCATCCGTCCCGGCTTCGAGCGCAAGCAAGCCCGCTTCTAGCTGTTCCAGCAACTCCACGCATTCTTCAAAGAAGGTTGCGCGGATCGCGTCCATCGGATCGCTCATGTCAGCCCCGTAACAGTCCGCAGTGCACCGACCAGTCGTGCTGGATCGAACGGTTTCACAATCCAACCCGTGGCCCCGGCAGCACGGGCACGTTGCTTGAGTTCACGAGCGTTTTCGGTCGTGAGCACCAAGATCGGGATGCCTGCAAATTCATCCCGGGCGCGCACGGATTCGATAAAGCCGAACCCATCGAGGCGAGGCATATTCACATCCGTCAGGATGGCGTCTGGTTTGGGGTCGAGCGCTTCGAGCGTTTCAATGCCATGCACGCCGTCTTCAGCAAGCGTTGTTTCAATCCCTTCGCGTTCAAGCGTCAGGCGAACCATGTCGCGGATCGTTCGGCTATCGTCGATTGCTAAAACCTTCATCACGTGTCTCCGGTGGTCAAACGGGCCTGATCGACCCCCAGCTTTTTCAGGCAGGAGCGAAAGGAAGGGGATGTCCGGTCGATCGTGAAGGCATGGCCCGCATCCCGTTGGTGGTTGCGCGCGGCCATGAGCACCTGGACCACGGGGGTGGTCAGCACATTCACGTCTTCAGCGTCGATGGAGATATCGCATCGCGCAGCCAAAATCGTTTCGCGCAATTCAGCAGCGATACTGATTTCGGCCCGTTCCGGGAGCCGAAGCACGCCCGTTTCGTCGATCATCCCGGTCATTTGGAACACCGCTCCATCGCTACCCTCTCAATCTCGTCGGGGCAGGCGTAGCGGCAGTTCGCTAAGAAACCGTTACTGGCAGGCGGAGATCATTCGGACAACTCGGTCAAATGCGCCGCACAGCCCGTTAAGGCTGCAAAATCATCGGTGATGAGCGACACGGGAAAGTTTCCCATAAACCCCGCGAAGCGACCCTTGTCCTTGAACGCATGGGCGAATCCCATGGGATTCAAGTGCGGGGCCATGGCACGGGCGACGCCCCCAACAAGGAACACGCCGCCAAGAGGCAAGTGAATCAACGATAGATTTCCAGAAACCGTCCCCAAGATCCGTACGAACTGGCGGACCGCGGCTTCGGCGCGCGCATCGGAATCGATCCGGGCCATGATCTCAGCGGCCAAGAACTCATCTTCCGAACCCGCTTCGCTGGCCAGCCAGCGATAGACCTGCTGTAGGCCGCGGCCCGAAAGCACGTCTTCCACGGCTGGAAACCCATGGGCCGTAGAGACGAAGTTGCACAGCCTCAGTTCAGCCTCGGTCCGGATCGGCAGATTCGCATGGCCGGCTTCGCTGGGCGGAACGATGCGGCCTTTGGCTGTGACGTGGACAGGTGCTGCATTGAAGCCCGTGCCCACCCCAATCACCAAGCGCGTGGCATTCGGCGCAACGGTAGGTCCGGGGACGATAACATCGACGGACGCATCATCTAGATGGCCCAACGCATGGCCTTGGGCTTGCAGATCATTCAGAATCGCGCCGCTTTGCGCATCCGTGGCCTGCAACAACCGCGTCGTGTCGATGGACCAGTCGAGATTGGTCAACTCAGCACGCCCATCCCCAACCGGGCCCGCGACGGCCACGCAGGCACCAAGCGGCGTTGGGCCGCCTTGTTCTTCGCGGTAGCGGCGCAAGAGGGGTGCAAGATTGGCGAACTCGCGGTTCCGGTAACGGCGGATCGTTCCGGGCTCCACCACGCGACCGCGCGCCAAGGCCACACGGGTATTGGTGCCGCCAACATCGGCGACGAGAAAGAGAGGCGCTTCAGACATGGCGGCGACCTATCAACGCGCCAGGGCGCGGGCAAGCGCGTGGTAGCTGGCTTTTGGCGTGCGACTTTGGGTTTCGAAGTCCACATGCACGAGACCGAAGCGCTTGTCGTAGCCCAACGTCCATTCGTAATTGTCCATCAGCGACCAGGCCGTGTAGCCAACCAGGGGAACCCCTGTTTCGATTGCGGCCAAACAGGCTTTCAGATGCTTGTCGTAGAAATCGATCCGCTCCAGATCGGGGCGGCTAGGCGTGTCGGGGTTCGCCAGACCGTTTTCGGTAATGAAGAGAGGCGTGTCGTCTGTGAAATCCGATGCCACGCGCTTTAGTAGGGCCGTCAGACCTTCGGGATAGATTTCCCAACCCATGTCTGTCTTGGGAAGGTCGCCGGAAACCTCACCGCCGTAAGGCCAGACGCCGTCTGTCGCGTGAATGCGTTTGCACGTGTAGTAGTTCACCCCAAACCAATCGAGCTTCTGGTGGATGATGGACAGATCATCCTGCCAGCCCTTTGGCATATGGGGCAGGAACCCCTCCAGAATGTCTTCAGGATAGCTGCCTTTGAACATGGCCTGGGCGAACCAACGGTTGACAAGGCCATCGTAAAGTTGGGCGGCCTTTTGGTCTGCGGCACTGTCCGTGGCGGGCAGGACATACTCGAAATTGCTGGCGGCACCGACATTCGCGATACCTTTGTCGCGCAGCACGGTCGCTGACAAGCCATGGGCCAGTGCCACGTGATGCATGGCTTTTGCCGCGTTGGCGACGCCAGTCAGACCTGGCGCATGATAGCCTGCATAGTGGCTTAACCAGGAAACGCACCACGGCTCATTTACCGGGGCTACCGAATAGAGACGATCACCCAACCGGTTGGCCACCACGACAGTGAAGTCGGCGAAGCGTCGCGGCACGTCTCCTGTCAGCCATCCACCCTGCTGGCTCAACGTCTCCGGTAATTCCCAATGATAGAGCGTGGCCATGGGGCGAATGCCGCGTTCCAGCATGCCGTCAACCAGCTTGTCATAGAAATCAAGTCCTTCCGGGTTGACGTTCACGCCGTCGGGCATGATGCGCGCCCAGGATGTCGAAAAGCGATAGGCGTCTAACCCGCAATCGCGGATCAGGTCCAAATCCTCGGGCCAGCGGTGAAAATGGTCGCAGGCAATGGCCCCGTCTTCGCCGCGATCCACCTTTCCCGGCTGCGCGGCGAATGCGTCCCAGTGGGTGCGACCCGCGCCACCGAAGGAATGACCTTCGATCTGATAGGCAGATGTTGCGGTCGAAAACAGGAAGTCCTGGGGAAAGTCGCTGCGCGCGATTGTCAGATCGGACGCGGCGCTGTGTTCGTCTTTCATTGGCAAGTCTTCTTTGGGGCTGGGCTCTTGCCCGGGTGCGTCAGCATATCGGGCCGCGTAATCAGGGGGCAGGGCCGGTGGATGCCCCCAATACCAGTTCGCTTTCCCATACCTCTTGGTCGGGGGGGGCATCGGGGTTTGGAATGCGGCCCAGCAAGATCTCGGCGCAGCGGCGCCCGGCGGCGCGCACCGATGACCGTGTGGCGGTAAAGAGTGGGACCTCATCACCATTGGCCAGGTAGCCAAGCATGTCGTCATGGGTCACGACCGAGATATCGCGTCCCATCTCCAACCCAGCATCGTGGATGGCCCGGCGCACACCAATCGCCATTATAAGCGACGACACCAAAAAGGCCGTGGGCGGTGCGGGCAGGGCGAGCATGCGCTGGGCGGCCAGGAAGCCCATCCGCTCCGACATCTCGGCGGAGACCTGCAAGTCCGACGTGATCGGCGCGCCGCGTGCGTCCAACGCAGCAAGATAGCCCTGCCGACGCCGGCGGGCGAAGTCCATATGTTGGAGCCCGTTCACCAACGCGATTCGTCTGTGCCCGAGGTCGAGCAATAGGTCAGTCGCGCGGCGAAAGGCGCGGGCATTGTCCACGTCCACGAAGTTGTAGGTCAGCTCCGTATCCGGGACGCGCCCATGGACAACGAAGGGAATGCCGAATTCTTGCAGCATCGGGATGCGTGGGTCGTTTTCGCGCGGCGCGTGAACGATGACGCCATCGACGCTGCCGGTCAGAGCCATCTGTCTGTGAACGCGTAATTCTTCACCGTCTGGCACGACCGACATCGTCATGTCGTAACCCGCAGCGGCATAGATTTCCCCGGCACCGGCGATGAAGTCCGCAAAGACCGGATTGACCATCTCATGGTTGAGCGAAATGGGGATGACGTGGCCGATGGCCATGGCCCGCCCGGTGGCCAGCGCGGCTGCCCTGCGGTTTGGGCGATACCCATGTTGCAGTGCCGCTTCATGCACGCGGCGGCGCGTGTCTTCCTTGACCTCCGGATAGCCGCCAAGGGCACGGCTGACCGTGGTGGGCGACAAGCCCAAAAGTTCTGAAAACTCCTTGAGGTTCACCCCCCAGATCCCTCCTGCGGACAGCCAAACCGCTTTGGCTGCGCCGCCTCCTCCGATGCGCCCCTTATGGCGTGCCCCAACCTGTCGGTTGCAGGCAACAAGTATTTTTTCGCGATTTTGGCAGGGTACGCTGCAAGTCGGGCGTTGACATTCATGTGAAGAACACCAACGGTCAAGTCGTCAAAGCGGTTTGGCCAGGGGCCGGATCGGACGAAAGACCGCCGGGGCCAACCCGGATCGATCATCGACACGCGGGCATCGCCCCGCAGGGAGGAAGAATGAACAAGTTCCTGACCGGCACCGCCTTGGCGGTGCTGTTTTCCGGCGCCGCCATGGCCGATGGCCACACGGCTGTCTTTACGCCGGGCGAAGGCCCGCTCGACTGGGCAAGCTACGATGCATTTGCCGCCGCGACGGACCTGTCGGGTCAGTCGGTGACGGTCACCGGCCCTTGGACGGGTGACGAAAAAGCCAAGTTCGACGTGATCATGGCCTTCTTCGCCGATGCGACGGGCGCCGACGTCAATTATTCCGGTTCCGACAGCTTTGAGCAGGACATCGTCATTTCGGCGCGTGCTGGCTCGGCCCCGAACCTCGCGGTGTTCCCGCAGCCCGGTCTGGCCGCTGACATGGCTGGCCAAGGTCTCCTGACGCCATTGCCCGATGGCACCGCCGATTGGGTCGCCGAAAACTTCGCCGCCGGTCAATCCTGGGTTGATCTGGGTACTTATGCCGGTGAGGACGGCGCCGACGATCTTTATGGCATGTTCTACCGCGTCGATCTCAAGTCGCTGGTCTGGTATTCGCCAGCCGCGTTCGACGAAAGCGGCTACGACATTCCTGAAACGATGGAAGAGCTCAAGGAACTAACCGACCAGATCGTTGCCGATGGCGGCACGCCGTGGTGCATCGGTCTGGGCTCGGGCGCGGCCACCGGCTGGCCTGCCACCGATTGGGTCGAAGACCTGATGCTGCGCACGCAGGAACCCTCTGTCTACGACGCCTGGGTTGCCAATGAAATGCCATTCAGCGCGCCTGAAGTGGTCGCCGCAATCGAAGAATTCGGCTATTTCGCCAAGAACGACGACTACGTGTCCGGCGGTGCGCAATCGGTGGCCAATACCGACTTCCGTGACAGCCCCAACGGCCTGTTTGCGATCCCGCCGGATTGCTATATGCACCGTCAAGCGTCGTTCATCCCGGCCTTCTTCCCTGAAGGCACACAGGAAGGTGAAGACGTCGATTTCTTCTACTTCCCCGCCTACGCCGAAAAGGACCTGGGCTCGCCCGTTCTCGGCGCCGGAACGCTCTTCGCGATCACGAACCCGTCCCCAGGCGCTGAGGCGATGATCGAATTCCTGAAGCTGCCCATCGCCCATGAGATGTGGATGGCCCAAGGTGGCTTCCTGACAGCCCATGCTGGCGTCAATCTGGATGCATATCAAAGCGATAGCCTGCGTGCTCAAGGTGAAATCCTGCGGAATGCGACGACCTTCCGCTTCGACGCGTCGGACCTGATGCCTGGCGAGATCGGCGCGGGTGCGTTCTGGACCGGCATGGTCGATTACGTCACCGGCGCCAGCGCCGAAGACGTGGCCGCCGGCATCCAGGAACGCTGGGACGCGCTGAACTAAGCACCATAAGACAGGGTCCGTCCCGCATTGCCGGGGCGGACCCCTTCGGTCCGGTGGGAAGGAGGAGCCCGCCGCAACCGACCCACTGAAATCGAAAGCAGGGAGGAGGGGCCATGTCACCGCTTTTGCAGGGCATTCTGACGGTCATTATCGGCGTCGGCGGATGTATCGGCTACTTCTGGACATCCAACTTCGTGTTGGACCGCTTCATCTTTCCGGCTAAAGGCCCCCAGGCAGGGCGCAACATCAACCGCGCCAACGCCGTTCGCCCCTGGCTTTTCCTGCTCCCTGCACTTGCCGCGCTAACGCTCTACCTCGTTTATCCGGTCTTTGGCAGCTTCTGGCGCTCGCTCTTCAACCGTGCGGGAACAGACTTCGTGGGCCTTGGGAATTATGGTCTGCTATTTGCCGATAGCGAATTCCGCACCGCCTTGTTCAACAACTTCCTCTGGGTGCTGTTCGTGCCCGCCGCGGCCACGTTCCTGGGGCTTCTCGTGGCGCAGCTGACCGACCGGTTGTCTTGGGGCAATATCGCGAAATCGCTGATCTTCATGCCCATGGCGATCAGCTTCGTGGGCGCGTCGCTCATCTGGAAGTTCGTCTATGCGGTCGACCCGGAAATCGGCATTATCAATGCCATAAGGGACACGATCGGAATGGCGCCGCTGGACCCGCTGCAAGTGGGTTTCTGGAACAACTTCTTCCTGATGGTCATTTTGGTCTGGATCCAGACAGGGTTCGCCATGGTCATCTTGTCGGCGGCTTTGCGTGGCATCCCGGAAGAAACCATTGAAGCCGCCGTTATCGATGGCGCCAGCCCCGTGCAGATCTTCTTCAAGATCAAAATCCCGCAAATCATGGGCACGATCGTCGTTGTCTGGACGACGATCACCATCCTAGTGCTGAAGGTCTTCGACATTGTCTACACGATGACGGGGGGCAACTTCGGCACCCAAATCCTGCCGAGTTACATGATGGAATACATGTTCCGCGACGACGGGCGCGCCACCGCCGTGGCCTTCGTCATCATGATCATAGTCCTGCCGGTCATGATCTGGAACATCGCTCAGGCCCGCAAGGAGGTGCGTTGATATGGCTACCGACGACGACGGCATCGCAGGCGCCAAGAGCGGCCTGTCTCTGGTCACCAACATCTCAGTCGTGTTCCTGGTGCTTTTGTGGCTGGTCCCGACCATCGGGCTTCTGGTGTCCAGCTTCCGCGACCGTGACGCGATCAGCGCTTCGGGCTGGTGGAATGCGCCCTTTGCAACGGAACAGAACTTTGCCGTCCCCGCAGAGGGGGAGTTCGTCCAGACGCCCGACGGGTTTGTGCTGGAAGGCAACGTCTTCGGCGAAGACGGAACGGGCGAAATCACCGCCTTTGGCGGCCGCCGGGCGGAGCCCACGGCCTTTGCACCGGGCGAAACCGGAGAGTTGGTACGCGGCCGCACCCTCACAATGGAGGCCAATGGCGATTACCGCTACGTGGACCCTGCCGATGAGCCGCCACGCCGCAACCCGACCCTCTATATCGGGACCTCGGTGCCGCCCAGCTTTACCGTCTCCAATTACGACACCATCCTGACCAGTGCAGGTATGGATGTGGCCTTCATCAATACTCTGACCGTGACGATCCCGGCGACGATCATCCCCATCCTGATTGCGGCTTTCGCGGCCTATGCCCTGGCATGGATGGATTTCCCATTCCGAGGGACGATCATCGCGATCATCGTAGGCTTGCTGGTTGTACCGCTTCAACTGGCACTGGTGCCGATGTTGTCCTTCCACAACCAGATCGGCATCGGACAAAGCTTCTACG
This sequence comes from uncultured Jannaschia sp., assembly GCA_947494145.1. GTDB lineage: Bacteria > Pseudomonadota > Alphaproteobacteria > Rhodobacterales > Rhodobacteraceae > Jannaschia. The sequence goes on along the minus strand of CANLTZ010000014.1, from coordinate 118,937 downwards.
GCATCTGGTTCGCCCATACCGGCTTTGGCTTACCGCTCGCGATATACCTGCTTCGAAATTACATGGTCGGCCTGCCGCGTGATATCATCGAGTCGGCCAAAGTGGACGGGGCGACCGATTTCCAGGTCTTCACCAAGATCGTGCTACCGCTCAGTTTCCCGGCACTTGCGTCTTTTGCGATCTTCCAGTTCCTTTGGACATGGAATGACCTGCTGGTCGCGAAAGTCTTCCTTCCCTCGAACTCGGAATCATGGGTTATGACCGTTAAGATCGCCGATGACTTGCTGGGGTCACGGGGCGGCGACTGGGGCATCCTTGCCGCAGCGGCATTCGTCTCCATTGCCATCCCGATCCTGGTGTTCTTCACGATGCAACGCTACCTGGTGCGCGGTCTTCTGGCCGGCTCCGTGAAATAGGACACACGATGCACGCCACTGCCGAGCAACTCTCGCCCGCCACCGACCTGGATTGGTGGCGCGGCGGGGTCATCTACCAGATTTATCCCCGCTCCTATCAGGATACGACCGGCGATGGTGTCGGCGACCTGAACGGCATCACCGCGCGGCTGCCCTATGTCGCCAGTCTGGGTGTGGACGCCATCTGGATTTCACCGTTCTTCACGTCGCCGATGAAGGATTTCGGCTACGACGTCAGCGATTACCAAGATGTCGATCCGATGTTCGGGACGCTGGAGGATTTCGACCGCCTGGTGGCCACGGCCCATCGGCTGGGCGTGCGGATTATGATCGACCTGGTCTTGTCCCACACATCCGACCAGCATCCCTGGTTCCAGGAAAGCCGGGCGTCGCGCGATAACCCGAAATCCGACTGGTATGTCTGGGCGGATCCCAAACCCGATGGCACGCCACCCAACAACTGGCTCAGCATCTTTGGCGGTGGCGGTTGGCAGTGGGATGTGCGGCGGCAGCAATATTACCTGCACAACTTTCTGGTCAGCCAGCCCGACCTCAACTTCCACAACGTCGAGGTGCAGGACGCCCTGCTCGACGTAACGCGCTTCTGGCTGGATCGGGGGGTGGACGGCTTCCGCCTCGACACGATCAACTTCTACTTCGCCGATGGCGATCTGCGCGACAATCCAGCCCTGCCGCCGGAGCGACGCAATGCCAAGATTGCCCCATCGGTGAACCCCTACAATCACCAAGAACACATCTATTCCAAGAACCGGCCCGAGAACCTGACGTTCTTGAAACGGTTCCGCGCTTTGCTGGACGAATATCCCGGCACCGCTGCCGTGGGCGAAGTCGGCGATGCCCAACTAGGTATGGAGCTTCTAGGCCAATATACTAAGGACGGGCAGGGCGTGCAGATGTGCTACGCCTTCGAGTTCCTGGCATGGGATCCGCTGACCGCGGCCCGCGTCGTGGAAGTTTTCGACCATCTCGACGAGGTGGCCCCCGATGGCTGGGCCTGCTGGGCCTTTTCGAACCACGATGTGGCGCGCCATGTCACGCGCTGGAACCTCTGTGATCAGGGCGCGCGCTGCTACGCCACGCTCATCCACGCGCTGCGCGGGTCGGTCTGTCTTTATCAGGGCGAAGAACTGGGCCTGACCGAGGCGCGCGTGGCCTATGAAGACCTGCAAGACCCCTATGGGATCGAGTTCTGGCCCGAGTTTGCTGGCCGCGATGGCTGCCGCACCCCCATGGTGTGGGAGCCGTCGAACCTCAATGGCGGCTTCAGCGACGTAAAGCCCTGGCTGCCTGTGGCGTCCGAGCATTTGGGCAATTCCGTGGGCTCGCAGGAAGCGCGTCCCGACGCGCTCTTACACCATTACCGTGCCGTCATCGCGCTGCGGAATGGCTCCGACATTTTGCGCAAGGGCACGCAAGAAAAAACCGAGGCGCATGGCGATATGCTGACCTTCTTCCGCGTCTTCGACGGGCGGCGCATTTTCTGCGCCTTCAATCTCGGCGGGGATATCTGCACCACCCATATGCCGGACGGGAACTGGCAGCTCATTGAAGGTATCGGATGCGAAGACCCGCTGCGCGGGCAGGGCGGCATCAGCTTGGGTCCGTGGCAATACACATTGCTGCAAGAAGCATAAACGACACTGCCTGCGGCGCGTGCGCCGTGGGTCGCCGCCGCCGGAGGAGGGCAGGGTGGCCAACGAAAACCGGGAGGGAAGACCATGGCGAATCTGAAACTTACCGACGTGGCCAAGGTCTATGGCGGCCAGGTCGAGGTTCTCAAAGACATAAATCTGGATATCAAGACGGGCGAGCTCATCGTCTTCGTGGGCCCGTCGGGCTGTGGCAAGTCCACGCTTCTGCGGATGATCGCGGGGCTAGAAAAGATCTCCGGCGGCACGCTCGAAATTGATGGCACCGTCGTTAATGACGTCCCCCCGTCCGAGCGGGGCATCGCCATGGTGTTCCAGTCCTATGCGCTCTATCCGCATATGACGGTGCGCGAGAACATGCAGTTTGCCCTGAAGATTGCCAAGAAATCCCAGGCCGAAATCGACAAAGCGGTCGAGGCGGCTGCTGAAAAGCTGCAACTGACCGAATATCTTGACCGTCTGCCCAAGGCCCTGTCCGGCGGTCAGCGCCAGCGCGTCGCCATCGGCCGCTCTATCGTGCGCGACCCCAAGGTCTACCTCTTCGATGAGCCGCTTTCGAACCTCGACGCTGCACTCCGGGTCGCCACCCGGATCGAGATCGCCCAGTTGAAGGAGCAGATGCCCGACAGCACCATGATCTACGTCACCCACGATCAGGTGGAGGCGATGACGCTAGCGTCGCGCATCGTAGTGTTGGATGCGCTCAAGGATAACGGGCACAAATACTCCATCGCGCAAGTAGGCTCTCCGCTCGAACTCTATGAGACGCCAAATTCCGAGTTTGTCGCGCGCTTCATCGGCTCCCCTGCCATGAACTTGCTGGAGGCAGAGATTGTCGGCACCGGTGAAACAACGACGCTGAAAACGACGCTGGGCGGTGGCACGATCACGTCCAATGTCCCGTCGACGCCACAGGATCAGGGCGCCAAGGTTAATATCGGCATCCGCCCGGAAGACGCCATCGAGACCGATGCCGACGACTATGCCTTTGCCGGCGAAGTCGAGGTAGAAGAACGCTTGGGCGAAGTCACTTTGCTTTATTTCAAGCGCGCCCATCCAGATGCCGACCAGGTTATTGGCAAGCTGCAAGGCATCCATCCGACCCATCGCGGACAGACCATTCGCCTCGCAGCCGATCCGTCGAAAGTGCACATCTTTAGAAACGGAGTGTCGCTGCTTTATCGCTGATCCGCCCAGCTTTCGCCCCAGTTTCTGGCGACAATGGCTCCGTCTATTCATCGACGGGGTCGCCCCATGTTCAGCATTCTGCACGCCTTCATCCTGCGCGGATCGGGCCTTTTTCACGTTCTGACCGCCATGTCGATGGCCGTGCTGGCCGTCGCCCCCAAAGGCGGGGAGCCGGACCGCATCACCGCCTACGGCGTCGTGGCTTTCTTCGGTTTCATCGGCCTGTGGCTGCTGACCACCAAGGCGGCATGGCTCACCAATCCCCGGTCGTATTTCCAAGCTTTCAATGTCCTGCTGACGGCCATCGCCATCGGCGGGCTCAGCATGATGGGCGCCGTGGTCTATTCGCGCGCCCTGGAACTCGAATCGATGATGGGCCTTTCATTCTTGCCTGGCGCGGTCCTTCTTGGCAGTGCGGGCTCGCTTCTGTTGCTGTCTTCGATCCTGCTGGTCAGCAAGAACGCCCAGGCCGAGCTTGAGGCAGAGGCAACCTCGAACATTCCGCTGGAACAGCGCAAGCGCTTCACCAAGATTGAGATAGCGGCCATGCGCTCCGTCGCGCCGCGCGATAACTTGGCGATTAAGCTGGTTGTCGCGCTTGACTGGTTGGCCCAAAGGACAATTGCCGTCGTTCTGGCTGTCCTGGCAGTCGTATTGCTGCAGTGGTTCTTCTCGGAGGACCCGCGCCTTGCCTCGTCCTTCGGCGATCTCCGCCGCCCGACCAAAGGTGTCTTCGCGGTCGCGATCTTTGCTGCGGTTCTTCTTTGGCCGTTTCCGCCCGCCACGACATTCTGGCACCGGCCCTACGGGTTCCGTGCCGTCATTTTGAAAGTCTTCACCGTCGGGATTGGCGCCGCCATGGTCTATTACTTGGCGCCCATCATCCTGCCTCAGGTGGAGCTGCCTTACATTGGCGCCTACGTCGCACCCTATATCGACCGTATCCCAACTGCCGCCATCGCGCTTTTGGCCTTCTCAACGCTATGCGGGCTTCTAATTGCGCCCACGGGTCCGTCCATGTTGCAACTTGCGGAAATGGCCGGCATCGGAAACCCGCAGAAATTTGCCAAGATCCGCGCCACCCGCTCGATCGAGCGTAAGAACGCCATGGTCCCCAAGCTGAACGGTATCTTGAAGGTCTATATGGTGGCCGATTGGTTTGTCATGCGGCTGATCGGGCTGGGGCTCTTGGGCGTGGCCTATATGCAATGGCTGCTCATCGAAGGTGGCCGTACGTTCCGCGCAGCCGCTATCGCCTTCGACTATGACCCAATGTGGGCCGTGTACGCCTATGCTGGCGTGGGTGCGCTGCTGGCCATTCCATCCTTGCTGCCCGCCTTCATCGCCAAGCCGCGCCATATCATTGGCGGCATGATCAAGGCCTGTATCGTCAGCTTGTCGGGCACCGCACTATATGGGCCGATCCTGATCGCGATCCCGCTCTACACGCCTGAGCAGTATCATTTGACGCTCAACCACCTTGCGGTGCCGATTGTCAGCTCCATCATTGGTTTCGCCTTTACAGGTGCGCTCCTAAACGCCTTCTTCCGGCATCTGAGCGGCACCACAAAAATAAACTACAAAGGCGAAGAAATTCGCGTCATCTCATCGGACGAGTTGCGCGACCTACGCGCCGCAAGGATGCAGCTTTCCGCTTAAGGGCCGTTTCCAGAACATGGCTCAGTCCGTCATGCGGACTGAGCCGATATACGGCAGGTTCCGGTTTCGTTGCGCATAGTCGATGCCATAGCCTACCACGAAGGCGTCGGGGATTTCGAACCCCGTCCAAGTCGCGCGGATATCCACCTCGCGCCGCGATGGCTTATCCAGAAGGGCGATGGTTTCAAGCCGCTTGGGGTTTCGGGATCGCAGCAGGTTCGTGACATGCATCAGCGTGTGGCCCGTATCCACGATGTCTTCGACGACAAGCACGTCGCGCCCCCCAATCTCCCCGCGCAGATCCTTCAAGATGCGGACTTCGCGCGACGATTCCATGCTGTTGCCGTAAGATGACGCCTCCAGAAAGTCGACCTCCACCGGCAGGTCCAATTCCCGCACCAGATCGGCGATGAAAACGAAGGACCCGCGCAGCAGGCCCACCACGATCAACTTGTCCGTGCCCGCAAACCGCGTCTCGATGTCGCGGGCCAAAGCTTCGATCCGCGCCGCAATCGACTTGGCCGAGATCATCTGATCGATCACGTATGTGTCCGTCATGTTGCCCCCTTCAGGCCCTTGCGCCATGAGGGGCGTTAGCACGACGACCGCCAAAGACCCAAGAGACCGTACATGCCAAGACACGCCGAAACGCGCGATCTGCCCTACACGCCTGACCAGATGTATGCCCTTGTCGCTGATGTGGAAAAGTACCCGGAATTTCTGCCTTGGACGGCTGCTGCCCGGATCCGGTCACGCGAAGACACGCCCGAGGGTGAAGTCGTCTTGGCCGACCTGGTTATTAGTTTCAAAGTCTTCCGCGAACGCTTCGGGTCGCGCGTGGTGCTGCACCCCGACACGCGTGTGATTGAGACGGAATACATCGACGGCCCCTTTAAGCACCTGCAATCCGAGTGGCGGTTTGAGCCGATTGACGGCGGCTGCCATGTCCATTTCTGGGTCGACTTCGAGTTCCGCAACGCCCTGATCGGACGCGTCGTGGGCACCGTCTTTAACGAGGCCATGCGCCGCGTCGTCGCCGCCTTTGAAAACCGCGCCAAGCAGCTCTACGGCGCGACCGATCCCAACAATAGCGATAGCGCATAATCACGCGCCACAGACCGGACTTCGTCGCGCCCCAATGGGCCAAAGTCCACCGTTTCGGTTTTGGTTCCATTTTCAGTGGCCAAGCCAAAGCACACGCGCCCCTCTGGCTTGAATTCCGACCCGCCTGGTCCGGCGATCCCCGTCACGGAAACCGCTAAATCTGCGCCTGATCTGTCCCGCGCACCCTGGGCCATTTGACGGGCCACAGATTCCGACACTGCGCCGTACGCCGCCAAGGTTTCTTCCTGCACTGCCAACATGGATTGCTTGGCCGCGTTGGAATAAGTGACTGCGCCCCAAAGGAACATATCCGACGATCCTGGCAAATCCGTCAGCGCCGCTGCCACCATGCCGCCGGTGCAGGACTCCGCCGTCGCAATGGTCAGACCTTTGGCGCGACAAACCGCCAGCAGATCGGCGACCACGCTCATAGATGTGCCAGCGCGGCGAGGGCCAGCACGCAAATGGCTGCCATTCCACCGGCGACCGCATCGTCCAACATCACGCCCCAAGCATCTGTGCGCCGATCCATCCAACCAACGGGGCCAGGCTTCCAGACATCGAAAAGCCTGAAGAAGACGAAAGCGGCTACCCATCCAGGCCAAAGCTTCTCCACGCCGACACCGGCCGCTGCCGCGCCCCAGGCGACGGGCATAAGCGCGATCCATTGCCCCAGCAGCTCGTCGATCACAACTTCCGACGGGTCGTGGTCGTCTCTCCCCGCTGTGACCTGCGATGTCGCCCAATAGCCCAGGGGCAGCGCCAGAACCGTCAGCACCGTGAACAACACAGCTCCGCCCTGCATAGCCACCCAAGCCAGTGGCAAGGCGGCAAGCGACCCCCAAGTGCCCGGCGCGGGACGAACCAGCCCGGCACCGCCCAAGGTGGCCACCGCCCGCGCGATCACCCGCGCACCAGCGTGACGGTCGCTTGGCAGGCGATCCCTTCTTCGCGCCCCGTGAAACCCAGCCGCTCCGACGTCGTCGCTTTGACCGAAACGCGGCCAACCTCAAGCCCCATTATCTCCGCCACACGCGCGCGCATGGTCTGGGCATGGGGGCCGATTTTCGGGCGCTCGCAAATTAGCGTGGCATCCACATTGCCAATCGCGAAGCCCTGGTCCCGCGCCATCTCCACGGCATGGGCAAGGAAGACGGCGCTATTCGTGCCCTTCCATTGCGGGTCCGAGGGCGGGAAATGTGTGCCAATATCTCCTTCGGCGAGGGCTCCATAGATCGCATCCGTAATCGTATGAAGGCCCACATCGGCGTCCGAATGGCCCTGCAATCCGCGCCCATGGGGTACCGTAACGCCACACAGGATGACGTGATCTCCGTCGCCGAAGCGATGAACATCGAAACCATTCCCCACCCGAACATCCATGCCAAACCCTCCTGCGGCTCGGGCGAAATCTTCGGGCCGCGTTATCTTTAGATTGGCTTCATCGCCCTCCACGATGGTGACCGCAACACCCGCCGCGCGGGCCACGGCTACATCGTCGGCGGCGTCCGCCGCGCCACGCGCATGGGCCGCGCGGATCACCTCGGTGCGAAACCCTTGGGGCGTCTGCGCCCGCCAGAGCCCGTCGCGTGCCACGACGCCCTCAACCTCTGCGCCGCCTCGCCAGAGCGCATCGACAACGGGCAGGGCGGGCGCGGCGCCGTCTGCATGCTCCAACGCGGCCAAAACCCGGCCGATCACCGCAGCCGAGACGCAGGGCCGAGCCGCATCGTGAATCAAGACCAGGTCCGTCGAGACTGCATCCAATCCGGCTTGAACGGATGCGACACGCGTAGCACCCCCTTCGACAAGTTTCACCCCGGGAACAACGGCTTGCGCGACGTTCTTATCATCTGGATGGATGACTACAACAACACCCTCGACAAGCCCTTCAAACGCCGCCACCGACCGCGCCAGAACTGGCTGTCCGCCCAAGTCGCGATATTGCTTCGGCACACCCCCACCTGCCCGCGTTCCGCGCCCGGCGGCGACGATCAAAGCGGTGGCAGAAAGACGAGTCATGGAGGCTCCGATGGGCTGCCCCGTCCTAGCCGTCGACAATGAGGCTGACAACAGGACGGGCATAGGGCTAGTGAAATGCCTATTTTTTAGGCATATCGCAGCATGGCCAGGCCTTGCCGTATCGGCAGTCTGCCATTCGCCGTTAACGCCCCATACACCTTTCACAACCGCCCAAGGTTTCATCACGTGCCCGAAAACCCTGCATCTCTTGATCCCCGTCTCGCTGCTCTCGGCCTGACTTCGCCCGTGGCTCTGGCGCCGATGGCGGGCATAACCGACCTGCCCACGCGCCGCATCGTGCAAGAGTTTGGGGCGGGTCTGGTCGTATCAGAAATGGTGGCGAGCCAGGAAATGGTAGAAGCCAAACCATCCGTTCGCGACCGGGCCGAACTTGGAACCGGTGTGGAGGGCACATCCGTCCAGATTGCCGGGCGTGAAGCGTATTGGATGGCCGAAGCCGCCAAACTGCTTGAAGGGCAGGGGGCCCGCATCATCGACATCAATATGGGGTGCCCTGCCAAAAAGGTTGTAGGCGGCGCCTCGGGTTCCGCCCTCCTGCGGGATCACGATCACGCGCTTCGCCTGATCGAAGCTGTGGTACGCGCCGTAGCCGTCCCCGTGACGCTCAAGACGCGACTTGGTTGGGATGATGAAAACCGCGATACCGCTGCCTTGGCCGTTCGGGCTGAGGCAGCAGGCATCCAGATGCTTACTATACATGGCCGTACCCGCTGCCAGTTCTATAAGGGTGCGGCAGATTGGGCAGCCATCGCCCCAATCGCAAAAGCCGTGCAAATCCCCGTCCTTGCCAACGGAGATATTGTCGACACCCATACCGCCCGTACCGCACTTGAAGCGTCTGGCGCCGCGGGCGTGATGGTGGGCCGTGGCGCGCAAGGCCGTCCTTGGCGGCTCGCCGAAATCGCCAATGGTCTTGGCTGCGCGGCTGCACCTGCCATCCCCTTCTCCTCCGGGCTGGTTAACCTTGTCGCCCGCCACCATGCAGCACTCCTGGATTTCTATGGCATGGCCCTTGGCGGCCGTGTCGCGCGCAAACATCTGGGCTGGTACATGGACCATGCTCAGACGCCGTCGGACATCCGACGCCGCATCTTGACCGCCGCCCCGGAAGGTGTGGGTCGTCTATTGTCGGAAGCCTTCGACACCGATGTCAGGCAGGCCGCATGACGCAAGCGGATCTCTGGCAAGCGCTGCCCATGCCGGCCTTCATACTGGATGCCGACGACCGCGTGGCCGAGTCCAACGGTCAGGCCGAAAACTTCTTGAACCGCTCAAGTCGGGCGATGTCTGCACATCCGCTCTGGGAACTGATCGATCTGGAAGGGGGGCTTGCCCACGCGACAGCACGCGTGCGACGCAATCTGGCGCCGCTAACGCTTCACGATGTGGCACTGCGCGTGGGCTCTGGCCCTGCCTTGCGCTGCGATTTACATCTTTCGTCGCTTGAAGCCGGTGTGCTGCTGCTGATCGCACCTCAGGAGATCGCGGGGCGGCTTGATCGCGCCCAGAACTCCCGCACGGCGGCGCGTTCGGCCATTGGCATGGCTGAAATGCTGGCCCATGAAATCAAGAACCCCCTCGCGGGGATTACGGGCGCGGCACAGCTTCTCAGCATGAACCTCGCGTCGGAAGATCTTGAATTAACGGAACTCATTGTTACGGAAACGCGCCGGATCGTCAAACTTCTCGAACAGGTGGAACAGTTTGGAAACTTGCGCCCCCCACAGCGTCGTGCCGTCAATATTCACGATGTACTCGACCGTGCGAGACGGTCTGCCATGGTTGGTTTTGCCGCTCATATGACGATTGAGGAAGCCTACGACCCGTCGCTACCGCCGACTTTGGGGGATCCGGACCAGCTTCAGCAGGTCTTCCTGAACCTGTTGAAGAATGCCGCACAAGTTGCTGAACATGGTGGAAAAGTCACTCTGCGAACGTTCTATGAGCTCAACCTGCGTGTTCGCCAACCTGATGGCAGCCGCGGTGCGCTTCCTCTGCACGTTGAAGTAATCGACAATGGCCCCGGCGTCCCATCTGACATGGCGGCCAGCCTGTTTGAGCCTTTCGTCTCTGGTCGTGAAAACGGCACGGGACTTGGCCTGGCCCTGGTTTCGAAAATTCTTCACGACCATGGCGGCTGGATTTCCGTCGATAGCAAGCCCGGACATACAGCGTTTCGCGTGTCCCTTCCGCTGGCGCCAAAGAACATGAACGACGACCCGCAAACTATTGAGGATCAATAGATGGATGGCACTATTCTGGTCGCCGATGATGACCGCACGATCCGCACCGTCTTGACCCAGGCGCTCACGCGTGCCGGGTGCAAGGTCCATGCGACCTCCTCGCTCATGACCCTCATGCGATGGGTCGAGGAAGGGAAGGGTGACCTCGTCATATCCGATGTCATGATGCCCGATGGCAATGGGCTCGACATGTTGCCCCGCATTGGCGCCGAGCGGCCCGGCCTGCCGGTCATTGTGATTTCTGCCCAAAACACGATCATGACTGCGATCCAGGCTACCGAGGCAGACGCCTACGACTACTTGCCGAAACCCTTCGATCTGCCCGACTTGATGAAGCGAGCGTCGCGGGCGCTCCAACAAAAACGCGCGGCCCCGGCGCCTTCTGCCCCATCAGAGCCCACCGATGATCTGCCGCTCGTGGGGCGGACACCAAAAATGCAGGCGCTCTACCGGCTCGTGGCGCGCGTGATGAATACGGATCTTCCCGTTCTTATCACTGGCGAAAGCGGCACCGGCAAATCTCTGATTGCTCGCGCCATCCACGATTTTTCCGATCGCCGCACCTTGCCCTTCGTGATCGCCAATGGGACCGATCTGGAAGGGTTCGATGGACCGTCCGACCTTCTTTCTAAAGCTCGGGGCGGGACGATCTTGTTTGATGAAGTGGGCGATCTGGATCGTGAACAACAGCAGCGCGTTGTCCGGATGCTGGACGCCCTAGACGGAACCGGCGGGCCGCGTATCATGGCCACCGTCCAGCGCGACCTGACCCCTCGACTGGACGCGGAAGAAGACGGTTTCCGATCCGATCTCTATTACCGGCTGGCTGGCGCGCAGCTCGACGTGCCGACTTTGCGCGAACGTGTGGACGATATCCCGCTTCTTGCCGCGCATTTCCTTGGTCGTGCCGAGAAGGAGGGCGCCGTGCTGCGTCGCTTCTCCGATGATGCAATGACAGCCATTCGGGCCCACCCCTGGCCCGGCAATGTCAGACAGTTGGAAAATGCCGTTCGCCGCTTGGTCGTGACCAGCCCTGCCGAAGAAATCGCCCGGGTCGAGGTCGAGAACGTCCTTGGCGCCGCCACGGCCGGCCCCAGCCCTGCGGCCGCCACGGACAGGCTCTCGGAAGCGGTGGAAAAACACCTGCGACGCCATTTCGACCTACAGGGTGGGCAATTGCCGCCAGCCGGCCTCTATCAACGTGTTCTGCGTGAAGTTGAGGCGCCGCTCATCGAAATCGCGCTTGACGCAACGGGCGGAAATCAGGCGCGCTGCGCGGATCTTCTGGGGATCAACCGGAATACGCTCAGAAAGAAGATCACGGACCTCGATATTCTGGTGACACGGCGCCGTAAGTTGATGTAAATACGCCACATGCGTTGCGGATCGGGCACAACCCCGACAAGACAAACGCACGGTAAGGCATTGAAACGAGGCACACTTGCGGGCTCCCACCACGCTAGGCCATCCGCCGACTCGCCCCCTACTTCGGGGCGGACGTCGTCAGTTGCAAACCATCGTCGCCCTTGTTCTGGTGACGCTGGGCCCCGTGCTGGTGGGCCTGACATTCCTTGCCTTTAACCTGCGCGGCCCGACCGGAGAGCTAACTTGGCTCCGCGTTATCCTTCTGGCCGACCTGATTTACATCCTCGCGATTGCGGCACTCGTCGTGCGCCGAGTTACCCGGATGCTCGCCGCCCGTCGCGCGCGGTCCGCCGGGTCACAATTACACCTTCGCCTGACGGGCGTTTTCGTCGGCATCGCCCTTATTCCTACGGTTCTCACCGCTATCTTCGCGACGATCACAATCAATGTGGGGCTCGAAGGTTGGTTTTCCGATCGGGTTCGTAACGCGCTTGGTAATTCCGTCGAAGCCGCTCAGGCTTATGCGCAAGAACTGCGTGACGGCCTGACGGAAGATGCGCGCGGCCTCGCTGGCTATATGAACGTCTCGAAACGCGCCGCCTTCTTCATGGGCGACGGCGATCTGCGGCAACTTCTGAGTCAGGGACAAGACTTCGTTCAACGCGGCCTAGAGGAAGCTTTCGTCATCGACGGAACCGGTGAAATTCGCGCCCGTGGGGACCGTTCTTATCTCTTTGATTTTGAACCGGTTACTTCCGCGCAGATTGCGCGCGCCCGGGATGGCGAAGTCGTCTTGATCGAGGATGAAGGGCTCGACGAGTTCCGCGCCCTTCTGCGGCTTACGGCCTATGACGACCGGTTCCTGTATGTCACCCGTGCGGTCGATGGCGACATCCTGGAACTGCTCGACGAAACCCGCGCCACCGCCCAGCTTTACCAACAACTGGAACAAAGCCGCGGCCGATTGCTCTTTGAGTTCGGTCTACTCTATCTCGGCTTCGCCCTCATCCTCATTCTTGCGGCAACTTGGGCGGGCTTGTGGTTTGCCGAGCGTCTGTCCCGCCCCGTCGGTCGTTTGGCGGAGGCCGCCCAAAGCGTCGGCGAAGGCGATTTGAATGTACGCGTCAAAGAAGAAGATGGCGAGGACGAGATCGCCATGTTGGGCCGCATTTTCAACCAGATGACGCGTCAGTTGAAGGGCCAGCGGGATGCGTTGGTTGAAACGAACACACAGACCGAGCGGCGCCGTCGGCTCTTCGATAGCGTGCTGGGGTCCGTCACCGCGGGGGTCATCGGTCTCGACCCCGAGGGGCGGATCGATTTCATGAACCGCTCTGCCCAGCGCCTTTTGGGCCTGAAGGGAGAGCGCTACGGTGTTCCACTTGATCGCCTGGCCCCCGAGTTTAGCCCACTCTTCAACCGCTTGCGCGATCGTCACGCTGAAACCGTCCAAGAAGAGATTCGCTTGGCCCGCAATGGCCAGTTGGAAAATCTTCTGGTTCGTTTGGCTGTTCGGCCTGGAACTGATGGCACGCCGGAAGGGTACGTCGTCGCATTTGATGATGTCACCGAATTGGTCAGCGCCCAGCGGATGGCGGCTTGGGCCGATGTGGCGCGTCGCATCGCCCATGAGATCAAGAACCCGCTCACACCGATCCGCTTGTCGGCTGAGCGACTCAGCCGCCGCTTCTCGCGCGAGTTGGGACCGGAAAGTGCTGAAATTCTGACGGAATTGACAGACATCATCGTCCGCCAGACACGTGACCTGCGACACATCGTTGATGAATTCAGCCGGTTCGCACGCATGCCCGAACCCCAGCGGCAACGTGGCGACCTTGCCGCACTTCTGCGCGAAACTGTCATCCTTCAAAGGGCGGCGCTGGATCCAGTGGAATTGTCGTCAAGCATCCCCCAAGACCCGGTGCCGGCTGAGTTTGATCCCACAATGATGGGGCAGGCCTTCACCAACCTGATCAAAAACGCCGGTGAAGCCATCGAGACCCGCGAAGAAAAGAAGCCTGGTCAGTTCGACAAGCGGGTCGGCGTTAGCATGGATACAAATGGCAGCCATCTGGAGATTCGCATCAGCGACACTGGTATCGGGCTGCCACAAGACCGTGCGCGGCTTTTTGAACCTTACGTTACGACCCGCGATCAGGGGACGGGGCTCGGCTTGCCCATCGTTAAGAAGATCATCGAAGAACATGGCGGCACGCTGGAACTGCGTGACGCCGAACCCGACGCGTCGGGGCATGCAGGGGCGGAGGCCATTATAAGGCTCCCCCATATCGAGGAGGAAGGTAAATGGGCGATATCCTAATCACGGACGACGAGTCCGATATTCGCGGTCTTATCTCGGACATTTTGGAAGATGAGGGATATTCTTGCCGCACGGCAGGCACGGCCGAGGCCTGTATGCTGGCCATCGAGGATGAGGCTCCAAGCCTGATGATCCTTGATATTTGGTTGAAAGACAGTGACATGGACGGGATTGATATTCTTAAATCCGTCCGTCGCACGCATCCTGATGTGCCCATCATCATTATCTCTGGGCACGGCAATATCGAGATCGCCGTCGCCGCCATCAAGCAGGGCGCATATGATTATATCGAGAAACCCTTCAACATCGACCAACTTATGGTTGTGGTTGGTCGCGCAATGGAGACGTCGCGCCTACGGCATGAGAATTCCGAGTTGCGTCGAAAGGATGCTACATCCGCCGAGATGATCGGCCAGTCAGCTGCGTTCAAGGCACTGGTGTCGAGCCTGAAAAAGGTCATGAATTCAAATGGTCGCGTAATGCTGACCGGCCCGGCTGGCGCCGGTAAGGAAGTGGCCGCGCGCTACATTCATGCCAATTCCAATCGTGCGCAGGCCCCCTTTGTCACCGTCTCTTCGGCCTCGATTGAGCCCGAACGGATGGAGGTCGTCCTCTTCGGGCGTGAATCCAGTGAGAAGGGGATTGAACCCGGCCTCTTGGAGCAGGCCCATGAAGGCGTAATCTATTTCGATGAAATCGCTGATATGCCCCTGGGAACACAGTCAAAAATACTGCGTGTGCTCGTTGAACAAGCTTTCCAGCGCGTCGGCGGTTCGGAAAAGGTGCGCGTTGACTTGAGGGTGATTTCATCCACGAACCGCGACCTGCAGCAAGAAATTCGGGCGGGCCGTTTTCGTGAAGAGTTGTTCCACCGTCTCAACGTCGTTCCGATCCCCGTGCCCAGTCTTGAAGAGCGACGCGACGACATCCCCGTCTTGGCCGATCATTTCATTTCGGCACTGAACAAGGCCCAAGGTTTGCCGCTGCGCGACTTGGGCGAAGAGACCAAGGCGCTGCTACAAACCATGCGTTGGCCGGGAAATGTCAGACAATTAAGAAACATGATCGAGCGCGTGCTTATCCTGGGCGATGGTACCGGTCCCATCGAGCCTTCCGAATTGCCGAGCCCCTCAGACGGGGGCGGCGATTCTGGTGAGATGACGCTGTCGGGCAGCTTGGCGAGCTTGCCGCTGCGGGAGGCTCGTGAATTGTTTGAGCGGCAATATCTGATGACCCAGATCAACCGCTTCGGTGGCAATATCAGCCGCACGGCCAACTTCGTCGGGATGGAGCGCAGCGCGCTGCATCGAAAGCTCAAATCGCTGGGTGTTGTTACGTCGGCGCGCGGCGGTGCCCGCGTGGCCCGCGTCGACGACTAGCGAACAGGCGCGACGGGCGCCGAGATGCGCCCATTCGCAACGCAAAGCCCGCGTGTATCAAAAGGTTGCGCTTGGAGAACTTGCACTTCGATACCTGGTGGGCAGCCTGGCAGTTCATCCAACGCGAAACCCAGACGATTCATACAGGCACCGAAGGCTGCTTCGCGTGGGGCTTCATTTCGGTCGAAATCGTAGATCTCCACCGCCGTGCCGATCCCCCCGAAACGGTTACCGTTGCGAATACCGCCGCCGATGAACACGCTTGGTGAGGTGGCGATGCCGCGCCGTTCTGGAAACCGTAATCCGGCCTCGCGCTGACAGGCCAGCAAGGACCGTTCGGCATCGCTCGACGACGTGCCCGGCTTTATCCAAACCGGGCGCGGGCCCGGATCGGCACAGGCGGCCAACAGGACCAAAACAGGGAGAAGGCATCTCATTGCTCCAGCATAGTGGAGGTCCGGGCCCTCGCAAGCCTGCTGAAATGTCTGACATTCAAACATGCAACCTTCAAATGTCAGACATTTGACCTGGATTGACCCGGACCCCTGCGGCGCCTATCCAAAACGCTCTGATCACGGCGCCGAAGGGCCCCCACATGAAGGTCATCATCTGCGGTGCAGGGCAGGTCGGCTGGCAGATTGCACGCCATCTGTCGGGTGAACGCAACGACGTCACTGTGGTCGACAACAACCCCGACCTCGTGCACCGCGCCACCGATAGCCTCGATGTGCAGGGCATTACAGGCTTTGCATCTTATCCCGACGTGCTTGAACGGGCCGGGGCGGAAGATGCGGATATGCTGATCGCAGCCACCCATTCCGACGAAGTGAACATGGTCACCTGCCAGGTCGCCCATTCCATCTTCACGGTTCCCCGCAAGATTGCCCGACTGCGCGCCCAATCCTATCTGGCCGCCGTTCGGAGCGACCTGTATCGCCGCGACCACCTGCCCATCGACGTTGTCATCAGTCCCGAACGCGAAGTGGCTGAAGCCGCTTTGCGCCGACTGCGCGCGCCTGAGGCCTTCGATGTCGAGGAATTCATGGATGGTCGCGCCCAGTTCATCGGTCTCCATCTGGACGAAGACTGCCCCGTCCTAGACACGCCGCTCAGGCAATTGTCGGAGCTTTTCAGCACCTTGCGTGCCGTTGTTGTGGGCGTGCGTC
Organism: uncultured Jannaschia sp.; assembly: GCA_947494145.1. Taxonomy (GTDB): domain Bacteria; phylum Pseudomonadota; class Alphaproteobacteria; order Rhodobacterales; family Rhodobacteraceae; genus Jannaschia. The sequence continues at coordinate 102,384 of CANLTZ010000014.1, read as the reverse complement.
GGGCAAGCCGCAAGCGCCTGTTTGCGCCTGAGCCGGGCGACCAACTCCAGGCTGGAGACCAAGTCTATATCCTCTGCAATTCCGACGACCTGACCCGCACCCAGGAAATCTTCGGCAAGCAAGTCCGGCGTCAGGAACGTGTGGTCATCATCGGTGGCGGTAATGTGGGCCTTGCAGTGGCCGAAGCGCTGGAAGCCGCACCCGAACGCATCCGCGCAAAGATGATCGAACGCAACCGCACCTGCGCCGAACGCGCGGCCGAGGCTCTGGAACGCACCATCGTACTGTCGGGCGACGGGTTGGACATCGAATTGCTGCGCGAGGCCAATATCGAGCGCGCCGATGCCGTCCTGACCGTCACGGACGATGACAAGACCAACATGCTGGCCGCTGTCCGCGCCCGCGTGGCGGGCTGCGGCAAGACCATCGCGCTCATCAACGACCCGACCATGGTGCCCTTGATGGATCCGCTGGCCATCGACGCCTACGTCAACCCGCGCCAGACCACCGTGTCTTCCATCCTGCGCCATGTGCGCCATGGCCGCGTGCGCAACGTCTATTCCGTGGGTGATGCCGAGGCCGAGGTGATTGAGGCCCAGGTCATGTCGACTTCGCCACTGGCGGGCCGCGTCATCCGTGACGTGGCCTTCCCCGAAGGCGCGCTGGTGGGCGCGATTCAGAAGGAAGATGGGCGTGTGGTGCGACCCGATGGCGGCACGCGCATCGATGAAGGCGATGTGGTGGCCATCTTCGCGCTGGCCGCTGACGTCCCGGAAGTGGAGCGCCTGCTTCAAGTGCAGGTGGATTTCTTCTGATGGGCGCGCTTGCCGCGCGCGTTCCGCTGCTGGTCGTTTTGGCCACCATCGTGACGCTGTCGATGATGGTGCCAGCGCTCCACGCGCTGGTTCGGGACGACCACCCGGAATCGCGTGCCTTCTTCTACGCCTCGCTGCTGCTGACCGCCTTCGTGGCCGCGATAGGCACGGCCACCGCGCGGCGGCGGTCCCAGAACATCACGCGCAGCCACCTGATCGCCCTTCTGTCGGCCTTTACACTGCTACCGGCCCTCGCCGCTGTCCCCTTTGCCGAAGCGGTGACCAGCACGCGTTTCCTGAACGCCTACATCGAGATGGTGGCCGCCGCGACCACCACTGGCGGCTCGCTTTTCGCGACCGACCGTCTGTCGGAGACGGCCCATCTGTGGCGCGCCATGGTGGCCTGGCAGGGTGGGCTGCTAATCTGGGTTGCCGCCGCCGCCATCCTGGCGCCTCTGCGCCTGGGTGGCTTCGAGGTGACGCTGGCCGACAGTTCTGGCCTGGACCGGCGCGCCGATGGTGCTTCGCCCGAAAGCCGAATCGCGCGGGCGGCGGCCGTCCTGGTGCCCAGCTATGCCGCGCTCACGTTGACGCTTTGGGCCCTGCTTGCCGCCTTTGGGGCTTCCCCGACCGAGGCCGCCATCCACGCCATGTCGACCCTGTCCACCTCCGGCATCACGATGGGCGGCGTCGCCGGAAGCCCTGCGGGCCTGGCGGGCGAGGCAGCCATTTTTGCCTTCCTTGTCTTCGCCGTCAGCCGCCAGACCTTCACCACCGATTTGCGCCCGGGCCAAAGCCTGGATCTGCTCGATGATCGCGAGATCCGCATCGCCTTCGGTATCGTGGTTCTGGCTTCGATCCTGCTCTTCGCGCGACATTGGGCGGGCGCATACGAAGTCGATGCCACTGCCGATGCAGGCGCCGCGTTGCGCGCGCTCTGGGGCAGCGCTTTCACCGTTTTGTCCTTCCTGACAACCACGGGGTTCGAGAGCGCCGAGTGGCAAACCGCGCGCGCCTGGTCAGGCCTCGATTCGCCCACGGTGATGCTACTGGGCCTCGCCATGTTTGGCGGCGGCGTCGCGACCACGGCGGGCGGGGTGAAACTTCTGCGTATCTACGCGCTCTATGCGCATGGGCGGCGCGAAATGAACCTGCTGGTGCATCCCTCGTCCATGGCCGGGGGCAGGGGGGCCGTGCGCCGCATGTCCGCCCGGGGGATTGAGGCCGCCTGGGTCTTCTTCATGCTATTTGCCACCACAATCGCCGTCTTCACCCTGGCCTTGGCGGCCACGGGGCTCGATTTCGAAACCGCGCTTATTCTGGCCGTTGCGGGGCTTAGCACCACGGGCCCCCTGGCCGAATCCGTGACCGCCCCCACCGGCGGGCTCAACGCCTTTCCGGACGCTGCCAAGTGCATTTGGGCTGCCGCCATGGTGGTGGGGCGGCTTGAAGCACTGGCGCTTATCGCGCTCTTCAATCCTGATTTTTGGCGCGGCTGAGGAAGATCGGCGACACCTTGCCACGCAACGTCACAAACATTTGTTTCGGGGGTGGAAACTTTGTGAACGGCACCCCATAAAGTCGGCAGTGTAAATAGGACGCCCCTTCAACGGGCGCGCGGGACAGGGGCCACGACGACCATGGCATCGGACAAGCAGAACCTTCAGGACGCCTTCCTCAACCACGTCCGCAAGACGAAGGTGCCGGTGACGATCTTTTTGATCAACGGCGTCAAGCTGCAGGGCGTGATCACGTGGTTCGACAATTTCTGCGTCCTGCTGCGCCGCGACGGGCAATCCCAGCTTGTATACAAGCACGCGATTTCGACTGTCATGCCGGCACAGCCAATCAACCTTTATGACGGCGGAGATAACGCTGGCGACCAGCAATAGCCTGCACTCGACCGCGGCGCGCGCCACGCGCGCCCTGGTCCTGCACCCGGACATGCGCGGCTCCGACAGGTCGGGCCGTGACCCCCGCCTTGCGCTGGAAGAAGCGGTGTCGCTGGCCCACGCGCTGCCAGGACTTGACGTGGTGGGCGGCGACGTTGTGCGATTGCCCAAACCCCATCCAGGTATGCTTTTCGGCTCCGGCAAGGTCGACGAACTTCGCGACCGGATCGAGGCGGATGAGATCGCGCTCATCCTGATCGATGGCAGCGTCAGCCCGGTTCAGCAGCGCAATTTGGAACGGGAATGGAAGGTCAAGCTGCTCGACCGGACGTCGCTTATCCTCGAAATCTTCGCCGACCGTGCCGCAACCCGCGAAGGCGTTTTGCAAGTGGAACTGGCCGCGCTGAGCTACCAGCGCACCCGCCTTGTGCGGGCCTGGACGCATTTGGAGCGCCAGCGCGGCGGCCTGGGTTTCGTGGGCGGCCCCGGCGAAACCCAGATCGAGGCCGACCGCCGCGCCATCGATGAACAGATGGTCAAGCTGCGCCGCCAGTTGGAAAAAGTCGTCAAGACGCGTGAACTGCACCGCGCGGCCCGCGCCAAGGTGCCGTATCCGGTTGTGGCCTTTGTGGGCTACACCAATGCAGGGAAATCCACACTTTTCAACTGTTTGACGGGCGCTGAGGTCATGGCGAAGGATATGCTTTTTGCGACGCTCGACCCAACGATGCGGGCGGTGCAACTGGCTCAGGGCGACGGCAACAACCCTCTGGACGTCATCTTGTCTGACACGGTGGGCTTCATCTCGGATCTGCCCACCGAATTGGTTGCGGCCTTCCGCGCCACCTTGGAAGAGGTGCTGGATGCGGACCTGATCCTCCATGTCCGCGATATCTCTCACCCGGAAAGCGCCGCCCAGGCCGAGGATGTGGACACCATTCTGGAGGCGCTCGGCACCGATCCCGAGGTCCCTCGGCTGGAGTTGTGGAACAAGGTGGACCGCCTGGAACCGGAGGCACGGCTGACGGCGGAGAACCTAGCCGCGCGCCAGGACGGCGTCTTTCTGGGTTCGGCCATCACGGGCGAAGGTCTCGACCTGCTTCTGGGTCGGATTGCCAGTCACCTGACGGCCACACTCAGCGAAACGACCCTGGCGCTGCCATTCGACGCAGGCCGCGCCCGCGCCTGGCTCCATGAGGAAGGCGCTGTCTTGTCCGAAGCGCAGGACGATACCGGTCACCGCCTGCATATTCGCTGGACGACCCGCCAAGCCGCCCGCTTTGCCGCAACATTCCCCACCATCGCCCCCGAAGGCCTGCGCCCGGTCCATGACCCGGACGCGACGCGCGACCGCTCCGACGATCCGTGGGGGCAGGGGGGCTGATCGATCATTTGGCAGGCCTAATCCGGCTTTGGCGTGCAGAGCCGTAAGCGAAGAAGCCAGACAACCTGACGTTACAGCAGTTCTCGAAAGACCTTAGCCAGCAGTTTTTCGAGAACTGGTGCAACATCAATGCGATGTCGGGGCGCTTCCCGAAAGTACTGCTTCAGGTTCTTCGAAGACCGCTTTGGGCATCCCAAATCACCTGCGACAGAGGGAAGCCGCGTTAATCCTTGCTCGTGATCGGATTTCCTCTATCAAGGCGGCCACAACAATAAAGCAGGCATATGCCCCAAAATTCTGGTTCCGCTCGGTCGCATTCCGACGTCAAAGACGCTCGGGATTGGTTGAAGATTTTGTCTCGCTATCGCGACCCCGACGCGCGGCGCAGCACGTTCGAACTGGCCGTGACCCTTGGGCCGTTCCTTGCGCTATGGGCTTTAGCCTGGCTGGCGCTTTCCATCAGCCCTTGGCTGACCTTTGCGCTTTCGCTTTGCAACGCCGCTTTCCTTTTGCGCCTGTTTGCGATCCAGCATGATTGCGGCCACGGCGCTTTCTTCAAAAACCGCACCTTGGGTGACGCGCTCGGCCGTGTGCTCGGGGTGCTTACGCTGACGCCCTATGATGTCTGGCGCCGTTCCCATTCGATCCACCATGCCTCATCCGGTAATCTGGGCCGCCGCGGAATTGGCGACATCCATACGCTTACCGTCACGGAATATCGCGCGCGGAGCGCCTTCGGACGGCTCAAGTATCGGCTTTATCGCAATCCCATCGTGCTGTTTGGTCTGGGCCCGGGATACCTGTATTTTCTTCAAAACCGTCTCCCTCTCGGGCTGATGGCCAATGCGCGCTACTGGTTCAGTGCGATGGCCACGAATGCGGCGATCTTCGTTGCCCTCGGCGCCATCTTCTATTTCGGGGGCATCATGCCCATCCTGCTGATTTTCGTGCCCTCCACTTTGCTGGCGGCCATGGCGGGGGTCTGGCTGTTTTATGTGCAACACCAGTTCGAGGCGACGAATTGGGAAAGCGATGATGACTGGGATCTGCATCATGCGGCGCTCCACGGCAGCTCTCACTATGTGCTGCCCTCGGTGCTTCAATGGCTGAGCGCGAATATCGGCATTCACCATGTCCACCATTTGTATAGCCGTATTCCGTTCTACCGGCTGCCGGAAGTGCTGCGTGACCACGCGGTCTTGAGCGACAACAACCGCATGACGATCCGAGAAAGCTTTGCAAATGCCCGGCTCCACCTTTGGGATGAGCGGAGCAAACGCCTTTTGTCTTTTGCCGAGGCCCGCGCGGTCGCCTGACACGGCGCTGGCCCCCAGAACGTTCGCGTCAATGCACCGAAGGGGTGACAGCACGCACCCCTTCCGCTATCCTTTTGTCAGACCGAGACACTAAGATCCCGGCAGAGCAGATATTGGACAGGAAGACCTAAATGACCGCATTTTCGCGACGCCGCTTCCTCGCGGCGGCATCCGCTCCTTTGGCCCTGGCGGCCTGTGGCAATCCCGTAGGCGGCAACGGCGGGCAGCGCATTGATGCGCGCACCGACGCGGCCTTCAACTTCATGTATGACACGCTGCCAGAAACGCAGACTTTGGCGAGCAATGCGGCAGGCATCCTGATGATGCCCGTCGTGACCGAAGCCGGGTTCGGCATCGGCGGCTCTTACGGGCGCGGCGCCCTTCGCATCGACGGGGTGACGGTGGATTACTATTCCGCCGCATCGGCGTCCATCGGGCTGCAAATCGGCGGGCAGCAATTCAGCCATGCGCTCTTCTTCATGACGCAGCCGGCTTTGCGCAACTTCCGCACCTCGCCTGGTTGGACGGCTGGGGCCGATCTGGAATATGCGTTGCCCTCCCAGGGGACGGCACTGACCACAGACACCACGACCCTGCTGACGCCGGTCATCGCAGTCGTCTTCGGCCAGTCGGGCCTGATTGCGGGCGCCACGCTGGAAGGCGTGAAATACAACCGCATCATTCCCTAACCGACGCGCCGCATTGGTCAGGGGAGGGAACATCCTTGGATATCCAAATGTGTCTCGGCTGGTGTTCCTGGTTTCAGGGGTTGCAATCCACGCGCGCAGATGGCATCTGCGCGCCACTTCACAGGCGGGGGCGGGCCCTCGGGGGAGACATCCCCGACGGGTCCACCGGTTGAGCATCACGCTCTGATCCCCCGCTCAGGTTAAAACCGGAAAGGTATCTAAAGCATGGCTCTGCCTGACTTTTCTTTGCGCCAGCTGCTTGAAGCGGGTGTTCACTTCGGCCACCAGACACAGCGTTGGAATCCTCGCATGGGCCCGTATATCTACGGCGCCAAGAACGGGATCCACATTCTCGATCTGACCCAGACGGTCCCAATGCTGGACCAGGCCCTTCAGGTCGTGCGCGACACCGTCGCGCGCGGCGGTCGTGTCCTGTTTGTCGGCACCAAGCGTCAGGCTCAGAAGCCCGTTGCCGAAGCTGCAGAACGCTGCGCGCAGTATTACATGAATCACCGGTGGCTGGGCGGAACGCTCACCAACTGGAAAACCGTGTCAAATTCGATCAACCGCCTGAAATCCATCGACGAAGCGATGGAGCAGGGGGGCGAAGGCCTCACGAAGAAAGAACGGCTGGGCATGGAGCGGGATCAGCACAAGCTGACTGCGTCGCTTGGCGGCATCCGCGAAATGGGTGGGCTGCCGGATCTGCTGTTCGTGATCGACGTCAACAAAGAGGACCTGGCCATCGCGGAAGCCAAAAAGTTAGGTATTCCGGTGGTCGCGGTCGTCGATACGAATTGCTCACCCGATGGCGTCGACTATCCGATCCCCGGCAATGATGATGCCGCCCGCGCGATCTCGCTTTACTGCGACCTCGTCTCCCGCGCCGCGCTCGACGGGATGAGCGCGCAGCTCGGTGCCGCCGGTGTGGATATCGGCGCACTTGAAGAGGGCGCTGTTGAAGAAGATGTCGCCGCCGACCCGGGTGCCGCGGAAGACCCCGCCCCCGAGGCCGAGGTCCCTGCCGAAGACGCTGCTGCCGCCGAGGCGTAAGCCACGCGGCATAGGACGGTATCAGGGCGTGGCCATCCGGGCCGCGCCCGCCCCATTTGATTCAAGGAGAGAGACCATGGCGATCACCGCTGCAATGGTGAAGGAACTGCGCGACACGACCGGCGCAGGCATGATGGACGCCAAGAAGGCGCTGACCGAGACCGATGGCGACATGCAGGCCGCCATTGATTGGCTGCGAACCAAGGGGCTTGCCAAGGCCGCCAAGAAGTCGGGCCGAACTGCGGCCGAAGGCCTGGTGGCTGTTGCCGTCACGGGCGGCACCGGTGTCGCGGTCGAGGTGAATTCCGAGACCGACTTCGTCGCGAAGAACGCCGATTTCCAGTCCATGGTTGCTGACATCGCGCAAGCTGCACTTGGTGTTGACGACATCGACGCGCTCAAGGCGGCAGATCTGGGTGGCAAAACCGTCGAAGAAACGTTGACCGACAAGATCGCGACAATCGGCGAAAACATGACGCTGCGCCGCATGGCGAAGCTGTCGGGCGAGTCGATCGTGACCTATGTCCATAACGCGGCTGCCCCCGGCATGGGCAAGATCGGTGTGCTCGTGGCGCTTTCCGCGGCCAATGACGACTTTGGTCGCCAAGTGGCCATGCATATCGCCGCGACCAACCCTGCCGCGCTCAACGAAGCCGAACTCGACCCGGCCATCGTGGACAAAGAGCGTCAGGTTCAAATCGATATTGCCCGTGAATCCGGCAAGCCCGAGCAGGTCATCGAAAAAATGATTGTGGGGCGGATGAAGAAGTACATGGCCGAGGTCACACTGGTGAACCAGCAATTCGTGGTGAACCCCGACTTGACCGTGGCAAAAGCCGCCGAAGAAGCGGGTGTTGAAATCACCGGCTATGTACGTCTCGAAGTGGGCGAGGGGATCGAAAAAGTCCAAGAAGACTTCGCCGCCGAAGTGGCCAAGGCGGCCCAAGGCTAAGCTATTGTCCGAAAAAAACGGCACCGGGGGACAAGGCCCGGTGCCGTTCCATAAATAAGGGCACATTTTCCCATGGGGAAGAGACATGGGCCCCCGTTTGGTCGGCCCTGGGGTAAATGCCCCAGGGCGTCGCAGGTCCGAAATTCATCGGCGAACCGTGTATTCTGGCCTAATGCTGCCGTCATGCCCGGTCCGAATAGTCTCTGGCGCAATTGCCATCACTCACAAGACATCGTCAGAATGCACCGAAAACTTGACGCTGGGTAAGTCAGGAAAACCTTACCTTTCGGTAAAAATTTTTCCAAACGGTCAGGAAATGACCCCGATTCGGTCATAAAGGAAGGTTCCGCTCAGCGGAAAAGCCTACGATGTCGATCACGGATCGCTTCAGGCTTCAAACTTGAAGAACTGATTCTGAACGCTGGCCTTCAGAATTGCCTGGGCCGTGTTTTCCGCATCCAGCGCCTCGCGCGCGAGCCGCAAATGCTTTTCCACGGTCGCGGGGTTTCTTCCCATTATAACAGCAACATCCTGGACGGTCTTGCCATCGGCAACCAATTCCAGAACCTCCAATTGCCGTTCCGTCAGGCTGCGGCCATGCATGCCGTAGGGCAGGGACAGGATGGTGAGATGCGCCACGTTGTTAAGCATCTCTATCTCTGCGCCCCGATCTTCCCAGAGCGCATCCACCTCATCTTGGGTCATCCCTGTGGACGACAGCCCGATGCCGTGACCGGTGCGTGCTGAGGTCCGCGGAAAGCTGATCCCATAACCCGCAATCACGCCGTGACGCCGGTTGAAATCCACCACGATCATCTCATCCTGCGTCAGTCGTCCGGCCTCGGCATCCTGGCGTATTTGGGCGAAGGACCGGGTGCCCACATTCTTCATCGCCCAACGTACCATCGGCGCGTTTCGAAATAGGCCACCATCGAGATATCCGCTGGTGAATTCTGACGTATGGTTTGTCAGGATCAGCGCATCGCGCACATCGCCAGCACTGTGATCGGTCCGAAAACTCGTGGTCGCATAGAGCAGGCGATCGAACCCGTATTCCGCCATCCGGGCTTTGTGCATGTCCCAGACGTCTTCCAAGCGCGTCGAACGCGTCATCTCGATGAGATAATGTTCAAGAGACATCTTGGAGTTGATTTTCATGGAGGGGCCCGGCGCAACGTTTCGCGTTACGCTAAGGTAAGGTGCAATCGGATGTCGACCCGGCGCGGCATGCTAGTTCGATTACATAATCAAGGTTAATGGAATTAAGATGCGGACTCGGAACCGCTCTCGCCTTTTCAATCAATGCCTTGTCCCAAAAGCCTGAGATCACCCCAGCGCATATCCCGCACCACGCACTGTGCGAATTGGGTCATCTTTTCCCGTGGCGCTGCGCAAGGCCTTGCGCAGCCGTCCAACATGGACGTCCACCGTGCGGCTATCGACATAGATGTCGCGGCCCCAGACCCGATCCAAAAGTTGGTCGCGTGACCAGACGCGGCCCGGACGCTCCATGAAAGTCGTTAAAAGCCGAAACTCCGTCGGCCCCAGATGAAGCTCTTGCCCATCACGGAAGACGCGGTGCTCGGCTGTGTCTACGGCAACGTCGTCAAATTCCAAGCGTTCGCCGACACTTGCTGGTCTTACACGGCGTAGCTGCGTGCGAATTCGCGCCATCAGTTCCACCACGGAATACGGCTTGACCACGTAGTCATCCGCGCCGGTTTCCAAGCCCCGGACGCGGTCTACTTCCTCAGCCCGCGCCGAAATCATAATGACCGGGATGCCTCGCGTCTCTGCCGCAGCTTTCAGCCTGCGGCAGACTTCGATCCCTGACACTTCGGGCAGCATCCAATCCAGCAAAATCAAATCCGGGCCATCTTCACGGGCCAGATCCAGTGCGACATCGCCCGACGTGGCTTGCTGGACGACATAGCCTTCGGCTTCCAAGTTGTAGACCAGCACCTCACGCTGAGACGCTTCATCCTCCACAACCAAAACAGATGGTTGCGCAGACATCTTAATCCACCGTTCCGCCATCGGAAGTGCTTGTCACATCTGCTTTCACGCGGTCATCATCGGGCAGTTCACCTGTCACCAGGTAGATGACCTGTTCGGCAATGCCCGTCACCAGATCACCCATACGCTCAATGTTCTTGGCCATGAAATGCAGGTGCATGCAGGCCGTGATATTGCGTGGATCTTCCATCATATGGGTCAGGTATTCGCGGAACAGCCCATTATACATCTGGTCCACTTCTTCATCACGGGCCCGCACGTCATAGGCCAGATCGGCGTCGCGCTGGATATAGGCATCGAGCGCGTCGTTAAGCATTAATTGGACCGCCTTCGACATACGCCGCAGGGATGCGGTGCCTCCGTCGACGGGATGCAATTCCATAAGGATTTCCGTGCGTTTCGCCATGTTCTTCGCGTAATCTCCAATCCGCTCCAACGCGGCAGAGATGCGGAACACCGTCAGCACGGTGCGCAGGTCGGTGGCGATGGGCTGGCGCAGGGCGATGACGCGGGCGGCCTCTTCGTTGACTTCTTCTTCCATGCGGTCGATGCGCTTGTCCCCTGCCCTGACGGCCTCGGCCAAGTCGCTATCGCCCTCCATCAGCGCGGTCGTGGCCTTGCCGATTGCGTCTTCGACCTGCCCGCCCATCTTCATGATCATGGCTTGGATGGCTTCAAGGTCGCGGTCGAAGGCCGTGACGATATGGTGGGATTGGATCATGGGGGCCTCCTCAGCCGATCCGGCCGGAGATGTAGCTTTCCGTCCGAGGATCCTCGGGCGAGGTGAAGATCTTTCCCGTCTCGCCATATTCCACCAGATTGCCGAGGTGGAAAAAAGCCGTGCGTTGACTGACCCTTGCGGCTTGCTGCATGGAATGAGTCACGATGACGACCGAATAGTTCTGTCGCAGTTCATCAATCAATTCCTCCACCTGCGCGGTGGCAATCGGATCAAGGGCCGAGCATGGCTCATCCATCAGCAGCACCTCAGGCGACGTCGCCACTGCGCGCGCGATACAAAGACGCTGCTGCTGCCCGCCGGACAAGCCCGTCCCGGGCTCGCCCAAGCGGTCCTTGGCTTCGTCCCAAAGGGCCGCGCGGCGTAAAGACCGCTCCACGATTTCATCCAGATCGGCTTTGTCGCGCGCCAGTCCGTGGATGCGCGGGCCATAGGCGACGTTGTCGTAGATCGACTTCGGAAACGGATTCGGCTTCTGGAAAACCATGCCCACCTTGGCACGCAACTGCACCGGATCGACGCGCTTATCATAGATGTCTTCGCCATCGATCAAGATGTCGCCTTCCACCCGCGCCACGGAAATCGTGTCGTTCATCCGGTTGATACAGCGCAGAAACGTGGACTTTCCGCAGCCCGAAGGCCCGATGAAGGCCGTCACCGTTTTGTCTGCGATGTCTACATCGACGTCTTTGATGGCATGATTGTCGCCGTAGAAAACCTGAACCGCGCGGGCCGTAATTTTGGTCGTTTGGGTTCCCACGGCTCTCTCCGTCAGTCGCATATCGTTCATGGGTGGCCCCCTACCAGCGGCGTTCGAACCGCCGACGCAGGAAGATCGCCGTGAGGTTCATAATCAGAAGAAATAGCAGAAGCACAATGATCGCGCCCGAGGCCCGCTCTACGAAGGCCGGGTCGGACCTTTGCGTGAAGTTGAAGATCTGCACCGGCAAGGCGGTGGCCGGGTCAAACAGGCCTTCGGGCGGGCCGGCGGGATATTCGCGCACGAACGCTACCATCCCGATCAGCAAAAGCGGCGCTGTTTCGCCCAGGGCTTGCGCCAACCCGATGATCGTGCCGGTCAGGATGCCTGGCATAGCCAGCGGCAACACATGGTGGAACACCGCCTGCATCTTGGACGCGCCCAAGCCCAGTGCCGCATCCCGGATGGATGGCGGCACCGATTTCAACGAGGCCCGCGTGGCGATGATGATGGTGGGCAGGGTCATCAGGGTCAGGACGAGCCCACCCACGATAGGCGCCGATTGCGGCAGCCCCGCAAAGTTGATGAAGATCGCAAGGCCCAGGATGCCGAAGACGATGGACGGCACCGCCGCCAGGTTTGAAATGTTCACCTCGATCAGGTCGGTGAAGCGGTTCTGGGGGGCGAATTCCTCCAGATAGATGCTGGCAGCCACACCGATAGGCAAAGCAAGGCAGAGCACGATCAGCATCATGTAGAACGACCCGATGATGGCCACGCCCAAGCCCGCCGCTTCGGGCCGGGTGACAGACGCATCGGGCGCAGTGAAGAAGCGCCAGTTGAACCCGGTTTTCAGAAGGTCCGCCCCCTTCAAGGCCTCAGCAAGATCAAGCTGTTCTGGCGAGACGTTGCTGTCGAGTTCAGCACTTTCATAGGTGACACGGCCCTTATAGAAGCCATCGATCCGCCCCGATGCCAGCACCTCCACCGGAATAGTCTGCCCGATCAGTTCGGGATTGGCCAAGACATAGCGGCGAAGTTGCGCGACGCTCTCGTCGGAAATCAGATCGGCAGCGTCTTTTGCTGAAAGTTCAGTCTCTATTCCATTGTCTTCTAGGGTTTTTTGCAATCCGTCCCGCAGCAGCGGCGCATAGCCGAAGGTGGTCACCTTGGCCATGACCTCTGGATCGCGGACGCCGGATTTGTCGAGTTTCTCTTCCGGCAACTCGACCATGATCTGGATTGTGGTCTGAAAGAAGGCCGAGACCCCGTTGCTGAGGATCGAGGTCACCAGCATGATCAACATGGCGATGCCCACGCAAACCGCCGCGAGCCCATACATTTTGAACCGCTTCTCGGCCGCATTGCGCTTGGCCGTCCGGCTATCCTGCTGGATGAGGGAGCCTTGTCCGGCACCTATCGGGGCGGTGGCGTCGGTCATTCGTACTGCTCCCGATACTTGCGGACGATGTAAAGTGCGAGGACGTTCAGACCCAGCGTGATCACGAAAAGCGTGAGGCCCAGGGCGAAGGCCACCAACGTCTCAGGGCTTGCAAAGTCAGTGTCGCCAGTCAGTTGGCTGACGATCTTCACAGTGACCGTCGTCATCGCTTCAAACGGGTTCAGGTCCAGCTTGGCCGCGGCCCCTGCCCCAAGCACCACAATCATGGTCTCGCCGATGGCGCGGGACGCGGCCAGCAAGACGGCGCCCACGATGCCGGGCAAGGCGGCCGGGATGATGACCTGCTTGATCGTCTCCGACTGCGTCGCGCCTAGCCCCAAGCTCCCGTCCCGCATGGCTTGAGGGACGGCGTTGATGATGTCGTCGGACAGCGACGACACGAAAGGGATCAGCATGATCCCCATCACGAGGCCCGCCGTCATTACCGACGATGCCGAACTGCCCAACCCCAGGGGCGAGGCAATGGCGTCGCGCAGCATCGGCCCCACGGTGATCAGCGCGAACAGGCCGTAGACGATGGTCGGGATGCCCGCCAGAATTTCAATCAGCGGCTTAGCGATGGAGCGGAATTTCTTGCCAGCATATTCCGACAGGTAGATCGCCGCGAACAGGCCAATTGGCACCGATACGATCAAGGCAATCAGACTGATGTAGAGCGTGCCCCACAAAAGCGGAATGATCCCAAGCTCCGACCCGCCGCCGCGTCCCGAAAAGCTCGGGTCCCAGGTGGCCGACAGGAAAAAACGCTTCCAATCATACTGTTGAAAGAAATTCATCGTCTCGAACAGCATTGACAAGACGATGCCTAACGTCGTCAGGATCGCGATGGACGCCGCTGCGACCAACAGAATCAGAACGCCCGTTTCGACCACGTTGCGGGCGCGAAACTCCCCCTCGCTCCGCTTCCAGGCCCAGGCCGCGCCGATCAGACCCACCGCAAAGACGGCCACGAGCATGATCATGTTCAACGAGCCACGCGCCGCCCGGTAATCGTTTGCCGCGGTCAGCAAAGCGTCCGACAGGTCTGCGCCCATGGCCGTGCCACCGTCGGCGATCACGGCTTCCAGTTCTTCCAAGGATCGGCCCGCAAGCGCGCCCTGGTCCGCAACCCGGTCCAACGCATCTGCGACGCGGCGCACATCGGACATGACCAGACCGATGGTGCTGCCTTCGGGGATGGCGCTTTCGGGGAAATCCGCTGCAATCGACCGCTCCAACATCAAGGGTTGGATCACCAGCCAAGCCACCAACAGCCCCGCCGCGGGGATCATTGCCATCAGCAGGCCGTGCATACCGTAATAGGTGGGCAGGCTGTGCAGGCGCCGTGCGTCCCCGCCGACCGATGCAATGGCCCGCTTGCGTGACAAAATGAACGAAACCGTCCCAAGGACGGCCAGCGCAAGCAAGATCATTGGCAAGGACATCGACGCGCTCCCCCGAGGCGGCTGGCCGGAAGGACCAGGACGCACAAGCGCCCTAGCCCAGACCTGACGATCAGTTCAGAATCGTCTCGGATTCGATCATCTGCTGCGTGTCGGACAGCTCCGGGTCGGAGACAAGGCCATATTCGGCCAGCGGACCGTCGGGCCCGGCAATGTCATCGCTCACGAAGAAGGAGGCATAGTCCTTCAGCCCGGGAATTGCACCGATATGGGCTTTTTTGATGTAGAAGTAGAGCGGACGGGACACCGGATATTCCCCCGTCGAAATCGTCTCAACGGTCGGCTCGACTCCACCCATGGTCGCGACCTTCAGCTTGTCGGTGTTGTTCTCGTAGAAGGCGAGGCCGAAGACGCCGACACCATCCGGGTCACTTTCGATCCGAGCAAGCGTTTCGGTATAGTCGCCGTCAATGTCGACCGCCCGACCGTCGGAACGGATCGACATGCAGGCATCTTCCGCACCGTCTTCATCCAGACCGGCATCCATCATACGTTGCATGGCGCCGGTGTCTTCACAGCCCTGCAGAATGACCTTTTCTTCGAACACTTCGCGAGTGCCGTGCTTGGTGCCGGGAATGAAGGCCAAGATTTCAGCATCGGGAAGCGACGCGTCGATCTGGTTCCAGCTGGTGTTGGGGTTGGCAACCATCGTGCCGTCGTCACCCGGCATCTCGGAAGCCATGGCCAGATACCATTGTGACGGCGTGAATTCGCTGAAAGCCGGGCCCGATTGCTGGCTGGCGAAGACAATGCCGTCATAGCCGATGCGGACTTCGATAATGTCGGTCACGCCATTTTCGGCGCAGACAGCGACTTCGCTGTCACGTATGGCGCGCGAAGCATTGGCGATATCGATGGTGTTTTCGCCGACACCTTCGCAGAAGCGCTTGAGACCAGCGGAGGAGCCGCCCGATTCAACCACGGGCGTTGGGAAATCGAAGTTTTCACCGAAGGCTTCGGCGACGATGGACGCGTAGGGCAGAACCGTCGAGGACCCAGCGATCTGAACCTGGTCGCGCGCGGATGCGGCGGTGGCTGAGACGGCCGCAAGGGCGAGCGTTGAAATGGCGGTGCGGGTGAAAGTCATGGAATGCTCCTGAATTTCTGAGCGTGACAGATGCCCCCTGGCACCCGTTAGCGGGCAGCTAGGCCGCGCCTGTTGGGCTTTTGTGACGCTTTCGTAAACGTTTTATGACAGTTCGACGGGACGTAGGGTCATATCTGCGCAGGCAGCGTTACGGTGATGCGCGTCCCCTGCCCCAGCTTGCTGTCGATCCGCAGCCTTCCGCGGTGTCGATTGACGATGTGCTTCACGATGGCCAGGCCCAGCCCGGTGCCGCCCTCCGCCCGGCTGCGGCCAGTATCGACGCGGTAAAAGCGTTCGGTCAGACGCGGCAGGTGTTCGGGCGCGATTCCTGGTCCTTCGTCGATAACACTCAGTTGCCAAGCAGGCCCCTTGATCACCGGTTCACGCTCGATCAGATCAAGCTCGATCTGCACCTTGCCCGGACGCGCCCCGTATTTTGTCGCGTTCTCCACCAAATTAGCGATGACCTGGGTAAGTTGGTCCGCGTCGCCCGGCGCCTCCGCCCGATCCACCCCTTTCACTTCAATCGAAACGCCCTGGTCCAGCGCCCGAGGGGTCAAAGCATCCAAGGCGTCCGCGATGATCGCACGCAAGTTGACCGTTTCGCGCGGTCGCTGGCGGGATTGCCCTTCCAGCCGACTCAGTGACAGCAGATCTTGCACCAACCGATTCATTCGGGCCGTTTCCTGAGCCATCAATCCAAGGAATCGATCCTGCGCCTTAGGGTCGTTCTTGGCCGGACCCTGCAATGTTTCAATAAAACCCATCACCGCCGTGAGCGGTGTCTTCAGCTCATGACTGACATTGGCAACGAAGTCCCGACGGATGGATTCCCCAGCCCTCATATCTGACACATCCCGGAAGATCAGAAGCACCAAAGGCCCCCCGTCGGAGGCCAGCGGAGATACCCGCACATCGAACAGAGTTTCGACCTCTCCGGAGGAGTGCGTAAAGCGCGCAGAGCTTTGCTTCCCCTCGGAAAAAGCGTCTTCCACGGGCTCCAACAAACCCGGTTGCCGCAAGACGCTGATATAGGATTGTCCGATAACCCAGACACCCAATCTGTCACGGGCGGCTTCGTTGGCAATGCGCACCCGTCCAGCTGCATCAAGTAGCAGCCCAGGTTCCACCAGAGCCTCCAAAAACTCTGCAATCAGAGGGGGAATCGTCTTCACTTCATGTCCGCTCTGGTCGTAAGCCCCTGAGTACATTAATGTTTTCACTTTCAAAAATGCGGGTTTTCAGATAAGGAAAGTGTGCGGGGCGAACGATCACCAGATGCCCCCTCCACCGCATTCTAGGCAGAAGGGCGGGCCAATGCACAAAGAACGAAGAATGATAAGAATGGTGCCAGGCGCTGCGGCGTCTGGCCTTGAACGACGTGAAAACGTCCTTTCGGTGGGCCTGTCCGTCAGACAGGCCGGATCGGTTCCCGGGCGACTCTTCGGATCGCTTGGCCGCAACACGCTCCAACTGGAATTCGGCGATCTCGACGAGAGGGTTATCGCCAGCGCGATGGTGGTCTTGTCCCCACTTATCGGACCAAACTTTGACGCGGTCACCCTGGCTGCGCTTCTTGCGAACCGCGACTTCCGCGGGCGCTACGTCGCCTTCACGACGACCCTTCCGAACATCCGGCTTGTCCACGACGAGGTGAGCGTTGTCGCGCCGGAATTGTCTTTCGACTTGATCGAAATCGGCCACGGTCCGCATCTGGCCGAAGACTAAGCTGCCGCGTCCAACGCAGCGGCGAAATCTGCTTTCAATAAATCTATCGGCTCGCAACCCACTGATACGCGGAAGAAACCTTCTGTGATGCCAAGCGCGGCCCGGTCGTCAGGGGACAAGGCGCGGTGGCTGCTGGATGCCGGGTGCGACAACGTTGTGCCCACATCGCCCAGCGTGGGCGCAAAGGCCAGTTGCGGCGCCGCGCGCGTCAGTGCGTTGGCCTGCGCGCGCCCGCCTTTCAGGCGAAAGCTGACCATGTTGCCGAATTGGCCGCCCAGCAAGGCGCCCGCGCGGTTGTGGTCAGGGTGATCATGTCGCCCGGGATAAAGAACGGATTCCACCGCGGGATGCGCGGCGAATAGCTCTGCCAAAGCCTGGGCATTGGCCTGCGCGCGCTCGAACCGCATGTCGAAAGTGTAAAGCCCCCGCTCCGCCAACCAGCAATCCCAGGGGCTGGCCGTCAGGCCCAGGGTGACGTTGGTGTCATAGATCGCTTTGGCATGGGCTGGATCCCGCGCCAGGACATAGCCCAGCGTCACGTCACTATGGCCGGCCATCAGCTTGGTCACCGAATGAATGACCACATCTGCGCCCCTTGAATGGGCCTGGAAGGCGGCCGGCGTCGTGAAGGTGTTGTCCACTACCAGAATCAGATCACGATCCTTCGCCAATTGCTCAATCCCGTCCATGTCGGCCACGCGCAAGGTGGGATTGGACACGACTTCCACCAGGATCATCTTTGTGGCTGGCGTGATCGCGGCCGCCATGGCGGCGATATCGGTCGGGTCGGCAAGGGACGCGGTGATGCCCCAGCGAGGCAAATCCTGTGTCAACATCCGTAGGCTGCGCCCATAAAGTTGATTGCCGCCCACAATATGGTCCCCTTGGCTGAGCAGGCCCAACATCGTGGCCGTCACAGCCGACATACCACTGCCGGTGACGATGCCGCCTTCGCCGCCTTCCATCCGGTCGATCATGCGGGCCAGCACATCTCCGTTCGGATGCCCCTCGCGCCCATAGGTATAGCCCTGGGCCTGCCCCTCATATTGAGCATCCAAGGCGTCGGGGTCAGGTGATGAATAGACGACAGAAGGTTGTAATGGCGTCACCACAGCCCGGCTGACCGACGATGGAAAGGCCGTGCGGCGCACGAGATTGGGTCGGTCGGACATGAATGTCACCTCGGAACTATCTGATTAGGAACGGATCGCACCGTTGCCGGAGACGAGATATTTGAAACTGCAAAGCTGCTCGGCGCCCACCGGGCCGCGCGCATGCATCTTGCCCGTGGCGATCCCGATTTCTGCCCCCATACCGAACTCGCCTCCGTCGGCAAACTGGGTGGATGCGTTGTGCATCAAGATCGCAGAATCGAGCTGACCGAAGAAACGCGCCACGGCCTCGTCGTCCTCGGTCAGAATGCAATCGGTATGGTTCGACCCGTAGCGGCGAATATGGGCAATGGCATCGTCAACATTATCAATAGTTTTGGCCGCGATCTTCATGTCGAGGAACTCCGTGCCCCAATCGTCCTCCGTGGCGACCACGCTCCCCTGCAACCCATCACCCGCGCGGACTTCGACGCCTTCTTCCATCAGCATGTCGCAGATATCCTGGCCCAGGCTGGCCGCCACATCCTTGTGGACAAGCAAACATTCCGCCGCGCCGCAAATGCCGGTGCGCCGCGTCTTGGCATTGCGGATGACCGACAGCGCCATGTCCCGATCCGCCGCGGCATCGACATAGATATGTACGATGCCTTCCAGATGGGCGAAGACCGGCACGCGGGCTTCCCTTTGGACCAATCCCACCAAGCCCTTGCCCCCGCGTGGCACAATCACGTCGATATGGTCCGTGGCGGTCAACATCTCGGACACGGCGGCGCGGTCGCGGGTCGGGACAAGCTGGATGGCCGTCTCGGGCAAGTCCGCGCTGCGCAGCCCATCCAGCATGGCGGCATGGATCGCTTGGGAGGAATGGAAGCTTTCCGACCCGCCGCGCAAGATCACCGCATTCCCGGCTTTCAGGCAAAGCGCCCCAGCATCCGCCGTGACATTGGGCCGACTTTCATAGATGACGCCAACCACGCCCAGGGGCGTAGCGACCCGCTTGATGTGCAGACCGTTAGGTTGCTCCCATTCCGCCAGCACCCGCCCTACCGGGTCTGCTTGTTCGGCGATGGCGCGCAGGCTGTCGACGATGCCCTGAATGCGGGCTTCATCCAGCGTGAGGCGGTCCATCATTGCTTGCGACAATCCTTTGTCCCGCCCGAAGTCCAAGTCGCGTCCATTGGCGTCCAGCACCTCGGCGCGGCGGAACCAAAGCGCATCCGCCGCCGCCAGCAAAGCTACCTTCTTGCGATCCGATGGAATGGCTGCCATTTGAGCGGCTGCCGCACGTGCGGCCAGACCAATGTCCCGCATCAGGGCCGGAATGTCGTCGGTCATGCCCTTCATCGGAACCTCCTCAGATCGCCATATCGTCGCGATGGATAAGCGCAGCGCGCCCCGGATATCCGAGCGTCGCCGCAATGTCACTGGATCGCAGGCCGCGGATCGCGCGCGCCTCATCGCCCGTGTAGCGGATCAGGCCCTGCCCCATGGCATTGCCGTCAGGGCCTTCGATGGCCACGGGCTCGCCCCGCCCGAAAGCGCCGCCCACATAGGTCACGCCCGCAGGCAACAGCGACTTGCCCTCTGCCAAAGCCCGGGCCGCCCCCGCATCAATGGCCACGGTGCCCCGCGGTTTCATCGAGGCGATCCAACGCTTGCGCGCCGTGCGTGGGTCATCCTGGGGCCGAAACCACGTTGACCGCGCCCCGGCCTCAATCGCCGAAAGGGGGCGATCACCGCCTTTGGCAATGACCAGCGCGCAGCCCGCCTGCATGGCCGTGCGCGCCGCCATTATCTTGGTGACCATGCCGCCTTTGGACAGGCCCGACACGGCCTCCCCAGCCATGGCGGCGATGTCCTCGGTGATGTCGTCCACCACGGGCAAATGCACAGCCTCCGGGTCCTGCGACGGGTTCGCAGTGTAAAGCCCGTCCACATCCGACAGCAGGATGCACAGATCGGCCCCCGCCATGGCCGCCACTTGGGCGGCCAGACGGTCGTTGTCGCCAAAGCGGATTTCGTCGGTCGCCACCGTGTCGTTTTCGTTCACGATGGGCACGGCGCCCAAGGCCAACAACGTCTCGAACGTGGCACGCATGTTGAGGTAGCGGCGCCGGTCTTCGCTGTCATCCAACGTCACCAAAACCTGCGCACAGGCCAGCGGTGCCAGGGCCACTTCATAACCGGACGCCAAACGGATCTGGCCCACGGCGGCGGCTGCTTGCGATTGCTCCAAACTCAACGGGGCTGCAAGGTCCAGCACCCGCCGCCCAAGCGCGATAGACCCTGACGAGACCAAGATAACCTCTGTTCCGCGGTCGCGCAGCATGGCCACATCGGTGCAAAGACCGGCAAGCCAGTCGCCACGCAGACGCCCCGTCTCGGCATCCACCAGCAACGCCGAGCCGATCTTGATGACGACCCGACGTGCGTCGCTTAGACGGGTGACCACGGCGCATCCGCCTTATGTTCGGACTGGTCCGTGTCCTGCCCAATCACGGCCCTGAGCGCGCGCAGCACCTCAGTCACGCCCTCGCCCGACACGCCGGACATCGTCATGACCGGGCCGCCCGCCGCTGCCTGCAAGGCGGTCAGGCGGTCGGGCAGACCTTCCCCGTCCACCGCGTCCACTTTGTTGAGAACCGTCAGGCGCGGCTTGTCGGCCAGACCGCCGCCATACATCTCAAGCTCATTTATGATGGTCCGGTAATCGGCAGCCGGGTCCGGCGCCGTGCCGTCAACAAGGTGCAACAAGGCCGAGCATCGCTCCACATGGCCAAGGAAGCGGTCCCCGATGCCGCGCCCTTCATGGGCGCCTTCGATCAGGCCCGGAATGTCCGCCACCACGAATTCCGTCCCATCCACACCCACCACACCCAGATTGGGCACCAGAGTGGTGAACGGGTAATCGGCAATCTTGGGCCGCGCGTTGGAGGTCGCGGCCAGAAAGGTCGACTTGCCCGCATTGGGCAGCCCCAATAGCCCCACATCGGCAATCAGCTTCAGCCGCAGCCAAATCGTGCGCTCCACCCCCGGCTGGCCCGGATTGGCCCGGCGCGGGGCCTGGTTGGTGGAGGTCTTGAAATGCATGTTCCCGAAGCCGCCATTGCCGCCCTTGGCCAGGATGAAACGCTCGCCCTCTTCAGTCATATCGACGATCACCGTGTCTTGGTCTTCGTCCAGGATTTCGGTCCCCACGGGCACGCGCAGCACAATATCGTCACCGTCTTTGCCCGTGCGCTGACGGCCCATGCCGCCCTGCCCGTTCTTGGCAAAGAAATGCTGCTGATACCGGAAATCGATCAGTGTGTTGAGCGAGCCCACGGCCTCCAACACGACATCGCCGCCCCGCCCGCCATTGCCGCCATCGGGGCCGCCATATTCGATGTATTTCTCGCGCCGGAACGACACGGCGCCGTTCCCGCCGCTGCCGGAGCGGATATAAACCTTCGCGAGATCGAGAAACTTCATGGCATCTTCCTGTGGCCGTGCCCGGCCTTACGCGGGCACGCGGCCAGCCTCAAGACATCTGTCGGATATAGGTCCACTGAGGCATGACGGCGCCGCGGGCCACGCTGAAGGCCTCGGCATCGCCGATATAGTCGAAGCCTGCATTGGTCAGCACACGGGCCGAGGCGGGATTGTCTTGGAAAACCTTGCCGAAGATCTGCTTATTGCCCAGGGGATTGGCCTGCATCAGTGCGCGAAGCGCTTCTGTGGCCAGGCCGGTATTCCACACGATGGGCGCAACCCAATAGCCGATTTCGGCCTGACCGCGATCCATCTGTTCCAGGCTGATCAGGCCGACAAGTTCCCCCAGACCCGATTGCGTCGCATCCATCGTCCAGACGACTTCGTCCCGATCTCCGCCCAGGCACCGGGTCACGAAGGCATCGGTGGCCCCCGGCGGCAGCGGATGGGGAATAGACGTTGTCATGCGCGCCACGCGTTCGTCGGCGGCATAATGATCGATCAGGCCCATATCTGCGCGCCGCAAGGGGCGCAGCGTCAGGCGGTCCGTCGGGATGCTGATCTGATCCTGAGTTTCAACGCGGTCCAACCGGACCGGTGCGCGTTGAGGTGTCATGTCGTTCCTCCTCCGAACAGCACGAACAGCACGCTGGCAACCGTAAGCGCAGCCAGCGTCCACATAAGGTAACGTTCCGCGGCGGTGCCGCGAACGTGAGAAGCCATCAAGCTGCCGCCCCAGGTCCAAAGCGGATGCATCAGGATCTGGCAGGCCAGCAAGATGGCGGCGATGGTGACAGTCGCCTGCAAGACGGGTGTGTCGGGGGCCGTGAAACCGGTGAACCCCGCTATAATCATGGCCCAGGCTTTGGGGTTCAACGGATGGATGATCAACCCGGCAGCAAAGCCCGGTGCCGCCGCGTCGGGCCCCTCGCCCAGGCGCATATTGGCCACCTTCCAGGCCAGCCAGATGATATAAGCCGCCGAGACCCATTTCAGCGTCTCAAACACGAGCGGCGCACGCTGCGCGAGTTCCAGCAGGCCGAAACCCAGGGGCCAGATGATCAACTGCTTGCCAAGCGCCACGCCCGCCACGAAGGGTAGCGCAGCGCGCAGCCCAAACCGCGCGCCCGTCGCCATGAGCGCCATGTTGGCAGGCCCCGGCGTGCCCACTTGGCTGGCCGCGAAGACGGCGAAGCTGGCGGCGGCGACACTCATGCGGCCCGCCGCCAATCCGGTGCCAGAAGGCCCATAATAATGTCGTCGTCCCAACCCGTTTTTGTTCGGCAGGCCTGCCGCTCGCGCCCTTCTTCCACAAACCCGAGGGAGCGGTAGCCGCGCAGCGCGCGCGTGTTCGTAGCCGCGACCCGCAATCCGATCCGGTGCAGGCCCATGGCGCCGAAAGCGTGGTCGAAAACAAGGCCCAGTGCCTCGCACCCCAGACCCCGCCCCATGAAGCGCGATGATAGCATGCCGATGGCTATTTGCGCGCGCGCATCCTCCGCAACATGGCTATGCAGGCGAACCGTCCCCGCCAAGTCGCCATCCACGTCGATCATCCAGGCCATGGCGGCCCGCTGCTCTGCCAGCCAGTTCTGGCAGGCGGCCGCGTCCAACGGCGGCAGGTCATCGGGCGTCACGTCGTAAGCAGCAAGGACCTCGGCGTCGCGTCCCAACGCCAGCCGCGCAGCGGCATCTGCGTCGCGGGGCGCGCGCAGAGTTAGCCGAGGGCCAGTCAGGGTTGGGACGTCGGGCATTTTGCCCTCCTGAAAACAAAAACGGGGACCGGCTTGCGCCGATCCCCCTGATTGAAAAACCTTAAGGTCGGCTTACTCAGCAGCCTCCGCCACCGGCAGAACGCTGATATAGGTGCGGCCCTTGAAGCCCTTGCGGAACGTCACCGCGCCTTCGTCAACGGCAAAGATGGTATGGTCACGGCCCATGCCCACGCCTTCGCCCGGCCACCACTTGGTGCCGCGCTGGCGCACGATGATATTGCCGGGAATGGCTTTCTGGCCGCCGAACAGCTTCACGCCAAGGCGACGGCCCGCGGAATCGCGACCATTGCGGGAGGAACCACCAGCTTTCTTGTGTGCCATCTCGCTTACTCCTTCTCGGCGGCGAGTTCTTTCGCCTTCTCGATCCAATTGTCGCGTTCGATGCGGCCTTTAAACGACAGACGGTCATCCATATAGGCAATCTCTTCGGGACCCCAAGCGGCGATCTGATCAAAGTGGAACACGCCGATTTCGTGCAGCGTCTGTTCCAGCTTCGGGCCGACACCCTTGATCTTCTTGAGATCGTCCGCGCCGCCTTCGCGGGCTTCCTTCAGCAAGTTCGCGGGCTCTGCGCCGGACGCCGCTGGCGCCTCCACCTCGGGCGCGTCGGCCTTCTTCGGCTTCGGGGCGGTGGTCTTTTCAGCCTTGGGTTCAGCCGCTTTCTTCGGCGCGGTCTTCTTGGCAGGCGCAGCGGCGGCGACAGCCGCGGCAGATACCGAACCGGCCCCGATAGCGGCCTTCACGCCGGATTTGTCGGCACCCTTTTCCAGGATGTCGGTCACCCGCAGCAGCGTCAGTTGCTGGCGGTGGCCCTTGGTGCGCTTCGACGAATGCTTCCGGCGACGCTTGACGAAGTGGATGAGCTTTTCACCCTTGATCTGGTCGATCACATCGGCCTGCACGGCCGCCCCGTCAATCGTCGGCGCGCCGACAGTGACCTTGTCACCACCCAGCATCAGCACGTCGTTGAATTGAACTTTCTCACCGGCTTCAGCGGCCAGCTTTTCGACACGCAGCACGTCACCCGCGGCGACCCGGTACTGCTTGCCTCCGGTCTTCAGAACGGCGAACATCCGTTCTCTCCTTACATCCGTCGCGCCCTGCGGTGCCCGTTTCCGGGACTTCGCGACCTGAACGCCATGCGCACAAGGTCACCTCGGACAGCGTGCCCTTCGAGGGGCAGGCTTCAATGAAGTGCAGGCCGCGGAATCATTCCGCAGCCCGGAAGCGCCTGTTCCCACGGGCAAAGCCCCGTGTCAAGCGCCGCTTCAGATGTCCTTTTGGACGAGGAACCGCGCCGCCGCGCGGCCCAGATCGTAAGACGTCGTCTCAAAGATATCGCCAAAGCCCTGGAATAACGCCGCCATATAGCGTTGGCCGGGCGGCGTGCGCGCAAAATCCAGATAGGCCCGCACGTCTTCCTCGGCCAAGGGCGAATAGGCCAGGGTCAGATAGCCCCGCAGCCAATTCGTCGTGGCAGCGCGCACATCGTCTTCCTGGTTCCAGACCATGGCGAGCATCTCGCGCTCGGTCAGTCGCTTCTGCAGACCGCCACCATCGCCCAAGCCGCGATAGAAGGCGAAATTCGCATTCAGCCCGCCCGAGACGTTCAGCGTCACCAAATCCAACGTGTCGATGACTTCCTCGATCAGGGCCGCACGAGTGCTGTCGCCTTCTTTCAAAAGCCCCGTCGGCTGCTTGGCCTTTGCTTCGCCATCCAGCAACTCACGCCGGGCGATGACTTCGCGGGCCACGACACGTGACCCGGCCTCCGAAGACAAGAACGCCGTAACGGTCTGCGCGTCTTCCGGTGTGAGTTCGTTTCTGATCGCGTCTGTCAGAAACGGCACGAACCGCTCCGGCGCTTGAATAACGGACACGGTCTGACGCCAATCCGCACCGCCGCGCCCTGGAAAAAGCGAGGCTTCCAGCCCCACACCGTGACGCGCACCTTCCGTGGCCACGATCTGCAAAAGCGGCTCGATCCGCGCGGCGGCCAACAAAGCCGCGAAGACGTCCGTTTCCGGTAGCGTCAAGTTGGTCGCTGGTGCCTTGTCGACCCTCGGCAACTGGCTATCGGCGCGCGCAGCACCCCAGGCCATGGCGGTCCCGCACAGGAAAATGGTCAGAATACGGGTGGTTTTTTTCATTGTTACTGCTCCTCTGCCCCCGATTTGCAGTGAACACAGAGGCTTGCCGGCTGCAAACCCATTCACGACGTTTTTTCGGGATCCGTTGTATTCGCTGCCGCTTCCTCTTGCGGGTTGAGGGCCACTTGCCTAAAGACGCGCCACGACCCCCAGCGGAGAGGTGCCGGAGTGGTCGAACGGGACGGTTTCGAAAACCGTTGTGGATTAACGTCTACCCAGGGTTCGAATCCCTGTCTCTCCGCCAGTCTTCCCCTCGATCGCTGTTTCGTAGCGCGCTGATAGTAGGGCGGAATTCGGCGTTCTCGCGCCCACGGCGGCTCTCGGTCCGCTTGATCTGCTACACAATTTGCTACACAATTTGCTGCACAAATGGGGGGTCACCGCCATGAGCATC
Organism: uncultured Jannaschia sp.; assembly: GCA_947494145.1. Classification (GTDB taxonomy): domain Bacteria; phylum Pseudomonadota; class Alphaproteobacteria; order Rhodobacterales; family Rhodobacteraceae; genus Jannaschia. The sequence goes on along the minus strand of CANLTZ010000014.1, from coordinate 76,207 downwards.
GCCAAACGAGGCCGTCTCTACCATCTCCGCCGCCGTGTGCCGCGCCGGTATCGGAGGATCGAGCCGCGTGAAACCATCTGGATCAGCCTGCACACCGATTCCGAGACCGTCGCGCGCAGCAAAGCGGATCGCGCCTGGTCCCAGATGATCGAACTCTGGGAGGCGCGGCTGGCCGGGAACAATGCGGATGCTGACGCCCGCTTTGAAGCTGCCCTCGACCTCGCCCGGGCGCGGGGCTTTCGCTATCTGGACGCGGGTGCGGTGGCAAAGCTGCCGGTCGGTGATGTCGTCGAGCGCGTCGAGGCGATCCCTGCGCCTGCAAACCAGCCCGATACAGTGGAAGCCGCCGCCCTTCTCGGCACCGTCCCGGAGCCCCGCATCACGGTCACCAAGGCACTGGAACTGTACTGGGGCCTCGCCAAGGAAAAGACCCTCGGCAAGAGCGAAGACCAACTCCGCCGCTGGGAAGCACCCCGAAAGAAGGCGGTGAAGAACTTCGTCGCGGTCGTCGGCGACAAGGAAATCGCCAACATCACTCGTGACGACATGCTGGACTTCCGCCAATACTGGCTCGACCGGATCGAGGCGGGCGAGGTCACAGCGAACTCGGCCAACAAGGATCTGATCCATCTGGGCGACGTGATGAAGACCGTGAACACGATGAAGCGCCTTGGCCTGGCGCTGCCGCTCGGCGAGTTGTCCTTCAAGGAGGGCGAGAAGCAGACCCGCCCGCCATTCAGCGAGGACTGGATCAGGACGCGGCTGCTCGCCCCAGGCGCGCTAGACGGGTTGAACGGTCAGGCCCGCGCCCTGCTGCTCGGGATGATCAACACGGGCTACCGGCCCTCCGAAGGCGCAGCGCTCACGGCGGACACAATCCGGCTCAATGTTGACGTGCCACACATCTCGATCGAACCCGAGGGACGGCAATTGAAGTCGCACTATGCCCGCCGCGTGATTCCCCTGATGGGGGTCTCGCTCGAGGCCTTCAAGCAGTATCCGGGCGGCTTCCCGCGTTACCGCAATCGGGCAAGCCTCAGCGCGGTCGTGAACAAGTTCCTCCGCGCCAACGGCCTGCTCGAGACGCCGCGCCACTCGATGTATTCCCTGCGCCACACCTTTGAGGACCGCATGCTTGCCGCCGGGATCGACGACCGCATCCGCCGCGACCTCTTTGGTCACCGGCTCGACCGGGAACGGTACGGCAAGGGGGCATCGCTGGAACACGTTGCCACGCTTGTCGCCCGCATCGCCTTCTGAGCCAGCAACGCCCGCGCCCGGCGCTGCGCTTCCGACAGCCGCCTCTCCTTCTTCACGGCTGCGGCCAGTTCTGCCTCCAGCCGCTCGAAGATCGGCGCGAAGGCCGCGTCCTCCGCGACCAGCATCGCCACCTTCACCAACGCCGCCTCGATCCGCATGGTATCGACCGGATGGGCCGGATGCATGCGAGACGTTGAAGGGCGTGCTGACAGTGTCATGCGAAATAGCATGGTTCGGCGCGTTTGGATTGTGCAGAGCATCAACCCGCTGCTAGCAAAACGGCTTGCCATAGCGTGCAGATCGGACAGGTGGATTGTCGAGCGCTCCAGCGTCTCGTGATGAATTCGACCGGCGACCGGCGCACCTCAGAGCGCTGCTGCCGTATTTCGAATCAAGCTGATTCGGTCGGCAGCATTGGCTCGCTGGGGTGATGCGTAAGATCACCTGATACGCCGCTTGGGAGAGCCGCCAAGGAGAACGGAAGGGGATGGCAAGGAGAACGGAAGGGGATGGCAAGATAAAGCGAGTTCCTCGCCGGCCGGGCCTATGGCCCTAAGCTGTTGTCTGCACATGGGGTTTTGGCGTGCCGGGTTGGCACGCGGTGCGGTGCGTTGGTGCCTGGCGCTGCCATTTACAGAGCGTTTCCAGCATGTTGCGCCGTGCTATTGTGCGGCGCGGCTCCTTGAAGCTGCGCCGTGGCTTCTCTTTGCACGCCACGCCGCGACGACCCTCGGACGCCCCTTGATTCCCCCGACGCGCCCCCCAATCGTCACCCCATGACCCGCGATGAGACCGACTTCCGCATCCGCCCCGGCAAACCCCGGGATCAATCCCAGAGAGCTCCAAGCGTGCGTCGTCCGGCACGGGGATTTCTGGCCGATGTGCACCGGGCGATCCGCCAGGCGGGCGGCGATCCCAACGGGCTTGCCGGGAAGAGGAAGACAAGCGGACGGTTCAACGCCCGCGGTCGGGGTGCGAAGGTCGCAGCAGCGTTGAAGGGCCGGAATCCGTGGTCCCGCGGCTTGGACGGGAGCCGAACGCGGGCCCGCCGGGTGACCGTGAAAGCGCGGATCGTGAAGCTGAACCCGCAGCGCGGTGCGGCGCGCGGGCGGTCTTTTGTCAGCGCAAAGGCGGTCGATGCGCATCTGCGGTATCTGGAGCGCGATGGTGTCACGCAGGACGGCGAGAAGGGTCAGGTCTATTCAGCGGATCAAGACACAGCCGACGGTCGGGACTTTCTTGACCGGGGTCGCGACGACCGGCACCAGTTCCGCTTCATTGTTTCTGCGGAGGACGCCATCGACCTGTCCGACCTGCGCCATACGACCCGCGATCTGATGGCCCAAATGGAGGCCGATCTGCAGACGCGGCTCGATTGGATCGCGGTGGATCACTACAACACTGGCCACCCGCACAGCCACATCCTCGTCCGTGGCGTGACCGATCAGGGCAAGATCCTGAACATCGCGGGCGACTACATCGCGCACGGAATCCGTGAGCGGGCGAGCGAGATCGTGACGCTGGAACTGGGCCGCCAGACCGAGCTGGAGGTGACCGACCAGCTGCGCCGGGAGGTGGAGGCGGATCGCTTCACGCGGCTAGACCGGATGCTGATTGCCGAGCAGGAGGCCGCCAACGAGTTCGCCGATCTCCGCCCGGATCACGACACGCTGGAGACCATGAAACGGAACCGCGCGCTGCTGATCGCCCGTGCAAGGCGGCTCGAGAAGATGGGCCTAGCGACAGAGGTTCGGTCCGGCGAATGGCACATCTCCGACCGCGCCGAAGGTACCCTGCGTGCTCTGGGCGAGCGCGAGGACATCATCAAGTCAATGCACCGAGCGCTTGAGGGCAACGACCTCGATGAGACGCGCGGTACGTCCCAACTCGCCGTCCATCGCGACAAGCTGCGCGAACGGATCACCGGCCGGGTGCTGGCGCGTAACCTCGCGGGCGATAGAAATTGCGACCGGGTGCAGCTGATCATCGACGGTACGGACGGTCGCGTGCATCAGATCGAGCTGCGTACCGAGCGCTGCGACGGCATCGGCCGCGGCATGATCGTGGCCGCCGCGCCGCCGCCGACCGAGCCCCGCGCCGCCGACCGGAACATCCTCGCAGCGACCGGGAGCGATGGCACCTACCACCCGTCCCGCCATATCGAGATTGCCCGGGAAGAGAAGATCTCACCCGATCCGGAGCGCTTCGTCGCGGCTCACGTGCGCCGCCTCGAGGCCCTGCGCCGCGCCGGGATCGTGGAGCGCTGGAGCGAGGATCACTGGAAGGTGCCGCCAGATCTGCCCGAGCGCGGGCTCGCCCATGACAGGAAACGACATGGCCCAGGCGCGCGGCTGGAGATGCTGTCACCGATGGGACTGGACAAGCAGGTGTCCCACGACGGCGCAACTTGGCTCGACAAGGAATTGATGCGAAAGGGCAGCCCCGACCTGCGTGAAGCAGGCTTCGGCCTGGAGATGAAGCGGGCCATGGAACGCCGCAAGCAGGTTCTCGTCCAATGCGGCGATGCGCAAGACCTCGGCCAAGGCCGCATCCGCGCCCCGCGCGACCTCGTGCAACGGCTGGAGGCCCGCGAGATCGAACGCGTCGGCCGCGCCATGGCTGCGGAGCGCGGCCGCGAGTGGACCCCCATCAAACCCGGCACCCGCTTCGGCGGCGATCTCGTCGGCAGCACCCAACTCCCCAGCGGCCGTTTCGCCATGATCGACAATGGCCTCGGCTTCAGCCTCGTCCCATGGAACGACGTTCTGGAGCGACGGATGGGCCAGCAGATTGCGGGAATTGGTTTGCCCGGTGGGGGTGTGGATTGGGCGTTCGGACGGAAACGGGGGTTGGGGTTGTGAGTGGCGTTTGGCCAGGGTGAACTGTGTTTGCAATCGACAAAAGGTTGTATGGTCCCAAATTGCCGCGTCTGGAGTAAGATCCGCCTCAGGATCGGTGCGCAACACCGGAGTGGGGGCCGTCGAAAGGGACCGCCCAATCATCACCCAAAATTTTGCTTCGGGACTGAGCGATTGATCTGAAGTGGCTCGGTCTCCATCTGGCAGTTGCGCAATCATACACTCTCAGCTTTCACCACCACCTCCATGGCAAGCAGATCTGTATCTTCTCCCCGGAAGCTGCCGGTTACCGGAGCGACCTGTGATATGTTCCGCGCAACGGCCACCGGAATCAGATTGCCCGACCCCACCGACCTGTTCGTTGGGTCGAACGGGATCCAGCCTGCCCCGGGAACGAAGACTTCGACCCATGCATGTGTAGAGCCCGAGCCAGCAGATCCGAGCCGGTCATCACTGGGGTTGTAAAGATAGCCGGACACCAGACGCGCCCCGAAACCCAGCGTTCGGATAGCCTCGGCATAGAGGACCGCAAAGTCACGACACGCACCGTAGCCCCGGTCGAGGGTTTCGAGTGGTCCTTGCGTGCCTTCGCTCTCGCGGATCTCATATGTGATCTGCGCTGTGATGCCATTGCTGACGTCCTTGAGGAGTGAAAGCGTATCCGTTGGCCTGCGCATCACGAATTGCTCGACCCAGTTTGACAAGCGCCCTGCGTCGTCTTGGTATTGTGGCGCAGAAAGCGCCCCGAGATCTGTCCAGTCTTCGGCGGAGTAAAGGAACGGGTATGACGTCGCAGAGGCCGCGATCGGGAAGACAGGCCAGTCAGGCGCGGTGAGGATGGCGGTCGTGTGGGAACGGATCGAAAGCGTATCCGTTGTGACATCAAAGTTGGCCATGGCGATAGCGTTTCCAGCAACATCGTGGGACCAGTCGATGCGGGCCGTCGGCGTGATTTCAAGATCGAAAGCCGTCAATGTGAGGTCCCGCGTTTCACGAGGACGCAACATCAGCCTGTGTGGTCCAAGGGCCACGACGGTGCGATAGCGATAGGTGGTCGTGTGTGCAATCGTGATCGTCGGCATGCAGCAGATCTAAGTCGACCGACCGCCGGAGCGAGACCGACCTTTGCTGACGCCTTCGGGCACTGCCGCGCGCCATGCTGTCGTGCCTTTGCATTTTGCACAGATGCGCTGGCCGAACCCTTCGCTCCAAAACGAAGCATCACAACGCAAGCAAAACCGCGGCTTCGGCACATCGCCAAGCGCGCGGCTGGGGTGATCCATCAGGATGTTGTCGACTTTTGCTTGCATCATATCCTCGCGTTCATTTGGTCCCTGAAATTGCATTTCGGACATCATACGGAAACGGATGAAGTGCGCGGTCGGCACGGCATCCCTTCATTCTCGGCGTCATGAATGTCCGAAGCGTCCCGCGAAGCCCCCTGCGCTGTTGCGTTTTCGGTCTCAGCGTCCGCGTTATCCATGTCAATCTGCGTCGTCAGCGATCCCGAGTAGAGATGGCGCAAATACGCCTCGGACACCCCGTCTGCCTGCATGACGAGTTGCACCATCGGATCGGTCAGCATTTCTTCGAGAAAGACCTGTGAGAGGTCCTTGCCGGACAGTTTGTCTTTCGCACGGGCATGGTCGAGATCAGCCAGCGACACCGACAGGCTCCGCGTCAATCCCGGATGGGATAGGCGTGGATGCAGATGGACCACGACAGAGGCCTTCCAGGCTTGAGGGTCCTTGTGATCAGGTGGTGAGGCGAGTTCTGTCTCGATATCATACTCACCGGCAGGAAGCGTTTCGTCAAAGCCGGGAAGTTTGAAAGGCCGATCAAAAACCGCGACGGTCTTGGTTGTTTGGTCGTCCATTGCGTTTGATCCTTTCAATTGAGCAGTCTTCCAAGACATGGAGCAAAACCAGCCCCTTCCGTTGCATGCTTCAGGTTTTCTTAAGACCCGGAGATTCCTGTTTCGCGGCAGTGTCCGGTGCCTTGATTGCCGGATCCTTTTTCGATGATTTCGCAGGCTTGGCTTTCAGTATGGCAGCAGCTTTGGTCGTCAGGTCTTTGAAAGACATGATCTTCATCCTTTTTGGGTTTTTCGCTGGAATCTCCTGGCCTCGATCAGGCTCGAATTCTCGATTGCGGCTTATCTGTATATGTGTATTGACCCGCCCTTTTACTATGGCGCGGTGTCGGACAAGTCGGCGGAATGTGACCTTCGTAGGCCCCGCGGGGGATCATCTGGACGTCATACCAGTGTCAGGAAGGGGTGAGTCTCTCGGTCCTTGGCACTTCCGTTAATTGTTTGCTTGCCATGAACAACCTTTGCGACATCTGGGGCGCTCATAGCCCGCATGAGAGCGCTATATTTCATGCCCATTTTTATCTCGGAGCCAACGGGCACGGCGGATTTGGCTGTGTCGACAACGGTGTGGTCGCTTGTCGCGCCGATGATCATAATTCCTGAAGGAAATGTAAGGCCGCTTGCGTCGGTGTCCTGCTGACCGACAGCAAGGATGGTTCGGACTTGGAGGTCATCGTTCCGAACCAATTTGAGCATCCCAAGCTCTGGAGCAATTGACCTGGTCAGCAGCGGGCTTGGTTTGCGGCTTGTTTCGATCACCTCGGCAAAAATGGTAAAGGCGTCCGTATGAAGGTCAGTGATCGGATGCCCTGTCACAGGGTCGGTGCCCAGCAGGATCGCCTCACCCAAACGCAGGTTGTTGACCCGCCCGGTCGAAGCGTCGCCAAGCGCCCATGGCAAATTGGCCGAGCCACCTCCTGACACAAGATCTACAACGGGTCCGCAGTCTCCTTCGACCTGGTCGGCCAGTCGCGAGAGCATGGCCATGTCACCGGCAGTCGGTGCCACGTTGCCCATGCAGGCAAAATTTGCAGCGATCCCTCTAAGAGCAACACCGGGTGTCGCGATGACCCGAGTGGCGAAGTCATTGAGGTTTTTATGTGAAATACCTTCGCGCATATCTCCCATTTCGATCATCAAGATGACATTGTGCACGATGGCCTTGTCCCTAGCGGCAGCGCCGAGATTCTGGATCGTGTCCATTTCCGTATTGTAGCTCACGTCACAGCATCTGATGACCTCTTTTGTCTCGTGCACCATTGGAGCGCGTATCATCGAAATGGGGCAACGGATCCCCGCCGCATGCATTCTAATGATGTTGCTGACGCGTGCGTCAGCAAGGCCACAAACGCCGCCGTCCAGCATCGCTTTTGCCACGTCAGGATGCCCGCAGACGGCCTTGGTCACACCGGTGACCGAGATTCCACGGGCACCAAGTCGACGTACGAGACATCGTGCGTTTGCCTGGATCTTGCCCAGATCAATTTCCACTCGCAGCGAGGTCATTCCGCGGCCACGAGAGGCGCAGGCCGTAACTGCGGAAAGGCGGCCAGAACCATGTCGGTCAGGTGCACCTCCGGCCGGGTCAGCGCGTCCGTCACCGGCATGCCGAGATCGCTTGAAAGACTGTCGATTGCACGATCGACTTCGGCGTCCGTCATCGCTTCGTGATTGATCGTAGTACCGATCACCCGCGTGTCAGCAAAAGCTTCGATGAGGGCGATTTCGCTTTTCGGGTCGGGCATCGGCATGGAAGGAAAGTCGCAACGGTGCACACGCTTGGGCGCATGTTGAAGAATAACGGCATGCGGCTGGCTGCCGCGAAGAATGAATGCCGAAGTGCAAAAGGCCGGATGGCTCAGCGCGCCTTGCCCTTCGATCAGGATGACGTCCGGATCATCGCCGCGAGACGCCGCGACAATCACGCGTTCCAGTTCCCCGCAGCAGAATTGCGGTGGCACGGCGTCCATGGCGATGCCGTATTTTGCGCCCTGCATAAGTCCCGTCTGGCCGGTGCCGACGAGGACGGTCTTGATACCACCCGCGTTCAGTTCCCTGGCCAGAATGGTCGCTGTCGTCCGCTTACCAATTGCACAATCCGTTCCGAGTACGGCAATGCGGATTGCCTTCACCTCCGACACGCTTCCGTCAAACAATCGCATTTCCTTGCTTGGTCTGGGTTTGCGGATATCGCGGATCGTTACGTTGGCCGCATCTGCGGCGCTCGAGATCTCGGGGTCATCGCCGAGGTATTCGTGCAGACCACTGACGATGTTCATGCCGAGTGCGATGGCATCCAGCACGACCTCGCGATCTGCGGGTGACATCTTTCCCGTAGAGGGGGCCATGCCATAAATCAACGTGTCGGGGATATAAGCCTCACGCGTAACCGCAACCTCGAGGTCTTCAAGGATGGGAATGCCGTTGCTCACTTTGTCCAGCACCTGCCCGCTGTCGCGCCCTTCAAGCCGACCGTCGATGACCGATAGAATACGGTAGGCCTGGCTGTGACGGACAAGCCCATTTGCGGTCTTGCCGTCGATCTGACCGAAGTTCCCCTCACAATAGATAACCGCTGTGGGCACCCCTTTTGCTATACCTTTTCTGCCGCAAGTTCGACTGGATGCGGATACGTCAGGTGGAGCTTGCGGGCCCATCTTGGACAGCCTTGCCGTCGGGTTTGCTGCAGTGTCCGATTCCATGATTATTCCTTTGCCAAAAGGGCTTATCCGGGGCCGATCACTTAAAGAGTCCGGGCCGGTAGCCGCGTTTCAATTTCGATTGCGCGCGCTAGTCGTTCAGGACGCAACGCCCCTGCGATCGCTGGAAATTCCTGTGGCATTCCCACCGGTTTCCCGATCTGTCGAGATGCGCATTCTCGGGGAGGTCGATTTTTGTGCAGCCGTCTTTGGACTCTGCAAAGCCGCGATGACACTTCCAGCCCGGGCCATAGCCTGCATCGTCGAAATATGCATTCTCCGGGACGATGACAGCCTCACAGATGTCATCGCGTTCGAAATAGCCCCGCTCACATGTCCAGGGCTGGCCATACGACGACGCGTTCAGAAAGGCATTGTCGGGAACCGCGATAGCGGCACATGTCTCACCTTCGACCTGGTAGCCGCGGTTGCAAAGCCAAGCGGCGCCATAGGAGTCGGCCGACAGATACGCATTGTCCGGCACAACAACTTCCAGGCAAATGCCGTCGACCTTAATGTAGCCGCGCAAGCACCTCCATCTTTGTCCTGAAGGGTCGAGATAGCCGCCTTCGGGCACGACGACCTCAAGACAAGCCGGGCCATCGACCTCCTGAAATCCGTGCAGACACTCCCAGCCCTTGCCGTAGGTCCGGTTGGTGGTATAGGCATTCTCCGGAACTATGATGGCAAGGCAGGCATCGCCGTCACGCCGGTACCCACGATCACACTCCCATCCCTCGCCATAGCTTTTGGGCTGCGCATTCGTGGGAATCGGGGCAACCTGAGATTGGGCGAAAGACGGCGATCCGATTGCGATGAGCGCGACGAATGCGAGCGCGAGGAACTCCGCGGAGGCTACTGCAGAGCGGGACGACACCATTGCAAGCGCGCCTGCGATGTCCTTAGACGAAATAGGCGACAGTTTGAGGCCACTACGATGCATCAAGGTCGAGACCTTCGATGCATGCCTGCGCCAGATCACGGTTCGGGCCATCCGATCCGGGCATCGTCGCCCAGCCTGTTTCCATGACCGCGTCGCGCCGCTTGAACGAGGACGCCTCGCGGATTGTTGCGAGCTTCGCCAAGCGTTCATTGTCGGCGCGGGAAATGTCGAGGCAGAAGGGCACAAGCGCCGCGATCACTTCTTCCTGCGCCATCTTATTGGCCATCTCCTCCGCGCCGCCTCCGGTCATCCATCCGCCCCAGGAAAATCCAACGATGCCGACGAATGCCGCGCCAAGGAGCGCGCCGTAAATGCCGGGTTTAAGCCATTCGGGTGTTGTCATGTCTTGTCCTCCTGCGGAGAAAGCGCCGCTTCGCTGTCATTGGTGGTTTCCGGGAGGGCTTGATCACATGCGATGGCATGTTCCAGATCCTCCTGTGTGATCACTTGCATCGTCGTTTGACCCGCTTTGCTCCCGCGCTCCTGGACCATCAGATATGTCGCGATGCGCCGGTAAGCCTCGAAGCTGAGGCCTTGCATAAGCTCTTCCTCGACAACGATTTCATACGTGCCGGCCGCAAGCTCCCGCTGGCTGTCGCCAATCATGAAGTCGTTGGAAAACGTCACCATTGATCTGGTCGAACGCGTGAGCATCCCGGGTCTCCATTGAAAAAATGCTGAGCTTTCCGCCGTCGCCATGGGGGCAAGCGTCGAAAGGAACGCCTCGCTGAGGCAAGGCTGATAAGTGCACATTAACCGAACCCTCGCGGGGCGATGCTGATCGAGGTTAGCCCCCGTCCGGTCCTTTGCTGTCAGGGTGAGAGGGAAAGCCGTTCCGCGGCTTCAGACACCTGCTTGCAAGTCTTCGCATCCGTCGCACGCCGAAAGGAAACCCATGTCCGCCTCAGACGTCCTTCATCCAGATGGCAGCGACTACGATGCCTTCCTTTTCGCGGAATTGGGCGAGGACAGAACCGGTGCAGCCGTGACGGTCTTGTCTGCGCTTGCACGCCTTGACCTCGAGCCTTGGACCGAGGCGCGTGAGCTTGCTCGTCTGGGCCGGGAGGGTGCGCAAGTTCGGCTGACAACGCATTTTGAAGCGATTACCGACATTCCGGCGCTGGCGCTGGCAAGCGAGGGCAGAGCAGCAAAGCTGGTTTCATTGTTGCCGTTGCGTGCGCCGCTTCGCGTTCCGAAATCACTCGAAGCAGACATCAACAGTTTTCCAAAGCTATCGATGTCTTGGACAACGATTGCCCTCGTTGGAGTCGTGGTTCTAGCGTGGTTCTTCTATTTGGCTCAAACGGGCTAACCTGCGTCAGTGCAAAGACGCGATCGAACCGGTTAGGTGATGCATGTCTACCGCTAATTGGGTTGGCATTATTTTCGAGTACCTGAGGGGCGTGGGACACATGCAGTCTCCAAAGAGTTTGCATGTGTTCTGCGCCTCTTATTTCTCGGACCGTCCAGGAAAGGACATTCCCATGAATGAAGAAGACCAAACCGAGGAAAACCAGACCGTGAAACACATGGCCTCCGTCAAGGCTGCCTGGGACAAGGCACCCGAGGGTCCCAAGAAAGCGACCGCTCTGAAGCATTATCAAGCGGCCGAGAAGGCGCATGAAGCCGAAAACGACGAAGAGGCACACAACGAACTCAAGCAGGCAAGCCGCGCATTGGTGTAAGGTCGGCAAACCTGTGAAATGACTGCAAGGCCGCCCAAAGCCAAACTTAGGGCGGCCGTTTCACGGTAACAAAGGCCGTGATTGATCGAGATAGGCCGGATCGAAATCCGCCAATGCAACCAGCCCCTCGTAGTTATCGAAGGTTACTAGCCCGCCCTGAAACGTGACGAGTCCGCGTTCGCGGAGCTTACGAAGGACGCGGTTGACGTGGATGGCACTTAACCCCAACGCATCTGCCAGATGATACTGTGTGAGCGGACAGGCGTAGCCTTCCCTGCTCCCCATACCTACAAGCGACAGTCTCACGCCAAGCTCCAGCAGGAAATGCGCCATACGCGCATCCGCATCGCGCCGCCCCAGTCCGACCAGATGCTCGACAACCATCGCCTCATCGCGTGACACGGCCCAGAGAATGGCCGTGGCGAGCCGTGGTGTCTCTGCAAAGGCTTGCAGAAGATCGCTCACCAGAACCTCCGCGGCCTCGATACCGACGATGGGTTCGATCCCGTGATCGGAGGTGTGAAGAAGAACGCTGCGCAGCCCCAGGAAATCCCCCGGTATTTGGAAATCAACGATCTGCCGCGATCCATCAGGCTGAATCTTGTAAGACACAACCCAACCCGATGCCAGAATATAGGCCGCCTGTTCCGATTGGCCTTGATGCACAAGGTCACGTCCTGCGGAGAAGAATTTCCGTCGCTCATGCAATCGCTCCAGCACGCCAAGTTCTGACGCCGAAAGCTTGACGAATGCGGAGAGCTTTCGGGTGAGCGGGCTGGTTTCGATTTTCATAACTGGTCCCTTTCGAACCGGCGAATGCGCCAAGAAGAATTCTCTATAGATACTGCTTTCGATCAGTGCGGACGACAGAACGCACTATGACAGTGTCAAAGAACATCAAGACCTCGCCCGTTCACGATGGGACGAAAGTAAAAGGAAAGTTGCGATGTCAGACCAACAAGACCCCGCGGGCATGGCTGCCCTCTCGATTTGCGAGGCCCTGCTGCTCGCCTTACAAGATCGCAACGTGCTTCCAGAAAGCGAGATCGTCGGTATTCTACGCGATGCTGCGGAAACCCACGAAAAAGCAGGTGGTCCGGAATCGGAACGGCAATTGCACGCGGCAACCGCCGATCTGATCAACGAGATCCTCGTCGGAGGAAACCTGTCGCGCCGCTCTTAGAGTTGTTTGTGCGAAGCGGACGTTCTGCGACGCACCTTCCAGGCCTGCTATGGATCGACCGACTTGGTCCCCGATGCAGGGCTTTCGTCTGTTTTGGTCGGTGTTACCGGATCTTTTTCTTCCGAGGCCTTTTTGTCGGCGGCCTCTTTCTTCGCCAAGTCGTTGAACGACATTCTGGCTTTCCTTTTCTGGCTGCCAGGGTATCCGGCAGCTTGTGAGCTATAGGGGTTTGATGCTCTCTTGGCAAAGGAAACATCGGCAATCAGACAGCTTGCGCCTTGTAACCCTTCTGGGTAGCTACCATGTCTGATGTGCTACTGACCTCCATTCGAAAACCTGTTTTCCTTCGCCGGCTCACAGCGCTCGACACTGTCGTGAGAAGCCGGGCTGCCGCATATTGTGGGCAGCGATCAAATAAGGAAAATTCACATGGCCAATGGCACAGTGAAATGGTTCAACTCCACAAAAGGCTTCGGCTTTATCGCACCGGAAACAGGTGGGAAAGATGTGTTTCTGCACATCTCCGCACTTGAGCGTGCAGGCATGACGACCCTGAACGACGATCAGAAGGTGACCTTCGATGTCGAGGCAGGTCGCGACGGCCGCGAAAGCGCAACAAACATCGCGCTTGCCTGAACAATGCAACGGGGCGCTGCTATGGGGCGCCCTATCGCCATGACCGATTCCGCCGCAACGACCCAACCAAAACGCAAGGCCTCGGAATGGTCGCGTCTTATGGCGCGGTACCGCACGCCGAACACGGCCCGAAGTCTTTTCGAGTTGTTTGTCACGGTTGCGCCATTTGTCGCGATTTGGGCTGTGGCCTGGTGGATGCTTTCGGTCAGTACAATGCTTGCCGTCATCTTGGCATTAGCAAACGCAGCCTTCCTGGTCCGCCTGTTCATGATCCAGCACGATTGCGGCCACGGATCCCTGTTTCACAGTCGACGCGCGTGCGACTGGTTGGGACGTGTCATTGGCTTGGTGACGCTGACGCCCTATGATGTCTGGCGCAAAACCCACTCGATCCACCATGCGACGACCGGCAACCTGGACCGTCGGGGCATTGGCGATCTGCCAACGCTGACTGTCAGAGAATATCGGGAAAAGGGGCGGATCGACCGGAGCTTGTATCGACTTGTCCGCAATCCGATCTTCCTGTTCGGGGTCGTGCCATTTTATACTTTTTTCATCCAGTACCGGCTGCCGGTTGGTTTGATGCGATCAGGGTGGCGCTATTGGTTGAGTGCGCTCGCGACAAACGCCGGTATCGCAGCTATTTTGGCGACGCTCGTCTGGCTTGGCGGTTGGCACGTCCTGGTGTTCGTGTTTTTTCCAACGATGCTTCTCGCCGCGATGGCCGGCATGTGGTTCTTCTATGTTCAGCACCAATTCGAGGAAACCAGCTGGCAACGCGACGAGGATTGGAACATTCATGAAGCAGCGCTGGAGGGTAGCTCATATTATGCACTGCCCGGCATACTGCGCTGGATCACCGGGAATATCGGCGTCCACCACGTACATCACCTGGCGAGCCGAATCCCATTCTACCGTCTTCCCGAGGTCCTTCGCGACCATGAAGCTCTCGCCAATACCCGGCGTCTCACCCTCCGTGACAGCCTGCGCTGCGCAATGCTGGCGCTCTGGGATGAAAAGGGCCGACGGCTGGTCTCCTTCGCCGAAGCACGGCGGCTGACCGCGTAAGGCGGTCACATCGACACACGAAACTCAATAATCCGGGAAAGGATTCCCCATGACACGTTCCAGTGCACAAGGCAGAACAGATGCGGGCCATGACCTCTTCAAAGGCATGACCAAGAAGAAGAAAGCAAAGGACAGTAAGAAAGACACACAGCCCCCGATCCAAGTCGGCGAACACGGAAGATATCAGATCAAGTCGGGCCTCCTCGCGGGCAAATTCGTTGCCCGCGCTTTTGCCAAACCGCCAACGAAAGCGCGCGGCATGATCGCCGAGGCGAGCGCCGCCACCCAAGAGGCCGCGATCACCGCCCTGCATGACGTCATCGACGCCCGGGAAAGCCAAATGGCCGAAAACCGCAGAATGAACCCGCATACCGGCGCATCGGTGCCGAGCATCGAGGAATACACTGAAGCACTCGGGCAGGTGGCGCTGACACGCCCGCAGCGCGCAATGCTAGCGGCGTTATCGTTGGCAGACGAAGACGGTTTGACAGAAGTGCGCGTGGCGAACGGGGCGGGCTACAAGTCCCATGCATCCGCCAACAGATCGCTTGCGAGTGCAGGCCGGTTGATTGCCACCTTTCTTTCCTCGGAGACTGTATCGAATGGTTCGTCAACCGATCTAGACGGAACCGCCGTTCTTGGATTTCGGGGCGAGCCCGAACATGACGGGGATCCTGGAAACTGGATTCTATACCCGGAACTGCGCGACGCAATCCGGGCCGCGCTGTAACGGAAAGCACCGCTCGTTCAACGCGGCGGTCGGTTTCGGCTGCCGTGCGAGCGCGCGGTGACAGGAAAGAAAGAAAGCATTTGGCATTGCTCGGAAGCGAGCAACTCGTGCTCTTGTTCCAGCTAGGTTGGAGTGAAAACGATATCTGCTACACATTTTGCTGCACAATCTGCAGCGCAGCAAGACATTAATCGCAATAAAAACAGTGTATTAATATACCGAAGTTTCGGTAACTTCGGACTGTCTCTCCGCCACTTGTTCCGACCTCTTTTGCGCAGAACCGACGAATAGAACTGCGCGGACTTGGTGGGGTCGCGATGCATTGGCATGTTCAGCCGCCCAAGGTCCGCCTACTAAGCCATGTCCCCAGCCGCCAGCCGTTCGACTATGGTGCCGGAATGGTGGCGGCGTGCAGGTTGCGCCAGCCCCCGTGACGGTCGTCAACCCAACAGCGCCCGCGGCCTGATATGGAAAGGTATCAGCCGCCGGAGACCTCGATGACGATCCGCACCAGTCTAAGCCCGCCACATATGCTGGCATCTGCCGCATCCCCGCGCGATCCCGTCGCGGCTGGGCGCCTGAACCAGCGAAGCCGCCATGCCGGCCTTGCACCTGCAAGCGAACCCAAAGGCCGCCGAAGCGGCGTCACCGACGATATCCCTGTCGGCAAGGCATTCGGCCCTCGCAGACAAGACCAGCCTGCAAAACACCGCTCTAACCCGTTGGCATTCGGGCTGCTAAACCTCCCGCCCCGGCATGTGCCCTTACGAAGCTGTCCACCCAATTCCGTGCCCGCCCCCGGGCGGCAGGTCGATATCCACCCAAATTGGCAAATGGTCCGAGGCACGCCGTGCCTCGCGCGTGTCAAGAACCCCGCCCCCGCGCATCGCAACACCGCGCTGCACCGCGATCCGATCCAGGCCAGCCACCGGGCGGGCAGCGTGGAAGCTATGCCCCGGCGCATGGATTTCGAAGTCCGGGCGCAGGGCTTCCAGCCCGCGGCCCCTGGACCATTCATTGAAGTCCCCTGCCAGCACCACGGGCGCATCGTGGCCCCGCAACCGCGCGGCCAATTGCGCCAATTGGTGGCGCCGATGACGGCGGAGAAGTCCTAGATGCACGGCGGCCAAGATAAGCCTCCGCCCCCGAAGCTCGATCCCGGCGATAAGCGCGCCGCGGGGCTCGAACCCCGGCAGATCGACCCCCTCGGACCAGATCAGCCGGGCGTCGGGCCCCAGCAGGATGGCGTTGCCGTGCCAGCCCAAACTGTGCCCACGCCCGGCGGGCACGGGTTGCCAACGCGAGGCCGCGATCAGGTCGGTGGGCAAGGCCGAGGGTCGCAGGCCCAGCCGCTTGTCGGCCTCTTGCAGGGCCAGGATGTCGGCCCGCGTGTCGTCGGCGACCCGCAGGATCCGGGCCGGATCCCGCCGCCAATCCAGCCCCACAGCCTTGCGGATATTGTAGCTGGCCAACCGGATGAGCCCGGTCGCCTGCGACCGCGCCTGCGCCGACGGGTGATCGCCAGCATCTGGGCCGTCTTCGCCGCACTTGCTTTGGCTGCGATTTTCCTGGGCCGCCCCACCCTCGCCGGTGTCGCGTTCCTGTCCCTCATCCTTTCCATTGCCCCGGTCATCTTGGCCCGCCACTTGCAGATCGTGCTGCCTCTGCCATTCGTCCTGGCGCTGGCAGGGTTCCTTACGGCTTCGCTTCTGCTGGGGGAGGCTTTCGACATGTACGAACGCGTCTGGTGGTGGGATATCGCGCTGCACGGCGCCGCCGCCATCGGCCTCGGCATGGCCGGGTTCCTGTTTGTCCTGATGCTCTTCGAAGGCGACCGGTTCGCCGCGCCCATCTGGGCGCTGACGCTCATCGCAGCCTGCATCGCCGTCACCTTCGGCGTCCTTTGGGAAGTGTTCGAGTTCGCCATGGACCGCACCTTCGGCCTGTCGATGCAGAAATCCGGCCTGCCCGATACGATGGGCGACCTCGTGGCGGATTTCGTCGGCTCGATCCTCGGCGCGCTTTCCGGCGCGCTCTACCTGACGGGTCGCAAGCTGGGCCTGGCCACTGCATTGATCGGTCAATTCGTCCGCATCAACCGGCGGCACTTCCGCAAACGTCGCTAGGGGCAGTCGGACCATCGCCCAAGTATAGCATCGCGAAATCCGTCCGACATTGACCATGGTCAACGCCGCACCTGGACGGATCAGGCACCACCGCTTCAAATCGAATAGACAATATTTAGTCTTCCGATCGCTCTATCAGCGCCTTCAACCATTGCCTCAATAGCAGCCTCAAGACCTGCCCCTCGTAAGTTGTCCGGCATCATTGATGCGCCCGAGAACTTCTTGATTTCCTCGTTCTTCCGCCATGCCTAAAGCCCCTCTTCCACCCTGAAATAACTAATCATATTTCTTGCGCAATCGAGCGCTTCACCAATGGTTTCTGAATTTCTCTCAAAGAGCACGATTGAAACTCGTTTCCCTGAGCTAATATCAAATCCCGCCAAGGGTTGACACGTTGCAGCCCTTAATGCCTCGGCATACTCTGGGACCCTTCGCGCAATGACCTCGCGGTGAAAGGACAACCTTCGATACTCCGCGTAGACTTCCGCTAACTCCTCCAAGGTCGTCGAATCGCAGCCGTTTTTGACTACTGCGTTGCGATGCGACATAATTATGAGCCTGGCGCCCCTTTCCTCAATCGAACTTTTTGCCGCAGCAATATCTAGACTTTGGGAGAGCAACGGTACCAGAAATTCATCTACATTGGAGTTATCATCCGAGCATACATAAATTTCCGCTCCTTTTGAAACACGCTCAATATGTCTAATTTCGCCAGCCTGGCCAGGTACTCCAAAAAACACCACGCACATAAAAAGGAAAAGGCTGTACATGTAATTTGGCTCTCTTGCAGTGTGGCCATTCGGGTATTGGCTCAAATGCAAAATGCGGGAAGAGAACGTTGGTGTAGCGCACGGCAGAGAAAAAGACGCCGCGACGGGCTTACCGTGACGCCCACCGCTTAGCATATCAAGAGAACGTAAAAGTGAGATCATTCCGCAGCTCCGCGATAGTCATGTTTCTAACAAATACCGTGTTTCCTTGTCCCAGATCGATAATCACGTCAGCTCCGACTTCGGTCACCACGCCACTATCAGCGAGCAATTCAGAAACACTCTCGTAGCGAAACGACGGCGCAATCGCGATTGTATCAACATCATCTTCGAAGTCCACGATCGTATCGTGATCAAAGCCCGCTACAAACTGGAACACATCGGCGCCGGCCCCGCCTCCATAACATCGTCACCCCGGCGGCCGCGTAGGATGTCATCGCCTTCACGCCCGACGAGTTCGTTGTTACCCTGATCACCTTAGTTAACGCCATCGCCGTCGGAGCCGAGCACATTTTCGATGCTGCCGAAAACATCGCCCGCGGCGATGCCAGTTTGTTCGAGCGCGTGGGACGCCGTTCCCGGTCGGAGGTTCCATGGCGCAGGCCCTTCCCCCGCAGCGCTTTCCATCCAACGCGCTCGCCTTCTTCGGTCTCACCACCTTCGCGATCACCTGGGGCATCGTCGGTGGCTATATCCTGTTCCCCGAACCCGCCGAGGCCACTTTCGGCACGATGAGCGGCCGCCATCCGCTTTATTTCGTGGCCACCTGGGCCCCCGCCATATCGGGGATCGCGCTCGTCCTGGCCTATACCGGCCGCAGCGGCCTGAAAGCCTTCCTTTCACGCGCTCTCATGTGGCGCTGCCCGGTAGCGTGGTGGCTCTTTATCATCTTCGGCATTCCTGCGATCTTCATCGCCGGGTCCCTCGTCAAGGGCGGCCCGGTCCTTGCCCCGCTTCCGCCCAATGGAACGGGCGCGATGGTCGCGCTGCTGGCCATGATGCTCTTCCTCGGTCCGGTTGAGGAGTTCGGCTGGCGCGGCGTTGCTCAGCCGCTCCTGCAACGCCATCTCGCACCGCTCTGGGCTGGTGCCCTAATCGGTACTTTCTGGGGGCTCTGGCACCTGCCCGCCTTCTTTTTGGCCGGGGTGGTGTTCGCGGATTGGAACTTTTTGCCATTCTTCATCGGCAACGTGACCCTTGCGATCCTGGTGACCCCGATATTCAATGCCGCCCGCGGCAGCATTATGCTGCCGATCCTGTTCCATTGGCAGCTCATCAACCCTTTCTGGCCCGACGCTCAGCCTTGGGACACGTGGATCCTGGTCGCCGTGGCGTTCATCGTCATCGGGTTGAACCACAAGACGATGCTGTCCCGCGATGGCGCCGTGACCGAGGTTATACCCGAAGCGCCGCAGCCAACCTCCCCCGGACAGAGCGGTCAGACGAGGTGAAAGGTAAATTGCAGAACACTACTTGCTGTACCCGCCTCTGACTGTCCGGGCGTCTGGCCTACCCCCAAGCTGCCTGAAGACCACATGCACCGGGCGCC
The DNA here is from genome assembly GCA_947494145.1 of uncultured Jannaschia sp. Lineage (GTDB taxonomy): Bacteria > Pseudomonadota > Alphaproteobacteria > Rhodobacterales > Rhodobacteraceae > Jannaschia. Next base: position 56,827 of record CANLTZ010000014.1, on the reverse strand, counting down.
GCCAATTGATCGGATCAAGCCCTGCGTCAAGGGCCAGCGCGCGGCGCCAGATCAAACGCCCAACCCCATCCCCGACCTATCCCCAGTTGACGCCCATCAAGCTGCGATATGACCAACTCGGATACAATCGTCCCCAGAAGACCTAGAGACGCACTTCCGAAAATGCCCTTACATCATTCTGATGTTCCAGCATTTCTCGAAAAGCAGATGGCTCAGGTCTTTCAAGAACCGCAACAGACCCGCCCACGCCAGCCAAGGAGACGATCATGTCTGCCCAAAATCTGGAGGTCCTCGACCACACCCTGCAACTCACGCATGAATGGATCAACGAATTGCGCGACCGCCTGGATTGGTCCAGCAGCCGCGACGCCCTGCGCCTAATGCGTACCGTCCTGACTGAAATCCGCGACCGCATCCCCCATGAAGAAGCCGCTCAGCTTTCCGCCCAGATGCCCCTCCTGATCCGGGGGATGTTCTTTGAAGGCTGGCAGCCCGCCAAGACCCCGATCGAAGACCGTGACGCTGACACGTTCCGCCGCGCCGTGGAGGCGAGGCTTGGCCACGTTGCCGGCTATCGCGGCGAGGCCGATATCGCCGCCGTCTTCGCCACCCTCGCCAATCGCGTCTCGGAGGGCGAGTTGCGCCAGGTCCGCCACGCCCTGCCCCGTGCAATCCGCGCCTTCTGGCCAGCCGAGATGGTTTGGGCCCAGGATTAGGGCGCTCAACCCTCCTCTCGGTCCGCTTGGCACCCCGTTGCCCGCCAGCTTCGCTGCGGACCGGGACCCCACCCAAGCGCTTCGACCCATCGACATGCGGACCGAGCCCAGCTTGCGCTTCGCATTGCCACAGGCACTCGAAGCCGGTCATCGGCTCGCGTTACTCAAACCTGTGCAATCGACACTGCTTGCAATCCAAAACCCCACCAACGGCAACGCGGCCGCTGCTGCCATATTGACGCCTGTCAATGCCGTCACCCCCGAAAACCAACATGCTCTCCAAGGAACGCCGAACCCTCTGACGGGAGACACCGGAATGCCCACAGCCAAGACGACCGAGCCCGAAGCCAAAACCATCACCGCCGATATGGACGTCACGATGATACCATGGTCACTCGGTGCCCAAATGGCGACCACCTGGATAGACGGGGTGACCCGCATGAACGACACTTGGGCGCATTTCGTGGCCGACCGGCTGAAGCAAGATGCGGAAATTCAGCACGACATCTTCACTTGTGGCTCCCCGCTGGAAGCGCAGCGGTTGGGGGCTGAATTTCTGCTCAAGACCATGCAAGACTACATGAGCGAAGCCGACCGTATTTCCTCGATGGGGTTCCATACGACCGAGGAAGCGAGCCTGAAAACCTGAGGAAGATCCCATGGAAAAGAACGTAGGAAGCGCTGATCGCGTCATTCGAATTGTTTTGGGCTTGGTGCTGATCCTGTCCCCCTTGCTCAATATCCCGGCGATCTGGTCGGGATCCGTCTGGAGCTATGTTTTCATGCTTGTGGGCGCGATCCTGGTCATCACGGCCCTTGTCAGGATGTGCCCGCTCTACCGCTTGCTGGGGATCGACACCTGCAGTCCTTGAAGTGTTCTGCGAGCGTGCGGCGCCGAAATCGCGGGCGCCAGCCGCAACGTGGCTAGGCCTCGCCACCGCGCCACGTGGCCGGTGGCCGGTGGCCTATTTTGGTGCAGCGGTCGCGCTGAAACGGTGCGACGCCGTGCCCAATGACGGCCAAGACGAGCCCGCGGCGCACCGGGATGTTTTGGCCGTGCATCGCAGTGCATGCCCCGAGCACTCCGGCGACATTTTCAATGACTTCTGCGCCCGGCCCATGCATCAAGTGGCTTCAATCGACACGCGCAAGATATACCAACCGCATGGCGCCATGGCCCAAGAATCGAAGATGATCGCCGCAACCCACCGCGTCGCGACGGGCAGTTCAAACGTGATACAGGCGGGCCAGACCAACATCCAAGCACATCGTAGCCTCGCATCGCAGGTCCCGGCATGACTGGCCCCCGCCTTGATTGGTCCGGCGATAGCCTGCGGCTGTCCGGCGCATTGTCCATCACCGATGTGGACGACATCGCGGTGCCAACGGGTGCTAAGCCGCGCCGCATCCTGCTGACAGGGCTTACCCGCCTCGACACGGCGGGCGCATGGCGCCTCCTGGATCTCTCCGACCGTCTGGATGCGCCCATCGAAGGCGCCACCCCGTCCCACGCCGCCCTCCTTGAAACCGTGCGCCGAAACCTTGCGCCCCCGGATGAAGTCCCGGCGCCCAAACGTCTACGCGACGTCATCGTCAATTTGGGCCGGACCGTATGGGCCCGCCTTCGCGACGCGCTCGACCTGACCGCCTTTCTCGGCGGCTTCGTCGCCGAAATCGCCCGCCTTCTGCGCCATCCCACGCGCCTGCGCGCCACGTCGCTGGCCCATCACATGCAGGCCGTAGGTCTTGACGCCGTGCCCATCGTGACCCTGATGTCCTTCCTGATCGGCATCGTCGTCGCCTTCCAGGGCGCGTCCCAGCTCCAACGCTTCGGCGCTGAGATCTTCGTCGTCGACCTGATCGCCATCTCCGTTCTGCGCGAACTGGGCATCCTTCTGACGGCCATCATCGTCGCCGGTCGCTCCGCTTCCGCGTTCACCGCCGCCATCGGCTCCATGAAGATGCGCGAAGAGGTCGACGCCCTGCGCGCCCTCGGCCTCGACCCCGTGACCATCCTCGTGGCCCCCCGCATCCTCGCCCTGATCCTGACCCTCCCGATCCTCGGCATCCTCGCCAACATCGCGGGCCTCGCAGGCGGCGCGGTCATGGCGTGGCTCGACCTGGGTATCTCGCCCACCGCCTTCATCTCGCGCATCGCTAACGGCATCGGCCCCTGGCACCTGGCCGTGGGCCTTATCAAAGCGCCGTTCTTCGCACTCATCATCGGCATCGTAGGCTGCCGAAACGGCCTGAAGGTGGGCGGCGATGCCGAAAGCCTGGGCCGCCTCACCTCTGCCTCGGTCGTGGCTGCCATCTTCCTCGTCATCCTGGCCGATGCCATCTTCTCGGTCTTCTTCGCGCTGATGGGCGTCTGATGACCGACCCCATCATCAAAGTTCGCGACCTGACGACCCGCTTCGGTGACCACCTGGTCCACGAAGCCCTCGACCTGGACGTCCGCCGGGGTGAAATCCTGGGCGTTGTCGGTGGCTCTGGAACCGGCAAATCCGTCCTCTTGCGCCAGATCACAGGCCTTCTGACCCCCGCCGCAGGTCAGATAGAGGTCTTCGGCCAACCCGTCACCGAAACCGACCCGGACGCCTTTCGCGCGCTGCGCCGCCGCTGGGGCGTCATGTTCCAAGGCGGCGCGCTCTTCTCCTCCCTCACCGTGCGCGAAAACGTCGAAGCCCCCATGCGCGAACAACTGGACCTAAGCGACGAGACCCGCGAAACTCTTGCCGCCATCAAGGTCCGCATGGTCGGCCTGCCCGAAGACGCCATGCACAAACCGCCCTCCGCCCTTTCCGGCGGCATGCGTAAGCGCGCCGGCTTCGCCCGCGCCATCGCGCTGGACCCCGAAATCGTCTTCCTGGACGAGCCCACCGCCGGCCTCGATCCGATCGGTGCCGCCGCCCTCGACGCGCTGGTCAAGCAACTTCGCGACGCGCTCGGGCTCACGGTCTTCCTGGTCACCCACGATCTCGACACGCTCCACGCCATTTGCGACCGCGTCGCCGTCCTGGCCGAACGCCGCGTGCTGGCAACGGCCCCCCTGGCGGAGTTGCGCCAGATCGATCACCCTTGGATCCGCGACTATTTCGGCGGCCCCCGGGGCCGCGCCGCGTCAAAGGCGACCTGATGGAAATCAAAGCCAACTTCCTGCTGATCGGCCTCTTCACCCTGGCCGGGCTCGGCGCTGTCCTCGCCGCCTTCCTCTGGCTCGGGGCCTTGCGCATCGACCGTGACATGACCCGCTATGGCATTCTCTTCCGCGACGTTTCGGGTCTGTCGGAGGCAGGCCAGGTCGTCTTCAACGGCCTGCCCGTGGGCCGCGTCACATCCCTGCGCCTGCACGACCCCGATCCCTCGCTCATCTATGTCGAGGTAGAGGTCGACACCGCCACCCCCGTCCGCGCCGACACCGTCGCCCAACTCACCACCCAGGGCGTCACCGGCCTGTCCTACATCGCGCTGCTGGGCGGGACGACCGATGCCCCCTTCTTGCCCGTCGACGGCGACGGTCCGCCCCTCATCCCATCGCGCCCGGCGATGCTGCAAACCCTGATCGCCGACGTCCCCGGCCTGATCGAAGAAGCCTCCGCCCTCATCACCGACCTGCGCACCATGACCGGCCCCGGCACGCGGGAAGGCGTCACAAGCATCATCGCCAACCTCGACGCTGCCTCCGGCAAGCTCGATGCCACACTCGACGGCATGGCGGGCCTCACCGAAGGGCTGTCCGCCGCCGCCACCCAGATCGGCGGCCTTGGCAACACCATCGCCGCGCTGGAAGGCGACGTGCGCGGCACACTGGCCAATGCCGACGCCGCCCTGATCGCCGCGACCGAGGGCTTCGACGCCATCACCCCTGCCGTCACCGACGCGCGCGAGGTGCTGGACCTGACCCGCACCCTCCTGCGCGACGACGCCCCCGTGACGTTGGAGACCTACCGCATCGCGGGCGAGCGGCTGGACCAAGCGCTGACCCAAGCCGACGCCGCTTTCGACGCCGTCGAAGACGCCTCTGACTCGGTCGAGGAAGCCTCCGACTCGATCACAGACCTCACCACCGGCGATGGCGGCGCCCTCTTCGCCAGCGCCCGCACCGCGCTCGACGCCGCCGCCCCCGCTTTGCGCGACGACCTACCCGCCGCCCTTGCCGACCTGCGCGCGGCGGCGGCCGAAACGCGCGCCGCCCTCGACCGCATCGCCACCAACGTCACCGGCGCCACCGACCAACTCGACCCGCTCGCCACAGAAGCGCGCGCCGCCCTCACGCGCGCCACCGACCTGCTGGACAGGGCCGAGCCCAGCCTCGACACGCTCGACGCCACGCTCCGCTCCGCTGATGATGCCTTCGTTGCCGCCACCAGTGTAATCGATACCGATATCGGTCCCGCCATGGCCGATCTAAGCGCCGCCGCCACCGCCATCGCCAGCGATCTGCCGGAACTGACTGCGCGCGCCGAAACAGTGCTCGGCGACATCGCCGCCGCTGTTCAATCCGTGACCCCCGGCCTGCGTGCATTCGGCCAAACCACTCTGCCGGAATATGGCCGTCTCGCCGCCGACGGCCGCGCCCTGATCCGCACTATCTCCGACGCGGTGCGCCGCATCGAACGAGACCCGGCTCGCCTGCTTCAAGGCGACCGTGTCCCCGAATATCGGCGGTAGCCTGATGTCCCACCTCCCCCGCCGCACCGTCCTTTTAAGCCTCCCTGCCCTGTCCGGCTGCGCCGCCATCGGCGCCCTTACACCGTCCGACGCGCTGCCCACCTACGACCTTTCGCCCGTTCCCGGTCGCACCGGCGCGCGCCGGCCCCGCGTCCTGGCCGTGCCGCGCCCCGACGCGCCCGCCGCCATCGCCACCGACCGCATCCTGGTCAAGCCCGACCCGCTGACCGTTGCCTACCTGCCCGATGCCCGCTGGTCCGACGATGTCCCCGCGCTTGTCCAGTCGCTAACCATTCGCTCCATCGCTGCCACCGGCCGCGTCGGCCATGTGGGCGCCGCCGATAGCGGTCCGATCCCCGATGTGGCGCTTCTGCTGCGTATCGACGCCTTCCAGGCCGAACCCACACCCGAGATCGCAGCCGTACCCATCCGCATCGCGCTGGCGGTCACTCTCATCCGCGACCGCGACCAGCGCCTCCTCGCCTCGCGCGACTTCACCGGCGAAGCCATCGCCGCCTCCGACGCGGCCCGGGACATCGTTCCGGCCTTCCAGCAAGCGCTCGACCCGATCCTGCCCGCCTTGGCGGACTGGACGGCAGGCCGGGTCTGACCCACATGACATCCATGGACCAAACGACCGACGACTGGACCGCGCGCTTCCCTGGCCTCGCCCGGCTGGAACGTCCAATCCGCGACCACCTCCTGGCCCGCAGCCGCGTCACCAACCTGCCCGAAGGGTCCATCATCTTCGGCCCAGGCAACTCGCCCGAAAACATGCTGTTCCTTCTCGACGGCACTGTCCGGGTCCAACAAGTATCCGATACCGGGCGGGAAATCGTCCTCTACCGCATCCATGCGGGCGAAAGCTGCGTGCTGACCACCGCCTGCCTGCTTGCCTATGATGACTATTCCGCCGAAGGTATCGCGGAGACACCCGTGCGCGCCGCCGCCGTTCCCCGCGGCATCTTCGACGAATTGGTCGCCACCTCGCCCGCCTTTCGCAATTTCGTCTTCGCCGCCTTTTCCAAGCGGATCACCGACCTCTTTTTGGTCATCGACGAAGTCGCCTTCCAACGTATCGACATCCGCCTCGCGCAGAAACTCGTCGAGCTTAGCGCCGGGCGCGACCGGTTGGAGACGACGCACCAAAAGCTGTCCGTCGAACTCGGCACGGCGCGCGAAGTCGTCTCGCGCCAGTTGCAGGAATTCCAGCGCCGCGGTTGGATCGAACAGGCCCGCGGCACGATCACCTTGTTGGATCGCATGGCGCTGGAACGGCTCGGCGAAGACTGACCCCAGGGGCGGCCTTGGCGGAGGTGACAAAGTCACCGACGGCGCCAGAGGGCGGCGCTAAAGTCTGCATAAATTGGGCATTTCGCCCCGGAAAGTGACCCGAACTTGTACCTTTCGCCTTTCTGGTCGGCCAATTCGCCATCCCTCGACCTTGATCGCCGTCAACACGCGGCCCAACGCCAAAACTAGGATCCAAACCATGGAAACCCTTTTCACCCCATTCCAATCCCTTCTCGGCGGTGTCCTCGTCGGCATTGCCGCCGTGATGCTCATGGGTCTCATGGGCCGCATCATGGGCGCCACGGGTATCCTTTCCGGCCTCGTCACCCCAACCGCCATGTCCGAATGGGATTGGCGCGCCGCCCTACTGGCCGGGATGACTACTGGGCCAGGCGTCATCTTATTGCTGACGGGGCAAATGCCAGCCGTTCAGGTGCCTGTCACGACGCCCATGCTGATCATAGGCGGCCTCATCGTTGGACTCGGCGCGACCTATGGATCGGGCTGCACATCGGGCCACGGCGTCTGCGGCATGGCCCGTATCTCGACCCGATCCATCGTCGCCACGCTGACATTCATGTTCACCACCGCGTTCACGGTCTACGTGATCCGCCACGTTCTGGGAGGCTAAGGCCCATGCGCCTCATCGCAAGCTACCTCACCGGCCTGATCTTTGGCATCGGCATCTCTCTGTCGGGCATGGCGAACCCGGCCAAAGTTCTGAATTTCTTCGATTTCGCCGGAAGTTGGGACCCAAGCCTCGCCTTCGTCATGGGCGGTGCGCTTGCGGTCACCGCACTTGGCTATCGCTTCGTGCTGCGCGCGCCCGGCCCCCTGTTGGAGACGCGGTTCCTAATCCCCACCAAGACCGATCTGGATGCGCGCCTCGTCGGCGGCTCGGCCCTGTTCGGAATCGGCTGGGGCATGGCCGGCTTCTGCCCCGGCGGCGCATTGCCAGCCTTGGGCACCGGTAACGGGCACGTCTTCCTGTTCGTCGCTGCCGTGATCGCGGGCATCTGGATCGCCCGGCTCCTGACACCCACACCCACCGCGCAAGCCTAGGAGGAGAGACAATGACTTACCCCATTGATATGAAAACCCATCCCAAGGTCGACGGCTTCTTCGATGAGGCCACCAACACAATCAGCTATATCGTCAAAGACCCCGCAAGCGACCATTGCGCCATCGTCGATAGCGTCATGGATATCGACTACGCGGCGGGCCGGATCACCTATGATCACGCCGACACGCTGATCGCCGAGGTTGAGCGCCGGGGCCTGACCGTCGACTGGATCATCGAGACCCACGTCCATGCCGACCACCTCTCCGCCGCGCCCTATCTGCAGGAGAAGCTGGGTGGCAAGGTCGGTATCGGCGCCAATATCAAGGTCGTGCAGGAAACCTTCGGCAAGGTCTTCAATGAAGGCACCGAATTCCAGCGCGACGGCAGCCAGTTCGACGCGCTGTTCGAGGACGGAGACACGTATGACGTCGGCGGCATGACTTGCTTTGCCATGCACACGCCCGGTCACACGCCCGCCTGCATGACCCATGTGATGGGCGATGCGGCCTTCGTTGGCGACACGCTGTTCATGCCAGACGGCGGCTCGGCCCGGGCCGACTTTCCAGGCGGTGATGCGGGCGAGCTTTATGACAGCATTCAGAAAGTGCTGACCCTTCCCGGAGAGATGCGTCTTTTCATGTGCCATGATTACGGGCCGAATGGTCGAGATATCCAGTGGGAGACCACAGTCGCCGACGAGAAGGCCCACAACATCCATGTGGGTGGCGGCACCACCCGCGAAGCCTTCGTGAAGATGCGCGAGGAACGGGACGCCACGCTGGCCGTGCCCAAGCTGATCCTTCCGTCCTTGCAGGTGAACATGCGCGGGGGCGAAGTGCCGACGGACGATCAAGGCAATCCGGTGCTGAAGGTCCCGGTCAACGGGATCTGAGCGATGGATATCCGCCCCCTCACCCCCGACTTGTCCGTTGGCGCGCAGATCGCGCCGGATGACCTGCCGACACTCGCCCAGCTGGGCTTTCGGGCCATCATCTGCAATCGGCCCGACGGCGAAGCCCCGGACCAGCCGCCCTTTGACCAGATCGCCGCCGCCGCGAAAAAGGAAGGCTTGCAGGCGCGTTATCTACCTATCGTGCCGGGCGATCTTGACGAAGACGATAGCGCAGCCTTCCACGTCGCCCTGAGCGAGTTGCCCGGTCCGGTCTTGGCCTATTGCCGATCCGGCGCGCGTTCGACCAGTCTTTGGACGGCACGGCAGGCAGGCCGACCCGAAACTGCCGCCAGCGACTGACGCGATGCGCTTGGCCCGATACCTGCCGGTGCTTAGCTGGGGCCGGGCCTATGGCCGCCGCGACCTGTCAGGCGACCTGCTTGCGGCGGTGATCGTGACGATCATGCTGATCCCACAATCCCTTGCCTACGCGCTGCTGGCCGGGCTGCCACCCGAGGCGGGCCTTTATGCATCCATCGCCCCGATCCTTCTCTATGCGATCTTTGGCACCAGCCGCGCGCTGGCGGTGGGGCCTGTGGCGGTGGTGTCGCTGATGACGGCCGCGGCCTTGGGAAACGTCGTGGAACAAGGCACAGCCGGGTATGCCGTCGCGGCTTTGACCCTGGCGGGCTTGTCGGGGGCGATGCTGGTCTTGTTGGGTCTGCTGCGGCTTGGGGCGATTGCGAATTATCTGTCTCATCCCGTGATAGCGGGGTTCATCACCGCCAGCGGCATCTTGATCGCCGCTAGCCAGTTGCGCCACATCTTCGGGATCGAGGCCCATGGCCACACCCTGCCCGTTCTACTTGCGTCCCTGGCGGGCAACATCCTTGAAACCAACCCGATGACCCTGGCCCTTGGGGCCGCGGCGACGGCGTTTCTCTTTTGGGTTCGGTCCGGTCTGAAGCCGCTTCTCCGCCGTCTGCGCCTGACCGAAGCCGCTGCCGACACGCTCACCAAGATTGGCCCCGTCGCTGCAATCGCCGCCACAACCTACGCCGTTTGGCACTTCGACCTCGCCGCCCAAGGTGTGGCCATCGTCGGCGCGGTGCCCCAAGCACTGCCGCCGCTCACCCTGCCCGGCTTCTCGCCCGATCTGATCCGGCAACTTGCGCTGCCCGCGCTTCTGATCTCGATCATCGGCTTCGTGGAGTCGATCTCGGTCGCCCAGACGCTGGCCGCCAAGCGCCGCCAACGTATCGACCCCGATCAGGAATTGATCGGCCTAGGCGCCGCCAATCTGGGCGCCGCCTTCACCGGCGGCTTTCCCGTCACCGGCGGCTTTTCCCGGTCGGTCGTGAATTTCGATGCAGGTGCGCGGACACCCGCCGCCGGCGCGTTCACAGCCGCGGGGCTTGCCTTGGCGGCCCTGACGCTGACACCGCTGATCCACTTCCTGCCCAAGGCGACGCTGGCCGCCACCATCATCGTCGCGGTCCTCAGCCTTGTGGATCTTGGCATTCTTCGCCGCGCCTGGACCTATTCGAAGGCCGATTTCGCCGCCGTGGCCACGACAATTGCCCTGACCCTGGCCTTCGGCGTTGAGGTCGGCGTCTCGACCGGGGTCGCAGTGTCGATCCTGCTGCATCTGCACCGCTCTTCCCGCCCGCATATCGCAGAGGTGGGGCGCGTCCCCGGGACGGAGCATTTCAGAAATATCCTGCGCCACAAGGTCCTGACGGACCGCCATGTGGTGACCCTGCGGGTGGATGAAAGCCTTTACTTCGCCAATGCCCGCTACCTCGAAGACCATATCCATGCCCGTGTAGCGGGCGATCCCGCCATTCGGCACGTGATCTTGCAATGCACGGCAATCAACGAGATCGACTTGAGCGCGCTGGAGTCGTTGGAGGCGATCAACACCCGCCTGTCAGAAATGGACGTGACGCTGCATCTATCGGAGGTGAAAGGGCCAGTGATGGATCGCTTGGAGCGTGGTCATTTCCTGGATGACCTGACGGGCCGCGTGTTTCTGAGCCAACATGAAGCGGCCCGCGCATTGTCCGAACCCTCACCACTGGCATGCCGCCCGGCTCAGGCCGGGTGACGCGTTCGCATCCTTCGGCCCCGATATGCAGTCCAGGCTCAATACGCCGCGTTTAGCCGGGGCAGAGTTGATATGGGTCATCGTCGCTGGATCCGTTGCCATGCAGCAGGTGGTTCGACGCTGCATTGCGGATCTCAGCCCCGTGACCGATGAGAAGGTGCCCGCCAGCCGCAAATCGCATCAGCCGCGCGTCCGGCAAATGGTTGGCGAGGTGATCGGCAACCGAAACCGGCGTGATCGTATCGTCTTCCGCATGGACGACCAGAACCGGTAGCTTGATCATCGACAGCGCGTGGCCAACGGCCGGATCCAATGCAGCCCTTTCATTGGCAAGTCCGGCTCTACGATGGGTCACGGGTGGGAATGCGGCGATCAGGGCGTCGACCAACGCCCGGTCTTCAAGGGCTGCATCGGCCATCAGGTCTGGGCGCGCATCGAAGATTTGCCGCAACAACGCTGGCCTGAGGCGCGCCATGGCGGCAAAGGGTAGTTCTGATGCGAAGAATGCCCGGAAAACCCAAGGCGGCACGGCCCGGTTCGCGGCGGGATCGGGCATGGAACCAAATGGGGCGGAAGATAACAGCACAAGGCCAGAGAAGAGGTCAGGATGGCGCCTGGCCAACTCGATTGCCGGTGGGACGCCACCCGACATGGCGAAGACACCGACCTGTCCGGTTTCCAATGTCAAAAGCAGGTCTGCCAGCGCGTCGGCTTGCGACATCGGTGAGGCATCCGATGGCATGGGGGTACCAAGATAACCGAAGCGCGACACGGCCAGGATGCGGAAACATGGGGCAATAAAGTGCGTGGCGATCAACTCACCCTGGTCAAAGCCACCGCCAGCACCATGGATCACGAGGACGGTCGGACCACCGCCTGCAAGCGCATATTCGAGAGGGCCGTGGCGCGTCTGCGCCAACTGGGCGCGGGTTGACAGCGTGTGAAGGCGCGACGAGGCCGCCGCCCACCCCCAGAGGAGGAGCACCAGGGCGCCCAAGGTCGTTGAAATGGCGATCAGGATGAAAAAACGCAGCATCCCGTTTCTCCGATCTTCAACGGTCGATAAGCGGGGCAATCGCCTCTGCGGCGAGCCATTTTCGGCCGTGTTTTTCCACCAAAGGCGGCGAAGCTGTCACGATGTCGGGTCGTATGATCGTTCATGCAACCGTCTTCCTGCCTGAGATCGGAGCATTGCATCGCGGGCCGCGCGAAGCGTGGCTTCGGGGGTGTTCGAGGCATCCAGACGATGCCAATCCAACACTCCGATCGGTCGTTCCAGTTGGCACCGCAGGACAGAGATATCTGCGTCCGACGGCCCGCCGTATCGGGTCAGAACGCGCGCCTCCAATACGGCCTGGGGCGCATCTAACCAGAAGCCGTGGAATGGCACGCCTGTTCGGCGTGCAAGATCGCCAGCCACTTGACGCAGGCCCGCATCCAAGAAGGTCGCGTCGAGAATAGCGGCGTGACCAGCGCTGAGAACGGTTTCGGCCCGTTGGAAAAAGCGCCGATACACCGCTTCCCGATCCTTCGGGGAATAATGGTCTGCGCCCAAAGGGCGGTCCTTGGGCAGGCCGACCTTGCGTTCGAGATCGGAGGACAGGAGGACCGCACCGGGGTCTGCCCCGAGGCCAGGGGCAAGATGACGGGCAAGGATGCTCTTGCCAGTGCCGGAATAGCCGCCCACCGCGATCAACTGCGGCGGCGCAGGCGAAAGCGCATGGCAGGCCAAGTCCAGAAGCGCCCGGACCGACGCGGCCGACGCGCCCTGTTGGCTACGCGCTTTATCGGTCTGCAAAAGAACCATCGCGCGGATCGCGGCCCTGACAGACAGGAAGAGCGGCAGCGCGGCAAGGCCCGCATCCTCGGCGCCCCGCGCCTCGCGCAGCCAAGCATCAAGGACGCGGCAAGCCTGTTGCGGCAAACCGCGGTGGCACAGATCCATGACGAGGAAGCCTACATCATAAAGCACATCGCAGGTTCCCAGAGTCTCATCGAATTCGAGCGCATCGAAGAGGACGGGCCGCCCTTCGATGAGGACAAGGTTCCTGAGATGCAGATCACCATGGCCGCGCCGCACATGGCCGTCCGCCCCCCGCTGGTCTAGAAGCAGCTGGACGTCGCACAAGGCTGCGGCGGAGGCTTCGCGCCACTCCGCGACCCGCTCCGTCCCCTCCTCTCCTGGATACTCCGCGAAGACGCGGCCCAGTTCGGCCAGGATGTCGGCAATCAACCGACCACCTTCGCGATGGATCACCGGCGCGGCCCCGTGGTAGGCGGCGATGGCCTCGCCCGTTGCGGAGGGCAGGTCATCGTCAAAGGCCCCGCGCGCCACGAGCGCCTCAAACTCATCCTCGGCCGGAAAGCGCCACATTCGCAAGACCCAATCCACCACAGGTCCATCCCCGCCCAGGGCCAACCCATCTGGCTGTTGCGTCACCGGCAAAACATCGCGGTAGATCATTGGTGCGGTCGGGGCGTTCAAATCCAACTCACGCAGGAGCATGGTGTGCCGACGCTCCACCGTGCCCAGATCCATATAATCGTAGATCACCGCCCGTTTCAGCTTGAAGGCCACATCGCCGCATAAGAAGACGTAAGCCCCATGGGTTTCGACGATCTCGACCTCCGCGTCGGCGGGAATCTGATCGCCTGCCGCACGGAAAGCCTGAGCGGAGGAAAGGAAGGCGACGATCTCGGACTGATCCAAAGGGCACCTCCACAGGGTGGATGCGCTTGAATTTAGCCGACATGTGGCTTGCCCACATTGACGGGCGTCAACGCAGTGCATCCACATGCATTGCAGCATGACCGGAAATTCCGGGGGAACCCCATGCCGGCACCAACCCGTGGCCCAGACCAGACACCGAAGCCGCAGCCGTCCTGGTGGGCCGCCATAGCTATCATGTGGGCTCTGATCGCCTTCGCGGTACTCTATTCCATCGGCACGACGACCGGGCCGAACGTCACGACGCTGCCCTATAGCGAGGTGAAGGCACTCATCAGCGACGGCGTCGTCACGGCGGCTCATCTGGAGGCCGACGCGATCACCGTCACCGCAGGTCACGGCGGCGACCGTGTCGAATACCGCGCCGTCACACCTGCCCAAGGTGACGCAACGCTACTGCCCCTGTTGGAGGAGAACGGGATCGAGATCACGGCTGAGGCCGCGCCTCGGGGTTCGATCCTGGCCTATTTCCTGCCGTGGGTCCTGATCCTGGCCGTCTATCTCTGGTTTCAGAGGCGGATGATGGGCCGCATGGCCGGTGGTCTTGGCCCAGGCGGTGCGGGTGGGTTGTTCGCCGGGCGGTTCGACAAGCCCAGCGAGCGGCAGCATGACGTGACCTTTGCCGATGTCGCGGGGCAGGATCAGGCCAAGAAAGAGGTCGCCGAGTTGGTCGAGTTCCTGCGCGAGCCGGAGCGCTTCCAGCGCGTTGGCGCCGAGGTGCCCCATGGCGTTTTGTTGATGGGCCCTCCGGGAACCGGCAAGACGCTGCTGGCAAAGGCGCTAGCGGGGGAAGCGGATGTGCCCTTCTTTTCGACATCCGGGTCGGAATTCATCGAAGTATTCGTGGGTGTCGGTGCGGGCCGCGTTCGCAAGATGTTCGAAGCCGCGCGTGAGGCCGCGCCCTCGGTTATCTTCATCGACGAGCTGGACAGTATTGGCCGCACGCGCGGCACGGGCCTGGGCGGCGGCCATGACGAGCGTGAACAGACGCTCAACCAAATCCTGGCAGAATTGGATGGCTTCGCGGGCAAAGAGGCAGTGGTCGTGCTGGCCGCCACCAACCGCCCCGACGTGTTGGACCCGGCGCTTCTGCGCCCCGGTCGCTTCGACCGGCATGTGGTGCTGAATCTGCCCGACCGGGTCGCGCGGCGCGCCATTCTCGACATCCATGCGCGCGATTTGCCTTTGGCACATCCAGGCGACTTGGATGCCATGGCCGATGGAACGCCCGGGTTTTCGGGCGCGGACCTGAAGAACCTGCTCAATGAAGCTGCCATCCAAGCCGCCCGCCGTCATGGCGAAAACATCACGGAAGGCGATCTGCAGGAAGCCCGCGACAAGGTGATGATGGGCACCGTCCGCACCCTGGCCATCCAACCCGATGAAAAGCACCGTCTGGCCGTTCACGAGGCAGGGCATACGACCGTCGCATATCATCTGCCGGGGGCTGACCCGCTCTATAAGGTGACGATCATCCCACGGGGGCGCAGCCTCGGTGGAACCCATATGCTGGCCAAGGAGGAACATCACACCGTGGCCGAAGACTACCTGAGCACCCAGCTGGCCATCCTTCTGGCCGGGCGGGCCGCTGAGAAGCATCTGCTGGGCAGCGTAAGCTCTGGCGCGGACGATGACATCCATCGCGCAACGGAATTGGCCCGCTCCATGGTGGCGCGCTGGGGGATGAGTGAAGCGCTTGGGCCCATCGACCTGCGCGAGAGCGAGGATCATCCCTTCCTCGGCCAATCCATCGCCCGCCCCCGTGAGCATGCTGACGAAACGGCGGCAAAGGTGGACGTTGCGGTGATCGGATTGCTGCGGGAGGCGGAAGCACGGGCGTCGGACATCTTGGAGAAACATGAGGATGCGTTGCGGCGCCTGATTGACCGGCTTGAGGAGGAGGAGAGCCTGGACGCTGAACAGATCGCCATATGCATGAACCCGGATGAGAAGGTTCACTATCTGACCTCTGAGCCAACGGACCGGCCGAGCCCCTGAGCGGATGACACGGCGCAAGAAAGAGTCGCTGGGCGATGGGTCGTCTGGCGACCATGCAGGCTGCAGTTTGGCCTGCGCACAGGCCGCGACGCCGTGACGCTTTAGTCGCTGCTCTGCGTCAGGCGTGTTCGGTCGGCGCAATCCGCCCAGCGGCCGCAATGGGTCCTGTCCACACGTCCAGACGCGCGACATGTCATCTTCATCTATGCTTTTGTGATGACGGAACTGCATGTTCCGCCGATTGTCAGACTGATCCAGGCAACCGCATTTGGTCTCCGCCGCTGGATGGCGGAAGGTCATACCAGGCCATTGGCGTGTTTCCGCAAAGCCAGATCCTTTGGGGAAGTTGGTTGACGGAGATCAAATCAAGCGCCGCGATCGTATGCCCATTCTACCGGACGGGAGATACGTCATGTCCACCGGAAAGAATGCGGCCGACGAAGGGCTAGAGCCAGCGGCCTCCAATCAGGTTCAGATCGAACAGATCTGCGCTGCGTTCGACAATGACCATGGTCGAATGCTCGATATCTTGCGCGCGGTCCAGGACGCACAGCGTGTCATTTCCCAGGATGCCATCCTAAGAATTGCGGAGCTGACCGGGCTGAAACCAATCGAAGTGGAAGGGGTTGCAAGCTTCTACGCCTTCCTGTCGCTGACGCCGAGGGGACGCGTCACCATCCGTCTGTGCGACGACATCGTGGACCGGTTTGCAGGCCTTGCCGAAGTTCAGGCCGCCTTCGAGACGGTGCTTGGCATCAAGACGGGCGAAACCTCGGCCGATGGTGCTTTTTCGCTCGAATGCACCCCTTGCATCGGTCTGTGCGACCAAGCTCCGGCAGCTATGGTCAACGATATCGTGCTGACTTCGCTTACCCCAGAAAGCGCCCGCCTGTTTGCCGCCAGGTTGAAGGACGGCACGCGCCCCGAAGATCTGATATCGGACCGGTTTGACGACCTCACGCCCATCGAGCGGGCGCGCAGGATGGTCGACAACAATATACGCCATGCCGGATGCGTGCTTCTGGGCGACGTTCCCCAAGATGCAGGGTTGCGCGCTGCGGCTGCGGCGACGCCTGCGCAGATCATTGAAAGCATCGAACGAAGCGGATTGCGCGGATGTGGCGGCGCCGGGTTTGCAACGGGCCAGAAATGGCGCTTTGCCAGCACCGCTGGCGGGCACAGGCGGTTCGTCATCTGCAACGCGGATGAAGGAGAACCGGGAACCTTCAAGGATCGCGTTTTGCTGACAGAACGCCCGCGTCTGACGATCGAAGGCATGACGATTGCCGCCCGGGCCGTCGGCGCACGGGAAGGAATACTCTATCTTCGAGGGGAATACGTCTATCTGCGGGAGTTGCTTGAAGACGTGCTGGCGGATCGCCGGGTTCGGGGCCTGCTTGGCAGCAACATCCTGGGCGTCGACGGTTTCGACTTCGATGTCCGGCTGCAAATCGGCGCCGGTGCCTATATCTGCGGGGCCGAAGGCGCGCTGATCTCTTCTTGCGAAGGTCTTCCGGGTGAACCGAAGACCCGGCCCCCCTTTCCAACCACACATGGATATCTGGGCTGTCCAACGGTGGTGAACAACGTAGAGACGTTCTGCCATGCCGCCCGCATTATGGATGGGGGCGCCAAGTGGTTCTTCGACATGGGGATTGCGGGCAGCCACGGGACCAAACTGTTCAGCGTGTCCGGCGATTGCCTCAACCCCGGTGTCTATGAATGGCCCTATGGCATGAGCATTCGGGACATGCTGGTCGCCGTCGGCGGTGAAGACGCCGCTGCCGTCCTGGTTGGCGGGCCAAGCGGCGCGATGATCGCCCGCGACATGTTCCACCGCAAACTAACCTTCGACGACCTGTCGACCGGGGGCGCTATCGTGATCTTTTCGGGCGACCGGAACGTCTTGGAGATCGTGGAATACTACATGTCGTTCTTCGTCCACGAAAGCTGTGGCTATTGCACGCCCTGCCGGGTCGGCAACGTGTTCTTGCAGAAGGCCGTGGCGAAGTTCCGAGCGGGGAAGGCAAACCCCGCCGATATCGACTATATGCGCGACCTGTCGCAGACGATCGTTGAGACCAGCCGCTGCGGTCTGGGCATGACATCCCCTAACCCGATCCTGTCAACCTTGGACAACTTCCCACTGGTCTATTCCGCGATGGTGAAGGCGCCCGAGGATAGGTTGCGCGCCACTTTCGATATCCAATCGGCGATTAGCGACGCGCGGCATCTGGCGAAGCGGCGCTCCTACATCTTCGACAAGGATTTCGGGGCATGAGCGGTCTTCGGTTCGAGATTGACGGGGTCGAGATCGCGGCGCGCGATGGACAGACCATCATGGAAGCGGCGGATGCGGCGGGGGTCTACATCCCGCGGCTCTGCGACCACGAGGGGCTGCGCCATCAAGGCGGCTGCCGGGTTTGCACGGTCAAATGCAATGGCCGCAGCGTGGCGGCCTGCACAGAACCCGCGCCGCCGGATGCCGTGGTGGAAAATGAGACGCCACATATCAACAAGATGCGGCGCGATCTGGTTGAGATGCTGTTTCATGAAGGCAACCATCTCTGCCCGATCTGCGAGGCGAGCGGGAATTGCGAATTGCAGGCGATGGCATACCGCCTCGACATGACCGACCCGACGCGGTTCCCCTACCTGGAGCCGTGCCGCCCGGTCGACGCCTCCCACCCTGACATCGCGTTGGACACCAATCGCTGCATTTCCTGCGGGCGATGCATCCGCGCGTCCCAAGACATCGATGGGAAAGGCATCTTCGGCTATGTGGGCCGCGGCATTCACCGCCATGTTGCCGTGAACGGCCCCGATCTGGCCCATACGGACGCCACTATTGACGATGTGGCGGTATCCGCAGACGTCTGTCCCGTGGGCTGCATTATCCGCAAGCGCGTTGGCTTCAGCAGACCCATCGGAGAGCGTGATTCTGACCACGGCCTGATTGGATCAAACGCCAAGGCCAAGGCTGATGACTGAGCCGCGCAAGGCCCGCGTCGCGACCGCGTCCCTCGCCGGGTGCTTTGGCTGTCACATGGCCATCCTCGACATGGATGAGCATCTGATCGACCTTATGCAGCGCGTCGAGATACACAGATCACCGCTGACTGATATCAAATCCTTCCGGCATCGCTGCGATATCGGGATCATCGAAGGCGGCTGTTGCAACGAAGAAAACGTCCACGTTTTAAGAGACTTCCGGCGCAATTGCGACGTCCTGATTGCGCTTGGGCAATGCGCCATCATGGGCGGCCTGCCAGCGATGCGGAACGCGGTCATGCATTCCGACGCGCCGCTGCGCGAATGTCTGGAGGAAGCCTATATCACCGGGCGCGACATCCGAAACGTCACGCACAACATCCCCAACGACCCTGCACTGCCGCTGTTGCTCGACAAGGTCTATCCCTGTTCGGAAGTGGTCGAGATCGACGTCCAGATCCCCGGCTGCGCCCCGACCGGCGACGTTATCTTCAATGCGCTAAGCAAGCTGCTCGACGGCAAGTTCGATGGGTTCGAGCGGGAAAGCATTCGATTTGACTGAAAGTCGAGATCCGAGGGAGGACCGCCCATGTCTGAGCCAAGGCTGATCGAGATTTCGCCGGTCACACGGGTCGAAGGTCATGGCAAGGTGACGATCCATCTGGATGCAGATGGCAATGTCGACGAGGCCCGGTTGCACATCGTGGAATTCCGCGGGTTCGAGCGATTCATCCGAGGCCGCTTGATGTGGGAAGTCCCCGTCATCGTGCAGCGTCTATGTGGCATCTGCCCCGTCAGTCATCACTTGGCCGCGGCCAAGGCCATGGATCAGATCGCGGGCGTCGACAGGCCGCCGCCCACGGCCGAAAAGATGCGGCGGCTGATGCATTACGGTCAGGTCATGCAAAGCCACGTGCTGCATTTCTTCCACCTTGCCGCGCCTGATCTGTTGTTCGGCTTCTGCGCACCCGCCGAAAAGCGCAACATCTTCGAAGTGCTGAAAGAACATCCTGAACTTGGCCGCCGCGCCATCATGATGCGGAAATTCGGCCAAGACATCATCGAGGCGACGGCGGGCAAGAAGATCCATGGGACAGCCGCCATTCCCGGTGGGATCAACCAGAACCTGCCGATCGAAAAGCGCGATGCCTTCTTGAAGGATCTCGCCGACATGGAAGCCTGGGCGCTGGATGCCCTGGCCTTGGCGCGGAACTACACGTTGGAACACATGGAGACTGTGCAGAATTTCGCAGCTTTCCCTTCGCATTACATGTCGATTGTGCGCGAAGGTGACGGCGCGCTTGATCTATATGATGGCAATCTCAGGGCCATCAACCAGGCTGGTGACCGGCTGTTCGATCAGCTTCCCTGCGAGGCCTATTGCGACGTTATCACGGAAGATGTGCGGCCTTGGTCCTACATGAAATTTCCTTTCTTCAAGTCGCTCGGCCCGGATGACGGCTGGTATCGGGTGGGACCGCTGGCGCGGATGAACACGATCGATTTCATCGACACGCCGCTCGCCAATGCCGCACGTGATGAGTTGATCGCCGCGAATGGCGGCGTCGCCCACGCGATCCTGGCAAATCATTGGGCCCGGATGATCGAAGTTCTGCACTGCGTTGAGAAGATCCGCGAATTGCTCCACGACCCTGATCTGCAAGGCACGGAACTGCGGGCGACCGGTGACCGCCGGTTCGAAGGCATCGGTGTGATCGAGGCACCGCGCGGCAATCTGATCCACCACTACGAAGTCGATGAGAACGACCAGGTGACCTATTGCAACCTCATTGTCTCGACCACGCATAACAACGAAGGGATGAACCGGGCCGTCAAAGACGTGGCGATCAAGCAAATCTCGGGCCAGCCGGAGATTACGGAAGGAATGCTGAACCAAGTGGAAGTTGCGATCCGATCCCATGACCCATGTCTGTCTTGCGCAACCCATGCTTTGGGGCAGATGCCGCTGAAGGTTGACGTGATCGATGCCAGCGGATCGGTGATCGCCAGCCGCGCGACGGACAGTTGATCAAGCTCATTGGATACGGCAATCCAGGCCGCTGCGATGACGGGTTGGGGCCTGCCTTTGCCTCCGGGATGGCAGCCCTGGGACTGTCCGGGTTGGAGGTGCGGACCGACTACCAACTTACCGTCGATCACGCCCTTTGGGTGGCAGATGCACGCCAAGTCATCTTTGCAGATGCCGCGATGGACGCGCCAGACGGCTTCCACTTCAACAGGATCAAGCCCGCGGGAGAAGGCGCGCTTTCAAGTCATTCGCTTAGCCCCGCGGCGGTTCTGGCTTTGGCCAAGACGCTCTATGGCGCAGAGCCAGAGGCGTTCATCCTGGCGATAACAGGTTATGCCTTCGGCAAAGTTCATGAAGGGCTCAGCCCGCGTGCACGCACCAATCTGCAAGACGCTGAGGGCTTCTTTCAAGGCTGGTTGTCCGACCGGACCCCAGCGGACGCCCGAGCCGCAGAGTAAGCTGGCCCCGCCCCCTATCCCAGCCGTTCCGCAATGAACGGGACAGCCGATGCGAGCGTGGCGATCTGTCCGTATTCCGCTTCGGCCACGTCGACACCGAACCGCGTATGTAGGGCGGTGACGAGGTTGAGGATGTCCATCGAGTCCAACTCAAGGTCGTCTTGCAGGTGATCGTCTACCGCCACGGTCATGGGGTCGATGTCGGGGGCGACATTCACCAGCTCATCAAGAAAGGCTGCGCGGATTTCGTCCTGGGTCATGGGCACTCCGGCGACGTGAGATGGGTTTCGAAAGCGGCCAGGAAACGGGACGCCTGGCGCCCGTCATTGACCCGGTGATCGGCGGCCAACGTTACGGTGATCACATGGCGGGGCTCGACCTGGCCGTCGACGACCCATGGCCGGACCTGTGGCGCCCCCACGCCGACCAGTGCGACCTGCGGCGGGAAAATGACACCGCCCATGGCCTCTGCCCCGCTGTCGCCGAGGCTTGAGACGGTGATCGTGCCCGCCGTCATCTCCGACCCGCGCAGCCGCCCGGCACGGGCACGGCTCACAAGGTCGCGCATGGCGGCCATGGTCTCATCCAGGCCCAGAGCGTCGGCCCGCATCACGGCGGGTGCCACAAGGCCGCCGCCACGAAGCGCGATGGCGAGCCCGGCATGAACCTCTGGCGCCGGGCGAAAGATGTCGCCCTCATAGTGACCGTTCAACGTCGGACAGGCACGGGCTGCAAGGGCCGCCGCACGCAGGACCATTGCGCCGAAAAGCAGCCGGTCGGTCGGGGCACGCTTGGCATTCAGGTCTGCCAGACGGTTCATCGCAGACTGAATGTCGATGGTTTGGGACAGGTAGAAATGGGGGATGGTCCGCTTTGAACGGGCAATGGCCGCTGCGATGGCCTTGCGCATTTCGGCCTTGGGGTCGGTCGGCGGTGAAGGGGTCGGTCGCGCTGCCGCCCCTTCGGTTTCGCGGGCTCTGTCGATGTCGCCCAGAACGATCACGCCATCCGGGCCGGTTCCCTTTATGCCGTCAAGGTCGATGGTCAACTCCGATGCGCGCGCCCGTGCCGCCGGTGTTGCGCGTGTCTCTTCCGCCAAGGATGGCCCCGGTATGGGTGAGACGGCGCCGACGACACGCACGTCCGGAGCAGGCGGCGGACTGACGTCCGGAGGTTTCGGCGCGGCGCGCGGCACTGGTGCGGCGACCAGCTCTGGCTTTGGCGCATCGCCGGCCCCGATCAGTGCCAAAGGGGCGCCCACCGGAACGACCTGGCCAACGGATGCCAACAGCTCCGATACCTCGCCGGCCTCGAAACACTCGATTTCTATTGCGCCTTTCTGGGTTTCGACCACGGCGACGACATCGCCGCGCGAAACGAGGTCGCCTTGGGCGATCATCCATTCGACGAGGGTGCCGTCTTCCATGTCGGCACCAAGAGATGGCATTGCGAAAATCCCCATCTCAGTTCCCAAACAACGACTTGGCCGCCGCGACGATGCCGCCCACCTGCGGAATTGCTGCCGTCTCCAGGTGTTTGGGATAGGGAATCGGCACTTCAGCCGAGCAGACCCGCGCCACCGGGGCATCCAGTGACCAAAGGGCGTTTTCCATGATGCGGGCTGAGATTTCGGCGGCCAATGCGCCGGACCGCCAACCCTCATCGACAATCACCGCGCGCCGCGTCTTCTGAACCGAAGCCAGGATCGTCGCATCATCCAACGGGCGCAGGCTGCGCAGGTCGATCACCTCCGCCGTGATCCCGTCCGTGGCTAACTGCTCGGCCGCGTCAAGCGTCTTGAACAGAGACCCGCCATAGGTGATCAGGCTGATATCTGACCCGTCCCGCCGGATCACGGCGCTAGAGATATCGACGGCGCCCGCCGCCTCGTCGATTTCGCCAGAGCGGTTGTAGAGCATCACGTTTTCAAAGATCAGCACCGGGTCGGGGTCTTCGAGGGCTGTCCAAAGCATCCCGCGCGCATCCTCCAGGGTTGCGGGGGCCAGCACCTTCAGTCCGGGAATATGCGCGTACCAACCTTCAAGACTATGGGAATGCTGCGCCGCCAATTGCTTGCCTGCGCCAGTGGCCATGCGGATGACCAGTGGCACGCCGAATTGCCCCCCCGACATATGGCGCAGCGTGGCGGCCGAGTTCAGGATCTGATCCAGTGCCAGCAGAGAAAAGTTCACCGTCATCAACTCGACGATGGGACGCATCCCCGCGACCGCAGCCCCGATACCCGCGCCGGTGAAGCCCGATTCCGACAGAGGCGTGTCGCGGATCCGATCTTCCCCAAATTCGTCCAGCAATCCCTTGGACACAGCGTAGCAGCCGCCATAGGCGCCCACATCCTCGCCCATCAAGAAAACCCGGTCGTCGCGCATAAGGGCATCGCGGATACCTTGCTTGACGGCCTCGCGATAGGTCGTTTCCACCGTATTTCCCGATGGTACAAACAGCGTTGGCGGGTCGGGCTGCGGGCCGAGCACATGCGCCGTGAGCGTTTCGACAGGCTCCCAGGTTGCGGCTTCGGCGAAGGCGACAGCCTCGGCGATCTCGGCATCGGCCGCTGTCTCGATGGCGGTGACATCTTCGGTGTGGATCAGATTGTTTTCCAGAAGCCACGACTGGAAGCGAAGGATCGGGCCGCGCTTGCGCCACTCGGTGACCTCTGCCTTGTCACGGTATAGCTGGGCGTCGAACATGGAATGGGCGCGGAACCGGTAGACCTTGCATTCCAAAAGCATCGGGGCGCCGGTTTCCCGGATGCGAGCGATGGCCCTCCTTGCCGCCGCCTCGACCGCGACCACATCCATGCCGTCCACCTGTTCCGCGGCCATCCCGTAACCGGCGGCCTTCTGGGCGACCTCGACTTGCGCCTCGGTTCGCGCCACGGCCGAGCCCATCGCGTAGCCATTGTTTTCGCAGACAAACAGCACCGGCAGGTTCCAGAGCTGTGCCAAGTTCATCGACTCGTGAAACTCTCCCTCCGCCACGGCCCCTTCGCCGAAGAAACAGGCCGTCACATCCGCCTTGCCGCCAAGCCGGTCCGCCAACGCGCGGCCCGTGGCCAAGGGTAGCCCGCCCCCGACGATTGCATTGCCGCCAAGAAAGTTGGTCTTCGCATCGAACAAATGCATCGAGCCACCGCGCCCGCCCGAACACCCCTCCGCCTTGCCGAACATCTCGGCCATGATCGTGGTCATGGGCACGCCCCGCACCAGCGCATGCCCATGTTCGCGGTAGGTCGAGACGATGGCGTCATCCGGCCCAAGGACGGGAATGATGCCCGCAGCCACGGCCTCTTCCCCGTCATAGAGATGCAGGAAGCCGCGGATCTTTTGCTGGGTGTAAAGCTCCGCGCATTTGTCCTCGAAACGGCGGATGCGGATCATATCGCGGAGCAGTGCCAGAACATGGCTCCGATCGAGGCGAGGTTTGTCGATAACACTCATGTCTCGTCGCTTTCCAATGTTGAGATATCGCCTTCGGGCAGGCCCAGTTCCCGTGCTTTCAACAGGCGGCGCATGATCTTTCCCGAGCGGGTCTTGGGAAGTGTCTGGCGGAACACCACGGCCGTGGGCGCAACGGCGGGACCCAGCTTCTTGCGCGCATGTCCGCGGATGCTGCGTTCCAGCGCGTCGGACGCATCGAAGCCCGGGTTCAGCGTGACATAGGCCTTCACGACCTCACCCGCGGTCTCGTCCGGCAGGCCGATCACGCCCGCTTCGGCTACGGCTTCATGTTCGATCAGGGCACTTTCGACTTCGAAGGGGCCGATCAGATGGCCCGACGTCTTAATCAGGTCATCGGCCCGGCCCACGAACCAGAAATACCCGTCTGCATCGCGCATCGCCAGGTCACCCGACAGGTACCAGCCGTCCACGAAACACTTGCCGTAGCGGCCCTGTTCATGGAGGTAGGAGCGCATCATCGAAGGCCATCCGGGGCGCAGCGCAAGCTCACCGATCTCGCCGCTTGGCAGTTCTCGCAGACGGCCATCGTAGCGTTCAACGACGCCAGCCGTAATCCCTGGCAGCGGTCGCCCCATGGACCCTGGTTTGACGGGCTCACCTGGTCGGTTGGCAATCATGATGCCGCCGGTTTCGGTCTGCCACCAATTGTCGTGGAAGGGCTGCCCGAAGACCTTTTCGCTCCAGACCACGGCTTCGGGGTTCAAAGGCTCACCCACACTGGCAAGGAACCGAAGCTTCGAGAAATCGTAAGGCGCCGCCGCCTCAGCCCCGGCCCGCATCATCATCCGAATGGCTGTGGGGGCCGAATACCAAACCTCGACCCCTTCATCTTGTACGAGGCTGTACCAGCGGGCCAGGTCGAATTCGGCTTCGTCCACGATCATCGTGACCCGGTTCACCAGGGGCGCGACGATCCCATAGGATGTGCCCGTGACCCATCCGGGATCGGCGGTGCACCAGTAAATCGTCCCCGGCATCAGGTCGAGCGCCAGCTTACCCGAATAAGCATGGTAGAGAACCGCGCCATGGACATGCACCGCGCCCTTGGGTTTGCCCGTGGTGCCAGAGGTGAAATGGATCAACGCCCGATCTTCGGGTGCCGTCCGCACCGTCTGGAAATCCGGCGCGGCCGCTGCCATGGCGGGGCCAAGGGCGATGCAGCCCTCGGGCGCGTCATCGCCCAGGATCAGGACCAGCTTGAGCGACGGAAGCTCGGCCCGCCATTTCGCGATCTTGCGCTGATAAGTCTTCGCCGTGGTCACCAGCACCTTGGCGGCCCCGATTTCCATCCGCGTCCGGATAGGCTCGGGCCCGAACGCGGAAAAGAGCGGCGTGAACACCATCCCCGCCTTCAATGTGCCAAGGGCGGCCGCGTATAGCTCCGGCACACGGCCCATGAGGGCAAAGACGCTGTCACCGCGACCGCAGCCGTGATCGTGCAACAAGTGCGCAAAGCGCGACGACATCTCGGACAGGTCTGCATATGAGACATCGCGCCGGTTGCCGGTCTTGCCGAACCACCGGATGGCGATGCTGTCGCCATGACCTTGTGCAACATGCCGGTCGACAGCCTCATGGGCGATGTTCATACCGCCGTCCAAACCACTGAGACTGGCCTCTTGCACAAAGATCGATTGAACGTCGGCTTCGGTTTCCATCACGGCCATGGCGCCCTCCCCCCTTCAACCGAACCATGCCAGCACGGCCGCGGCAGGCATTGACGCCCGTCAATCGTCCCGAAAGGTCGATCGAACCGGAACAGTTGTCACATCGCGTCTATCAATATATTCGTTAATTTGAATGGGAGGACTTTGTCATGATCTGTCGACGCACTTTTATGGCCGCGTCCGCGGCAAGCCTGGCCCTGCCCCGCTTTGCGATGGCGGAACGCGCGCTCGGCTCTGGCACCCTGATGTCGGTCAGTGACGGCAATCTCGTGCTGCCGGGCAGCTTCATCTTTGAGCCGATGCCACAAGATGCGTTGGGGCCCATCATCACGGAGTTCGGATTGTCGCGGGACGAGCTGATGCCGGAATGCAACCTGGCGCTCTATCATGACGGGACGAATACAGTTCTCTTTGATGCTGGTTCCGGCCCGGACTTCATGCCGAGCGCCGGGTCCCTGCTGGACGGACTTGGCGAAGTGGGGCTGACGTCTGATGACATCACGCATCTCGTATTCACCCATGCCCATCCCGATCACATCTGGGGCCTTTTGGACGATTTCGACGATCTGACCTTCCCGGACGCGACCTACATGATGGGCCGGGCCGAATGGGATTACTGGTGGAACCCGGAGACGGTGAACACGATTGGCGAGGCCCGCGCGGCTTTTGCGGTGGGCGCAAAGCGGCGGATGGAGGTCATTGAAGATGCCGTCGAATTCTTCGATGACGGGCAGGAAATCCTTCCGGGGATCGCCGCCATCTCGACCCCCGGGCACACACCTGGCCATATGAGCTTCGAGATCCGCAACGGCACGGACGCGGCGATGATCTTGGGCGACGCCGTCGCCAACCACCACGTGGCCTTTGTGAAGCCCGATTGGCCTAGTGGCTCGGATCAGGACATGCCCCTGGCCGCCAAAACAAGGATGGCCCTGCTCGATCGCCTGGTCGCGGATGACGTATCCCTTGTTGGCTTCCATCTGCCGGGTGGCGGCATGGGCCGGGCCGAGGCAACCGACGACGGCTATCGCTTCGTGCCGGAGCGCGCGTGATGCGGAAAGCTGTTCTTTATGCTGTCCTCGCCTTGCCCGCGGCAGCCAGCGAGGACATTCCCGACCAATATCCCGGCTCGCCGCTCTATTCGAAACCGGTCGAGGTGATCCCCCATGTCTGGTCGGCTATCGGCGCGACCGCACCGCCGACCTATGAGAATACGGGCCACAACAACAACCTGAGCTTCATCGTAACGGGTGACGGGGTTGTGGTGGTGAATGGCGGGGCGGCCTATCTGTTGGCCGAGGCGCTGCATGCCGAGATTCAGGCGATCACGGACCAGCCCGTGAAACTGGTCATCAACGAAAATGGCCAGGGTCATGCCATGCTGGGCAATGCCTATTGGGCCGACCAGGGCGTGCCCATCGTCGCCCATGTGGACGCGGCTGAGGCGTTTGAAGAATACGGCGCGCAAATCATTGAGGACATGCGGCGCTACAACCGCGACAAGGCAGAGGCGACCTATCTCGCCCCGCCAACCGAAACCTTTGAGGACGCATACATCATCGAGATGGGTGCTTTCCGGATCGAGGTGCTGTATCTGGGGCCCGCGCACAGCCCTGGCGACGTCTCGGTCTGGTTGCCCGATCAAAGCCTGGTGATCGCCGGCGACATGGCGTTCCACGAAAGGATGCTGCCGATCTTCGAGGACACGATAACGGCCGAGTGGTTGGAAACCTGGGACACTGAATTCGAAGCCTTGGGCGCAACCTATGTCATCCCCGGCCACGGGCACCCGACGAACATGGACCAAGTCCGCCGCTACACGAAGGACTACCTCGTCTATCTGCGGGGAATGGTCGGCGCGCATCTGGAGGCAGGCGGCGATCTGGCGGAGGCCTACTACGTAGACCAATCCCCCTATGCCCATCTCGACACGTTCGAGGAATTGGCCACCAAGAATGCTGGCCGGGTTTACGAGCAGATGGAGTTCGAGTGAGGCGCTGGTTTGAGGCAGGTCAAGTTCGCGACATGGTGAACGTGGCAAGGTCGGTCGGGATAGCAGCGACGGATCAACTGACATGGAAGCCCTGATCGACCGCTTCGGAGAACCCGTACTGATGATGAGTGCCGGGGCCCTGGTCGGGTTTGTTTTCGGACTTGCCGCCTATCAATCCCGGTTCTGCCTGCGCGCCGCCACGGTCGAAGTAGCCGAAGGTGCCATCGGCCCGCGCATGTCGATCTGGCTGGTGGCGTTCTTCACGGCCCTGGCTTCTGTTCAGGTTGCGATCCTCGTGGGCGGTCTTGATGTATCGGGCGCGCGGCAATTGGCGGCCACGGGCAGCCTGTCGGGCGCGATCATCGGCGGGCTTCTCTTTGGCTGCGGCATGATCCTGGCGCGAGGCTGTGCCAGTCGGCTTTTGGTGCTGTCGGCCTCAGGTAATCTGCGGGCGATCATCACCGGATTGGTGCTGACTCTAACGGCGCAGGCGTCGCTCCGGGGCGTCCTGTCGCCTGCCCGCGAGGGGCTTGCGACACTTTGGACGGTGCCCGGGGGTGCGGCGCGATATCTGATCGACCCATCTGGTCCGATGACTTCCTGGCTTGCCGGGGCGAGCGTTCTGGCCGTGGCTGGGTCCTTCGCCTTCGGGCTGCGGCACAAGGTGCGGCTGTCGGAATTGGCGGCGGCGGCGACCGTCGGCTTGGCAATCTGCGGTGGCTGGGTCGCTACCTACGTCATCGCCAGCACATCCTTTGAGGTGATCGCTGTCCAGTCGGTTACCTTTACGGGACCGTCGACGGACACCCTGATGGGTTTGGTCAATGCGAGCGAGATGCCATTCGATTTCGGGCTGGGTCTGGTGCCCGGGGTATTTCTCGGCGCGATGCTCGCCGCGTTCCTTCGGCATGAGGCACGCATACAGCGCTTCGAGCCGGATACACCAATGGAACGCTACCTGATTGGCGGCGTGTTGATGGGTTTCGGCAGCATGCTGGCCGGAGGCTGCGCGGTCGGCGCCGGTATGTCCGGTGGTGCGATCCTGGCGTTGACGGCCTGGGTTGCGGTGTTTTGCATGTGGGTCGGGGCGGTTCTGACCCATCTCGTGCTCGGGGTGGGTAAGGCCCGTGGGGTGATAGCTGGATAAAGTCGTGGTCGGAGAACTTGAACTGGGTCTTCCGAAGATCATCAAGCCATGGCGTTGATGATGCACGATTTCTCGAAAGTCCAACGTGTCAGGCTTTTTTTACGCACCTTTATGGGAGAGCACGCATTGCGCGCGGTTCTAGAATATGCCCAAGGCTTTCCGCCTTTGACGTGAGACGTATCCGACATCCTTGGAGTGATTTCGGCACGGCTGTCGTCAGTACGGTCCGCAAATGTCGACGATTGTGCTGGGTATCTGAGCAAGCCGGTCGGCCCGAACGGGCAGTTTCCCTCTTCCTTGGATCGCAGGCGCTCGCCATGCGTCCGTCGCAAGCGAGATCTTCAAACGGAATGCTATCCGACGACCGATTGACCCTTCTTCAGGCAGTCTTCGAAACCACATCCGTAGCGCACTCCACGAAAGTGCTGATGTGATCGGTCCGTCCAACGAGAGTGCAGCAAGAAACTGAACGAATGGGGATTTCAACGTTTCAGAGTCTGGGCAGGGCGCTTATAATTTCCGATAATTATCAATAATATAACGCGTACCCAAGTAGCCTGCGAAACCTTTTGCAGGAGCACCACGGTCTTTGGAGCATCCCCATTCTGGAGCCCGCTTCTTGGGATCTTCGCGTGTCCGCAGGTCTGCGGCGAAGCACTTCGCAGCCTAATGCTGCTTAAGCCGGTATTTGTCGTCAGTCGGTTGGGGGACGCAGATTCGGCCAAGTAAGTGTTGTGCGTTGTTCTTGGGCAGATGATAGCAGGCAGCCAAGGCGAAAACTGCGGACCAAAGACGACTTCAACTCTAGCTGAATAGAATCCTACCCACACCGGACGTCACACTTTCTGAGGATTGGCTGGGGTGGTAGGATTCGAACCTACGGTACACGGTACCAAAAACCGCTGCCTTACCGCTTGGCTACACCCCAACTGTGCGGCGTCAGATAGGATAGCAGGCAAGGTGTCGCAAGCGAAAAATCCTCTGCCATGCAGGATCGGGCGTCAGGATGGCGCTGCGCGGATCAGTGCAAGGATGTCGCGTGCCGCAGCGGGTATATTCGTGCCAGGCCCGAAGATCGCAGCAACACCGGCGTCTTTCAGGAAATCGTAGTCCTGCTGCGGGATCACGCCGCCGCAGATCACGATGATCTCACCGGCATCTTGTGCTTTGAGCGCCTCGATCAGCTTGGGCGCCAGCGTCCGGTGCCCCGCCGCTTGCGAGGAGATGCCCACCACGTGCACGTCGTTGTCCACCGCGTCTTGTGCAGCCTCTTCGGGCGTCTGGAACAGGGGCCCTACATCCACGTCGAAGCCGATATCGGCAAACGCCGTGGCGATGACCTTGGCGCCGCGGTCATGTCCATCTTGACCCATCTTGACCACCAACATGCGCGGGCGGCGGCCTTCTTCTTCGGCAAAGGCTTCGACATCGTTCTGGATGGCCGCGAAATCGTCGTCGCCTTCATAGGCGGCGGCGTATACGCCGGCCAAAGTCTTCACTTCGGCGCGGTGACGCCCAAACACGTCTTCCATTGCGGTGCTGATTTCGCCCACCGAGGCGCGGTGGCGCGCGGCCTCTACCGCCGCTTCCAAAAGGTTGCCGCCTTCGCCGGCGCGGCGCGACAACTCAGCCAGCGCGGCATCGCAAGCCGCCTGATCACGGGTGGCACGGATTTTGTCGAGCCGTGCGACCTGGGCGGCGCGAACCTTATCGTTGTCGATATCCATGATGTCGATCGGGTCTTCCGTGGCGCGGCGGTATTTGTTGACCCCTACGATGACGTCTTCGCCCCGGTCGATCTTGGCCTGCCGGGTCGCGGCCGATTCCTCGATGCGCAGCTTGGGCATGCCGGAGGCGACGGCCTTGGTCATGCCACCCATCTCTTCAACCTCTTCGATCAACGCCCAAGCCGCCTCGGCCAAATCGTGGGTCAGCTTTTCCACGTAATAGCTGCCCGCCAGGGGGTCGACGACGTTGGTGACCCCGGTTTCTTCTTGCAAGATCAACTGGGTATTGCGCGCAATGCGGGCGGAGTTTTCGGTGGGCAAGGCAATAGCTTCGTCGAAGCTGTTGGTGTGCAGCGATTGCGTCCCGCCCAGCACCGCCGCCATCGCCTCATAGGCGGTGCGAACCACGTTGTTGTAAGGGTCCTGTTCCTGGAGCGAAACGCCCGATGTCTGACAATGGGTGCGCAGCAACAGGGATTTGGGGTTCTTGGGTTCAAACTCCGACATGATGCGGTGCCACAGCAGCCGCGCGGCGCGCAGCTTCGCGGCTTCCATGAAGAAATTCATGCCGATGGCGAAGAAGAAGGACAGCCGCCCCGCGAAGCGGTCCACATCCATGCCGCGGGCCAGGGCGGCGCGCACATATTCGCGGCCATCAGCCAGGGTGAAGGCCAGTTCCTGCACCAGGTTCGCCCCGGCTTCCTGCATATGGTAGCCGGAGATGGAGATGGAGTTGAATTTGGGCATCTCGTTCGACGTGTACTCGATGATGTCGGCGATGATGCGCATGGAGGGTTCGGGCGGATACACATAGGTGTTTCGCACCATGAACTCCTTCAAGATGTCGTTCTGGATGGTCCCGGACAGGGCCGCGCGGTCGACGCCCTGTTCTTCGCCCGCGACGATGAAATTGGCCAGGATGGGAATGACGGCGCCATTCATCGTCATGGAGACACTGACTTTTTCCAGTGGAATGCCATCGAAGAGGATCTTCATATCCTCCACACTGTCGATCGCCACGCCCGCCTTGCCTACATCGCCCAGCACCCGCGGGTGGTCGCTGTCATAGCCGCGATGGGTCGCCAGGTCGAACGCGACAGAGACCCCCTGCTGCCCCGCATCCAGGGCCTTGCGATAGAAAGCGTTGGATTCTTCGGCCGTCGAGAAGCCCGCATATTGCCGGATGGTCCAGGGCCGCCCGGCATACATGGTGGCCTTCACGCCGCGCAGATAGGGCGCTTCGCCCGGTAGAGCATCCAAATGATCGACGCCCGCCAGGTCATCGGCAGTATAGACAGGCTGGACATCAAGCCCTTCCAACGTCTTCCAGGTCAGGTCTTCGGGCGCCCTGCCCCGCAGTTCTGCTTCAGCCAGTTGCGCCCACCTGCGCTTCGCGTCCTCGGCCATGTCGCATTCCTTTCCTGTCGCGCCGTCCGCTTTGGATTGCGGTAGCGCTTTGATAATTGGCCAGGCCATCGGCCCCGTTGCGCAACCAATCAAGGTCCGCACGATGCGCATCGCGCATGGCTTGCCGTTCATCTGGGGTAAACGGCGCATAGGTCTGCCCCACGCCCGGCAACTCAGTCGCATGCCCTTCGTCGCGCAAACGTGCGCGTAGTGCATCGATCGGCAGGGAGCCGTTCAGCATGGGCCTGGCATCGCTTTGGGGGGGCAATCCGGTCAACCATTGGTAGGCCGTTTCGGGCTTGGCGCCGAAATCTTCATAGCTCCACACGACCAATTCGGCATCGGGGAAGGCACCGGCGACGTCATGGATGACATCCCGCCAGCCGCGCCTGGCCTGAAGGATGGCGTCCAGCGTGGCGCGATCAGGCGGCGCGAAGCCGCGCGTCATCAGGAAGGCGAAAACGCTCGTCCACCAGGCATCGGGCGAGCGGAGCGAGAGACATACGCGCCCAACCCCCGGCAACGTATCCGACAGGCGGTGCAAGCGCGCGGCAACGGTTGGATAGAGCCGCCCCAGCAGGACGTTTTCACGTAAGCCACCCAACATATTCTCATCCGAGATCACGAGGCGCTGCACACCATCTGCCGCCAGGTCCGCCCTTTGCATGGATACACGCCCGGCCGCACGCCGGGCCTGCACGTCGCGGCGGCCTTCCCGACGACCCGGATCGCCCATGACGCCGGTCAACAGCCCCGTCCGCGTCCGCTTGGGCCCCCAGATAGCGATACCGGTCGCATTCAACGCCACCGCATCGCGGTCGAGCATGCGCTGCAAGCTGGAAGTTGCAGTGCGATGCGCCCCAAGATGAAGCGTGATCGGAGGATATTGTGTCAGACTTGGCATGGCAGTTCGTTCCCGGGCATATCACGTCCTGATCCAGGTGCCACGTTGGGAGTTGCGACCATCTTAATCGAGCAATTCGCCTCTAATTGCAGCGTTGCGGTCGCAGAAGGCTTCGCTAAAGCTGATGGTCCCCCTATATCTTGGGTTAGGAAACCGGAACGGACGAACATGCCCCCCAAAGCGACCGCCTGCCTTGCCGCCACGTTTTTGGCCGCGTCCCATATTGCAACCCCGATTACCGCGACCGAAGCCACCGTCGCCGCCGCCGAGACTGTGAGCGCGGTGGAACGCTGGACCTCGAACCCTTTGGAAGTCTTCGACGCGCAAGATGTCTCATTGGCTGAATTGCAGTGGGTGGCACGTCCGATCATCGTCTTTGCCAATTCCCCGCTTGATCCGGCCTTCCTGGAACAGATGGAAGAATTGGAACGTTTCGCCGATGAGTTGGTCGACCGCGATGTGATGATTGTTGTCGATACCGACCCGGCAGGCGCGTCCGAGTTGCGCCAAAAACTGCGCCCCCGGGGCTTCATGCTGGTGCTGATTGGCAAGGATGGGCAGGTGAAACTGCGCAAGCCCCTGCCCTGGACCGTGCGGGAGTTGTCGCGCTCCATCGACAAGATGCCGCTGCGCCAGCGTGAGATACGGGATAACCGATAGTTGCACCTTCGGCCGCTCACCCCCATATATAGGGTGTCCCACATCGGAGGCCGCATGGAACGCGATCCCGACATACCGCTCAACCCGTATGACCTTCCCGGTCGGAGCGGTCCGCGACCCGGCTACTAAGCCGCATCGACCGGGCCAACAGGGCATCGGCAGCCTCGGCGCCGTTTTCCGCATAGGTTTCAATCAGTCGCAATGCCAGTTGGCCATTGTCGAAAGCGCGGGCGCGCATGGCGTGCCAATCGCGAAAGATCGCAATGCGCCGATCCGCTGACAACGCGGCGAAGCTTTCATCGCGCATGTCATCGCTAAGCGTTTCGATGGAGCGCACCAGAACGTAGAACGACACGATCACATCGATGGTCTGCCGCGGCAGCAGATCGATCTCCGGCAGCATCGTCTCGAAAACCCGGTCATGGACTTCCCTGGGAATGAAAGGCACGAAATCGGGCTCTGCCTCCATCCTCGCCACCAGGCGGTTCCTATCGACCTCGGCCTCGCCCTCATTCCAATAGGCGGCGCATACAGTGCGAATTTCAGCGAAGAGCGCCTTGTGCGCATCCCGCGTGCGTTCGCGACGCAATTGGCGCGCATCGTTGCGCATGCGCCAGCCGTTCACCAGCCATCCAAGCGCCACGACCGTTCCGGCAATCAGCGCCTGCCATATCCGCGCGTCGATTCCTATGAAGCTACCGGGCCCCAAACGTCACTCGAATTCCAGGATAACATCGTCCACGGCCAGACTGTCGCCCGCCGCCGCGTTGACCTTTGACACCACGCCCTGTTTTTCGGCGCGCAGGATGTTTTCCATCTTCATGGCCTCCACCACGGCCAAGGCCTGACCTTCCTGCACTTCGTCGCCCTCAATGACGTCCACGCGCACGATCAACCCCGGCATCGGGCAGAGCAGCAGCTTCGACGTGTCAGGCGGCAATTTGTTGGGCATCAAGGCGGCAAGTTCGGCCTGACGTGGCGTGCGAACGCGGACATCGAGATCCGCACCCCGTGTCCGGATACGGAAGCCCTGGGTGATCTTGCCCACCTTCATCACGAGGCTTTCGCCACCCACGACCATGCGCGCAAGCTGATCACCGGGTGTCCAATTGCCAGTGACGCGCAGCACCTCGCCCCCGATGGTGACATCCGCGCCGGTCTGGTCGGCGCCGACCGCGCATTCAAACCGATGCTCGCCCATGGTGACCACCCAATCGGAGCCCACCTTGCGTTCATGGTTGTCCATGCGCCCCGACACCCGTGTGCGCCGGATCTCAGCCACGCGGTGCATGGCGGCGCAGGCCGCGGCGATGCGGGTCAGATGGGCGTCCGGCAAGGCGACGCCCTGGAAGCCGTCGGGATATTCTTCGGCGATGAAGGCCGTCGTCATGTCGCCTGAGATGAATTTCGGATGGTCCATCACCGCCGACAGGAATGGCAGGTTGTGCCCGATCCCTTCCACCTCGAACCCATCGAGCGCGTCGCGCATGGCCGCGATGGCCGACCCGCGATCGGGCCCCCACGTGCACAGCTTTGCGATCATCGGGTCGTAATACATGCTGATTTCGCCGCCCTCATAGACGCCGGTATCGTTGCGCACGACATGGGCGTCGGTGACCACTTCTTCGGGGGGGCGATAGCGCGTCAGCCGCCCGATGGAGGGCAGGAAATTGCGATACGGGTCTTCCGCATAAAGGCGGCTTTCCATGGCCCAGCCGTTCAGCTTCACGTCATCCTGGGTCAGCGCCAGCTTCTCGCCCGCGGCCACGCGGATCATCTGCTCCACCAGGTCGACACCGGTGATCAGCTCGGTCACGGGGTGTTCCACCTGCAGGCGGGTATTCATTTCAAGGAAGTAAAAGTCGCGGTTGCCGTCCACGATGAATTCCACCGTGCCCGCGCTGGAATACCCCACTGCATGGGCCAGCGCCAAGGACTGCTCCCCCATGGCCTGGCGCGTCGCTTCATCCAGGAAGGGCGACGGCGCTTCCTCCACCACCTTCTGGTTGCGCCGCTGGATCGAGCATTCCCGCTCCCCCAGATAGATCCCGTTACCATGGCTGTCGCACAGGACCTGGATTTCGATATGACGCGGCTGTGTCACGAACTTTTCGATGAACATGCGGTCATCGCCGAAACTGGCCGCCGCCTCGTTCTTGGAGGCTTGGAAGCCTTCGCGCACCTCATCTTCCGACCAAGCGATGCGCATCCCCTTGCCGCCGCCGCCCGCGCTGGCCTTCAGCATCACCGGATAGCCGATTTCGCCCGAGATCTTCACCGCCTCATCCCCGTCGGCAATCAGGCCCATATGGCCCGGCACCGTAGACACACCGGCCTCTGCCGCGATCTTCTTGGAGGTGATCTTATCCCCCATGGCCTCAATGGCGCCCACGGGCGGGCCGATGAAGGCCACGCCCTCAGCTGCCAGCGCCTCGGCAAATTTGGGGTTCTCGGACAGAAAGCCATAGCCGGGATGCACGGCCTGTGCGCCGGTCTGGCGAATGGCATCCATGATCTTGTCAATCACGATGTAAGACTGGTTGGCCTGGGGCGGGCCGATATGGACAGCTTCGTCGGCCATCTGAACATGCAGCGCCCGGCGATCGGCGTCCGAGTAGACCGCGACCGTTGTAATGCCCAGGCGGCGCGCGGTCTTGATGACCCGGCAGGCAATTTCACCACGGTTCGCGATCAGAATCTTATCGAACATATCTGTCCCCTTGCTGGCCCGGTCTTTCTGCCGGATCAAAACGAGAAAAGGCTGCCCGGTCGCATGACCGAACAGCCCTTTCATCTTGTGAGTAATGGTCGCTTGCGACCGTCTTACGAAACGCCGCTTGTGCGCGCATTGTCCGGATCAATCCGACCCGGCGCGTCAAACAGCCAGAGCGCCTCTTACCGGCAGACGCCGAGATCGTCGCAGAAGATGCCGCCGGCCGCACCGACCGCCGCACCAGCTGCGATGTTGCCGTCAAGAATGGCCGATGTCCCAGCACCAAGCGCGGCGCCGACGGCTCCGCGTTCTGCATCGTTATCGATGGCGCCTGTATTGCAGCCCGCCAGGACCAGAACGGCCGCCACGGCGGAAAAGGTGAATGTGCGGTGCATTTTGCATCTCCGGTTTGGTTGCTCTTGTTAAGCAATACACTGCACGGCCTGCACACGGCCAATCGAGCCTCCGTGATTGGCTCATTTCTGCCAACCATCGGCACGAAATTGCTCGACACAATCACATGGCGGTCTAATTGCGCTTCTATCCGGGAGGAAAAGGGTCCGGACGATGGACGGTCTGTCAACGCGGTCCATCGCCCGGGAGGGGAAGGGGTACGGTTCCACTCGTGCCGAAATGAATGGGGTCGGCACCCCCAAACCGTGCGCAGATTCCGCTGTGGCGAATATCCCTTTCGCGCAGCGCAGCAACGATCGGCTAACGACCGCTCAACAGGCGGGGGAGTCATCGGCGAGAACACGCCTAACCCCCCTGAATTTTTCGAAAAACAGTATCTAGATCGCCTTCAAAGGCATCTGGAAAGCTACTGCGCGCCAACGTTTCCTCAATCCGCAAGAGAGAATCGTAGGATGCCGGATCGAACGGGTCTTCCGCCGCGACCACTTCGCGGCCAAACAACCATGACAATCTGCCAGCATCGAGATTGCCACGTTCAAAGGGTTCGTTCCCGAAATGCGCCCAAAGCGCAGCAAGAAAGGCCGTATCGGCCGCGCGATCCAACGTCTTGCGGTCACGGAACCTTTCGCGCCGGACTATTGGCGTCACCCCACGGGGATTGGCGCGTCGAATGACGAACTGAAAGTCAGTTCCGGGGAAACGACCTGGAAAGCCACGATGCTTCAGCATGTGTGGCCCCGACAAATCGCAAAGGGAGGGTTGACCGGGACGAGGCTGTCGCCTCGCCCCGGACAAGTTTTAGAACTTGCCGGAAACCGGTTCCACGACCACGGGCGCGGGTTCGACGATAACGATCTCCTCCGGCTCGGGGTTGGGAAGGAAGCAGCCCGACAAGGCCGACAACGCCGCAAGCGCGACGATGGATTTGATGACGTTCGACATTCATGTCTCCTGACGTTGACGGGCGGCGCAGGGGGGTTAGCCCCTACGCCGCCCGTGAATTTGACCGCAACGCCGCGGCCTGAGGAGACATTAACAGAACGGGCTTCACCGCGATACGGATGCCCCAGAAATGCCCTAGTTGCGCGGGCCGCTTGTGGCGGCCTCGCACCATTCGCAGAAAAGCGCCGGAATTGTCGCCAAACCAGCGCCCGAAGTTCAAAACTTCTCGGTGACGGGGTCGACCGTGATGGGCGCGGGTTCGAACACGACCTCTGGCTCGGGCTCAGGTGCGCAAGCTGCCAAAGCGACGGTAAAGCCGAGAATAGCGGCGCCCTTGATGAATTTTTGCATAGGTCTCTCCTGTCGATATGCGAAAAGAGGCCGGGCATGGCGCCCGATCCCCCCGAGGGGCTACATACCATGTTTGCCGCCAGTGCCACGTCACGAAATGGGAATTGGCAGTGTTTTGCCATCAAAACGCCTCCGGCACGCATTGATCCGCTTCGATTGTGTAGACCGAGAAGAACTGCGTCGCCGCGCTATCGCTCGCGCCGCGCGCCACAGGGCGGTCCATCAACGTCACCACGACACTGTCGGATCGCGCAAGGGCCAAACCGGCGACCGGCACTGCATGCGTATCGCAGAGCCAGTCCATGTCGCGCTGCGCCGCCTCGAAATCGAGCGCTGCTGTCTCCGGCGCGATAAACCTCAGAATTGCTTGCGTTCCCTGCCCGTCCACGCGTTCCCAAAGGACCTGCCAAAGGACGGCGGATTGGCCCGATGGCAATCCGTCATTGGCGCGCACGGGTGCCGGGACGAGCGTGGCAAGAGCGAGCAAGACCGCACCGACCAAAGACGGCGTCACCGGCTTGGCTGACAGGCCCCCAAAGCCGGCCCACAGGGCACCTCGGCTCCCTGCCCTGTGTCCGAGCAATCTACGCGCCGCTCTGCGCGATAGGACCGCAGGGCCATCGACCGTGTTCCAAATCGGTCCAGACAAGACCTGATTCGCTGGTATCTCTGGGCATTGGGTCGCTGGTTTGATCATCCCGGGTGCCTCGCAGCCCGGGTCCAGGCCGCCCTAAACCGCGGGTCCGCCAAGAAATCGGACAGTTTCGCCGCCATGCCACCGGGCACACGACCGAGCACGGCCCCACCAGCACACAAGCGCACGCCATG
The DNA here is from genome assembly GCA_947494145.1 of uncultured Jannaschia sp. GTDB lineage: Bacteria > Pseudomonadota > Alphaproteobacteria > Rhodobacterales > Rhodobacteraceae > Jannaschia. The sequence continues at coordinate 17,646 of CANLTZ010000014.1, read as the reverse complement.
GGCATCGCGTGTTACCTCCACCACTGGCGCGAAACCCCGCACCCGCTGAAAGGCGCGCCACAAGTCCTGGCGCACGGCATGGGCCAGGCGCCGCCGACCTAGATCAGGCAAACGCGTCACCGCGGCGACATCCCACCGAACCGGCAAACGCCGTGTCAGCGCGAATGACGTCTCATCCCACCGCACAAACCAGCCCCGCCGGTCCAGGACCCAATCACCGCTCATAAATCGACCTGCTCGCCGCGAACTTGGCAGCGTCCATCCACTTCGCGAAAACGCGCACCAAGAAAAGCATATCTGTTGCGAAACCGTCTTCGACCGTGATCGCATGGCGGCGCGATCCAATCGTGAACGTCACCTCTGCGGCCCATTGCTCCCCCACATCGCGCCAGGAAAGTGCCTCGACGCCCAACCGACCGCCTGGCTCGTTCACATAGAAGTCGGGTTCATCTGGCGTGCTGTCATACAGGACATATCCAGCCACTGCGACCAGAGCAGCGCAAAGAAACAGAAAGACAGTTCGCGCCACGCCCATGCCTCACAAAGGGATGGTATCGTGCTTGCGCCAGGCGCGCTGCACCCGCTTGCTGCGCAGCGACGCAAAGGCGCGGGCAACCCGCTTGCGGGTGGCACTGGGGCGGATAACTTCGTCGATAAAGCCCTTTTCAGCGGCCACGAAAGGGTTGGCAAAGCGGTTTTCGTAATCTGTTGTCCGCTCCGCAATCTTGTCGCTGTCGCCCAGTTCAGAGCGGTACAGGATCTCCACCGCGCCCTTGGCGCCCATCACGGCAATTTCCGCGGTGGGCCAGGCATAGTTGAAATCGCCCTTGAGGTGCTTCGACGACATCACGTCATACGCGCCGCCATAGGCCTTGCGGGTGATGACCGTGACCTTGGGCACCGTGGCCTCACCATAGGCGAAGAGCAGCTTCGCCCCATGTTTGATCACGCCGCCATATTCCTGCGCCGTGCCCGGCAAAAAGCCCGGCACATCCACAAGCGTCAGAAGCGGAATTTCGAACGCGTCGCAAAACCGCACGAAGCCCGCCGCCTTCCGACTGGAATCGATATCCAGGCATCCGGCCAATACCATGGGCTGGTTGGCCACCACGCCCACCGTCCGCCCTTCAAGCCGGATGAATCCCGTCATGATGTTGCGTGCATAATCTGCCTGCAACTCGAAGAAATCGCCCTCATCCGCCAGTTTGGTGATCAACTCGCCCATGTCATAGGGCGTGTTGGGATTGTCGGGGATGAGCGTGTCCAGGCTTTCCTCGATCCGTTCCGGATCGTCGAAGAAGGGGCGCACCGGGGGCGGCTCCCGGTTTGAAAGCGGCAGGAAGTCGATAAGCCGCCGGGTTTCCGCCAGGGCCTGCACGTCATTTTCGAACGCCGCGTCGGCCACGCCCGATTTCTTGGTGTGGGTTCCTGCCCCGCCCAATTCCTCGGCAGTGACAATCTCGTTGGTGACCGTCTTCACCACGTCAGGCCCGGTCACGAACATGTAAGAGCTGTCGCGCACCATGAAGATGAAATCCGTCATGGCGGGCGAATAGACGGCGCCCCCCGCGCACGGCCCCATGATCACGCTGATCTGGGGAATGACGCCCGACGCGTCGATGTTGCGCATGAAGACTTCGCCGTAAGCAGCCAAGCTGGCCACGCCTTCTTGGATGCGCGCACCGCCGGAATCGTTGAGCCCAATGACAGGCGCGCCGTTTTGCAGCGCCATATCTTGGATCTTGCAGATTTTCTGGGCGTGGGTCTCGGATACCGAGCCGCCCATGACGGTGAAGTCCTGGCTGAACACATAGACCAGCCGCCCGTTTACCGTACCCCAGCCTGCCACGACACCGTCACCAGCCGGCCGCTCTTCCTGCATCCCGAAATCGGTGCAGCGATGGGCGACATACATGTCGAATTCTTCGAAACTGTTTTCATCGAGCAGAAGCTCGATCCGCTCCCGGGCGGTCAGCTTGCCCTTGGCGTGCTGCGCATCGATGCGTTTGGGGCCACCGCCCATCCGAGCTTGTTCGCGCCGCATCTCAAGTTCGGCCAGAATGTCGGTCATGAACAGCGTCCCCTCTTTTTCGTCCCCTTGGCTTACGCGCTGCATCTGGGCGCGGCTAGGGGCTACGAAAGTCTTGCAAGGCCGCAAGGGCGAAACAAGCCCAAAGAATTCGACACAGGGGCGCAAGATCTGAACAAGGCGGCGTCCGACAGAGGCGCAGCGCACAGTCAAATGTGCGCGCCAGGGGTTGGACATGGTCGCAACCGGCGCATATCGGACATCTATGGCTTCCGTGACAGCGCACACCTCCACCGGCTCAGGCCGGGACAAGCGGTCGCCGCCGCATATCCTGACCTTGGTGGCATTGGTCAGCGTGTCGACTTTGGCGATGAACGTATTCCTGCCGTCACTGGCGCCCATGGCCGCCTATTTCCAGACCGATTACGGCATCATGCAATTGGCGGTCGGTCTCTACCTCGGCATGAACGCGGTGCTGCAACTGATCGTCGGACCCTTGTCGGACCGCTACGGGCGGCGCCCGGTGATCCTTTGGGGGATCGTTCTGTTCATGCTGGCCACAGTCGGCTGCTTGCTGTCCACGACCATCGAAGCCTTCCTGATCTTTCGCGTGGCCCAAGCGGCCATCGTCACTGCCATGGTGCTCAGTAGGGCGGTGGTCCGCGACCTCTATCCTCAGGACAAGGCGGCCTCGATGCTGGGCTACGTCACCATGGGCATGTCCGTCGTCCCCATGATCGCCCCCGCCATCGGCGGCAAGCTGGAAATCTGGTACGGGTGGCAGGCCAATTTCTGGCTGCTTCTGGCCTGTGGCGCCGCTCTTTTCGTACTGACATGGAAAGACTTGGGCGAAACCGCACCGCGCGCTGGCGGCAGCTTCCGTGATCAAGTGCGCGACTATCCCGAGCTTCTGATGTCACCGCGGTTCTGGGGCTATTGCGCGGCGTCCGCCTTCGCATCGGGGACCTTCTTCGCCTATCTGGGCGGTGCCCCCTATGTGGGTACCAACGTCTTCGGGATGGATTCGGATGTGCTGGGTTTCTTCTTCGGCGCCCCGGCCCTGGGCTACATGATCGGCAACGGCCTTTCGGGACGCTATTCTGCCCGGTTCGGCATCGACCGGATGATCCTTTGGGGCGCGGTGGGCCAAGTCTCGGGGCTGAGCGTTCTGCTGGCACTAACGATTCTGGGCTACACCTCGCCTTGGGTCTTCTTCGGGTTCATCACCTTCGTGGGCCTGGGCAACGGCCTTGTCATCCCGAACGCCACCGCCGGAATGCTATCGGTTCGGCCCCATCTGGCCGGCACCGCCTCGGGCCTGGGCGGGGCGATGATGATCGGCGGCGGCGCCCTTTTGTCGGTCGTGGCGGGTAAGCTGCTGGAACTGGGCGGCGGCGCCCTGCCCCTGGTGCTGATCATGGTGGCGTCGGGCGTGGCCTCCATCGGGGCCATCGTGCTGACCATTCGCCGCAACCGGCGTCTCGCTGCGGCCTGATACGCTTGCCCGCGCGTCGGGGCGGTGCCACACAGGACAGAACCGATCTGACGGAGGACAGAATGGAACTCAATGGTACCCGCACCATCGCCGCGCCCCGCGACGTCGTTTGGGCCAAACTTAACGACGCGGACACGCTGCGCGCCTGCATTCCCGGCTGCGAAGAACTGACGGGCAACCCCGAAGATGGCTTCGAGGCGACGGTCAAGCAGAAGGTCGGCCCCGTGAAAGCCACGTTCAAAGGGCACGTGACCTTGTCGGATGTGGTCGCCCCCGAAAGCTACCGTATCTCGGGCGAGGGCAAGGGTGGCGTGGCGGGTTTCGCCAAGGGCGGCGCCGATGTGAAGCTGACCGAAGTGGAAGGCGGGACGGAGCTGACCTACGCCGTGGATGCCAAAGTCGGCGGCAAGATAGCGCAGCTTGGGTCCCGCCTCATCAACGGCTTTGCGACGCGGATGGCAGATTCCTTCTTCGAGAACTTCCAGAACGAGGTCGAGGGCAGCACCCAGACGACCTGAATGGCTGCGCCGTCAGCCGCCAGCGCGCCGCCACCCCGCGGCGCGGGCCTCCCCTTCGGAACAGAACCACCGCTCGCCCCGTTCGGGGCTGATCCGCGTCCGCCCATAATCACGGCTTCCGGGAAGTTGATAGATGCGGCCATTTTCCGAGATATTGCCTTTGATCGGACACCCCCCGGGGGCGGGCGCGAAGTCTTCCGCCCGCTGGGCCCGCTGCGCGGCCCGAAAGATCGCTGGGTCTTCCATGTCATAAGCCCAAAGCCCGCGGGACAGTAGGATCGCTTCCTTCTGTTCTTCGAAATAGGTGGGCACGCCGCGATACGTGCGGGCCAGCCCCAGGCGAACCAATTCCGCGTTCATGTCACGTCCATCGACATGGCAAACTGCCAGGTAGCGGCCATAGCGGTCCCGCCCGTGCGCTTCGCAATCCGCCAAACGTCCCCCGTAGAGCTTTCGTGCGGCATCCGTGGCCATTTGCCCGCAGGCGAGCACGGCATTCCCATCGCGACAGGTCTGTTCGCCTTCGGCCGCATCGATATCGAGCAACCGAATGTTGTGGGGTGCGCCGATATCTATGGTGTCGGCGTCAATGACGCGGATCGGACCGGATAAGCTGTCTGCATGCGCTATAAAGGTGAATAAAACGGGTAATAAGAATGAACAAAGTCTGAACATGACTTGCAGATGGACGGGATCGGCGGCCGGAACAACGGCAATTCTTGATAAAGCGTTAATGCACCGTTGATCATTGCTTCATCGCGACATGGTGCGGCGTCACCTCGCGACGAAGCTTGGCTTCACGCCAGGCAATGAAGCTCACCGATGCGATGATGGTGGCCGCGCCAAGCACGACGAACGCATCGGGCGGTTCATCGAAAACCGCCCAACCCAGAAGCACGGCCCATACCATCTGAAGAAACGTGATCGGCTGCGTGACCGAGACAGGGGCCGCTGCAAATGCTCGTGTCATGGTGTAGTGCCCGGCGGTCGCGAAGGCCGCAACGACGAACATCCACCCCCAATCCGTCAAGCTGGGTGTGACCCATTGGGCAAAGGCGAAGGGCGCCAGGCAGATCGTCACGGTCACCGATAACATGGCCACCACCATCGACGCCGAATGCCTACCCGACAGGGATTTGGCCGACAGAAACGACCCCGCAAACAGAATGGCCGTGCCGAGCATTGCCAGATGCCCCGTCTCCACCTCCCGAAAGCCGGGGCGCAGGATGACCAGCACCCCGAGCAAAGCCACCACCACCGCCAGAATGCGCCGCAGGGCCAGCCGCTCCCCCAGGAAAAGCGCGGCACCCAGCGTGACATAAACGGGGCTGAGATAGTTGAGCGCCGTCACCTCGGCGATGGGGATCTGCGTCATGGCATAGAACCATAGCATCACCCCTATGCCGTGCAGAAACCCGCGCCCTGCGAAAAGCCCCAGATCGGCCCGGCTTATCCGGGTGCGCAGCAGAACGCGCGCCACTGGCAACAAGAACACAAGCCCGGTGAGGTAGCGCAAGAACGCCGCTTGCGCCGCGGGCAAGTCCTGCGCCGCAAACTTCACGATTGCCGTCACCGCGATGAAGCAAAGCCCCGTCGCGATCATCCATAGAATGCCTGTCAGGGGGCGGCCCGGCGTCGTCGTCATCCGCCCTCCCTGCGCCGTGACGCATCCGGGCGCAAGCGGTCAGCCGAAGATCAGCCCCAGGGCAATCAGCCACATCACAAGCGCGATGGCGACATCCAACACCCGCCAGGCCGCAGGCCGCGCGAAGACGGGTCGCAGCACGCCGGCACCATACCCCAGGGCGATGAAGAACAGGATCGAAGCCAACATCGCGCCCAGGGCATAAAGCCAGGGCGCCGCTGCCGTCGCCCCGATGCCGCCCAGCAGGATGACCGTGTCCAGATAGACATGGGGGTTCAGCCAAGTCAGCGCGAGGCAGGTGGCAAGCGCGGCCTTCAGACTGCCGGCCCCTTCGCCAGCCTCCAACGCGGCCCCGCCACGCCAGGCCGACATAAGCGCCCGCACCCCATAGACGAACAGAAAGGCCGCACCGCCCCAGCGGAAAGCGATCAACAAGGCGGGCTGTGCCTCGATCAACCGGCCGAGACCGGCAACACCCGCCGAAATGAGCAGCACCTCAGACAGAGAGCAGAGCGCGACGACGGCCAAGACATGTTCGCCCCGCAGCCCCTGCCGCAACACGAAAGCATTCTGCGCACCAATGGCTAGGATGAGGGACAAAGACAGGCCAAAGCCGGACAGAAAGGACGTCATGGCGCCGCCATGGACCAAGAAAGCCGTGCATTGCAACTCGGCAGCCTATTGATTAATATATCCGTTGGCGGTGCTTCATACGCTGTGGTCCAGCAGCGCGGTTCGGCCCGGAAGGGCCGAAGTTCTACTTCGAGCCGATTGCGTTGAAAAACTCTTCGCCACCACTCCTCGCCACCTTGGCTAGGTTCGAAATTAGCGAACAATGTTCTCACATACGCGAACTCTGCGCTGAAGACTAGCACCATGCGCCTTTCAATTGGAACAATTTCCCGCGACAGCGGTTCAACCTGCGTTCTGCTGGAGTTTTTCAACATTATCAGCCCATTTTACCGACTTTCTGCAATGCAGCTGAAGTCTACTATCAGGAAACACAGAACAGCGCGCATGCAACGCGGCTTGGATGTGAACCTTGAATTAATTGGTCAAACAGGTAATAGAAGATATTCTGCAAATTCTTCTGTGAATTCAAACCGATCAGTATTGTTGTGCATTGTTTCAATTATTGCGCCATAATTTTGTATAACCTTCAGCATCGACTTCAGGTCGTCGTGGTCTTCGAAATAATAATAGAAAATTGGATTCCGCGATTCGCCGTTGTAGGACCATTTCTTAGAAATTACGATAAATTCACGGATGAACTGAGCGCTCGCGATATCGCCCCGCATTTCCGCTACAAGGCCAGGCATCTTGTCTTCAAGCTTTTGAAAGCTCCCAGACGCTACAATGGCAAATCCACGAATGCCTAGATACGCTCGCATCTCAGCTAGCGTTTTCCACTTCCTAAGCTGTTCAATGGGATGGCTGGTGACATCAACGTCTACTAGCCTGCTGCATGTCTGACAGAGCCAAATACCATTTTCTGCAGCGGCTCGTTCCTCGGGAGTTAACGTAGGATCATATCTCGGCCCACCCTCAGCAGCGGCAGTAATGTGCGCGGCAAAATCAATGCTGGCGCATTCGTCAGCGCCATCCGGTCCAATAGTTGGGCGCAAGCAGGTCTGATTTGAACAACGGTAACCTGCACGTTGCGCAATCGTTCTAACTACGGGGGCTCTAAAATCGTCACGGTTTGCCATGCGTAGATCAATACAGCACGAAGATCTGTGAAAAGCAGTCTTTGTGGTCGTCTGTGGGAACGTCCTCTCCTTCCCGCACACAAACCCCCGGGCGCCTCGCCGGGTGCGCACCAGCGTAGCGCCCAAATAGCCCCCGGGGCCAACTTACAATTGCGCCAAAACCTCATCGCTGGCCTCGAAATTCGCGGTGACGTTCTGGACGTCATCGTCGTCTTCCAGCGCCTCAATCAGCTTCATGAGCGACTGCATCCCGTCCAGATCAAGCTCCGTCGTGGTCTGCGGCCGCCAGACGAGCTTCGTGGACTCGGCCTCTCCCAATTCGGCCTCAAGTGCAGTCGACACGGTGTTCAGATCGGAATCCGCACACCAGATCACGTGGCTTTCTTCGTCGGATTCCACGTCTTCGGCACCCGCTTCGATGGCGGCCATCATGACCGTGTCTTCATCGCCCACCGCCACGGGGTAGACCACCTGCCCCTTGCGGTCGAACATGAAGCCCACGGACCCGGTCTCGCCCAGGTTGCCGCCATTTTTGCTGAACGTAGACCGCACGTTCGACGCCGTCCGATTGCGATTGTCGGTCATCGCCTCCACGATGATGGCCACGCCGCCGGGGCCATAGCCTTCATAACGGATTTCGTCGTAATTCTCGCCCTCCCCGCCTGAGGCCTTGGCGATGGCGCGTTCGATATTGTCCTTGGGCATCGAATTCGACTTGGCCTCTTTCACGGCCAGTCGCAGGCGAGGGTTCTTGTCGGGATCGGGGTCGCCCATCTTGGCCGCGACGGTGATTTCCTTGGACAAGCGCGAAAAGAGCTTTGCGCGCAGCTTGTCCTGCCGTCCCTTGCGGTGCTGGATATTCGCCCATTTGCTATGGCCCGCCATGGGTCTCTCCCGGATGTCTGGATATATCGGTCTGGCCGCGTCTATACCGCCGGCCCCCGCGGCTTCGCAATCCCGGGCATGCAGGGCGCTTGGCGGCGTGCATTGGGCGCGGTAGGTGGCCCATGGGGGACACGCACACCATGACAACCGACCAGATCATCCTGTTTGCCCTTTTCGGCGGCGTTTTCGTCTTTCTGCTCTGGGGGCGGTTTCGCTATGACATCGTGGCCTTCTCGGCCCTGTTACTGGGCGTCATCCTGGGGGTCGTTCCCGCCAAGCAGGCGTTTTCCGGCTTTGGCCATCCGGCCACCATCGTCGTCGCACTTGTGCTGGTGGTCTCGGCGGGGTTGGTCCGGTCGGGGGCGATCCTGCTGATCACCCGCACGCTCATCGACAGCTCGCGCCGCGTCTTCGGACACATCGCCATCATGGGCGGCGTGGGGGCGGTGCTGTCGGCCTTCATGAACAACGTGGCCGCCCTGGCGCTGCTCATGCCGGTGGACATCGCTACCGCGCGCAAGGCCGGGCGCTTGCCTGCGGCGACGCTGATGCCCCTGTCCTTCGCCACCATCCTGGGCGGCATGATCACCCTGATCGGCACGCCGCCCAACATCATCATTGCCGGCATCCGGCAGGACCAATTGGGCGAAAGCTTTGCCATGTTCGACTTCGCCCCCGTGGGCGGCGTCACCGCCCTGGCTGGGCTTCTGTTTGTGGCCCTGATCGGCTGGCGCCTGATTCCAGGCAGTGGCGACGATGCCCGCAGCGATGCCACCGACCTGTCCGAAGCTGTCTATGTGGCCGAACTGACCCTGCCCCAGGAAAGCAAGCGCGTGGGCCAACGACTGCGCGACCTCAACGATGCCGCCGATGAGGCCGGGGTGCAGATCATGGGTCTGGTACGCGATGGGCGCCGCATGTTCGGCTCCGCCCGCGATGTGGCGCTGAAGGCGGGCGATGCCATCGTGTTGGAGGCCTTGCCCGAAGCGCTCGATGAATTCCGCGCCTCGGAAAACCTCGATTTCGCCGATGACCGCCGCATGACCCTGTTGGAGGCCGCAGACCAAGGCTTGTCCCTGCTGGAGGTCGTCGTGACCGAGACGTCGCGCATCAACGGCAAATCCGCTCAGGCAATCGGCCTGGCTTGGCGGCAGCGCACGGTTCTGATGGGTATTTCCCGACGGGGCCGTCGCATCAAGGACCGCCTGCGCCGCACTGAAGTTCAGACCGGCGACATCCTTCTGCTGCTGGTGCCCACCGAGACCGCCGAAGACGTGGTTCAGTGGCTTGGCTGCCTGCCCCTGGCCGACCGGGGCCTGGCTGTGACGGAAAACAAGAAAATCTGGCCCGCAGTGGGCATCTTCGTTGCCGCCGTCCTCGCGGCCAGCTTCGGCCTTGTTGACCTGACCGTGGCTTTGGGCGTTGTCGTGACCGCCTATGTCCTGGCCCGCATCGTGCCCTTGCAGGAAATTTACGACCACGTGGAATGGCCCGTCGTCGTGCTTCTGGGCTCCATGATCCCGCTGGGCGCGGCGCTTGAGGCGGCGGGCGGCACGCAACTCATTGCGGGCTGGCTGACGGACCTGACTGCGGGCCAACCCGCCTGGGTAGCGCTGACCCTGCTGATGGTGGTGACGATGACGCTGTCGGATGTGCTCAACAATGCGGCCACGGCCATCGTCGCGGCCCCCGTGGGCATCCAGATGGCGCGCACTTTGGGCGTGGACCCGGACCCGTTCTTGATGGCCGTCGCTGTCGCTGCGTCCTGCGCGTTCCTGACGCCCATCGGCCATAAGAACAACACGCTCATCCTAGGGCCCGGCGGCTACCGCTTCGGGGATTACTGGCGCATGGGCCTGCCCCTGGAAATCCTGGTGGTGGCTGTATCCATCCCGACGATCCTGGTAGTCTGGCCGCTATGAGCGGCCTGCACCTCCACCTGTTGGATGCACGTGGGGCCCTGTCGACCCTGCGCGACTGGGTGTGTACCACCCTCACCACCACCCACGACAAAGCCGCGGCGCACCTGCCGCTGGGCCCCCTGGATGCGGTCGTCCAGGCCGGTCGCCACGTTATCCCCGAAAAAGGGCATGTCGGCCACGCGCCGGGCCCCGGCGTGATCTTCGTCACCCTCGACCCCGACAATTCCGCGCTGCACGCCGACGCGAGCCAATCACTGGCGCGGATGTTCGCCCACGAACTCCACCACGCTGCCCGATGGGACGGCCCTGGCTATGGCCGCAGCTTGGGCGAAGCGCTTGTCTCCGAGGGGCTTGCCGGATGCTTCGTGCGCGAGATGTTCGGCCCCCCGCCCGAGCCGTGGGAGGCCCTGCCGCTCGCCACAATCCGCGCCCATATCAGCCATGCCGCGCAGCACTGGAACGACCATAGCTACGACCACGCCGCCTGGTTCTTCGGCTCCGGCGATCTGCCCCGTTGGCTGGGCTATAGCCTCGGCACGGCCCTCGTTGCCCACCACATCACCCTCCATCCAGGCACCGACGCCGCCAACCTGGCCCATGCCCCCGCCGACACCTTCCGCCCGAGCCTCGACACCCTCTAGCCCACGCGAAGACGGCCACCCGGCCCGATGAGCCTTGCCCCCACCGCCGCCGCGTCGCATGTAACGCCTTATGGCCACCCTGCGTTTTACCATCCTCGGTTGTGGATCCTCGGGCGGTGTCCCGCGGCTGGGCGGCCATTGGGGCGATTGCGACCCGATGAACCCCAAGAACCGCCGCACGCGCTGTTCCATGCTGGTCGAACGCCTGACAGGTGATGGCACAACCCGCGTGCTCATCGACACCTCGCCAAACATGCGTGAACAATTGCTCGCTGCGGGTATCGGCAATCTGGACGGCGTGGTCTGGACCCATTCCCATGCCGACCACACCCACGGCATCGACGATCTGCGCATGATCGTCTTCAACCAGCGTCGCATGCTCGATGTCTGGGCCGATGATGAGACCTTCGCCGCACTCCATGCCCGCTTCCGATACGCGTTCGAGACACCGCCCGGCTCCGCCTATCCGCCCATCTTGAACCGCCATGTCCTGGCGGGCCCGGTCACTGTGGACGGCGCGGGTGGCCCCGTCACGCTCAACCCCATCCCCGTAGGCCATGGCGAGATGGAGGCGCTCGGCCTGCGCGTGGGCGACTTGGCCTATATGCCCGACATCAACACCATCCCCGAAAGCTCCGCCTGGCTGTTGGAGGACCTGGATGTCTGGGTGCTGGACGCCTTGCGCCGCACGCCCCACCCCTCGCACCTGTCCTACCCCGAGGCGCTGGCCTGGTTCGACAAGATGCAGCCCAAACGCGGCGTGCTGACCAACATGCATGTGGATATGGACTACGCCACCGTTTCCGCCGAAACCCCCGACCATATCGACCCAGCCTTCGATGGCATGGTGATCGAACTTCCCGACGACTGATGCTGGATGTTCTGGCCGTCACCGTCCCGGTCTTCCTGATCATCGGCGCCGGGTATCTGGCGGTTTGGCAAGGCCTTTTTTCGCAGGGGCAGGTGGACGGCCTGATGGTCTTCACGCAGCGCTTCGCCATTCCCTGTCTGCTCTTTCTTGCCATGGCGAACCTGGACATCGCAGCGGGCTTCGACTGGCGCCTGCTGGTGGCCTATTATTCGGGCTCGCTGGTCTGTTTTGCCATGGGCATCGCGGGCACGATCCTGTGGCTCAAGCGCGGGGCCGAAGATGCCGTGGCGGTGGGCTTCGCCGCCATGTTCGCCAACACCGTCCTTCTGGGCCTGCCCATTGCGGAGCGTGCCTATGGTACGGAAAGCCTCGCGCCGAACTTCGCCATCGTCGCGCTCCATGCAGCGTTTTGCTACTTCACCGGCGTCACCGCGATGGAGATCGTGCGCGCAGGTGGCGGCGGCTTCATTGGCGGCGTCCGGGCCGTGGCGCGCTCTCTGTCGCGCAATTCGCTGATGCTGGGCGTGGCCCTTGGCCTTGTGGTGAACTTCACGGGCCTGCCCCTGCCCGCCCCGTTCAAGGAAGCCACCCAACTGGTGGCCAGCGCCGCCCTGCCCGCGGCCCTGTTCGGCCTGGGCGGCGTCCTGGTGCAATATAAACCCGAAGGTGACGCACGCGGCATCGCACTTTGTTGCGGCATAGCGCTTATCCTTCACCCGGCCTGGACCTGGGCCGCGGGCCACCTTCTGGGCCTGGCCCAGGGCCCGTTGCGCGCCGCCGTCCTGACGGCGGCCATGGCGCCCGGCGTGAATTCCTATCTCTTTGCCGCCATGCACGGCCGCGCCGTGCGCATCAGCGCCTCGTCCGTCCTAATCGGCACAGCCCTGTCCGTCCTGACCGTCTCGATCTGGCTTCTGGTGCTGGGATGAGAGACCTCGCCCACCGCGCAGGCCTGGAACTCTCACTTCTGCTGGATGCCTCCCCGATCCTGTCGGCTATCTTTCTGGGCCTTCTTGGCGCCCTCCTGGGCGGCCTGGTCCTGCGTGGCGAATGGCGGATCGGACGGGCGCCGTTCTTCGGTCTGCTGGTCTTATCGACCCTCATGGCCCAGGCCCCTTACGTGGCTTGGCTTGCGCCGCATGACCTGGACGGCCTGGGCCCCCTCTGGCTCAGCCTGTTTCAGATCGCGGCTATCCTTGCGTCTGGCGCGCTTCTGATCTGGGCTGGCATGGCGCGTTCGCGCGACATGATCGGCAATGCGCGCCTGGGCTGGTTCGCCTTGGTGCCGGTGTTGAACTTTGCCCTCCTGATCGCCAAACCCGCCGATCCAGGCCGCGCCCGTCCCGGTTGGGCCACCGGCCTGCTGCTAACGACCGGTGTGATGGGCGCCCTCGCCGCTGCCGCATTTCCCAGCGTGATCGCCCATGTTCAGGCGACACGGCCCGCACAGGTCCCGTCTGCGCCGGTCTATCGCGCCTTGGGCGTCGAGCGCGCGGTCCAGGCGCTGGTCACCCATTTCCCCCTCCCCATCCCGTCGCAAGTCGATGAGGTCACCACCCTCATCGGGATCGACGGCACCGGCGACCGCTTCACCTATCGCTACGCCGTCACCTATGACAGCCTCGACCCAAGCACCGATGCCACGCTGCGCCGCAATTACTGCGCCACGCCCGAGACGCGCGCCATGCTCGACAGCGGCATCACCATCGGCTTGGACTACGACCGCGCCTCGGACGGCAGCCACCTGCTGGACCTGACCGTCACCGCGGCGGATTGCGATTGAAGGGCGCTCTCGCGCGCCGCTCAGCCCAACGAAAAGAACGTCCCCACGCCATAGGCCACGGCCCCGGCCGCGACGCCGATGGCCACGATTTCCCCGACGGAGCGGACTGCCCCACCGCCGACCACCGACCGTCGCAGAAAGCCCAACCCGACCAAGGCCACAAGCGACCCCGCCACGGCCGTCCAGAATGGCCCCATCACCGCCAGCGGCCCCGTCCCCGTAGGTGCCAGATAGGGCAGAAGCGGCAGCGCCCCGAAGACAATGAATGCCAGGAAGGTGACAAAGGCCTGCGTGCCGATACCCCTTGCCTCACCGGCCGCCAGCCCCCGGTCCAGCGCCAAAACCAGATCGGCCAGTGCCTCGGGGGCGGTCACGCGGGCGGCCACCTCCGTCGCCTCGGGTGCGAACATGCCCCGCTCCTCCAGACGCCGTGCGACGATGGCGCGTGCCGTCTCTGGTTCGGCGTGGACTAGGTCGCGCACCGATGCCCGCTCTGCCGCGTTCACATCCCTCTCGGAACGCTCGGACACATAGTCGCCCAGTCCCATGGACACGGCATCCCCAAACAGGTTGGCAAGCCCGAACAGAAGCACAATCCCCGTGGCCATGGGCGCCACCCCGCTGCCGCCGCCTGCACCGTGGAAACCCGCCACGACCGCAAAGGTCGTGACGATCCCGTCATTCCCGCCATAGACAATTTGCTTCAGATATCGCCGCGCCGGATGCCACATGCCCAGCTTCGCCCAGTTGTCCCACTGGGCCGGTCATACCGCGTTGCATCCGTCCTGCACAGCCAGGCCGTCCCTATTCGTCGGCACCGTCCAGCACCGCGACGCCTTCGCCCGTCGGCCAGACCGGGGCTGAGTCGCCTAGAAACTGCTTGTCCAACTCCCACGCCACGAATAGCGGCACGTCTTCCGCTTCGCCCGCCGGATCCCCCAGCCAGTCGGGTCTCGCCACAGGCCGCATCGACGCATGCAGACCATTGCAGAACGGCTGCTGCACAAGCCAACGGCGCATGTCTTCGCGTTTGCGGTTGGAATGAAACGGCCCCCAATCGGCAGCCACCCCACGATACCCGCGGGACACCACCCCGTCGCGTGGCACGGTCACATTCATGATGCGAACGGCACAGGACATGTTTGCTGCCCCGTCCTTTAGCGCATCCCCCGTGCGTGCCGCACAGCCATAGCCGCGCGCCGTCGCAGGCAGAATTTGCACCAAGCCATACCAACGTCCGCCCCCGCCCACGGCCGTGGGCCGCCAGGTGCTTTCATGCTTGGCCAAAGCGCTCAGCAGCCCGGCCCAAAACGCCTTGCGCCCCCACTCGTCGGCTTCGGGGTAGGCGGGGCACCACTGCGCAATGTCGCGCGGGACGGTATCGACCAAGTTCTGGCCATGAGCACCCAGGGCGCGCATCGCGGCCTGGGTCCACCGGGACGAGCCGCTGATATGGTCCCAACGCAGATCGGGCATCTCCTCCGTCCGCGGACGGGATACGGGTCGGATGGACGAGTCCGGCGCGATTTCGGACAACGGCACCGGGACCGACATGCTGCTGGGCACCGTCACCAAGGCGCGGGCAATGGGCTGCGTCTCGGCCTGAACCGGGGCCGCAGCCAAAGCACAAGCGACTGAAAGGGCCGTCGCGATTCGACGGCGAAAGGTAGACTTCATCATTTCCAGCACCCCCAGGCACCCTTCGTTTCCGGCCTTGCGGTCCAAAGGGTTATGTCCGGCATCCCCAACCGGCAAACGTCCCAGGCAGACCACGTTCAGGGGGAAAGGTGGCAGCCTATTCCCTCCTATTCGGGGCGTCCCTAGCATTGCCAACACAAAAGGCCAAATTTCCTGCGCCGCTGTCTTCGAAATCGGCCCCGCCCCGCCGACCCGTCGCACAAATCAGGGCTTCTTCCTGGCACAAATATCCAAATCCCCGACATGGCCACTTTCACCCTCGTCAGGGGGTGCGCGCCCCGCTTGCCCTGCCCTGCCGCGCGCCGTAAACCCAGCCCGACCCAGCCGGAGGCCGCCATGCTCGATCTGACCTACGAGACCCCGAAACCCAAAGTCATCGCGGGCGAAAAGCATGATTGGGAACTCGTCATCGGGATGGAGGTCCATGCCCAGGTGTCGTCGAACGCCAAGCTCTTCTCCGGCGCCTCCACCCGCTTCGGGGCCGAGCCGAATTCCAACGTCTCTTTCATCGATGCGGGCATGCCCGGCATGCTGCCCGTCATCAATGAATTCTGCGTGGCGCAGGCCGTCCGCACCGGGCTCGGCTTGAAAGCAGAGATTAACCTGACCTCGGCCTTCGACCGCAAGAACTACTTCTATCCCGACCTGCCCCAAGGCTACCAGATCAGCCAGCTTTACCACCCAATCGTGGGCGAAGGCGAAGTGCTGGTGGAACTGGGCGACGGCACCGCGCGCCTGGTCCGCATTGAACGCATCCACTTGGAACAGGATGCGGGCAAGTCGATCCACGATATGGACCCGGCCATGTCCTTCGTGGACCTCAACCGTACGGGCGTGGCACTCATGGAAATCGTCAGCCGTCCCGACATTCGCGGCCCCGAAGAAGCAGCCGCTTACGTCACGAAACTACGCCAGATCCTGCGCTATCTGGGCACATGCGACGGCGACATGCAGAACGGCAATCTGCGCGCCGACGTCAATGTGTCGATCTGTCGGCCCGGCGCGTATGAGAAATACCAGGAAACGCAGGATTTCTCGCACCTGGGCACCCGCTGCGAAATCAAGAACATGAACTCGCTGCGCTTCATCCAACAGGCCATCGACGTGGAAGCCCGCCGCCAGATCGCCATTGTCGAGGCGGGCGGTGCCGTCGAACAGGAAACGCGCCTGTACGATCCCGACAAGGGCGAAACCCGCTCCATGCGTTCTAAAGAGGAAGCGCATGATTACCGCTATTTCCCCTGCCCCGACCTGCTGCCGCTGGAAATCGAACAAGACTGGGTCGACGATATTGCCGCCAGCCTGCCGGAACTGCCGGACGCCAAGAAAACCCGCTTCATGGGCGATTTCGGGCTGTCCGACTACGACGCCTCAGTCCTGACCGCAGACACCGCGTCGGCGGCCTTCTTCGAAAAAGTCGCTGCCGTTTCGGGCAACGGGAAGGCGTCGGCGAACTGGGTCATTAACGATCTGTTTGGCCGGTTAAAGAAAGAAGAACATTCCATCGACGAAAGCCCCGTCTCGCCCGAGCAATTGGGCGACATCCTGAAGTTGATTGAGGCGGGCGATATCTCGGGCAAGATCGCCAAGGACCTGTTCGAGATCGTCTATACCGACGGCGGCGACCCTGCGAAGATCGTCGAAGCCCGCGGCATGAAACAGGTCACCGATACCGGCGCCATCGAGACCGCCGTGGACGAAATCATCGCCGCCAACCCCGCCCAGGTGGAAAAGGCCAAGGCCAACCCGAAACTGGCGGGCTGGTTCGTGGGCCAAGTGATGAAGGCCACGGGCGGTAAAGCGAACCCTAAAGCGGTGAACGAAATCGTAACGGCCAAGCTGGGGCTTTGAGCGCGGTGCATGGATGACCCAATCGTTCCCCGTGTCCGTCTGTTCAGGATTCGAGACATCGGGTGGACGCTTTGGGATCCGATTGGCCTTCTGGGCCCTGGCGGGCCCTTCTCCGGGAAGTGGTCAGATGATCGAAACAAGCGCTTCGCCGACGAATACGACACCTATCTGATCGACGCCGCCCACCAACTGCGCCGCGGCGTGCCCACCGAAACTGTGGTCGCCTATTTGGTCGATGTCGAGGCGAACACCATGGGAATGGGAAAGCACCGCGATGCGCAAACGCGCGCAGAAGCGGTTGTCTCCGCGATCCGGCAGGATGACTTGCTGTGGGCTTGGCCCGATGAAGACGGGCGCTTCAGGTGAAGCCGTAGGGTGGGTGAAACCCACCGCATACCCGAAGCAGACGGCGACGGATACGACGTCAAACGCGTGGCGGTCGCGACGGGACTCGAACCCGCAACACCCGGATAGACAATCCGGTGCTCTCCCGTTGAGCTACGCAACCGCGATCTGCTTGGTGGGCCACGCGCGATGAAAATACGAACTATTCTTTCGCCATAGCACTACGATAAGATCGGATATCGCTCTACGAGCTT
>CANLTZ010000013.1 GCA_947494145.1 uncultured Jannaschia sp. | reverse complement strand
ATACTTGTTCGTCGTCTTGCTCATGATGCTCCATCCTACTCAGGAGTTGGAGCCTCCGGCAAACCCGGCGCGGTTCAGCCGATTTTTGGGTGGTCAGTCCAACACCCGCACCAAGCACGAGTGCCCCCGTCTTTCGCCCCTCGTTCAGCGCATCCATCCGCCGGTTCATGGTCCGGGCAACAAGTTTGTCACCTAGGCTGTCCTTCATGGAGCCTACAATCGCGTCGAGGCCAACGAGGTCACGTAGGGATTCGAAATCCGCAAGCGCCTTGCTGTGCCACTTGTAGAAGGCTTCGACCCGCGCGGGTTCTTCATTCCAACGCTCGGCAAAATTTTCACCTTCGGTGGTCTCGTTCCAGACCGCGTAGATCTGACGGCCATTGACTAGGGGCCGTTCGATGAAGACCGGCATCAGGCGGATCGTGTCGATCAACACCTGGAGTTCGTCGGCGAAAACGTGGCGCCTGACGCACATCTCATAGGATCGCATGGCCAAGGTCGTGATGATGATCGAGATCGGTGCGATCTCCTCCTGAACATGCAGGAATTCCAGATCCCGGTGACGCTTCAGGAGCTGCACGGTCCGCCGCAGAATGCCCTTGACGGACTGACGTACCGGGAAAGGCTCGGTCGTCGCCGCATCGCGCTGTGCCGCGATGATCGACTGCGTCATCTGCGGGACCAGGGCCGCCCTTTCGTCGAAGAGGGTCTGATAGGCACGAGGATTCGTCGCGTGCCAATCCCGCAGCTTGCGATCGGGCACCAGCTCACCGCCGTTCATGCAGTTCGGATTGGCAATAGTTGGTGAGATGTCGAGATGAAAATCACCGGCGTAGTTCAAGCGCCAGCAGCGGTTCTTGGGCTCGAGAATCGACGCATAATAGGCGTGTTCACGCAGGCGCTTTCCGATGGCAGCTTTCAGGCGCGCTGGTGTGATCTCGGGGCCGAGGCCGAGGATGAAGCTGATCAGATCGACGTCGAACTCATCGCGCCCAATTGGCTTGATCGACGTTCCGAGCGCACCGGAGCCGTGCAGGTAGATATAGAGGGAAGCAAGCACCGGGTCGCTCGATCCGGCCAACCAATCCGCGACGGCCTCGTAGCTGGTGCGGGCCTTCTCGAACTGGGTCTGGGTCCATTCCAGCTCCTGGCAGATTTCATCGAGGATCGTGAAAACCTGCGCCCGCCGCTGAATGGCGGTATCGGAGAGAGGGTGCGAGAAGATCTGGTTCATGCCGCGTTCCGTTCGAGTTGATGCACGGGCACGAACGGCTCGGCAGGTTGCTGGAAGAAGATGGGGGTCAATGTAGGGCTCGCGTGCCGGGCACCCGAGGCACCAAGCCCCTTGAGTCTCTGAATTTTGGTGGCGTCGTCGAGGGAAAAGAAACCTTCCGGCACGCTCGGTGAGTACCGATGAACAGCCGTCCGGTCGTGCGGATCGCCTGTCAGATGACGGGCAATGCCAAGCGCTCCTCGGGATTGGCCGTCCATGAGGAGGCTGAGGGCCTTCAACCCGAGTCCGGCCTTGCCAGGAGACTCAGGAAGTATGTAGACCTCGTCGACACAGCCTAAGCTCAGAATGTGCAGATCCTGTGGGGACCAGCCGAGCATCGAAATTGCTTCGACGGTTGCGACGCCCACCGGATTGTTGCACCAGGTGCCGCCATCGAGAAGTCCGACATCATCCACCGTCTTGTAGCGCGCGAAATAGGTCGGAGCGGCCGACGTCGCCATCGCGGCGTCGAGCGCGGGCTTCCGGTAATCCTTGGTAAGCCGCGGATGATGCGACGTCTTGTAAATGTAGACGCTGCGTTGATCGGCATCCCAGGCGGGGATCAGCAACCGGGTCTCCGCTTCGCCGATGAGCTTGTCACCGATGACGGCGCGGAGCTCGTCCCGAAGCGTGGATGCCTCGTGCTTGGGCTTGACCAGGTGATGCAGGGCGGCACGCGCATCCCGGGCCTTTCGCCCTAGCCAACTCTTGTCCCCCGCTTGCCCGAAGATCGTCGGCCCGCGATTCTCGTAGAGTTCTAGGAGGGTTTTGGCCGGGATACCGAGGGCGAGGCCGATCGCGAGAATGCCCCCGGTTGACGTTCCCGCAATCAGGTCGAAGTAGCGGCCAATCGGTTCATCAAGGTCTTCTTCCAAACCCGCCAGAAATGCCGCCGGCTGGGTGCCTTTGATGCCGCCACCATCGATGCACAGGATACGTCTCATAATTCACTTAGCCTTCCGGGGGATAGGGGTCTTTGCCGTAGGTGTTGCGCTCACGGATGCGACCGTTGGTTCCATGGATGAGCATTTCCGAGCCCTGATTGCGGGCGATCTCCCGCGCCTGGATGATCGCGCATTGCTGCGTCGGGTGGATGGCCGTTGCCTTTGCGTTGCCGGCGCCTTTCACGGCCCAACCGTCCTTTTGGGGAACAACATGCTGATTTTTCTTGGTCATTTTGATCTCCAAGTACCTTTTTTCCTTGACGATTCGTCAATCTTGTATTGATATATAGACTAATAAATGTAGCTTATCAACCGACGTTTTCACGGGAGCAGATCATGTTTGGACAACGGTTGCGACTTGCCCGCAAGAAGGCGGGTTTGTCGATGCAGGGGCTTGCCGACCGCACCTCGCCAAGGATCACCGCACAGGCCATCAGCAAGTACGAGGCGGACAAGATGAATCCGTCCTCCTCGGTACTGGTCGGTCTGAGCAAGGCTCTGGGCGTATCGCTCGATTTCCTGATGGGAGGTCAGGTCGAAGAGCTAGTCGGCGTCGAATTCCGCAAGCATTCCAGCACCTCCGCAAGGGACCGCGCCCATGCGGAAGCCATCGTCATAGAGAGGCTGGAAGATTATCTGGCCATCGAGGACATCCTGGAGATCGCACCGCCAGACGACCCGTTCGGCGATCTGGTTAGGGATGTCGTCGAGAGCTACGAAGAGCTGGACCTGTTGGCACGAGAGCTGCGAAGGCATTGGAAGCTCGGAAACGATCCAATTCCCAGCATGTCGCGGCTGCTTGAGGACAAGGGCATCAAGGTCATCGAAGCTGATTTCGCCGAGCGTTTCGATGGGTTGGCCTGCGAGGTGCGGCGCAGCGAGGGCCGAAGCTCAACCGACGTCGTGGTGGTTTCAAGCCGCACCAATGTCGAGCGCAGGCGGTTCAATCTGGCCCATGAATTGGCGCACCGTGTCATTCGGGCGACCGGAAACTCGGCGATCAAGCTCGAGAAGGCGATGAACCGTTTCGCTGGTGCGTTCCTGATACCCACCGATCACCTGATCGAGGAGGCCGGTCCCTCGCGCAGCGGCATGACCTATATGGAGATCATGCGACTGAAGCGGCTCTATGGCGTGTCGGCAGCCGCGATGCTGATGCGTCTCGGACAGGTTGGCATCCTGCCCCAGTCGATGATCGACTACGCGTTTCGGACCTATGCACGGCGCTGGCGCACCAGCGAGCCGGACGAGATACGGGATGATGAGGGGTTCGGTGCTTTCGAGCATCCGCAGCGGTTTGAGCGCCTGGTCTGGCGAGCGCTCGGTGAGGAATTGATCTCGCCGGTACGCGCCGCTCAGATGCTGCACCTATCGCTGTCCACCGTTGAAGAGAATATCAGGGGATAGTTCGTCTCGTGGCCCGCGTGATCGTCAACGATGCCAGCTGCTTGATCGATCTTCGGAAGGGTCGGTTGTTGCACGTCCTGTGCGCCCTACCCTACGAATTCATCGTGCCACTGCCCGTGCGTGCCAGCGAGATCCTGGATTTCACACCTCAGGAATGGGCGCTCCTCGACGGAAGCGGCATGGCGACGTATGACCTGCCGCCTGCCCAGGTCGGCCAAGCATTCGACATCAAGAAACAGCACGGACGTCTGTCGGCGAACGATTGCTTTTGCCTCGTGACGGCACAGGCGCATGCCGAAGCTATTTTGCTCACCGGAGACCGTTTACTTCGGCGCGTCGCCGAGGACAACGGGATCGCCGCACATGGCGTCCTTTGGGTGGTCGATCAACTTTTGAGAGAGAGCCTTTGCGATCCTAAGCTGCTCGAAACGGCATTAACCCTTTGGAGGGACGACAAGGCGGTCTTCTTGCCAAATCAGCTCATCGACAACTTGCTGCGTCGGGTGCGGTAGCAACGCGACTACCAATGTCTCCGGTTGTATTTGCGCACCTAAATACGGGCATTGCGAACGTCGGCTTCTCGCTTGATAGTAGGATGGTTAGCATTTGCCGCGAAGGTCCGCTTTCCCGCCCATTTTGTAGAAGGGAGTGATGCTTGCGGCCGTAGCAACTGGTTGCTGCGGCTATGCTTAGAGCGCCTAATCAGGTTAGTGTTGGTGCCATGCGATCGGAAATTTCTCGCGAGCACCCTAAGGCCTAGACTGTGGCGAGGTGAACCGCCACTGGCACCGCAGGGTCGGTGTAGTAGAAGCTGTCCGAGGCTGAAGATCCGTTTGGGGTATGCGAACAATATCTCAATCTTCTTCCTGATCGGCATCGAGGTCATGTAAGTGTCGGCCTTGTCGGTCTCGCGAACGACCTCGCGCGCGTCTTCGTGTTCCTCTGAGTGGTCTAACCAAGTTCGCATTGGGACAACGGGTAGAGTGCGGAGACCTCGTCGGCTGGCCTGCGGTTCGCGTCCAGATATTTCCGGTACAACTGCTTAAAACTTCTGTTTTTCGGGGTAGATGTAGCGGCCATTCTCCGAGTCACAATAGAAGTCAACGCGCGACCACGTCCCATCGGTTCGGCTAGACTTGGCTACCGGTGGGATGTGCGGAGCGATATCTCGCCTGACGAGCCAACTTGGCAGAGAGAGGGGTGCCCCGGATCATGCGCTCGAGATCGTTGCGAAATTCGGGTTAACTTATTGTGTAATAATGGATTCCGTAACGTAAAGCATATATCCTCCACCGCCGATGGAGCTACTTTACCAGATTTGGCGAGATCTTTGCCCGCTGGTCCATTACAGCCCACCGGTCAGTAAGAGCCGTGGCAATGCTTGAACTTCTTTCCCGACCCGCACGGACAGGGGTCGTTCCGGCCGGGATTGCCCCAGGTGGAGGGGTCGTCATCCACGAACCCGGGCTCCGCCCCGTCGGCGGCGGCCTCGGGTTCATCCACAGGTTGGGGTTGGCCGATATTCTGCGCTGCGCGTTGCTGCGCCATGAGTTGTTCGACCATGGCCTTGCGCTCTTCCTCGGACATGGGGCGCACACGGGACAGCTTCTTGGTGACCTCAATGCGCAGGCTATCAAGCATCGTCTCAAACAGCTGAAAACCTTCGGTCTTATATTCGTTCAACGGATCGCGTTGAGCATAGCCGCGGAAGCCGACGACGGAACGCAGATGTTCCAGCGTCAACAGATGCTCACGCCATTTGGCGTCAATGGTTTGCAACAGAAGTTGCTTTTCGATTTGGCGCATCTGCTCTTCACCGAAAGCCTCGGTCTTTTCGGCCATCATCTTGTCGGTGGCCTCATAAAGCCGTTCGCGCACGACTTCCTGGTCGACACCGTCTTCATCCGCCCATTCCAAAACCGGGACATCGATGCCCATCGTCTCGATACACGCAGCATATAGGCCAGAGCTATCCCACTGGTCGGCATAGCTTTTGGGCGGCAGATACTGATCGACCAGATCATCCACCACCTGGTGGCGCATGTCTTGGGCGATCTCACCGATTTCTTCGGCTTCCATGATTTCCAAGCGCTGCTCGAACACGGCCTTGCGCTGATCGTTCATGACGTCGTCGAACTTCAGAAGCTGCTTGCGGATGTCGAAATTGCGCCCTTCCACCTTGGCCTGCGCGCGTTCCAGCGACTTGTTGACCCACGGATGGACGATGGCCTCGCCATCTTTCATGCCCAACGTGTTGAGCACTTTTTCCAACCGCTCGGACCCGAAAATCCGCATCAGGTCGTCATCGAGTGACAGGAAGAACACCGAACGCCCCGGGTCACCCTGGCGGCCAGAGCGGCCGCGAAGCTGGTTGTCGATGCGGCGACTTTCATGCCGTTCCGTGGCCAGCACGAACAGCCCGCCCGCGTCCAAAACCTTGCGCTTGTCTTCGGCAACTTCGGCTTCGATCCGGCTGCGCGTCTCATCAGGGTCGAGTTCGGGATCGGCTGCGATGGCTTCGAGCACCCGCATTTCCACGTTGCCGCCAAGCTGAATGTCAGTGCCGCGTCCGGCCATGTTGGTGGCGATTGTGACGGCGCCCAGCTTGCCCGCATCGGCCACGATCTGGGCTTCCTTCTCGTGCTGGCGGGCGTTCAGCACGTTATGCTTCAGACCCTCCTGCTGGAGAAGTTGGCTGAGCATTTCCGACTTCTCGATGGAGGTGGTGCCCACCAAAACCGGCTGGCCCTTGGCATGCGCCTCTTTGATTTCATCCACGATGGCCTGAAACTTCTCAGCCGCGGTGCGGTAGACCTGATCGTGTTCATCCAAGCGCGCGATCGGCCGGTTGGTCGGCACTTCCACCACGCCCAAACCGTAGATGGACATGAATTCTTCCGCCTCGGTGGCGGCGGTGCCGGTCATGCCCGACAGCTTGTTATAAAGCCGGAAGTAATTTTGGAACGTGACCGAAGCGAGCGTCACGTTCTCGGGCTTGATGGACACGCTTTCCTTGGCCTCGATGGCTTGGTGCAATCCGTCCGACAGGCGCCGCCCGGCCATCATGCGGCCGGTGAATTCGTCGATCAGCACGACCTCATCGTTACGCACAATGTAGTGCTGGTCTTTCTGGAACAGCTTGTGTGCGCGCAGACCCTGATTGACGTGGTGCACCACGGTGGTGCTTTCGGGGTCATAGAGCGACTGGTCGTCAGGCAAGATGCCCGCCACGTGCAGCCGGTCTTCCAGGAATTCGTTGCCTTCATCAGTGAAGGTCACGCTGCGCTGCTTTTCGTCCAGCGTGTAGTGTTCTTCGGTGATTTCCGGGATGAGCCGGTCGACGCGGGTGTAAAGATCGCTGCGGTCTTCGCTGGGCCCCGAGATGATCAGCGGAGTCCGGGCCTCGTCGATCAGGATCGAGTCCACCTCGTCCACGATGGCGAAGTTGTGACCGCGCTGCGCCATTTCAGCCTTCGAGATACGCATGTTGTCGCGCAGATAATCGAAGCCCAATTCATTGTTGGTGGCATAGGTGATGTCGGCGGCATAGGCGGCGCGCTTTTCGTCATCGGGCTGCTGGGGCACCACGACACCCGTGGTCATACCCAGTGCGCCAAAGACCTTGCCCATCCATTCCGCATCGCGCCGAGCCAAGTAGTCGTTGACGGTGACGATATGCACGCCCTTGCGCGATAGCGCGTTCAGATAGGCCGGGAAGGTCGCGACCAGGGTCTTGCCTTCGCCCGTCTTCATCTCGGCGATGTTGCCCTGGTGCAAGAACATCCCGCCCATAAGCTGCGTGTCGAAGGCGCGCAGGCCCAGGGCCCGCTTGGCGGCCTCGCGACAATTGGCGAAGGCTTCGGGCAGCAGATCGTCCAGGCTTTCGCCTTGCTGTGCGCGAAGCGAAAGCGCCTCGGTCCGTTCCTTGATCTGCTCGTCGGTCAGCGCCTGGAATTCAGGTTCCAATGCGTTGATCTTTTCAACGACCGATCGCGTTGCCTTCACCTTCCGGTCGTTCGGGGTTCCGAACACCTTCTTTGCGATACCACCAAGTCCCAGCATGTCCGTCCTTGCCTCGCGCCCTTGCCGACCTGTCAGCGGCCCCATATCAGAGAGGGGAAATCGTCTGGCCGGGCGCGGTGAGAATTTGCGTCATCGGCACTTAAGACCGGCCATTTCGGGTGTCAACGAACGCCTAAGGGACAAGCGCGAAACACCGGCCATGCGGCCTGAAAGGATCATTCACATGAAACGCCTGCTCACTGCGGCCGCTTTGGCCTGCACTCTCTCGGCCCCTGCGACGGCGCAGGACGCCTCCACCGTACTGGCCACCGTCAATGGCACCGACGTCACGCTGGGCCATCTGGTCGCCATGCTCAATCGCCTGCCCGAGCAGTATAAGACGTTGCCCGACGACACGTTGTACCAGGGTTTGTTGGAGCAGATCATCCAACACCAGGCCCTGGCCGACTCAATCGAGCCTGAACTCGCAACCGGCGATCAACTGGGTCTTGAAAACGAGATGCGGGCATTCCTGTCGGGCCGCTTCATCGACCGCGCAGCCGCCGATCCGGTCACGGACGAAGAGGTGCAGGCCGCCTACGATGCCGAGTTTGCCAATGTAGAGCCAGAGACGGAATACAACGCCTCGCACATCTTGATCGAGACCGAGGAAGAAGCCCGCGCGCTCAAGGCCCAGTTGGATGATGGTGCCGACTTTGCAGAACTGGCGCGCGAACACTCCACTGGTCCCTCTGGCCCCAATGGCGGGCAACTGGGCTGGTTTGGCGCAGGCCGCATGGTGCCGGAATTCGAAGAGGCCGTCGTGGCACTGGAAGACGGCGGCATCAGCGACCCCATCGAGACGCAATTCGGGTGGCATCTGATCATCCTCAACGAATCCCGCGAAGTTGGGGCGCCTCCCTTGGAAGAGGTTCGCCAACAACTGGAACAGGGCGTGCTGGAACAGCGGGTTTCGGCCGCCATCGATGGCGCGGTGGATGCCGCAGATGTGACGGTGCTAGACGTGGAGATCGACCCCTCCATCATTCGCCAGATCGATCTGTTGGACTGACGCCATGGTGAAGGGCGACAAGAAGGCGGGCAAGAAAGCCAAGAAGAAAGGCGACAAACCCGCTGCGAAAAAGATAGGCAAGAAGCAGATTAAGCGCCTTGAAGCCCGCATCGCGGAACTCGAAGCAGAGCTTGCCGCCCCCAAGGGGCCTCTCGTGTCGCCCCTCGCCCGCGCCCTTCCCGACTTGCCCACCATTGACGGCGTCCGCTTTTCTACCGCCAAGGCGGGCGTTAAATACAAGAAGCGCACGGATGTCATGCTGGCCGAAATCACACCCGGCAGCGCCGTTGCGGGCGTCTTCACCCGGTCATCGACCCGATCCGCCGCAGTGCGCGACTGCCAGGCCAAGCTTAAGACGCGCGAGGCGTCGGGCGGCTGGGCTATTCTGGTCAATTCCGGCAATGCCAACGCCTTCACCGGCGCGGCGGGCGACCAATCCGTCGAGGCCGTCTGCACCGCCGCGGGCCAGGCCTTGGGCTTGCCCGGGAGTCGGGTGCTGAGCGCCTCCACCGGCGTTATCGGTGAGCCGCTGCCCCACGCGCGGATCACAGCCACACTCGACAAGTTGGCCAAGGCACTTGCCCCCGAGGGCATGGCAGACGCGGCCCGCGCGATCATGACCACGGACACGTTCCCGAAGGGCGCCACCGCACAGGTCGATATCGACGGCAAGACGGTGACCATAGCGGGTATCGCCAAAGGCTCTGGCATGATCGCGCCCGACATGGCGACCATGCTGGCCTATGTCTTCACCGACGCCGCCGTGACGGACCGGGCGCTTCAAAACATGGTGTCGGACCTAACCAAGCGAACGTTCAACGCAGTCTCGGTCGATAGCGATACCTCCACCTCCGATACGCTGATTGTTGCGGCCACCGGCAAGGCCGGGAACGCGCCCGTCACCTCTGCCCGGACGCGCGACGGGCGGGCCTTCCGCGATGCGCTGCATGGGGTGCTGCACGACCTGGCTTTGCAGGTTGTCATGGATGGCGAAGGTGCGACCAAACTGGTGGAGGTTCGTGTCACAGGCGCAGCCAACACCGCCGATGCCCGGCGCGTTGCCAGGGCCATCGCCAATTCGCCATTGGTCAAAACCGCCATCGCGGGCGAAGATGCCAATTGGGGGCGCGTGGTGATGGCCGTTGGCAAGTCCGGCGCCCGAGCCGACCGCGACAAGCTGTCGATCCGGTTCGGCGACCTGCTGGTGGCCGAGAATGGGCAAGCGAACCCCAATTACACCGAAAAGTCGGGCGCGGCATACATGACCCGCGACCACATCGTCCTGTCGGTTGATCTGGACCTGGGCGAAGCAGAGGACACGATGTGGACCTGCGACCTCACCTACCGCTATGTGGAAATCAATGCGGATTACCGATCTTGAAGGTCGTTCTTGTTGCCGCCGTCGCGCTGGTCGACCCTGATGGGCGTGTGCTGCTGGCCCAGCGCCCGCCCGGTAAGTCCATGGCGGGCCTTTGGGAATTTCCCGGCGGCAAGGTGGAACCGGGGGAATCGCCCGAACGTGCCCTTGTGCGCGAGCTGCACGAAGAGTTGGGGATCGACACCTGGCAATCGTGCCTGGCCCCGCTGACCTTCGCATCACACGAATATGACGACTTTCACCTACTGATGCCACTTTTCGTCTGCCGAAAATGGGACGGACAGGCAAAACCGCGCGAAGGGCAAGTTCTGAAATGGGTCAAACCACTGGATATGAAAGACTATCCGATGCCCGCCGCCGATATACCCCTGATCCCGATCTTGCGCGACTGGTTGTGAACACTTCTGTGACTCCACCACCACCGTTCACAAATTGCGTACAATTCAGGCGAAAAATAACTTTCTTTGCCTGAGAAGCATCGTAAAGTGAAAGCATTCGCCTTCGGAGGAGACGGCAAATGCTCAAGACCATCGTGATCGGAAATCACTCATCCGTTCAGGGCACATTGGTGCGTATGTTGTGTGACAGCGTCGCACAGGTTCAGGTCGGGGGGCGCGTCTTTACCGGCAGACTTGTCGGTAGCTGATCACGACTTGGATGATTTGACGGCACGCGCACCAGTTTGATCGGACCCGCCTGAGGATGGTGGGACCTATAGTCAATCTGTGACTAAGCCATGTGGCGCGTCGCTATCGGCCGCGACAGTGCCTCTGTGTGAAGAAGCGATACTGTTGGGCTTCACGATAGCACCTCAAGTGCTGGCACATTTGAGCCGGTCGCCTGTATTCTATTGGTAAGTCCACTTGCTGCCACCTCGCGTGAGAGCGGCCACCTTCGACCCTGTCGTTAGCTTTAGGGTCCAAGGCCCCTACCCCAAGCCAATCTTGCCGCGCGTGGCTCTAAAGAACCACTCTGCCCAGGACCGTTTCCGGCACGTTCGACTGACCTCTCGATCTGGCGTTGTCCTGCGCAGCCAACCCATCCCGTAACAACTCCTGAAGAAGCCCCGGGTCATGGCACGCATCGGCACGTCGTCAGCCCACATCCCTTGAACCGAAACAGGCGTGCCCGTGTCGACTTCCCATGTCCTTGGGGGCTTCTCAAATGAGAGACCTTGCTTCAACAGGAAGGGCAAGAAGCGGGCCGCGACCGCAGTCTTGAACCGGGCACGCAGCGTTTCGTTCTCAGGCCGGTGTGTGCCTATTCGGCCGCTTTGGCCATCCGCTCACGTGGCGTAATCCAGCCGGCCAGATTGTCATCCACGATCTGCGCCAGGGCTTCCATGTGCATATCATCGTCGTTGAGGCACGGAATATAGAGGAAATCCTCGCCCCCGGCCTCTTCGAAGCTTTCCTTGATCTCTTCGTTGATCTCTTCAAGGGTCTCGATGCAGTCGGCTGAAAAGGCGGGCGCGATGACGGCGATGTTCTTCTTGCCGTCTTCTTCGGCCAAGCGGGCCACTTCTTCCACCGTGTAGGGCTTCAACCATTCTTCCGGACCAAACTTGGATTGGAAGGTCGTGACAATCTGCGTCTTATCCCAGCCCAACCGCTCCCGCAGAAGGCGCGTCGTCTTCTGGCATTGGCAATGGTAGGGATCACCCTCCATCAGGTAGCGCTTGGGCACACCGTGATAGCTACAAACCAGGATTTCGGGCTTCTTTTCCGCCGCTGCATAGGCTCGTTCGACCGAATTCGCCAGCGCATCGATATAGCGGGGATCGTCAGAATAGGCCGGCACCGTGCGGACCGGCGGCTGCCATTTCAGCTTCATCAGCGACCGGAAGAACTGATCATTGGCGGTGGCCGTCGTCGCACCGGCATATTGCGGATAAAGCGGGAAAAACACGATCTTTGTGCAGCCCGCAGCCTGCAATTGTTCCACCTTGGATTTGGTGGAGGGGTTGCCGTAGCGCATGCAGTAATCGACCACCACGCGGTCGCCATAGCGGTCCTGCATCAACTCGGCCATCTTCGCCGTCTGAGCCTTGGTAATCGTAGCCAAAGGCGACTCGCCCGCCGCCTCATTCCAGATGGATTTATAAGCGGCACCGGAACTGAAGGGCCGCTTGGTCAGGATGATGCCTTGCAGAAGCGGTTGCCACAGCCAGGGCGAGTAGTCGATGACGCGCCGATCGCTCAAGAATTCGTTCAGATAGCGTCGCATGGGCCAGTAATCGTAACCATCCGGCGTCCCCAGATTGCCCAGCAGGACGCCGATCTTGCCCATCCGTACCTTCGGGTGGTCGGCAGGCGCGTGCGGCAGCGAAGTGTCGGTCATCATGTTCATCGGCTCGTCCCCTGTTCCGGCACCCCAAGCGCATCGGCCAATCTGGCCTGTGCCGACCCCGGGCGGAGCGGTTTTTGTTGTGTCTCCGACGGCGCCCATCCGGTCAGGTAGATCGTCTGGAACGTCGCACGAATGCCATCCCCCTCGGGGAAGGCGTCACGATAGATACGGTCGGCGCGCGAAAAGAGATCACGCGGCGGCACTTTCCGATGCCGCGCGGCCAGCGCGTTGGTTTCGCCCATGGCGCGCAGGTCTTGCGTCAGATGGGCCAAATCGCGGTAGCGGACGGTCAGGGTGCCCACATCCGCCACTGGCAGGGCGAGGCCCGCGCGTTGCAGCAACGCGCCCATGTCCCGTACTTCGCCCATGGGCGCCACCCGGGGTGACAGCCCGCCAGCCACCTGAGCCTCGGCCTCGGCCAGGGAGGCGCGCAACTCGGCCAGGGTGTCGCCCCCTAACGTCGCCACGAGCAGCAAACCGTCTTCGCGCAGCGCCCTGCGGCATTGAATAAGCTGCCCCACCGGGTCGTCGGCCCAATGCAGGCACATCGCGTGGATCACCAGATCGTGCGCGGCCACATCTAACGGCAAGACCGGGTCGTCGTGCACTACCTGCGCGCCAGGCACAACATCGCCCCACAATTCGGGATGGGCAGTGACCACGGCGGGGGTCGTAAACGTTCTGTTAACGTCTTTGAGTCTCTCCTCCACCTCATCGCGGGCAGCGTCGTGCAGAAACCAGGCGCTCCCGTCGGCACGGGCGCGGTGCAAGGCCAAGGCCTTGGTGTCTGTCAGGGGCGGGTTTGGCATGATGGGGATGTAGGACATGGACCAAGTGTTGCAAAGGGCCACCGCCGTCGCAGGACACCTGCGCGATGCACTTTACCCGCCCACTTGCATGATGTGCGACAACCGCATCCAAGACATGGTGGGCCTCTGCCCCGCTTGCTGGTCGGATACGCCCTTCATCACCGGCGCGGCCTGCAACCTGTGTGGCACACCCCTGCCCGGCACCGATGACGAGATTGCGAAATGCGACGATTGCCTGACGCTCGCCCGCCCATGGGATGAAGGGCGCGCGGCGCTGGTCTATGCCGGCGGGGGGCGACGCATGGCCCTTGCGCTGAAACACTCCGACCGGACGGAACTCGCCAAGGGGGCCGCCCAATGGATGCATCGCCGCGCACGCGACATCCTCAGCGATGATACCGTCTTTGTGCCCGTCCCCATCCACCGCTGGCGGTTGCTCAAGCGCCGCTACAACCAGGCAGCCCTGCTGGCTCAGCACCTGGCGCGCCGCAGCGGCGGCACCTTCGCACCCGAAACGCTGGCCCGGCACCGCGAAACCCCCAGCCAAGATCACCGCAATGTCACGGACCGCTTCGCCAACGTGTCCGGTGCCTTCACGCTCAAACAGGCGGTCAAGAACAAGCACATCGCGCTTGTCGATGATGTGATGACATCTGGCGCCACGCTGGCCGCCTGCGCCGACGTTCTGCGACAGGGTGGCGCCCGACGCATCACTGCCGTGGTCCTGGCACGCGTTGCGAAGGACGGCTGACCCCCTATATGTGCGTCTCAAGAGACATGAGGCCACCAGATGCAAACCGTCGAAGTCTATACCCAGCCGCTCTGCGGTTTCTGCACGGCGGCCATTCGCCTGCTCAAGCAAAAGGGCGCGACCATCGTCGAACACGACACTGCGCGCCAACCTGGAAAACGGGCCGAGATGATGCAGCGTGCCAACGGCCGCCGCACCACGCCGCAAATCTTCGTGGGCAGTACCCATGTAGGCGGCTGCGATGACCTGTTCGCTCTGGAAAGCTCTGGCAAACTCGATCCCCTTTTGCAGGCGGGATGAAGGTCGGGCTGATCCAGTTAACGGCCTCGGACGACCCTGAGGCCAATCTACCCCAGACAAGGGCCTTGATAGCGGACGCTGTAGCCAAGGGCGCGGGCTTCGTGCTGACGCCCGAAGTGACCAATTGCGTATCGACTGACCGCAATCATCAGCGCGCCACCTTGCGGCCCGAGGCGGCGGACAAGACGCTGGCCGCCTTGCGGGCCGAAGCACGGACGCATGGCATCTGGCTGCTGATCGGCAGCCTGGCCCTTCGGACCGCCGACCCCCAAGGTCGCTTCGCCAACCGGTCCGTCCTGGTTTCGCCAAAGGGTGAGATCACGGCCCGCTACGACAAGATCCATATGTTCGATGTGGCGGTATCCGAGACGGAAACCTACCACGAATCTGCAGGCTATCGCCCCGGCAGCCGCGCCGCCCTGGCACAGACGCCCTTCGCGGCCATCGGCATGACCATTTGCTACGATATCCGCTTTCCCGCCCTCTATCGCAGCCTGGCGCAGGCGGGGGCGCAGGTGCTGACTGTACCATCGGCCTTTTCACCGATCACCGGCGCGGCCCATTGGGAGACGTTGCTGCGCGCCCGCGCCATCGAGACTGGCTGCTACGTGCTGGCCCCCGCCCAGACTGGGACGCACACCGCCAGCACGGGCAAGTCCCGCAAGACCCATGGCCATTCCATGGTCGTGGCCCCTTGGGGCGAGGTGCTGCTGGATGCGGGCACGGGACCAGGCGCTTTCACCTGCGACCTCGACCTGGATGCCGTGGTCCAGGCGCGCGCCCGTATCCCGTCGCTGACCGCTGAATCGGTGTGGGAGGGGCCATGAGCGATGAGCCAGAGCGCCTGGCGGTCGCGCTCTTTTCCGAGATGCTGACGGCAGACCAGCTTGTACGCAGCCAGCTTAGCCGGGCGCTGCCCAAGGGGATGGAGCTGTCGCATTTCGTCGTGCTCAACTATCTCGCCCAACATCCCGAAGAACGCACCCCCGGCGAATTGGCCCGCGTCTTCCACCTGACCCGCGGTGCCATGACCAACACATTGACCAAGTTGGAATGGGCGGGGCATGTTCATATCCGCCCCGATTGGGACGATGCCCGCCGCAAGCGGATCGCCATTTCCAAAGCGGGAATCGCCGCACGCGAAGCGGCCCTTGCCGCCATCCTGCCCATCATGTCTGAGGCCGTGCGCGAAATCGGGGCAGACAAGACCCGCAGCGCCATTCCCGTGCTGCGCGGGATGCGGATGAAGTTCAGCGAAAGCGACAAGTCCGACTGACGCCCCGCCTTGGGTTTAGTCCACCCGTCGCACCATCAATTGGGTGCCTTCCATCTTGGTTTCGAGCCGCTTGATCTGGGCGACCAGACCGCTGAGCTTTTTTTGACCATAGGTGCGCGTGTCGAAGTCGGGCATCTCGGCTACGATCTGGCTGCCCAGCGCACCCAGCGCGTACCAGTCGTCATCCTGGTCCATCCGCTCCATGGCGCGCAAGATCAGCGGCAGCGCATCCTGGGGCTTGGGCTTGCCGGCCTTACTTGTCTGTGCGGCAGGCTCATCCACCAGGTTTTCAATCAGAATAAAGCGGTTGCAGACGTTGCGAAGCGATTCCGGCGCCTTGCCCTCGCCAATCCCGATCACATCCAGACCTTCTTCCCGGATCCGGCTGGCCAGACGGGTGAAGTCGCTGTCCGACGACACCAGAACGAACCCGTCGAACCGCCCGGAATGGAGAATATCCATCGCGTTGATCACTAGCCCAATGTCGGAGGCATTCTTGCCTTTGGTATTCGCCGTTTCCTGATGGGCGACGAGCCCCAACTCCAACACCTTGTCGGCCCAGCCCTTGAGCTGACCGCTGGACCAATCTCCGTAGACCCGGCGCAAGCCCGGCTCCCCCAGGCCCGCGATTTCTTTCATTACGGGGGTCGCGTACTTGGCCGGGATATTATCGGCGTCGATCAAGACGGCCAGAAGCGGCCGGTCGCGTTGGGGCATTGTAATTCCTTGCAAGAGAGCGCCGGGGGTTTCACACCCCCGGACCCCCGTGGAGTATTTGTCCCAGGATGAAGGCTCAATAGACCACGACGCTGCGGATACTTTCGCCCGCATGCATCAGGTCGAAGCCTTTATTGATGTCAGCTAAACCCATGGTGTGGGTGATCATCGGGTCGATTTCGATCTTGCCGTCCATGTACCAATCCACGATTTTCGGGACGTCGGTGCGGCCCCGCGCGCCGCCAAATGCCGTACCGCGCCAGACGCGGCCAGTAACAAGCTGGAAGGGGCGCGTGGCGATTTCCGCGCCCGCGGGCGCCACGCCGATGATGACGCTTTCGCCCCAGCCCTTATGGGCCGATTCCAGCGCCGTGCGCATGACGCCCACATTTCCGGTGGCATCGAACGTGTAGTCAGCACCGCCTTCGGTCAGGTCCACGAGATGGGCCACCAGATCACCGTCGACTTCCGTTGGGTTCACGAAGTCTGTCATGCCGAAGCGTTCGGCCATGGGTATCTTGTCGGGGTTCAGGTCGACGCCCACGATCTGATCAGCGCCCGCAAGCCGCAGCCCTTGGATGACATTGAGCCCGATGCCGCCCAGACCGAAGACAATGGCGCGGCTGCCGATTTCCACCTTGGCAGTATTGATGACCGCCCCGATGCCCGTGGTCACGCCGCAACCGATATAGCAAATCTTGTCGAAGGGGGCGTCTTCGCGAACCTTGGCCAGAGCAATTTCGGGCAGCACGGTGTGGTTAGCGAAGGTCGAGCAGCCCATGTAGTGCAGGATCGGGTCACCATCGAGCGTGGAAAATCGGGATGTCCCATCGGGCATGACGCCCTGGCCTTGGGTTGAGCGGATGGACTGGCAGAGATTGGTCTTGGGGTTCAGGCAGTAGTCGCATTCCCGGCATTCGGGCGTGTAGAGCGGAATGACATGGTCGCCCTTCTTCAGGCTCGTCACCCCAGGGCCGACATCCACGACAACGCCCGCGCCTTCATGGCCCAGGATGGCGGGGAACATCCCTTCCGGGTCCGCCCCGGACAGCGTGAACTCATCGGTATGGCAAATGCCCGTGGCCTTGATTTCGACCAAGACCTCACCCGCTTTGGGGCCTTCGAGATTTACTTCCATGATTTCAAGCGGTTTACCCGCTTGTGTAGCGACGGCGGCCTTGGTGCGCATGTGTTCCTCCCCTCAACGATATTGCCTATCACGCTGGGGGAAGTGCCTGGTGATTGCAATATGACAAGCGTCGCCCGAAGCGGCGCGGCATGGCAGGTTTCATTGGTCGTTGCGGCCCCAGCCGGCTGCAACGACCTTTGAGCCAACGCACACCGATGACGGAGGCACCCTCATGTGGCGACTGACAGCAGCGATCCTGATTCTGGCGGCCTGCCAAGGGGCCGAGACGGCAGATACCTGTGGCGCCTCGGACTATGCATCATTCATCGGGACGAATATCGCCGCGATCACACTGCCAGCAGATCTCGACCATCGGGTTGTCGGTCCCGATTCGATCCTGACGCAGGATTTTGTGGAAACCCGGCTCAACATCAACGTGGATGAGAACGGGGTAATTCAGTCGCTGACATGTGGCTAGGGCCACGTTCCAAATGACCTGCTTCAAGCGGGCGATAGGCGACCATGCTCAACTGAATGATGACCGACGACCGTAGTCGGCAAGCCATTGAGCCAAGTCGGCGCTATGCGTTCGCCATCTTCGCAAAAAGGCCTAAGTGATGGGTCTAGGCCCCTTTGGTCCTGGTTAAGAACCGGGGATGCACTGCCCGACCGAACCAAGCCGAAGCGCAGCGCCAATCCATGGGTTGCGTCCCGCCCGGCCTCTGCCTATATGCACTGCAACAGCGGCGGCCCCAGGGTCTCCACCGGGAAAGATCGACGGGCCGCGGGCCCGTTTTTTTGTGCCCGCGTCCACACCAAACACGGAACGCCATGTCCGACCTCATCGCCAAGACAGCGCTCGACAAGCGCCTCGCCCAGATCGTGACCCCCATCATCGAAGATATGGGGTTCGAACTGGTGCGCCTGCGCATGCAGGGCGGCAAGACGGCGACACTGCAGGTCATGGCCGACAAGCCAGAGGGCGGCATCGAAGTGGATGATTGCGCCGCCATCAGCACCGCGCTATCGGCCAACCTGGATGTGGAAGACCCGATTGAGGAAGAATACCTGCTGGAAGTATCCAGCCCAGGCATCGATCGCCCGCTCACGCGGTTGAAAGACTTCGACACTTGGCAAGGCTACGATGCCCGGATCGAGACGACAGAACTGATCGACGGACAGCGCCGCTTCAAGGGCACGCTGATGGGAACCGAGGGCAGCGAAATCCTCATAGAGATCGAACAGGGCAGCGAGACGCCCACCATCGGGCTCGAATTCGACTGGCTGAGCGACGCCAAGTTGATCCTGACGGATGAATTGATCCGTGAGGTGCTCAAGACACGCAAGGACAAGGGTCAGATCGATGAGACCCAATTCGACGAAGTGAAGACTGTCATGGACGGTGAGGAAGACTGACAATGGCCATCACATCCGCCAACCAGCTGGAACTCTTGCAGATCGCCGACGCGGTCGCGCGTGAGAAGATGATCGACCCGGCCCTCGTGATCGAGGCGATGGAAGAGTCGCTCGCCCGGGCGGCGAAGTCCCGCTACGGCAGCGAAATGGACATCCGCGTGTCCATAGACCGCAAGACCGGCGCCGCCACCTTCACCCGCGTGCGCACGGTGGTCGAAGACGAGTTGATCGAAAATGAAAAGGCCGAATTGACGGTCGAACAAGCGCGCCCCTATCTGGACGACCCGAAAGTGGGCGATACGATTGTCGACGTGGTTCCGCCCGTTGATATGGGCCGCATCGCCGCACAATCCGCCAAGCAGGTCATCTTGCAGAAGGTCCGCGAAGCGGAGCGGGATCGCCAGTACGAAGAATTCAAGGACCGCGCGGGCCAGATCATCAATGGCCTCGTGAAGCGCGAAGAATACGGCAACATCATTGTCGATATCG
The DNA here is from genome assembly GCA_947494145.1 of uncultured Jannaschia sp. GTDB lineage: Bacteria > Pseudomonadota > Alphaproteobacteria > Rhodobacterales > Rhodobacteraceae > Jannaschia. The sequence goes on along the minus strand of CANLTZ010000013.1, from coordinate 117,509 downwards.
GCGCGGGTGAAGCCGTCTTGCGCCGCAACGACAAGATCGGGCGCGAAAGCTACCGCCCCGGTGACCGCATCCGCGTCTATATCAAGGATGTGCGCCGCGAAGTGCGCGGGCCGCAGATCTTCCTGTCGCGCACCGCGCCGGAATTCATGGAAGAGCTGTTCAAGATGGAAGTGCCGGAAATCTATGACGGCGTCATCGAGATCAAGGCCTGCGCCCGGGACCCGGGGAGCCGCGCCAAGATTGCCGTGATTTCCTACGACAACTCCATTGACCCCGTGGGCGCCTGCGTGGGTATGCGCGGCAGCCGTGTGCAGGCCGTCGTCAACGAACTTCAGGGCGAAAAGATCGACATCATCCCCTGGAACGACGATGCCCCCACCTTCCTGGTGAACGCGCTGCAACCCGCAGAGGTGACCAAGGTCGTTCTGGATGAAGAGGCCGAGCGCATCGAGGTCGTCGTGCCCGAAGAACAGCTTTCGTTGGCCATCGGGCGCCGCGGTCAAAACGTGCGCCTGGCCTCGCAACTCACCGGGCTCGATATCGACATCCTGACCGAAGAAGAAGAATCCAAGCGTCGTCAGGCCGAATTCGAAGAGCGCACGAAGCTCTTTATGGATACGCTCGACTTGGATGAATTCTTCGCCCAGCTTCTGGTTTCCGAAGGGTTCACCAATCTAGAAGAAGTCGCCTATGTCGAAGTTGATGAGCTTTTGGTGATCGACGGCGTGGATGAAGACACCGCCAACGAGCTTCAGGCCCGGGCCCGCGACTACCTTGAGGAACAGAACCGCAAGGCCCTGGAAGCCGCGCGCGAAAATGGTCTGCAAGATGACCTGGCGGCTTTCGAGGGCCTTACGCCCCAGATGCTGGAAGCACTGACAAAAGATGGCGTCAAAACGCTTGAAGAGTTTGCCACCTGCGCCGATTGGGAATTGGCGGGCGGCTGGACCGTTGAGAACGGTGAACGCACGAAGGACGACGGCTCACTTGAGCCATTCGGAGTTTCCCTGGAGGAGGCGCAGGACATGATCATGACTGCCCGCGTAATGCTGGGCTGGGTCACGCCAGAAGACGTCGTCGGCACCGCCGAAGATGAAACCGAAGGCGAAGCCGCCCCAGAGGAGGCCGGGGCGTGATCGCCCCGGATCGTTTCCCTGACCCGCGGCGGCAGGCAAAAGGATCGCAGTGAGCCCGAGCGCCGCTGCATCGTCACCGGAGAGACTGGCCCCAAAGCCGCCCTGATCCGATTCGTCGTCGGACCCGACGATGTGATCTTCCCCGATCTGGCGGCCAAGCTGCCTGGCCGGGGTATTTACGTGTCGGCTGCGCGTGCGCCCTTGGAAAAGGCTGTCGCGAAGTCCATGTTCTCGCGTGGGGCGAAGAAACAGGTCTCCGTCCCCGACGATCTCGTGGAACAGGTGGAAGCGGGCGCGCTCAAGCGGCTGCAAGACACCATCGCCATGGCCCGCAAAGCGGGGAAAGCCGTGGCAGGCTACGAAAAAGTGCGCACCATGCTCGACCGGGGCGAGGCGCGCGTGCTCCTGCAGGCCTGTGACGGGTCTGAACGAGGCAAGGGCAAGTTTTCGACCCCCGAGGGGGGCAAGTGGATCGGACATCTTACAGCCGATGAGCTGGGATTGGCGTTCGGTCGCGACCGGGTGATCCATGCGGCCGTCGCCGCTGGAACCCTGGCGCAACGTATTGTAGAGGAAGCCGCAAGGCTTCAGGGCATCAGACAATCGGGCAGCCAATCGGCGGCCCAGAAGGAATCGAAGAACGCATGAGCGATCAGGACGGCAAAAAACCCCTCGGCCTCTCGGGTGGCGCACGCAGCGGAACGGTGAAGCAGAGCTTTGCCCGCGGGCGCACCAATAACGTCGTGGTGGAAACCAAGCGCAAGCGGGTGCAGGTGCCAAAGCCCGGCACGCAATCCGCGGCAGCGGTCAACGCCCAGGGCGGCAAGGCCAAGGGCGGCACGACCGATGCCGAAATGGAACGCCGTCTCAAGGCGCTCCAGGCCGCGAAGGCGCGCGAAGCCGAAGAGGCCGAGCGCCGCCAACGTGAAGAAAATGAGGCCCGCGAAGCCCGCGAACGCCGCCGCGCCGAAATCGAGGCGAAAGAGCGGGAGGAAAAGGAACGCGAAGAACTCGCCCGCAAGCGCGCCGAAGAAGACGAACGCCGCCAGCGCGAAGCCCGCGAAGGCAAGGAAAAGCCGGCCGAGCCAGTGGCCGCCGCGCCCCCGGCCGACAAGCCCGAACGTCAGCGCAACCTGGGCCCCGATGCGCGCCCGGGCCGCAACGATGGCCCCCGCAAGCGCGACGACGATGGTGGCAAGCCGCGGGGCGGCGGCGACCGTCGCTCCGGCAAGTTGACCGTGAACCAGGCCCTTCGCGGTGGCGAAGGCGGGCGGCAACGTTCGCTTGCTTCCATGCGCCGCAAGCAGGAACGCCAACGGCGGGGCGGCGGCGATAGCGGGCCGCAGGAAAAGGTTATCCGCACGGTGCAACTGCCCGAAACCATCGTGGTCTCGGAGCTGGCGAACCGCATGACCGAACGTGTGGCCGCCGTGGTCAAGTCCTTGATGCAAAACGGCATGATGGTCACCCAAAACCAGGTGATCGATGCCGATACGGCCGAACTCATCATCGAGGAATTCGGCCACAAGGTGCAGCGCGTCTCGGAAGCGGATGTGGAACAGGCCATCGAGGTCGAAGAAGACCGCGACGAAGACCTGAAGGACCGCGCCCCGGTCATCACGATCATGGGCCATGTGGATCACGGCAAAACGTCCCTTCTGGACGCGATCCGCAAGACCAAGGTTGTGTCGGGCGAAGCCGGGGGCATCACCCAGCATATCGGCGCCTATCAGGTGGAAACCAACGGAACGATGCTGTCCTTCCTGGATACACCCGGCCACGCGGCCTTCACGTCCATGCGTGCCCGTGGCGCGCAGGTGACGGATATCGTGGTGCTGGTCGTGGCCGCCGATGACGCGGTCATGCCCCAGACGATCGAGGCGATTAACCACGCCAAGGCCGCCGAAGTGCCCATGATCGTGGCGATCAACAAGATTGATTTGCCCGCAGCGGATTCCAATCGTGTCCGCACCGAACTTCTTCAACACGAAGTGATAGTGGAAGAAATGTCGGGCGATGTCCAAGACGTTGAGGTTTCGGCCCAGACGGGCAAGGGACTCGACCAATTGCTAGAGGCCATCGCGCTTCAGGCGGAAATCCTGGAACTCAAGGCCAACCCCGACCGCGCCGCCCAAGGCGCCGTGATCGAAGCGCAGCTTGATGTGGGCCGCGGCCCCGTCGCAACCGTTCTGGTCCAGAACGGTACCCTGCGCCGGGGCGATATCTTCGTCGTGGGTGAGCAATGGGGCAAGGTCCGCGCGCTGGTCAATGATCAGGGCGAGCGTGTGAACGAAGCTGGGCCTTCCGTGCCGGTCGAGGTTCTGGGCCTCAACGGTACACCCGAAGCGGGCGACGTGTTGAACGTGGTCAAGACCGAAGCCGAGGCCCGCGAGATCGCCGAATATCGCGAACAGGCCGCCAAGGACAAACGCGCCGCCGCGGGGGCTGCCACCACGCTGGACCAGCTTCTGGCAAATGCGAAGGCGGATGAAAACGTCTCGGAACTGCCGATCTTGGTGAAAGCCGACGTGCAGGGGTCTGCCGAAGCGATCATCCAGGCCATGGAAAAGATCGGCAACGACGAAGTCCGCGTCCGCGTCCTGCATTCCGGCGTCGGCGCCATCACGGAATCGGACATAACGCTGGCCGAAGCCTCAGGCGCGCCTGTCATCGGCTTCAACGTCCGTGCCAACGCACCTGCCCGCGCCGCCGCCAACCAAAAGGGCGTCGAAATCCGCTACTACTCGGTGATCTACGACCTCGTTGACGACGTGAAACAGGCGGCCTCGGGCCTTCTGTCCGCCGAGATCAAGGAAAACTTCATTGGTTACGCCGAAATCCGGGAAACCTTCCGCGTCACCGGTGTCGGCAACGTGGCCGGGTGTCTCATGACCGAAGGCGTCGCGCGCCGCTCCGCGGGGGTGCGCCTGCTGCGCGACAACGTGGTCATCCACGAGGGCACGCTGAAGACGCTCAAGCGCTTCAAGGATGAGGTGAAGGAAGTCCAATCCGGCCAGGAATGCGGCATGGCGTTCGAAAACTACGACGACATCCGCAAAGGCGATGTCATCGAGATCTTCGAGCGCGAAGAGGTCGAACGCTCCCTGGCTTAACTATCATTCGCTTCTCGACTTAAGGGGCCCCTTTTCGGGGCCCTTTATTCGTCATGGTTCGCCATATGAGAGATGAGACGAACGCGGCCCGCTGTGACCTTCCATCGTCTCATCCGGTCGCTTCACCCAAGACGATCAAGGGCGGCCCAAGCGGGCTACGTCCCCAGGGGTCAGCCGACCAAGTCCGGTGCCGGGTTCGCGCCGCAAACCAAGACCGCGACCCGCTCGCCCGGTTCTGGCCGGTAAGCCCCCGACATCAGCCCCGCCAAGGCACAGGCGCCAGCGGGTTCCACCCATTGGCGCGCCGTGCGCCAAAGCCAATGCTGCGCCTCGACGATGGCCGTGTCGGTCACGGTCACGGCCTCCATCCCCTGCGCAAGCCCCCAGCAGATATCGCCAACGCGCTTGGCGCCAAGCGCGTTCGCCCCCACACCCGACACAGGCACGTCCACCGGCCCGCCGTTTTCCAATGCGGCATGCAATGCGCAAGATAACTCAGGCTCGACTGCCACGACCTTGCGTCGCCCGCCCAACCAAGCCAGCGCCCCGGCGATCAGCCCGCCGCCGCCCACGGCCACGAGCACAGTATCGGCCCCAAGCCCCTGGTCTTCCCATTCGCGAAAACACGTCCCCTGCCCCGCCACGGTCGGCACCGCGTCATAGGCATGGATCTGCATGGCCCCAGTTTCAGCCTCATGGGCGCGCGCTTGGGCCAGCGCATCGGCATAGAGCCCCGGCACCACGTGACAGGTAGCCCCGCTGCGTTCGATCAGGGCAATCTTGGAAGGCCCCGCCACCTCCGGCACGAAGATATGAGCGGGGTACCCCAAAGTCGCCGCCGCGAAGGCCGCCGCCGCACCGTGATTGCCGCCCGAGGCTGCCACGATCCCGGCCGCGGGCACATCGGCTGACAGAAGCGTGTTGAACGCCCCGCGCGCCTTGAAACTGCCGGTGTGCTGAACCTGCTCAAACTTCACCTCGATCTCACGGTCGTCGACCTGCAACGCCATGACCGGCGTGCGCCGCACATGTCCGCGTGTTCGCGCCGCAGCCGTCTCGATCTCAGCTTGCCAATCCATGTCGCGCCTCCCCTGCTGGGGTGTTACACCGCCGCGCAACCCAGGATGCAAGGACACCCAATGGAGAAACATCGCAAGCACCCCATGCGCCACGCGCGCGAGGACATAACGACGTCCACCGAGGTGCCGGACACACCGCAAACGCGGTCAACCGCTTACCGGCTGGCCTTTGCGGATGATGACTTCCTCTGCCGCGAAGAACTGCGCCCGATCCGCTTGCAGCTTGAACTGATGAAACCCTCACTTCTGATGGATGAAGAGGAAGTCGAGTCCACCATCGTCCTGTTCGGCGGTGCCCGCATCCCGCGCCCCGAAGACGCCGCCACCGCACGAACCGAGACACTGCGCGACCTGTCCCGTCAATACGAGGAAGCCCGCCGCTTCGCCCATCTGGTAACGGAACGTTCGCTGGCCCAAACTCGGGGGCGCGAAAACGTCATCGTCACCGGCGGCGGACCCGGCGTGATGGAAGCCGGCAATCGCGGCGCTGCCGATGCGGGTGGCCGGTCAATCGGGCTCAATATCGTGCTGCCCCACGAACAGGCACCCAATGAATTCGTCACGCCCGAACTCAGCTTCAACTTCCACTATTTCGCCATCCGAAAGATGCACTTCTTGGTGCGTGCCAACGCAATCTGCGTTTTCCCCGGCGGCTTCGGCACCCTGGATGAAATGTTCGAAGCCCTGACCCTCATCCAGACGGGTCGGATGGAGCGCGTGCCCTTCTTGCTGTTCGGAAGCGATTTCTGGCGCCGCATCATCAATTGGGAGGCCCTGGCCGAAGCAGGCACCATCGGCAAAGACGACCTCGACCTGTTCCGCTTGGTCGACACCGCCGAAGAGGCCCTGGCCTTCCTGGACGACTGGCCCCTTCCCCGTACGCGGCGCGAACACATTCCGGGCCGGGTGGAGGCGTGAACCCAAGCGATAGGGGGCCAGCCCCCTACCCCGTCAGGACACCCCGCGCATCAGCCGGTCGATGTAGCCGTCCTGATCGATCACGCCGCCTTCGGCTGTCGTCCGTGCGCGCTCCTCATCGCTTAGCGCGGGTTGGATATCGTCGATCCACTTCCAGGCGGGATGGGGCTGTTCGCCCTTTGCGTTGGGGACATAGGGGCTCGCCTCGACACGCTGGTGCTTGTGGATATAGCGCGCGCAGTTGAGGAAAACGTCCTGCACCTCCAACTCGACCGCCAGCTTGGCGCCCGGCCAACGCGCCAGGGTCGCCGCGTCGTCGGTCACGCGGCCCGTCCCTTGCACACGGATGCGGTTCGGGGTCTCGAAGTCGATGAACAGCAGGCCCATCTTGCCGGTCTCGTCGGCATTGCCCATGGACCGGAACATGCCGTTGCCATCGAAATGCGGGAAACTCAGACGGTGGGGGCCATCCACCCTCACAACACCCGGCGCGCCACCCTTGTAGCTGACCGTAGGCATCCCCGTCCCATCCACGGTGGACAAGAAGAAGAAGTCCCGGCTTTCGATGAAGCCCACATGTTCGGGCCCCAATTCATGGGCCACGATGGCGGCATAGACCGTGTCGGCCAAGGCTTCGCGCCCAGCGCGGCGCTGCAGCGCGCGCTGGGCGTCGGTATAGAAGGCGTCGGGGCCGCTCATGCCACGGCCTCCTCGGGCTCCTCGGCGGGGGCGGCGGGCCCGGCAGACCGGCTGAGAACTTCGCGCGCCACATCGGGGCGATTGTAGTGGCCAGCCGGGTCGGCAAAGACCTTGGCGCTTTCGATGGCCATCAGATCGGCCTCGGCGATGGCCAAGCCGTCGGTATATTCGTCCAAGGGCTCGGTCAGGCGGCGGCCATCGGGGCCGAACACCGCTGCCGCCCCGCCCCCGGCAAAGACCATCTGCGCCGCGCCCTCATCGCCCATGGTGATGTCGTCAAGCTGCGCCTCGGTGATGATTGAGCCTGGCGCGAGTACGTAGCAGCCGCCCTGCATGGCATAGCACTGGGATTGCACCAGATTGGCCTCAGCCGACAGCGCATAGGCCTGGGGGGCGCCCTTGAACATGCCGAAGCTGGGCCAGCAGGCGACGTGAATCTGTTCCCCCAGTTGGAACATGCCGTGACGGTTGATGGGCTGCATGTTTTCCCAACAGCATAAGCCGCCCACCTTGCCGAAGGGTGTTTCCGTAACCTTGAGGTCATCCGCGGGGCCTTCGCCCCAAACCGTGCGCTCCATATGGGTGGGTTTGAGCTTGCGGCGGCTCATGACCAAATCACCCCGATCGTCGATCAAGGCCTGGCTGCAATAGATCGACCCGCCATCGCGTTCGGCGAAGCCCAGCATCACATAAGTGCCCGCCTTGCGCGCGGCCTCACCGATGGCGCGCATCTCGGGGCCGTCCACCGTGATGGCGTTCATACGGTGGCGCATGACGATCTCCATGGCTTGCATCGGCGGCAGCAGCCAGATGGAGAACGGATAGCCCGGAAGCCAAACCTCCCCGAAGGCGATCAGCTTGACGTCCTTCTTCCCGGCCTCTTCGATGAGCGAAATTGTCTTATCGAGCGTGCCCTGAGCGTCCAGCCAGACGGGCGATGCTTGTACGGCGGCAACCTTGACCATGATCCTCTCCTGCGTGGTGATGATCATAGCCTGTCCTGCGGGCGGTACGGCGCAAAGTCCCCGAACGGGGACCCTGAGGCGCAAGCCGGGGCATAGACGGGCTGCGGTTCGGCGATCCGCGCGGCGGGCTCGGCTGCTTTAAGGCTGCCAGACTTGTCTATAGCGGTTCTCGAAAAAATCTGAGACATCAGCTTTTCGAGAAACGGTGCAACATCAATGCCATGGCAGGACATTTTTCGGAAGTACTGATCCAGGTTTTCCGAAAACCGCTTTCGGCCCCGAACTTCGTGCTCACTGTAGCCACATCGCGCGGCAGAGAGGGCGTGTCGACGATGGCCCGACCCCCTACCGGCTTGCTTCCGACCTGAGGCAGAGTGGGTAAGATGTCGTCACGTTTCGAACCCGCGCCGCCCTAAAAATCCGCCAGATATGCCCGCGCCAATGCCGTTCGCGTGCGCACATCGAAAAGCGCCCTGAGCGCTTTCATGTGCTTGGCCACTGCGGCCTCACCGGTGCCCAATGCCTCGGCGATCTGACGGTTGGTCAGCCCTTCCGTCGCCAGCCGCGCCACCGCATCCTGGCGCGGGGTCAGCCGCGGATGTCGCCGGGGCCGCGCCATCAATTCGGTGGAGACCTGCGTAGCCAGCACCGACATGTCGCACAGACCGTCACCGCCCAGGCGACAGGGCGCATCGGCGGCCCGATGTCCCAGATACAGCACGCCCGACAGCGCCCGACCCCGGTAAAGCGGCAAGGTCGCAAAGCCCGTCAGACCAAAGCGCCCCGACACGCGGCGGTATAACTGCGACCGGGTCCAGCGCGCGCCAAGCACCGTTTCCGTCGATACGGGCCGCCCGTGCCTCCGCATCTCGGCCAGGATGGGATCGATCGGGATGCCCGTGGTCTCATAGGCGCGGATAAACGCGTCGGGCATACCCAGGATCACCCCGTCTTCAAACGCACCGCTATCGTCAAACGTATAAAGCCCCACGCTGTCCGCCTCGCAGGAGGCCAGGGCGCGGGCGGCAATCTCGGACAAGGCGGGGTCTTGGGGCATTGGCGGGACTCGCGTTCTCACGACCCTATCACATCTGACCCAACGGGCCTAAGCCGTTCCGCGCGAGGAAGGCTGCGGCCCAAAGGGTCCGCCAAAGCCCGACGAGCGGGCCGCCCTAATCCAAAACGTAGTCGACGAATTCCGTCACCTGCAGAAGGGGCCGTAGGTTGTCATCCGACACCAGCGTGGCACGTAGCCTCCCGGCCTCATCGCGCCAGACCGATACACCTTCCAGGTTGTCATGGGCACCCAACGTCGTCTCAAACTCCAACCGCTCATCGCCGCCTTCTAGGTCGAAACTGCGCAGCCGGGTGCGAAAGCCAAGGACAGCGAACCACCGCTCCAACAGATAGAGCCGCCCGTCCGGGCCGATATCGGCGCCAGAGACCAGATACTGCCCGTCGCGGCGCAGCGAAAAGGGCTGGGTCCAGCGATCGTCGTCAAAGACATAGACGGGGAAGGGTCGTTCCAGCTGTCCCGACCGCTCGGGAATGGCGTAAAGCCTGCCTTCGGCATCGGCCGCCAAGGCCTCCAACCCCGAATTGTTTTGCAGATTGCGAAAGGCTTGGGGCCGCGCAATGCGTTCGGGCGGCGTGGCGATATCGGCATGTTTCATCACACGATGCTGGCCCTCATAGGCGACGTAAAACGTGTCGCCTACGCGCGCGATGGCCTCCGCATCGTCTTCCCCACCGCGCAAATCACCCCCGGTAGAGCGCATGAGCCGCCCGAATCCGTCAACGCCCACATCGTCCACGACGCCGTCGGCGCCGCGCGACAGCGTCCCCCGAAACCACGCCCCCCGATCCGACAATGCTACGAAGTCCCTGCCACCCGCGCCCAGCCACAAAGCGGAGATACCGCCCGCAATCGGGCCCGGCGGCTGCCAGATATGGCGCCCCAGGAACTCCGCCGCGGCAGCGGGCGCGGAGATCAGCGCCGCGCAGGCGCAGACAGCACAGAAGCGCATTGCTGGGGCAAATCGGCCAGGGTCAGATCGCGCCGGGGCCGCGGCGCGGGCGCGTTAGGATCGGGCGGCGGCGGGTTGAGAATGCGGTTCACCCAATCCTGCGCCTCCGCGCAACCGTCGCCGGGGGGCGGCGGATCCTGGTTAACGCAGCCGCGCGCACCGCGCGGGCAGGAAATCCGCACATGCATGTGGAAATGGTGCCCCCACCAAGGCCGCACCTTGCGCAGCCAGGACCGGTCCCCGGTTTCATCCTTGCACATCTGAACCTTGGCCCCGGGAAAGATGAAGATGCGCGCCGTGCGCGGATCCTGCGCGGCCTTCTTGACCAACTCATGCTGGCCGCGCGTCCAGTTGTCATTGACGAAGGCGCCATCGGCCCGCCGCATGGAAATGGCGCTGATGTTTTCACGCTCACGGCGGCTTAAATCCATCCGCGTCGCAGGGTAGAGCCAGATATCCGCGTCCAGCCCGATCTGATGGCTGCGATGGCCGCTTGTCATGGGGCCGCCGCGGGGTTGGCTCAGGTCGCCCACATAGATGCCGCCCCAGCCGATCCGATCCATGTGCTGCCCTATCTCCTGCACCAGATCTACCAATGCGGGATGACCCCAATTACGGTTGCGCGACAGGCGCATAGCTTGCCAACTGGGACCGGTTTCCGGCAATTGCATTAGACCGGCGGCGCAGCCGCGCGAATAGCTGCCGAAAGGCTCGGACCGTTGGTCGGACGCCTGTTGCGCAGCGCCGAACAAGCTCTTGGCCACCTGGGCCTGCGCCGGCAGCCCCAACATGGCAACTATCAGGAATAAGACGATTCTTCGGACCATGCGCCGCTCTCCCCATCCGGTTGTACCCAGGCTAACAGGATCAGGCCCGCCACGAAAAGGCCCGCGATGGGCAAGATGCCCCATTGCTGGCTGCCCGAGACAAGCGTCACCCAGCCGATCAGCAAGGGCGCCAGGAACGCCGTGGCCTTCCCCGCCAGTGCATAAAGCCCGAAGCCTTCCGTCATCCGATCAGGATGGGCCTGCCGCGTCAGCATCGTCCGGCTGGATGCCTGGAGCGAACCGCCCGCCGCACCGATCACCGCGCCCAACACGTAGAATGCGATGGTCGGCAGGGCCGAGCCCTCGGGAACCGGGACGAACAGAACCGACGTGGGCGACACGGTCACCACCAACAGTGTCGCGGCGAGCAGCGCCCAAACGCAGCCCACGATGACGGGTTTGGGGCCCTGCGCCCGGTTGATCCGCCCGCCGATCCAGGCGAAGATGGCTCCGGTGATTGCTGCCAGAATGCCAAAAACCCCCACATCTACGATGGACCAACCGAGCACCCCCACCGCGTAAATCCCACCGAAGGTGTAAAGCCCATTGAGCGCGTCGCGATACAGCATCGACGCCCCCAGAAATGCCGTGAACCCCGGTCTGCGCGGCAGGCGCCGGATCGTATCGCCCAATTGGCGCAGCGCCCGGGCCAGAGGCAGCGCCTCAGCCTCTCTGCGCGGCTCTGCCCGAACCCACAAGAAGAAGGGCACCATGAAGACGATGAACCAAAGCGCGGTGAAAGGGCCCACGAAGCGCGTGCCCTCCCGCGCCTCCGGGTCGAGGCCCAGGGCAGGCGGTTGGCCCAACAGGGTCACCCCCGCCTCGTTCTCCGCGAACATGGTCAGCATGATGATCAGTGCCAACACCCCGCCCACATAACCCAGTGCCCAGCCCGAACCCGAAATGCGCCCCACCTCTTCGCGGGGGCCCAGGCCCGGCAGCATGGCATTGGTGAAGATCGTGGCGAATTCCATGCCGATCAGGCCGATGCAGAAGACGATCAGGATGGGCAGAACCACCTCCGCCCCTGGCACCGCGAACCACAGCGCCCCTGCACCCAGCACGTACAGCCCTGAGAACACCCATATCCAAGGCAGATGCCGCCCCGACGCGTCAGCCATGGCGCCCAGCACCGGCGCAGAAACGGCGATCACGATGCCCGCCGCGCCTATGGCAAACCCCCAAAGCGATTGCGCGGCAACGGGGTCGCCCACCACCGTGGCGAAGTAGGGCCCGAAAATGAAGGTGAGCAGCAGCGTGTTATAGGGCTGCGAAGCAAAGTCGAACATCATCCAGCCGCGCACCCGGCGCTTAAGCTCGATCTCGGTCATGGAGCCCCCTTCTTTCGCCGGACTTTGCGCAGGATCGCAGGGGCTTGCAACGTCTGCCTGAAGTGAGGGGACCTTTGGCGTCGCACCCTTGTACGTCTAAAGATGGCCGAGAAACGGCGCCCTGCTGGCTTATAGCGGGTCTCGAAAAACCCGAAGCATCAGCTTTTTGAGAAACGTCGCAACAGCAATGCGATGGCGGAACGTTTTTCGGAAATGCTGATTCAGGTTCTTCCGAAAACCGCTTTAACACCGATCGCGAACCCGCCGCGCAGCAGACCTCAAACGCCCGTACTCACGCACCCAGAACTCAGGCCGTGCCAGAGCGCACCTCATCAGCGACCGGCGGCCAGGGGCGCGTCCCCTCGGCCTCGACCCAGGCGGCCACCCAATCGGGCAAGGCGGGCGGTGGGCCGTCATATCCGATCTCGGCGATCACTTCGGCGGGGTCGATAGCACGACCCTTCGCGGTCACCGCCGTGCGCATTAGAGCTTGCGAACAGCACGTGCCCTTCACCCACATCGACTGGACGATGTAGACGAAGCGCCCATCCCAGCCCACGCATTGCGTCCGCATCTCGATCTTCTGGAAGGCCGTTACGCGCCTGCGATACCGCACCGACGCACCCGCCACCGCAAGCCCCCAGCGCCGTCTCCGCAGCGCCGCGATCAGCCCCAATCGCATCCCCGCGCCCAAACGGCCCAGGTCGTACAGCGACAGCGTCCGCCCGTTGTTGAGCTCCATCCAGGGGTCGATATCCCAAGGCATGCAACGATGGTGCGACACATGGATGTCGGTGACGGCCAGACGCGGCGCCTTGCGCTGCGACCACATATGCCAGGCGAGGCGGATGAAAGGATACATTGCGCCGACCTGTCCCCGCCTGCCGCAGAGGTCAACCGAAACCGCACGTCAGGTTGCGCCGCGTCCCCGCGGCCCCTAGATCAACATCGCACAACACCCGAGGCCCCATGGACACGATCTTCAACATCCTGCTTTTGCTTCTGAACGTGGCCTGGTGGTTTGCCGTGGCGCATATCATCATGTCTTGGTTGATCAATTTTGGCGTACTCAACCTGCACCAACCCATTGTGGCGCAGCTTTGGGACGGCCTGAACCGCCTTCTGGAACCCGCCTACAGCCGGATCCGGCGCGTTCTTCCCGCCACGGGCGGGCTCGATCTGGCGCCGCTCGTGTTCATATTGGGCATCATCATCTTGCAGATGATCGTCTCCGACCTGCGCTTTTCGATCTGATCAAAGCACCCAACGGGGCGCCCCAAGATCAGGATGGCAGAACGTAGCCGATCTCACACGGGTCACAGCCCGCCTGCATGTCACGCAGGTGGTCGACCTTCTGCAATACCAACCCCGCCAAGATGGCCAGGATTGTAGCGGCGATGCGGATATTCGTAGCAACGGACATGGGGCACCCCCTTTTCATCACTTCCATGATCGCGCCCCAATGACCCCACTTGCAAATCACGCCCGCGTGAGATCACGGTCGCGCCATGACCGACATCAGCACCCATGAGGCCGAAGACGACGCCCGCAACGCATCGATCCTGATCTGGATCGACGGGAAGCTCGTCCCGCGCGCGGACGCCAAAGTCAGCGTCTATGACAGCGGCTTCCTGCTAGGCGACGGCGTGTGGGAAGGCCTACGGCTATACGATGGCCGTTGGACCTTCCCCGATGAACATATCGCGCGATTGTTCGAAGCGGCGAAAGCCATCGACCTCGATATCGAGCGGACGCCCGCCGACATCCTTGCCGCGTTGGAGGAAACCCGCGCCGCCAACGACATGCAAACCGATGCCCATGCGCGCCTGATGGTGACCCGCGGTATCAAGCGCCTGCCGTTCCAGCACCCACGCCTGTCCGTCGAGGGGCCGACCATGGTCATCATCATGGAACATTCCCGCCCAAAGATCCCCCGCCCCATTCGCTTGGCCACCGTGCCTCACCAACGCGGCCTGCCCATGACGCAGGACCCCAAGCTGAACTCCCATTCCAAGCTCAATTGCATCCTGGCTTGCATCGCTGCGGAAAAGGCGGGCGCGGATGAGGCGCTGATGCTTGATGTCCATGGCTTCGTGAACACCACCAATGCCTGCAACTTCTTCATCGTGCGCGGCGGTGCGGTTTGGACGTCCACCGGCGATTACTGCATGAACGGCATCACCCGCCAGAAAGTCATCGACCTCTGCCGCGCCAACGACATCCCCGTTTTTGAGCGCAACTTTTCGCTGGTCGACACCTATTCCGCCGATGAGGCCTTCCTGACCGGCACGTTCGGCGCCCAGACCCCCGTGGGCGAAGTCGACGGCCGCACCATCGGCGCCGGCAGACTGGGCCCGATGACCGAACGTATCCGAGGCCTCTACAAGACCCTCGTCACCGCGTGACCGGGCGGAACGCGCGAGCCGAAAAACGGCAAGGGGCGCCGACAGATCGTCGGCGCCCCGATGCGTGAAGCAGTCCGGTAAGCGGGCGATCAGCGCAGGATCGACCGGCTTCCGGGTAAGCGCAGCCACACTTCCACGCGGCGATTGCGTTCGCGGCCGGCTTCGGTTTCGTTGCACGACAGCGGCAACAATTCGCCGTAGCTGATCGGGCGCACGCGCGCGACATCCTCGCGCGGCATCGCGCTCGCCAGAACATTGCGCACGGAGTTGGCACGGTCCTGCGCCAGGGCGGTGTTGAGCTGTTGGTCGCCTATGGAATCCGCGAAACCCACGAGCAGGACTTCCATGCCGTCGAACTCACCCGCCTTCATGCGTTCGGCCAGTTCCTCGATGTTGCGGACCGATTCGATATCCAACTGGCTCGACCCTGGGCGGAAGCGGAACGACACGCTCAGCCGGTCGGCGCCGCGCAGCTGCTGCATCATGTCCGAATACTGCGCGCCGCTGAAGTCGGGCTCTACCGCGGCGGTATGAACCAGCATCATGCCCATGTCTTCCAGGCGCATACGCTCCAGTTCACGGTCGATGAAGTTGCTTTCCTTGATGTAGGCCTGCGCCTCTTTGGTGAGCGTCCAGTCCAGGAAGGCCTGCGCCTCGGGGTGGATCACACCGGGTTTGGTGTAGGCATAAAGACGGCGCGACAGCGCATAGCCCTCGATCTTCATGCGGAAGTCAGTGGGCGGTGACAGCAGGCCACATTCCTCTCGGATATCCAGTAGGTTGACATCGTTCGTGCGTGCCAGCCAGCGGCCCACGAAGCCTATGCCGCCGCGGTCGCCCATAACGGCGTCGACCATATCCTGATAAGCGCTCCAACGGGTGATGGGGGCGGTTTCGTCGCGGTTGTTTGGACGTACCAGCGCATCCATCATCACCGCGCGGTCGCCCGAGCTTTCGCTGAAGGAATTGACGGTGATCGGCACATCGCCGCCGCCCAGTTCCAGCCAGTTTGTAATCTCACCGGACCAGATCTTGGCGACTTCCAGCGATGTCAGATTGCGAACGGGGTTGTCGGGATGGGTGATCATCACGATGCCGTCGACGCCCAGCACCGTTTCATCCGCGGTGTCGCGCAGGTCGGGGATGCCTGCGGCCGCGATCTTCTCGACATCGCTGTCCTTCCTGCGGCGGTCGGCCACGCCGATGGCGGCGACGCCTTCGGCCAGCGCGGGAAAGGCGCTGCCCGAGCCGCGGACCTGCAGATCGATCCGTGCGCGTAGGTTGCCGTCGGCGTTGGTAAGGCGCACGATCCGTTCGGCCGGGTCGTCGGTGGGCTCGATCTCATAAGTCGCCCCGACCGACCGGGCATAGCCGCGCAGCAGGTTGGGGATGAGCGTCGTGCCAACCGTCCGCGATCCGTAGATACCGAAGTCGGGGCCAAAAGTCGAAACCTCGGGGCACACGATGCCGGTGCAGGTCACACTGTCGGCCTGGATTCGAAGAATGCCGAGTTGTTCGGTCTGGACGACATAACTGCCATCTTCGGAGCTGAGAAGCTGTCCGGTAATGGACATGTTCCCGTCATTGGTTTCAAGCTGAATGGGTGCGCTCTGATCTGCGAATGCAGGGGCCACGACGACGGCAAGGATGGTTGCAATTGCGCCTAACCGTCCGGAAAGGCGACTGCTTTTTGTTCTTGTGCTACGCAACATGGATCTTGGCTTTCAATTTTCAATGTAGCGGACCCTGTAGGCGCACTGTGCCGAAAGGCTGGCTGGGCTGCGACATTTCGTGCCAAATGCTAATTTTTTCTCGACGCGCATAAAAATTAATCTCTGCAGCCCTGGGATCTGCAAAAAATCACATTAGATCGTTATCTTAGTAAAATGTGTGTATTAATTGACAGCATGTACAGATGACACCCTCTACACACCCTCTACGTAGACAAATACAGACGTGGATCTCACTATGAAGATCGCATCCTGGTCCGGGCCCCGAAACCTTTCTACCGCAATGATGTATTCTTTCGGAAATCGTCCTGATTTCAGCATATTGGACGAACCTTTCTATGCCGCCTTCCTTGCCGAGACCGGCCTCGAACACCCCATGCGCGATGCCATCCTCGCAAGCCAGCCCACCGCCCCCCGGATCGTCGCAACGCTCTGCGCGAAAGGCGGAAAACCTCATACTTATCAAAAGCATATGGCCCATCATATGCTTGCGGACTTCCCCCTGGACTGGGCTGCGGATGCCGTCCACATCCACCTAATCCGCCACCCTGCACGCGTGATCGCCAGCTACGGCGAAAAGCGTCACGAAATCACTGAATTCGACCTGGGCTTCGCCGCCCAGGCGACGCTTTACGACCGTTTGGGCGGCCTCATCCTGGACACTTCCGATCTACGCGACAACCCACGGGACATGCTGGAAAAACTTTGTTCCGAATTGGGGCTGCCCTTCTCCGAGGCCATGCTGTCCTGGCCCGCTGGCGGCCACCCCGCCGATGGCATCTGGGCCGCCCATTGGTACAATGCCGTCCACCGGTCCACCACCTTCAATGGCCCCGAGGGCCCTTTGCCGGTGGTAGGGCGTGACGATCTGCTTCAAAGCGCCCTGCCCTTTTATAACGCCTTGAAAGCCCGCAAACTTCAGCCTTCCGCCCAGAGCGCCTCATAGATTGCGGCGACCCCCTCCGCCTCACGCAAAACAGAAAACTCCCGCACCGCCCGCGCCCGCGCCGCCACCGATATGGCCGCCAAGCGCGCCGAGTCCGATAGAAGCGTGTCCAAAGCAGCCTCCGCCTGCGGCACGAGCGCGTCCTCTGATACGACGATCCCCGCCTCCTGCGCGCCCGCGAACCGCGCGAATGCCCCGGTGGGGGAGCCCACGAAGGGCACCCCGGATGCCATGCCTTCCAACGGCGTCATGCCGTAGGGCTCATATCGCGGCAAAGGCACGAGGACCGAACACGCCCGGACCAAAGCGGGCATATTGGGGGCTGCGACCTCTCCGGGGAACAGGATGCGCTTGGTCAGCCCAGCACCGGCAACGCGGTCCTTCAAGCGTTGCAAGAAGCGCCTGTCTTGCGGCCTAGCCTGGCCCAAAATCAACGCCGTGACATCCGCGTGCCGGGGCAGCAGGCGGCACATGACCTCAACAAAGCGGTCCGTGCCCTTCGAAGGCCGGATGCGTCCCACCGCAGCGATACCACGGCGCCCGGGAAAGCCCGTGGCGGCCCAGGCAACGGCGCGGTTATCTGCGGGGTGCCACAGGTCGCAATCGACGCCATGGGATACGACGGCGCGCAGGTGGGGTTTGCCCTGGGCCGCCGCATCACTGGTGGCGATAAGCGCATCCATCCGCCCCATCAACCAGCGGGGCAACGCGGAATGGCGGTGCGTGCCCGCCGTGGTGAAGACGATACGGATGGGCAGGCGCAACACATCGCGCGCCCATAGGGCCGCGCGCATTTCGGAGTTGCGGCGCACGTGCCAGATGGCGAAGGGACGGCCCGGCGGGGGCTGGGCCGTCAGCGCCCGGGCGCGCGCCAGACTGACGGGCGCGGGACAACCCGGCAGCGCGTGGCCGGCCAACGCCAAGTCATAGCGCGTCGCGTGGTGCGGGACCAGGCGCGCGGTGGTCGAAGACACGCCCGTGAAGCGGCGGTTGAGGTTTGTGACGACGAGTTCGGCCACCTCACGCGACCTCTCCGAATTGCAGGCCATGCAGATGGGTATAGAGCCCGCCGCGCGCCATCAGGGCCCGGTGATCCCCCTGTTCCACAACCTTTCCGCGATCCATGACGATGATCCTGTCGGCGCCACGCACGGTGCTGAGCCGATGGGCGATCACCAGGGTCGTCCGCCCGCGGGACAGGTCGGCAAGCGCGGTTTGCACGATCCGCTCTGACGCCGCATCAAGCGCGCTTGTGGGTTCGTCTAAAAGCAGGATGGGCGTGTCCCGCAGCAAGGCGCGGGCGATGGCCACGCGCTGGCGCTGCCCGCCCGACAGATTGGTGCCCCGTGGGCCCACGGGGGCCTCCAAGCCGCCGGGCAGATCGGGCAAGAAATCGGCCACATGGGCTGCGTCGATGGCCGCACGCAAGCGATCTTCGGAGATATCATCCCGGCCCAGCACCAAGTTTTCGCGCAGGGTTTCGTCGAAAAGAAGCGCGTCTTGGCTGACGACGGAAAACAGCCCGCGCAGGTCGGACAAGGCGAAGTCGCGGATGTCCTGGCCACCGATGGTCACTTGGCCCGAAGCGGGCTCCACCAGACGGGTCAGTAGGTTGAAGACGGTGCTTTTACCCGCACCGGACGGGCCGACAAGCGCCGTGGTCTGACCCGCTTGCGCCTCGAAACGGAGGCCCTGCAAGGCGGCAGCGTCCCCATAGGCTAGGTGGACATTATCGAAGACGACCGATGTGTCGCGGGGGCGGGCAATGCGCGGCGTGGCGGGCTCAGTGATCGTGGGGACAGTGTCGCGCAGGGCGAAGATGCGGTCGAGCGAGGCCATCATGGTCTGCCACGCGCCCGACAGGGTGGCCAGGCGGCGCAGCGGCTGGAATGCCAGGGACATGGCGGTGAAGAAGGCCATGAACTCCCCGATGGATTTCTCGCCCGCGATGATCTGCGGGCCGCCATAGACCAGCACGGCGAAGAAGCCCGCGCCGATGGCCAGATCCACCAGGGCGGGCACCGTGGCCTGCCCGGCCTGGGTGCGGATCGCCGCGCGGACCATCTGATCGGTGGCAGTGCGAAAGCGGGCGGCCTGATAGGCCTCCATCCCGTTGAGCTTGATGGGGGTGATGCCGTGAAAGATTTCATCCAGGCGGGTCGTGCGGGTCCCGGCGATGTCGCGCAGTTTGATGGCCTTGCGCCGCACATAGCGCTGCACAATCAAGCTGGGCGCCACCAGAAGCGGCGCGCCGATGGCAGCCACCAGCGTCCAGACAGGGTCTACCGACAGGGCCACGGCCAGAAGCGCGACAAGCGCCACCGCATCGCGGGCGCCACCGGTCAGCAGGCGCGTCCAGGTGGCTTGCACGGCCTGGACGTCGCCCTGGACCCGTTCGATCAACTGGCCCGGTGAGTTGGTCGCGAAATAGGCCGTATCCAGGCGCAGGACGTGAGACAGCAAGTCGTGCTGCAAGCGCGCAGCGGCCCGCATCATCACGCGCGCCATGATGGTGCGTTGTGTCACGCCAGCCACGCCGCGCAGGGCAAACAGGCCAAAGATCGCAGCCCCGACCCAAAGGATCGCATCACTGCGGCCCGCCACGAAGACGAGATCAAACGTGGGTTCCAACAGCCAGGCGAGCATGCCCACGGCGCCACCCTCGATCGCCATGAGACAGGCGGCCAGCATGATCCAGGGTAGGCTGCGGCGCAGATAGCCCGCCCAAAGGCGGGCGAAGGGGTGGTGGTTTGGCACGGGCGGGCCTTCGGCTCGGGGTGCGGCCACGCCTAGCGCAGGGGCGCGGGACGCGGCAAGGCGGGGTTGCGGGACGCCGGATGCGGGCGCAAGGGTCGGGTATGGGATATGAGGGCGACAGTTTCTTCACACTCACCGGGCCGGAACAGGTGGGGCTGGCGCTTTTGTCGCTCAGCCTTTGGGCGGCGATGCTGGCACTTTGCGCCTGGCCACGCCTGCGGCGATGGCTGGCAGTCCTGCGGGCGGTGGGACTGTTCTGGGCCTTCGTCTGGCTGTCCCCGCAAGTTTACTATTTGTACTATCTCACAATTTTCGATGGCCTGCCCTGGCAAGTGGTGGTGCACCGCCCGCCGGGTGTTGAACATCTGCTGGGGCTGTTGACCTTCACGGGCGAAGCCTCGCTGTCGCGCCATGGTCAGGGCGTCTTGGGTTGTTCCATGCTGGTGCTGGCCGTATCGCGCCCGCGCTCCCCGGGTTCGGGGCGCAGGTCGTAGGGTTCGGCCAATTGCCAGACATGGCCGGGCACCATGTGGCGCATGCGATTGGGGGCGGCGCGGCGCAGGTGTAGGATCGTTTCGATTGCCTTCATCTCAAGCCGGGCGCGCGCGAATTCGAGGCCGCGCGGCCCGACGCGCGGCTGCAACCAGGCCACGATGGGCCTTAGCCAATCGGGCATCTTCCGCAAGGGCAGCCCTCCGGCGGCCCGCGCCGTGTTGGCCGCGAAGCCGCGTACCGCACCCTGGCGTTTGCCTTTGGAGCCAAGGGGGCTGAGGGCGATATCATCGCCCAAAGCGGCCAACATCTCGGCGCCGCGGGCATTGCGGACAATGACCCATTGGTCGCCCTCACCCGCCATGTAGCCCACGGTGATGTCGGCCAGGCGGTTGGTGTAGTCGGTGCAGGTGCGGCAGGTCAGCGGGAAGAAGTCGGGCGGCAGGTCCGACAGCGGCAATTTGAGGAACGGGATGAGGCGAACCGCCCCGTCATCGAAGCGCATCTCCACCCGGTAATCGGCCCGAAACTCAAGATAGGTGACACGCTCAGGCTGGTCGGTGAGCTTGGCGAGGAAGGCGTGGAAATTGTCGATGGTCGTGTTGTCGGAACAGGGTGTACCGATGACGTAAAGCCGGTCGAGGCCCAATTCGGCCTCGATGGCGCGCAGGGCGTGGACCTGGCAGGGGATGCCCACAAGTGCGATGCGGCTGTGCCCTTGAGCAATGGCAGGCTCCAGCAGGGCGAGCGTGGGCGAAAAGCCCATGCGCATGCCCCGGACCTGCGCCATTTCGGCAGGATCGGTGACTATGACGGGAACGCCGTGGAACGGGTCATCGGCGGCGGGGGCGAGGGTGAGCACCGCAGTGACGGTGCCGGTTTCCAGCAGACGCGCGGCGAGCGACGTGGTGATACCCGTCCATTGCGCGCCGGGGCGCGGTGGGACCATGGCGGCGCGGTGCATGGCGATGTGCTGGCCAAAATGGCGGTCGGTGGCGGCGCGCCCATGGGTCGCGGCCTCGGCTGTGGGGTAGTCGGGCGTCGTGAACTGGCAGGCCGTGCCGCAGCGGGGCGCCAGGGCCATGCGCGACAGGCCGCAATCGGTGCACATGGCACCGCGGGGGGCCGGGTCGCGCAATGTAGGCGCATCAAAAGGCAGAGTGTCACGCATGATTGACACCTTGCGCTGACAAGCCGAGGCTGTCCAGCCTTGCGGCGGCGCTTGGCCCATGCCACCGACGGGGTCCGGAGGGGACCCCATGAAGCTCGGCATTGCGGTTTTGACGCTGGCCTATGTGCTCAGCCAGTTTTACCGGGCATTTCTGGCGGTCCTCGCGCCGGACCTGACGGCGGAGCTGGGGATTGGCGCGGCAGACCTAAGCCGTGCATCTGCCATCTGGTTTGCGGTCTTCGCCGCCATGCAGTTGCCCGTCGGCTGGGCGCTGGACCGGCTGGGCCCTCAGCGGACCGCGTCGGTCCTTCTCGGCCTGTGTGGGGGCGGCGGCGCAGCACTCTTCGCCGTTGCCACATCTGGCTGGCAGATCGACGTCGCCATGGGCCTTATCGGGGCGGGGTGCTCACCGGTGCTGATGGCCAGCTACTACATCTTCGCGCGTATCTACCCGGCCGCCATCTTCGCAACCTTGGCCGCCGTTCTGATCGGGGTGGGGTCGCTGGGCAACATCGCGGCCTCCCTGCCACTAAGCTGGGTGGCGGATCTGCTGGGCTGGCGGGGGGCCATGATGGCGCTTTCTGTCCTCACACTGGTCACGGCCCTTGGCTGCTTGGTCCTTGTCCGCGACCCCGAGGCGGTGGCGGGGGGCGGCGATGGCGCGTTGCTCGACCTGCTACGCATCCCGGCCATGTGGGCCATTCTGCCGATGATGCTGGTCAGCTATGCGCCTGCGGCCGGTCTGCGCGGGCTTTGGGCGGGGCCGTATGTGGCAGACATCTATGACCCCGCGATGGTGGGAACCGTGACATTGGTCATGGGCCTGGCCATGATTGCGGGCAGCTTTGCCTATGGCCCACTCGACCGTGTGTTCGGGACGCGGAAATGGGTCATCCTGGCGGGCAATCTGTGCGCGATGGCAGGGCTGGCCCTGCTCTGGTGGGCACCGGCAGCGGGTCTTTGGACATCGGCCGCGCTTCTGGCGCTGATCGGAGCGGCGGGGGCAAGCTTCCCCATGGTGGTGGCCCATGGCCGCGCTTTCGTCCCGCCCGCTTTGGTAGGACGCGGTGTGACCTTGATGAACCTTTTCGGCATTGGCGGCGTCGCGCTGATGCAGTTCGCGAGTGGCCCGCTGTTTGAGCGGGCTGGACGTGGCATCGAAGGGTATCAAATGCTCTTTGGCGCCTTCGCCCTGACACTGGCCTTCGGCTGCGTCGTCTATCTATTCGCGCCCGACAAGATGGACTGACTCGGACGGCCCGAACGCAAAATGGGCCACCAGGACAAACCCGGTGGCCCGATGGCGCGCTTCAGGTCGGCGCCTCAGACGAGAAAGACGAGATCGTCCATTGAGAACCACCCGGCATTTTCCAAGTGGTCGTTGGTGATGCCGCCCCCGCTGGCGACGAGTTCGACGCGGTCGATTTCTTCCCAGCCAAGGTCATGGGTGACGTGGTCGAAAGTCAGGTCGATCTCGATCGTGTTGACCAGGACACCGTCGTAATAACCGTTGATCGTGACCGTGTTGGCCCAGTTTTCCTCGGGGATGAACGTCGTGTCCGAGCGGGAGGCGTTGGCCAGTGACAGGCTTGCGAAATCGAATTCGTCCCCATCAGCCCGGGAAAAGCCCACGGTGGCGCCCCAGGAGTTGAAGGCTTCGAGATCGCCATCAGGTGTGTCCCCACCATATTCGATGGGACGGACAACACCCTGGATGTCATATTGACCGATACCGATATCGGCGACGAATTCGCCGTCCATGACGGTGTCGCCATCGTTAATGATTATATCATCGTCGAAATCCAGAACGAATTCCGTCTTCTCAACCGGCGGGACGAGGTCCGGGAAATAGGTCAACAGGTCTTCGGGGATGTCTTCGGCAGCGGCATAGGTTGTGACCACACGCCCGCCCTCGGCGTCGAAATCCGTCACGCGCAGCAGCCAGTTTGCGCTGTCGTTGCCATCGAGCTGCACCAACTGCGTGCGGCTCCCATCGGCGTAGAGCGACAAGCTCACATCGCCATTGTCGAATTCCACCCTCCGTTCAGCCATCTGGCCCGCATCATATTCCGTCGTGATCGTTTCCCAGCGTTTTCCATCACCCAGATCTTCCTGAAGAAGCGACACGCGTTGGCCGTCTTCGAAGGTTTCGGTCCGGGTGACGCCATTGTCGTTGATGGTCACCCTTTCGTGCAGATTTCCGTCCGCATCATAGCTTGTGTCGATACTTGTCCACTTCTTTGCACCGGGCCCGTCGCTGCCCGGATTGTCGGTCTGAACGACGCGCACCCTTGCACCGTCTTCGAAGATTTCCTGCCGGACAATGCCGGTATCCAGGGTCGTCACCCGCTCTGCGACATCGCCGCTGGCATCAAAGGTGGTGTCGATCGACTCCCAGGGATTGGTTTGCTCGAAATCTTGGACGGTTTCGCGCACCCCCGGCTCGAACATGTCGAGTTCCACGCGCCCATCATCGAATTCGGTTCGACGGCTGGCGATGTTGCCATCGGCGTCATGGGTGAAGGCGATCTCGCGCCAGGTTTCTGCGCCGTCACCGAAGAAACCATCCTGGATCAGCGTTTCGGTGCGCACCCCGTTCTCGAACACTTCGGATACGCGGTAATCGTCGGGGAAAACCGTGCCGCGATATGTGATCTGGCCGGCGGCATCATATTCGATTTGGCGGTTATCGAAACCAAGGGCGTCCATCGTGCCCACATAAAGCTCTTCGGTCAGAACGCCGTCTTCGTAGGTACCAAAAACCGTATAGCCAGCATCGAACAACGTGCGTGTCGCGACAATGACATCGTCTTCGATCGTGTACTGGATGCTTGTCCAATCGAACTGGTTTTCAGTGTCGAACTCGGTGGTCTGAAATCTGGACATCGTGCGCTTTACCCTTTCAAAACAGTCGCCAAACTTGGGTTTAGGCAGACAAATCGTCTGACACGTGGCGTGATTTCGTCGGGATAGGGGCGCTTGGACGGGTCCTGTCGCGCCAATGCGTTGGGCCTGCAACAGACCGCGCTGCGCCTTTAGTCGAAGGCCCGCCTTCTGCGCTTGCCCAGGGACGCCAAGCCGTATAGCCCCGCGGACGCTTCCCAACCCATCGGAGAGGACACATGGGCTATAAGGTCGTCGTTTGCGGCGCCACGGGGAACGTGGGCCGCGAAATGCTGAATATTCTGGCAGAGCGCCAGTTTCCGACCGATGAGGTCGTCGCCTTGGCGTCGCGCCGTTCGCTGGGAACAGAGGTGAGCTTCGGCGACAAGACACTGACGACCAAAGACCTGGATACGTTCGACTTCACCGGCTACGACATCGCCTTTTTCGCCATCGGCGGGGCGGCCACGAGGGAATACGCGCCAAAGGCCGCCAAGGCGGGCTGCGTGGTGATCGATAATTCCTCGCTTTACCGCTACGACCCGGACGTGCCGCTGATCGTACCAGAAGTGAACCCCGAAGCGGTGGATCGCTACGGCAAAAAGAACATTATCGCGAACCCCAACTGCTCCACCGCGCAGATGGTGGTGGCGCTCAAGCCACTCCATGACCGGGCACGGATCAAGCGGGTCGTGGTGTCCACGTATCAGTCCGTGTCCGGCGCGGGCAAAGACGGGATGGATGAGCTTTGGGACCAGACCAAGGCCGTCTACAACCCGACATCCGAGGTGGAGCCCGCCAAGTTCACCAAGCAGATCGCCTTCAACGTCATTCCCCATATCGACGTCTTCATGGAAGACGGGTCGACTAAGGAAGAATGGAAGATGGTCGCAGAGACCAAGAAGATCGTGGACCCGGCCATCAAGGTGACGGCAACCTGCGTGCGGGTGCCGGTCTTCGTGGGCCATTCCGAGGCCATCAATATCGAGTTCGAGGACTTCCTGGATGAAGACGAGGCCCGCGACATCCTGCGGACCGCGCCCGGCTGTCTGGTGGTCGATAAGCGCGAAGATGGCGGCTATGTCAGCCCCATCGAATGCGTGGGCGACTTTGCGACATTCATCAGCCGCATCCGCCAGGATTCGACCCTCGATAACGGGCTCAACATGTGGGTCGTGTCGGACAACCTGCGCAAGGGCGCGGCGCTGAACGCGGTGCAGATCGCCGAGACGTTGGTTGAGCGCGTGCTCGCCAAGGGCTGACACCGCCCCGGCCACCTGAGATACTGGGCTCCGATTATTGTTTTCGGGGCCCTTTTCATGCGCTTTGCCATCCTTCTTTCGCTGCTGCCCAGCCTGGCGGCGGCAGCGGATTTCGTCGTCCCTGCCCCGCCTGCCTCGGCGGTGATCTATCAACAGGGCGCCACTATTGTGCGAACGGCTGAGATTGAGCTTGAGGCGGGGACGCATCGTTTGCTTGTGCCGGTGCTACCGACGGCCATCGGGACCACGCGGATCGGGTTGGAGGGCGCGGAGCTTGGGGCCGTTCAGACACTGCGCCAAGGCCTAGTGGACGGGCGGCGCGCATTTTCGGCCGTACAGCAGGCGGCCTATGACGCGCTGCTGGCCGCCAAAGAAGATGCAAACCGTGCCGCCGATGCCCGCGAGGCCGCGCTTGCCGATGCCGAAGCGGCGGCGGGGCGGTTGACCTTCTTACGCTCCGTCTCTGGCAGCACGCTTGAAAAGTTGGACCCGGACAGTATCGTCGCCACTGCGGATGCGCTGGCCAATGGCATCCGCACCGCCCAGGTCGCCTTATCAGATTCCCGTGCCGCCTTCCGCGAAGCCGAACGTGCCCAACAAGACGCCGCGACCCGGCTGTCACAGGCTGAACGCGATTTCGAAGCGACCGGCGGACGGACGGAGGCCGTGTCCCTTCTGGCGCTGAACGTGACGGTGGATGAGCCAGGACCCGTTTCTCTGGCGTTGGAAGATTTCACGCCCAATGCCGGTTGGACCCAGGCCTATGACGCCCGCCTGACCGGAACGGTGGTGACGCTGGATCGCAAAGCCCGCGTTCAGCAGCAAAGCGGGATGTCATTGACCGACGTCACCCTGCGTTTGTCCACCGCCAATCCGTTTGCAGCGTCGCGCCCCAGCCCGGTTTTCCCGGACCTCGCTTCGATCCGGGACGAAAAGAGGAGTGGCGAGCCAGTGGCAACATTCGACCGCCGAAGCGACATTGCGGGCGCGCTATTCGCCGCACCGGCGCAATTGGAAGAAAGCATCGTTATCGCCGACACCGACGGCCCTGTGGTCGCCTACGACCTGGCTTCGCTCGTAACTGTTCCAAATGGCGGAGACCCCATCACCTTGCAGCTTGGCTCGCTCGATTTCGAGGCTGACCTTTTCAAACGCGCGGTGCCGCGCACGGATAACACGGCCTTCCTGATGGCCGCCATTGTGAACAACACGCCCGAGCCGCTTCTGCCCGGTGAGATGACGATATTCCGTGAAGGAGAGGCGATCGGCCTCGCATCCTTGCCCTTGGTAGCAGCGGGCGATGATGTGGATATCGGCTTCGGCCCCCAGACCCATCTGCAACTGGAGTTCCGCCTGTTGGAGAATGAGACCGGCGAAACGGGTATCTTCACGACCTCCGGCCAGCGCTCGCAGGATATGGTCGCCCGTATCCGTAATCTATCTGACACGCCCGAAGCCGTGCAAATCCGCTTCGCCCTCCCCTATTCGGAGCAGGAGGACCTGGACATCGACATCACCGTCGAGCCCCAGCCAGATCGCGAAAATGTGGAGGATGCCCAGGGCGTCGCGGAGTGGGATCTGGACGTGCCTGCGGGCGAAGAGGTCGAGTTGCGCATCCGCGTGGGGCTTACCTGGCCCGAGGGGCAGGTGCTGAACTGGCACCCGTGAGTCATTCGATCAACGGATCGCCTTCCGCGTCGGTCAGCCCAACCGCGCCGTGGGGATGGCCTGGCATGGCACGCCCAAAACGACGGACAAGCTGGCGATAAGTGAAGCCAAGTTCCGATCCCTTGCATAGCTTGCGACCATCCCGCGTGAAGAGCGCGCATCCGCCGCCCGAGGCCATCATCCTATAGCCTTTGGTAAGCAGCCTTCGGTCCAGATCCTCCCATGATCTGGCCTGCGCCAAGTCCACCGCGAGGAGCGTCTGCAAGGACGCGACGAGCGCCTCATCCGCCCGATTGGGCGTCTTCGGGGGCTTTGCACGGCGGCGCAGTTCCTCAGCCACCGCATGCCGAACCACCTGGCCAGGGGTGACGTCGTGGCGGCTGGCAAGGGCCCGCACGGCATCGGCCATTTCAACCGGCATTCGAATCGTCACATCGCGCGTTTGCATGCACCAATCTTCCCGCAGGAAGGTTAACGGTCCCTAAAACCGTTCGGCCCGCAGAACCTCGCAATCCATCACTGAGACAACGCCAATATGCTTCTCAACAACGGCAAAAGCGGCTTCCAACAAAGTATCCAGCCGCTCTTCGGCCACGATGCAAACCACCGATACCATACCACCCGCGCGGCTCACCTGACCCGACCGTGTCCAATGGCCCGACCGGCCCGACCCGCCTTGCACAGGCAGAACGGTGAAGCCCGTCACATCGGCGCGCAGCAAGGCTTCGGTCAAGCGCCGTTCCATCATGGCTTCGATGATGATCTCGACGCGCTTTGCGGGATGGGTCTGCATATCAGCCTCCGGTGATCCAGCGGGCCACGGCCAAGTAGATGGGCAAGCCGAGCGTCAGGTTGAAGGGGAAGGTCACGCCCAGCGACAGCGTGAGATAGATGGACGGGTTCGCCTCGGGCAGGGCGACCCGCATTGCCGCTGGCACGGCGATATAGCTCGCCGATGCCCCCAAGACCATGAAGAGCATCGTGCTGCCGGTGCCCAGTCCCAGAAGCATCCCCGCCAAGGCACCTGAGATGGAGCCGATCAACGGCATCAGGATACCGAAGGCCAGCAGGCCAGGCCGTAGGATGCCCCGCGCCTCGCGCAGGCCCCGGCCTGCGACCAAACCCATATCCAGCAGGAACAAGCACAACACCCCTTGGAAGGGCGCCACGATGAAGGGCGCGATGGTCTCCATCCCCTCGCTGCCCGTGATCCAGCCAATGGCGAAGGACCCGACCAGCAACACGATGGAGCCATTGAGCAGGATCTCTCGCCAGAGTTCGCCATCCATCTGTTCGCCGCCACCGCTGCGCGCCACCAGCCACAGCGCCGCCAGGATCGCAGGGGCCTCCATCACCGCGGCAACGGCCACCATCCAGCCATCCGACGGGATGCCCGCGCTGGTCAGCACCGCGGTCCCCGCCACAAAGGTCACGATGGAGATGGAGCCGTAATGCGCCGCCACTGCCGCCGCATCCAATGCCGATAGTCCCGTCATCACGCGCAAAAGCCCGAAGGCCGCGAAGGGCAGCGCAAAGGACAAAACCGCCCCCGCCACCAGTGCCCCTACCAGGGTTGCGTCCAAACCCGCTTCGTTCACAGCGACGCCGCCCTTGAAGCCGATGGAAAACAGCAAATAGATCGAAAGTCCCTTGGCGATGGCTTCGGGCACGGACAATTCCGACCGGGCCAGCGCCGCGAATAGCCCCAGGGCGAAGCTGAGGATGATGGGCGACAGCAAGTTGCCCAGTGCCAGGTCGAGAAGGTCTGTCACGGTCTCTCCTGACGGATCAGAGCGGTTGAAAACGGTCGCTGGCGGCGTCGTAGATCTCCAGCACACCTTCGGTGATGTCGTTCCAAAGCCCGTGCAGCGCCAGATCCCCCGTTTCGACGGCCGCGGCGACAAACGGGAAAGTCATCAGATTGTCGAGTGACGTCAGAACCGCGCGCTTTTCCAGCGCCTCGCACCGAGCTTCGGTGTCTTCTATATGGCGGACTTCTTCCCAACCGGACCGCAGAAGGTCCATCCAGCGACCGACATAACTGTCCGGCGCGTCCAAGTCGGGCGCATTGCCTGCGCACATCGCGTCGCAGCCCGCGATGCCACCGCAGTGGGAATGCCCGACCACCATGATCTGAGACACTTTCAAGCTGTTGACCGCATATTCCACCGCAGCCGATGTCCCGTGGCGCAGCCCGTCGGGTTCGTGGGGTGGGACGAGGTTCGCGATATTGCGATGGATGAAGAACTCACCCTGCTCCGCCTCGAAGATCGACACGACATTCACGCGACTGTCACAGCAGGCAATCACCATTGCACGCGGGCGCTGGCCGTCGCTGGCCAAACGTCGATACCAGGCGGCATTCTCGGCAAAGGTGGTCGCCTTCCAACCATGATAGCGTTGCACAAGCGAACCCGGCAGCGGCTTGCTATTCCTCATTCCCGACGGTCCTTGTCTTTTGGCGCGTCGCTGCCCCTTTGCCCGAACACTGCGCGCAATTCGAGCAATTTCTCCGGCAAAGCGGCAAGTACGGGCCAAGGTTTCGCCCCGTTTGGCCGTCATTCCAGATCTCAAGCCTGCCAGGCCCCTCGAAAGACGGAGCTAAGACAATGACCCAGACCATCGCCACGCTACGACCTGCCGAAACTGTGGCCTTCGACCACGCCAAACTCGCAAGTATCTGCGATCAATACGGTCCCCGGGCCGAAGCCTACATCGCGGATGTCCTTACCGAAATCGAAGGCACGCTGCGCGACGTGCGCCTGCAAGCGCGCCCCGACCGCCATGGCGAACTGACCCATACTTGCGCAGATCTCGCGGACATGGCCGCATCCATCGGCATGGATACACTGCACCGCGCTGCCTATGCTGTGCTGGACTGCTTGGCGCGCCGGGATAGTGCCGCCCTGACCGCCTGCCTCGACCGGTTGGTGCGACTGAGCGATGCGGACAGCATCGGGGGCTGGGTCGTGGGGCAAACGGAACACGACGGCTTCCCCGACACGGTCGCCTGACCGCCAGACCTTGCGATGCGGGCATGTCCCGCTAGTGTGTCCCGCGCCGCAGATCCGCGCCGCCGAGGACTTCATGACACCCAGATTTGCCGACCCTGACAGCCGCGCCATTCCCGTGCGGATCGTGCCAAAGGCGGGGTTTGACGACTGGCTCGGCCGCCAGGATGAACCTTTGCGTGACTGGGTGCACGCCTGTGACTTCACCGGCGCCGCCGGGCAGGTCCTGCGTGTTCCCGGACCGGACCTGTCTGTGGCCCGTGTGCTGCTGGGTTGGGGCAACCATCGGGACCATACGCGTAAACGCTTTCAGATGGCCCGTGCAGCAGCCACGCTTGCGCCGGGCACCTATTCGCTGGACGGTGACCTGACCGCGAACGCGACTGAAGAAGCGGCGCTTGGTTGGCTTCTGGCTGGCTATCGCTTCACGCGATACGCGGGCAAAGACCGGGATGTGCCGCTTTTGCGTGTACCCCGTGGTGTGGATGCCGCGCGGCTGATCGCCATCGCGGAAGGCGAATTCCTGACCCGCGACCTGATCAACACCCCATCTTCCGACATGGGCCCCGCCGAGTTGGAGGCCGCCACGCGCGATCTGGCTGCCCGCCATGGCGCCGATATTCAGGTGACGACCGGCGACGCTTTGCTAGATGCGAATTTTCCCCTCATCCACACCGTCGGGCGCGCCTCGACCCGCGCGCCGCGGTTGATCGAACTGACCTGGGGCGAGGGGCCCGCCGTGACCTTGGTGGGCAAGGGCGTTTGCTTCGACACGGGCGGGCTGAACCTGAAGCCCGGTGCCTCCATGGGGTTGATGAAGAAGGATATGGGGGGCGCGGCCACTGTCTTGGGGCTGGCACATATGATCATGGCGACCGGCCTGAAGGTCCGCCTTCGGGTCCTGATCCCCGCGGTAGAAAACGCCGTGTCGGGCAATGCCTTCCGCCCCGGTGACATCCTGACCGCGCGCAATGGCATGACCGTCGAAATCAACAACACAGATGCCGAAGGGCGTCTTGTCCTGGCGGACGCCTTGGCCTTTGCCTCCGAAGACCCGCCCGAGTTGACCATCTGCATGGCGACGCTGACAGGCGCCGCCCGCGTGGCCCTAGGCCCAGACCTTGCGCCCTACTACACGGACGACGACGCACTCGCCATGGCGCTGTCGCATGGGGCAGCCCGCGTCCGTGATCCGGTCTGGCGGATGCCGCTGCACCGCCCCTATGAGGCGATGATCGAACCAGGCATTGCCGATTTAGACAACGCGCCCTCAGGTAGCTTCGCGGGTTCGGTCACTGCAGCGCTCTTCCTGGACCGGTTCGTCAAGGACACACCCCGCTTTGCCCATTTCGACATCTATGGCTGGAACCCGACAGCAGCGCCTGGGCGCCCAAAGGGTGGCATCGGCATGGGCGCACGGGCTATCTTTGATGCTTTACCCGGGATCCTGTCGATATGAGCGCTTTTGACCCTCGCATGACCCCAGCCAATGGCCATGCCGCCGCCCATGAGCTGCGCGGCGTGGTCGAAGCAACGCGCTACGTCAAAGGCACGGTCCGCACCGTGCAGCAACCGCTCGTCAACCTGTCAGACGCCCCGAGGGGGGAGCGTGCCAATCAGCTTATGTTCGGTGAGGCCTTCCGCGTGATCGACGAACGGGACGGCTTCGCCTTCGGGCAGTCCCTGCGCGATGGCTATTGCGGCTATGTTCTGTCCGGCGCCCTCGCTCGGCAGGAAGCGGCGACGCATTGGGTCGCGGCACCGGCTACGCATCTCTACCCAAAGCCGAAGCTCAAGGCGCCGCCGGAAGTAGCCATCTTCTTCGGCAGCCATGTGCGCGTTACGTCGGATATGGGCGATTTCAAGAAGATATCGACCGGTCACTTCATCCCCTCTGGACACCTGCAACCCCTCCGGGCGCGTTTCGGGGACCCGGTGGGCGTGGCAGACATGTTCCTAGGCACACCCTATCTTTGGGGTGGCTCGTCCCGCTGGGGTATCGATTGCTCAGGTTTGATCCAGGCCGCTTTCATTGCCTGCGGTCAAGACTGCCCACGCGACAGCGACCAGCAACGGGGCCTTGGCCGGGAATTGCACCCTGACGAGCCGCTCAAGCGCGGGGACCTGATTTTCTGGGATGGGCATGTGGGCCTGATGTCGGATGCCGAGACGCTGTTGCATGCCAACGCCCATCACATGGCCGTCGCCTATGAATCCCTAGCCCAGGCCCGAGCGCGTATCATGGCATCTACTGACGGCATCGGGTCGGGCACCGGTGACGTCGCCATGCGTCGGCGGGTGGAAGCGGCCTGAAAACAGGCACACCAGCCGCGCCATGGCGCGACCGGCGAAGGTCGTTTGAGCGACGGTGGCTTAGAAAAGCCCCAGCTCAGCAGCCATTTCGATATCCGTGAAACATGGCCCGGCGCCGCCGTCGAAATCCGGGATTTCAGGGCGTTCTTCGGGCTCGATCGGGAAGATCGGGCGGCCGTCACTGCCACACCATCCGGCCAGTTCGAACGCCTCGGCCCACATATCGGCCTCGGCCACCATAAGCGGCATGTCCGATCCTGCCTCGGCCAACGCTTCGCCATCAAACTTGCCGGCAATCAGAAGCTCTTTGAGGTCTTCTTGAAGCATAAGCTGCTTTGCGATGTATTCGGGCGTTTCCACCTCGATGACGGTCACCTTGGCGTCACCGCTCAGGGTATATTCGATACTGGGAATAAAGATAAAGTGGTCCGACATGGCGCCGACCCTCCTGTTAACAAATTGAAATCAATGGCTTGCAAACACGAGATGGGGATAGCATTGCCCCCGGCGCGCAGATAGGCGGGGAAACCGTACCGTCCAAATGAGCTAGAGTGATCGAAGTGACGCTGGTGCGACGGAAAAGAAACGGCCTGCATCGCTTGGCCCCTGGGACGGACCGAGCCAGCAGTTGTTTTGCAAAGGCTTTTTATTCGACAGATCGGATGAGCTTGCGCTCCAACACGCGCAACACCGTCTTCAAGTCGTGCCCGCGGCGCAGGATGCGACCATCCATCCCGATGACGGCATAAATACCCTGCTTGGCTGCCATCTTCGGACGCTTTTCGATCCGGTACATCGGCTGTTCTGCCGTGCGTCGAAAGACCGAAAAGATCGCCACGTCCTTGAGCGACGAAATCCCGTAATCGCGCCATTCGCCCGCCGCGACGAACCGACCATAGAGCGACAGAATCACGCTCAATTCGGTGCGATGGAAATTGACCGTCTCGGGCGCGTGGAACTGGCTAGGTGCGTTCATCCGCCAGAACGTGGCGCGCGCGGCGTGGCAGATCAAGCCCAGTCAGCATTAATCACCAGTTCAGGCCGCCCAATCGGTGCCACAAAATCACCCGGCGAATGGCACGACACCACCCACGAATCGCCTGAGGTAGCCGTCATACCATTTCTTGTAGGAGCGAGAGCTCTGGCCCCCGGGGCGGCGTGTCATAGCCCCCACCCAGTGCGCCAACCTGGGGGCCACTACCTAGAATAACCGGATGTTCGGTAACGAGTGAAGTGGCTCCATCCTTCGGGGTGGAGCCATTTCACTCAAGCCCGTACAATTTTCTCATAAGTATCTGAAATATCTCGCGTGATTGCGCCAACTTCGAAGTTGTAATCGCCGATCTGTCCAACAGGCGTGACCTCTGCGGCGGTCCCGGTTAGCCAGCATTGCTCGAAGCCTTCAAGCTCTTCGGGCATGATGTGGCGCTCGTGGATCTTGATCTGCCGCTCTTCCAACAGCCCCATCACGGTCTGGCGGGTGATACCGTTCAGGAAGCAATCGGGCTTGGGCGTATGCACTTCGCAATCTTTGACGAAGAAGATGTTCGCCCCCGTCGCTTCGGCCACGTAGCCACGATAGTCGAACATCATAGCGTCCGAGCAGCCTTTGGCCTCCGCCGCGTGTTTCGACATGGTCGCGATCATGTAAAGCCCGGCGGCTTTGGCCTTGTAAGGCGCCGTTTCGGGCGATGGCCGCTTCCACTTGGCGATATCCAGCTTCGCGCCTTTGGTCTTGGCGTCGCCGTAATAGTTGCCCCAAGCCCAGGTTGCGACCGCCATCCGCACGGGGTTGCGCAGGGACGACACGCCCATATCTTCACCCGCGCCGCGCCAGGCCAGTACGCGGATATAGGCGTCTTCCAACCCATTGGCCTGCATGGTCTCATACTTCGCGGCCTCGATTTCATCGACCGTCCAGGGAAGTTCCATGTCCAATTCGCGGCCCGAGGCGATCAATCGTTCTGAATGCTTCCGGCTCTCGAAAATCTTGCCGCCATAGGCACGCTCCCCCTCAAAGACGGAGCTTGCGTAATGCATCGCATGGGTCAGCAGATGGACATTGGCGTCGCGCCAGTCGATCAGCTTGCCATCCATCCAGATCTTGCCGTCCATTTCCGCATAGGACCCAGCCATGGCGCCCACCCTCCCGTTCATTGCCGAAAAGCGTGACTTTCGGACATATTATTGCGTAAAATCCAACCGTCGCTAACAATGCGTGCTTGGAATGTCAATAACGCTGACGTAGTTTGACCCCATGGCGGATGATCACAGCGACAACCTTCTGTTCTTGACCGATGAACAACTTCGCCGTGCAATCGAGGCGATGTTCTTCGCCTATCGCGGCTTCACCGCCGACCCCGACCGCATCTTGGCCGAGCGCGGCTATGGCCGCGCCCATCATCGGGCCATTCACTTCATTCATCGCAGCCCGGGAACCACGGTGAACAGCTTACTCACCATTCTGGGCGTCACCAAGCAATCGCTGAACCGGGTGTTGCGCACATTGGTCGAGGACGGATTGGTGGACAGCCGCGTGGGCGAACGCGACCGGCGCGAACGAAATCTTTTTCTCACCGAAGCCGGGACCACACTGGAACGCGCCTTGTCAGACGCGCAGCGCGCGCGGATGCGCGCGGCTTTTCGCGATGCCGGCCCTGCCGCTGTTGCTGGATTTCGGCAGGTGCTTGAGCATATGATGGACCCCGAACTCCGCCGCCATTTCGCGGCCGCCAAGGAAAGCGAGCGATGACCGACGAGGCCGTGCCGAACCATCAGGCCCATATCCTGCTGGTCGACGACGACGAACGCATC
Source organism: uncultured Jannaschia sp. (assembly GCA_947494145.1). Classification (GTDB taxonomy): domain Bacteria; phylum Pseudomonadota; class Alphaproteobacteria; order Rhodobacterales; family Rhodobacteraceae; genus Jannaschia. The sequence goes on along the minus strand of CANLTZ010000013.1, from coordinate 81,962 downwards.
CGCTCCTTGCTCCAGAAGTTTCTGGTTCGAAACGGATATCTGACCACCGCCGCCCGCGATGCCGAACATGCGCGCCGTCTTCTCGGCGGGCTCGATTTCGACATGGCCATCCTTGACGTGATGATGCCGGGCGACAATGGCTTCACCCTTTGTGCGGAAATCCGCGAAACGCGCGACATGCCCATTCTGCTGCTAACGGCCAAGGGCGAAACCTCCGACCGGATCACCGGGCTTGAGGCCGGGGCTGACGATTACCTGCCCAAACCCTTTGAGCCCAAGGAATTGCTGCTACGCCTCAAAGCCATCTTGCGCCGCGCCCCCGCGGGCGGCGGCGCCATGCCTAAAATGTTGCATCTGGGCCCGGTCCGCTACGACCTGGACCGGGGGGAGCTTTGGCAGGGCCAATCCCCCGTGCGTCTGACGGCCACGGAAACCACCCTGATGCGCATCTTCGCCGCCACCCCGCATGAGCCCGTCAGCCGCGCCACCCTGGTCGAAAAGTTGGGCCGCGATGGGGAGCTTTCCGGCGAGCGCGCGGTCGATGTCCAAATCACCCGCCTGCGCCGCAAGCTCGAAGCCGACCCGAAGCAGCCCCGCTACCTTCAGACGGTGCGGGGCGAAGGCTATATGCTCACGCCTGACTGATGACGCTTCTAATTACCCACGATGCGGCCCATGACCACGTCACGCCGCCCGGTCACCCCGAACAGGTGGACCGGCTGAAGGCCATCCACCGCGCCTTGGCCGATTTCGACCTGATGCGCGAAGACGCGATCGAGGCGAGCGATGACCAGATCGCGCTCGGCCATCCACAAAACTATATCGACGCCATCGCAGCCGCCGCCCCAGCCGATGGCTGGACCCAGCTTGACCCTGATACCCACATGTCCCCCGGATCACTGCGCGCCGCGCGTCTGGCCGTGGGCGGCGCGATCCGCGCCGTGGATGCGGTCATGGCGGGCGAAGCGCCCAATGCGTTTCTGGCAATGCGTCCCCCGGGACACCATGCCGAGACGGCGAAACCCATGGGCTTCTGCCTCTTCGGCACCGTCGCCATCGCCGCAAAACACGCCATGACGGCCCATGGCCTGTCCCGCGTGGCGGTGGTGGATTTCGACGTCCATCACGGCAATGGCACGCAGGATTTGCTGTGGGATGAACCCCGCGCCCTGTTCGTCAGCACCCATCAATCGCCGCTTTGGCCCGGCACCGGCGAAAGCTATGAAACCGGCGCCCATGAGCAGGTGATGAACGTCCCGTTGCCCCCCAATTCAGACGGCACGCTGTTTCGGACCAAGATGACCGACGACATTTTGCCGCGCCTCCACGCCTTTGCGCCGGAACTGGTGCTGGTCTCTGCCGGGTTCGACGCCCATCGCGACGACCCTCTGGCGCAACTCAACTGGGTGGAGGACGACTTCACCTGGGCGACCGCCCAGCTCTGCGACCTGGCCGCCGTCCATGCCGGGGGCAAGCTGGTCTCCTGCCTGGAAGGGGGCTATGACCTCGACGCGTTGGGTCGCAGCGTGGCGGCCCATGTGACGGAATTGCAGAGGCACGGCCATGGCTGACGATATCGACAAGATGACCTTTGAGCAGGCCATTGCCGAACTTGAGGCCGTGGTCACGAAGCTGGATGGCGGTGATGTCCCGCTCGACGAAACCATCCGGCTTTATGAACGCGGGGCCAAGCTGAAGGCGCGCTGCGAAGCCAAGCTCAAGGAAGCTGAAGAAAAGGTCGAACAGATCACCCTTAACGCCGCTGGCCAGGCCACCGGCACCCGCCCCGCCGAGGACATGTGACGCTCGACCAGACCCTCAGTATCGCGCGGACCGATATCCAAGCGATGCTCGACACCGCTCTCGCCCCCTTCGATGGCCCGGTTGGCGACGCCATGCGGCACGCGCTGTCTGGGGGCAAGCGGTTGCGTGCTGTCTTGGCGTTGGAAGCGGCGGCTTTGTTCGACGTACCCAGAGAGCGGGCCTTACGCGTAGGCGCCGCCATCGAATCCATGCACGCCTATTCCCTCGTCCATGACGACCTGCCCTGCATGGATGACGATAACCTGCGGCGCGGCCAACCCACTGTTCACCGCAAATGGGATGAAGCCACCGCCGTCCTGGCGGGCGATGCACTCCAGACGCTGGCCTTCGAACTTGTGGCCCATCCCGATACCGACCCGGACCCAGCCGTGCGCGCCGACCTGACGCTTACATTGGCCCAGGCATCGGGCGCGGCGGGGATGGTGCGGGGCCAAGCGCTGGACATCGCGGCAGAGACGGCAGGCGCGCCGCTCACGCTTGATCACATTGTCGAGCTTCAGCGCCTCAAGACAGGCCGCCTGCTGGAATGGCCTTGCCGTGCAGGGGCCCTTCTGGGCCGTGCCGACCCAGAGCCACTTTTAGACTATGCCGCCAAGCTTGGCCTGGCCTTCCAGATCGCCGATGACCTTCTAGACGTGGAAGGAGACGCGGCAAAGGTGGGCAAAGCCGTGGGCAAAGATGCCGATGCGGGCAAGGCCACTTTCGTGTCGCATCTGGGCGTCGAAGGCGCCCGGGCAGAGGCCCGCCAATTGATCGATCAAGCCGAGCTGTCACTTTTGCCTTACAGTGAAAAGGCGGCTACGCTTCTGGCAGTTGCCCGTTACGTGGTGACTCGCGACAGGTGAGGGACACCAAATGACCGACCGCCCCCAAACCCCTCTGCTGGACCGCATCGCCGGGCCAGCCGATATGAAACCGCTTACCGATCGGGAGCTTCGGCAACTGGCCGAAGAACTTCGGACCGAAACCATATGGTCCGTCAGCCAGACCGGTGGCCATCTAGGCGCAGGCCTCGGCGTGGTGGAACTGACGGTGGCGCTGCACGCCGTGTTCGACACGCCTCGCGACAAGCTCATCTGGGACGTGTCGCACCAATGCTACCCACACAAGATCATCACGGGTCGCCGCGACCGAATGACGACCATCCGTCAGAAAGATGGCCTGTCGGGTTTCACCAAACGCACAGAATCCCTCTATGACCCGTTCGGCGCGGCCCATAGCTCCACCTCCATAAGTGCGGCTTTGGGCTTCACCATGGCGCGCGAATTGGGCGCCGAAGGCGTGGGCGACGCCATTGCCGTCATCGGTGACGGCGCCCTGTCGGGTGGCATGGCCTATGAGGCGCTCAACCATGCGGGCCATCTGGAAAAGCGCCTGATCGTCATCCTCAACGACAATGAAATGTCCATCGCGCCCCCTGTGGGCGCCATGTCATCCTACCTGTCGCGTCTCTATGCAGGTGCGCCGTTCCAGGATTTCAAATCTGCCGCCAAGAACGCCGTGGGCTTCCTGCCGCCGCCGCTTCAGGAAGGCGCGCGCCGCGCCAAGGAAATGCTCAAGGGCATGACCGTGGGCGGCACCATGTTCGAAGAATTGGGCTTCTCCTATCTCGGGCCAATCGACGGCCACGACATGGACCAACTCATGCAGGTGTTGCGCACCGTCAAGGTCCGCGCCACCGGCCCTATCCTGATCCACGCGATCACCCAGAAGGGCAAAGGCTATGCCGAACACCGGGCCGACCGGGGCCATGCCACGGCCAAGTTCGATGTCTCCACCGGAGAGCAGAAGAAAGCACCGTCCAACGCGCCGTCCTACACCAAGGTCTTTGCCCAAAGTCTGATGCAGGAAGCCGAACATGATGACCGCATCGTGGCCATCACAGCGGCCATGCCCGATGGCACCGGCTTGAACCTTTTCGCCGAACGCTTCCCGGCGCGCTGCTTCGATGTGGGAATCGCAGAGCAGCATGGCGTCACCTTCTGCGCGGGCCTCGCGGCGTCGGGCATGAAACCCTTCGCGGCGATCTATTCCACCTTCCTGCAACGCGGCTATGATCAAGTTGTCCACGACGTGGCTTTGCAAAACCTGCCGGTGCGCTTCGCCATCGACCGTGCCGGGTTGGTGGGGGCCGATGGTGCCACCCATGCGGGCAGCTTCGACATCGCCTATATGGCCAACTTGCCCAACATGGTCGTCATGGCCGCCTCAGATGAGGCGGAGCTTCGGCATATGGTTGCCACCGCGGCCCAACATGACAGTGGCCCCATCGCTTTCCGCTTCCCGCGCGGCGAAGGCGTCGGCTGCGAGATGCCCGAACGGGGCGAGCCCCTGGAAATCGGTAAGGGCCGGATCGTGCATGAAGGCGAACGCGTCGCCATCCTGTCGTTCGGCGCTCGCCTTCAGGAAATCGAGACGGCGCGCGAAGCGCTCATCGCCCGGGGTCTTTCGCCTACCGTGGCGGATGCACGCTTCGCCAAACCGTTGGACCGGGATCTGATTCTGACGCTTGCCCGTGAACATGAGGCGCTGGTTACCGTGGAAGAAGGCGCCGTGGGCGGCTTCGGCAGCCACGTGGCCCACCTGTTGGCCGAAGAAGGTGTCTTTGATACGGGCTTGCGCTACCGCTCCATGGTGCTGCCCGATGCGTTTATCGAACAGGCAGGACCCCGTGACATGTATGCGCAGGCGGGCCTCAATGCGGAAGACATCGAAGCGCGCGTTCTAGATGTTCTTGGTGTAGAGACGCTTTCCCGCCGCGCCTGATGCGCGACGCCTGCCGCTTCCAGATCGCTGACATCCCGCACGCATCCCAAAGCGTCAACGACACTTTGCGGGAACAGAACTCTCTGTATCAGGACCGTGGTTCGGCAAGGATAGGTAAGGGCCTTTATCCCGGCACGGGGGCAGATGCGCCTAACCCTTGGTCCCCCCGCCAAATAACCTCACATCAAAATGAAAAACGGCGGCCCCGAGGGTCCGCCGTCCAGAAACTCAACCGGATCAAGATTGATTAATCGCTGTCAACAACAGTCGTGGTGCTGCTAGAACCGTCGCCACCATCCGAGGTCGCGACCACCGCGATCACGATCGCACCAACAAGGCCAAGGCCGATCAAAGCCGCGGTATTGAGACCACCGCCAGTAACGAGCACATCATCGGAAACGACATTGTCGCCCACGGCAGGGCTGGGGTTGCCGGACGATTTGGTCGTGTCCAACAGGCGAACATTCTGGTCGGCGGACACAGCCAAGGGCGACAACGCCAGCAATGCGGCGGTCACGGGGGCGAGCACTTTATACATATCGATACTCCGAAGGGGTTCATGCGGATCGTTGGGTCAACCTTAGACCCGATAAACAATCCAATCAAGCGAGGCACACTTAAGATTGTCCCGGTACACGCTAGACTGGGCGCCTTTCCGCCTCGACTGTTGCCGCGCGGTGTCAGTCCGCGATCAAGTCAATTCGTAGGGAACCGATCTCAGGACTGACGAAAACGCGCGACCTGCGGATCGTGCCATCCCGTTCCACCCAGAAATTATTGGTAAAAGCTGGGCCGCCATCAACCGGCATACACCGCTCACTAAGCCGGGTGGTCGCAAAGGACCGGCCATAGAAACTCAACGTTTCGCCACCCTCAGACACCAGATCACAAAGGTAACGTTCGGCGATCATCTGATTCGTTCCGTCCAAGTGCCTGTTGACCCGCAACAAGTCAGAACCGCCACCTCTTGGAAGTGCAGCGCGCAATGCGGCCACATCTGCCGTCATCAAATCGAAACCCAAGCCGCGCGTTCCGACCAAAACACCATCCCGCGTGAACAGACCGCCACCTGACCCGTCCAGCCATTGTACAGTTCCACGATTGGCCGCGATGGGGACGACGGAAAGGCCCCGATCCGACTGCTCAACCACAACCAACAGGGCCGATGTGGGCGACCGTGCGATCGCTTCGGGTGTAAGAACCTCACGCGCGTCAGGCGGCGGATCGTCCGGCAAAATGATGTTCGTAAGCGCGTCGATGCCAAGGTCGGCAGCCGAGTCTGGTGCATTGCTTGACGTGATACTGCAGGCGGACAAGGCCGCAGCGCAAAGCAGAAGGGTAAGGCCTCGGATCATCGCCAGAACCTCCCCCATTCGTCCGTCAGATCGGGCGGCGACAGGTCGCGCACCGCCGGGTAAAGCCGGTTCGCCAACCGCAAACGCGCCCCACCATCCCGCAGGATCGGCTGAATCACCGCCGAGCCCGTGGCGCGAGTCGGCTGCCCCAGCGCCCAATCCAGAGGAATGGTCAGCAAAATGCCCCGGTCGAAGCTGCCCTCGCCGAATTCTTCATCGGTCACATCGGTCAGTGTCACGTAGCCGCCGATCTTCCATCCGTTATTGAACTCGCGTGTCAGCGTGTAGGTCGCACCCTGGTCACCTGCCAGATACTGCCCGACATCAAGCTGGCTGACGAAACCGTTGCGATGGTCGAAATAGGCTGACGCAAAGTAGGTCGTCGCGTCCAAAGTCTGGAAGCCGAAACCGCCGTTGAAGTCCCGCTGGACGACGCGGTTGACCTCGGCCCCGAGAGCCAGCCGGCTGCCGGTGGGCTTCCACAGAAGCTCACCCGAAATACCCCCAAATTGCCGCTCCAACAGACCGGCCGAGATACGCGCATAGAGGTTGCGGCCTGGACGGAACAGATAATCCGCCGTCAGACGTTCGACCACTGGACTGTTTTCTTCAGCGAAGATGAAGGTGTCGGTCCGCACGGGCGGCAATTCGCTGTCATTCTCACGATCCACCTCATCGCGGTTGCCGGCGATGCGCTGTCGCACCGCACCCGACAGGATGAAGCCCGGCAGCGGCTCATAGCGGGCCGAGAGCTCGACCCCGAAATCGGCACGAATTGGTGCATCCGGGTCGAACAAGCCATATTGCGTGAAAGGCCCAAGGCGATAGCTGAACCGTGGGAAGGCATCTTCCTGATACTCCAGGCCCTCGCGCCCCAGCCCGACGGCATCGGTGAAGCCCGCCAAGGCCTCGATCTCGCCCGCACCGTTGGGTGCGTTTTCAAGCGCTTCGATATCGCTTCGCCGCAAAACCACAGCCGTTCCGGTCTGACTGTCCGCATTCAGCGGAACCAGAATGAAAGTCTCGATCGTCCCTGGCAGCGATGCCGTCGCCGCGCGTGCCGCGCGCCCGACGGCCTGGGCCTGGCTGCGATATCGCAAGTTCCGAAATCTAATCTCGGCACTGTCCGCCGTCAGCTTGGACGCGACAAGCTCCAGACCAGCCGCTTGCAGATTGGCCGACAACACATCGCGGAAGGCATTCTGCGCCGCGGGGTTCTGCGTCCAGGCGGTGGACCAGAAATCGGGGTTCTGGGCTGGCGGCGGGCGCAGCGCCACAGGCTGCGGCGCGGAATCGAGTCCGCTTCCGTTAGGCGACCGCTTCGGGTTGAGCGCGAATTGCAGGTTGAAGCCGACTTCGGCGCCGTTGATGGCATAGGCCCCAAGCGTCACACCTTCGCGCGGCGTCCATTCAAGGCCGAAGTTGAAAGGGATTTCCTGATCGAAGATGCCCTGCGCTTCCTCCCGCTCATAAGCGTCAGAAGAGTATTCCGCCTTGAAAACCCAGCGGTCCGAGATCTTCCATGCCAAGCCGCCAAAGAATGCAGCGTCGCCGCGGAACAGGCGGTCAAATTCCGGCGTGCCGCCTTCGCCCAGATCGATGCCGGGCCGCGTCTCCAGGCTATCTCCGAAGATGCCCAGGGGGTTGGTGAAACCGCCTTCGGTGCCAAATCGGCCCCAACCGATCCCTGCCGACACGTCCAAGCGGCCATCGAAGAAGGCCTTAGAGGCCACTAGGTATTCCGCCGAATAGATACTGGTGCCGCCGAAATCCTGCAGGCCGATGGTCACCGCGGGACGATATCGCCCTTCGCGAAAAAGCTGATACCGCAGGTCGAAGCCGCGGTCGAACGTCCGCTCCAGGTCGCCATCGACCACCAGGAAATCGGGGATCGTGGCGTAGCGGAAAACGGCCTGAAAACGCGGTGTCATCTGAAACGACACCTGGGCCCGTGCTGTTTCATTCGTCAGTATGAGCAGGCTTGTGATCAACTCACCGTCGGGTTGAACCCGCGCGCTTGGCATGTCGATCAGACCTGGCACCCCGTAGGTGTTCTGGCTCACTCGGCCTGTTGACGACACCGTCTGGGCTTGCGTAACGCCCGCGGCCCCGACCGCGCACAGGAAAGAGGCGATCCGGCTGATCCGTCGTGACATCGCGCTCCCCCAGGTTTGACGAAGGTGTGACCTAGCGAGATTGTGATGCGCGGTCGAGGGGGGCATTGGAAGGGCGCGTGGGCGGATTGGCCCAGAATGTGTCTTGATTTTGCAACGGCAGGACAGCTAAGCGGCCCCCGCACAGACCGGGCCAAAGCTTCGGAAAAACGTCGCAACGCCTAAGAATTGTTGCGATCTTTCTGAAAGGACCGATGGCTTGCGCAGTTCGAGAACCGCTATAGGGGCGGGGTATTCCGCCGATGGTCAGAGGTTCGATGCCAGACACTTCCATTGCGCCGCGCCAAGTGGTCAGGCCCGTCCGATGACAATGGGCAAGCGCATCTTCGATATCCTCTTTTCGATCTATCTTATGGCGTTTTTGGCGCCCGTAATTGTGGTTATCGTCTGGAAGCTCTGGCGCAAACAGGGCCGCCCTATCCTGTTCGGACAAGAACGGATGAAGACGCAGACCGAAAGTTTCACCCTATGGAAATTCCGCACGATGGAGCCCGGCTCCGACGATGCCTTCGCCACGGGGGGCGACAAGGCCGCGCGCGTGACACCCTTTGGCGCGTGGCTTCGCGCGCGCCGCCTTGATGAAATCCCGCAGCTTTGGAACATCCTTCGCGGCGATGTCAGCTTCGTGGGCCCCCGCCCGCCGCTGCGCCGCTACGTGGAGATGTGCCCGGACATCTACGCCGAAGTCCTCAAATCCCGCCCCGGCGTCACAGGCCTCGCCTCGCTCATCTATTCGCCCCATGAGGCCCGCGTCCTATCGCCCTGCCAAACGGCTGCGGAAACCGACGCCATCTACGTCGGCACCTGCATCCCCCGCAAAGCCGCGCTTGATCTGCTCTACCAGCGCAACCGAACCTTTTGGATGGATATCAAGCTGATCTCCTGGACGACGGCCAAGTTCTTCCCCCGCCGCATCCGGCCCATGCGCAAGGGCAAGTGGGTGTAAACGGTTGGCCGAAGCCTGCTTGCACCTTTCCCGCTTCGCTCAAGACTGGGTCTAAGCCAGAAGCGCGCCGTTCAAACACCAAATAGACGCGAAATGTCGGCCTTCTCCCGCGCCCTCAATCCCGCCGCGTCTCAAGTGATTTCTCGATGGCTGCCAGCCGCTCCAACACTTCGTCGCGATAGGCATCCGTGGCCGCGTTGGACTCCTCGGCATGGGCGTCCTGCATCGAGTTCACGATCAAACCCACCAGCAGGTTCACCACCGCAAAGGTCGTGACCATGATGAACGGCACGAAGAATGCCCAGGCGTAGGGATAGACCTCCATCACCGGGCGCACGATGCCCATGGACCAGGATTCCAGCGTCATGATCTGGAACAGGCTATAGCCCGAGCGCCCCAGATCCCCGAACCATTCCGGGAAGGACGCGCCGAATAGCTTCGTGGCCATCACCGCGCCGATATAGAAGATGATCCCCATCAGCAGAAACACGCTGCCCATGCCCGGCAGCGCCGTCACGAACCCTTCCACGACGCGACGAAGCCGCGGGAAGACCGACACGATCCGCAACACCCGCAGGATACGCAGCGCCCGCAACACGCTGAACGGCCCCGCATTGGGCATCAGCGCAATGCCCACGATGACGAAATCAAAGAGGTTCCACCCCTGCCGCCAGAAGGCCCGCCCCTGCGCAATCATCTTTGCCACCAACTCCACCACGAAGATGGCCAGACACAATGTGTCGATGGCCACCAGCAGTGGCCCCGCACCATCCATGACCGGCGGCACGGTTTCCAACCCCAGAACAACAGCGTTCAGCAGGATCACACCGATGATGAAGTTGCGAATAAGGGGCCGATCCAGAAAGGCGGCGAGTTTGGCGCGGGTCATGGTCTCTCGAATGTAGCGGCCAGTTCGATGTGGGGGGACCAGCGGAATTGGTCAACGACCAGTATGGCCCCCATGCGCCAGCCCGCCGCCGTCAAAATGGCCGCGTCGCGGGCGAAGGTGGCAGGGTTGCAACTGACAAACGCGATGCGGGCCAAGTTTGCACGGGCCATTTCCGTTACCTGCGCCTCGGCGCCTGCGCGGGGCGGGTCGATGATGGCAGCATCGAAGCCGCGCAGTTCTTCGGGTGTGAGCGGGTCGCGAAACAGATCGCGCACGCGCGTCTCGATCGGCTTGAGGCCCGTGGCCCCGCGCGCGCCCTGCGCCAATGCCTCGATCAAGGCGCGGTCGCCTTCATACGCCGTCACGGCGGCCCCCTCTGCCACGGGGAAGGTGAAGGTTCCGCAGCCCGAAAACAGGTCAACGACCGCCTTTGCCCCGTCTAAAGCCTGGCGGACGGCACCGATCAACGCAGCCTCTCCCTCGACGGTGGCTTGCAAGAATGCGCCCGGCGGCGGCACAGGGCGGGCGCGGCCCATGGGCTGCCAGGGCGGCGTCTGCTGCAAGGCGGGCTCTCCGTTCCAAGTGATGCGCGCGAAGTCTGCGCCGAAGGGTGCCAGCGCCACCATCACGTCACGGTCGAACGCCCGCGCACCATCGACGGCGAGGTCCACGCCAGCGGGCGACTGTGTCACATGTAACGTCACCTCCGCCCCTCGGGGCGCGGCGAGGCGGGTCAGACGCTCCAATGCAGGCAGGACCGCCACCAAGTCGGGGTGGAGCACGCGGCAATCGGGGATAGGCACAATCTGGTCGGACCCGCGCATTTGAAACCCCACCTGCGCGCCCTTCTTCGTTTTGCGCCCCGCCAAGGCGGCGCGGCGACGGCTGCCCGGGGGCGATGTTTCAACCCCCGCGATCTTCGCCGCAAGCCCCGCACGGGCCAGCACATCGCGCACAACGCCCGCCTTCCAATTCGCCACGAAGGCATCGGAGGCATGCTGCAACGCACATCCCCCACAGCGACGGAATTGCGCGCAGGGCGCCGCGACGCGGTCCACCGATGGCGTCACGATCTTGGGCTCTGCCAGACGATCCCCGACCACATCTCCGGTAACCACCTCACCCGGCAGGCTGCGCGGCACATAGGTAGGGCCATCGGCCACCCCATCGCCCCGATGTCCCAAACGCTGGATCGTCAGCACCACAGCAACTCCATTGGAACGGCTTTGCAACGCGCGTTCACACGCGTTGCAAAGCCCCGCTTACTCTGCTGCGACATCCTCGACCCCGATGAAGCCGCCGGACTGACGCTGCCAATAGCGCGCATAGGTGCCCTTCCTGCGCAGAAGGTCGCGATGCGTGCCTTCTTCGACGATGCGACCCGCCTCCATCACGACGATGCGGTCCATCTTGGCGATAGTGGACAGGCGGTGGGCAATGGCGATGACCGTCTTGTTTTCCATCACCCGGTCCAACGCCGTCTGGATCGCGGCCTCAACCTCCGAATCCAGGGCGGAGGTCGCTTCATCCAGGATCAGGACCGGCGCATCCTTTAGAATGGCGCGGGCAAGCGCGATGCGCTGCCGCTGTCCGCCCGACAGCTTCACCCCGCGTTCGCCCAGAAACGCCTCATAGCCCGTATTGGCCTTGTGGTCGCGCAGGCCGGTGATGAAGTCATGGGCCTCGGCGCGCTTGGCGGCGTCGATCATCTCGGCTTCGGTCGCGTCGGGGCGCCCATACAGGATGTTATCGCGGGCGCTGCGATTGAACATGGCCGTTTCCTGGGTGACCATCCCGATCTGGCGGCGCAGACTGTCCTGCGTGACGTCGCGCAGGTCATGGCCATCCAGCGTCACACGCCCCTTTTCAGGGTCATAGAGACGCAGCAACAGCGCCACCAAAGTGGACTTCCCCGCCCCAGACGCACCCACGAGGCCGAGCTTCTCGCCAGGGGCCACGCTCAGCGACAGGTCGCGAATGCCACCCTCCTCGCGCCCATAGGTGAAGGTCAGATTTTCCAATGCGATGCGTCCCTCCACGGCCGGCAAAGCCTTGGCATCGGGCGCGTCGGTCAGTTGGTGCAGATGGGCGAGCGTGTTCATCCCGTCCTCCACCTCACCCACATTCGCGTAAAGCGCCATCAGCGTGAAACTAACCCAACCCGTCATTTGACTGAGCCGGAAGGCGATGGCCCCCGCGGCGGCGATATCGCCCGCCGTGGCATCCCCCGCCCGCCAGATCATCAATGTGCCGCCGATCATCAAGATCGGCAGCAACCCCGCGCAGAACATCAGCGATATCCGAAACCCGGCCGATAGCCGGCCAAAGGCCAGTGACCGATCACGGAGCGTGCCCATGGCGTCCAATGCCGCGCGGTCTTCGTGCTCAGCATGGCCAAACAGTTTGACGGTCTTGATGTTGGTGATCGTGTCCACCACCTGCCCGGTCACCATGGCGCGCGCCGCCGCCCGCTTCTTTGAGCGTTCGCGGATCCGCGGCATGAACCACCGGAAGAGCGACAGATAAAGCACCAGCCAGACCGTCAGCGCCAGGGCGATGCGCCAGTCGATGGCAATCATCAACAGCGCCGACCCAATGAGCGACGCCAAGGCGAAAGCCACCACATTTATGAACTCATTCGTTACCTCGGTCACCGCCCGCGCCGTCTGCATCTGCTTGGTGGCGATGCGACCCGCAAAGTCGTTGTCGAAGAAGGTGACCGATTGGCCAAGCGTCCAACGATGCAGCCGCGACTGCACCAAGGGGTAGACATTGGGGCCAACGGTCATCCCTGAGAAAGCCGCTGAGGTGCCGAAGATCAGGGGCCGCGCAACCAGATAGAACCCGACAAACAGCGCGAGCAACAGCACATTTCGCGCCAAATAGCCGCCCGAAGGGTCCGCGACACTGTCGATGACCGCGCCCAGAAAGAAGGCCGTAGCGATCTCGGTCGCGCCAGCGGCGGCAGACGCGATGAAGGCCAGGATCAAAGGCGTCCACGCCCCATGCAGGCACCAGCGGAAGAACGCACCAAGCTGCCGCGGCGGCGGTCCGTCATAGGTCGCGAAGGGCGGGATCAACCCGGCGAAGATATCGGCGATACGGCGCAGCATCTCGGTCCCTTCAGGTGTTTCAGTGTGTTGGAGCAGGGCGCTTTTAGCGCCAATTTAGCCCGAGGGATATTCTTGAAGATCAATCCGTTTGCGCCAGTTTCTTCTGATATACAGAAAGGCCTGACGCGAGTGTTCTAATCATGCCGTTCACACCTCTGCCGAGGACCGGACTCAAGCCCGTAGGGCGCCGGTCCTTTGCCTTGGTCGGACTTGGCAGCCATGAAGCGCTGTTGCGGCACCATCGGATCGCCGCCTGCGGACCCGGCGATGGACCGGCTTGCATCCTTAAGGATCGGCAGGTGCTCCGACCGTGATATCGCAGCTTGAATAGGCCCTACTCCGCCGCCTGCGTATCAATGAACCCGCCCGATTGCCGCGCCCAGAAGGACGCATAAAGCCCGCCCTTGGCCAACAATTCATCATGGGCGCCTTCCTCGATGATCCGGCCTTCATCAATCACCACGATCCGGTCCATATGGGCAATGGTCGACAGACGGTGCGCAATGGCGATGACGGTCTTGCCTTCCATCATGCCGTAAAGCGTGTCTTGGATGGCTGCCTCCACCTCGGAATCGAGGGCCGAGGTCGCCTCATCCAGAACCAAGATCGGCGCGTCCTTCAAGATCACACGGGCCAGCGCGATACGCTGCCGCTGCCCACCCGACAGCTTCACGCCTCGCTCCCCCACATGGGCGGCATAGCCTTTACGGCCTTCGGGGTCCTCAAGCTCCTGAATGAAATCATGAGCATGGGCCTTTTGCGTCGCCGCCTCCACCTGCGCCTGCGTGGCATCCGAGCGGCCATAGCGCACATTTTCCGCCACCGACCGATGCATCAGTGAGCTATCTTGCTGCACCATTCCAATGGCATGGCGCAGACTGGCTTGCGTCACATGGGTGATGTCTTGCCCGTCGATGGAAATCCGCCCCTGTTCCGCGTCGTAGAAGCGCAGAAGCAGTTTCACCAGCGTGGACTTGCCCGCACCCGACCGGCCCACGACGCCAACTTTCTCACCCGGTGCCACGCGCAATGTCAGGCCGGACACGCCACCTTGGGCCCCACCATAGAAATGGGTCACGTCTTCGAAGGTAATGGCCCCTTCGGTCAGCGCCAGATCCTTCGACCCGGGCGCGTCGGTCAAGGTGATGGGCTGGGCGATGGTCTCCATTCCCTCCTCCACCACGCCCAGGGAGCGGAAGAAGGACGTCACCGCCCACATGATCCAGCCGGTCATGGCGTTGAGCCGCAGCACCAGCGCGGTGGCAGCCGCAACGACGCCCACTGACGCGGCCTCATTCACCCAGAGCAGCACACCCCACCCAACGACGCTGACAATCAGCAGACCGTTCAACGTCACCAAGGCCACATCCATAATGGTGAAAAGCCGCATTTCCCGCTGGAACGTGGTGCGCGTCGTCTCGATGGCTTCCTTGGCGTAGTCCAATTCCTTGGACTCGTGGGCGAACAACTTCACCGAATGGATGTTGGTATAGGCATCCACGACGCGCCCCGTGGTCATGGACCGCGCGTCGGAACTCGCTTTCGACGCGGGGCCCACGCGCTGCACGGTCCAGCGCACCAGCAATGCGTATAGCCCGAACCAAACCACCAGCGGTGCCAACAGCCGCGGGTCAGCGGCCCAAAGCAGCACCGCGGCGCCAATCAGATAAGCGAGCGCGAAGGCAATTGCGTCGAAGACCTGAAACACCGCCTCACCCGCCGCGGGCGGCGCCTGCATGATGCGGTTGGCAATGCGCCCGGCAAAGTCATTCTCGAACCAGCCGATGGATTGGCGCAGAACGTGGCTGTGTGCCCGCCAGCGCATAAGCGTCCCGAAATTCGGCAAGATCGCATTGTTCAGGACCAGAACATCAATGGCCTGCAAGGCCGGGCGCACCGTCAGGATAAAGGCCGCGACGAGGATCAGTTCGACCCCATGATCGGCGACAAAGACCGCGGGCGTGCTGTTCGACAGCAGATCGACCAACCGGCCCATATAGGAAATCAGCCAGATTTCGACCGTCGCCACCACCACCGACAAAGCCGCCGCCGCCAGGAAGACACGTTTAAAAGGCTGCGAATACGATTTGAGAAACGGCCAGAGCCGGGCGGGCGGGGTGTCTTCCTCTGCGTGGGGCGCATAGGGGTCGACCAGGGTCTCGAAATACCGGAACATGTCAGGAAGCCTTCGGCTGTCCCGCTGATATAAACGATCAGGCGAAAAAGACCATAATGCCGGAGCCAGCCAGGGCCAGCGCCATCCCCGTTGTGAAGACCCGCCAGGCCCGCGGTGTGGTCAGAAGGTAAGCCAGCAGAGTGCCTGCAAAGGCCCAAAATGTGCAGACCGCCAGGTTGATGCCGCTGAAGGCCGACCCGATGCGAAGCGCCTCTAGATGGGCGGGCAAGTCGCTTCCATAGCCGGATACCGCCGCCAGTCCCACGATCCAGATCTTCGGGTTCACCCATTGGAACAGCACCGCTTCGATGAAGGTGAACGGCCTGTCGTTGGTATCCGCCCCCGCCACACCGGTGGACCGGAACAGCTTCCATGCCATCCACAATATCCAGGCCACTGCAAGGACTTGCAGCGCCAACTTCAACGTCGGCACCGCCAGCAACAACGCTCCGATGCCAATGGCCGTCAGGCCCGACGTGATGCCCACGCCTGCCGCGACCCCCAGCACATGGGGGATGGTGGGCCGCAGCCCGAACCGCGCACCGGATGCCGTCAGTAGGATGACATTGGGCCCTGGCGTGAAGAGACCAGCAAAGACGAACAGGTAGAGCGGGTCGATGATCACGCAGTCACCGCTTCGATCAGCGCATCCCGGTCGATCTGGCCTTTGGCCTCGCGCCAGATCGTGCGGGCCTGGGTCAGGGCCTGTCCCAAGACCGGCCCTTGCAGGCCGGGCATTAAGTCTGCCGCCTTCAAAGGAAACGTCTCATCGGCCCCTTTTCGGGCCTCTTCGAGATCCCCCTCCGCCAGCGCCTGCCCCATCAACGCCGCCCGAATCAGCAGTGCATCCCGCGCCCGGGCGCCCAACATGTCGCCAAGCGCGAAGGGCGCTGTCCCGTCGCGGGCGGCTGTGGCAAGGTCATCGAGCATCCGTGCCTCGGCATTCGACAACCTCAGACCGTCCGCATCGCCGCCCAAGGCCGCCAGCCGCGCAATCCAATCCGTTTCCCCCAGATGCACCAGCGGTGCCAAGGCCGTTGCATCCGCCCCGGGAAGGATACGCGCCAGGATGCCCGCCTGCGCCATGGCCGCCACTTCGGGCGCGGGGTCGGGCGCGGCCAGCAACTTGCGCACCTCATGCCCCACCCTTTCCCGGCTGAGTTGGCCCAACCCGTCGGCATGTTCCGCACAGGCCGCCAACCCTTCGGCATCGAGCCCAAGCGCCACATCCCCATACCAAGCCGTGAACCGGAAGAAGCGCAGGATGCGCAGATAGTCTTCCCGGATACGCGCGCCCGCATCTCCGATAAAGCGCACATGGCGTGCCTCCAGATCGGGCAGCCCGCCCAGCGGGTCGACCACATACCCGGCCGGATCCGCATAAAGCGCGTTCATGGTGAAATCCCGCCGCCGCGCATCCTCGGCCGCGTCCTGGGCGAAAGCCACTTTGGCGCGGCGGCCGTCGGTTTCCTCGTCGCGGCGAAACGTCGTGATCTCATGGGGGATGCCCTCTGCCATGACGGTCACCGTCCCGTGGTCCAACCCGGTGGGCACGACCCGAAGCCCCGCGCCTTCGGCCAAAGCCATCACCATCTCGGGCCTGGCATCCGTTGCGATGTCGATATCGGCCACGGGCACGCCCAATAACGCGTTGCGCACGCAGCCACCCACAGCCAGCGCCTGGTGGCCTGCCCCCGTCAGCAACCCCATGACGGCCTGGGTATGGGCCGCCGTCAGCCAGTCATCCGTGATCCGCATCCAGCCTGTCCGCCAGCCCCCGAAGTATCCGGGCGGTCGCGCCCCAGATGTAATAGGGACCATAGGGCACGGCATAGAATCGGCGCCATTCCCCCCGCCAGCGCCGCTTTTCCACGGTATAATTGGCGGGGTCCAGCACATGGCTCAGCGGGACGGTGAAAACCTCGGCCACCTCTCCGGGCTCCGGCACGGGGGTGAAGGGCCGGATCGCCGCCGCCACGGGGTAGACGCTAAACCCTGTGACCGTCTCATGGCAGGGCAGCCGCCCAAGCACACGCAGATGGCCGCGGGGCAGGCGCACTTCTTCATAGGCCTCCCGCTCTGCGGCTTGTTCGGGGGTTTCACCGTCGTCGATCTTGCCACCGGGAAAGGCCACCTGCCCAGGATGGTGCTTCAACTTCGACGACCGCTTGGTCAGCAACACGCGCGGCCCGCCTGCATCGTCCAGAATGGGCACCAGGACGGCCGCATCCCGCAGGATGCGCCGCCCCGGCAAGATGACGTCAGGGTTCAGATCGAAATCCGATGAGGCGGCGCCAGCTTGCGCCAGCGCCACCTCGATCCGGTCAATCATCCTGCGGCTCCTTGGTGGCCTCGAAGCCCAGGGTTTCCGGGTCGAAGACGTAATGGGCGCCGCAGAACTGGCAATCGGCGGTCACCGTGCCTTCGTCGGTCGTCATGTGGCCGATATCCTTGGCGGAATAGATCGACAGCGATTGCCGTACCTTGTCGGCACTGCACGAACAGCCAAAGCGGACGGGCTGGGGGTCGAAGACACGCGGCCCTTCCTCGTGAAACAGCCGCAGCAACAGGTCCGTGGGCGCCACCGACGGGCCGATCAACTCCAACTCTTCGGTCGTATCGAGCAGGATGTTGGCGCGGCGCCAGTTTTCGCCGTCGTCTTCATCCAGGATATCTGCCGCCGTCAACAGGCCCCCTTCGCCTGATCCGCCATCGCCGGTCGCGAAAGGCGATGCCTTGGGCATGTGCTGCAACATCACGCCGCCCGCGCGCCAATTCTCGGCCCGCCCGGCTTCGGTCGAGCGGCCATAGGACAGCGCAAACCGCGTCGGGATCTGCTCCGACTGCGCGAAATAGGTCTCCGCACAGGCCGAAAGCGAGCCCCCGGCAATGGGCGTGATGCCCTGATACGGCTCCGTCCCTTGGCCCTGGTCGATCAGAATCGCGAAATATCCCTTGCCGACCAGATCGAAGGGCTGCGCCCCCGCCAGCGTCATCTCGGCCTGGCGCGGCGCGTCATAGCTGGCATAGGCGCGGATGCGTGCGGGCTGCCCATCTTCGGTGGGGCCATAGTAGTCGGTGGCGATCAATCGCGCGGGTCCGTCGCCACGTACTTGCAATGACAGTTTCCAGCGCAGCTTGACGGTCTGCCCGATCAAGGCGGTCAGCAGCGCCATTTCGGCCACTAGCGCTTCGATGGCAGGCGGGTAGTCGTGCTGAGACAGCACGCTTTCCAGAACCCCGTCCAGCCGTGCCACACGGCCACGGATGTCGGAGGCATCCAGTTGAAACGGCAAGACAGTGTCGTCCCAGAGATGGGTTGTCGCATCGGTCATGGCGGGATTCCTTGGCTTCGCGGCCCGCGTGTTGAAAACCACCCCGGGCCAGCATTCTTTGCCCCCTAGATAGGCGCCGTGCCATGGGACGCAAGTCGGCGGTGGCCGCAGGTCAGGTATGCGCATGGGGCAAGGGGGCAGGGCAGTGATTCCGACGATCGGCGGCAGACGTTTGGCAGGCCAAAAATATCGTTCTCGACCGGGTGCTTATGCCATATTGATGCGCGCCAGACGCATTCTTTTGACCGAGCAAACCGCACCCGAGCCTGACATCCAACTGCCGGGCGGCGGCATCGACCCTGGCGAATCGCCTCGCACGGCCTTGGCCCGTGAGGTGTTCGAGGAAACGGGCTATAGCTGCATTGTCGGCCCCCGACTTGGCGCGTTCCGCCGCTTCGTCTGGATGCCTGAATACGCCATCCACGCCGAGAAGATCTGCCATATCTACCTGGCGCAGCCGGGTCTTCGCCGCGGCCCACCGCTGGAGCCGGGGCATCGCGCCTTCTGGGCAAGCCCGGTTGAGGCGATGAAGACCCTTGGCAATCCGGGCGACCGGCGTTTTCTGCGGGATGCGGTTCGGCATCATCTGTGACGCTGGCACGTTCGCCCCCGGGGATGACGTCAGGACGCGCGACCGCAAGTTCCAACATCTGACGACATGGGGGCGACGGCTTGGCCATGGGTCATGCAGGCTCGGGAACGTGGGGCAGGCTCTTGAAGTTTCCTGGTCCTAACGCCCGTTTCCCGTCCGCTTGGAGAAATAGGCGCGTCAATATTGGACGCGGCTATGACCGGGCGAGAACGGGGCCAGGCGCCTGAAGGCAGTCCGGCCGAGCGACCGGCCATACTGAAAAGAAAACTGACGAAAAATCTGTTCCGCATGGTCGAGCTGGCGCTGGCAAGTTTGTTCAGAAGGCCCTCGACACCGTATCAGAACAACAAGCCGCTGACCTTAGGTCGGTCCGATCTTGCACCCGCTGAGGCAAGTCAAAATCGGTCGGCATGTCACCTTCGTGGCCCTCCTTGGCGACCCAAATACGCGTTCCAGAACTGGCAGAGGAAACCCGCACTCTTCCCTGACCCTAAAGTGGCGCCAGAACCCATGACGCACTCACCTCATCCCGCGCCACATGTTCCCAGCGTCATTCACGAAGCTCCATCGCTAGACCCGGATGGTCAAACCGGTAGCAGAGCATCGAGATGTCGTCCTCGAAATCCTGTATGCCCACGTGGTCTCGCAAGGCGGCTTCGATATGGGCGACGGCGTCCTCGGTGCCGGCAGGTGCGGTCGATAGCAACGTCATCAACCCCTCTTCGTCCAGCATCTCGCCCCAAGTGTCGACGCATTCCGTAAGACCATCCGAATAGGCCAGCAGACAATCCCCGGGGCGCAGTGTCGCCCTATGACACTCAAATTGCGCCTCGGGAATCAAACCGACCGGCATGCCGCCGTTGCCCACCCTCTCCACCTCCCCCGACGCCCGGCGGATCAAGGGATGCGGGTGGCCCGCCTGACAAAAATCGACCCGTCCGGTCCGCGTATCGACATAGGCAAGTGCAGCCGTAAAGTAGATGTCAGATGTTAGGTCTTGCAGCATGAACTCGTTAAGCCGCGTCATGACACAATCCGGCGGGTCGACCGTACATCCGTCGTCTCGAAATGCGATATTCGCACGGCGCGAGGTCCAGGAAAAAAGGCCAGCAAGGCGTCCGGTTAGCAATGCAGACGCGATTCCATGTCCCGACACATCAACGGAATAGAGCGCAATTTGGTGGTCGGAAATCGGAAAATAGCCCACCAGATCACCGCCGATCTGGCCAGATGTGACGAGCCGCAGAAATAGCTCACTTCCCTCCATGCGAAGTTTTCGTGGCGGCAAAAATGCCCGCTGCAAACCCCGTGCTTCGGCCAGATCGCGGTTGAGCGCATCGTGTAGTGCGGTCAGATCCGCCAGCGTTGTTCGCACTTCATGATTTCGATGCAACAACGCTTCCTGCATATCCAAGATGCGCTGCCCCGTCTTGATACGTGCCCGCAGCTCGGCCATGTCGAGCGGCCTTGTAACGAAGTCGTCGGCCCCCGCCTCAAGCCCGCGCGCCTTGACGGATCGATCTGTTTCCGACGTCATCAAGATGAAATAGGCATAGTCATCGCGCGCCAATTGCCGAAAGGCACGACAGAAATCCGGTCCATCCATGCCCGGCATCTGCCAATCACTCAGCACCATGCGGATGTCTGCGCCTTCATCTGACATGCAAAGATGCAGGGCCTGCGCCGCACCTTCGACGGCAATCACATCAAGCCCCATGCGGCCCAAGACAGACTTCAACAATTGGCGCTGCGCGGCGCTGTCATCGACCACAAGCACCTGTAATCGGGCTTGCGGGCGAGGCAGTTCCACTTCCTGCGGGCGTACATGTTTCACGGCATGATTCCGAACATAATTCCCGCTTATGACCAGCCGATCTTTAACAGGGAATGAACGTTCAAATTGAGCCCATTCCGATGGGTGGAGTTTACACTTCCTTCACGCCGCCACGCGACAAGAGGACATGATTGACAAGACGCGCATTAATGAATTGGCAGCCGAAATCGGCTTGGAAGACGTGCAGGTTATTGCCGCTGTCTTTCTCGACGAAGCTATGCTGACCGTAGACCGATTGGCAGAAGGCTTGCCACCGGAAGAAGTTTCACGCGCCATGCACTTCCTGCGGAGTGGTGCGCTCAATATCGGGCTGCGTGGCATCGCACTGCTGGCCGAAGAAGCCGAGGCAAAGTCAAATCGCGGCGAAGACATCGAAGTCGCGCATATGGTCGAACTGATCAACCGCACCCGCGCCCAACTGGAAGAAGGGTTGATGACCGTTTGAAGTTCCGACCCCGCTGAAGGCCCGGCATTCAGCGGGCTTAAGCAGGGTCCGCGCACAAAGACTCGGACAATCGGCAACGCGACGACAACAAAGCCCTCCCATGACGAAGCGAATTCAGCTTCACCAGCAGGACAACCTAAGCACCGGGATACGTGCAGCGACCAAGACAGAACCACCTACCAATTAAGCTAGATGACCAACTCGCCCAGCATCGGGTCGCCCGTCAAATCGCGCCACGAGAAGCCCAACTCCCCCATGCGCGCCTCTAGCCTGGCGAACGCAGCGGGTTCAGACGTCTCAATCCCGATCAAAACGGTCCCAAAATTCCGCGCTGATTTCTTAAGATACTCAAACCGTGCGATGTCATCATCGGGTCCCAATATCTCCAGAAAGTCGCGCAAGGCACCGGGTCGCTGTGGCATACGCAGCACGAAGTACTTTTTCAGCCCCGCAAACCGCATCGCTCGCTCTTTCACATCCGGCAATCGCTCGAAATCGAAATTGCCGCCCGTTGCCACGCAAACGACCCGCCGCCCCGAAATTTCGGGCCCCAAATCACGGAGCGCATCGATGGACAGGGCCCCCGCAGGCTCCAACACCACGCCCTCGGTGTTTAGAAGCTCTTGAATGGTGATGCAGATCCGGTTCTCCGGGACTCGCAGAACATGCTGCGGCGGCACCTGGCGCAGCACATCGAAGGGGCGATCCCCGATCCGTGCGACCGCGGCGCCATCGACAAAGTTGTCGAGGCTCTCCAACTTCACTGGATGCCCGGCCGCCAAGGCCGCCGACAAGCTGGCCCCGCCCAAAGGCTCTACATAGCGCATCTCCGGCACTGTCCCGCGGGCCCGCAGATAGGCCAGCATCCCCGCCGAAAGCCCGCCACCGCCGACCGGCATCACAATCAGGTCGGGCAACCCGTCCATCTGCTCCACCATTTCGACGGCAACCGAGGCCTGCCCTTCGATCACGTCGTCATCGTCGAAGGGCGACAGAAATCGCGTCCCCGTCTCAGCGCAAAAGGCCTGCGCCGCCGCCAACGTGTCGTCGAAGAAGTCGCCCACGAGCCGAATATCCACCCGCTCCCCGCCGAATAGCCGCGTCTTGTCCACCTTCTGCCCAGGCGTCGTGACCGGCATGAAAATAACGCCCTCGACCCCCAGATGGCGGCACATCCAGGCCACCCCTTGGGCATGATTGCCCGCCGATGCGCAGGCCACGCGCCCGCCATCCATCTTGCGCATCGCATTGAACGCGCCACGCAACTTGTAAGATCGGACAGGCGTCAAGTCTTCGCGCTTGAGCCAGATATCGGCTCCGAACCGGTCCGACAGGTAATCGTTGCGCTGACACGGTGTGGGCGCGAACAGCGCGCGCATGGCTTGGGCGGCGGCCTCGGCCCGGGCTACGAAATCAGTCAACGGGCCGCTTCTCCACCACCACGCCGTAAAGCGCGGTCAGGGTTCCCACCGCCAGCATCAGGCCGATCCATTGCACCACCACTTGGTAGACCACCGTGATCGCCCCGCCGCCACCATCCAGCGACGTGGGCAGCTGCAACAGCTGAGAAAACGCAAGCGTGAGCAGCGCCAGCAATGCGGCAGTGCGCGAATGGCCCTGGGTCACGCCCATGGCTTCGCCAAAGGTCATGCGGCGCCCCACCGCCCCCGCGGGCAGCACGACGCCCAACCGGTAGAAAAGAATCATCGCGACAAAGAACGCGACCGCATAGGCGAATGTCTGCATGGCCGCCCCAAAGATTGGGGCCAGCAAAACGATGATCATCGTCGCAACCGCCAACATGATGACAACCACCGCCAGCCCCACCAACAATGATCGCCCAAGATAGCCCAAAACCAGATCGCCGCGGAACGGGGGAACCCAGCCATAGCCGCCCTCCTCCAACAACACATAGCGGTGCCAGCCCACGGCAACCCAGAGGTAGGCGATCAGCGCGACCATGAGTTCAACCAGTTTGGCCAGGGCGAAATCAGCAGGCGGCGGGTCTTCGGGGTCGAACTGCACCACGCCGATATATTCCGGCCAACTGACGGCAACCCAAATCGCCACCGCCGCGGCGATGCCGTAAGGCAGCGCGCTGATCCGAAGGGCCGCGCCCAGATTGTCCAAGATCAGGTTGATCGCGCGCAGGAACAGCTTCCAGCCGAGCATGACACATCCTCCGGGGTTGGGTGGCTCAGCCGTAAGGCGGCGCCCCAGTGCCGTCAACGCAGGCGGGCGCCACGGGCTTGCGGGTGGCGCCGAACGGGCCTAACCCCGACCCAAATATGCCGGAGGGAACATGGACGCGCCCAAGAAAGTCGTACTCGCCTATTCTGGCGGGTTGGATACCTCGATCATCCTGAAGTGGCTGCAAACGGAATACGGCTGCGAGGTCGTGACCTTCACCGCCGATCTGGGCCAAGGCGAAGAATTGGAACCCGCCCGCAAGAAGGCCGAGATGATGGGCGCCACGTCCATCCATATCGAAGACCTGCGCGAAGAATTCACCCGCGATTTCGTCTTCCCCATGTTCCGCGCCAATGCACTTTACGAAGGTCTCTACCTGCTCGGCACCTCCATCGCGCGCCCCCTCATTTCCAAGCGGCTGGTGGAAATCGCCGCCGCAGAAGGCGCCGACGCCGTGGCCCATGGCGCCACCGGCAAGGGCAACGACCAAGTACGCTTCGAACTGGCCGCCTATGCGCTCAACCCCGACATCAAGGTCATCGCGCCCTGGCGCCTTTGGGATCTGACCAGCCGAACGAAGCTGATCGACTTCGCCGAAAAGCACCAAATCCCTATCGCCAAAGACAAGCGGGGCGAAGCTCCGTTTTCGGTCGATGCGAACCTGTTGCACACCTCGTCCGAGGGGAAGGTGCTCGAAGACCCGGCTGAGGAAGCCCCAGACTACGTTCTGCAACGCATCACCCGCCCCGAAGAGGCGCCCGACACGCCCGAAATGGTCGAAATCACCTTTGAGCGGGGCGATGCCGTGGCCATCAACGGCACGCCTATGTCGCCCGCCACCGTCCTGACCAAACTCAACGAGTTGGGGGGCAAGCACGGCATCGGCATCCTCGATCTGGTGGAAAACCGCTTTGTGGGCATGAAGTCCCGCGGCATCTACGAAACGCCAGGTGGCACGCTGCTGCTGGAAGCCCATCGCGGCATTGAGCAGATCACACTCGATGCGGGCGCGGGCCATCTGAAGGACAGCATCATGCCCCGCTATGCCGAGCTGATCTATAACGGCTTCTGGTTCTCGCCCGAACGCGAGATGCTGCAAGCCCTGATCGACAAAAGCCAGGAACACGTCTCCGGCACCGTCCGCCTGAAGCTCTACAAAGGCAGCGCCCGAACCGTGGCCCGCTGGTCCGACCACAGCCTTTATTCGGAAGCCCACGTCACTTTCGAAGAAGATGCGGGCGCCTACGATCAACGCGATGCTAAGGGTTTCATCCACCTCAACGCCTTGCGCCTGAAACTGGTGGCCAATCGCAACAAGCGCGTGAAGGGCTAGTCATCTTCCGGCTCGCCACCACGTTCGCCATCTGTGTGGCGGGTGTGGTGGTGTTCCGCGCCCTGTCGCTGCCGTTGCCCTTCCTTCTTGGGCCGCTCTTTGCGTCGCTTTTCGCGGCGCTTCTGGGCGTCAAGCTGGCGACCTGGACGACGCTGACCGACGCCATGCGCACTGTCCTGGGCGTGGCGGTCGGCGCCTCTCTCTCTCCCGCCCTGATCGGCCAGCTTCCGTCCATGGCGCTCAGCCTGGTGCTGGCGCCACTCTTCCTGATCGTCTCCGGCGTTGCAGGCTACCCCTACCTGCGCCGCATCTGCGGCTTCGACGCGCCCACCGCCTTTTACGCCGCCATGCCGGGTGGCCTGCAAGACATGCTGGCGTTCGGCGAAGAAGCAGGCGGCAATGCCCGTGCGCTATCGCTTCTGCACGCCACCCGCGTCCTGCTGATCGTCACCATCGTCCCTGCTATCCTAACGCTGGCCTACGGCATCGATCTGACGGGCGCCCCCGGCGCGCCGGTCACCGCCTATGGCTGGGCGGAGCTTCTGATCATGGCCGTGGCGGGCCTGGCTGGCTGGCAAATCGCGAAGCGCGTCGGCCTCTTCGGCGCCTCCATCCTAGGCCCTATGATCTTGGCGGGCGCCCTGGCCTTGGGCGGCATCATCGAAAACCGCCCCCCGGCCGAGGCCATCCAGGTCGCGCAATTCTTCATCGGCATGGTCGTGGGTGTGAAATATTCCGGCATCACCATGGCCGAGGTCCGCCGCATCCTGATCGCCGGTCTGGGCCACGGGCTGATCCTGGCCGCCATCGCCGCTGTCTTTGCAGAGGCTGTCTACCTGATGGGTCTCGCCTCCTCCCTCGATGCGATCCTGGCGTTTTCGCCGGGGGGCCAAGCGGAAATGACCGTCATGGCCATCGTGGCCGGCGCTGACGTCACCTATGTCGTCATGCACCACCTGGCCCGCATCGTCATCGTGATCACCTGCGCACCCCTGGTTTTCCGATGGCTGCGCCTTGGGCAAGGCTAGCCCACCATGGTATCCAGCCACATGGATGCCAAATACGACCAGATCGGTCTAAACTACGCAGACCTGCGCAGACCTGACCCTCGGATCGCGGCGCAGATCCACGCGGGCCTGGGGCCCGCTCGCACCGTCCTAAACGTGGGCGCGGGCGCAGGGTCATACGAGCCCAATGACCGAGATGTCACCGCCGTCGAGCCATCTGCCCAGATGATCCGGCAGCGCCCTGCTGGCGCCGCCCCGGTCGTAAAAGCCAGCGCCGAAGACCTGCCCTTCGACGATGACAGCTTCGACGCCGCCATGGCCACGCTGACTGTCCATCATTGGCAGGATATCCGGATGGGCCTGAGCGAAATGCGACGCGTCAGCCGAGGGCCAATCGTCATCCTGACTTTCGACCCGGCTCATCGTGGCTTCTGGCTTGCCGATTACATCCCCGAACTGGTGAAACTGGATGACGCCCAAATGCCACAGATGTCGGACTACGCAGCTATGCTCGGCCCTGTCGACATCACACCAGTCCCGATCCCCCACGATTGCACCGACGGGTTCCTATGCGCCTATTGGCGCAGACCCGCCGCTTATCTGAACCCGAAGGTGCGCCAGGCGATCTCATCCTTCTGGGCCATCGGCGATGTCTCCGCCCCGCTTGCTCGCCTAGAGCAAGACCTCGCCACCGGCGAATGGGGTCGACGCTACGGCGCGCTTCTACAAGAAGCTACACAGGACTTTGGATATCGCCTGATCACATCCCGCTAACGGAAAGCCCAGAAAGCCACCGCCCCCTTCATCCTGGCAAAAATACTCATTTATCCAACGGTCCGACACGCGAAGCCAAAGGGACAGGCCCGCACCCTTCCCAAACGGCACTTCACGCAAACGCGACCACCCCATGCGTTGCGCCTCACATCCAAACCACCACCTTGTGACCCCGGAAGACATCCACATCAGGAGCCATCCATGACACCGATCCGCCTCGCCGTTCTCGCGGCACTCTCACTCGCTGCGCCGCTGGCGGCCAAGGCCGAAACGGCGACCCTAGCCGGTGGCTGCTTCTGGTGCGTCGAAGCCGATTTCGAAAGCGTGACTGGCGTGGGCGATGCCGTCTCGGGCCTGACGGGCGGCACTACATTGAACCCGCGCTACCTGCGCAGCGGCAACCATATCGAAGCCGTCCGCTTCGATTTCGACGAACGCCGCATCACCTATCGCCAGATCGTGGATATGTTCCTACGCTCCATCGACCCGTTCGATGCGGGCGGGCAATTCTGCGACCGGGGCCACGAATACACCACGGCCATCTTCGTCGAGAATGACCGCCAGCGCGCCATCGCCCAGGACGCCATCGCCGCCGCCGAAGCCGAACTGGGCCGCCAAATCGTCACCCCTATCCTCGATACAGGCGCCTTCTATCCGGTCGATGACTTCCACCAGGATTACTACAAAAGCGGCGACCGCTTGGCCGTGACATCCGTGGGCGTCGGCGTGCCCAAGAATGTGGCTTACCTGCGCTACCGCGAACGCTGCGGGCGCGACGAGCGCGTGCGGGAAATCTGGGGGGATGCCGCGCCCTTTGCGAAATGAGGGCGCCTTCCTAGCCGCGCAGATCACCTCCGCCTCCAGCCCCTCCGCGCGCCCGGCCTCTTCGAATGAAAGTCAGCCGGGCGCTTCTGGACCCAGCGGATGAACTTCTCCAACCGGGGATGGCGCCGCAAGTCTTCAGGCGTGCTCCAAAGGCGCGCCAACTCCGCCTCCGAAGCGCTGGCGTGGATTTCATTGTGACATATCTGGTGCATCAGCACGATCGGCCCACCCTTGCCGCCGCGCAGCTTCGGCACGAGGTGGTGCAGGCTCTGCCGCGCCCTGGGCGGGATCGGCCGCTCGCAAAGCGCACAAAGCGGCAGCCCGCTTTCCGGATCAATCGCGTTGCCTTCGGGAATATCCTGCCCCATGGCACCAGACATGGAGCACAACCCGCTTTCGACAAACATCGCCATCATCGGCGCAGGCCCAGCAGGGTTGATGGCCGCTGAAGCCGCCGCACAAACGGGGGCGGAGGTGGATATCTTCGACCGGATGCCGTCGCCCGCGCGCAAGTTTCTGATGGCGGGCAAGTCAGGACTCAACATCACGAAAATCGCTGACGGTTTTGCCGAAACCTATGGCTGCGACCGCCTGGGCCCCATGCTTGCGGCCTTCGGCCCGGCAGAGATACGCGCTTGGATGGACGGGCTGGGCCAACCGTCTTTCGTGGGCTCCACCGGTCGGGTTTTCCCCGACGCCATGAAGGCCTCCCCCCTGTTGCGCGCCTGGCTTGCCCGGCTCGACAATGCCGGCGTGACCCTGCACCGCCGCACTCATTGGACGGGTTGGGATGGCGCGGCGCTGACCTTCGACAATGCGCCCAACGTCCATGCCGATGCCTGCATCCTGGCCATGGGCGGCGCGTCTTGGCGGCGCCTCGGCTCTAACGGGGCCTGGGCCAAGCTGGACGGGCTGCGTGGCCACGTCGCGTCCTTTGCGCCCTCCAATGTGGGCCTCTCCGTTCCCTGGTCCCAGCATATGGAGCGGCACTTCGGCGCCCCCCTCAAGAACATCCAACTCTCCGCCGCCGACACCTCCAGCCGTGGCGAGGTGGTCCTTACGCGGCACGGGTTGGAAGGCGGCGCGCTCTATCCCCTCAGCCCTGCCCTGCGCCAAGGGGCGCAGCTGACCATCGACCTGAAACCCGACCTGACCGACGCGCAGGTTCGCGACCGCCTGACCCCACGGGGCAAAGCCAGCCTGACCAACCACCTGCGCAAGGCCCTGCGGCTCACACCTGTCCAGATTGCGCTGCTCCGCGAAGCGGCGCAGCCTCTGCCCGCCGACCTTACCGCCCTCATCAAATGCCTGCCCATCCCTGCCATCGGTCTGCGCCCCATGGACGAAGCCATCAGCACGGCGGGCGGGCTCAGATGGGACGCGCTGGACGAAAACCTGATGCTGCGCCACCGGCCCGGCATCTTCGCGGCAGGTGAAATGCTGGATTGGGAGGCACCGACGGGCGGCTATCTTCTGACCGCCTGCCTCGCCACCGGCGCCTGGGCGGGCCGCGCCGCGGCGCGCTACAGCGCGCGGTAATCGGCCAACCACCCGAGCGAGGCATCCGTGTCGCCGCCGGGCTTGTATTCCGCCCCAATCGGCGCCGTCCAACCCATGTCGCGCAAGGCGGGCAGCAGGCGCCCATAGGCGACCTCTCCCTCATCGGGGCACCCACGCTCGGGCACCCCCGCGAACTGGATATGCCCGATATGGTCCCGCAGGGCGGCGGCGCGGCGGGTCAAGTCGCCTTCCATGATCTGGACATGGTAGCAATCGAACATGAGCTTCAGGTTCGGGCGCGCGACTGCCTCGATAACCGCAACCGCCTGATCGGTCGCTGTCAGAAAGTAGCCCGGCACGTCGCGTGTATTGAGCGGTTCGATCAGGATGGTCAGGTCCTGCGCGCTGTCGCAGGCATGGGCCAGCGTGGCACGGAAGGCCGCATCGGCCCCGGGCGCATCCGTGATGCCCGCCATGACATGGACGGCGCCCGCCCCGATGGCGCGGGCATAGGCCACGGCCTCATCCACTGCGGCACGGGCAGCATTGGCCTTTTCGGGTATCGCCGACAGCCCATTCGTGTCGCCCCGCCGCGTGTTAAGGCCAAGGCAGGGCAAGCCGGTCTCGTCCAAGGCGGCGCGCACGGCATCCACAGGCGTGTCATAGGGCCAGTGCATCTCCACCGCGTCGAAGCCTGCCGCCCCGGCAGCGCGGATCGCGTCGGGCAAGGGCCGGTCGGTCCAGAAAAACCCGAGATTGGCGCTGAACCTCATGCGTCCCACTCCACATCGAACCGGTCCACCACTTGGGCCACCTGATCCGGCGACAACCCCACGGCGCCCATGCCGCGCGTCATCAGCGCCAGCTTGGCCGTGGCCTCCAACTCCTCCACCGCGTTGCAGGCGGCAGCAAGATCACGGCCCGCAACGACAGGGCCGTGATTGGCCAACATGACCGCGCTGCGTCTACCCGCCAGCCCGCGCACGGCGTCACCCATGGCCGGGTCGCCAGGCAGGAAGAAGGGCAGAAGCTTCACGCGGCCAAGCTGCATCACGGCATAGGGCGTGAGCGGCGGCAGGAAGTCGTCGGCATCGGCGTCGGGCAGCAACGACAGCGCGACCGAATGACAGGAATGCAGATGCACCACCGCCCCCGCCGTGCCGCGCGTGTCATAGAAAGCGGCGTGCAGCGGCATTTCCTTGGTGGGCAGGTCGCCATCCACATGGCGCCCGCCTACATCGAATCGAGACAAGCGCGCGGGGTCGAGCCGACCGAAACTCGTCCCCGTCGGCGACACAAGCAGGCCGCCATCCTCCGTCCGGGCCGAGATATTGCCGGTGGAGCCATGGGTCAGCCCCCGCGCAAACAGCGACGCGGCCAGGGTGCACAGCTGCTCGCGCAGGGCGGCCTCGGTCACGGCAGGTCGACCTTGGCTTGGGCGGCATAGATCTTGGCCACCGCGGCATCGTCTTCGCCGCCCAGCCCCGCCTCGGATGCGGCGCGGAACTGCGCCAAGGCGGCCTGTACCAATGGCATATCCATGCCCGCGCTTTCGGCGATCTGCGCCACGATGCCCAAGTCTTTGGGCCAGATATCCACAGCCGACCGGGGGGCGTAGTCGTGATCGCGAATATGCGGGCCGCGGTTTTCCAACATCCAGGACGTGCCTGCGCAGGCGGGGATGACCTTCAGGAAGGTCTCGGGGCTGACGCCCTGGGTCATGCCAAAGACCATGGCTTCGGCCATGGCGGCAATATGGGTGCCCGCCAGCATCTGGTTCACCGCCTTCATGGCGGAGCCTGCACCGGGCTCGGACCCCAACTCAAAGACCGTCTCGGCCATGGCCTCCAGAACATCGCGGGCCGCTGCGAAGGCATCCGCGCTGCCGGAGGCCATGATCGACAGCGCCCCTTGCGCAGCCTTGGCCGCGCCCCCCGAAATGGGTGCATCCAGATACAGCGCCCCGGCATCCGCGCAGCGCGCCGCCATCGCCCGGGCGAAATCCGGTGGCACCGTGGCGCAGGCCAGAACGACCGCGCCCGGGTGCAGGTCGGGCAAGATATCGGACAGCACGCTTTCTGTCTGCGCCGCGTTCAGCACCACGATCACGGCGGCGTCCATGTCGGGCACCGCGACGTCCACCGCACCCTCCAACACCACGCCTCGCGGGTCGTGCCCCGCCACCGCATGGCCCGCGCGCACCAGGCTTTGCGCCATGCCAAGCCCCATGGAGCCCAGCCCCCAAACCCCCACCTTAGCCATGGGCAAGCGCCCTGCGGAAAGCCGGGCGAGCCCGCATCCTGTTCATGTGATCGCGCAGACCGGGCGGAAGCTCCATCTTCAGGCCCGCGGCCCAGCCGCAGCAATGGGCCAGCAGAATGTCGGTGATCACGGGTTCCTCCCCCAAAACGAACGGCCCCTCGATGAGATCCGCCATGACCTCTGCATAGCGTCCAAATTGCCAGTGAAGCGACGGTTTCACGTCGGGCACGCGCTGATCTTCGGGCAGCACGAAACTGTGCTTGGCATAATCCCAAAGCACCGCATCGAAAGTCTCATTGATCGTGTTGGTCAGCGCATCCTGGCACGCGCGGGCATAGCTGCCGGGCGCGTTGGTGAAGGCGCCATGGCGGTCGGCCAGCATGGTCATCATGGCGACAGAATCGAAGACGGGCCCATCGTCGGTTTCCAGCACCGGGATTTTGCCCAGTGGCGACAGCTTGAATGCCTCGGGCGAACGGGGATCGACGGGCACCCATTCGAAGGGCACGCCCAGTTCTTCCAGCAGCCAAAGCGGGCGCAGCGCGCGGCTTTTGATCTGTCCGTGCAATTTGTACATTTTGGTCCCCTTCGCCCGATCTTGTCACCGCGGCGCCATCATGGCCAGCCGGATCAAGGCCCGCTCCATCACCGCCATCTGCGGCGCGCGGGAGGAGGAGCGCAACGTGAGGTCCGTCTCCATCAGAAGCGCCAAGGCCGACTCTAACCGTTTGCCCCCCCAAGCGCGGGCCTGCCGGGACAGCGCGTCGCGGCGGGGCCCATAAGGCTGCGCTGTGCCGCAAGCGATACCGTGGAGTTGCTGGAACGTCCGCGTCGCAAAGATGGCAAGTGTCACCGGCGCCACGCCTTGCCCCGCCAGGCGCTGCATCAGCGGCCCGATGGACGCGGCCCGGCCATCGGCGGCGGCCGCGATCACTTCATCGGTTTCGGCATCGACCGTAGCAGGCGCCATGGCGGCGACGGCGGCGGCATCCACCGGCGCACCCCCGGCATAAAGCGCAATCTTGGTCAGGGTCTGGCGAAAGTCGCCCGGGTCCAGTTGCGTGGCCAGCGCGTCGATGTCGCGCCGCGCCTCGGGCGTGGGGTCGATTCCTTCGGAGGCCAACGCGGCCTCGATCTCTTCGCGACCCATCGGGTCATCATAAAGACCGATGGCAGCGGCCTTCGGGTGTGTCTCAAACGCCTTGCGCAGCTTCGACGTCTTATTGAGCGCACCCGCCGTGACCACCAAAGCCGCGTCGCCCTCGGCCCAGCCGTCCAACGCGGCCAGAACCGGCGCGCCCTGCGCCTCACCCACCGCATCGACGAAAACGACGCGCGGGCCGGGGAAGAAACCAACGGCCTTGAGCCCGTCGAGCACCGCCGCCGGGTCGCCGCGCAAATCGGCGCCCGCCAGGCGGGTCAGGCGCATTTCTTCCTCGGCGGCGGGGCCGGTCAGGTTGGCGATCAATTCCTGCCGCTTCAGCGCCACGCGCATGGCATCGGCGCCATAGATCAGCGCACCGGCGGTGCCGGGATCGGGCTTGGCAAAGAAGCGCGCGGCGGCCGCGCCGCGCAGGTTCACGGCGCTTCGGCCAGCAGCCGCGCCACGACACGGTCCGCCAAGACGACGGCCAGCCGCCGCTCCGCATCGCGCTTGGCCTCCAGAACGGCAAGCGGTGAACCACTGGCAGAATAGGACACGAAGGCCGTCTCGGTCCCCGTCAAGATCGGGATATCGGCGCCGTCCGGGCGCACGGCCCAGTCGATCACGCCTTCCACGTTGAAGCGCGTCACATTGTTGGAGCCATCGATAGCAAGGCCCTGCGCATCGATCGCGATATCGTAGCCCAGCGTGAAAGCGGGGGCGACGGGCTGACCCAACCGCTCCTCGAACTGGCGCACGAAGGCGAAAGTGAAGTCGGTGTCGGGCTCGGTCGCCAGCACTGCATTGCGCCACACCCCGCCTTCGCCGCCCGGCCCATAGACCGGGGTGAAGCCGCAGGCGGCCAGCAAGGCCACCATTGGAAGGGCCTTAGACCACCACATTGACGATCCGCCCGGGCACGACAATCAGCTTGCGCGGCGCACCGCCATTCAACGCACGCTGCACCGCCGCGTCTTCCATCACCAAAGCCTCGATCACGTCTTTGGCGGCATCCTTGGCCACCACGACTTCGGAGCGCTTCTTGCCGTTGACCTGAATGGGCAGCGTGATCGTATCATCCACTAGCAGGGCCGGGTCGGCCTTGGGCCAGGGCGCGCGCATCACGAAGCCTTCGCCGCCCATCATCGTCCAAAGCTCTTCGGCCAGATGGGGCACCATGGGCGCCATCAACTGGGCCAGCACCTTCATGGCGTCCCGCCGCGCATCCGCCCCGGCATCCGATTTGTTGAGCGTGTTGGAAAACTCATAGAGCTTGGCCACAGCCTTGTTGAAGGCGAAGCCCTCGATGCCTTGGGTTACTTCGTGGATGGCGCGTGCCGTGGCGCGGGCCAGGTCCGCATCTGCGGTGTTGGCAGAACGGTCGGCACGGGCGATGTCTTCTGCCAGACGATGGACACGGCGCAGGTGCTTGTGGACGGCCTCGGCGCCTTCGGGTGTCCACTCGAAATCCCGTTCGGGCGGGCTGTCGGAGATGACGAACCAGCGCGCCGTATCGGCCCCATATTGCGCGATGATGTCCTGGGGGTCGACGACGTTGCGCTTCGACTTGGACATCTTGATCGCGGGCAAGATATCGACGGCCTCACCGGAGGCGCGCAGCGTGCGGGCTGAAACATCCACCTCCTCGGGCAGGTGATAGACCGCGCGACCCCTGTCATCCTTGGTGACATAGGCAGGATGCGTGACCATGCCCTGGGTAAACAGCGCGTCGAAGGGTTCTTCGGTGCCCTGGGGCAGATGGCCCGTCTTGCCCATGGCGCGGGCAAAGAACCGGCTGTAGAGCAGGTGCAAAATCGCATGCTCGATGCCGCCGATATACTGGTCCACATTCATCCAGTAGGCGGCATCGTCCAGATCGGTGGGCGTGGCGGCATGGGGTGCCGTGAAGCGGGCGAAATACCATGAACTGTCAACGAAAGTGTCCATCGTATCTGTCTCGCGCTTCGCCGCTGCCCCGCATTTAGGGCAAGGCACGTCGCGCCAGGTCGGGTGCCGGTCCAGCGGGTTGCCGGGCACGTCGAACGTCACATCATCCGGCAACGTAACCGGCAGATTTTCCTTTTTTTCCGGCACCACGCCACATGTGTCGCAATGGACGACAGGGATGGGGCAGCCCCAATAGCGCTGGCGCGACAGGCCCCAATCGCGCAGGCGGAATTGGGTCTTGCCGGTGCCGATGCCTTGGGCTTCGGCCCAGTCGATGGCGGCGTCGATAGCCTCCTGTCCGGTCGCGAAGTCCCTTTTATCTTTCAAAGGGAACGGTTTATCGAAGTGGTAGTGAACAACTTCTGTTTTTGACGGAACGTAGGCTTCACCTGCTATCTCCAGGGCGTCTGCATCCACAGGCTTGAAAGCTGGGTCTGCTGGTAAACCGTATGCAATGGCGAAATCCAGGTCGCGTTGGTCATGGGCCGGGCAGCCGAAGATGGCGCCGGTGCCGTAATCCATCAGCACAAAATTCGCGACCCAAACGGGCAGCGTGCCGCCCAGCGGGTTCTCGACCGTGAGGCCGGTGTCGTAGCCGCGCTTTTCGGCCTTCTCCAACGCCTCTTCGGTCGTGCCGCCCTTGCGCACATCCGCTGCAAACGCCGCCAGTTCGGCGTCATCTTCGGCCAGAGCTTTGGCCAGCGGATGCTCCGGCGCGACGGCAATAAAGGACGCGCCACGCAGGGTGTCGGGCCGCGTCGTGTAGACCTCGATCCCTTCATGCCCGTGGGTGGGCGCGGACAGCTTGAAGGTCATTTGCAGACCTCGCGACTTCCCGATCCAGTTTTCCTGCATCAGGCGGACCTTCTCAGGCCACTTGTCCAGCTTGGATAGGCTATCCAGCAGGTCTTCGGCCATGTCGGAGATCGCGAAGGCCCATTGCGTCAGCTCCTTCCGCTCCACTTCTGCGCCCGAACGCCAGCCCTTGCCATCGATGACCTGCTCATTGGCCAAGACGGTCATGTCCACCGGGTCCCAGTTGACGATGGCGGGCTTGCGATAGACCAGCCCGGCGTCGAGCATATCCAGAAACAGCGCCTGCTGCTGCCCGTAATAGTCCGGATCGCAGGTGGCGAATTCGCGCGACCAGTCGATGCTCAGCCCCAGGGGCTTCATCTGCCCGCGCATCACGTCGATATTGTCGTAGGTCCAAGTCTTCGGATGCCCGCCCGACGCCATGGCAGCGTTTTCCGCGGGCATCCCGAACGCGTCCCACCCCATGGGGTGCAACACGCTGAACCCGCAGGACGACTTATACCGCGCGATGACGTCGCCCATAGTGTAGTTGCGCACGTGCCCGATATGGATGCGCCCCGACGGGTAGGGGAACATTTCCAACACGTAGTATTTCGGCCGCGCATCGCGCACGGCCTTGAACAGCTCTGTATCGGCCCAGGCTGCCTGCCATTTCGCCTCGATGGCGGAGGGGTCGTAGGTCATGGATGTGGTCCTTGGCATGCGCCCAGCGGTGGCGCGGCGCGGGCTTTCTTCTCAGGCTATGCGTTCCGGCAGGGCCGGATGTTAGAGACCGCTGTCGCGGATCCGAAGCTGACGCGCGCGTGTCAAAATCGCATCTTCGATGGCCCGCTGCGTCTCACGGCTAACGGCCCCGTTGCGGGTCCGAAGCGCCACGATGAGGCTGCGGGCATCAAGCGCGGGGTCCTGGACATAAACGGTGGCCTGATAGGCGCGACCCCCACCCGGCGGCGTGCCGAAACCGAATTGGATGATCCCCGAAAACGGATCGGCATTTTGAACCGGCATGAAAGACAGCACATCCAGCGATGCCGCCCAAAGATAGCGGTTTACCTCCAACGTGACATTGGGATCGTCGCGGTCTTCAAACAGGTCGAAGACGGACGACACGTTGGAGCTGTCGCGCTGCGCCCGCGCGATGGTCGCAGGGTTTTCCTGGTTGGCGATCCGGTCCTCGCGCGTCTGGCCGAACATCTCACGGTCGCCGCAGCCTGTCAGGACAGCCAATGCCGCAATTGCCACAATTCCCCGCAGCATCATCTTGCCGCCCATGTCGCGTTCCCCGCTTGTGCCACTATGCCCGCTCATGAAGGCCTGACTAGCCTATGAATGCCCGCCTGAACAAGGCCATCCGACGCAGGCCCGCAACAGCCTTGGGCCCTGTTTGGCAAGACTTGGGCAGGCCCTTCATCACTGTGGCACGAAAGCACCATGGAGAGGGCGAAAACCAGCACGTTTCGGGGGGCTTCCTTGCGGGTCAGGGTCCGATGGTGGAAACGACGAACACGCCCAACGCGATTCCCGTGGTGGGGACGAATTGAAACACGAGGGAAAACTATGAAAAAAGTTCTCTTCGCTTCGACCGCGCTGGTTGCCTTCACGGGCGCAGCAGCGGCCGACATCACCATCTCGGGCAACGCCGAAATGGGTATCTTCCTGATTGACGAGATCACTTTGACGCCTGACGGGTTCGGTGACGGTTTTGACGCAGAAGAAGATAACGGCGAAGTCCAGTTCTTCACGGACATCGACGTGACCTTCACCATGTCCGGCGTCACCGATGGCGGCCTGACCTTCGGCGCTACGATCGACCTCGACGAGTCTGATGATGGCGACGCCTTCGATCCAAGCGACCAGGGTGGCGAAACGCTGTTCTTGTCCGGTGGCTTCGGTACGATCACCATGGGTGATACCGACGGCGCGCTCGACTGGGCCCTGACGGAAGTTACCTTCAATGGTGGCTCGCTGGCTGACGACGAAACGTCGCATTTTGGCTACAACGGCAACGGCATTCTTGACGGTCTCGAAGGCGACGGCCAGATCCTGCGCTATGATTACTCCTTCGGACAGTTCGGCATCGCTTTCTCGCTGGAGCAGGAAGATGATGGCGACGGCGACGAAATTTGGGGTGTTGGTGGCCGCTACAACGGCGACTTCAACGGTGTGACGTTCAACATCGGCCTAGCCTACCAGGAAGGTGACGACGCGGAGGCATTTGGTGTCTCGGTCAACGCATCACTGGCCAACGGTTTCACCATCGGTGCCCAGTACACGGACTTCGACGATACGTTCGTCGATGTTGACGACCTCGGGTTTGCAGTCGCTGACTTCGACAGCCACTACGGCGTCGGCGTTGGTTACACGACCGGCCCGATCTCGCTGTCGGCCAACTACGGTGAGTTCGACACCGATCTCGGTGACTTCGAAGGCATCGGTCTGTCTGCTGGCTACGACTTGGGTGGCGGTGCTGCTATCCAGGCCGGTTACGGTTACAGCGACACGCCCTTCGGCGACATCGACCAGTTCTCGTTCGGTCTGCGCATGAACTTCTGATCCCACCGGATCAGTTTTCGGAAAGAGCGGGCCTTGCGCCCGCTCTTTTCTTTTTGGCACCGTCGCATTCCAGCCTTACCGGAGCCAGCCCATGCCTTTGCCCGATATCCAAGACCGCGTCGCCCAGGCCTGCGCCGCCGCTGATCGCTCACCGGCGGAAGTCACGCTCATTGCCGTCTCGAAGGTACAGCCGCCCGACCGCGTCGAAGCCGTACTGAAGGCCGGGCACAGGATCTTCGGTGAAAATCGCGTCCAGGAAGCGCAGGGCAAGTGGCCTGCCTGGATGGACATCTATCAGGGCGTCGAACTGCACCTTCTGGGGCCCCTCCAGTCCAACAAGGCCCGCTCTGCGATGGAATTGTTCCACGCCATCCACTCCCTTGACCGCCCCAAGCTCGCGCGCCGTCTGGCGGATATGGCGCAAGAGATCGGGCGCTGCCCGGACCTCTTCATTCAGATCAACACAGGCGAGGAAGACCAGAAAGCGGGCATCCCGCCGTCCGAGGCCGATACTTTCATCCGCGAGGCCCGTGCCATGGACTTGCCCATCATGGGCCTCATGTGCATCCCGCCCGTAGAAGACACCCCATCGCTGCACTTCGCGCTCTTGGCCAAGATCGCCGCACGCAACGGCCTCACCGGGCTGTCCATGGGCATGTCCGCCGATTTCGAGGAAGCCATCGCCTTCGGTGCCACCCATATCCGCGTGGGGTCCGCCATCTTTGGAGAGCGTGTGCCGCAGGCCACTTGAGTTGCCGTCGGTGGGCCTGACGCCACGCGCAGCCCGGCACCTTCATGACCTGTGACTGAAACCAGACCTCAGGGCCTTGGCACGATCAACTGCGTCTCATAGCTGATCTTGCCGGCAATCCAGCGCAGATGATGCGGGTCAAACCCGACGCAGCCCTCGGTCGAATAGCCCGGTCGCCGCCAGCGGTGCAGGAAGATAGCGCTGCCCCGGCCTACCTCAGCATGCGGCCAGTTCCAGTCCGTCAGGATGACCAGATCATAAAGCGGATCGGCCCGGCGCAGCACCTCGGCGGATGCGGCGAAGGGGGCACGGACCATCAAATTGTAGTCCTCGTGGCCTGACGCATCGCACCACAGATCGCCGGGACGGATCGGGACGGCCCAATCAGCAGGCCGCCCCATGCGGTCGGGCCGGTAGAGCATGCCAACGATGCGATGCACCCCAGCTGGCGTTCCGCCATCCCCTTCGCGCTTGTCAGAAACGATCCCGCCGCGGCCCAAAGTGCAAGGGAAGAGCCGCCCCCGAAATCGCACCCCCATGGGCGTCACGACAAGATCATGGGGTGTCACAGCCCGCACCGCCCGTTGGCCAGCTTGGCCCGATTGCACGCGTCCACGACAAAGACGCGCCGCCGACGGCCTCCGCATGGGCCTGCATCCAGGCGCGCAGCGGCCAGGCAATGCCTGGGTCCCGCCCCGGTCACTCTAGATGCCCAGACTTGGCACGTTTCACGTCCAGATATGCCGCGTTCTCGGCACCGCGCCCCACATGAAGCGGCACGCGCGCCGCCACCTTCACACCGTGCTTTTCCATCATGGCAAGCTTGCGCGGATTGTTCGTCATCAAGCGCACCGTATCCACGCCCAGGCGCTGCAACAGACCGGCCCCCAATCGGAAATCCCGCTCATCATCTTCGAAGCCCAGGCGGTGGTTTGCTTCGACAGTGTCGAACCCCTGATCCTGCAAATCATAGGCGCGCATCTTGTTGGCAAGCCCGATCCCCCGACCCTCTTGGTTGAGGTAAAGCAGGATACCACCCGACTGGGCCATCGCCTCCATGGCGGCGTGCAGTTGCGGGCCGCAATCGCATTTCAGTGAACCCAGCACATCGCCTGTGAAACAGGCCGAATGTAGGCGGACCAGCACCGGCGCCGCGCGGTCCACGGCGCCTATCTCGATAGCATAATGCTCCTCCCCGCCATCGCCCTCGCGGAACACGTGGACGCGGCCCGCCCGATGGACGGCAAGGGGCACGCGGGCCGCCGACACCTCCGATGGCACAGGGTCAGGCGTCACGACCATGTCGGGCGACAGATGGGTAATGCCGGGTGGCACCGGCATCCGGGTGCCCAGAACGGCGGGTAGCAATTGCGCCGACTTCGCGAGATCCACCCCAACGCGCCAGGGTCCGGCAGCGCCGTCCCGCAAGGTGCGGAACGGGCCTTTCATGGCATGCCGCAAGTCATCGGCGGGGTCAGACACAGCGCGTATCCAAGCCAGATCGGCCCCCGCTGGCACTGCAATGCGGGCCACGTCGCCGTCATAGGCGCGGGCCTTGAGCGTTTCGGCCCGGCGACCGCTGATCGCCAGCACCAGATCACCGCCGTCTCGCAGCCCTGCCAAACGCGCGGCGCCCACGGTTTCCGCCGAGGCCAGCACCACGTCGCCCACCGCCACAGGCAGGCCCACACGCAGGTCCGCACGCGCTCGCGCGACCAGTTCCGAAGGTCCGGGACTTAGCGACACATGTGTTCCCCTGTAACAAATCGGCGGCAGAGCGCGTCTTCCCCCCTTCATCTATGAAACAAACCCGCCCTTGGCGACACGTCGTCGTGAGCCGACAGGCGAAGTCTTCCCTGACGATGCGTCACCGGGCACCAATATGGTCGACGGAAGAGACGAGGCACCGCAATGGCCAACCTTAAGAAAATCCTACTTGTTGATGATGACGACGATCTGCGTGACGCACTCGCCGAACAACTTGTGATGACGGAAGACTTCGACGTCTTCGAAGCCGATTCAGGCGCGACGGGCATGAGCCGCGCGAAAGAACAGCTCTATGATTTGATCGTGCTCGATGTGGGTCTGCCGGACACCGATGGGCGGGAATTGTGCCGCCTGATGCGCAAGCAGGGCGTGAAATGCCCCATCGTGATGCTGACGGGCCATGACACCGATGCGGACACGATCTTGGGTCTGGATGCCGGTGCCAACGACTACATCCCTAAGCCCTTCAAGTTCCCGGTTCTGCTCGCCCGCATCCGCAGCCAGTTGCGCACCCATGAGCAATCGGAGGACGCCGTCTTCACGCTTGGGCCCTACACGTTCAAACCCGCTCACAAGATGCTGGTCACCGAGGAGGACAAGAAAATCCGCCTCACGGAGAAAGAGACCAACATCCTTAAATTCCTCTACCGCTCCAATGACGGGACGGTGGCGCGCGACGTGCTGCTGCATGAGGTCTGGGGCTATAATGCGGGTGTCACCACCCACACGTTAGAGACGCATATTTACCGTCTGCGCCAAAAGATTGAGCCAGATCCGTCAAATGCGCGCCTTCTTGTGACCGAGTCCGGCGGCTATCGGCTCATGGCGTGACGAAGGTGTCAC
Source organism: uncultured Jannaschia sp. (assembly GCA_947494145.1). Classification (GTDB taxonomy): domain Bacteria; phylum Pseudomonadota; class Alphaproteobacteria; order Rhodobacterales; family Rhodobacteraceae; genus Jannaschia. The sequence continues at coordinate 40,801 of CANLTZ010000013.1, read as the reverse complement.
GGCTTGCAGCCAATCCGCCGCCGATCTCGAAATTAACCTTACGTTAACGAATTTCGAGACATAGATTAAGGATACCGCCGCATCCCCGGTGACTAGGGATGCAAACCTCCCTGTTGGACTTGGCCGGGCGCATGCGTCCGGCCCATTTTTTGTTGCGGCTTGGGGGGAAGACATGTCCAAGCTTGATCCGACCGATACGGCCCTTTGCGACACCTTGTTGCGGTTGGAACGATCGGTGTGGGACGCTTTGCGCAACGGCGACGCCCAAGCCGATCAGGCCGCCTTGGCACCCGACTTCCTGGGCGTCTATTCCGATGGCTTTGCAGGTCGCGACGATCATGTCGCGCAACTGGCGGGTGGCCCAACGATCCACGACTATGACCTAACAGACCCGCATGCCCGCGCCCTTGGCCCAGGCTTCGCGCTGCTATCTTACCGCGCCACGTTTCGGCGTGCTGCGGGCGATATACCTGAAGTCATGTATGTCTCCTCCATCTGGCGCAATCACGGCGGGGCGTGGGTGAACGTCTTCAGCCAGGATACCGTTGCAGCGGCCTCCACCGGTGACGTGCAGTGAAAGACCAGAATCCGTGACGGCGACATCCCCGCTGCGCCCTGGACCGAACTCAAGCCCAAAAGGCACCGGGCCGCCCCCAGCCCGTCAATGGACCCGCTTGCGCCCGGACAGAAAGGCCCTGAAGACAGACGTTCACAAAATACGAGTTCGACGAACGACGGAAGCGCAACCACTCAACCCCCGCGAAAGCGCGCCTTCAAACCCGACGCCCCCCCCGGCAACCGCAACGCCAGCACCGCGACCACCCCTAGCATCACCATGATGCCCGCCCCGCCCAAATAGGGCGCGCGCAACGCGGCTTCTCGCCCCAAAGACGGCTCCAACCATGCCATGGCAAAGCCACCGGCCAAGGCGCCCAGGGGCATCATCCCCCAGCCGAAGAAGCGATAGACGCTATTGACCCGACCCAGCAGCGCATCGGGGATCGTCCGTTGCCGGAAGCTCACCGTGACCACGTTCCAAAGCATCCCGCCGCAGGCCTCAAGAAACAGCGCCAGGGCCACGACCCAGGCCGCCCCCGCCACCCCGATCAGCGCGTAGCAGCAGGTCAGCAGCACCAGCGCGACCCACAGGCTGCGCGTCGCGCCCAGACATGAAGCCACACGCGGCGCGACCAGCCCGCCCAGCACCCCGCCAGCCGCGCCGCAGGTCAGCAAGATGCCGAAGCCCAATGCGCCCAGGCCCAAAACCTCTTGGCTGAACAGAACCAGCATCGTCAGCGACGCCATGGCCACCGCGTTGATGCAGCCCAGCAGGATCGCCAGGCGCCAGATCATCACATGCCCCCATATCCAGGCGAGCCCGGCGCGTAGTTCGACCCAGAAACCGACGCGCGGAGGGGCAACGCGGGCCGGGATGACCATCAGCCAGATAAGCGCAGCCGCCGCGGCAAAGGTCAGCGCGTCGAAGGCAAAGGGCACCGGCAGCGCCAGTGCAATCAGCAGCCCGGCCAGCGGCGGACCCACGAAGGCGCCCATGACCCGCTCCACCGACCAAAGCTGGCCATTGGCGGCCTCAAGCTCGGGGCCCTTCACCACGGCGGGCAGCACGGTCTGGGCGGCGTTGTCGCGCAGCACCTCCGCCGCGCCCAGCAGAAAAGCCACCGCGGCCAGCGCGGCAATCATCACGGTGGGGTCTTCCACCGGCGGGGGCGCCGCGATCACCAACGCCACGATGCCCAGGGTCAGCAGGCAGCGGAACAGGTCTGTCCGCACCATCAATGCCCGCCGGTCCACCCGATCGGTCCAGACCCCCGCAGGCAGCGCCAGCAGAAACCAAGGCGCGCGTCCCGCCACGGCCACCAGCGAAATCAGCACCGGGTCCCGCGTGACTAGCGAAGCAAGCCAAGGAAAGGCCACCGCCGACACCCCATCGCCCAGGTTGCTGACCGCGCTGGCCGACATGAGCCAGCGAAAGTTCCGGTTCGACCGGACAAGAGACAGGGACATGGGGAACCTCCTGCGGTAGCTTGCCGGGCGACTCGATGCGAAGGCAAGACCCATGTCCGACGGCTTCACCGACTTCCTGGACCGCACGCAGGCCTTCTGCCGCGAGCTGGCCCAGAACAACACCAAGGATTGGTTCGAGCCGCGCAAAGCCAAGTGGAAAGCCGATGTAGAAGCCCCCGCCAAATTGCTGGGCGAGATCATGGCCGAGGAGATCAGCCGCATGACCGGCGCACCCCACACGGCGAAACTATTCCGCATCCACCGCGACGTGCGCTTTTCCAAGGATAAGTCGCCCTACAAGACGCATCTGGCGCTGCTTTGGGCCAGTGCCGACGCCGACGATCTGGCCCCCAGCTTCTATTTCGGGATTGAGCCCGACAGCACCACCTTCGGCTGCGGCACCCCCGGCTTCGACAAAGAGGCCCTGATCCGCTATCGCGCCATGGTCGACGCATGGGGCGCGCCACTCTCTGATATCATCGAGGCGAGCGGGGCGCGCATCATCAGGATCGGGCCGCCGCCGTTGAAACGGGTGCCCAAGCCCTATGACGCGGACCACCCCCAGGGCGGCTTGCTCAAGCGCAAGTCCCTCGCCCTTGGCGTTGACCTGCCCGCGGGCTGGCGAGACACGGGCGACGGCCTGGTGGCGGCCCTGACCGATTGCACCGAACGCCTGCTGCCCTTCCGCAGCTTCCTGGCAGAGCGTCTTTGACCCCGCCACCGTGAACCGCAACATCACCCTTTTCCCCTGGTACAAGTTCCTGTCTGGTCTGATCTTCTGGCAGGCGGCTTGGTTTCTCTATATCCAAGCTGAGCTTTCGGCCGCCGAAGCCATCCTGATGTATGCGATCTACGATGTGGCCACGACCGTGTTGGAAGTGCCGTCGGGCTGGCTGTCGGACCAATGGGGCCGCCGCCGCACGCTAATCATCTCCGCCACCGCGGGCTTCGCCACGGCGACGATGCAGGCCGTGGGCGGCGATTTCGTGTGGTTCGCCGCCGCGCAACTGCTGCTGGGCGCCCAGGCGGCCTTTGCTTCCGGCACCGACAGCGCGCTGCTTTACGAATCGCTCGCCGCCGAAGACCGCGAGGGCGAGATCGAGCGCCAGGAACTCCGCGCTTGGCGCGCAGGCTTCGCCGCCTTGGCCCTGTCGGCCATCACCGGCGGGATTCTGGCGCGCTTCGACCTCAGCTTTCCCTATATCGCATCCGCCCTGGCCTTTGCCCTGCTGGTCCCGCTTGCCTGGGCCTTCCGCGACCCGCCCCGCCGCCGCGAAACCGCGCCCCATCTGCGCCTTGCCACGCTGAAAGCGGCGCTGACGAATCCGGTGCTGACCTGGCTGCTGGCGCTGGCGACGTTGATGTACGCGTTCAGTCACACCCCCTTCGTCTTCGGCCAACCCTTCATCCTGCAGGCCCTGGCCGACACACCCTTCGCGTCCGAAGCGCCCCTGGTGGCGGGCGGGGTCACCGCCGCGATGATGTCCCTCTCCCTCCTGGTGTCCATCTTCGCCCCGCGCCTGCGCAGCGCAATCGGCCTGACGGCCATCCTGCTTTCGGCCTTCGCGCTGCAAGTCGCCCTGCCCGGGGCCCTGGCCATCGCAACGGGCCCCCTGGCCATCCTGCTGCTTCTGGCGCGCATGGTCCCCGATGCATTGGCGCGGCCCTTCCTTCTGGCCCGGATCCAACCGCTTCTGGCCGATGACAGCCGCGCCACCTATCTTTCGTTGCAAAGTCTGGCGGGCCGCGTGCTTTTCGCTGCAACGCTGTGGGTCGCCGCTGCCTCCACCACGGAAATCGGCCTGATGCCCGAAGAAGACATCCGCGCCGTCCTGGGCACCTATGCCATCGGCGGCGTCATCGCCCTTGCTGCCCTGATACTTGCTGCCCGACGCCTCCCTATCGAGCGGCTCTGACCCCCCTAATCTTGCCCAAAATACTTTTGGAGAAGGCATCACCGCGCGAAGACTGGGGCAAAGCCCCCACACCAGAAACCACATGCACCGCGCCCACCCGCGATGTAGACGGGGGCAACCTCAAACCTGCGGGACCCGCCATGCCCTTCACCCTTGCCACCTGGAACATCAACTCCGTCCGTCTGCGCGAAACTCTTGTGACGCGCCTGATGTCAGAGGAATCCCCGGACATCCTGTGCCTTCAGGAATGCAAATCCCCGGTGGACAAAATCCCGACCGAGGCATTCGAGGCGTTGGGATACAAATGGCGGGTGGCACGAGGGCAGAAGGGCTATAACGGCGTGGCCATCCTGTCGAAGCTCCCGTTGGAGGAAGCGGGCGCCGACGATCATGCCGATCTGGGCCATGCACGCCACATTGCCGGCCGCCTGGAAAATGGCGTGACGATCCACAATTTCTACGTCCCGGCGGGCGGCGATGTCCCGGACCGGGAAAAGAACGTCAAGTTCGGCCAGAAGCTCGATTACCTCGCCTCCATGCGCGACACCTTCCACGCCGACAAACCTGCCAAATCCATCCTGGTGGGGGATCTGAACATCGCACCGCGCGAAGACGATGTCTGGTCGCACAAACAGCTTCTCAAGGTGGTCAGCCACACCCCCATCGAAGTCGAAACCCTAGGCAAGACCCAGGACGCGGGCGCCTGGGTGGATATCACCCGCAAAGACATTCCCGAAGGCAATCTCTATTCTTGGTGGTCCTATCGCTCGCCAAGTTGGGACACGTCCGACAAGGGCCGACGGCTTGACCATGTCTGGGCCACGCCCGACATCGCCAATGCCGCGCATTCCAGCCGCGTGCTGCGCCATGTGCGCGGTTGGGACAAACCCTCGGACCATGCGCCCGTCTTCGCCACGTTCGACCTAGACACGTGACGTTAGGGCAACCATCGCCACCGCCAACGCTTGCCCCGCCCGACGCGGACCCTTAGATCAGCCCCGAACCGCAAGAAACTGCACCCCTCTCGGAGCGACCCATGCTCGAATTCGGCCAGACCCCCGCGCAGGACCCGGACCTCATCAAAGATGTCACCGAAGCCACCTTCATGGCCGACGTGGTCGAGGTCAGCCAGACAACGCCCGTGATCGTCGATTTCTGGGCCCCCTGGTGCGGCCCCTGCAAGACGCTGGGCCCCCAGCTTGAAGCCGCTGTCACCGCAGCCAAGGGCAAGGTGAAGATGGCCAAGGTCGATGTGGACCAGAACCAACAGATCGCTGCCCAGCTTCGCATCCAGTCCATTCCCACGGTCTATGCCTTCTTCCAGGGCCAGCCGGTGGATGGCTTCCAGGGCGCTGTAAGCCAAGGCGAAGTGCAGGCCTTCGTGGACCGTGTCGCCGCGCTCAATACCGATGACGGCGGCCTGGGCGACGCCATCATGGCCGCCGAGGAAATGCTGGGCGAAGGCGCGGCCGTGGATGCCGCGCAGACCTTCGCGGCCATTCTGGGCGAAGAACCCGAAAACGCCGCCGCCTATGGCGGGCTTATCCGCGCCCATGTCGCGCTAGAAGAACTCGACCAAGCCGATGCGCTGGTGGCCAATGCCCCCGACGCCATCGCCGCTTCCGCCGAGGTGGAAGCCGCCCGCGCCCAACTCGCCCTGGCCCGTCAGGCCGAGTCCGCTGGGCCCGCTGCCGAACTACGCGCCAAGGTCGACGCGGACCCCGATGACCATCAGGCGCGCTTCGACCTGGCTGCAGCGCTTCTGGCGAACGACGATGCAGAAGCCGCCGTCGAAGAATTGCTGGAGCTTTTCCGCCGCGACCGCGACTGGAACGATGGCGCCGCGCGCACCCAGCTTTTCACCATTTTCGATGCCGCCGGGCCTAAGGACCCCGTTGCCATCAAGGGTCGTCGCAGGCTTTCGTCGATGATCTTTGCCTGATCGAACCATCGGGCTAGCTGGCCTTTTATGTACCGCGCATCGGACCTGCCAGAGACGATCCCCGTCTTCCCATTGCCCGGGGCGCTTTTGCTGCCCCGCTCTCGCCTGCCGCTCCATATCTTTGAGCCGCGCTATCTTCAGATGATCGACGACACGCTGAAGGCGGACCACCGCCTGATCGGCATGGTCCAGCCCCGCGCCCAAAAGAGCGGCGACGGGAGGGAGCTTCAATCCATCGGCTGTGCCGGGCGCCTGACCCAATTGTCGGAAACAGAAGATCGCCGCTACATGGTCACCCTTTCCGGCGTGTCGCGCTTTCGGATCACGCGCGAAGTGTCGGGCTTCCAGCCTTACCTTCAGGCCGATGTAAGCTGGACGGGCTTCGACCGCGACTTGGGTCGTGCGGAAGTGGATGACGGCTTCGACCGGCCTGCTTTTCTGGACCTGCTGCGCCGCTATTTCGAAGATCAGGAACTTTCGACCGATTGGGACAGCCTCAAGGATGCCGAGGAGGAGTTGCTGATCAACTCGCTTTCCATGCTCTGCCCCTTCGACCCGGAAGAAAAGCAGGCCCTGCTGGAAGCCCCCAGCCTGGCGACCCGGCGCGAAACCGTCGTGACGCTGATGGAATTTGCGCTGCGCGGCGGCGGGGAAGAGACGCTACAATGACCGAACCGACCCACGACCGGCGGATGTTGGAAGCACTCGTCTGCCCCCAAACCCGCGGCCCCCTGACCTGGGATGCGGAGAGGCAGGAACTGGTCTCAAAATCCGCAGGTCTCGCCTACCCGATCCGCGGTGGCATCCCGATCATGCTGGTCGATGAGGCCCGCAAGCTGGATTGAGAGTTGTACGTCGGCGCGGCTCGGATCTTCGTTTGGTTGGGGTATGTTTCGGCGTGGCGCCGATCGTTTCAAATCACCGCTCACGCGCGCATTAAAGCGGTTTTCGGAAAACCTGAATCAGCATTTCCGAAAAACGTCCCGCCATCGCACTGATGTTGCACCGTTTCTCAAAAAGCTGATGCTTCAGGTTTTTCGAGAACCGCTATAGGTCGGGGAAAGACGCGCCCTTACCCTTGCATCAATCGCGGCAAGTCACCCGTCAGCCCCGCCGCTTCGCGGATGAAGCGACGGCGCGCTAGAGGCATGGCCGAAATCGCCCCCATGCCGATACGCCGCCCGGCGCGGAGGATGGGGTTATCGTTGGAAAAGAGACGGTTCACTGCGTCCGTCGCATAGCCCATGGCCGCCGTGTCGAAGCGGCGCCAGCGCTGATATCGCTCCAACACCGGGGGCGTGCCGATATCTTCGCCGCGCGCGCGCGCATCGCCCAGCACATGGGCAAGTGCCGCCACGTCGCGCACGCCCAGGTTCAGCCCTTGTCCCGCAATGGGGTGGATGCCATGGGCCGCATCGCCCACCAGAGCCAGGCGCGGCGCGATGAAGGACGCGGCCAGCGTCAGCGCCAGCGGATAGGTATGGCGCGTCCCCGCCAGCGCGATATCGCCCAGAAAATCGCCCATGCGGGGCCGCAGGATGTCCAGGTAGTCCGCCTCGGGCAAGGCGTTCAACTCAGCGGCCGTGGCATCGGATTCAGTCCAGACCAGGCTTGACCGGTTGCCCTTCAGCGGCAGGATGGCAAGGGGCCCGGCGGGCATGAAGAACTGATGCGCCACGCCATTATGGGGCTTTGCATGTTCCACCGCGCAGACCAGCGCCGATTGGCCGTAGGCGCGGCCCATGCGCTTGATACCCGCGCGGTTCGCCGTACCGCTGGCGCGTCCGTCGCAGCCCAACAGCAACGCGGCCTCCAGCATCTCACCCGCCTCAACGCGGATAAGGGGGCCGTCGGCTTCCTGCCCCGTCACCTCGGTGTCGAAGCGCATCTCGATGCGCGGATCAGCATCGCAGGCAGCCAACAGCGCGGGCCGCAGATGCCGGTCTTCGACCATCTGGCCCATATAGGGCTGGCCGATTTCGGCCGCATCGAATGCCAGATGCAGGGGCGAGGCGCCTTCGCCCGCGCGCCCATCGCTGGCGCGGATGGCCGTCATGGGCTGGGCGTGGTCTTCCAACCCGTCCCAAAGCCCCAAGGCCCGCAGCACCCGCACCGACCCCAGCGCCATCGCATAGGAGCGGCCGTCAAAGGCCGGGTCGTCGAAATCCGCCCGAGGCCGCGCATCGAGCAATGTGCTGCGCAAACCGGCCTGGGCCAGCGCCAATGCCGTCAGCGGCCCGTTGAGCCCGCCACCCACGATTATCACGTCACGTTCCATCACACGGGACATAGGACGCCGCCCCGCCCATTGTCCAACCACCGCGCACCGTCTAGCGTCCGCCGCGACGATATGACGGAGGTGGCGATGCAGGACTGGCTGTGGATGGGCGCAGGTGCGCTGGGGCGCGGCATCGCTCAGGGCGAAATCGACGCCGAAGACCTGTGCGACACCTATCTTGCCGCCATCGACGCAAGTCCCCATCGCGACGACATTTTCAGCGCCGTCACCCGTGACCGGGCCCGCGCCGAAGCCGGTGCCGCCGCCAAGCGCGCCAAGCGCGGCCTGCGGCGTGGTCCGTTGGATGGGGTGCCCATCAGTTGGAAAGACCTGTTCGACAGTGCGGGTGTTGCCACCGAATCCGGCAGCGCGCTTCTGCGGGGTCGCGTGCCGCGCGACGACGCCGCCGTTCTGGCCGCGGCCACGGCGGGCGGGTCAGTCTGCCTGGGCAAGACCCATATGAGCGAGCTGGCTTTTTCCGGCCTGGGCCTCAACCCGATCACCGCCACCCCGCCCAATGTCCACGATGCGAAGCTGGTTCCCGGCGGCTCATCCTCGGGGGCGGCGGCATCGGTGGCGTTTGGGCTTTCTGCCATGGGCGTGGGCTCCGACACCGGCGGGTCGGTGCGCAACCCGTCAGCCTGGAACGATCTGGTGGGGCTCAAGACCACGCTCTACCGCATCCCCTGCACCGGCGCCGTCCCCCTGGTGGAGACGATGGACACAATCGGCCCGCTTTGCCGGTCGGTGGAAGATGCGGCCCTGTCGCTGGCGCTGCTGGAAGGCGGCACACCCGCCGACCTGAAAGGCGCGACGATGCAAGGCAAACGCCTGCTGGTTCTGGCCGACTATACGGAAACCAGCCGCGATGCCCCCCGGGCCGCCCTGAACCACGCCTTGGAGCGTTTCCAAGATGTGGGCGCCCAGATCGAACATGCGGAGATTCAGCCCGTGGCAGATGCCATGGACCTGACCCCGCTGCTGTTTGCGCCCGAAGCCTATGCCATCTGGCGCGACAAGATCGAAGCGGCGCCACATTTGATGTTTCCCAACATCTTGGAACGCTTCCGCCAGGGCCGCGACGTGCCCGCCAGCGACGTGCTGGACGCGCAGCGCAAGCGCGCCGCCGCCCAAGACGCCTATCTAAAGGCCACGGCAGGGTATGACGCCGTCTTGCTGCCCACCAGCGCGATTCTGCCACCCGACCGCCAGCGCCTGCTGGACGATACGGACTACTACACGGCGGAAAACCTGATGGCTTTGCGCAACACCCGTGTCGGCAACGTGCTGGGCCTGTGTGGCCTGACCCTGCCCACGGGCGTGCCCATGTGCGGTGTCATGGCGCTTGCGCCACCCATGCAGGAAGAACGGCTGCTGCGCCTGGGTGCGGCCATGGAAGAGGCGCTGACCTGAAAGCCACACAGACCTGGCCCGGCTGACCTTTTCGTTGGACCCCCGGGCCATGCCTTTGCTACGATAGGCGAAACGGGGCCGTCAGAGCACCCGTATCGAGGCACAGGCGATGAATTCACCGCAGCGGTTCTCCGAACTGCCCGAATATGCGTTCCCGCGTCTGCGGACTTTGCTTGGCGACATGGCGCCGGGTGATGACCCGATTCAGATGACCATCGGGGACCCGCGCCATGCGCCCCCGGCCTTCGTCGGCGAGGTCATCGCCCGCCATCAAGCTGGGTTCATGTCCTATCCGCCCAATGACGGCGCGCCCGAATTGTTGGAGGCCTGCGCCGGTTGGCTGAAACGTCGCTATGGCTACGACGCGGATCCGATGCGCGATATCCTCGTGCTGAACGGCACGCGCGAAGGGCTATACAATACCTCCATGGCGCTCTGCCCCGAGCAGAAGAACGGCCAGCGCCCCGCCATCCTGACGCCAAACCCGTTCTATCAGGTCTATGCCGTCGCCTCGCTGTCGGTGGGCGCGGACCCGGTCTACGTGAATGCCACCGAAGAAACCGGGCACCTGCCCGATTTCGCAAGTCTTGACCCCGCCCTTCTGGACCGCACTGCCATTGTCTATATCTGCTCGCCAGCCAACCCGCAGGGCGCGGTGGCTAACATGGCCTATTGGCGCACGCTCCTGACGCTGGCGGAAAAGCACGACTTCAAGATTTTCGCCGATGAGTGCTACGCTGAAATCTATCGCGGCAAGCCCCCTACGGGCATTCTGGAAGCCGTGCGCGAAACCGGCGCCGACCCCGAAAGGGCCGTGGCGTTCCACTCGCTATCCAAACGGTCCAACCTGGCGGGCCTGCGGTCAGGCTTCGCGGTCTCCGGCCCCGGCAACATCGCCCGCATGAAGCAGTTGCGCGCCTATGCTGGCGCCCCCCTGCCGCTGCCGCTGCAGATGGCCGCCGCTGCTGTCTGGTCGGATGAGGCCCATGTGGACGAAAACCGCGCGCTTTATGCGGCGAAATTCGACGCGGCCCGCGACATCCTCGGCAACGCCGCCCCCATCCCCCAGGCGGGCTTCTTCCTGTGGTTGCCCACGCCCGAAGGCATGGATGGCGAAGAAATGACGCTCGCGCTGTGGCGCGAAACCGGCGTCAAGGTTCTGCCCGGCGCTTACCTGGCGCGCGACACGGCTGCCGGAAACCCGGGTGACAAATATATCCGCGTGGCCCTGGTCGCGCCCTTTGACGAGACGGTCCGCGGCCTGACCCGCCTGCGCGACCGCCTGCAAGCATAAGAGGATTTTGATGGCCTATCAGGTGCGGCAACGCGATCCCCTCATCGACAGCAACATGCAGATCAGCCTGGCCCGCCGGGGGCGCGAAGGGCTGGGCCTGTTGATGGCGCTGGCGGGGCTGGCCATTGCCGTCATGCTGCTGACCTATCATCCCGAAGACCCAAGCTGGCTGGCCGCCACCGATGCGCCGCCGCGCAACTGGCTGGGCCTGTTCGGCGCATCGCTGGCCGGGCCCATGGTGCTGATCCTAGGCCATGGGGCACTCGGCTTGGGGGCAGGGCTGATTGTCTGGGGGATGCGTTTCGCCATGCATGCCGGGTCGGAACGCGCCCTGCCGCGCGCGCTGTTCGTACCCGGTTGGGTGCTGATCCTGTCGCTCTATTCCGCATCGCTGGTGCCGCCGGGCGATTGGAGCCACGATTTCGGCATGGGTGGTCTGTTTGGTGATATGGGCCTCGGCGCGCTGTTGCAGATTTTACCCGTGCCGGGGGCTGTGGGCCTGAAACTCTTCTCCTTCGTGATTGCGGGCGCCGCGGTGCTGACGGGCGCCTGGGTGTTGGGCTTCACCCGCGACGACATGCGCAAGGCGTTGGTCTTCTTCCTGGCGGGACTTGGAAGCGCCATGGCCCTGGGCCGGGTGCTGACGCGGCAGGCGGCCCAAGTCACGGCCAAAGGTACCGCAAAAGGCACCGCTGCCCTGCGCGAAAAAGCCGCCGCCCGCCGGGCCGCGCCCGATGCGCCAGACCTGGACGCCCCCCTGATCGAAGAGCCGGAGGCCCCGCGCCCGGGTCTTCTGTCCTGGCTGCCGGGCCGCGGCATGGGCGATGCATCGTCCGATACGGCACCCTTCGACGCCGACGCGCCCGAAGAAGATCGCGTCCGCGCACGCATCGCCAGCGCGGTGCGCACCCGTGTGCGTCGTGCGAACATCACCCAGGCGCTCCAGACCCCGCGTACAGCGGAACCGGCCCTCACCGCCCGGACTGAGCCGCCCTTGACCCCGACGGACCGGGTGGAGCCCACGCTGTCGCCCACACCCCATGCCCACCCGACCGAGCGGGCGGAGCCGGTGCTGAGCGCCGCCCTCCAGGCCGCCGATGCCGCCATTGCGGCCGCGCCGGAGGTTGAGATCGAGCAAGATTTGGGGCCCGAGATAGCCGCTGTGCCAACACCCGCCCCATCCATCCCGACCTTCGCCCGCAAGGTCGTGCAGCCCCAGGCCAAGCCCGTCCAGCCGTCGAAGCAGGCCCGGGCCGAGGCGCAGCCTGCGCTGCAATTCGAAGAACCCACCGCCGCCTATGAAAAGCCACCGCTGGCCCTCCTGACCGACCCGTCGACCGTTGAACGCCATCACCTGAGCGACGATGCGTTGGAGCAGAACGCCCGGATGCTGGAGGCCGTGCTGGACGATTACGGCGTAAAGGGCGAAATCGTCTCCGTCCGCCCCGGCCCCGTCGTCACCATGTACGAATTGGAGCCCGCAGCGGGGCTGAAAGCATCGCGCGTGATCGGGTTGGCAGACGACATCGCGCGGTCGATGTCCGCGCTATCGGCCCGGGTTTCGACCATCCCCGGGCGCTCCGTCATCGGCATCGAACTGCCCAATGAACGGCGCGAAAAGGTGGTGCTGCGCGAAATCCTGTCGGGCCGCGATTTCGGCGACAGCTCCATGGCGCTGCCCCTGGCCTTGGGCAAGGATATCGGCGGCGCGCCCGTGGTCGCGAACCTCGCCAAGATGCCCCACCTCTTGATCGCGGGCACCACGGGCTCGGGCAAGTCGGTGGCGATCAACACCATGATCCTGAGCCTTCTCTACAAGCTGACGCCCGAGGAATGCCGCCTGATCATGATCGACCCGAAGATGCTGGAACTCAGCGTCTATGATGGCATCCCGCACCTGCTGTCCCCCGTCGTCACGGACCCCAAGAAAGCCGTCGTCGCCCTGAAATGGACCGTGGGCGAGATGGAGGAACGCTACCGCAAGATGTCCAAGATGGGCGTGCGCAACATCGAAGGCTATAACGCCCGCGTGGCCGAAACCTTGGCCAAGGGAGAGATGTTCTCTCGCACGGTGCAGACCGGCTTTGATGAGGAAACGGGAGAGCCCGTCTTCGAGACCGAAGAAACCGTGCCCGAAAAGCTGCCCTATATCGTCGTTGTCGTGGACGAGATGGCCGATCTGATGATGGTCGCCGGCAAGGAGATCGAGGCCTGTATTCAGCGCCTGGCCCAAATGGCCCGCGCCTCGGGCATCCACCTCGTCATGGCCACGCAGCGCCCTTCGGTGGATGTGATCACAGGCACGGTGAAGGCCAACTTCCCCACCCGGATCAGCTTCCACGTGACGTCCAAGATCGATTCACGGACCATCCTGGGTGAGATGGGGGCAGAACAACTGCTGGGCATGGGTGACATGCTCTACATGGCCGGTGGCTCCAAGATCACCCGCGTCCACGGGCCCTTCTGCTCGGACGAGGAGGTCGAGGAAATCGTCAACCACCTCAAGAGCTTCGGGCCACCCGAATACGCGGCCAGCGTGCTTGACGGGCCGGATGACGAAAAGTCGTCCGACATCGACGCTGTGCTGGGCCTGACCGGGGGCAATACGGGCGGGGAAGACGCGCTGTATGACCAGGCCGTGGCTATCGTGGCCCGCGACCGCAAATGCTCCACCTCCTACATCCAGCGCAAGCTGGGCATCGGCTACAACAAGGCCGCCCGTCTGGTGGAACAGATGGAAGACAATGGCGCCGTCACCCCTGCCAACCACGTGGGCAAGCGCGACATTCTACTGCCCGACCCGGGGGAGTAGGGCTGCGCCAAACTTGCATCCCGACCAAACCAGCAAGCCTGATCTTCAGTCTATGCCAATCCTTACTTTGGCGGTGGGCAACCCGGCAAACCTTCCAAGCGATACATCGCGCCGAATTCCTTGGCCGTCGGAATGTCCAGGCGCATATCGTCGCCGCGCGGAAGTCGGTCGCCCGGCCGATAGGTCCAACTGTCACCCGCATGAAACCTCCCCAGGAGCGCCGCAAGCAACAGCACGTCCAGACCGGCTCCGCTTTCCAGGAAGGGCTTCTTCAGATCTAGGGGCATGGTGTCCCAGATGCGGATAAGGGTCTGCCGTCTCGCCTCCTTCTGACAGGCACCATTGACCCAGACCTGTGCTGCTTCCATGTGCGGCTCAATCGGTTCGAGCCATCGAAAGCTGCCCTTCGCGCCGATGCTGCAAAAGCCCGCCGCTGCCAGCGCTTCCAAAGGACGCCGAAAGTGTTCGGGCATCCGGGTAGGATCTCGCGTGGTCGGAAGGGCAGCGAAGTATGGATCGCCCCAATAACCGTAGGTCAGCAGTCGGTCAGCCGACGCAGCTTCCCACAAAAAGACCCGCAGCACGGTCTCCGGCATCCAGTCTTCAAACCCGTCGATCCTTAAGAGAGCCTCGGACAACTTCGATGGGCTGCACGAGATCGAAACGTGATAAAGGCTCATATCGTCGGGGTCGTCTGGGATGTGGATCAACCCCTCATCGCGGCACCAGCGCTCAATGCGTTGGAAGTCTCGCTCGATCAGCCAGTCAAACTCAGTCTCAAGACCATAGCTCTGATATCGATCACCAGCCACCACATCCGGCCTTGGTGTCAGCGTGCCTGACGCCAAGGCGGAATCGTCATAGCGGGACGACTGCACGACGTTCATCCAGAAAACCGTGTGTAGGCACGCGCGAACCCAAGCGTTGGTTTTTTGATGGAGATTCGACATACCGGATGCGTCGCAGAAGTTTCTGACACTTCTTTGGCTGGGTCCGTCCAGTCTGGGACGCAATGCGTGCCGAAGACTTTCAAGCTGCCAGCTGTCCAGGGCAAGCTCGCCATCGACGACAACAAGGCCGAGCGGCTGATGGTCCAACAGGAAGACAACGACGCCGTCATCCACACCGGCAAGAACGACATCCTGCTGCCCGACCCTGGGGAAAGCTGGGGGCCGCCAGGGCTCCGTTTCGCCCCCTACCCGTCAGGCCAAAACCCCAATGCTTCCATATGGGGGGCGACCTTCTCGGTCCACAGCAGCACACCCTTGCGCCGCGTCGCCTCGCAATAGCCACAGGCGCGCAAGGCCTCCATCGGCGCCAGAAAGTGTGGCGGTACCTCCAGCGGCTCGGGACCCATGGGCAAGGGGGCAAGCCAGGGTTCGCCCCAGAGGTCATAGCCCAGGATATGCTCGGCCTGCGCAGCGGCGTCCAGGAAGACCCGCAATACGGCATGGGGCAGCCAGTCCGGCATATCGTCCCGGGATCGCAGGATGGAGATCACGCCGTCTGATGGGTGCAGGATGTGGCATCGCCACAGGCCCATCTCGTCCGGCTCGCCCGGTACAGAAATGACATTGATGCGGGCCAGCCATGCCTGCACCGGCTGCCAATCGGCATCCTGCGGGTTTTCGGCGGGTGCAACAGGATGCAGCCCCGCGAAGGAGGCGCCCCGGCGGAAGCTGGTATCGACTCGAAACATTGCGGCGCAGTCTGACTGTGGGGCCTGACGATTGGGCTGGTGCAGCATCCATAGGATTGACAACATAACTTCAGGGACAAAGGCGCGATCAAGGCTTTGCATGGCGTCTCCGGCAGGATTCTGGCAGCCGGCATTGCGGCGCTGGGGTCCTGGTAAAGACAACGTAAACGCGGCTCTCATCGGGCCGAAACATGCGAAATTGGAGGTATTATGAGGATGTTAACTACGCATCATCGACCGCCCGCCCTTCAAAGCCAAGCAAAGGCTCGACGGATTGCCTCGTGCCCGGCTGCGGCCGTCGGACCATGGGCAATGACCAGCCTATCTACCGGCCAGTCCAACACCGCATCCCGTGCCCCGCGCGCAGCCGCCCGGTCGCTGAAGGCCAAGCGGAACTTGCGCGGCACCTGCGGCGCGTCGCCGATCATCAGGTCAAGCCGCGCCACCAGACCCCGCCAGCCAGAATACCAGCCAGGAGGCATCTGTTGCAGCAAATCGGTGAAAATAGCGGTGCCGCTGGCGCGGTGAAAGAACACCACCTCTGTCGTGATGCGGTTGCCAGCGAAAACCACCTGATCCACCTGCCCCGCCCAGGCATCATCTGGAGATGGCCCCAGCGTGGTATCAAGCCGCAAATCGGGCCGCTTGGCCGCCAGCCCCGGCGCCCCATGCGCGCGCGCCGACGGGAAAGCTTGGGCCCAATCCCCCAGCGCCAAATGATGCAAGTCGTTCGGCGCCACCAAATGGCTGACGGGCCCCAGCGCGGAGACGGCTGAAGACAGCGGGGCCGTCAAGGCGACCGGCGACCACACAAACAATCCACCATCGGCCAAGCGGATAACAACCATTCGCGTGGGAAAGCGAAACCCCGCGGCACCGGTCACGACTGGACCGTCTGCGAGCCAGATTTCGGGGCCGAAGGGCGTGAGCATGGGGCGCACTTTTCGACAGGGTCGGGTCCGAAAGACAACAACGCCACCGAACCGCGGCCGCGCTTGACTCATATCAAGGCAGATTTCGCTGAAATGTCCATCAAGGCAGATCCGGGGCCCCGCCAGAGGAGAGTGCCATGAATGAACAGACCACAATCGACCCGAAGGCGGCCGTACCCGCAACGCCGCGGCGGCGCAAACCCATCGAAAGCCGCAAGTATCCCTATGGCCGGAAACTGGCCCGCGCCGTCTACGAAAAGGAAAAGGCCGCGCTTCAGGTGGAGCTTCTGAAAGCCCAGCTTTGGTTTCAGGAAACCGGCCAGAAGGTGGTAATGCTGTTCGAAGGCCGCGATGCAGCAGGCAAGGGCGGCACGATCAAGCGCTTCACCGAACATCTGAACCCGCGGGCGGCGCGTGTTGTGGCGCTCAACAAACCCACGGATGAGGAACGCGGGCAATGGTTCTTCCAACGCTATATCAAACACTTGCCCACGGCCGGTGAGATCGTGCTCTATGACCGATCCTGGTACAACCGCGCCGGCGTGGAACGAGTGATGGGTTTCTGCGAACCTACGGAATATCTGGAGTTCATGCGTCAGACCCCAGAATTCGAGCGGATGCTGACGCGTTCAGGCATCCACCTTTTCAAATACTGGTTCTCGGTTACCCAGGCCGAACAACGCCGCCGGTTTGAATCGCGCAAGGTCGACCCGCTCAAACAGTGGAAGCTTTCGCCCATCGACCGGGCCAGCCTGGACAAATGGGACGACTACACTGAGGCAAAAGAAGCGATGTTCTTCTATACCGACACCGCCGATGCGCCCTGGACGGTAATCCTGTCGGATGACAAGAAACGCGCGCGCCTGGCCTGCATGCGCCACTTCCTGTCAAACTTCGACTATCCGGGAAAGAATCTTGAAGTGGCAACGCCACCGGACCCTAAAATCGTCCATCACGCCCAACACGTGATCCACGGCGCAGACCACATCCTGGCCTCGTCCCTGCATCCCGACCAACGCAAGAAATAGGGACTTTCCCAACGAAACGGGGGGAAAACCGCCCCCTTCTTCCTGGCAAAAATATCCCGGGGGGCTTCGGTTTGCCGAAGTGGGGGCAGAGCCCCCTCCCATCACCCGGCCCAGGCGCCGCGATCAGACCGAGCGTGTCACCCCGCCATCCACGCGGATGTTCTGGCCCGTGATGTAGCCCCCGCCGTCAGATGCCAGGAACGCCACGACGCTTGCGATCTCGCCCAGCGATTTCCCGTAGCGACCCATAGGAACCAGGGACCGATATTCCTCCTTCTCGGGTAGGCTGTCGATGAAGCCCGGCAGGACGTTGTTCATGCGGATATTCTCAGCAGCATATTTATCGGCGAAGAGCTTGGTGAAAGCTGCCAACCCGGCGCGCATCACGCCTGAGGTGGGGAATACCGGGTTCGGTTCAAACGCCGCAAAGGTAGAGATATTGATGATCGCCCCGCCGCCTTGTGCCTGCATGATGGGCGTGACCAGCCGCGTCGGGCGCACGGCGTTCAGCAGATAGACCTCCATCCCTTCGTGCCAGTCTTCGTCCGACAGCTCCAAGACCGGGGCGCGGGGGCCATGCCCGGCCGAGTTCACCAACACGTCCACGCGGCCCCAATGGGCCATGGCCGCGTCGACCAGCTTTTGCAGATCCTCGGTCGATTTGTTGGTGCCGGTGATGCCGACGCCGCCCAATTCGTGGGCCAATGCCTCCCCTTTGCCCGAGGATGACAGAATGCCGATCTTGAAGCCATCGGCGGCCAGGGCGCGGGCGCTGTCGGCGCCCATGCCGCTGCCGCCCGCTGTGATCAAAGCGACTTTGTCCATGTGGTCATTCCTTTGCGACGTCGTCGGGGTTCAGGTTCAGATGGGCCACACCGCTATGGCCCAGCTCGACGGCGGCGAAAGGGCCGCCATGGTGGGTATTCGCCGGGTCGTGGGGGTCGAGCGGGCCGGCCTCCTCGAAGATCG
Organism: uncultured Jannaschia sp.; assembly: GCA_947494145.1. GTDB lineage: Bacteria > Pseudomonadota > Alphaproteobacteria > Rhodobacterales > Rhodobacteraceae > Jannaschia. Next base: position 22,493 of record CANLTZ010000013.1, on the reverse strand, counting down.
ACGCCGCCATGGGCTCCGCATTGTCGCGGGGTCGGTAGCCCAGATGCTGGGCCTTGCTGTTATCGACCGGCGCGCGGTCATTGTTGGACACGCCGTAGATGATGGAAAAACCGGTGGTGGGCGTGTCGATGGCCCGTTGAACCAGTTGGATCAGGTCATCGTAGCTGAGCCAAGTGCCCACGGCCCGGGGGTTCGACACCTGGGCGCAGCTTAGAATGCGTAGGCAGACAGCTTCCAGACCGCGCTTGTCCCAATAAAGACTGGCCAGATCTTCGGCAAAGCACTTGGCCAGGCCATAGAACGTGTCGGGCCGGTGGGGTGCGTCGATGCCGATGAACTCGGTCTTCTTGTGCATCCCCACCGCGTGGATGGACGACGCATAGACCACCCGGCGCAGGCTGTTCCGGTGCGCTGCTTCCCAGATATTGTAGGCGCCCACGAAGTTCGGGCCCCAAAGGACGTCGAAGGGCGCCTCATCCCCGATGGCACCAAAATGGACGACCATGTCGGCGCCCGCCAGAAGCGCCACCATGGCATCCAGGTCCGTAAGGTCGGCCTGGACATAGGTTTCATTGGGCAAAAGCGTGGTCGGCGCCTCTGCGATGTCGGACGAGACTAGGCTGTCGCACATCTTCGCCAACGGCCCCCGCAGGTAGGAGCCAAGGCGCCCGGCGGCGCCGGTCAGGACGAGTTTCTTCATCGGATCATAGCTTTCATTGGGGCAGGCGGGATCAGATCACCGCCTTTTCGATGATCTTGCGGCCCGCCGGGATACGGTCGAAATGGAAGGCGGACATGTCGAGTGTGCGGTACGCGCCATGGACCATGATCTCGGCAGTGCCGCGGCCCATGGCGGGCGATTGTTGCAGCCCGTGGCCGGAAAAACCGTTGAGGAAGAAGAAATTTCCGAGATCAGGGTGGGGCCCCAAAATCGCATTATGGTCGAACATGTTGTACGCATAGTGCCCCGCCCATTCGGATTGGACCTTGATTGCCTCAAATTGCGGGATGCGGGTCGCCAGGATTGGCCAGATATGGGATTCCCAAAGCGTGAAATCCATGTTGAAATCATCGGGGTCCACGCCCGGGTCAATGTCGGAATGGCCGCCACACTGATAGGTGCCGCCGCCGTTTTCGCGCACATGGACCCCGGACGGGTCGATGGTCAGCGGCAGGTCGCGATCCAGCGGTTTGTCGGCCTTGAAGACCCAGGAATAGCGTTTGCGCGGCTCGACCGGCAGCGCGATGCCCGCCATCTGCGCGGTCTGTGCGGCGCGCGGACCCGAGGCGTTCAAGACCTGGCCGCAGCCAATGACCTCACCCGATTTCAGCGTCACGCTTTCGATGCACGTGCCAGCGACGTTACGGTTGATCGCCACGACCTCATTTTCAATATATTCCACACCCCGGTTCCGGGCCGAGCGGCGCCACCAATCGAAGACCGCCATGGCATCCCAAAAGCCTTCATCCACCAAATTGATGGAGCCCAGGACGATGTCGTCCACATTGTAGAACGGATAGGCCGCCTTGATCTGGTCCCGCGTCATGAGCTGGGTCGCGGCCCCGGCAGCCACTTGCACCTGCTGGCTTTCGCGCAAGGTGTCGGCGAAGGCATCATTGTCGGCCAGGTACATGTAGCCGAAGGACCGGATGGACAGGTCGGGCACCCGGTCATCGCCGTCCATGTGGTGGCGCAGGTTCTTGACGAAATCGGCGGCGAATTGGCTGATGCGAACGTTCAACTCGGTCGAGAATTGCTGCCGCATGCAGGAATTGGTGTGCATGGTGGACGTGTTCTCATAGCTCAGGTCACGATCTACCACGAGGATGCTGCCATCGAAATCCTTGTCATCGCTCAGAAACCACGCGGCAGAGGCGCCCATGATCGCGCCGCCGATGATGACGATGTCATAGCGGCCATGGGCGGGGACCTGGGTTTTCATGGCGCGTCCCCCTTTGCGACGGCGTCGTGCACGGCGACGATGTCTTCGGGGCTGAGGCCATAATCGCGGGCGGCGGTTTCAGGCGAGATGTAACCCAACGCCAAGTCGCGTTTGACGAGGTCCCGGGGCCGTTCCGACGGGTCGCCGTAGCCTGCGCCACCGGGGAAGGCCATCACGACACGCGCGCCATGGGGCACGAATTGCTTGCCCTTGGCGCGCATGGTCGCGCCATCGCTACGCGCGATGGTGGTCGGCGCACCGCTGGCGCCGCCGCGGCGGCCCAGGGCGGGGTGATCGGCGCGGTCGAACATGGCCTGGATGTCGAATTCATGACCTTCCTGCGCGCCCACCTCCATGTATTGGCCCAGGCCCCCGCGGGTCTTACCCGCGCCCCCTGAATCGGGCCGCAATTCCTTGCGCCAGATGATGACGGGGCCTGCATGTTCCGTGGCCTCGATGGGCATGGTCATCACGCCCGACGGGAAGGCCGTGGCGTTGAGCCCGTCATGGCAGGGCCGTGCGCCCGAGCCGCCGGAATTGAAGGTCAGCACCTCGGACCGGCGCGCGCCTTCGGGCGCGGGCCCATCGCTGCGCGGGCGCAGCGAGACCTGGAAGTTGCATAAACAGCCTGCGCCTTCAGCGGGCACGAGGCCCGGCACGATCTGGTCGAAGGCGTTGAACACCACATCGGGCACGAAATGGCCCACGATATGACGCAGCGCCACCGGCGCGGGGTGAAGCGCGTTTACGATGGTATCCGCCGGGGCCGTCACCTCGAACGGGGCGAGTGAGGCGGCGTTGTTGGGAATTTCAGGCGCGATGGCGACTTTCAACGCGTAGCAGGCATAGGCCTTGGTGTAGACAAGTGGGCAGTTGATGCCCTTCTCGTCCAAACCGGACGTGCCAGTGAAGTCGGTGATGATCCGGTCGCCCTCGACCGTGACCGTGGCCCGCAGCGTGATGGGGGTGTCGAAGCCATCGACCACCATTTCACCGGTGGCCGATTGACGCGGCAGGGCGGCGATCCGCTCCAACGTGGCGCGGCGGGAATTGTCGAGGATGAAGGCCGCGATGCCATCCAGATGGTCGAGGTCGAATTCCACCATCATCTCTGTCAGGCGGCGATGGCCGATCTCGTTGCAGGTGGCCAGGGCATAGATGTCGCCGACAAGTTGGTCCGGCTCGCGAACGTTGCCGCGGATAATGCGCAGCAGGGTATCATCCACCGCGCCGCCGGCGGCGAATTTCATGATCGGGATATAGAGGCCTTCTTCGTAGACGCTGGCCGCATCCGCCCCGAAGCCGCGCCCGCCGATATCGACGATATGGGCGGTGCACGCGAAGAACCCCGCCAGCAGACCATTGTGGAAGGACGGCGTGACCATGGTGATGTCATGCAGATGGCCCGTCCCCTCCCACGGGTCGTTGGTGATGTAGATATCGCCGTCATGGATGTTCTGGCGCCCAATGCGGCGGATGAAATGGGCCACGGCATCGGCCATGGCGTTCACATGGCCCGGCGTGCCGGTGACGGCCTGGGCCAGCATGTTGCCATGGGTGTCATAGACCCCCGCCGACAAGTCGCCCGCTTCGCGCACGGAGGTGGAAAAGGCCGTGCGCACAAGGGCCTGGGCCTGTTCTTCCACGACGGAAATCAGGCGGTTCCACATGACTTGATAAGCGACGGAGGAGGGGTCTTGGACCATGTTCTATCCCTTCGTGACCATGTCGATGCAGCCATCGGGCTGGCAGATCGCGTCCCGGCTGGCGGGGATGATGATGGTGGTTTCCGCCTCGGTGATGGCGGCGGGACCCGGCGCGCGCTGGTCGGGGATGAGCGCGTCGCGGTCGTGGAGAGCGGCGTCGACAAAGCGGGATGCGGCGGCGTCGAAGACGGGGCGCGTGCCCGTGGTCGCAGCGGGGGCCGTGCCCTCCATCGCCGCGACCGGGTCCACGGGAATGGGCGGTGTGGTGGCGTTCACGGACCAGACGGTGATTTCGATATCCATCCCCGCAACGGGGCGACCGAATAGCTTGGTGTAGTCTTCCTCGAACCGGGCCTCGAACGTGGCGCGGTCGGGGGCCATGGCCTGGGCTTCGGTCAACGTGACAGGGATTTCCCAGCCTTGGCCGGTATAGCGCATATAGACCTTGAACTCGGCCAGGATGGGGCCGGTGGGTGCGCAGCCGCGCACAAAGCCCGTGGCCTCAGATTTGAGCTCCATGAGAAGCGCCTGGATGGTTTCCGGGTCGAAATCGCTGAGCTTCATGTAGACGGAGCGGTTGGCTTCAAAACTGAAAGGCGCGCGTAGAAACCCGATGGCAGAGCCCACGCCCGCCCCCGGCGGCACGAGGCAGCGCGCAATGCCCAACTTTTCGCACAACCGCCCGGCATGGAGGGGGGCGGCACCGCCGAAGGCGATCATGGTGTAGTCGCTCAGGTCTTCGCCGTTTTCCACGGCGTGGACGCGCGCGGCATTGGCCATGTTTTCGTCCACCACTTCGGCCAGGCCGAAGGCGGCGGTGGGGGCCGCCATCTCCAGGGTGGCGCCGATATGGGTGCTTAGGGCGGCTTCCGATTGCGGGGCGTGCAATTGGATGGATCCACCGGCGAAGTTATCGGCATCCAGCTTGCCCAGCACCAGGTCGGCATCGGTGACGGCAGGGCGGTCACCGCCGCGCCCATAGCATGCGGGCCCGGGCTCGGATCCGGCGCTTTCGGGGCCCACGCGGATCTGGCGCATGGCATCCACATGGGCCAGCGACCCGCCGCCGGCACCGATTTCCACCATGTCGATCACCGGAATGGAAATCGGCATGCCGGAGCCCTTCTTGAACCGGTAGGTCCGCGCCACTTCGAACACGCGGGAGGTCTTGGGCGTCTGGTTCTTGATCAAGCAGATCTTAGCCGTGGTGCCGCCCATATCGAAGCTGAGCACTTTGTCGATGCCATGGCGCGCCGCGATATGAGCGGCGAAGACGGCACCCCCGGCAGGGCCCGATTCCACCAGGCGGACGGGGAACTGAGCGGCATCCTGCACGCCGATGATACCGCCGCCCGAATGCATCAGGAAGATGGGGCAATCGGCGCCTTCGCCACGCAGGCGATCTTCCAGGCGGCCCAGATAGGACGCCATGAGCGGCTTGATATAGGCGTTCGCGACCACGGTGTTGAAGCGTTCATATTCGCGCATCTGGGGCGACACTTCCGACGAGATCGAAACCGAGATATCGGGCAGCCGCTCCGCCAGGACATCACGCACCAGCCGTTCATGGGCGGGGTTCAGATAGGAATGGATCAAGCCCACGGCGACGGATGCGAAACCGCCCTGGGCGACCTGGTCCACCACGGCTTCGACATCGGCGCGGGTCAGGTCGACCAGAATTTGCCCCCGTGCATCCACCCGGCCGGGCACGGTGAAACGACGGTGGCGGGGCAGCAACGGCTCGGGCAGGGTCAGGTTCAGGTCATATTGCTCAAACCGACTTTCCGTCCGCATTTCGATCACGTCGCGGAAGCCTTCGGTGGTGATCAGCGCGGTCTTGGCGCCGCGCCGTTCGATCAGCGCATTGGTGGCGAGCGTGGTGCCGTGAATTATCTGGTCGATCTGCGCAGGGCGGATGGCCGCCTTTGCGCAGACCTGGTGCATCCCGTCGATGATGGCATCTTCGGGCGCGGCATAGGTGGTCAGCACCTTGCTGGAAAAACTCTGCCCCCCTGTTTCAAGCACGATATCCGTGAAGGTGCCGCCGATATCCACGCCGAGCCGGGTTGAAGGGGATGTCATATGGGCCTCCGGCTCGACGGGATGGGTGCGTCGCGTCCAAGAAGCCGAAGCAGCGGCAAGAAATCAAATCGATTGATTTACTTGGTGCGATAGATTTTTGATATCTTCCGACATCGCATCCGCCGCCAAACCCGCCGCCTGCACCACGAAAAGAGGCGCCGCATCGGCGCGGTAGCGGGCAAAGAACGAAAGTGGGTCGGGCAGCCAATCGCAGTCAAGCGGCACGAGGCGCCCATTCCCCAACTCCGCACGGATCAACGCCTCGGGCAGCAAGGCCACGCCGAACCCTTCGCACGCCATGGGCAGGCAGGCCGACAGGGCGCTGGAATGGACGATCTGGCCGATATCGCATCCCCGCGCCTCGGCCACCGCATGCAGCGCCAGGCCCGCCTGGGTATGCTTGGCATGGGTCAGCACCGGATGGGCGAACAGCCGGGCCAGATCGGGGCCGGGGCCGAGCGTCGCCGCAAGGTCGGGACTGGCCGCCCAAGCATAGCCTTCCACCCCCAAGGGGGCGGTCCCAGTCAAAGCGGTCTTGAAGGGCCCGGTCTGAAAGGCGAGGTCCAGCAGCCCATCGGACAGGTTTTCATCAATCCGGGTGGACAGATCCACTTGCAGCTCGACACGTAGGTTCGGATAGGCCGCCTTCATGCGCCGCAGGAAGGCTTGCAGCCACGTGCAGGCGACCAATTCCGTCACACCAAGGCGCAGCCGTTCGGTGATCAGGTCACGGCGCCCCGCTTCCTCCAACAAGGCCTCGCCCGCCCAAAGCACCTGCCGCGTCTTGGCCAGCAGATCCGCACCTTTGGCCGTCAACCGGACGGAGCCCGCATCCCTGTCCAGCAGCGTTACCCCCAACGCGGCCTCCAGCGCCGCAATGCGAGCAGAGATATTGGGCTGCGTGGTGCCCAGCGCGCTGGCGGCGGCGCGAAACGTGCCCGTGTCGACGACGAAAGAGAAGGCTTCGAGCTGCTTGAGGGTGAGTTGGCTTTTGATCATCTAGGCGGGGAGGATAAACCATTTCTATCGTCAAGGATATGAGGGGCGGGACTTCATTGGCACCGAAGGATGGCGTTTGCCCAAGGGAGCCGAGCCGTGCCGAAGGTGGCCCAACGCAACGTCGAGGCGCATACACACGCAGCCCCCAAACCCGGCCCGATACCGCCCCGCGCCGCCGCGCTATCCCATAACGTTGGGCATTTCGCGCCACCGACCCCTATATGTCAGCCAAAGACACGTCACCGTCGGAGCCGCCCCATGCGCATCCTCGCCCTCGCCACAGCTTTCGCTTCGCTTGCCCTGCCCGCCTTGGCCGAAGTCTCGGTCAACGATATCAGCCGCTATCTCAACTCCTTCCGGTCGGCCCAGGCGGAGTTCACACAGATCAACGGGGATGGCAGCCTGTCCACCGGGGATCTGAGCCTGCAACGCCCGGGCCGCGCGCGCTTCGACTACGACGCGCCCAACAAGGGCCTCGTGATCGCGGGTGGCGGCCAGGTGGCCGTGTTCGACCCCGTCTCCAACACCCCGCCCGAACAATATCCGCTGTCTCAAACCCCCCTTTCCATCATTCTGGCCGAAAATGTCGATCTGGGCCGGTCGGGCATGGTTGTGGGCCATGGCGGCGACGCCACTCAGACGGCCATCACCTTGCAAGACCCCGATAATCCGCAGGCCGGACGTATCCAACTGGTCTTCACCCCCGCCCCGGTCACGCTGCGCCAATGGGTCATCACCGACGACACCGGCAACCAGACCACGGTGGTGCTGGGCGACATGCAGACCAATACGTCCCTGGGTGCGAGCCTCTTCAATATCCCTTTGGAAATGCAGCGCCGGGGCCTGCAAAACTGATCGCGCCCATTCCCCTTAGCCTGCGACATCGTATAGCTGGGCCATGGCTTTCACCCGCACGGCGCTTGGCGCGCTTGACCTGAACCTGATCTCCGCGCTCGTGGTGCTGATCGAGGAACGCTCCACCACCAAGGCGGCGGCGCGGCTGGGCCTGGCACAATCCACGGTATCGGGTACCTTGGCGCGGCTGCGGGACATCACGGGCGACGAGTTGCTCGTCCGCCAGGGACGGGGATTGGAACCGACACCCCGCGCTCTGGCCCTGCAAGAAGCCGCGCGCCCGCACCTGGATGCGCTCGTGGCAGCCATCGGTGCCTCCACCCCCTTCGACCCGGCCACAGACGCACGCACCTTTCGGCTGGGCTGCACCGACGGCGTCGCGCTTGCCATCCTGCCGAAGCTAAACGCCGTGTTGCGCGACGCAGCGCCCAAGTGCGACTTGATCATCCGCATCGGCGATTACCGCAGCCTGCCGGGCATGTTGTCCACCGGCGAAATCAGCACGGCCCTCGCCTATCTGCGCCATGACCCGCCCGCATTGGCGCGCATCAAGGTGCTGCGCAGGGCACCCTGGCTGGTGCTGCGCGATGCGGGCAGCGCCCCCGTGGATGGGCTGGACGCATTCTGCACACGGCCCCACGCGCTGGTGACACCCTCGGGCGAGTTATCGGGCTTCGTGGACGAAGCCCTGGGGGAACGGTCGCGCCACGTGGCCATCGGCTTGCCCGGCTTCGCCTTGCTGCCCGCCACCCTGCGCGGGACCGACATGGTGACCACGGTGCCCGATTTCGTCGCCGATGCGCTGGTGGCGGATGGCACGCTGGCCGCGGACCCTTGTCCGGTGAACATCCCGCCCGTCGTCAACCGCCTGGCGTGGCGCCAAGCGGGCCATGCCGACCCGGCGGAAAAGTGGTTCCGCGCCCGGATCGAAGACGCCTTCGCCTGACCGATCCGAACTATCGGCACGGGCGATTGGTGTTAAGGAACTTTTGCCCCCACCTGTCCATTGCAACAATGACAGCAACGACAGGAGGCCCCCATGGCCCGTATTCTCATCACCCTCACATCCCATGACAAACTGGGCGACACAGGTCGCGCCACTGGCTTCTACTTTGACGAGATGGCCGCGCCCTACTGGGCGCTGCGTGATGCCGGACACGAAGTCGGCCTGGCTTCCATCGCAGGTGGTCGTCCACCCCATGATCCGACCAGCTTGGCCGATGATCCGGCTGAACGCCCCGCCGCCGTCACGCGCTTCTTGGAAGATGAAGATGCCATGGCCGCGTTGAAGACCACTGCCGCGATCGACACCGTCAGCGCTGACGATTGGGATGCCATCTTCCTGCCCGGCGGACACGGCGTGATGTATGACTTCCCCACGTCTGACGCGCTTGCTCGTATCGTTTCCGACATACACGCGAAAGGCGGCGTCGTCGGCGCGGTTTGCCACGGGCCCGCAGGTCTGGTGGCTGCGACCCGCCCCGATGGCACACCCTTGGTCAGCGGCGTGCGCGTCAACGGTTTCACCGATGCCGAAGAAGAGGCGGTCGAACTGACAAGCGCGATGCCCTTCGCGCTAGAGACGCGATTGCGCGAACTGGGTGGCAAGTTCGAAGGCGTGGACAATTTCCAGTCCCATGCCGTCAGTGACGACAGATTGGTCACAGGTCAGAACCCAGCGTCGGCCCCTGCCGTTGGGGCACTTCTGGTGGAAACCATCGCTTCCACCTATCCTGCACAGGCGGCTGAATAAAATCAGGCGGGGACGCCGGGCCGAGCCATGTCAGGGAAGGAAAGAAACATGAATGTTGTCGTCCCCTTCCCGGAGCAGCCCGACCGGCGCCCCCCGGCCGTCAAAAGGCCAGAAGGGGCCAGGCCCGTTCTGGTCATGACCGAGCTGCGTGCCTCCGACGCGGAGGCGCTTAGTACCTATCTACAAAGCCCCGCCGTCATTCCGACCACGCGGCTGGCGTCGGGGCTCCTCTATAGTTGGACGACACAAGACCGCGCCGATCCCGTAACTTTTGTACTGCTCCAAAGCTGGGAATCGCTCACGCAATACCGGGCCTATCTGGCCTGGCGCGATGCTACGGGCGCGCTCGACACGCTCATGGCGCAACTGATCGAGCCACCGAAAATCACGTTCCTGGACGCAATCGACGATACCACGCTGCCTTGTCAGGCACCGCGAGGTTGAAGGCCCGCCCCTTCTTCCTGGCAAAAATATCCCGGGGGGCTTCGGCTTGCCGAAGCGGGGGCAGCGCCCCCTCCCCGCCTTCAGGCCAGTGACCCCGGCACCATGGCCTTGATGGCCGCCACATGAGACGCGTCAAAGGTCGTCATCTCTTGCGCCGCCGCCAGCGGGTCGTCCACGATGCGGTCCACCAGACCGAAAGCCAGGGCCTCCGCCGCGTCCAGCCGTGCCCCCGCCGCCAGAATAAGCTTGGCGCGGGCCGGGCCCACCAGGGCGGTCAGACGCGGCGGGTCTGAGGGTTGGGGCAGGAAGCCCAGCTTGGCCACCGGGTAGAAAAACGCCGCGCCCGGTACGGCCAGGCGAATGTCGCAGGCAAGCGCCATCCCGAAGGCACCGCCCGCCATTGTGCCGTTGAGCGCGGCAATGGTGAGGCCCGGATGGACCGCAATGGCGCCCGAAAGCCGCTCCCATAGCGGTGAGGTGGCGAGGCCCGTGCGCGCCTCCTCCAGATCGGCCCCGGCACTGAAGACCTTGTCGCCCACCCCCGTCAGGATCAGGGCACCGTCGGGGCGGGCCTCCACCGCCTCAGCCAGGGCCTGCAACATGTCGGCCGTCAAGGAATTCGCCCGGTCGGGCCGGTCGATGATCAGAACACTGCGCCCACCCGCATCTTCGACCCGGATCACGAAAGGCCGATCCTGGCGCGGAGGGTGTCGTCACGCAGCGACAATTCCGTGCCGCGCAGATCGTCGGCGGCAGCGTCACACATCCAGACAAGCGCCTTCGCCACCCATTCCGGTGGAATATGGGCCTCCCATTCCAGGGCGGCGACCGGGCCAATGCCGCTTGTCTTGATGTCGCGCTGCATCTGGGTGGCCACTGTTCCAGGCGACAGCCCCATGACGCGCAGCGTGCGGCCATGTTCGTGATGGACCGCGTCAGTCAGCATCTTGGCCCCCGCCTTGGAGGCGCAATAGGCCGACCAGCCTTCGACCGGGCGGTGCGCAGCCCCCGATGACAGGGTGATCACGGTGCCGCCGCCCCTGCCCAACATGACGGGTAGGGCCGCGCGGATGCCGTGATAGATGCCCTTCAAATTCACATCGATGGCCGCGCCCCAGGCATCCGGCTCCCCTTCCGAGAGCGGCGCAATGGGATCGATAACACCCGCATTGCCCACCAGCACATCGAGCCCGCCGAACGTGTCCACCGTGGCCTGCACCGCCGTGGCCATTTCGTGCCAGCGGGCCACGTCGCAGGGAATAGCCAGGGCCTGTTCTCCGATCTCGCCCGCAAGTTCCGCGATGGCATCGGTGCCGCGGGCCAGAAGCGCCACATTGGCCCCCGCGGCGGCATAGGCCCGGGCCGCCGCTGCCCCGATGCCACGGGATGCGCCCGTGATAAGGACGGTCTTGCCTGTCAGGTCAGTCATTTGGGCCCTCCGGTTGACCCCGCCCGCGGGGTCAGATCAACTAGCTTCGACCCATTTCTATAGGAACCTTCCCCATGCCGAAACATGCCTTTGCTGGCGCCGCCGCCCTTATGCTTGCCACCGCCCCGTCCGCCTGGGCGGATTTGTCTGCCCCTGATGTCTGGGCCGACTGGCAGGAGATATATGGCAGCTTCGGCATGGCGCTGACAGCCGATGAGACCTATTCCGGCGGAACGCTGACGCTGGACAATATGACCATGACCTTCGATTTCGGCGAAGACCTATCCAGCAGCTCCAATTACGGCACCTTGCGGATGATCGAACAGGGCGACGGCAGCCTGCGCATCGAACTTCCTGAGGAAATGACAACCACCACGCGCACCGAGGGCGCGGGCGAGGTGATCGAACAGACATTCATCATGCGACATGAAGGGCTCGACTTCACCGTCTCAGAAGACGGCGACGTGCGCACCTATGTGATGAACGCGGCCAGCTTCAGCTATGAATTCGAGGATATTGCAGGCCCCAACGCCCCCGATCCGATCGCCTTGGTCATGGAGATGACGAACCTCGCGACGACCTATACATCCTCGCCCGATGGCGAAGGGGTTGCGATCAACCAGGACTTCAGCGCCGAGGCTTTGACCGTTTCCGCCAGCGACCTGGAAGCGGAAGAACCGTTTGACGTCAGCTATGTCGCGACGGCGCTGACTGGGACCGGCGGGGGCACCATGCTGCCTGGATTGCTTCCCGAAGACGGCGGCGCCTTCAACCTGGAGGGCATCAATTTCGATTTCACCTTTGGCCATGGCGGCTCGGAAACGGCCATCACGGCGGACACGTTGGACGGGCCATTCCAGTTCGACGCCTCATCGACCGGCGGAGAGATCTTCGTGGGCGTCGACGGCGATGGCCTGACCGAGACGTTTTCGTCCCAAGGCGCGCAGATGGCGCTGCAGGTCCCGCAATTCCCGGTGCCGATCAACGCCTCCATGGCCGAAACCGTCCTGGGCTTCACCTTGCCGATGGGCGTGTCGGAAGATACCAAACCTTTCGGGCTGGACGTCGTGCTTCGCGATCTCGTCATCGACGAAACGCTTTGGGCACTGTTCGATCCCACGGGTCAGTTGCCCCGCGACCCTGCCACGCTGGTCGTGGACCTGGTGGGCGGTGCGCGGATGCTTGTGGACCTGATCGGCGATCCGGACGGCCTGGCCACCTTGCAAGGCCCCCCGGGTGAATTGAAGTCCCTGACGCTCAACGCGCTGGAACTTGATCTGGCGGGCGCGTCGCTGCGCGGCACGGGCGATCTGGACTTCCCGGTCTCCACCCCCGTGCCCGAGCCTGTGGGCACGATCGAGCTATCGCTTGATGGCGGCTTCGCGCTGGTGGACAAGCTGGTGGCCCTGGGCTTCGTACCGGCTGAACAGGCAGCCTTCGTGAAGGGCATGTCGGGCGCCGTGGCAGAGCAAGTGGGCGAAGACCAACTGCAATCCACCATCGAATTCACCGAAGGCGGCGGCATCACCGCCAATGGGTTGCCGCTGCAATGACGCAGACGCGGGCTTGAGACGGCGGCACGTCAGGGCTACCTGCCATTGGGCAACCCTGACGTGAGCGCCTGTCCCATGACCGATCTGTCCGACCTTTCCGATGCCATGCTTCGCGCGGCAAAAAACGCGGGCGCCGATGCGGCCGATTGCGTGGCCTTTGAAGGCAGCTCCGTCTCCGTGGATGTGCTGGGCGGCAAGCTGGAACATGCCGAACGCGCCGAAGAAATCGAGATCGGCCTGCGCGTCTTGCTGGGTCGACGCCAGGCTTGCGTGTCGGCCAGCGACGTATCGCCCGCCACGATCACCCAGATGGCCGAACGCGCCGTGGCCATGGCCCGCGAAGCCCCGGAAGACCCCCATGTGGGCTTGGCGGACCCGGACCAATTGGCCCGCGATTGGGATGCGGCGGCGCTGGACCTGGTGGACAGCGAAGAGATGCTGTCGCCCGCCGCGCTGCAAGACATGGCCGCCCGCGCCGAGGCCGCGGCCCTGGCCCATGACGGCATCAGCCAAGTTAGCGCCGCGGGGGCGGGAACGGGGGAACGCCGTGTCTTCATGGCCGCCAGCAACGGCTTTTCCGGCGGCTACCACCGCACCAGCACGTCGCTCAGTTGCGTCGCCATCACCGGCGAAGGCACCGGGATGGAGCGGGACTACTACGGTGATGGCCGGATCCACCGCGCCGATCTGGACGACCCAGAAACCGTGGGCCGCATCGCCGCAGAACGCACGGTGGCGCGGGCGGGGGCGAAGAAGCCCCCCACCGGCGCCTTTCCCGTTCTGTACGACGAACGCGTGGCGGGCAGCTTGATTGGGCATCTGCTGGGCGCGGTGAATGGCGGCGCGGTCGCGCGCGGCGCCAGCTTCCTGCGCGACGCCATGGGCGAGGCGGTGCTGCCCAAGGGCCTGGACCTGATCGAAGACCCGCTCATGCCGCGCATCTCAGGCTCCCGCCCCGTGGATGCGGAAGGGCTGCCCAGTGCCAAGCGCGCCATCGTGGCCGACGGCGTCTTGCAAGGCTGGGTCCTGGACCTGGCCACGGCGCGCAAACTGGGCCTTGCCAGCACGGCCAATGCTACACGGCGTGCATCGTCACCGCCGTCGCCCGCGTCGACGAATGTGCAACTGACCCAAGGCGCGGCCAGCCGCGACGACTTGCTGGCGCAGATGGGCACGGGGCTTCTGGTAACCTCCATGATCGGGTCGTCGATCAACGCCACCACGGGGGATTATTCCCGTGGCGCCGGGGGCTTCTGGGTGGAAAACGGCGAAATCGCCTACCCGGTCAATGAATGCACCGTGGCGGGCAACCTGCGCGACATGCTGCGCAGCATCGTGCCCGCCAATGACGCGCGGACCCATGTGGGTCGCCAAGTCCCATCGCTGTTGGTGGAGGGGCTGACGATTGCCGGAAGCTGACCGCGCGCTTCTGGTTGAGGCAGCGTGCGCGGCAGGTGAGATCGCCCTGCGCCACTTCAAGCGAGACCCCACCACCTGGGACAAGGGCGATGGCCAAGGCCCCGTGACTGAGGCGGACCTGGAAATCGATGCCATGCTGCGCGCCCGTTTGCTGGCCGCGCGCCCCGATTACGGCTGGCTGTCTGAGGAAAGTGCCGACAATGCAGCGCGGCTGGACAAGCGTCGCGTGTTCGTGGTGGACCCGATCGACGGCACGCGCGCCTTTATCGACGGGCATGGCAATTTCAGCCATTCCCTGGCCATTGTGGAAGACGGCGTGCCCATCGCCGCCGCTGTCCACCTGCCCGTGCGGGAGCGGCTGTTTTCCGCAGCGCGCGGCGCAGGGGCCACACTGAACGATAGTGCCATCACTGCCTCGGGCCGTGACGCGCTGGACGGCGCCACGGTGCTGGGCGCCAAGACCAATTTCGAAGACATCCACTGGAAAGACGGCACCCCACCGGTAAAGCGCACGTTCCGGTCTTCGCTTGCCTATCGCCTGGCCCTGGTGGGCCAAGGCCGCTTCGATGCGATGATCACCCTGCGCCAAGCCTGGGAATGGGATATCGCCGCCGGCGCCCTGATCGTGGCCGAGGCCGGTGGCCACGTGGCCGACCGCAGCGGCGCAGACCTGCGCTTCAACAATCCGCACCCCCAGGTGAACGGCGTGGTGGCCGGGACGCCCACAATCGCAGGGGCTTTGTTGGATCGGCTGGTTTGGCCTCTGGGTGGGGAGGGCGGATAAGTCGACTGAACCAGTGACTTTTTCGTTCGCAAAGGGTCCGGAAATCTGAAGACGTGTCGAAATCTTCCGCCGACAAGCCCGTCTATCGACAGGCCGGGGGACGGCCCACCGATGGACCGGCGCGCTGCGGGCTTCATTCCGGTCCAGGGTAGAGCAGCCAGCATTGGTCGCTGTAAGCAGCCCGGTGAATTCCAAACCTAAGCCCCATTCCAGTTCCCCCCACCACACGTTAGGAAAGCACCTACACCTACATGAAGGAGCCACGTGATGGTCCAACGCCTGCACCTCGTCTTCGGCGGAGAACTGGTCAACCCAGGCTCGACCCAGTTTGCCGATGTGGACAAGATCGACGTCGTCGGCATGTATCCCGACTACGCCTCGGCCTATGACGCCTGGAAGGGCGCGGCTCAACGCACCGTGGACGATGCCCATATACGCTATTTCATTGCCCATATTCACCGTCTTCGGGACGAGGAAACCGAGGCTTCGCCCACCGAAGAACTGGGCTAGACACCATGGCCAAGGGCCCGCGTTCCCGGATCTTGTCCGCCTATCTGGCCTGGTCCGACCGGGCCACCAATTTCGGCGAACAGACCCTGGCGCGCAGGCTGGCGCAGGGCAAGGAAGACGGCGACCGGTTGGCAGAACGGCGGGGCCAATCCGTCCTGCCACGGCCCGATGGGCCTTTGGTCTGGTTCCATGCGGCCAGCGTTGGGGAAAGCGTCTCCCTGTTAGAGATGATCCGCCGCATGGGCGAAGAACGCCCGGACCTATCCTTCCTGCTGACCACGGGTACTGTGACATCGGCAACCGTGCTGGCTGAGCGCTTACCCGAACGGACTGTGCATCAATACGTGCCTCTGGATGTGCGGCCCTGGCTGCGGCGCTTTCTGGACCATTGGACCCCCGATCTGGTGGTGCTGGCCGAGGGAGAGATCTGGCCAGGTATGCTGCACGAAGTCACCTCTCGCGAGGTGCCGGTGGCCATGATCAACGCACGGATGACCGATGCCTCGTTTCGTCGTTGGCGTTGGGCCCGGGGCGCGGCCACATCGCTTCTGGCGCGCATCAACCACGTGCAGGCCCAAGACAAGGCCACCGCCGACCGATTGCTGGCGCTAGGCCTATCCCAGACGCGCCTTGAGGTGACTGGCACGCTGAAGGAAGGCTCCGGCGCGTTGCCCGATAATGAGGCCGAGCGCGGCCATCTGACCGCGCTTCTGGCGGGGCGGCCCTGCTGGCTGGCTGCCTCGACCCATCCGGGGGAGGAGGCCTTGGCCGCGGAAGCCCATGCTCAAGGGCTGAAATCCTGGCACAAATTGCTGTTGATTATCGCGCCCCGCCACCCCGAACGCGGCCCCAACATCGCGGCGACCCTGCGACGGGATGGCTGGAAGGTGGCCCTGCGCTCAGCAGATGACGAAATCGGCGCCGAGACGCAGATATACGTGGCTGACACCGTGGGCGAGATGGGGATGTGGTATCGCCTGTGCCCCGTGACCTTCCTGGGCGGGTCGCTGGTGGATGTGGGCGGGCACAACCCCTTTGAACCCGCCGCCCTGGGCAGCGCCATTCTGCACGGGCCCCATGTGGGCAATTTTGCCGACATCTTCGACCGCCTGCGCGCCGCCCGGGCGGTGCGTTTGGTAACCGCCGACACGCTCGGCGACGCGGTCACCCAGGTTTTGGAGCCCGACCAGGCCGCGGGCATGGCCCATGCCGCGTGGGAGGTGTGCTCCGAAGGGGCGGATGTGACCGAGAAGGCCATGGACCTACTCTTCGCGATGCTCGACGGCGTCGATTGATGCGCACACCCCGCTTCTGGCAGCGCCCGCCCGGTCTTCGGGCGGCCTTGTTGTCGCCGCTGGGGGCGCTCTACGCGGCGGCCACGGCGCGGCGGATGGCAAGGGCCGGGATGCGCGCGGACGTGCCGGTGATCTGTGTGGGCAATCTGGTGGCGGGCGGCGCGGGCAAGACGCCTGCCGTCATCGCCCTGGTCCAGATGTTGGCCGCTAGGGGCGTCGCGGCCCACGTGGTCAGCCGAGGCCATGGCGGGTTTGAAGCGGGGCCGTTGCAGGTGGACCCGGCCCGCCACAGCGCCGCGCATGTGGGGGATGAGCCACTGCTCCACGCCGCTTTCGCCCCCTGTTGGGTAGCGCGCGACCGGGCGGCGGGCGCGGTAGCCGCAGTGGATGCGGGGGCGCAGGCGATCGTATTGGATGATGGCTTCCAGAACCCGGACCCCGCGAAGGATCTGTCCATCTTGGTCGTCGATGCGGCCACCGGTTTCGGCAATGGCCGTATCATCCCCGCAGGCCCCTTGCGGGAGCCGCTGTCCAAGGGCCTGGCCCGCGCCGATCTGCTGCTGCTGGTTGGCGAGGGGGAGGTGGCCTTGCCCCCGGGCGCACCGCCACAGATCAGGGGACATCTGCGGCCCCTGGCCACCGGCATGACGTGGAAGGGCCTGCCCGTCTTCGCCTTCGCAGGCATCGGGCGGCCTGAGAAGTTCTTCCAGACGCTCCGCGATCTGGGCGCGGACATTCGCGGGACCGAAGCCCTGGCCGACCACCAGCCGCTGTCGCCCGCTTTGCTCAAGCGCTTGGGCGAACGGGCGGCCAAGCTTTCCGCCCAACCGGTGACTACCGAAAAAGACGCGGTACGCCTGCCGCCTGCCTTGCGTGGGCGGGTTTTGACCCTGCCCGTGCGGTTAGAGATCGAGGATAGCGCCGCGCTGGAAGCAGCGCTGGCGAAGTTATAGCACTTCTCGAAAAATCTGATCCGTCGGCTTTTCGAGTAACGGTGCAATATTAATGCGATGTCAGAGCGTTTTCGGAAACCACTTTGTGTCCATAAGGCGCCTTGGAATAGGTGAGTGGACGGGGCTACTGCATTAGCCCTTCCAGAAATCCGCCGCTTCAGATGACCTCCAGATATCGTCACGAAATCGCGCGTCATGTTTATGTGTGACATCTCGACGGATGCTTCCCGGGCTGACGCCGCGCGTGCAACAATCCCCTCGTAAGGGAGCGGCCCGAATGGGCCTCCCGTCTTCTAGGGCTGGCCCTCGCCAAGAACGGGAGTGGTCCGTGCAAGGCTCCATGGGGTGAGCACGATCATCCGGCGTGCAGCCCGGCCCACGGGCAGGACCATCGCTGGGGAGCCGCTCTGTGGACGTCGCCCCTCTCTGGCGCTTGGCTTCACATGGGCGAGGGCAGTACCCGCCTAACGGGCGCGCGCCTGAAGCGCGATGCGCGGTCGCTCCACTAAGTCTGGATACCTACCAACACGATCCCGTCCTGGACTTGGTCAATACACGTTCCCGCCCGCGGCCGCGCCACTGCGGCTCAACGGCGGGGCCATTCTTGTCTGTATAACGGCAAGGGGTCCAACTTGAAACTTTGTCCGCGCCAAATCCGTTCACGGTTACCAGCAGAAGACGGTCTTCGACCCGGCGGTCCAACCGTCGGTGCTTCGTGTCGTCGCATTCGCTGTTTGCGGTCGACCCGGCGGGCGCGCTCAGCCTATTGTCGTCATGCGCGCCGAAGGGAGCCGAATGACACGAAAGACCCCCCTCGACGTCCTGCTCGCCCGTCCTGCGGGTCTACTGCCCCGCGTGACCTTCGTCATGCCACTGCACCCTGCGGGCATTTTGCGGACATGGATGGTCAGGCCGGCAGAAACCCGACCAGTGACACGCGGGCGGCGGGTTGTCGCTTTCAAGGCTCGAACCCAGAGACATAGCCGCGGATACGGCCCAGCTTGCATGTCCCCGGAGCGCCAACGCCAAATCGCGCCTGATCTTCCAGCGGCATTCTACCCACTGGTCGACCTCAATCCGCTCGCCGGTAGCGTTGAGGTCATCATAACATCATACATCTCCTACCGTTTTTGAGCTCCCTGTAGAAAGAACCGTCATGAGACCCATCATCCTTGCCACTGCAATTGCTGCCGCACCTTTGGCCGCGCACGCGCAGGATCTTGTCACCCGAGATCGCGTCGGCCTGCCTGACGCGCCAAACGTGATGACGTTCCGGCTGACGCCCTATGACCTCTATTCGGCGGACGCGGCCACAGCCGAGGCCTTCGCCGAGTTGTTTGCGGCATTCATTCGCGAACGTCCCGACTGGCGGATCGAGACACAATTGCAGACCGGCAATATCGGGCAGGAGCAGGCGCGTCTGTTGCAGCAGACCCAAGCGGGGCGCGGCCCAGACTGCGCCATGGTCGATTCAAGCCAGCTTGCGCTTTTCGAGCAGACGGGCGTCCTGCAACCGATGAATGAGACCTTTTCGGAGGCGGAGGTTGCCGACCTGTTTCCCTATGTCCGCGAGGCCGTCACGAATGACGCGGGCGACGTTCTGGCTTGGTGGTGGTTCACGGATCTGCGCGTCCTTTATCGCGACACCAGCATCGTCCCAGACGCCCCCGCGACGTGGGCGGAGGTCGAGGTTGCCGCACTGGCGGCGGCGGAAGCCGGGAAAGAGGGAATTCTGTTCAACGGGGGCCGTTGGGAAGGCGCGGCCTTCGACTGGCTGGCGAATTTCTGGGCGCAGGGCGGTCGGCTGGTCGACGAGACCGGCGCCCCCGTTTTCGGTGAGGGTGAGAACAGGCAGAAATTCCTCGACGCGGTGGGCTTCTACCAGGGCCTGGTCGAAAGCGGCGCGGCCCCGCAGCGCGTCACCTCGATCACCAATTACGACGCATTCAACGCCGCCGCGGCAGCCGGGTCGGCGGCAATGTTTGTCGGCGGTAACTGGCAGTACGGGCAATTGCGCACGACGCTTCCGCCCGAGCAGTTCGCGAATTGGGCCGTTTCCGAGTTGCCCGGTCCGACCGAAGACCAGCGCGCGACAGGGACCGGTGGATGGGCTATCGCCGCGTTGAGCGAGGATCCGGCCAAGCGCGCGCTTTGCGGCGAGATGGCGCGGGAAGTCTATGCCGGGCCGGGCAACGCCTATCAGGGACTGCTGCCGACTTCGGCGGCGCTTTATGATGCCTATGACGCCTATGAGGGGCCGGAATTCAACCTTTTCGCCGAGGCGCTGCAAAACGGCGTCGCGCGGCCCGGGGCGGCGATCTATCCCGAAATCTCCAACCAGATCCAAATCCTGCTTGGCGACGTCCTGTCAGGCGCAGCAGAGCCCGAGGCCGCCCTTGATGCTGCTTTCGCCGCCGCACAAGCCGCTTACGAACGGCAGTGAGGGCACGTCCGTGACGAAGCGCGGCCCGGCGCCCGCCGACGGGCGCCCCTGGCCCTGGCTCGTCCCGGCGGTCGCCATCTTGGCGGTCTTCTATGCGGTGCCCGTCCTCGACGTCTTCCGTCTGGCCTTCAGCGATGCGACCCTGATCCGACCGCCGACTTCCTGGACGGCCGCCCCGATACGCGCCTTGCTGGGCAACCCGGCCCTGCCGGAAGTCCTTGTGACCACCTTCGTCTTCACGGCCGTGAACGTGGTCGCATTGCAAGCGTTCGGCCTGGCCATCGCGCTGACGCTCGTGCGGGGCGAGGCGCGGGGCCTGCGTGGTATGACCACCTTTCGCACGCTTGTCCTGGCCGCCTGGGTCGTGCCCGGCATTGCCAACGGGTTGATCTGGCAGATGCTCTTCGATGAGGCGCCCTATGGCACGCTCAACTCACTCCTGGGGTTTGTCGGGATAGGTCCGGTGGCTTGGCTGTCCGATCCGGGCATGGCGCTCGTCTCGGCGGTGATCGCAAATCTGTGGCAAGGCACGGCGTTTTCGATGATCGTGTTCTACGCCGCGCGCAAGGCGATCGACCCTGTGATCTATGAGGTGGCGGCGCTGGACGGGGCATCGCCCTGGCGCACATTCCGGTCGATCACGCTACCGCTGCTGCGCACGGCCATCGCGGTCAATACCGTTCTGGTCGCAGTCCAGACCCTGAACACCTTCGATTCGATACTGGCCCTGACCGGTGGGGGGCCTGGCCGCGCGACGGAGGTGCTGGCGCTCTTCACCTTCAACACGGTCTTCTACAACCTGGACCTCGCCGGCGGCAGCGTCCTGGCGCTGATTATGTTCGCCGTCGCGATGGCGCTGGCGACCGTGATCCATGGCTGGCTGGGGCGGACGGCGTGAAGGCGCGATTGGGCGACGTCGCGACCTATGGGGGGCTTGCGCTTCTGGCAGTGTTCTTCGCGGCACCCTTCCTATGGATGTTGAGCCTGTCGCTGCGCACCCCGGCGGAGATCTATCTGGGGGCCGCGCGCCTGATCCCCGACGCGCCGACGCTGGGCAATTTCCGACACATCCTCTCCGACCCGGCTTTCCTGCTCTATCTATGGAACGGGTTGAAGTTGTCGGCGGCGGGCGGGGCGCTGGCGGTCGCACTTGCGATCCCGGCGGCATACGCGTTCAGTCGGCTTCAGTTCCGGCGCAAGCAGGCCGCGCTGGTGGCGATCCTGGCGGTGCAGATGATCTCGCCGCTGGTGATCCTAGTGCCGCTCTACCGCTGGATGGGGGCGATGGATTTGCTGAACCTCCACGCCTCGGTAATCGCGCTCTATGGCGCGCTCGGGATGCCACTGGCGGTCTGGCTGCTGAAGGTCGCCTTCGACGCGATCCCCGTCGAGATCGAGGAGGCGGCCATTGTCGACGGGGCGTCCCGCCTTCAGGTTCTGACGCGCATCACGCTGCCACTGGCGCGGCCCGGCCTCGCCTCGGCCTTCGTGCTGGCCATGGTGACGAACTGGTCGCAATTCCTGGTGCCCTTCATCCTGCTGGAACGGGACGGGGATTGGCCAATCTCGGTCGCGATCTTCAACTTTGCGGGGTCCGTCAGCGCGTCGACCACCCAGCTTTTGGCGGCGGCCTGCCTAGTAGCGGTCGTACCCGCGGTCGCCGTCTTTGTGGGGTTGCAGCGAATGATCGTGTCGGCCCTGGTCTCGGGCGCGGTGAAGGGATAGGCGCTGACGGCTGCTTGTGGCGGAAGACCGGTTGGACCTATCGAAGCCCCTGCCTGCCGCGCGATGCGCCTCGCCTCAGTCTCGGTTATCGGCGTCTCCTAGACGACTGGACCGTTCGCATCGGCAGACGTGGTCCGAACACGTCAATCGGCTCGACCGTTACGTCTGGCAGGCGGAGGTCCGATGCCAAAGGCGACGTCTAAACCGGCCGAGACCATCCTGCCGGAACGGGCAAAGACCAGGCGGTCGACCATCAGCCAAGGACGCTTGCAGCACACACAATCCGCTGCATAACTCAAACTCAGATGAGTTCGGCCCTCCTTACGTCAGCCAATCAACTATCTGAAAATGGCAGCGAACAATGCGCAGATCGGTAAAATAAATGTCGGATGGAGCGGGGAGGCAGGCCAGGGGGCGGCCGCGCAGTGTGGATCGGATCGCTGTGTTGGAAGCGGCGACCCGGACGTTTTGGCGTCTGGGCTACGACGGCGCGTCCCTGGGGGCGTTGACCGCGGCGACCGGTGTGTCCCGTCCGACGCTCTATTCCACCTTCGGCGACAAGGCGGATTTGTTCGATGCCGTGCTGGATCACTATGGCGC